>CAVUYY010000012.1:0-427178 GCA_963745775.1 uncultured Gaiellaceae bacterium
TCGAGGTGCTCGGCGGCGGGATCACGAACCACAACTTCAAGGTCGACGCTCGACGACGGGACGTACGTGCTGCGGATCGCCGGTCGCGACACGAACCTGCTCGGGATCGACCGGCGCGCCGAGTACGAGGCATCGCTGGCGGCCGCCGCGGTCGGGGTGGGGCCGGAGGTGATCGAGCTCGTCGAGCCCGAGGGCTACCTCGTGACCCGGTTCATCGAAGGGACGCGCATGCCGGCCGAGACGATGGGGTCTCCGGACGCGCTCGGGCGGGTCGCGCAGTCGCTTCGCGCCGTCCATACGGGGCAACCCATCCCGTCCCGATTCGACGCGTTCCGCGTCGTCGAGGTCTATCGAGAGCGCGCGGTGGCGCACGGGATCCCTACCCCAGCGGCCTACGAGCACGCCAGCCAGATCGCAGACGAGATCAAACGCGCGCGAGGGCCCGTCGCCGAGCGCGCGTGTCACAACGATCTCCTGAACGCGAACCTCGTCGACGACGGCAGCCGGATCCGGATCGTCGACTGGGAGTACGCGGGGATGGGCGACGTCTTCTTCGACCTCGCCAACTTCGCGAGCAACCACGAGCTCGAGGACGCGGCGGTCGAGGAGCTGCTGGGCGCCTACTTCGGCGAGGTGCGAGCCGACGACGAGCGCAACCTCCGCCTGATGCGCTTCATGTCGGACTTCCGCGAGGCGATGTGGGGTGTGCTCCAGCAGGCCGTGTCCGAGCTCGAGTTCGACTTCGCGGGGTACGCGCAGCGCCACTTCGAGCGGCTCGAGCGGACCGTCGAGGATCCCGCTTTCCGCCGGGCGCTCGGGTAGATGAAGACGCGCGCACGGGCGGTCGTAATTGGTGGCGGGGTCGGCGGCTGCTCGATCCTCTACTGGCTCGACGCGGCTCGGCTGGGACGACGTCGTTCTCGTCGAGCGCGCGGATCTCACCTCGGGCTCGACGTTCCACTCCGCGGGGCTCGTCGGGCAGCTTCGCAGCTCGCTCTCGCTGACCTCGATGATGATGAGCTCCGTCGCGCTCTATCGCGAGCTGGCGACCGAGGTCGGGCTCGAGACCGGCTGGCGCGAGGTCGGCTCGCTGCGGCTCGCATCGTCGCCGGAGAGGATGGAGGAGATCGCTCGCCAGTCCGGCTGGGCGAAGACGTTCGGGCTGCCGCTCGAGCTGATCTCCGCGGCAGAGGCGCAGGAGCTCTTCCCGCCGATGTCGATCGAGGGCGTCCTCGGCGCCGCCTATCTCCCGACCGACGGCTACATCGACCCCTCGCAGCTCACCCTCGCGCTCGCCGAAGGCGCCCGACGGCGGGGTGGGGAAGTGCAGACCCATACCCGCCTCCAGTCGATCACCGTCCGGAACGGCCGGGTTGCGGGCGTCGTCACCGACAAGGGCGACATCGAGACGGAGATCGTCGTCAATGCTGGCGGGATGTTCGCGCAGGAGCTCGGCGCGCTTGCCGGCGTGAACGTCCCGATCGTGCCGATGGCGCACGAGTACCTGATCACGCGGCCGAGCGGGCTCTCGCACGACCTGCCGACGATGCGCGATCCCTCGCTGCTCGTCTACTTCCGACCGGAGTCGGGCGGCCTGATCATGGGCGGCTACGAGCGCGACCCTCTGCCGTGGTCGCTCGACGGGATCCCGGCCGATTTCAACGGCAAGCTGCTGGACGAGGACTGGCAGCGCTTCGAGCCGCTGCTCGAGAACGCGATCCGGAGGGTGCCGTCGCTCGAGGAGCTGGAGGTCGTGAAGCTGATCAACGGGCCCGAGGCGTTCACTCCGGACGGCGAGTTCATCCTCGGCCCGAGCGACGTCCGTGGTTTCTGGGTCGCGGCGGGCTTCTGCGCGCACGGGCTCGCGGGCGCCGGCGGGATGGGGAAGCTCGTCGCCGAGTGGATCGTCGAGGGAACGCCGAGCCTCGACGTCTGGCAAATGGACTCGCGCCGCTTCGGCAGCTGCGTACAGGAGCCGCGAGTACACGCTGGCCCGGACGAAGGAGATCTACTCGACCTACTACGACGTCAAGTACCCCGGACACGAGCGACGCGCGGGGCGGCCGCTTCGGGTTTCTCCGGCGTATGGCCGGCTGCAGGAGCTCGGAGCCGCGTTCGGCGAGAAATCGGGCTGGGAGCGCGCGAACTGGTTCGAGTCGAATGCGCCCGTGGGTAACGAGAGCCTGCGCCCGCGCGGCTGGGCCGGGAGACACTGGTCGCCGGCGATCGGCACCGAGCACCGCGCCTGCCGCGAGGCGGCGGCTCTCTTCGACGAGACCTCGTTCGCCAAGCTCGAGGTTTCCGGCGAGGGCGCGGCGGCGCTGCTCGAGCGCCTCTGCGCCAACCGCGTCGTCCGGGACGTCGGCGCGATCACGTACACGCAGATGCTGAACGCACGCGGCGGAATCGAGTGCGACTTCACGGTCACCCGACTCGGCGAGGATCGCTTCCGAATCGTCACGGGAACGGCCTTCGGTCGCCACGACCTCGCCTGGATCCGCCAGCACGCGCCTGACGACGGCAGCGTGCGACTCGACGACGTCACCTCGGCCTACGCCTGCCTCGGCCTGTGGGGACCGGCGGCACGGGCGATCCTGGCGCCGCTCACGACGGGCAACGCGCTCGACTTCCCGTACCTGCGCGCCGGAGAGCTGGCGGTCGGTCGGGTGCCGTGCCTCGCGCTCCGCGTCACATACGTCGGCGAGCTCGGTTGGGAGCTCTACTGTCCCGTCGAGCTCGGGCTGGTGCTCTGGGACACGATCTGGGAAGCGGGTCGCGAGCACGGGCTCGTCGCGGGCGGCTACCGCGCGATCGACTCGCTGCGGCTGGAAAAGGGCTACCGCGTCTGGGGTTCGGACATCACCCCCGTGGACACGCCCTACGAGGCGGGTCTCGGCTTCGCGGTCAAGCTCGACAGGGACTTCCTCGGCCGGGACGCCCTCGAGGCGGCGACCGAGCCGGAGCGCCGCCTCTGCTGCCTCACGCTCGCCGATTCTCGAGCCGTCGCGCTGGGCTCGGAGCCGGTCCGAGTCGAGGGCGCGCTCGTGGGCCGGGTGACGAGCGGCGGCTATGGCTACACCGTCGAGCGCTCGATCGCGTACGCCTACCTGCCGGCGAGCTGGAGCGCTCCAGGGACAGAGGTCGAGGTGGAGGTCTTCGGCGACTGGGTTGCCGCCGAGGTCGCTGTCGAGCCGCTCTACGACCCGGGCGGCGAACGGTTGGGCCGCTAGGACGGCGAGGCAAGTGCGGCGGCGACCGCCGTCGTCAGCTCCAAGTGCGTGTACGGCTTGTGCACGACGGAGCAGGCGTCGAGCTCGAGCGCCTCGGCGGTTCGCTCGGGGTCCGCGGAGCCGCCGGTCGTCAGGACCACTGGCACCGACAGTTGCCGCTTCCGCAGCTCGGTCAGCAGGTCGATGCCGGAGAGACCGGGCATCACGACGTCGCTGACGACGAGGTCGATCGACTCTGCGGAGATCACCTCGAGCGCCTGGGCCGCAGAGGCGACGGAGCGAACGGCATAGCCGGCTCGCTCGAGCACCCGCGCGGCCAGCTCGCGCACCTGTTCCTCGTCGTCGACGACCAGCACCCGGATCGTCATTCCGTCACAGCCACCGCATCCAGCCTGAGCGTGCCTCCGCCTTCGACGGCTGCGATCGCCGCGCCGTCCCGCTCGGTGACGACGAGCTCGATCGTCTCGCCGCGCTCTGCGATCGCGAGCCGGTCGAGGACGAGCTCGACGAGCGAGCGAAGAATGCTCCCGGGTTGGGCCAGCACCTGCGGCTGCGCCGCGGCGCGAACGGACAGCTCGACGTCCCGGGTGGAGCTCACGCGGCGGAGGAGCGCGACAGCAGCGGACGCGGATTCGGCCAAGCCGACCTGGCCAACCGGGGCGTCTTGGGCGCGGATGTAGGCCTGCAGGGCTCGGACGATCTCCGAGATCTCGAGCCCCGTCTGCTGGATCGTCTCCAGCCGCTCGTGGAGCTTCGTGCCCGGCTCTGCTTCGGCCGCAGCGAGCTCGGCGTTCCCGAGCAGAGCGAGAATGGGGTTCGCGAGCTCGTGGAGCGCTCCGCGCATGAGGCGTCCGAGCGTGGCCAGCTGAGCTGCCTCGGGTGCCGGCTTCACCCCGTCGGTTGCCACCGCTCTATGATCCCTGCGCAGGGGTTCGCGCAGCTTCGACGGGGTGGAAGGACCGCAAATCCGTTCGCACCAGACTCAATGCCCTCCTCGACTCGCGGATCGTACGACAGTCCCAGGAGTGACGGAGCCTGAGCGGTCGTCGCGCCGACGAGCTCTGTGACCAGTCGCTACGTCGATCTTGACCGAAGCACGCCCGATCACCTGCCTCGTCGCCGACGACCATCCCGCCGTCGTCGAGGCTGTCGCGGACGTTCTGGCCGAGCACGGGATCGAGATCGCGGGCCGCGCGCGTGACGGGCGCGAGGCGGTGACGAAGCTGGAACAGACCCGCCCGCAGGTTGCTCTGCTCGATCTCAGGATGCCGGGGCTGTCCGGGATCGAGATCGCGCGCCAGATCGCGCGCACCGCCCCGGAGACGTCGGTCATCCTCTACACGGCCTTCGGCGACCGCGCTCTGCTCACCGAGGCGCTCGATGCCGGGGCACGCGGCTTCGTGCTGAAGGAGGCGCCTCTTGCGGAGGTCGTTCGCGCGGTCGAGCTGGTCGCGGCCGGACGCACGTACGTCGATCCGGTGCTCGCCGGGGTGCTCTCGAGCTCGGCCGCAACCGAGAAGATGGCCAAGCTGACGCAGCGCGAGCGCGACGTGCTCCGGCTGCTCGCGGACGGGAACTCGAACGAGGAGATCGGCAAGGAGCTCTTCATCTCCGCCGAGACGGTGCGGACTCATGTGCGCAAGGCGATGGCGAAGCTCGACGCCGACACGCGCACGGAGGCGGTCGCGACCGCCTTGCGGCAATCGTTGATCGCGTAAACCCTCCTACGCCGGAGGCCGGAGGGCCGCGAACGGATCCGTGATCTCGAGCTCCGTCGAGCCGAATCGATAGAGCTCGGCCGGCCGGCCGCCGACGCGCCCGGGATCGCGCCGCTCCCCGGTCGGCTCGAGCACCTCGCGCCGCAGCAGCACCCGCTTCAGGTTCGTCGCCGAGACCTCGTAGCCGAGTGCGGCGACATAGAGGTCTCGGAGCTCCGGAAGGGTGAACGTCGGCGGGGCGAGCGCGAAGCCGACGTTCGTGTACGAGAGCTTCGCGCGCAGGCGCTCGCGTGCTGCGAGCACGAGCTCCTCGTGGTCGAAGGCGAGCTGGGGAAGCCCGTCGACGGGATGCCAGGCGGTGTCGCCCGGAAGCTCGGGATCGATTCCCGCCGGCACGAGCCCGATGTAGGCGGTGGCGAGCTCCCAGCGGCTCGGGTTCCGCGAGGGGGCGCTCCACGTGCCGAGCTGCTCGGCGTGGGCGAGCTCGCGGACGTCGACCTTCATCGCGAGGTGGCGGCGGATCGACTCGTCGAGCGTCTCGCCGGTCGCGAGCGTGCCTCCCGGGAGCGCCCAGGCCGTCGCGAACGGATCGCGAGCTCGTTGCCAGAGCAGGGTCTGGAGCGTCTGCGCGCGAACCTGGAGCACGACGGCGAGGACGACCTGGACAGGTGCTGTGGTAGACTCGCCGAGAGGTTTCCGCCTCACAGTCTAAAACCTTAGCGAAAGGTCGCTGCCGATGTTGCGTCTCTGGTCTCAGATCCTCCTGCTCGCGCTGGCGAGCCTCCTCGTGGCCGGCCTGCGGTGGTGGCGGCGACGAGAACGGCGAAGGCGTCGATCCTGCGCCGGCGCTGAGGGTCGGCCTGAACGTCGACAAGGGCCAGCTCGACGACAACGGCTTCAACGAGCTGGCCTTCAAGGGGCTCGAGCGTGCGCAGGCGGAGCTCTCGGTCGAGGGCCGCGTGATCGAGTCGGCCTCCGCGGCGGACTACATCCCGAACATGAGCTCCCTCGCGCGGCAGGGCTACGACCTCGTGATCGGCGTCGGCTTCGCGCAGGGCGACGCAATCGGCAAGGTCGCGCAGCGCTTTCCCGACACCAAGTTCGCGATCATCGACGTCAGTCAGGCATTCGTGCCCGGGAAGCCTGCGAACGTGCAGGGGCTCCTCTTCCGCGAGGAGGAGGTCGGCTACCTCGTCGGCTATCTGGCGGCGCTGCAGGAGAAGCGGCGCGACGGGGCAGACGTCATCAGCGCGGTCGGCGGGATGAAGGAGCCGCCGGTCGACCGTTTCATCGCAGGGTATTTCGCCGGTGCGAAGGAGGCGGCTCCGGCGATCAAGACCGTCGTCGACTACTCGCAGGATTGGGAGGACCAGGCCAAGTGCAAGGAGCTCGCGCTGAACCAGATCGCCGGCGGCTCCGGTGTCGTCTTCCAGGTCGCCGGCGGTTGCGGCCTCGGTGCGCTGAACGCCGCCGGCGAGCGGAAGCGGTGGGGAATCGGCGTCGACGCCGACCAGTCCTCGCTCGGCAAGCACATCCTCACGAGCGCGAAGAAGGGCGTCGACTCGGCCGTCTTCCTGACGATCAAGTCGATTCAGGACGGGGTCTGGCAGGGCGGCAGGAACGCCTGGTTCGGTCTAAAGGAGAGAGGCGTTGGCCTCGGCAAGGTGAGCGCCGAGGTGCCGCAGTCCGACCTCGACGCGGTCGCGGAGATCGGCAAGCAGATCGCGTCCGGCGAGATCACCGGGATCCCGACGGAGGTCGCCAGGAGCTAGTTCTCGCCGAGCGCGACCGCGTCGTCTGGCAACGCCCCGGGCGGGCCGAGAAGCCCTGCCACCGTCCGCCGCATCTGCTGACAATCGCCCCCTCTAAACACTGAGTCGAAAGAAGGGGAACGATGCGTCGTAACGCGATTGTCCTGAATGTGTTTCTCGCCGGTGCGCTCGCGATCGTCGCGGTCGGGCTCGCGGCGCAGTCGGGAGGTGGTGGCGGAGGCGGCGCGGATCTGAGCTCGCTCTATCCCGATCTTCGAACCGTCGTCCCGCAGCACCTGAACCTCGTCAACGAGCAGAAGCGCGACCTGCTCCGGTTCTCGAACGGGATCGCGAACGCCTCCGGCGGCCCGTGGGGGATGCGACCCGACCCGCCCCTCGAGGAGGCGACCGACTTCACGACCGCGATCCAGGAGATCCGTTCGAACGACGCCTTCTATCGCTGCGGCGAGCAGCCGAAGCAGGTGACGGCCTGCCACGAGGTCGTTCAGGAGTACCCGACGAGCCGCTTCGAGTTCCATCCCGCTCACAATCACTGGCACATGGGCGACGTTGCGCTGTTCGAGGTCCGCAAGGGCAGCCCGACAGGGCCTGTCGTCGGCGGCAACTCGCTCAAGACGACGTTCTGCCTGATCGACGTCTACCGGCTCGAGGGCAACGCACCGACCTCCGAGCGCCTCTTCTGGGACTGCTACAAGGGTCATCAGGGGATCTCGGCCGGCTGGGTCGACCAGTATCACCAGGCGACGTCCGGCCAGGAGGTCGACCTCACCACCGTTCCGAACGGGATGGACTACTTCCTGGTCTCGACCGTCAACGCCGAGCGGGTCTTCCTGGAGCAGGACTACACGAACAACACGGCCTGGGTCCGGTTCACGCTCTCGCAGGGCTCGAATGGCAACCGCAAGGTCACGGTCACCGGCAACTCGCCCTGTGACACGCCGGGGCTGTGCGGTGCGAACGCCGCGAATAGGTAGTCGCACCATACGATCGTGGAGCCCGGTGCTGCCGGGCTCCACGGCGGAGAGGAGCGAACGAGCCTGAGCGTGGCGGTCACGAAGCACCAGAACGACGTCGGCGGCGAATGGCTCGAGCGGGTCGATCCCGCAGTCGCAGCAGGAGCCGTTCGAGTCGAGGAGGATCCAGTCACATGACGACCGTCGATCTCCAGCAGGCAGCGCGCGACCATCTCTGGCTGCACTTCACCCGCATGGGCGGCTACGAGCAGGCGGACGTGCCGATCATCGTCCGCGGCGACGGCTGCTACCTCGAGGACTCGAAGGGCAACCGCTACCTGGACGCGCTCGCCGGTCTCTTCTCCGTCAACCTCGGCTACAGCTTCGGCGAGGAGATCGGCCAGGCCGCCCTCGAGCAGATGCGCGAGCTGCCCTTCTACACGAACTGGTCGTACTCGCACCCGCGCGCGATCGAGCTCGCCGCCGAGCTCGCCTCCCTGGCGCCCGGCGATCTCAACCGCGTCTTCTTCGTCTCCGGCGGCTCGGAGGCGGTCGAGTCGGCGTGGAAGCTCGCGCGGCAGTACTACCTCGCGCGCGGCGGCAAGCGGGTCCCGGCCGACGACACGCGGCGCGACGAGCGCGTCGGCACGCCGCCGCCCCGCAGGTACAAGGCGATCGCGCGCCAGGTCGCCTACCACGGGACGACCATGGGCGCGCTCTCGATCAACGGGATTCCGGCGCTCAAGGAGACCTTCGAGCCGCTCGTGCCCGAGGTGCGTCACGTCCGGAACACGAACCGCTATCACCGGCCGCCGGAGGAGACCGACGAGGAGTTCACGGCCTTCCTGCTCGAGGACCTCGAGAACACGATCCTCGCGATGGGGCCCGAGACGGTCTGCCTCGTCCACATGGAGCCAGTCCAGAACGCGGGCGGCGCCTTCGTCGCACCCGCCGGCTACTGGCGCGGCGTGCGCGAGCTCTGCGACCGCTACGACATCCTGCTCTCCGCCGACGAGGTGATCACCGGCTTCGGCCGCGTCGGCCACTGGTTCGCGTCCGAGCGGTACGACATCCGGCCCGATCTGATCTGCTGCGCGAAGGGTCTCTCGTCCTCCTATGCGGCGATCGGAGCGGTGCTCGCGACCGACAGGGTGATGGAGCCGTTCCTCGACGAGAGGGCGATGTTCTCGCACGGGATCACGTTCGGCGGCCATCCGGTCATGTCCGCGATCGCCCTCAAGAACATCGAGATCATGAAGCGCGAGGGGATCATGGAGCACGTGCTCGGGAACGAGGATGCGTTCCGGGCGACGCTCGAGACACTGCTCGAGCTGCCGATCGTCGGCGACGTGCGCGGCGCGGGCTACTTCTACGCGCTCGAGCTCGTGAAGGACAAGGAGACGCGAGCGGGCTTCTCCCCGGAGGAGTCCGAGACGCTCATCCGCGGCTTCCTCTCGGGCGAGCTCTTCCGCCGCGGCTTGATCTGCCGTGCCGACGACCGCGGCGACTCGGTGATCCAGATCTCGCCGCCGCTCGTCGCCGGCCCGGCCGAGTTCGACGAGCTGACGGGGATCCTCGGCGACGTGCTCGCCGAGGCGGGAAAGCGCGTCGGTCTGGGGAACGCCGAGTAACGGACTGGTGCTCGAGCGGTCCGGCCACGGTGCGGGTAGCCGCACTGCCAACAGCGACGCGGGTCGGCAGGCTAGGGTCGAGCAACACGAGGGGAGGGCGGAATTGGAGGACGGAACGAAACCGAGCGAGGACGGGCGCGCAGGCGCGGTCGTCGTCGCCGAAGACGTCACGCGCCGCTACGGCGAGGGCGACACGGCTGTCGACGCGCTTCGGGGCGTCTCGCTCGAGGTCGGCAACGGGAAGCTGACGGCCGTGATGGGGCCCTCGGGCTCGGGCAAGTCGACGCTGATGCACATCCTGGCGGGGCTCGACAAACCGACCACGGGCTCGGTTTCGGTCTCGGGGATCGAGATCACGACGCTGAAGGACTCGGACCTGACCAAGCTGCGGCGTCAACACATCGGCTTCGTCTTCCAGTTCTTCAACCTGCTCCCGATGCTGACCGCGGAGGAGAACATCTTGCTTCCGCTCTCGATCGCCGGCGAGAAGGTGGATCCCGAATGGTTCCGCGGCCTCGTCGACAAGGTCGGCCTCGCCGACCGGCTCACCCACAGGCCCTCGGAGCTATCGGGTGGCCAGCAGCAGCGCGTCGCGATCGCGCGGGGGCTCGTCTCGCGGCCTACCGTGCTCTTCGCCGACGAGCCGACCGGCAACCTCGACTCGGCGACCGGCTCGGAGATCCTGACGCTCATGCGCGACTCGGTCGATGCGTACGGACAGACGACGGTGATGGTGACGCATGAGGCGCGCGCGGCTGCGATCGCCGACCGAATCCTCTTCCTCGCCGACGGCGAGATCGTCCGCGACCTGCCCCGCTCGGAGCCGCACGAGGTGCTCTCGACGATGGAGGAGCTCGCAGCTCGGTGATCCGGTTCGCGCTCAAGAGCCTGGCGGGCCGCAAGCTGAGGACGGTTCTCACCGCGCTCGCGATCGTCCTCGGCGTCGCGATGATGAGCGGCGCGTACGTCCTGACCGACACGATCGACAAGGCGTTCGACGCGATCTTCGTCGACTCGTACGCCGGCACGGACGCCGTCGTGACCGGCAAGGATCCCGGCTTCGGCTTCGAAGGCGAGTCAGCCCCGCCGCCCCCGATCCCGGAGGAGACGCTCGCGCGAGTCCGCGCGATCGAGGGAGTCGAGGTTGCAACGGGCGGGGTTCAGGACTTCCAGACCAAGCTGCTCCGGCCTGACGGCGAGGCGATCGACACGGGCGGAGCGCCGTCGTTCGCCTTCGGGATCGAGACCGAGCCCGAGTACGACCGCTTCAATCCACTCAACCTCGTCGAGGGTCGTTGGCCCGCGGGCGGCACCGAGGTGGCCATCGACGAGGGCGTCGCCGGCGACGAGGACCTCGAGCTCGGCGATCGAATCGGAGTCGCGGCCCTCGGCCCTGCCGCAGGAGTTCGAGATCGTCGGGATCGCCAAGTACGGCGAGCTGAGCTCGATCGGCGGCGCCACCTTCGCGATCTTCGACATCCCGACGGCCCAACGGCTGCTCGAGAAGGAAGGTCAGCTCGATGCCGTCCAGGCCGCCGCCGCGGAGGGAACCACTCCCGAGCAGCTCACGCAGCGGATCCAGGCGGAGCTCGGCAGCGAGGTGACGGTGCGGACGGGAGTCGAGGAGGCGAACGAGCAGTCGAGCGAGATCGCCACCTTCACCACGATCATCCGCTACTTCCTGCTCTCGTTCGCCGGGATCGCGCTCTTCGTCGGCGCCTTCGTCATCTTCAACACGCTCTCGATCACGGTCGCCCAGCGGATGCGGGAGTTCGCCACGCTGCGCACGCTCGGCGCGTCACGGCGGCAGGTTCTGCGCTCCGTGATCCTCGAGGCGCTCGTGATCGGCCTCGGCGCCTCGCTCGTCGGGCTCTTCAGCGGCCTCGGGCTCGCCGTCGGGCTGAACGCCCTGTTCAAGTCGCTGAATCTTCGACCTCCCGCAGACCGAGACGGTCTTCGCCACGCGGACGATCGTCGTCTCGTTGGTCGTCGGCACGCTCGTGACGCTGATCGCCGGCCTCTTTCCCGCGATCCGGGCGACCCGAGTGCCTCCGATCGCCGCGGTTCGAGAGGGGGCGACGCTCCCGCGCGGGCGGTTTGCGCGGTTCACGCCGTACATCGCGAGCGTCGTGGTCGGGCTGGCGGTGCTCGCGCTCGCCTACGGGACGCTCGCCGACAGCATCGGCACCGGTGACCGCTTCCTCCTACTCGGCGTCGGCGTCCTCGCGCTGTTCATGGGCGTCGCGATGCTCTCGTCGCGGCTCGTCCGGCCGCTGGCGGTCGGAACCAGCCCGATCGGCGAGTGGCTGACGGTCGTCGTGCTGATCCTGCTGTGGCCGCTCTGGACGCTGCCGTACTGGCTGCTCCGGCGCGGCGCTTTCGGTCCCGGCGGCGCGCTCGGGCGGATCGGAGCGTTCGTGCTCGGGACGGCGCTCAACCCGCTGCTCACGCTCCTCGTGCTCGTGATGTGGTTGCGGAGCGCAGTGACGAGCTGGCAGCCCGAGTGGCCGATGGAGTTCCCGGGCGTGCTGCCGTCGAGGCGGATCAACCGGATCGGCCGCGAGAACGCGCGCCGAAACCCGGGACGGACGGCTGCGACGGCGGCGGCCCTGATGATCGGGATCGCGCTCGTGACGTTCATCTCCGTGCTCGCCAACGGCCTGCGCGTGTCGAACAGCGACGCGATCGAGCGCCAGATCCAGTCCGACCTGATCGTCACGTCTCAGGACGGCTACTCCGAGTTTCCGGCCGCCGTCGGCGACGCCGTCGCCGAGGTCGACGGGATCGAAACCGTGAGCAACGTCCGGCAGGACATCGCGGAGATCGACGGCGACGGCGCCAACCTCACGGGTCTCGACGACCAGGTCGCCGAGGTCTACGACTTCCGCTGGGAAGAGGGCTCGGACGACGCGCTCACGCAGCTCGGCGCCGACGGGGCTTTGCTGCCCGGGAACGTCGCAGACGATCGGGGGCTCGCGCTCGGCGACACGCTTCACCGTGCGCTCCACCGGAAACCAGAGCAAGGACTTCGTCGTGCGGGGCATCTACGAAGGCAGCCCGTTCTACCCGCTGCTCGGCACGGCGAGCGTCTCGCAGGAGGCGTTCGACGAGCTCTACGAGCGCCCGCGCAACCGCTTCACGCTCCTCAATCTCGCGAGCGCCGACCCGGCGACCAAGGCGAGCGTCGAAAGCGCGCTCGCCGACTTCCCGGACACGCGAGTCCAGACGCGCTCCGAATGGATCGACAAGGAGGATCAGGAGATCCAGCAGTTCCTGCTGCTCCTCTACGTCCTGCTCGCGCTGTCCGTGATCGTCAGCCTCTTCGGGATGGTCAACACGCTCGCGCTGTCGGTCTTCGAGCGGACGCGCGAGCTCGGAATGCTGCGCGCCGTCGGGATGACGCGGCGCCAGACGCGCCGGATGATCCGGCACGAGAGCGTGATCACGGCGCTGATCGGGGCGGCGCTCGGGCTTCCGCTCGGGATCTTCCTCGCCGCGCTCGTGACGAGCGCGCTCAGCCAGTACGACCTCCGCTTCGAGCTGCCGCTCGACCAGTTGATCATCCTCTCCGTCGTCGCCGTGATCGCAGGGCTCCTGGCGGCGATCACTCCCGCCAGGCGTGCCGCCCGCCTGAACCCGCTCGAAGCGTTGCAGTACGAGTGAGCACGCTCGGGAAGCGGCGCGGGATCGTCCTTCGGGGTCGCAGCAGGCCGAGGGGCAAGCTGTGAGCCAGGTCTCCGGGTAGCTCGGGCTCGAGGCTCGCGCTGCGCGTCACGGTTTGCGACGTCGGGCCCCGGGACGGGCTCCAGAACGAGCCCGAGACGCTGGCGCCGGCGGTTCGGGCCGAGCTCGTGCGGCGGCTGTCGAAGGCCGGACTTCCTCGGATCGAGGCGGTCAGCTTCGTCAACGACGAGCGGGTGCCGCAGATGGCCGGCGCCGAGGAGGTCGTGGCCGCGGTCGGCGAGGTCGGAGCCGAGCTCTCCGGGCTCGTCCTCAACGAGCGCGGCTCCGACCGATTCGCGGCGACGACGCTCGATCGCGTCAACGTCACGCTCGCGGCGACTGAGAGCTTCAACCGGCGGAACGGGAACGCGTCGCTGCCGGAGGCCGTCGAGCGCGTCAAGCGGATCCTGACCGCTTCGGCGCGGCCGACCACCGTCACGTTGAGCTGCTCGTTCGGTTGCCCCTTCGAGGGCGAGGTCGATCCCGGCGTGGTGCTCGCGCTTGCGGAAGGGCTCGTCGCAGCCGGCGCGGGCGAGGTCGTGCTCGCGGACACGATCGGGGTCGCGACTCCCTCCCGCGTACGCACGCTCGTGGAGCGAACGGCAGCGCTCGGCGCGCCGACCGGTGGTCACTTCCACGACACGCGGCATACCGGCGTTGCGTGCTCGTGGGCGGCGCTCGAGGCAGGCGCGACGGTGCTCGACGCGTCGGTCGGGGGCCTCGGCGGCTGCCCGTTCGCGCCGCGCGCAACCGGCAACGTCGCGACCGAGGACGTCGTCTACCTGCTCGAGCGCGAAGGCGTCGAGACCGGCGTCGACCTCGACGCCCTGATCGCGGTGGCGGAGTGGCTCGCCGCCCTCCTCGGCCGCGCGCTTCCGGGCCGGGTCTACCGCGCGGGCGGTTTCCCTCCCCGATGAGATGCTGTTACGTGGAGTCGTTCGCGCGGATCACGCCGGCGGCTGCGAGGTGCTCGATCTCCGCCTCGTCGTAGCCGGCCTCGCCCAGGATCTCGGCGGTGTGCTCGCCGAGGAGCGGCGGGGCGCTGCGATGAAGCAGCCGTTCGCCGTCAGCCGAGAGCGGCGGGGCCACGATCGTCTGGCCGCCCAGCTCCTGGAGCATCCCCGTCGCGAGCGTCTGCTCGTGGCTCGCGACTTCGCCGACGTCGAGAACCGGCGAGGCGGGAACGCCCGCGGCTCGCAGCCCCTCGAGGAGGTCGTCGGTCGGCCGCCCGGCGAGCAGAGGTCGCAACAGCGAGACCAGCTCCGTGCGATGCGCGACGCGCTGTGGATTCGAGCCGAAACGCGGGTCGACCGCCAGCTCCGGAGCGCCGAGCACCTCGCAGAGCGACCCGAACAGCCGGTCGTTGCCGGCGACGATCATCAGCTCGCCGTCGGCCGTCGGAAAGACCTCGTACGGGGCGATCAGCGGAAATGCCGTTCCGTGCCTGCCGGGCGCGTCCGCGCCGGCGAGCACGTCGGAGAGCTGGTACGGAAGCAGCGACAGCGCAGTCTCGTAGAGCGACAGATCGAGCGTGCGGCCGACTCCCTCGTGAAGCGCCGCCACGATTGCGAGCGCCGCCCAGACGCCGGTGCCGATGTCGATCAGCGAGGCGCCGACGCGCACCGGCGGCCGATCCGCTTCGCCGGTCACGCTCATGATCCCCGCCGCCGCCTGCATCAGCGGGTCGTAGCCGGGCTCCGCTGCGAGCGGCCCGCGCCGGCCGAACGCGCCGATCGTGCAGTAGACGAGCTTCGGATTGCGCTCGCGCAGCTCCTCCGGCCCGATTCCGAGCCGCTCGGCCGTTCCGGGACGCAGGCTCTGAACGGCGACGTCCGAACGCTCGGCCAGCCGCAGCAGCGCCTCGCGCCCGCGAGAATCCTTGAGATCGAGGGCCAGCGAGCGCTTGCCGGCGTTGGCGGAGAAGAACATGACGCTGCCCCCCTCGAAGAACCTCGGGCCCCAATCCCGCGCCTCGTCGCCGCGCCCGGGATGCTCGACCTTGACGACGTCGGCGCCGAGCGCAGCCAGGATCTCGGTCGACGTCGGGCCGGCGAGCGAGCTCGTCAGGTCGAGCACGCGCACGCCCTGCAGCGGTAGGAACGGCATGACGCGCATCATGGCTGGAAGGATGGCCCGGTGTTCAACGCCATCGTGGACGCCGTCTCGGGGTCGAACTGGAGCTACCTGATCGTCTTCGGGGTCGCGCTCCTCGATGCCTTCTTCCCTGTCGTCCCGAGCGAGGCGACCGCGATCGCGGCGGGCGTCGTGGCCGGCGCGGGCGACCTCCGGGTGGAGCTCCTGATCCCGGCCGCCGCGCTCGGCGCGATCGTCGGCGACAACATCTCCTACGCCGGCGGCCATTTCCTCGGGGAGCGCATAACCAACCGCTTCTTCACCGGCGAGAAGTCGAAGAAGCGGCTCGCCTGGGCCGAGCGGATGCTCGCCGAACGCGGTGGCTATCTGATCGTGGTCGCGCGCTTCATCCCCGGCGGCCGCACCGTCACCACGTTCACGGCGGGCCTGGTCAAGACCTTCCGGTGGCGGCGGTTCATCGTCTTCGACGTGATCGCGGGCGTGATCTGGGGCTCGTACACGGTGCTGCTCGGCTACTTCGGCGGCAAGACCTTCGAGGAGGAACCCTGGAAGGGGCTCCTCCTCGCATTCGGGATCGCGGTCGCCGTTACTGCTGCGGTGGAGGTGTATCGGCACCTGCGAGCTCGTCGTGCGGCCGCCCACCCCTGAGGCCGAGGTCGCGCATCCCGCGATGCGCGATGTACGCCGCATAGACGAGCACGAGCAGCGCGAAGAGGCCGTGGAGGCCATGGATCGTACGCCGCCGACTCGCTGACTGCGTCGTCGTCGGGCGGGAGCAGGAAGATCTGCACGGTTCCGAGCGACGAAGAGCCCGAAGGTGACGCCGATCCAGCGCCACTGCTTCGGCCAGGCGCCGAACGCCGTCAGGAACACGAGCAGCTCGAAGCCGTGGATGAAGAGGAAGCCGATCAAGCCGTGGGCGTCGAGGGCGCTCTCGCCTTGAAGTCGCCGATCGCGTACGTGGCGATCAGGTACGCCTGCACGAAGATCAGCAGGACGATCGGCGAGGCCAGCACGAAGTTGATCCACAGGAAGGTTCGTCTCATAGCGGCGAGCCTAAACCGGCCGGCGGATAGCGTGCAACGGTGCGGCTTCACGTCACCGGCGCGACCGGGTATCTCGGCTCCGAGCTCGTCCGGCTGCGGCCGGACGCGACGAGCGAGCGGGTCGAGATTCGCGACGCGGACGCGGTCGAGGCGCTGCTGCGCCGGCTTCGACCAGAGGTCGTGATCCACACGGCCTACCGGCAGGACGGGCCGACGGCGCGCGCGATCAACGTCGACGGCGCCGAGAACGTCGCCCGGGCTGCGGCGCGTGTCGGCGCGCGGCTCGTCCATCTGTCCTCGGACGTCGTCTTCGACGGCCGGAAGGGAGCGGCGTACGTGGAGGAGGACGAGCTCTCGCCCGTCAGCGACTACGGACGCACGAAGGCCGAGGGCGAGCGCCGCGTCGCCACCGCGCATCCCGAGGCGCTGCTCGTCCGAACCTCGTTGATCGTGGGCGGCGAACGGCCGTCGAAGCACGAGCTCGCCGCAGCCGAGCCCCGAACGTGGTTCACGAACGAGATCCGCTCCCCCGTGCAGGTGACCGACCTCGCCGCCGCGCTGCTCGAGCTGGCCGAGCTCGATGTCTCCGGGCCGCTCCACGTGGCCGGCGCCGACGCGGTGTCGCGGGCAGAGTTCGCCGAGCTCGTCGCCCGGCGCCCTGTGGCAACCGCCGAGGCACCGCCGACGCGACCGCTCGACTGCCGGCTCGACTCCTCGCAGGCCCAGGCTCTGCTCCGGACGCGTCTGCGCGGCGTCCGCGAAGTCTTCGCCTAGAAGGCGAACCGAACGAGCAGGATCACTCCGATCACGACCGCAGCGAGCAGGAGCAGCGTCAGCGCCAGGATCGTCAGGCCCGACGCGGCGAGCCTGAACGGCACATTCGGCGTCGAGTCGCCGCTGAACGACCGCTCGAGGTCGCGCTCCACCTGCCGCTTGATCCGCTCGGCCAGGGCGTCGCCGGCGTTCTTCGGTGCGTCGGTCTTCAGCGGCGGGAACGAGGAGGGGCCGCCGTCGACCGCGAGCTCGTAGATCCGCTGGTGCTGGATGTCCTTCAGCTGCGCCTCGCCATGGTCGTGGACGGTGACCCCCTCGGGGAGCGTGTTGCCGAGCAGCGCGCGGGTCGTCTCGGAGAGCAGGATCTGGCCCCCGTGCCCCGCAGCCGAGATCCTCGCCGCCCGGACGACGTCCAGCCCCAGATAGCCCTCGTCGCCGACCGACGGCTCGCCCGTGTGGAGGCCCATTCGCACCCGGACCTCCGCACCGTCCGGCCAGGGGTGGGCGCGCAGGGCGCGTTGGGCAGCGACCGCTCCTCGCGCGGCGTCGCTCGCGCGCGCGAACGAGAAGAAGAAGGCGTCGCCCTGGGTGTCGATCTCGGTCCCGCCGGCGCCTCCGAGCGTCTCGCGGACGAGCCGCCGGTGCTCGCGAACGACCTCCGCGTAGCGATCTCCGAGCTGCTGCAGGAGCCGGGTCGAGCCCTCGATGTCCGTGAAGACGAACGTGACCGTCCCGCCTGGAAGTGCGCTCATGGGACTATTCAAGCGTGAACCGGCTGGCCGGAGAGACGAGTCCGTATCTGCTCCAGCACGCCGACAACCCGGTCGACTGGTACCCGTGGGGCGAGGAGGCGCTGGCCCGCGCGCGCGACGAGGACAGGCCGATCCTGCTCTCGATCGGCTACGCCGCCTGCCACTGGTGCCACGTGATGGAGCACGAGTCGTTCGAGGACGAGGCGACCGCGGCGCTGATGAACGAGCGCTTCGTCAACATCAAGGTCGACCGGGAGGAGCGGCCGGATCTCGACGCGGTCTACATGGAGGCCGTCGTCGCGCTGTCGGGCCACGGCGGCTGGCCGATGACCGTCTTCCTGACCCCGGACGGGGAGCCCTTCTACGGCGGCACGTACTACCCGCCGGAGGAGCGGCACGGCCTGCCGAGCTTTCGCCAGGTGCTGACGGCTCTTGGCGACGCCTGGCGCGACCGGCGCGAGGACGTCACCCGCTCCGCGGCGCAGCTCGTCGAGGCCGTGCGTCATTCGAGCTCGCTCCGGCCCTCGACCGAGCCGCTCACCTCGGACGTCCTTGCCACGGCGGTTCGCGGGCTGCGGGAGCAGCTCGAGCCGGTCTACGGCGGCTGGGGCCGCGCGCCGAAGTTCCCGAACGCCCCGGCGCTCGAGTTCCTGCTCCGCCGCGGCGAGGTCGAGCCGGCCGTGAAGACGCTCGACGAGATGGCGCGCGGCGGGATGTACGACCTGCTCGGCGGCGGCTTCCACCGCTATTCCGTCGACGAGCGCTGGCTCGTCCCGCATTTCGAGAAGATGCTCTACGACAACGCCCAGCTCGCGGCCACGTATCTGCACGCGTGGCTCGTCACCGGCGACGAGCGGTATCGCGACGTGTCCGAGGCAACAGTCTCGTACCTGCTCCGGGAGCTCGCTTTGCCGGAAGGCGGCTTCGCCTCCGCGCAGGACGCGGACACGAACGGCGTCGAGGGGCTCACGTTCACCTGGACGCCGGAGGAAGGCGCACCGGCAGAGCTCCTCGAGCCCTTCGAGCACGGGCGCTCCATCCTGCGCGGCGAGCTCGACCCGGACCTCGCCCGGCGGCTCTTCGAGCAGCGCGAGCAACGGCCGAAGCCGCTCCGAGACGACAAGGCGATCGCGTCCTGGAACGGGCTTGCGCTAGCAGCTCTGGCCGAAGCCGGGTGGCGGCTCGATCGGCCGGACTGGGTCGACGCGGCGCGGCGGCTCGGCGAGTTTCTGCTCGGGCCGCTCTCCGACGACGACGGCCGGCTGCTTCGCAGCTACCGCGACGGGCGGACGAGCGGCACCGCCTATCTCGATGACTACGCGAACGTCGCGCACGGTCTGCTCGAGCTCCACGTCGCGACCGGCGAGCTCCGCTGGCTCGAGGAGGCGAATCGGCTCGGCCGGCTCGCCGTGGAGCTCTTCGCCGACGAGGAGCACGGCGGCTTCTTCCTCGCTCCGACCCACGCCGAGCGACTCGTCGCACGGACGAAGGAGCTCGACGATCATCCGGCGCCTTCCGGCAACGCGATGCTCGCGCATGTCCTCCTCCGGCTGGCGCGGATCTACGGCGACGACGAGCTCGAGCGGCAGGCGGTGGGTGTGCTGAGGCTGGTGCGACCGGCGCTCGAGCGAGCGCCGTCGGCGTTCGGCTGGGCTCTCTGCGCGTTCGACCTCTGGCTCAGCCCGCCGCGGGAGCTGGCGATCGTCGGGCCGGTCGACTCGGAGGTTGCACGCGCGGCGCTCGCCCCGTGGCAGCCGAACACCGTCGTCGCGATCGGGCCTGCGACGGGTGTGCCGCTGCTCGAGGGCAAGAGACACGTCGAGGGGCAGCCCGCCGTATACGTTTGCGAGCGCTTCGCATGCCAGGCGCCCGTCACCGATCCCGCTCTGCTCTGACCTCGCGCGAGTACCGCGGCATCGACGACCTGGGTGCCCTCCATGAGGTGGCTCGCGCGGTGTGGGCGCGCGACAAGCCGCGCGCGCTCCCGCACGTCGGCGACGTCACCTGGGGGCTCTACCAGCACGAGCCCGAGCTCGCCTGGCCGAAGCGGACGCAGATCTTCGAGCGCGACGGCGCGCCAATCGCCTTCGGGATTCTCTGGCTCCCGCAGACGCTCCAGAGCGCCGTCCATCCGGACCACCGCGACGACGCCGTCTACGACGCGTTGCTCGAGTGGTTCGAGGGCGCAGCCGGCGAGGACGTCGACGGCGGTCTGGATGCGCAGCTCCTCGAGAGCGACGAGGTGTTCGCTGCGTCGCTACGGCGCCACGGCTTCGCGCCCCTCGAGGGCGTCGACTGGTTCGAGCATCGTGTCCGCTCGCTCGTCGCGCCGGTCGAGTCCGCGCAGCTACCGGACGGCTACCGGCTCAGGAACGTCGCCGGCGACGTCGACCTCGAGCGCCGGGTCGACGTCCATCGCGCCGCCTTCCACCCATCCAAGGTGACGGTGCCCGGGTACCGACACCTGCAGACGCTGCCGCCCTACCGCGAGCAGCTCGATCTCGTGGTCGAGGCGCCCGACCGCAGCTTCGCCGCCTACGCGCTCGTCTGGCTCGACGAAGAGAACGGGGTCGGCGAGCTCGAGCCGGTCGGAACCCACCCGGAGCACCAGCGGCTCGGGCTCGGCAAGGCGGTGTGCCTCGAGGCGTGCCGCCGCCTTCGAGAAGCGGGTGCCGACACGGCCGTCGTCTACTCGGTTCACGGCTACCACGCGGGCAGGCTGTACGCGTCGGCGGGCTTCGAGTGCGTGGACCGCCAACTCGAGTTTCGTCTGACTACACCTCGGTTTGAGGCCTAACTTCGGCGTCCACGCGTTGTCTTACCCCTTGAAACTGCGTACAGTCGCCACGCGCGACTCTTATTCCTCGCTCTGTTCTCCAGAAGGAGTGTTCATGCGTAGGGTCTCACTGGCTCTGCTGGCTCTCGTCGGGGCGCTTGCCCTCGCGATCCCGGCTGCGTTTGCGAAGGTGGAAGGTACGACGCAGGCAGTACCGGGAATCACTGCCAAGACGATCACGATCGGCGGCACGTTCCCGCTGACCGGTCCGGTTTCGAGCTATGCGCCGATCCCGGCCGGGATGAAGGCGTACTTCTCGTACATCAACGCGAGGAGAGGCCCGGACGGGAAGCGCGGAATCTACGGGCGCCAGATCGTGTGGAAGTACTACGACGACGGCTACAACCCGGTCAACAGCATCCAGCTGACGAGGAAGCTCGTGCAGGAGGACAACGTCTTTGCGGTCGTCGGCTCGCTGGGCACCGAGGTGAACCAGGCGATCCAGCCGTACCTCAACTCGGCGCGGGTGCCGCACGTGCTCGTCTCTACGGGAGCGAGCGACTTCGGCAAGGACTACAAGAAGTACCCGTGGACGATCGGTTGGCAACCGGACTACGTCGCGGAAGGTCGCCTCTACGGACTCGATATCGCAAGGAACAAGCCGAACGCGAAGATCGCGATCCTCTACCAGAACGACAGTTACGGCAAGGACTACGTCAACGGCTTCAAGTCTGCGCTCGGTAGCGCGAAGGCCAGGCAGCAGATCGTTGGTGAAGAGGCGGTCGAGGTGACGGCCCCGAGCCCCGCCTCGCAGCTCGTGAGGCTCCGTGCTAGCGGCGCTGACACCTTGATGATCTTCGTCACGACGACGAAGACCTTCCAGACGTACGGGACGATTCGAGCGCTCGGGTGGAAGCCTCCCAACATCTACCTCAACTCGGTCACCGCGACCGACGCTCTCATGGGGATCGCTGTCGCCTCCTCGAGTGCCGCCACTGTCAACGGCTCGATCAGCACGGCCTACCTGAAGGATCCCGCATCCCCGGTCTGGGCCAACGACGCGACGGTCAAGCAGTACGCCACGCTGATGGCGAAGTACAACCCGCGCGGGAGGGTCACCGACGGGCTCAACTTCTACGGCTTCGCCAAGGCGCACACATTCGTGCGGGCGATGTACAAGGCCGGGAAGAACCCGACGCGGGCAGGTCTGATGAGGGCGCTCCTCTCGTTCAACGAGACGAGCCCGTACCTGCTCCCGGGGTCACGCATCAAGACCTCGGCGACGGACCACTTCATGATCTCGCACATCCGACCGATGCGCTTCAACGACGGCAACTGGACGCTGTTCGGCAGTCTCGTCGACGGGCGCCCGCGCGGCTAGCGGCACCTGCCACGATCGCTCGACCGGGGCCGGCGATTCGCCGGCCCCGGTGCGTCTAGGGTGGCGTCGTGGATCTGACCCTCACGCCTGAGCAGGAGCTGATTCGCGAGTCCGCGCGGGATCTCTGCCGCGCCGAGCTCGTCCCGCACGCGCAGGCGTGGGATCACGCCGAGGAGCTGCCGCGCTCGCTCGTCGGCACGCTCGCGGAGGCCGGCTTCCTTGCGGCGGCGCTCCCGGAGGAGCTCGGTGGCGGCGGCCTCGACTCGGTCTCCTACTGCCTCCTTTGCGAGGAGCTCGGCAAGGCCGATTCGTCCGTACGCGGGATCGTCTCGGTCTCGAACGGGCTCTACGGGAAGACGATCGCGAAGTGGGGAAGCGACGAGCAGCGCGCCGAGCATCTGCCGGGGCTGGCGAGCGGCGAGTCGCTCGGCTGCTACGCGCTCACCGAGCCCGGCTGTGGCTCGGACGCCGCGGCGCTGGCGACGCGGGCCGACCGCGAAGGCGACGACTGGCTGCTGACGGGCTCGAAGGTCTTCATCACGCTCGGCTCGTGGGCGGCGACCGCGATCGTCTTCGCGCGCAGCGGCGAGCCGGGGCCGCGCGGGATCACGGCGTTTCTCGTCCCGACGGCAGCGGACGGTTTCACGGCCACGCCGATGAAGGGCAAGCTCGGCCTCCGCGCGCAGGACACGGCGGAGCTGACGCTCGACGGCGTGCGCGTCCCCGACTCGGCGCGGCTGGGCGAGGAGGGCCAAGGCTTCAAGGTGGCGATGTCCGCGCTCGACAACGGCCGGATCTCGCTGGCCGCCGGCTGTGTCGGGATCGCGCAGGGCTGCCTCGACGCGTCCGTGTCGTACGCGCAGGAGCGCGAGGCGTTCAAGCGCCCGATCGGCGGCTTCCAGCTCGTCCAGCAGCTCCTCGCCGAGATGCACGTCGAGACGGAGGCCGCGCGACTGCTGACCTGGAAGGCCGCGTCGCTCGCGGATTCCGGGCAGCCGTACACCACAGAGGCAGCGGTCGCGAAGTGGTACGCGAGCGAGGCCGCCGTCCGCGCGGCGAACGCCGCCGTCCAGGTGCTCGGCGGCTACGGCTACGTCGACGAGTATCCGGTCGCCAAGTACCTTCGCGACGCCCGCGTGACGACGCTCTACGAGGGCACGAGCCAGATCCAGACCCTGATCGTCGGCCGCGCCCTCACCGGCGAACCAGCTTTCACCTAAGGAGAGAGACATGCCCGAAGCCGTGATCGTCAGCGCCGTCCGCACCCCGATCGGGCGCGCCGGCAAGGGTTCGCTGATCGACGAGCGTCCCGACGACCTGCTCGCCTTCGCGATCCGCGAGGCCGTCGCGAAGGTGCCGGAGCTCGAGCCGAAGGACGTCGTCGACGTGATCGTCGGCTGCGGCTTCCCGGAGCAGAAGCAGGGGATGAACCTCGCCCGCCGCGCGGCGCTGCTCGCGGAGCTCCCGGACAGCGTGCCGGGAACAACGGTCAACCGCTTCTGCGCCTCCTCGCTCCAGACGGCGCGGATGGCGTTCCACGCGATCAAAGCGGGCGAGGGCGACGTCTATGTCGCAGCCGGCGTCGAGTCGATCTCGCAGGTCAACGGCTACCCGAAGGACGCCGAGGAGCTGCACCCGAAGCTGATGGGCGAGGGCGCGATCGCGGACGTCTACATCCCGATGGGGATGACCGCCGAGAACGTGGCGGAGCAGTTCGACGTCTCCCGCGAGGACATGGATCGCTTCGCCCAGCAGTCGCAGGAGCGCGCCGTCGCTGCGCAGGCCTCCGGTCATTTCGCGCGCGAGCTGACGCCGTATCCGCGCGCGGACGGAACGGTCGTCGACGCCGACGATGGCCCGCGTGCCTCCTCCACCTACGAGAAGCTGCAGGAGCTCGCGCCGGTCTTCCGCGACGACGGCAAGGTCACGGCCGGCAACTCCTGCCCGCTGAACGACGGCGCCGCCGCGCTCGTGCTCATGTCCGAGGAGCGTGCTGCCGAGCTCGGCGTCAAGCCGCTCGCGCGGATCATCGCGAGCTCGGTGACCGGGATCGGCCCCGAGATCATGGGCGTCGGCCCGATCAACGCGGTCAAGGAGGTGCTGGAACGCGCCGGGATGACGATCGACGACGTGGACGTGATGGAGCTGAACGAGGCGTTCGCCGCGCAGGTGCTCCCCGTCTGCCGCGAGGTCGGCGTCGATCCGTTCTCGGACAAGCTGAACCCGCACGGCGGCGCGATCGCGCTCGGCCACCCCTACGGGATGACGGGCGCGCGGATCATGTGCACGCTCCTCAACGACCTCGAGGCGATGGATCGGACGATCGGCCTCGAGACGATGTGCGTCGGCGGCGGCCAGGGGATGGCGATGCTCGTCGAGCGGCTGCGCTGAGCGAGGCGCTGCGGGCGGTCGCGCTCGAGGTCGCAGCCGACTGGGGGCTCGAGCTCGGCGAGCCGTTCGCGCTCTCGTACCACTCCTACGTCGCGCCGGCCGGAAACGACGCCGTTCTGAAGGTGACGCCGCCGGAGGACGACGAGTCCGACGAGGAGGCGGACGCGCTCGAGCTGTGGGGTGGCGACGGGGCTGTGCGGCTGCTTCGGCGCGACCGAGGGCGGCGCGCGCTGCTCATCGAACGCGCGGGTCGAGGACATCTCCGACCTGGCCGACGAGGAGGCGACGCGGATCGCCGTCGCGACCGGGCTCGAGCTCTGGCGGCCCGCTGCGGAGCCGTTTCGCTGGATCGGCGACCATGTGCCGAGGTGGCTCGAGAGGGCCGGCGGGCTCGAGCTCGCCCCGTTGGCGCGCGAGCTCTACGCGTCGCTCGACGTCGGCCGGGACACGCTCGTGCACGGCGACTTCCACCACCACAACATCCTTCGCTCGGCGCGCGGGCCGGTCGCGATCGACCCGAAGCCGATGCTCGGCGAGCCGGAGTACGACGTGCCGTCCTTTCTCTGGAACCCGCTGTGGCACCGGCTGCGCCGCGACGTGACCGAGCGCCGGCTCGCCGCGTTCGCCGCGGCCGGGCTCGACGAGGAGCGGATGAGGAAATGGACGGTGATCCGCGGCGCCTATCTTCGCCCGGAGGAGGCGGAGGAGCTACTGGCGCTCGTCTAGGTAGGGCCGGAACTGCTCCCAGTAGTCCTCCATCGTCGTCTCCCGCGCGGGGTGGAGCGGGTCGTAGGGGATGTAGTTGACGGTGCGGACGATCCAGCCGTCGTCGCCCAGATCGAGGACGTTGATGCACGCCGGGCGCCTGCTCGAAGGTGCCGAAGTAGGTGCGGTCGCCGGAGAGGGCGTGGGAGATCACGATCCGGTTCACGCCGCCGTGGAGGACGGCGAGCGCGGTCTCCCACTCGCGCGCGACGAGTCGCTCCAGGGCGGGATGGACGCGGTCGAGCGCCTCGCCGAGCGACTCGCCGCCGAGGAAGCGCTCGGCTTCGTCCTTGATCCGCAGCGCTCCCACGAACGCGCGCTCGAGCTCCTCGGGCGGGATCGCGTCGAGCCGGCCGCCGCGCCACTCGGCGAGCTCCGGCCAGCGCTCGACCTCGTGGCCGGGCGCGACGAGCTCCGCGGTCTCGACCGTGCGAGGGAGGTCGCTCGCGACGACGAGGTCGAGCTCGACCCCGGCCAGGGCCTCGCGGGCCGCGACCGCCTGCGCCCGGCCGGTCTCGGTCAGCGGCACCTGCTCGGGTCTGATCGGCCGTCCGGCGTCGTCGACATACGACACCTCGGCGTGCCGCATCAGGTAGAGCCGCCGCCTCATGCGAGTGCGGCCAGGACCTGCTCGACCCGCTCCTCCACCGAGCCGGTCACGGCCGCGTAGGGGATCCCGCGCCGGTCGAGATCCCGGATCTGCTGCTCCTGGAACTCGCCCGACGCTGCGCCCACCATCTCGCGCGTCCCGTCCTGGATCCAGCCGAAGTCGTTGGCGCAGAGGAACCACGTGTAGTCGGCGACGGTGCGATCGACGAGCTCGTGCAGGCGCGCGTCGGCGGTGCCGTACGAGCGCAGCGACCAGTGCAGCGTCGTCCAGGCGTTCGTGTCGCAGAAGAGGAACCTGCGTGCGTGCCGGGAGGCGGCGTCCTCGCGCTGCCGTTGCCGTCGTGCCATCTTCAGATGGTCGGCGAACGAGCCCTCGAGGTCCTGCGCCTCCCAGAGCTCCCGGCCGAACTCGTGCGTCCAGAGCGTGCCGAGCTCCTCTGCCAGCCGCTTTGCGAGCGTGGATTTCCCGGTCGACTCGGTCCCGACGAAGACGACGCGCTCGATCAGGGACGAGTAGACGAGCGGATCGAGCCAGCCGCGGTAGGCGTACGGGTCGGAGCGGATCACGGTGCCCGAGGTCGGCACGAGCGTCCGCGCCTCGTCGACGAGGACGTGCTGGGCGCCGAGGAGCCCCGCAAAGCGCTCGTAGCCTCGCTCGCTCGAGAACACCTTGTCGAAGCGGCCGAGGAACGCGACGCCTTCCGCATAGACCTCCGCGTGCGCGGGATCGTCGGCGTCGAGGTGCTCGGCGAGCGGATCGTCGAGCGCGAGGATGTTCTCGACGTCCGGGTAGA
The DNA here is from genome assembly GCA_963745775.1 of uncultured Gaiellaceae bacterium. Taxonomy (GTDB): domain Bacteria; phylum Actinomycetota; class Thermoleophilia; order Gaiellales; family Gaiellaceae; genus Gaiellasilicea. The sequence continues at coordinate 26,410 of CAVUYY010000012.1, forward strand.
GCTCGCGGAGCCAGCGGAGCCGGAGCTCGATCGGCATCCGCTCTCCGTCGGGCCGGCGGCTGTCGTAGACGACGATCGTCAGGTCGTCCACCTGCGAGAGCGCCGTCTCGATCATCAGCTGGTGACCGCGATGGAGCGGCAGGAACTTCCCGAAGACGAGGCCGCGCTTCATGCGGCGATGGCCGCGTGCAGGAGCGGGCTTCCGACGTGGCGCCCGAGCCGATCGATCATCTCGCCTCCTTGTTGGTTTGCCGCTCGCGCGGCTTCGGGCTCCCGACGAGGGGCCCAGGCGGCTCGATCAGGAACGCCGCCCGTCATGAAGACGCCTTCAGCGTAGCTCATTGAGCTTGGTCGTACTTGGCCAGATAGCGCGGATTCGAGACGCGCAGCTTGGCCGCCACCTGCTCCTTCAGGAGCGCGACTGCGTTCTCGGGGACATCGCCGGCGCGGATCCGGCGGGCGAGCTCCCAGTCCTCCTCGCGTGCGGGCGTGGTCTCCGCGAGCTCGCGCTCGGCGATCCCGAGCCCGTTGATCGCGACGAGGGTGCGGAACTTGAGCCGGTGGTCGTCGAGCGTGGGGAGGATCTCCGCCTCGAGGAACTCGCGGACGGCCTCGGCGAGCTCCTGCGGCGTGGGCCGGTCATGCTGGGCGGTCATGCGGCGTGGTCGATGAGGTCGAGCAGCTCGTACTCCATCTCGGCGGCGAGGCGGCCGAGCACGGCGAGCTCGACCGAGCGCTCCTGCCCGTTGAAGTGCCGCCGCGACTGGGTCAGGCAGCCGGTCGCCCATTTGACGTTGCCGAAGACCTCCCAGACGACGAGCTCCTCGAGCGAGACCTCGCGGCCGGTCAGCTCGGCGTAGCGCTCGAGGTAGGGCTCGGCGTCCGCGATTCCGCCCAGCCGGCGCTCGTCGGCGCCGAAGCGCCACGCGCGGACGAGCGGCCAGGCGAGATCCTCGACCGGATCGGCGAGATGCGCGAACTCCCAGTCGAGCACGGCGACGAGGCCGTTCTCGTCGACCGCGACGTTGCCGATCCGCCAGTCGCCGTGCGAGACGACCGGCTGGCGGTCGCGCGGGAGCCGCTCCTTGACCCAGTGGAGGCCGAGCTCGATCGCGGGATGCGGCTCGCCGACCGAGTCGAGCTCGTCGTAGAAACGCGCGACGGCGTCGCCCTGCTCGAGGAACGGGAGCCGCTCGCGCGGGATCGCGTGGATCTTCGCGAGCTCCTCGGCGAGCTGGAGATCGAGGCCAGGCGGCGGGTTCTTGACGATCCGGCGGCCGATCGTCTCGCCGTGCACGCGCTCCATCACGAACGCCTCGCGTCCCTCGACGTCGCCGAGGTAGGCGATCGGCTCGGGGACCTTCACGCCCGCCTCGTGCGCGGCGCGGAGCACTTCGAACTCCTGCTCGAGCGAGAGCGTCGCCTGGTGGATCACGCCGCCGGCGGCGCGTCGGATCAGGAGCTCGCGCCCGCCCGCATCGACCGCCCACGCCTCCTTCGAGGCGCCTCCCGCCAGCAGCACCGCCCGCTCGACCGGCTCCCCGAGCGCTGCGGCGAAGGCGTCCCTCAAAGCACGAGCTCCGCCATCACCTGGAGCGCCTCGGGCTGCCTGACCTGGAGCACCATCGTCGAGATCTCCGCTTCGCGCCAGGCCTCGAGCCGCTCCGCGATCCGCTCCTTCGGCCCGACGAGCGCGACCTCGTCGACGAGCTCGTCCGGAACGGCCATCGCCGCCTCGCCCTTCTGCCCGTCGAGATACAGCTCCTGGATCCGAGCCGCGGCCTCCTCGTAGCCGTAGCGCTGGGTGAGCGTGTTGTAGAAGTTCTTCCCGCGCGCGCCCATGCCGCCGACGTAGAGCGCGAGCATCGGCTTCAGCAGGTCGCGGCACATCTGGACGTCGTCGCCGACGACGACGGGGCAGAGTGGAGCCACGTCGAAGCCGTCGCGCGCGTGCTCGAGCGAGGGGCCGTGCACCTCCTGGAAGCGCTGCGGCGAGAAGAAGATCGGGATCCAGCCGTCCGCGATCTCGGCCGCGAGCGCGACGCTCTTCGGCCCGATCACTGCGAGGTAGATCGGGACGTCGGCGCGCAGCGGCTTCACGATCAGCTTCAGCGGCTTGCCGAGCCCGGTCGCGCCGTCGCCGGAGTAGGGGATGTCGTAGTGCGGGCCGTGGTGCTCGACGGTCTCGCGGCGGAGCGCCGAGCGGACGATCTCGACGTACTCGCGCGTGCGGCCGAGGGGCTTTCCCCAGGCGACGCCGTGCCAGCCCTCGACGACCTGCGGGCCGGAGGTGCCGAGTCCGAGGAGGACGCGGCCGCCGGAGAGGTGGTCGAGCGTCGCGACGGTCATCGCCGTCGCGGCCGGGGTGCGTGCCGGCATCTGCATGATCGCGGTGCCGATCCCGATCTGCTCGGTGGTCGCGGCGATCCAGCTCGCGACGGTGACGGCGTCCGTGCCGTACGCCTCGGACGTCCAGGCGGAGTGGAAGCCGAGCCGGTCGGCCTCCTGCGCGAGCGCGACGGCGGACTTCGGATCGTCGTAGCCGAGCTGGAGGCCGAGCTTCATCCGGCGATCCTAATTCCTGGCTGAGGAACGCTCAGCCAGAGGCGCCGGGTTGCGTCACCCTCCGCTGGCCGCTGCCGTCGGCGTTCATCACGTAGACCCCGTACTTGCCGTCGCGGTTGCTGACGAAGGCGAGCTTCCGCCCGTTCGGCGACCAGGTGGGATCGGCGTCGAACGCCGGGTTGCGCGTCAGGTTCCGCTGCCCGCTCCCGTTGGCGTTCATGACGTAGATCTCGGAGTTGCCGTCGCGGTCACTGACGAAGGCGAGCTTCCGCCCGTCGGGCGACCAGACAGGACCGGAGTGGATCCCCACCGGCTTCGGCGTCAGGTTCCGCAGCCCGCTGCCGTCGGCGTTCACGACGTAGATCGGATTCCAATCCCCGATGCTGGTGTTGAGTCGCACGAATGCGAGCTTCCGCCCGTCGGGCGACCAGGCAGGATCGGATGCGGGACCGCGCCCAGGACCACTGCTGTGGCCGGCCAGCTTCGACGTCAGGTTCCGCAGTCCGCTCCCGTCGCTCTCCACGACATAGAGGCTGAAGCAGAAGTCGCCGCAGCCTGATTGGCTGAGGAAGGCGAGATTCCGTCCGTCGGGCGACCACGCAAGAGATCGCTGCCGCCCTCCCACCACCGGCTTCGTCAGGCGCCGGTGCTCGCTCCCGTCGGCGTTCATGAGGTAGATGTTGGGGCCGCTGAAGAACGCGATCTTCCGCCCGTCGGGCGACCAGGCAGGAGCGTGCCCGTTGCGCGCCAGCCTCCGCTGCCCGCCTCCGTCGGCGTTCACGACGTAAACGCCGGTGGTGCCGTTGCGGACGCTTTCGAAGGCGAGCTTCCGCCCGTCGGGCGACCAGGCAGGAGTGGCGGAGTTGCTCGCGTCGCGCGTCAGCCTCCGCTGCCCGCTCCCGTCGGCGTTCATGACGTAGAGCGCCTTGTTGCCGTCGCGCCGGCTCAAGAAGGCGATCCGGCGACCGTCGGGCGACCAGGCAGGAGTCTGAACGTCGGGCCGCCCGGGTGGGCTCTGGATCAGCTCGAGGAGGCGACTGCCGATGCTGAGCGCCGGCGTTACGAGCAGCCCGCCCACGAGGATCACGGAAGCGACAGCGACCACGCTCCGGCGCGTGGTTCGCGGCGAACGCCGCCCGGCTTCGACGTGCGCGCTAAGCAGGGAGCGCTGCCGCTGGGCTGCCTCCTCGGGAAGCGGAAACTCGTTGGGAATCTCGGTCATGTCTCTGCGATCCTCTCCGGCTCCATCTCGACCTGCTTATGTCGCGGAGCGCCGTCGAGTTCCGCCAGGGGGGAGTCCAGGGAGGCGCGAGCTCGCGAGAGGCGCGAGCGGACGGTCCCGACCGGCACGCCCAGGGCGGCGGCGGCTTCCTCGTAGCTGAGTCCGGACCAGACGCAGAGGGCGATGACGTCCTGCTGCTGGCGCGGCAACTTGGCGATCCGCTTCAAGACCGAACGCATCTGCTCGGCGGCTTCCGAGCGGGCGGCGGCGTCGGGCGTCACGTCGGTGCCCGGCTGGCTCGCCAACTGTGCGACCAGATGGCGGTGACGCCAGAGCGCGCGCCGGCGATTGCGAAGCACGTTCGTCGCGATCCCGTAGAGCCAGGGCAGAAGCTTGCCCTCGACGACGACGACGTCCGATCGCCGCCGGAATGCCTCGAGAAACACGACCGCGGTGAGATCCTCCGCCTCCGACCAGTCGGCCAGGCGGCGGAAGAGGTAGTTGTAGATCGTGCGTGCGTGACGCTCGTAGAGCTCGGTGAACGCACGCTGGTCGCCGTTTGCGCTCGCCTGCAGGAGGGACTCGTCGCTCGGACTGAGCGGCATTCGGCGATCACCGGTCACACGGAGCTGATGTTCGCGTGACCTCGAAAAGTTCCATTTGGCTCAAGATCACTGTCCGTCTGGCGAAGAGTCTGGCTCTAGAGCTGCGGCACCATTCCCTCGGCGCCCTCGACGCGCGGGCCTGGGACGTTCGGGAACTTGAACTTCAGCGGCTCGCGGCCGGGCTGGCAAACCCACGCCTGGCCGGTCTCCTCGCTCCGGCCGGCGGCCAGGATCGCGGCGGCGATCTGCTCGGGCTCCATCAGCGGGAAGCCGGCGGCGTCGAGCGTCGGTTGCGCGTCCTCGGTCATCGGCGTCCGCACGATCCCGGGGCAGACGAGGTTGATCCGGATCCCGCGCGGCTCGAGCAGCGGCGCCATCGAGCGCGCGTAGCCGACGACGGCGTGCTTCGTGAGCACGTAGAGCGGATCCGACTCCATCGGGATCAGGCCGGCGAGCGACGCCGTGACGACGAACGCGCTTCCTTCGGCCATCCTCGGCGCGAGCGCCTGGACGCCGAAGACGACGCCGTCGACGTTGACCGCGAGGATCCGCCGGTAGTCGTCGATCGTTCCGTCGCCCTTCGCGAGCACACCGGCGTTCAGGCAGACGAGGTCCGCCGCTTCGACGCCGAGCCACGCCTGCGGATCGGAGACGTCGAAGCCGTCGGCGAGATCGAGCCCGCGCACCTCCGCCCCCTCGGACTCGAGCAGCTCCACGAGGGCGCGGCCGATCCCGCCGGCCGCGCCCGTCACGACAGCGGTCTCAGGGAACAAGAACGACCTTGCCGGTCGAGCGGCGCGACGGCGACAGCTCGTGCGCGGCCTGCGCCTCTGCGAGCGGATACTCGGCTCCGACGACGGGCCGGATCGAGCCGCGCCGCCAGAGCGCGATCAGCTCACGTGCCTGATCCTGAACGAGCCGAGGCTCGAAGCGCATCAGCCGCCCGAGGTAGAAGCCCTGCACGCCGACATTGCGGCCGACGAGCCGCGCCGGGTCGACCGGTTCCCACGCGCCGCCGGCGAAGCCGATTCCGATCGCGACCCCGAGCGGCCGCAACGTCTTCAGGCAGGCCGAGAAGACCGGCCCGCCGACGGGATCGAGCGCCACGTCGACGTCGTCGAGCTCGCCGATCTCGTCGTAGGAGATCGTCGCCTCGGCGCCCAGTTCCCGCGCGAGCGCGTGCTTCTCCTCGGAGCCGGCCGCCGCCGTGACGCGCGCGCCGAGATGGCGCGCGATCTGGATCGCTGCCGTGCCCACACCTCCGCCCGCCGCGGTCACGAGCACGTGCGAGCCCGGCCGGATGTGCGCCTGGCGGACGAACGGGAGCCAGGCAGTCAGGAACGTCGTCAGGAAGGATGCGCCCTCGGCGTAGCTCGCCTCCGGCGGCAGGTCGAATAGCCACTCGTCGTCGACGGCAACCCGCTCCGCATAGCCACCCGCCGGTTCCGGGCGAATCCGAGCACGCGGCGGCCGTCGAGGTCGCCGGAGATCTCGTTTCCGAGCACGGCCGGCAGCGGCGGCGGCTGCGGATAGTGACCGAGCCGGATCAGGACGTCCGCGAAGTTGATCCCCGACGCACGCACCTCCACCAGCGACTGTCCCTCGGCCGGGTCTGGCTCGGGCATGTCCTCTACGGCCAGCGGGCCGCCGATCTCGTGGAGGACGGCCGCCTTCATCGACCGGTGAATTGCGGCTTGCGCTTCTCGAGGAACGCCGTCACGCCCTCGGTGCCGTCCTCGCTCCCGAGGATGCGGAGAAACGCCTGAGCCTCGGCCCGAAGCCCCTGTGCGAGGCTGAGATCGCGCGTCTCCGAGGCCAGCTGCTTGACGATTCCCATCGCGAACGGCGAGCGCTCGGAGAGCGTCCGCGCCAGCTCGAGCGCCGCATCCATCAGCTCCGCCCTCGGCACGGCCCGTTCGACGAGCCCCCACTCGTACGCCTGCGCGCCTGAGATCGGATCGCCGCTCAGGTTGAGATAGAGCGCGCGGCCGTGACCGACGAGCCGTGGCAGCCGCTGCGTGCCGCCCGCGCCGGGGATCAGGCCGAGCTTGATCTCCGGCTGCCCGAGTTGCGCGTCCTCGGCCGCGATCCTGATGTCGCAGGCCATCGCGAGCTCGAGCCCGCCACCGAGGCAGTAGCCGTGGATCGCGGCGATCACCGGGGTGCGACCCGCGTCCATCCGCCCGCCGAGCTTCTGGATCCCGCGCGCCGAGCCGCCCTCGGCGGCCTCCTCGATCGCCGCGCGCAGCGCCGGGAACTCGGAGATGTCGGCGCCTGCGACGAACGCCTTCTCGCCGGCGCCGCGGAAGACGAGCGCGCGGATCTCGTCGGAGCGGTCGAGGCGGTCGTACTCCTCCTCGAGCTCCTCGACGAGCTGGCTGACGAGAGGGCGTTGACGGGCGGGTGGTCGAGCGTGACGATCGCAACGGCGCCGTCCTCCTCGACCTTCACGAGCTCTGCCATGAATCTCCTTTTGAGTAGTTAACGAGGTCCCATGCGAAGGGCTCCGTCGAGGCGGATCACCTCGCCGTTCAGGTACTCGTTCTCGACGATGTGCTTGACGAGCGCGGCGAAGTCCTCGGCCCGGCCGAGCCGCTTCGGGAACGGGATCTGCGACTCGAGGCTCGAGCGGATGTCGTCGCGCATCGGGCCGAGCATCGGCGTGTCCGACGGTCCCGGCGCGATCGTGACGACCCGGATCCCCTTCGAGGCGAGATCGCGCGCGACCGGCAGCGTCATCCCGGCGACGCCGGCCTTCGACGCCGAATAGGCGGCCTGGCCGATCTGCCCGTCGAAGGCGGCGTTCGAGGCGGTGTTCACGATCACCCCGCGCGTGCCCTCCTCGTCCGGCTCGCCCTCGGCCATCTTCGCGGCCGCCAGCGAGAGGACGTTGAAGGTGCCGATCAGGTTCACCTCGATCACCTTGCGGAAGCGGTCGAGCGGGAAGCCGATCACGCGGGCGCCGCCGCCGATCCCAGCGCAGTTGACCGCGCCGTGGAGCTCGTCGCACGAGTCCACGAGCGCACCCACGGCGTCCGCATCCGTGACGTCCGTCTCCGGCAGATCGGCGATCACGACCCGGGCGCCCTCGCGCTCGAGCAGCGCCGCCGTCGCCTCTCCGAGCCCCGAAAGACCACCGGTGACGAGGAACGTCTTGTCGCGAATCCTCACTGAGTCGTTGTCATTGGGCGACAGGCGACGTCGGGAACTGCTCGCGCAGCGCCGTCTTGCGGAACTTGCCGACGGCCGTCTTCGGGATCTCGTCCACGAACACGTACGCGTCCGGGAGCCAGAACTTCGCGAAGTCCGGAGCGAGGAACTCGCGCAACTCCTCGGGGCTCGCGCTCTTCCCCTCGCGGCAGACGCAGACCGCGAGCGGCCGCTCGTCCCACTTCTCGTGCGGGATCGAGATCACCGCCGCTTCGGCGATGCACGGGTGCGCCATCAGCGCGTTCTCGAGGTCGACCGAGGAGATCCACTCGCCGCCGGACTTGATCACGTCCTTCGAGCGATCCTTGATCATCACGTAGCCCTTCGGATGGAAGGACGCGATGTCGCCGGTCTTGAACCAGCCGTCGTCCGTCCAGCGGTCTGCCTGCTCGGGCGTGTCGTAGTAGCCGGCTGCGACCCAGGGGCCGCGCACGTGGAGCTCGCCCATCGCTTCGCCGTCCCAGGGAATCTCGTTGCCGTCGTCGTCGATCGCACGGAGCTCGACGAGCGGGAGCGGGAGGCCCTGCATCGCGACGACGTCGAGCTGCGTCTCCTCGTCGGCGTCGCGGAACTCGGCGACGTAGTCGGAAGCGGTGGCGAGCGGTGAGGTCTCGGTCATGCCCCAGCCGTGCACGACGGTCTTCCCGTGCCGCTGGCGGAAGCCCGCGATCATCGCGCGCGGTGCCGCCGAGCCGCCGACGAGCATCGAGTGCAGCGTCGAGAGATCCCAGCGGTCGGGCTCGGCGTCGAGCATCCCGAGGATCCCCATCCAGATCGTGGGCACACCCGCCGTGATCGTGACGCGCTGCTGCTCGAAGTCCTCGAGCAGCGTCTCCGGATCGAGGAAGGGGCCGGGGAAGACGAGCTTCGCGCCGACCATCAGGCACGTGTACGGATAGCCCCACGCGTTCGCGTGGAACATCGGCACGACCGGCAGGAACGTCTCCTTCTCGGTCACGTGGAGGCCGAGCGGCGCCGCGAGCGCCTCACCGAGCGTGTGCAGGACGGTCGAGCGGTGCGAGTAGAGGACGCCTTTCGGCATGCCCGTGGTGCCGCTCGTGTAGCACATGGCCGCGGCGGTGTCCTCGTCGAGCCTCGGATCCTCGTAGGCGTCCGCGTCGGCTCCCGCGAGCAACTCCTCGTAGGAATCCTCGACGACGAAGACGTGCTCGATCGACGTCTTGTCCGCGAACTGCTCCCAGAGCGGCAGCAGGCTCCGATCGACGATCACGACCTTGTCGTTCGCATGCGTCGCGATGTAGCCGAGGTCGTTCGGGTGCAGCCGCAGGTTGAGCGTGTGGAGGACGTAGCCCGCGCAGGGAATCCCGAGATACGCCTCGAGGTGCTGGTAGTGGTTCCAGCAGAGGGTGGCGACGCGGTCGCCCGGCTCGAGCCCGAGGCCCTTTCAGAGCCACCGCGAGCTGCCGGGCGCGCTTGCCGAAGTCGGCGAACGTGTAGGTGTGGAAGCTCCGGTCCGGCATCCGCGTCACGATCTCCTGGTGGGGGAAGTACGTCTCCGCGCGCTTGAGGATCGTGGGCAGCGTCAGCTGGAAGTCCATCATCAGGCCGTTCACGACGTTGTCCTCCTTCGTGCTGAGGCTCTGCCGAAGGGCGAGCTCCTCGTCGCTCGTCACGTGGCCGTCGCGCTCCACGTAGCCGTCCTTGCCGCCGACGACCAGGAGCACGAGCTCGTCGTCGCCGACGTTCGAGATCCGGCGCGGGGTGGTCGACTCGACGTGAAAGAGGCCTCCAGGGCCGAGTGTCCGCTCCTCGCCGTCCACCTCGACCCGCGCCGTGCCGCTGTGGACGAAGTAGAGCTCGTCCTGGGTGTCGTGGTAGTGGTGGACGCCGGGAAAGCCGGGGGGATAGACGACGCCGTTGACCCCGAATGCGGTGATCCCCATCGGGCCGCGGATCTTGCGGAAGCCGGGGCCGTCGCCCAGCTCGTCGAGCGACGAAAACGCATGAGTCATCAGGAGGACCTCCCGTTGTCTGAACGGCGGGGCATGTCGGTGTAGACGCGCTCGCCCTTGAAGCGCCGCGCCTCTCGGTCCCAGGGAAAGAAGATCGCGTTCCGCCAGGTCATCGTCTCGCCCGTCGGCTCGTTGTCGAGCCACTTTGCGCTGTGCGTGCCGGTCACGATTGCCTCCTCGACGACGCCCTGCGGGCCGATCACGATGTTCTGGAGCTCGAAGACGATGTCCGGGAACGCGGTCAGGAGCTCGGTGTAGAAGCGCGCGGCGCCCTCGTGCCCGTGCCAGGAGACGTCGTCGGGGTAGACCGTGTAGACGCAGTCCTCCGAGAGCGTCGCAAGCAGGCCCTCGATCGAGCGGGCGTCCTCGGCCTTCGAATGCGCCTTCCAGAGCTCCCGGATCTCGTCGACCTCGGCCGGATCGACGTCCATCCGCATCAGCTCGAGCACTTCCGCCTTCGGTACGGGCATGGGTTCCCTTCAGTCGAGGAGGGCTGCGGCGACGACGGCGCGCTGCACGGCGGCGTGGCCGCCGAACGCGTCGAGCCACTGCGCGCGCTTGTAGTAGCGGTGCAGCGGGTGCTCCCAGGTGAAGCCGATCCCGCCGTGCACCTGGATCGAGCGCTCGCAGGCCGCGACGGCGGTCTCGGCACAGAACGACTTCGCCGAGGCGACCGCGACGGCCGCTCCCTCGTCCTCCTCGGCGACGCTGAACGCGGCCCAGTAGGCGAGCGAGCGCGCGAGCTCGGTCTCGACGTAGGTGTCGGCGAGCGGATGCGAGACGGCCTGGTAGATCCCGATCTTCTTCCCGAACTGCTCCCGGTCGGAGACGTACGCGATCGCAAGCTCGAGCGCGCGTTGGGCGATCCCGACGGACTCGAGCGCGAGCGCGGCGAGGAGGCGGAGGCGCACCGGCTCCCACTCCCCGTCGACGGTCTCGCCGTCGGACGGACGTGAGCCGCCCGAGCGGCCGCGTCTCGTCCATCGTCGCGAGCATCTCGCCCTCGGCCGGAACGGACTTCATCTCCTCCGTGAGCACGCGGTCGACGTGGAGCAGATCGGGCACGAAGCCGTCGACCTCGACCGACCACGCCTGCTCGTCGACCTCGGGCAGCGCGGGGAGGACGACCGCGGTCGTCAGGAACGGGCCGGAGTAGAGCGCGCGGCCGGCCTCCTCGAAGAGGATCGCCTCGTCGAGGAACGAGAGGCCGCCGCCGCCGCGCTCCTCGGGAACGGAGACGCCGAGCCAGCCGAGGTCGCGCAGCTCGCCGAGCGGCGCCTCGGGGTTCGCCTCGAGGAAGGCGCGGGCCTCGCGCCGCAGCTCCTCCTGCTCCTGGGTGAACGCGAAATCCATCAGCGACTCCGGGGGAGGCCGAGGACGCGCTCGGCGATGATGTTGCGCAGGATCTCGGAGGTGCCGGCCTCGATCGTGTTCCCGCGCGAGCGAAGCTGCTGGTGCTGCCAGTAGCCGTTCTCGCCGACGACCTGCGCCTCCGGCCCGAGCAGCTCGAGCGCGAGCTTCGTCACGCGCTGGTTCGCCTCCGACCACCAGAGCTTCGCGCCCGATCCTTCAGGCCCGGGGATCCCGGTCTTGATCAGCGTCGTCAGCGAGCGGTAGGTCGTGTAGCGCACGGCCTGGAGGCCGATCCATTCGCTTGCGATCGCGTCACGCTGTGTCTCGGTCGCCCCGCGCTCCTTGGCGAGCGCGATCAGCTTCCGGATCTGCGCCTCGAGCGCCGCGGTCAGCGCGAAGCCGAGCGTTCCGCGCTCGTGCAGCAGCGTCGTCATCGCGACCGCCCAGCCGCCGCCGACCTCGCCGAGCACGTTCTCGACCGGCACCTTGACGTCGGTGAAGAAGATCTCGTTGAACTCCGCCTCGCCGGTGATCTGGCGCAGCGGCCGCACCTCGACGCCGGGCGAGTGCATGTCCACGATCAGGTAGGTCAGGCCCGCGTGGCTCTGCGAGTCGGGATCGCTCCGCGTGACGAGGATGCACCAGTCGGCGATGTGCGCGAACGACGACCACACCTTCTGGCCGTTGACGACGAAGTGGTCGCCGTCCTGGCTCGCGCTCGTGCGGACGGCGGCGAGATCGGAGCCGGCGCCCGGCTCGGAGAAGCCCTGGCACCAGATCTCGTCGGTCGAGAGGATCGCATCGAGGCGCGCCTTCTTCTGCTCCTCGGTTCCGTGGGCGATGATCGTCGGGCCGGCCATTCCGAGCCCGATCACCCCGAGGTGCGAAGGCGCCTCCGCGCGCGCCATCTCCTCGAGGAAGATCGCCTGGTGGCTGTAGGGAGCGCCGGCGCCGCCGTACTCCTTCGGCCAGGTGAGGCCCGCGTAGCCGGCGTCGTAGAGCTTGCGGCTCCAGTCGCGCCCGGCCTCCTCGAACCGGCCACGGCGCACCTCGTCGGTCAGGTTCTCGCCGATCCACGCGCGCAGCTCAGCCCGAAAGGCCGCTTCCTCAGGCGTGTCCCGCAGGTCCACGGGCGTGACTCTAGACGGAACCCGGACTCAGGGCACGACGATCTGGCGGACGACTGCGCCCTCGGCAAGCGCGTCGAGTGCTCCGTTCAGGCCCTCGAGCGGGAGCGTGTCTCCCCGCAGCCGTTCGACCGGCAGCCGTCCCGCCTGCCAGAGCGACACGAGGAGCGGAATGTCGCGCTGCGGGACGGCCGAGCCGAGGTAGGAGCCCTTGAGCGTCCGGCTCTCGGCGACGAGCGAGAGCGCGTTCAGGGTCAGCTCGCGCGTGGGGTGGGGCAGGCCGATTGCGACGGTCGTGCCGCCTCGGGCGGTCGCGCGGTAGGCGGCCTCGAGTACAGCAGGGTGACCCGCCGCCTCGAAGGCGTAGCGGACGCGAAGGTCGTCGACCTCGTCGGGATGGAGTGCAGCCGTCGCGCCGAGCTCGAGCGCCAGCTCCCGCTTGAACGAGATCGGGTCGACCGCGACGATCGGGCCGGCGCCTGCGAGCGCGGCGCCCATGACCGCCGCGAGGCCGACCCCGCCGAGCCCGAAGACGGCGACCGAGTCGCCCGGCCGCACCTGCGCCGTGTTCAGCACGGCCCCCGCGCCGGTCACGACCGCGCAGCCGAAGAGCGCTGCGAGCTCGAGCGGGACCGACGGATCGATGACGACGGCGGAGGGTCGCGCCACGACAATGCGCTCGGAGAAGGCGGAGACGCCGAGGTGGTGGTGAACCTCGCGGCCGTCCGAGTCCATGAAACGCCGCCCGCCGCCGAGCAGACGCCCCTCGCCGTTCGCGGCCGCCGCGGCGGCGCAGAGGATCGGCTCGCCGCCGGCGCACTCGGCGCAGAGTCCGCAGCTCGGAACGAAGGAGAGGACGACGTGGTCGCCCTCGCGGACGTCGGTGACGCCCGGGCCGACCGCCTCGACGACGCCGGCCGCCTCGTGACCGAGCGCCATCGGCACCGGTCGCGGGCGCGTTCCGTCCACGACGGAGAGGTCGGAGTGGCAGAGCCCGGCGGCGGAGACGCGAATCAGCAGCTCGCCGTTCCCGGCCGGCGCCAGCTCGAGCTCCTCGACGCTCAGCGGGCGGCTCTGCTCGTAGGGCCGCTCGGCGCCGAGGTCGCGCAGAACCGCCGAGCGCGTGATCACGAGAGGAACTCGGCGACGGTGCGGTTGAACCTCTCCGGAGATTCGAGGAAGAGGAGATGGCCGCCGCCGGCGAACCGCTCGAAGCGCGCGCCCGGGATCCGTCGCGCGAGCTCGACGCCGTTCTCGTACGGGACGATCCGGTCGGCGTCGCCGTGGACGACCAGCGTCGGCGCCTCGATCTGCTCGACCGGCGAGACCTGCTCGACGAAGCGCCAGCAGGCGTCGTACTGGGCGCGCCAGTACTCGGGCGGCGTCGGGTGCTCGAGCCGGTCGGCGAGGAGCTGCTCGAACTCGTCCGGATGCTCGTCCGTCCAGCCGGGCGCGAAGGAGAGCGGCATCGAGGCGCGGGCGAACTCGGGCGGCGGTCGGTCGGCATGCGCCTCCCAGGTCTCGATCGTCTCGTCCGGGGTGGGCAGATGGCTCGGGCCGCCGGTTGCCGTGCAGACGAGCACAAGCTTTTCGACGAGCTGCGGATGTCGGAGCGCGAGCGTCTGGGCGATGTAGCCGCCCATCGAGAAGCCGGCGATGTGCGTCCGACGGCCTTCGAGTGCCTCGGCGGCGTCGTCGGCCAGCTCCTCGATCGAGTACGGCCCCGGTGGCTTCGGCGAGCGGCCGGCGCCCCGGTTGTCGACCGCGATCACGCGGAAGCTCCGCGACCACTCCGGGATCTGGCGCTGCCACGACCAGATCGCGTACCCGAGCCCCGCAATGAGGAGCAGCGGCGGGCCGTCGCCGTGCTCCTCCCGATAGAGCTTCACGTGACCGCGCTCGGGTCGAGATCACGGATCGAGTGACCGCCCGTGAGCGCGAGCGCGATGTCGACCTCCGCCGCAAGCTGCCGGATCACGGCCTCGACGCCCGCTGCTCCGCCGACCGCGAGCCCGTAGGCGTAGGGACGGCCGAGCAGGACGGCGTCGGCGCCCAGCGCGACGGCCTTCAGGACGTCCGAGCCGGTGCGGATGCCGCTGTCCATCAGGACCGTGGCGTCGGCGCCCACCGCGTCGCGCACCTCGACCAGCGCATCGAGGGCAGCGACGGCGCCGTCCACCTGCCGGCCGCCGTGGTTCGAGACGACGATCCCGTCGACTCCGTGCTCGAGCGCGATTCGCGCGTCCTCCGCGGTCAGCACGCCCTTGACGAGGATCGGCAGCTCGGTTCGTTCGCGCAGCCAGGCGAGATCGGCCCAGGTCAGGCCGAGGTTCGAGAAGACGGAGAGCGCACGCACCGAGGCCGTGAGAACGTCGTCCTCCGGCGGCTCGTCGAGCCAGCCGCGGAAGACCGGATCGCTGAAGAACTGCGCCAGCCCCTCGCCCTGAAGGAAGGGCAGGTAGCCGTTCCCGAGGTCGCGCGGCCGCCAACCGAGCATGAGCGTGTCGAGGGTGACGACGATTGCGCCGTACCCGGCCGCGCCGGCCCGATCGACGATGCTGCCGACGAGCTCGCGATCGTCGAACCAGTAGAGCTGGTACCAGCGCGGCGAGTCGCCGAGCTCGGCGGCGACGTCCTCCAGCGAGCTCGACGCGGCGCTCGAGAGCACCATCGGCACGCCCGTCGAGCGGGATGCGCGAGCAACTCCGAGCTCGGCGTCCGGGTGCGCGATCGAGAGGACGCCGATCGGCGCGAGCAGGAACGGCACCGGCGAGCGGAGGCCGAGCACCTCGACGGAGAGATTGCGCTCGACGTTGCCGGCGAGCATCCGAGGTCGCAGGCGACGACGCTCGAACGCCTCCAGGTTCGCGCGCATCGTCGCCTCCGAGCCCGCACCGCCCGCGATGTAGCCGAACGGCCCCGGCTCGAGCGTCTCCCGCGCACGCTCCTCCCAGTCCGCCGCCGTGATCGGCCACTCGGCGCCGCCTGCGAGGTAGATCGAGTTCTGGACCTGAGCTCCGGAGTCGAGCGGCACTGTGAAAGACTCTACGCCGTGACCGAGCTCGCGATCGAACCGCAGGTCAAGGAGCGCCGCGCCCAGGTGCGCGCGTTCATGGAGGAGCACGTCTACCCGAACGAAGCCGCGCTCGACCGCGAGGACGACGCGGCCGACGAGCTGATCGCCGACCTGCGTGAGCGGGCAAAGGAAGCGGGAATCTGGGCGCCGCACCTCCCGCGCGATGCTGGCGGAACCGGCTCAGGCTTCATCGAGTACGCGCTCCTGAACGAGGAGATCGGGCGGAGCATGTGGGCGCAGCTCGTCTTCAACTGCCAGGCGCCCGACGCCGGGAACGGCGAGATCCTCCACCTCTTCGGCACCGACGAGCAGAAGGAGCAGTTCCTGCGGCCGCTCGTGGAGGGGACAGCGCGCTCGTTCTTCTCGATGACCGAGCCCGACGTCTCGGGCGCCGATCCGACCGGGCTCCAGACGCGTGCGGTCGCCGACGGCGACGAGTGGGTGATCGACGGGCACAAGTGGTTCTCGTCGTCGGCGCAGGGCGCGACGTTCGGGATCGTGATGGCTGTCACCGATCCGGACGCGCCGCCGCACCGGCGGATGAGCCAGATCCTCGTCCCGGCCGACACGCCGGGGGTCGAGATCGTCCGGCCGATTCCGGTGATGGGCCACGAGGGCCGGGGCTGGTCGACGCACTGCGAGGTGCGCTACACGGGAGTGCGGGTGCCGCTCGGGAACGTCCTCGGCGAGCCCGGCGACGGCTTCCGGATCGCGCAGAAGCGGCTCGGGCCGGGACGGATCCACCACGTCATGCGCTGGCTCGGCCAGATGGAGCGCGCCTTCGAGCTGATGTGCTCGTACGCGCTCGAGCGCGAGATCGGCGGCGCGCCGCTCGCCGAGAAGCAGACCGTCCAGAACTGGATCGCCGACTCGGCCGCCGAGATCCAGGCCTGCCGGCTGATGACGCTCGACGCAGCGCGCAAGCTCGACGAGGGCGACGAGGCGCGCATCGAGGTCTCGCTGATCAAGTTCTTCGCGGCGCGCGTCCTCCACGACGTGATCGACCGCGCGATCCAGACCCACGGCGGTCGCGGCCTCACCGACCTCAGCCCGCTCGGCCAGATGTACATCCACGCCCGCGGCGCCCGGATCTACGACGGCCCGGACGAGGTGCACCGGATGGTCGTCGCGCGCAGGATCCTGAAGACGTTCGCCGCCGGCGGCATCTACACGTTCGACTGACGGTCGCCGGCACAGCAGCCTGCGTCACGGCCTGTCCTGAGGCGTAGGGTCGCCCTATGACCTGCGGTTCTTGCGGGCGGGAGAACGGCGCCGACGCTCAGTTTTGCGCCGCGTGTGGCGCGCCGCTCGTCGGCCGGCCAGGCGCGACCGAGACGCGGAAGATGGTCACGGTCGTCTTCACGGACGTCGCCGACTCGACGGCGCTCGGCGAGCGGCTTGATCCCGAGTCGCTGCGGCGGGTGATGTGGCGCTACTTCGACACGATGCAGGCGACGCTGGAACGGCACGGCGGCACGGTCGAGAAGTTCATCGGCGACGCGATCGTGACCGTGTTCGGCGTACCTGCCGTGCACGAGGACGACGCGCTCCGCGCCGTGCGGGCAGCGCTCGAGATGCGGGAGGCGCTGGAGAGCGTCAACGAGAGCCTCTCGCGCGAGTACGGGGTTCGCATCGGAGCGCGCACGGGCGTGAACACGGGCGAGGTGATCGTCGGGAACGCAGTCGCGGATCAGAAGCTCGCGACCGGCGACGCGGTCAACGTCGCGGCGCGACTCGAGCAAGCTGCCGAGGCGGGTGCGATTCTCATTGGCGAGACCACCTACGGCCTCGTCCGGGATGCCGTCGTCGTCGAGCCGGCAGCGGACGTGCTCGCGAAGGGTAAGAGCCGGCCGCTTCCCGCCTGGAGGCTGCTCGGCCTGCGGCCGGACGTGCCCGCCTTCACGCGTCCGATCGCCACTCCCTTCATCGGTCGGCGCCGCGAGCTCGACGGGGTCCGCGAGGCCTTCGAGACTGCGGCACGCGAGTCTTCGTGCCGGCTAGCCACGATCGTCGGGCCGCCGGGAATCGGGAAGTCCCGGCTCGCGCGGGAGCTCATCGGCTCGTTCGAGCAGGAGGCGCGTGTCGTCGTCGGGCGCTGCATCGCGTACGGCGACGGGATCACCTATCTCCCGCTCACGGAGGTCGTCCGCGAGATCGGCGGCGTCGACCCCGCGTCGAAGCTCGAGAAACTCCTCATGAATGTCGAACGAGGCGCGGTCGCGACCCGGCTGATCCTGGGTGCGATCGGCGCGAACGACGAGCCTGGCTCGCCGGAGGAGACCGCGTGGGCGTTCCGGCGGCTCTTCGAGACGCTGGCGCTCTCGCGACCCCTCGTCGTCGTGGTAGACGACATTCACTGGGCCGAGCCGGCGCTGCTCGACCTGCTCGAGTACGTGCTCGGTTTCTCGAGCGGCGCCCCGATCCTGCTCCTCTGTCTCGCGCGCCCCGACCTCTTCGACACCCGGCCCTCCTGGGCCGCGCCCAGGCCACAGACGAGCCTCGTCTCACTCGCTCCCCTGAGCGCCGACGAGTCCAACGATCTGGTCGAGGGGCTGCTGACCGCTGGAGCGGCCGCTCCGGCGGTCCGCGACCGCATCGTCGACGCGGCCGAAGGCAACCCGCTGTTCGTCGAGCAGATGCTCGCCATGCTCGCCGACGATCCCGACGTCGCAGACGACGCTTTGCCGGCGACGATTCATGCGCTCCTCGCCGCCCGAATCGAGCGCCTCGAGCCGGGTGAACGGACGGTGCTCCAGCACGCTTCGGTCGAAGGTCGACTGTTCCACCGCCGCGCCGTCGCGGAGCTCCTTCCGCCGCCCGCTCAGATGGGCTGGGCCGACGGACTGGGCGGGATCCTCCTCGCCCTGACGCGGAAGGAGCTGCTGCGACCTGACCGCTCGCTCTACGAGGGCGACGATGGCTTCCGCTTCAACCACGTCCTGATCCGAGACGTCGCCTACGCATCCATGCCCAAGGGGCTCCGAGCCGACCTCCACACACGGCTCGCTTCCTGGCTCGAAGCGCAGCCCGGCGCCCAACTCGGCGGTCAGGAGGAGATCGTCGGCTACCACCTCGAACAGGCGTACCTCGCGCGAGCGGAGCTCGCCCGGCTGGACACCGACGCTCACGTGATCGGCCTGCGAGGAGGTCGCCTGCTCGGACGCGCGGGACGACGCGCACTCGATCGCGACGAGTTTGCGGCGGCCGCATCGCTCCTCGGTCGTGCGTGCGCGCTCTTCGGCGTCGAGCTCTCCGAACGTACGGCCCTGCTCCCCGAGCTCGGCCGAGCGCTTCGCGGCATCGGAGCGCTCGAGGCCGCCGACGAAACGCTGGCCGAGGCGATCGAGAACGCCAGGCTCCATCACGACGAGCCGACCGAGCTCCGGGCCGAGCTGGAGCGCGCCCACGTCACCTTCATGCGCGATCCTCCCGATCCTGACGCACTGCGCGAGATCGCTCGGCGGGCGATCGACGTCTTCGAGCCGATCGGGAGCGATGCCGACCTTGCGGACGCCTGGCAGCTCATGGGTATTGCCGACCTCGCGGCGCGCGATCGAGACGCGCAGCTCCGGGCGTGCCTGAAGGCTCGCGAGCATGCACTCGCCTCCGGCGACATGCGGCGCCAGATCGAGGCCTGGAACGAGGTTGGGGGCGCGATGCTCTTCGGGCGGACACCCGTCGACGAGGTGCTCGCCTTCCTCGACGAGGAGCTCGCCTGGGCGCACGAGCGAGGACTCGCCGCGGTCGAGGCGGACGCGCTCCTCGGGGGCCCGTACCTGTACGCGCGGCTCGGCCGGTTCGACGAGGCGCGCGACCGCCTCGAACGCTCGAAGGCGATCTGCCGTGAGCTCGGGATTGCGTACGGGCTTGCGGAAGCGCACATGGCAGGAGCCGAACTCGAGCTACTCGCCGGGGACGCCGTCGCAGCCGAGCGCGAGCTACGCGACGCGATCCGTGTCGCGACGGAGATGGGCGCGTTGCGGTACGTCGCCCTCTACCGCACCCGCATCGCCAATGCGCTACTCGAACAAGGTCGGGACGACGATGCTCTCGCCGAACTGGAGCAGGCAGAGCACATCCAAGGAGACACGCCGTCCTGGAAGGCCGCCCATGCACGCGTACTCGCGCGCCGCGGGAGCACGAAGCAGGCGGTCGCGCTCGCCCGCGAAGCAACAGCCTCGCTCGACCACGACGGCAACATCACAGCGCACGCAGAGACCCTCGTCTTCCTTGCCGAGGTGCTTCGCGCGGACGGCGACAACACCGGCGCTGCCGCCGCGCTTGCCGAGGCCGTCGTCCTCCACGAACAGAAGGGAAACCTGCTTCCCGCCGAGCAATGCCGCCGGCTTCTGGCGGCGGTCGGAGCGGAAGGGTCGATAGCAGCGCCCAACTGACGGGAGAGGGGAGCAGCAAGCTCGACATCCCACCGCCGCAGCGCTCGCCGAAACGACGCGGAGCTAGGCGAGCTCAGTCTCGATCGCGCGCGCCAGCTCTGCCGGGTCGAAGCCGTCGGGGCCGCGGCCGCCCTGGAAGGCGACGCGCCCGTCGCGGTCGATCAGGTAGAGCCGGTCGGGCCAGCCGCCGTAGGCGAGAGCGCAAGCGTCGTCGACGTCGTCGAGGAGCACCGGGATCCGCGTCTCGAGCCGCGCCACGCACTCAACGGCGACCGCCGCGCGCTCCTCGAGCGAGGTGGGATCCGTGACCGCGATTTCCTCACGGCGGTTGTCGGCGAGCACCCAGCCGTCCTCGGGATGCGCCTCGCGGATGTAGACGATGAAGAACGCGACCTCGGCCCCGTGTCGCTCGTAGAGCTCCTCCAGCTCGCCCAACTGGCGGCGGAAGGGCGGTCAGGTGTACGAGCCGAAGACGAGCGCGACCGGCGTGCCGGCGAGATCGGCGAGGCGAATCCGCTCACCGCTCGGTCGGTGCGACTCGGAATCGAGCCGCGGCAGATCGAAAAGAAATGCATTGTCGCCGGGCCGGAGCTCGGGTGTCATCAGGCTCCGGTAGGTGGGCGAGCCCATCACGTCCTCGAGCGAGAGCGGTGAGTCGGTTGGCGTCTCGGGCGCGCTCATGGGTCCGGCGCCTCAGCCGACGAGGCGGCGGCGCTGCATGTCGACGCTCGGCGTGTTCACCTTCCATACGAGCCCGACGCGGCGCATGCCGCGGATCACGAGTCCGCCGATGTCGAGCTCCCACGGTTTGAGGCCGTGGAACGCCGACGACGGGAATGCGTGGTGGTTGTGGTGCCACGACTCGCCGAACGAGATCCACGAGAGCCACCAGACGTTGCGCGACTCGTCCTTGACCTGGAAGCGCCGTGAGCCGACGAAGTGGCACACCGAGTTGACCGACCACGTGATGTGGTGGAGCAGGAAGATCCGGATCAGGCCGCCCCAGAACATCGCCTGGAGCCCTGCACCGAGCGTCCCTCCCCAGATCCAGCCGGCCACGAACGGGAGTAGCAACGACGCTGCTACCCAGGCCGGGAACCAGCGTGAGATGAAGACCATCCCGCGGTCGGCGAGCAGGTCCTTGGCGTACTTCGTCCACTCGGCGCGGCCGACGGTGCGGAAGAGCCAGCCGATGTGGGCGTGCCAGAGCCCGGCGAGCTTGCCGCGTAGGCCGGGCTCGAAGCCGGCGTGCGGCGAGTGTGGATCGCCTTCCCGGTCGGCGAAGTTGTGGTGCTTGCGGTGGTCGGAGACCCACCGGATCACCGGCCCCTGCACCGCCATCGAGCCGAGCACGGCCAGGCTGTAGCGGATCGACTTGTACGTCTCGTAGGAGCGGTGCGTGAAGAGCCGGTGGAAGCCGATCGAGATCCCCAGCGTCGTCAGGGCGTAGCCGACCGCGAAGATCGTCAGGTCGCGCCAGGTCACGTAGCTGCCCCAGAAGAGGAAGATCGACGCGAGGAAGGCGGCGAAGGGCAGCGTCACGCCGATGAGGTTCGTGATCTTCTGGCCGCGGCTCATCCTCGCCTCCGTGCTCGCGACCTCGCTGGGAGCAACGCTCACCGGAGGAGAGTAGCGCCAGGTTCGGCGAGACGCGGTCTCGTTGCCTCTCCTACCCCCGGACCATAAGATCCGCCGACGCATGGCCCTCCTCTCGCTGCGGAACGTCACGCGCCGCTTCGGCGGCATCGTCGCCCTCGACGGAGTCTCCTTCGACGTGGGCGAGGGTCAGATCGTCGGTCTCATCGGTCCGAACGGCGCCGGCAAGACGACGGCCTTCAACGTGATCACGCGGCTCTACACGCCGAACGAGGGCGAGGTGGAGTTCGCCGGCGAGAACCTCCTGAAGGCGCCGGTGCACGGGATCGTCACCCGCGGGATCGCTCGCACCTTCCAGAACGTCGAGCTCTTCAAGACGATGTCGGCGCTCGAGAACGTGCTGATCGGCGCTCACACCCGCGGTCGCGACTCGGAGCAGGAGGCACTCGAGGCACTGGACTACGTCGGACTGGCAGCGGTCGCCCGCCGACCGGTGGCGGGACTGCCGTTCGGGACGCAGAAGCGCGTCGAGCTGGCGCGCGCCCTGGTCGCGAAGCCGAAGCTCCTGCTCCTCGACGAGCCCGCCGGCGGCCTCAATCACGAGGAGGTCTCCGAGCTCGGTCGCTTCATCCAGCAGATCCGCGACGACCGGAAGCTGACGGTGCTCCTCGTCGAGCACCACATGAATCTCGTGATGGGGATCTCGGATCACGTCCACGTGCTCAACTTCGGGCGCCAGATCGCCGACGGCAGCCCCGCCGAGGTTCGAGCGAATCCGGACGTCGTCGAGGCCTATCTCGGAACCGAAGACGAGCACGCCCCGAGCAAGAACGGCGACGCGCCCGCTCCGGAGGTCGCAGATGGCCCTGCTTGAGCTGCAGGACGTCGAGGCGCGCTACGGGCAGGTCAGGGCGCTCCACAGCGTCTCGCTTGCGGTCGAGGAGGGGCAGATCGTGGCCGTGCTCGGCGCGAACGGCGCGGGCAAGACGACGACGCTGCGCGCGATCTCGGGCACGGTGCGGCGAACCGGCTCGATCTCGTTCGCCGGCAAGAAGCTCGCCCGGCACGGGCCGGAAGCGGTGGCGAAGCTGGGTGTCGCGCACGTGCCCGAGGGTCGCGGCACGTTCGCCGAGCTGTCGGTGGAGGAGAACCTGCGGCTGGGCGCCTACACCCGCCGCGGCTCGCTCGACGACGACCTGAAGCGGATGAGCGGCTACTTCCCGTGGATCGGGGAGCGGGGCGACCAACACGCCGGCACGCTCTCCGGCGGCGAGCAGCAGATGCTCGCCCTCGCCCGGGCGCTGATGAGCCGGCCGAGACTGCTCCTCCTCGACGAGCCCTCGCTCGGCCTCGCACCGCTCGTTACCCGTGAGATCTTCCGGATCGTGCGCGAGCTGAACGAGGAGGACGGGCTGACGGTGCTCGTGGTCGAGCAGAACGCGGCGATCGCGCTCGAGGTCGCCGCCCGCGCCTACGTGCTCGAGGTCGGCCGTGTCGCCGTGTCCGGGACGAGCGAGGAGCTCGCTCGCGACGAGTCCGTCCGCAAGTCGTACCTGGGCTATTGAGCGGACGTTGGCGGCTTTCTTCCAGCAGGTCGTCGCAGGTCTGGCCACCGGGTCGATCTACGCGTCGCTCGCGCTCGCGCTCGTCCTGATCCACCGCGCGACCGGAGTGATCAATTTCGCCCAGGGCGAGATGGCGATGTTCACCACCTACATCGCCTGGACGCTGACCGCGAACCATGGCTGGTCGTACTGGCCCGCCTTTGCCGCCACCCTGCTCTTCGCCTTCGTGCTCGGCCTCGGGATCCAGCGGATCGTGATCCGGCCGGTCGAGCGCGGCCCGATCCTGACGACCGTGATCATCACGATCGGGCTCGTCCTCATCTTCAACGGCGCGGCGGGCTGGATCTGGTCGGCAGAGGTGCGTGCGTTCCCGAGCCCCTTCCCGAACGACACCTGGAACGTCGGCGGCGTATCGATCTCGGTGCAGGACGTCGGCACGATCGCGGTCGTCCTCGTGCTCGTCGTCGCGCTCGCGGCCTTCTTCCGGTTCACGAAGATCGGCCTGGCCTTACGTGCCTCGGCGCTGAATCCGGAGGCGAGCCGCCTCGTCGGCGTCCGCGTCGGCTGGATGCTAGGGATCGGCTGGGGGCTTGCCGCAATGCTCGGGGCGGTGGCGGGCATGCTCGCGGCGCCGACGATCTTCCTCGATCCGAACCTGATGCAGGCGATCCTGATCTACGCGTTCGCGGCCGCCGTCCTCGGCGGGATCGACTCGCCGCTCGGCGCGGTCGCCGGCGGGCTCCTCCTGGGCGTCGGCCTGAACCTGATCGAGACCTACGTCGACTTCATCGGCGCCGACCTCGGCCTGCCCGTGGCGCTTCTGATCATCCTCGTGGTGCTGCTCGTCCGCCCCGCCGGGCTCTTCGGCAAACCGATCACGAGGCGTGTATGAGGCGGCCGCAGTTCACGAGGCTGGAGCTCGTTCAGATGGCGCTCTTCGTCGTCGCCGTGGCGGCCGTGCTGCTCCTGCCGCGGCTGATCAGCGACTTCCGGGCGCAGCAGTTGGCCTACGTCGGCATCTACTTCATCGCCCTGCTCGGGCTCAACGTCCTCACCGGCTTCACCGGCCAGATCTCGCTCGGCCACGGCGCCTTCATGCTGATCGGCGGCTACACGACCGCGATCCTGATGTCGAACGAGGATCCACCGCTCGAGCTGCTCGGCCATTCGTTCACGGGCGACGTGCGCGATATCTGGACGATCCCGATCGCCGGCGTCGTCGCAGGTCTCGCGGGCTTTCTCTTCGGCTTCCCGGCGCTTCGCCTGACCGGCCTCTACCTCGCGCTCGCCACCTTCGCGATCGCCGTGGCCGCGCCCGCCGTCGTCAAGAAGTACGAGGGGACGACCGGCGGCGGCAGCGGGATCAACCTCTTCGACCTCGAGACACGCACCCGCGTGATCGAGACGACCGATCCGGTCACCTTCGAGCCGATCTCGGAGCCGATCAGCATTCTCGGAGTCGAGGTTCCCAGCTTCAACGAATGGCTGTACTACCTCTGCTGGACGGTCGCGCTCGTGATGTTCGTGATCGCGTGGGCGCTCCTCCGCGGCCGGACGGGGCGGGCATTCAGGGCCGTCCGCGACAGCGAGCTGGCGGCTGCCTCCTCCGGCGTCAACCTCGCGCGCTACAAGACGCTCGCCTTCGGGATCAGCGCGTTCTACGCGGGCATCGCGGGCTCCCTGCTCGCGATCGCGACGACGTTCGTCAACCCCGACACGTTTCCGGTCACGCTCTCGATCTTCCTCCTGGTCGGCGTCGTGGTTGGCGGGCTCGGCTCCCTTTGGCCGCTCGTTTTCGGCGCCGTCTTCATCCAGTTCCTGCCGCTCTGGGCGCAGCAGCTCAACGGCCCGCTGCCCGACTCGATCGGACCGTTCACCGTGCCCGACTTCAAGGCGCCGGGTGCCCCCGCCGTGGTCTACGGCGTGGTGCTGATCCTGATCATGCTGGCCTTCCCCGGCGGAGCCGCCAGCGTCGTGCGCAGGTTGAGCGCCGCTGCGAGCCGCCGCTACCAGCGCGCCCGCTGACGCGCTCACCGATGCGTCGTCCAAGGCTCATCGTCTGCCTGATTGCGCTCACCGGGCTGATCGTCACCGGGGCGACGGCTTCGTCCGGCGCCGATCCCGGGATCACGGCGAAGACGATCCTGCTCGGGGGAACGGCGCCGCTCTCGGATCCGGCGTCCGCGTCGGTCGCGCGCGGCGCGGACGCCTACTTCAAGTACGTGAACGCACGCGGCGGCGTCAACGGCCGCGCGATCGCCTTCACGGTCGCCGACGACGGCTCGAGCTCGACTCAGGCTGTCGAGGCGACGCGGCAGCTCGTCGAGGAGGACCGCGTCTTCGCGATCGTCAACTCGGTCGGCACCGACGCGAATCTGGCGACGCGGGGCTATCTGAACGGGCTGCGGGTGCCGCAGCTCTTCGTCGGCTCTGGGGCGAGCAGCTTCGGGCGCGAGCACAGGCGCTATCCCGCCACGCTCGGCTTCCAGCCGAGCTACCGGGCCGAGGGAAGGGTCTACGGCGCCTATCTCGCCCGCACGAAGCCTCGCGCGCGGGTCGGCGTCCTCTTCCAGAACGACCCGTACGGCAGAGAGCTGCTGGCCGGACTCCGCGAGGGGATCGGCCGCTCCAGGGTGAGGCTCGTCGCTGCGGAGGGGTACGCCGCAGCATCGGCTGACGTGCAGACGCAGCTCGAGCGGCTGAACACGAGCGGCGCCGACACGCTGGCGCTCTTCGCGACCCCGGCGATCGCGCGCGTCGCGGCTGGATTCGCGGCCCGCCTCGGCTGGCGTCCGCTCCTCCTCGTGAGCGCCGACGCGAGCGACTCGACCCCGATCGAAGGCGCGATCTCGATCGCGTATCTCAAGGATCCGCGCGACGCCGCCTGGCGCTCCGATCCGGGGCTGAGGCTCTATCGCACGGTCCTGGCGAGATACGCAAAGGGCGCCAATCCAGGCGAGATCGGCCACGTTCGAGGGATGGCGGTCGCGCACGAGACGGTCCGGCTGCTGAAGGCCGTCGGTGCGACCCCGACGCGTGCCGCCGTCACGGCGCAGCTTGCGAGGCTGCGCGACGCATCCAACCCATTTCTCCTGCCCGGGATCGTCGTCCGGACGAGCGCCACAGAGCGCTTCCCGATCGAGCAGGCCCAGCTCCGGCGCCACACGAGGGGCTCGTGGAAGCGCTTCGGCGGGCTCTGGGACCTCTCCGCGGGCTGATCGCGAACGGTTCAGCCACACGCAACGTCCAGGCTCGATCCGGAACGTAAGCTGACGCCGATGGAGCACGCCGACCTGCTCGACGCGCCGCCGGCCGATCTGCTCGCCGCGGCCCGCGAGCGCCGGCGCGGCGGCGGCCTCGTCACCTACTCGCCGAAGGTCTTCATTCCGCTGACGACGCTGTGCCGCGACGTCTGCGGCTACTGCACCTTCGCCCGTCCGCCGCGGCGAGGGGAGCGGGCGTACCTGAGCGAGGACGAGGTGCTTGCGATCGCCCGCGCCGGCGCCGCGGCCGGTTGCACGGAGGCGCTGTTCACGCTTGGCGACAAGCCGGAGCTCCGCTACAAGGTCGCGCGCGAGGAGCTCGCCGAGCTCGGGTGCGCGACGACGATCGAGTACCTCGCCCGCGTCGCGAAGCTCGTGCTCGAAGAGACCGGCCTGCTCCCGCACCTGAATCCCGGCGTCATGACCCGCGCCGAGCTCGAGCTCCTTCGCCCGGTCTCCGCCTCGATGGGGATCATGCTCGAGACGACCGCCGATCGACTCGCGGAGCGCGGTGGACCACACTGGGCCTCGCCCGACAAGCTGCCCGCCCGCCGGCTCGAGACGATCGAGCTCGCCGGCGAGCTTCGGATCCCCTTCACGAGCGGGATCCTGATCGGGATCGGCGAGACGCGGGCCGAGCGGCTCGAGGCGCTGGAGGCGCTCGCCGGGCTCCACCGCCGCCACGGCCACCTCCAGGAGGTGATCGTCCAGAACTTCCGCGCGAAGCCCGGCACGCGGATGGCCGACCACGCCGAGCCGTCGCTCGACGACCACCTCTGGACGATCGCCGCGGCGCGGCTGCTCTTGCCCGCCGACGTCTCGGTGCAGGCGCCGCCGAACCTCGCGTACGACGACTTTCCACGCCTCCTCGACGCCGGCATCGACGACTGGGGCGGCGTCTCGCCGGTCACGATCGACCACGTGAATCCGGAGGCACCGTGGCCGGAGCGCGAGCGGCTCGCCGACGCGACGCGCTCGCGCGGGCTCGAGCTCGCGCCGCGGCTGCCCGTCTACCCGGCCTTTCTCAGCGGCGAGTGGCTTGCGCCGCAGATCCTGACCCGAGCGCTCCGGAGCTCCGATTCGCTCGGGCTCGCGCGCGAGGATGGCTGGCATCCAGGCGAGCGCGGCGCCATCCCCTTCACCGTGGCGCGCGATCCGCTCCCGCTCGAGACGAGCGACGAGCTGGGGGAGGACGAGCTCGTCCGGCTCTTCCGTGCGCGCGGCGAGGAGCGGCAGCGCGTCTTCGCCGCGGCCGACCGGCTCCGCCGCGAGGTCTGCGGCGACGAGGTCACCTACGTCGTCACCCGGAACATCCAGTACACGAACGTCTGCTACTTCCGCTGCGGCTTCTGCGCCTTCTCGAAGGGGAAGCTCGCGGCCAACCTGCGCGGGGCGCCGTACCTCGTGCCGCTCGAGGAGATCGTCCGCCGCTCCCGCGAGGCCTGGGAGCGCGGCGCGACCGAGGTCTGCCTCCAGGGTGGGATCCATCCCGCGTTCACGGGCGACTACTACGCCGACGTCGTCGCCGCGATCCGGGCCGAGCTCCCGGATCTGCACATCCACGCCTTCTCCGCGCTCGAGATCTGGCAGGGCGCGACGACGCTCGGCTTGCCGGTCGAGGACTATCTCGAGCGGCTGCGGGTGCTCGGGCTCGGCTCGCTCCCCGGCACCGCCGCCGAGATCCTCGACGACGAGGTGCGCGCGCTCATCTGCCCCGACAAGGTCTCGACCGAGCAGTGGCTCGAGGTTCACGCCGCCGCACACCGAGTCGGCCTGCGCTCGAACGTGACGATCATGTTCGGGCACGTCGAGTCGCCGAGGCACTGGGCTCGGCACCTGCTCCGAGCGCGCGCCCAGCAGCAGGCGACGGGCGGATTCACCGAGCTCGTACCGCTGCCGTTCGTCCACATGGAGGCGCCCATCTGGCTGAAGGGGCGAGCGCGCTCGGGGCCGACGTTCGGCGAGACGCTGCTCCTCCACGCCGTCGCCAGGCTCGCCCTCCATCCGCACATCACGAACATCCAGGCGTCGTGGGTGAAGCTCGGGCCGGCCGGTGTCGCAGCGGCGCTCGCCGCGGGTGTCAACGACCTCGGCGGCACGCTGATGAACGAATCGATCTCACGCTCGGCCGGCTCCGAGCACGGTCAGGAAATGGCTCCAGAGGCGATGGAGGCGCTGATCCGAGCGAGCGGCCGGACCCCGCGTCAGCGCACGACGCTCTACGGCGAGGTTCCGGCCGAACGGCGGGCGGCATCCTTCGGAGCAGCCCCTCTGGCAGAGCCGCTCAGCCCGCACGTCCGGGAGGCGAGGCTCCAGGCGCCGCCGAAGCTCGCCAGGCCCGGGCATGTTGGCATCTGGGCCAATCGCGCGCTAGGCTGCGCGTCCGATCAGTCCTAGGGGAGTGGAGAACATGACTATTTGCGGCTACAACGTGCGTATGCGTGCCCGGTTCCTGCGGCTCGGCGGCGCTCTCTGCGCGCTCGGCGTTCTCCTCATCCTGCCGGCCTCCGGCGCCCAGGCGGCGTTCCCGGGCACGAACGGGCTGATCGCGTTCGAGCGCGGCGGGGACATCTACACGGTGACCTCGGACAGCTCTCACACCGTCAGCTCGTCGGCGCTCGTACCGGGCGCGAGCGACCCGGCCTGGTCGCCGGACGGTGAGCAACTCGCCTTCAGCCAGGGCGGCTCGATCAAGATTCTGACGATCGACGATTCGGCCGCGGCGACGCTCGACACCGGAACGTCGCCGGCGTGGTCGTCCGACGGGAGCCTGCTCGTCTACGAGAAGGGCTCCGATATCTGGGTCATCTCGGCAGACGGCACCGGCGTCGGCCGCAACCTCTCGAACAGCGCAGAGCGTGGAGGACGATCCCGCCTGGTCGGCCGACGACGACGT
Organism: uncultured Gaiellaceae bacterium; assembly: GCA_963745775.1. Taxonomy (GTDB): domain Bacteria; phylum Actinomycetota; class Thermoleophilia; order Gaiellales; family Gaiellaceae; genus Gaiellasilicea. Next base: position 55,255 of record CAVUYY010000012.1, read on the forward strand.
GATCGCGTTCACGCGGACGCCGAGCGGCGGGGCAACGCCGACATCTACACGATGACCGCGCCGACGAGCGCGACGACGGGCGGCGGCGGGAGCCTGACGGCCCGGACAACCGTCTCGTCGAACGAGTCCGATCCCTCGTGGTCGCCGGACGGCGAGACGATCGCGTTCACCTCCGACCGCGCTCCGCACGCCGGGGTCGACCAGATCTACACGATCGCCGACGGCGCCGCTCCCGGCACCGAGGTGCGACAGACGATTTCGACCGTCGACGACGCAGAGCCGGCGTACTCGCCGGATGGGAGCCAGGTGGCTTTCAGCCGTGCCGGGGGCGGGATCACGGCGGCCGGCACCCCGATCACGCTGACTTCCGGCGACGCGAATCCCGACTGGGGGACGAGGTCGAACAGCGCGACGACACCGCCCGCGAGCTCGGCGCCGGTCAACACCTTCCCGCCCAAGGTGATCATCTTCGGCAGCACGGGAATCCCCCAGGTCGGCGTCACCGTCTCCTCGTCGATCGGATCGTGGACCGGTGGCTCGCTGACCTTCACCTACCAGTGGAAGAAGTGCCAGCCGAAGGACGGCCCGTGCTACCGGATCCTCACGCCGGCTGCGAACTTCTCGACCTTCCTCCCGACCGGGGATCTGATCGGCTGGTCGCTGCGGGTCGAGGTCACGGCGAAGAACTCGTTCGGAGAGACGACGGCGCAGTCCGAGTCGACGCCGCTCGTGATCGGGAATCCGCCGGTGAACACGGTTCGCCCGCAGATCTCCGTCTGGTCGACGAATCCCACGGTCGGCCAGGAGCTCACCGTTACCAGCGGCAGCTGGACGGGCCTCTCCCCGCTCACGTACAGCTACCAGTGGCGCCGCTGCGATCCTCCGGGGACACTGCCGAGCTGCGTTCCCATCGCCGGCGCCAACGGGACGAGCTACACGACGACCGAAGCGGATCTCGGCGTGACCCTGCGCGTCTACGTCACCGCGACCAACGCGGGCGGCTCGACGACGGCCTTCTCCGACCACACCTTCCCGACGATCCCCGCGCCGCGGTTTGCTCCCTCGGTGACCACGCCGCCGACGGTCACGGGGGTCGCGGAGCTGGGGCGCACGCTTGTCGGGTCGCGGGGAACGTGGTCGGGCTTCGCCCCGATCCGCTACGTCTCGACGTGGCAGCGGTGCGACGCGACGGTCACCGTCTGCAAGGCGGTCAAGAGCGTCAAGGGAATGAACTACAAGCTCGGATCGGCCGACATCGGTTACCGGATCCGTCTGTCCGTGGTCGCGGTGAATTCGATCGGCAGCCTGCGCGCGCCTTCCGAGGCGACCGAGTCGATCATCCTCGGCCCGCCGAAGCCGAAGGGCCGGCAGGTCGTCGGCACGTCCGCTCACGACTACGTCCCCGGCGGTGGCGGCGATGACGTCCTCAGCGGGCTCGCCGGGAACGACACGCTGATGGGCGGCAAGGGCGACGACAAGATCACGGGCGGCGCCGGGAACGACTACGTCGATGCCGGTGGGGGAGTCGACAACGTGGATGCCGGCGCGGGCAGCGACACCGTGCTCGTCGCCGACGGCGAGATCGACACGGTCGAATGCGGCGAGGGGAACGACCGCGTGATCGCAGACGCGTCCGACCGGCTCAGCGGCTGCGAAGCGGTGAGCTTCCCGGCCACGACGCCGACTCCGACGCCGACGAGCCCGTAGCTCAGGTCTGATCGCCGGTGGCTCGCCGCAGGCCGGCGAGCCACCGCGGGATCCGGCGACGCGCGTGGGCGAGCGCGTCGTCGACCTCGGCCGCGGCGGTGTCGCCGTGCCGGCCTTCGCCATGTCCGACGAGCACGTGCTCTGCGCCGAGACCCCGCAGCGCCTGGGGCGGGAAGAGTCGTAGGAACGGATGCACGCCGATCGGCTCCGCCCCGGCGCGATAGAACGGGATCGTCCCCAGCGCATCGGCGTTGACGAGGATCCGCCGCTCGGGCCACCAGAGCGCTACCTCCTGCCAGAGCCGCCACGACGACACCGGTAGGAAGGTGAAAGGCGTCTCGGGCAGCGAGCGCGGCACGACGTGATGCGGGACGCCGAGCTTCCAGGCGAACGCGGCGCAATCTCGAGCGTGCCGGTCGAGCAGCTGGATCACCCCTGCCGGCTCGCCGAGGGCGCGGACGCGCTCCTCGAGCCCCTCCAACTCGAAGGGGTCGAGCAGCCAGACACGGCCGTCCACGGCGAGCGCGTGCCCGGTTCTCCGCAGCCGCGCGTCCTCGACCCAGCCGAAGCCGTCCTCGATCTCGTCGACCCAGCTCATCGCTGCACGCTAACCGGCTCGGGGATCGTGAAGCGGCCGCACCAGATCGCGCTCTAGAGCTACGCGCCCTCGAGCCGAGCAGACGGCAGGTGCGGCAGAACCGGTGGACGAGATGTCACGAAATCGAGACCCTTCCGTTCCACCTGCGTGACGCCATCCTCGATAGCGTTTCGGTAGGGACACCCGGGGTGCCCCTGGGGGCACGTAGGGGAACGTCGCGGTCGCCAAGCCGGCGTCAGATCTCGCGCAACAGCAGGTCCTCGACCGTCTCTCGCCGCAGGATCTCGCGCGCCGCGCCGTCCCGCACCAGCACCGCTGCCGGTCGCGGCACGCCGTTGTAGGTCGAGCCCATCGCGAGGGTGTAGGCGCCCGTCGCCGGCACGGCGAGCAGGTCTCCGCGCTTCGGCTCCGGCAGGCGGACGCTCTCGATCAGGACGTCGCCCGACTCGCAATGCTTTCCCGCCACCGCGAACGGCTCGTCCGCCGGCTCCTCGTCGGCGCGGTTCGCGAGCAGCGCGGCAAAGCGGGCGTCGTAGAGCTGCGGGCGGGGGTTGTCGGACATCCCGCCGTCGATCGCGACGTAGCTCCGATCTCCGGCTCGCTTGCTCGCGCCGATCGTGTACAGAGTGCAGGCGGCGGAGCCGACCAGCGACCGTCCCGGCTCGAGGATCAGGCGGGGCTGCGGCAAGCCGCGCGCCTCCCAGGCGCCGCCGACCGCGTCGACGATCGAGCGCACGAGCTGCGCGAGCGGCGGCTCCGGCTCCTCGAGCACGTACCTGATCCCGAAGCCGCCGCCGACGTCGACGATCGCCGGCGTCCAGTCGAGCTCGTCTCGCGCACGCCCAGCGAAGTCCGCGAGCAGCTCGACCGCCTGCAGATGCGCTTGCGCGTTCAGGAGCTGCGAGCCGACGTGGACGTGCAGCCCTTCGACCTCGATCCCCGTCGCGCGCGCCCGCCGGATCGCTTCCAGCGCGTCGTCCGCGTCGAGCCCGAACTTGGAGCCGCGATGGCCGGTGCGGATCGCCTCGTGGGTCTCGGCCTCGACGCCGGGCGTCACGCGCACGAGGGCCCGCCCGACTCCGGCCGCCGCAGCGCGCTCGGGCTCGTCGAGCGAGTCGAGCACGACGAGCGCACCCACCTCCGCCGCGGCCCGAAGCTCCTCGTCCGACTTGTTGTTGCCGTGGAAGAGGATCTGCCCGCCCTCGATCCCAGCCGCTCGCGCGAAGGCGAACTCCCCGAGCGTCGAGACGTCGGCTCCGATCCCCTCCTCCGCGAGCAGCCGCAGCAGCGCGACGTTCGCGAACGCCTTCGTCCCGTAGACGACGAGCGCCTCGGGGGCGGCGGCGCGAAAGAGCCGCGCGCGCTCCCGGAGCGACCGCTCGCAGTAGACGACGAGCGGCGTTCCGAACCGCTCCGCCAGCGCGCACGCTCCGAGCCCGCCGATCGTCAGCTCGCCGTCCTCGATCCTGGCCGTTTCCGGGAACAGTGCTAGCATCCGGGCCAGTGAAGCAGCTTCTTCCGTAGCGCAGGAAGCGAACGCGGCCCCGCCGCGGCAGCTTCCCCCGGCCTCTCTCGCGAGAGGCTTTTTTGTACCCCAGAGATGTGACTGGGCCAGGTGACGCCGATGACCGAGCGATACGACCCGAAGGCGATCGAGGCGAAGTGGCAGCGCGTCTGGGAGGACGAGCAGGCCTTCGCGGTTGCGAATCCCAGCGAGTCGGACTCGCGGCCCAAGAGTTACGTGCTCGAGCAGCTTCCCTACCCGTCCGGCAACCTGCACATGGGCCACATGCTCGTCTACACGATCGGCGACGTCGCGACCCACTTCCGGCGCCGGAACGGCTATCGCGTCCTCCACCCGTTCGGGTTCGACTCGTTCGGGCTGCCGTCCGAGAACGCCGCGATCCGCGAGGGCCGCCACCCACGCGAGACCGTGGAGCGCAACATCGAGGCGATCCGAGCCTCGATGCGGAAGATCGGCTGGTGGATCGACTGGTCGCGCGAGCTCTCGACCCACGAGCCCGGCTACTACCGCTGGCAGCAGTGGCAGTTCCTGAAGTTCCTCGAGCGCGGCCTCGCCTACCGCAGGCCGGCGCCTGTCAAGTGGTGCCCGAACGACCAGACCGTGCTCGCGAACGAGCAGGTGCTGCCGGACGGGACCTGCGAGCGCTGCGGCGCCGAGGTCGAGTCGCGGCTGATGGAGCAGTGGTTCTTCCGGATCACCGACTACGCGCAGGCGCTGCTCGACGATCTCGAGACGGTCGACTGGCCGGACTCGATCAAGGCGCGGCAGCGCAACTGGATCGGTCGCTCGGAGGGCGCCGAGGTCAGCTTCCGGATCGACGAGTGGGACGAGGACGTCGCGGTCTTCACGACCCGGCCCGACACGCTCTTCGGCGCCACGTTCTTCGTGCTCGCGCCGGAGCACGAGCTCGTCGCGCGGATCGACTCGGAGACAGTGCGGGACTACGTCCGCCAGACCGCTGCCAAGAAGACCGAGGAACGGGCGGCGGCCGAAGAGAAGACGGGTGTCTTCACGGGCCTGCACGCGATCAACCCGGTCAACGACGAGCGGATCCCGATCTACGTCGCCGAGTACGTCCTGACCGACTACGGGACGGGCGCGATCATGGCGGTGCCCGCCCACGATCGCAGGGACTTCGACTTCGCCCGCGCGTTCGAGCTGCCGATCCGCCAGGTGGTGAAGCCCGTCGATCGCGACGTGGACGAGAGCGAGCCGTACACGGAGCACACCGAGGGTGAGGTGCTCGTCAACTCCGGTGAGGTCGACGGCCTCGCGGCGCCTGAGGGCGGACGCAGGCTCGTCGAGCGGCTCGAGCGCGAAGGGCGCGGGCGCTTCGCGGTCAACTTCCGGCTGCGCGACTGGGGCTTCTCGCGTCAGCGCTACTGGGGCTGCCCGATTCCCGTCGTTTACTGCGACGGGTGCGGAATCGTGCCGGTGCCGGAGGCCGAGCTGCCCGTCGTGCTCCCCGAGATCGAGGACTTCAAGCCGCGGGGCCGGCCGCCGCTCGCGCAGGCCGAGGAGTGGGTGAACGTGCCGTGTCCTTCCTGCGGTGGGGCGGGCCGGCGCGAGACCGAGACGATGGACACCTTCGTCGACTCGTCGTGGTACTTCCTCCGCTACTGCGACCCCGACAACGATGCGGCACCGTTCGATCGAGCGCTCGTCGACTACTGGAACCCGGTCGACCTCTACATCGGCGGCGTCGACCACGCGACGATGCACATGATCTACGCCCGGTTCTGGGTCAAGGTGCTGAACGATCTCGGCCTCGTCGGCTTCCGCGAGCCGTTCGCGAGCTTCTATTCGAACGGCTGGGTCACGATGGGCAAGACGAAGATCTCGAAGCGCTCGGGCGGCGCGTCCATCGGCCCGGACCAGTTCGTCGACCGCTACGGCGCCGATGCGGTGCGGCTCGGCATCCTGTTCCTCGGCCCGGCCGACCAGGACATGGAGTGGACCGAGGATGCGGCCGAGGCGATGGCGCGGTTCGTGCGACGGCTCTGGAGCGTCGTGAGCGAGGTGGCGGAGGGCGCTCCGCACGGCGAGTCCGCGGGCGGCCCGCTGGCGCGCAAGGCCCACGAGACGATCGCGAAGGCGACCGACGACATCGGTCGTCGCTTCGCGTTCAACACCGCGATCTCGGCCGTGATGGAGCTCGTGAACGAGCTCTCGCGCGATCGCACCGGGCCGGATTCTCGGTTCGCGGCGGAGACCGCCGTCTCGCTGATCCAGCCGTACGCGCCGCACGTGGCCGAGGAGCTCTGGAGCGTCCTCGGGCGGGAGCGGCTGTGGCTCGAGCCGTGGCCGGTCGCCGACGAAGCGATGCTCGCCCGCGAGACGGTCGAGATCGTCGTTCAGGTGAACGGGAAGGTGCGCGATCGGCTGCACGTCTCGGCCGCCACAGCCGAGGCGGAGCTTGTCTCGCTCGCTCGCGCGTCCGAGCGCGTGCGGGTGCATCTGAACGGCGGTGAGCCCCGGAAGACGATCGTCGTGCCGGGCAAGCTCGTCAACTTCGTCGTCTGACGATGTCGGGCGCGGTGCGCCGTGGTGTGCAGCGACTGGCACAGAGTCGGCACGAACTCGTGACACACCTGTAACAGGTTCGCCGCCAGGCTCTCGGCATGCCCTCCCTGCCCGTCTCGCGAGGTCGTGCCCTCGTCCTCGCGGGCGGGCTCCTCGTGCTCCTCGTCCTCGCCGGGCGTACGTTCGCGGGCGGAGGCGAATCCGCGAGTCGACCGGCCGCGGCGCTCGTACCGGAGCGTCCGGCCGAAGGTACGACGAGGCTCGTGATCCACGTCACCGGAGCCGTGACCGAGCCGGGTCTCTACCGGCTGAAGGAGGGCAGCAGAGTCGCCGACGCCGTCGCCCGTGCGGGCGGAGCGACGCCGTCGGCCGACACCGCAGCCGTGAACCTCGCCGCACCGCTCGCCGACGGGATGCAGGTCCTGATACCGAGTCGGGTCGCCGGTGTGGCGGGGACGGCGGCGGAAGCGCCGACCGGTGCGGGCGCCCGCGTCAGCCTCAACGCCGCGAGCGTCGCCGAGCTCGACGAGCTGCCGGGGGTCGGTCCGGTCACCGCCCAGAAGATCGTCGACTACCGCGCCGCCCACGGCGGATTCAGAACGGTGGACGACCTGGATGCGATTCCGGGGATCGGGCCCGTCCGGATCGACCAGCTCCGCGAGCTCGTGGGACCGTGATCGAACGGGCAGGCCCGACGGTGCTCGTCGTCGCCGCCTGCCTCGGGTTGGCGGTCTCGAACGCATACCGGTCTCCCGGATTGGAGCTGGTCGTTCTCCTCCCGGCAGGCGCTGCTCTGCTCGTCGCCGCTGTCGGGCTCTCGCGTCGGGCGCGCTTGCCGACGTTCGTCCTCGTGCTCGCACTCGTCGGCTGGTGGTGGGGAAGCGCTCGACTCGAAGCTCTCGACCGGAGCGTTCTCGCCTCCCACGTCGGCCGCTCGAGCGAGGCCGAAGTCGTGATCACCGGACCGGCCAGGAGAACGCGATTCACGCTGCGGATGCCGGCTGATGCACGTCGCTTCGCATCGGAGCGGGTGGGGGAGCCCGTCCTCCTCGAGCTGCCGCTCGGTCGATCCCCGCCCCAGGGCTCGATCCTCGCCTTGCAAACGACGGTCGTCGCGCCGCGCTCGTCCGAGAGCGGCTTCGACGAGCGGGGCTGGCTTGCGCGGCGCGGCGTCCACGTGATTCTCCGCGGCCGGGACTGGCGCGTGGTCGGACACCGCGGCGGGATCGGTGGGCTCTCCGACCGGCTGCGTGGACACGTGGCCCGCTCGATCGCGCCTGGACTCGAGGGCGAGCGTCGCGCCGTGCTGGCCGGGATCGTGCTCGGCGAGGACGAGGGTCTCTCCGAGGAGCTCCAGGCCAGCTTCAAGGCGGCCGGCCTCTATCACCTGCTCGCCGTGTCCGGGCAGAACGTCGCCTTCCTGGCCGGCGCCGTGCTCGTGCTCGCCTATCTCCTCGGGATCTCGCGCCTGCCCGCCGAAGGGGTGGCGATCGGCGCGATCGTCGCGTACGTGCTCGCGGTCGGCTGGCAGCCGTCGGTGGTTCGCGCCGGGGTCGCCGGCGTGCTCGCCTCGCTCGCCTGGCTGGCCTCGCGCCCACGCGATCGCTGGCACTTCATGGCGCTGGGCGCCGCCGTTCTCCTCGCGTGGACGCCGGCGACGCTCTTCGAGCCGGGTTTCCAGCTCTCGTTCGCAGCCGTGGCGGCGATCTTCCTCCTCGTCCCGCGTCTGAGCAACGTCCTCGAGGGCTATCCCATCCCCGGCTGGCTCCGAGACGCACTGGCGATCTCGATCGCCTGCGGTGTGGCGACGGCGCCGATCCTCTGGCTCCAGTTCGGCTCCATCCAGGTCTATGCGCTCCTCGCGAACGCACTGGTAACCCTCGCGATCGGGCCGTTGCTCGGGATCGCTCTCCTCGGCACGCTGCTCGAGCCGATCCTCCCGTCCGCCACGGTCGCACTCGCCTGGCTCAACGGCTGGCTGGCCGCGTACATCGCGGCGTGCGCGCGGATCGTGGGCGGCCTGCCGCTCGCGGAGACGTCGTCGGGGCTCGCGGTCGCAGCGTTGCTCCTCGGCCCAGTCGCAACTCTCTTGCTGCGGCGCTTGCCGCCGTGGCGCCGGCCGCTTGCGCTTGCTTGCGTCGCCGCCGCGCTCCCGGCGCTCCTCCTCTGGCTGCTCTGGCCCTCACGTCCGCCCGCACCGCCGGAGGGCCTGAGGATCACCGTCCTCGACGTCGGCCAGGGAGACTCGATCCTCGTCCAGGTGCCGGAGGGCTCGATCCTCGTCGACCAAGGGCCGCCGGAGGCACGCGTCGACCGGCAGCTACGGGAGCTCGGGGTCCGGCGGCTCTCGGCCCTCGTGCTCACAGACGGCCAGCGCGACCACACGGGTGGCGCCGAGCAGGTTCTGCGAAGGGTCGCGGTCGAGCGGGTGCTCGATCCTCGAATCGCGAGCATCAGCCCACACAGGAATCGAGCACTGGCCGTCGCCGCGGATCGTGGCGTTCCCGTGATCGAGATCCGGGCCGGGTCGTCGTGGCGGCTCGGGGAGCTTCAGCTCCGCGTGCTCTGGCCCGACGGACCCGGCTTACCGAGCGACGACCCCAACCGGCGCACAGTCGTCCTCCTCGCCCGGTACGGCACCGTCGACGCCCTCCTGAGCGCCGACGCGGAAACGGACATCACTGCGCGGCTCCTGAGCCAGCGCGTCGAGATCCTCAAGGTCGCCCATCACGGCTCCGAGGATCCGGGCCTCGAGGCGGAGCTGAAGGAGCTGCAGCCGGCGGTCGCCGTCATCTCGTGCGGCCGCGACAACCGCTACGGCCATCCGCGGGCGGAGACACTCGCCGCGCTCGCCACCGTTCCGGGGCTTCTTCTCCAACGCACCGACAGCAATGGACGCGTGGTCGTCGAGTCCGACGGCGCGCGCGTCTGGGTCCGGTCCGACCGTTAACCTGGCTCGATGGCCGACACCACCGAGCTCGAGCCCGTCTATCTGCTCACCGGCAGCGACCGGCCGAAGATCGAGGTTGCGCTCCAGCGGCTCCGGCGCCATTTCGTCCCGGAGGCGGTGGAGCTGACGACCGCCCAGGAGCTCCCGGGAGCAGAGGTCGTGGCGCTCTGCAACGTCGGCAGCCTCTTCGGCGATGCTCGCCTCGTCGTCGTCGAGCACATCGATGGCGTCCGGGGCAACGAGGGTCGGTTGACGAGAGGCTGGAAGGTCGCGGACGTCAAGGCGGTGGAGAGCTATCTCGCGGCGCCGGCGCCGGCGACCACGCTCGCGCTGGTTGCAGAGGAGTTGAAGAAGGACGCCCCGCTCTACAAGGCGTGCACCAAGGCCGGCTCGGTGCTCGACTTCTCGGTCGCGAAGAAGAGCCTCACGCCTTGGATCTCCCAGCAGTTCGCGGCTCGCGGCGCACGCGCCGAGCCCGAGGCCTGCGCCGCCCTCCTCCAGCTCGTCGGCGACGACCTGCGCCAGCTCGCGAGCGAGATCGACAAGCTCGCGACGTGGGCGGCGGGGGAGCCGATCGGAGAGGGCGAGGTGGAGGCACTCGCGACCCCCGTGGCCGAGACGTCCGATTACAAGCTCGCCGACGTCTGGAGTCAGCATGACGCTGCTGCGCTCCTTCGGCTCAGTGAGGCGATCTTCGACCGCGACTCAAAGGCGAGCCGGGACGTCAGCGCTCGCCTCTCGGCCCGCTTCAGCGGCCAGGTGCTGGCGGTCGCGCGCGCGAAGCGGCTGAAAGACGCCGGGGTCACCGTCTCTGCGGCGCAGAAGCCGCTCGGCCTCAGGTTCGACTGGCAGGTTCGCCGGGCCTACGCGCAGGCGGATGCGTTCTCGCAATCGGAGCTCGACCGGGCGATCGTGCGCGTCTCCGAGCTCGACCTGGCACTCAAGGGCAAGAGCCGGCTCGCACCGGAGCTCGAGCTCCAACGAGCCTTCGTCGATCTCGGCCGGCCCGGCTAAGAGAGGCTGTCGGGCTAGGAGGGGCGGGCGAGGCGTGCAGCCCGCGCCTTCTTGCGCGCGGCGGTGTTCTTGTGCAGCGCGCCCTGTGAGGCGGCCTTGTCGATCGTCCGCACGAGCAGAAGGTGCTCGGCGGCGATGGTCTCCTGGTCGCCGTCTGCGGCCGCGGCCTCGAGCCGCCTCGTCAGCGTCTTCACCGTCGAGCGGTAGCGGAGGTTCTCCTCGCGCTCGCGCTCGGCAATCCGGACCCGCTTGATCTGTTGCTGGATGTTCGGCATCTCAGAGAAAGGCCCGCGCTCGGCGGGCGCCGCTGATCGTAGCAGAGGCCAGTTCGCGCAGAAGCTGCGCGCCTACCCCATTCCTATACTCGCCACGTGGACGAGCGAGCCAACGCGCGCAGGCTCGCCGTCTCGACCGCGATCTTCTCCGGCGCAACCGGTCTTTCCCGCCTCCTCGGCCTCGTCCGCGAGATCGTCGTCGCGAACTATTTCGGTGCACGTGGCTCGATCAACGCGTTCACCATCGCCTTCCAGATCCCGAACCTGATTCGCGCGCTCGTCGCCGACGCCGCGCTTTCCTCGGCCTTCGTACCGGTGTTCAGCGAGCTGCTCGAGAAGGGGGAGAAGGCGCGTGCCTGGCGCGTCGCCTCGACGATCTTCTGGCTGTTCCTGCTCGTCGGCACTGGGCTGACCGCGCTCTTCATCCTCGCGGCGCCGGTGCTCATACCGCCCCTCACCGACGCGTACGACGACCTCGCAGTGACGCTCTCGCAGATCCTCTTCCCGATCGTCGTCCTGCTCGGCCTCTTCGGGATCGTGACCGGGATCCTGAACAGCTACGAGCAGTTCACCATCCCGGCGCTGACGCCCGTCTTCTGGAACCTGGCGATCATCGCCGGGCTCGTGATCGGCGTGCCGCGCGCCGACACGGACAGCGGCAAGCTCTACGTCTACGCGGGTTCGATCGTCGTCGGCACCGTGATCCAGCTCCTCCTCCCGCTTCCCTGGCTCCGCGGCCTCGACGGCCGCCTGCGGCTCGCGCTGGACGTTCGCGACCCGGCCGTGAGGCAGGTGTTCAAGCTGATGATCCCCGTCATGCTCGGGCTCGGCCTGATCAACGTCAACGCGGTGATCGGCACCGTCTTCGCGTCGAAGCTGATCGACCCGACGATCGCCCCGAACGCGATCGACAAGGCCTTCCGCGTCTACATGCTCCCGCAGGGGATGTTCTCGGTCGCGGTCGCGACGGTGCTCTTCCCCTCCCTCGCGCGGGCGGCGACGCGAGGCGACATGGCGGGCTTTCGCGACACCGTCTCCCGCGGGCTGCGCCAGATCAACTTCCTGCTCCTGCCGGCGAGCGTGCTCTCGGCCGCCCTCGCGCTGCCGATCGTGCGTCTCCTCTACGAGCGGGGCGCCTTCGATCCCGAGGAGACGCGCGTGGTCGCCGGAGCGCTCGCCGCCTTTTCGCTCGGTCTCGCCTTCAACGGGATGATGCTGATGCTGAACCGCGGGTTCTTCAGCCTCCAGGCGCCGTGGGTGCCCACGCTCGTCGCCCTCGCGAACCTCGTCCTGAACACGGCCCTCTACGTCGTCTTGTATCGGGTCGGCACCTGGGGGATTCCGCTTGCGATCTCGCTGGCGAACATCGCCGCCGTGCTGCTCCTCCTCGTGCTGTTGCGCCGCCGGATCGGGCCGATCGACCTCTCGGCCACGATCCGCACCTTCGTGCTCGCGACGATCGCGTCGGTCGTGCTCGGCCTCGTCGCCTTCGGGATCTGGTGGGCGCTCGACGAGCTCCTCGGCCGCTCGTTCCTCGGTCAGCTCGGCTCGCTCGGAACGGCGCTCGTCGTCGGCGGCGCCGTCTATCTGCTCGTCGCTCGGGCGCTCGGGATTCGCGAGATGCAGGCGCTAGACTCGCTCAGAGGCCGCTTCCGCAAGGCCCGATGAGCCATGGACCAAGCACACATCCGCAACTTCTCGATCATCGCCCACATCGACCATGGGAAGTCGACGCTGGCCGATCGGATCCTGCAGCTCACCGACACCGTCGCCGCCCGCGACATGAAGGAGCAGCTGCTCGACTCGATGGACCTCGAGCGCGAGCGCGGGATCACGATCAAGGCGCAGGCGGTGCGCGTGCTCTGGAAGGGGCATCAGCTCAACCTGATCGACACGCCCGGACACGTCGACTTCACGTACGAGGTCTCCCGCTCGCTCCAGGCCTGCGAGGGCGCGCTGCTCGTGGTCGACGCGGCGCAGGGGATCGAGGCGCAGACGCTCGCGAACGCCTATCTCGCGATCGAGAACGACCTCGAGATCGTCCCGCTCGTGAACAAGATCGACCTGCCGCAGGCCGATCCCGACGGCGCCGCTGCCGAGGTCGCCGACCTGATCGGAGACGACGCCGACAACGTGCTCCGGATCTCGGCGAAGACCGGCGAGGGCGTCGAGGCGGTGCTCGACGCGATCGTGGAGCGGATTCCGGCGCCGGTGGGCGAGCTCGAAGCGCCGGCCCGGGCGCTCATCTTCGACTCCTCCTACGACCAGTACCGAGGCGTGATCGCCTTCGTCCGCGTCGTCGACGGCCGCTTCGAGACGCGCGATGCGGTGCGGGCGATGGCGCAGGGCACGCGCTTCGAGGCCGAGGAGCTCGGCTTCCTCTCGCCGCAGCGGACGCCCGTGAAGGGTCTCGAAGCCGGCGAGGTCGGCTACGTCGTCACCGGCTTGAAGGACGTCTCGAAGCTGGGCGTCGGCGACACCCTCACCGTCGAGAAGCGGGCGGCCGCCGAGCCGCTGCCGGGGTACAAGGAGGTGAAGCCGATGGTCTTCGCCGGCCTCTTCCCGACGGACTCGGACGACTACCCGGAGCTGCGCGACGCGCTCGAGCGGTTGAAGCTGAACGACGGCGCGCTCTTCTACGAGCCCGAGACCTCGCAGGCGCTCGGCTTCGGCTTCCGCTGCGGCTTCCTCGGCCTCCTCCATATGGAGATCGTGCGAGAGCGGCTCGAGCGCGAGTTCGATCTCGACCTGCTCGTAACCGCGCCGAATGTCGCGTACCGCGTCCGGCCGCGACCCGATGCAGACTGGGTCGAGGTGCACAACCCGGCCGAGATGCCGAACGAGTTCGAGGCGGTGGAGGAGCCGTACATCAAGGCGTCGGTGATCGTGCCGAAGGAGTACGTCGGCGCCGTGATGGAGCTCTGCAACGAGCGCCGCGGCAGCTTCGACCACATGGAGTACCTCTCCGAGGAGCGCGTTCACCTCGTCTACCGGCTGCCGCTCGGCGAGATCGTGCTCGACTTCTACGACCAGCTCAAGTCGCGGACACGCGGCTACGCGAGCTTCGACTACGACATGGCCGGATTCGACACCGGCAGCGTGGTGCGAGTCGACGTCCTCGTGGGGGGAGAGCCGGTCGACGCGCTCTCGCTGATCGTCCACCGCGAGTTCGCGTACGAGCGCGGCAAGCTGCTCGTGGAGCGCCTGCGGAAGGAGATCCCGCGTCAATTCTTCGACGTCGCGATCCAAGCCGCGATCGGCTCGCGGGTGATCGCGCGCGAGACCGTGAAGGCGAAGCGGAAGGACGTGCTCGCGAAGTGCTACGGCGGCGACATCAGCCGCAAGCGGAAGCTGCTCGAGAAGCAGAAGAAGGGCAAGAAGCGAATGAAGCAGGTCGGCGGCGTCGAGGTGCCACAGGAGGCGTTCCTGGCCGTGCTCAACCTCGACGACAAGCGCTGAACCGCGGGGCCGTGGGCGGAAGTCACGAAATCGGCACGAATGCGTCACACCCCCGTGACGGTTCTCCGCATACCGTTCCAGAAGGGGGCCTCCGCGCCCCCCAGTGGGGGGCTGGTCCCGGGCGGCTGGTCCCGGGGCGACGGTCGAGCAGCGGGACGGTGAAGTCCGACCCAGCGCCGCGGCTCAGCACCTCTACGTGCACCTGCCTTTCTGCGCCCACCGTTGCGGTTACTGCGACTTCGTCACGGCGGTAGGCAAGCAGGACGAGCACGCTCCGTACGTCGAGGCGCTTCTCGTGGAGCTCGCACTCGAGCGCGATCTGCTCGCGGACGATCTGCAGACGATCTTCCTCGGCGGCGGCACGCCGACCTTCACCGAGCCCGCCGCGCTCGCGCACCTCCTCGCCGCGCTTCCCACCGCCGGAGAGGTGACCGTCGAGGCAAACCCCGAGACCGTCACGCCGGAGCTCGCAGCGCTCCTCCGCGAGCACGGCGTCAACCGCGTCTCGCTCGGGGCGCAGAGCTTCCAGCCGCACCTGCTCGAGGTGCTCGAGCGCCGCGCGAGCCCCGCGGAGGTGCGCGCCGCCGTCCCGACGCTCCGCGAAGCCGGCTTCGACAACCTCTCGCTCGACCTGATCTACGGGATTCCCGGCCAGACGAACGACGACCTGGCGCGTGACCTCGAGGCCGCGCTCGCGCTCGAGCCCGAGCACCTGTCCTGCTACGAGCTCGAGGCGAAGCCCGGAACGCGCTTCACCCACGCCCATGGCGCCGAGCTGGAGCGGCAGGCCGAGGCGCTGGAGGGCTATTTCGAAGCGGTCGTCGAGATCCTCACCGCGCCGGCTACCGCTGGTACGAGACGGCGAACTTCTGCCGCCGCGACCCGGATCGCGACCTCCGCGCCCACCACAACCTCGGCTACTGGCTCGGCAGCGACTACCTCGGCGTCGGAGTCGGCGCCGTCTCGACGGTTGGCGGAGTCCGCTGGCGCAACGCTCCCAGCATCGGCCGCTATGTGTCGGCGCTCGCGGGTGGCGAGCGCGCCGCCCCGCGAGCTCGAGCCGCTCGGCGCTGACATTCAAGCTCGGGAGCGCGTTCTCCTGGGGCTCCGCCTCGACGAGCCTCTCGCGACAGCCGGGCTCCGCGACGCTCTCGACGCAGACGCGATCGAGCGGCTCGCACGGCCTCGGCCTCGCGCGGCTGCTCGACGACGGCGCGGCCATCGAGCTGACCGCCGCGCGGCCGCTTCCTCGGCGGTGGAGTCACGGCGGAGCTGCTCGCCGACTCGCCCAGCTAAAATCCCTGCAAATGGCCGAGCTGACCGAACGGAAGCGCGAGATTCTCCGCCGCGTCGTCGCCGAGTACATCGCGACCGGCGAGCCCGTCGGCTCGAAGTCGCTCGTCGCGAGCTCGGGGTTGCCCTTCTCCGCCTCGACCGTCCGGAACGAGCTGGCCGAGCTCGAGTCGCTGGGGCTCCTGACGCATCCGCACACGTCGGCGGGGCGGATCCCGACCGAATCCGGTTACCGGTTCTACGCGACGGAGGTACTCGAGGCCGTGGAACCGCGGCCCGCGCGTTTTCCGCTCGACCTGACCACGATGCGCAGCGAGATCGAGGCCGCACTGCAGTCGACGACGGAGATGCTCTCGCAGGTCACCCGCCTGCTCGCGCTCGTCTCGGCGCCGGGCCTCCAGACGGCGACGGTCCGCCACGTCGAGGTGCTCGTGCTCCAGCCGCGCGTGGTGATGGTCGTGACGATCACCTCGACGGGCGGCGTCGCCAAGCGCCTCTTCGAGTTCGAGCAGCCCGTCGACCCCGGCCTTGCCGCCTGGGCGAACGAGTACCTGAACGAGCGCGTCGCGGGCGTCCAGCTCGGCACCCATCTGCTCCGGCGGCGGATCGAGGACTCGAGCCTCTCAGCCTCGCGAGCAAGGGTTCCTCGACGCGCTGCGGCCCGCGTTCATCGATCTGGCGGCACCGACAGCCCAGCTCTTCTACGTCGGCGGCGCCGCTTCGCTCCTCGACGACGTGCGCACCGACGAGCTCGAAGCCTGCCGGCAGCTCCTCTCCGTCCTCGAGCAGCGAGCCGCCGTGCTCGAGCTGATGAGCGACTCCTTCGACGCGCGCCGCCCCTTCGTCCGAGTCGGCCTCGACCATCCAGGCCTTCAGAGCGTGTCCCTCGTCGGCGCCACCTACGGGCTGCCAACGCGCACGCTCGGCACCGTCAGCCTGCTCGGGCCAGTGCGGATGGACTACGCGAAGGCCGTGCGCACCGTTCGCGCCGCCGCGCTCGAGCTCTCGCGGCTCGTCGAGGTCGCGTACGAGGAGAGCTGAGCGCAGCCGAGTCCGCCGCACCATCTACCCTGGCAACGATGGCGACGGCGGAACGAGACCTCTACGAGCTGCTCGGCGTCGAGCGTGGCGCGAGCGACGCGGAGATCAAGAAGGCGTTCCGCAAGCTCGCGCAGAAGCTCCATCCGGACGTCTCGCAGGAGCCCGACGCCCAGGCCCGCTTCCGCGAGGTCGCCGAGGCCTACGAGGTGCTCTCGAACGCGGAGACGCGCCGGCTCTACGACCAGTACGGCCACGCCGGCCTGAAGCGCGGCGGCTACACCCCAGGCAACTTCGACTTCGGCAACCTCGGCGACATCTTCTCGGCCTTCTTCGGCGACGACCTGATGGGTCGCGCCGGCCGCGCGGGCGCCGGTCGAGGCGGCGATGTCGGGATCGCGGTCGAGCTCGAGCTCGAGGAGGTCTTGACGGGCGTGACGCGGCGGGTCGAGCTCGAGGTGGCTCTGACCTGCGACCGCTGTGACGGCGACGGTGCCGAGCCGGGCACGACTCCGATCACGTGCGGCACCTGCGCCGGCGCCGGCCGAGTTCAGCAGGTCTCGCGAAGCGTCCTCGGCGAGTTCGTACGAGCACGAACCTGCCCTACCTGCGACGGCAGCGGGCGCGTCTCGGAGACGCCGTGCCGCGAATGCGCGGGCGCCGGCCGGACGACGCGCGAGAAGTCGCTCGAGGTGAAGATCCCCGCCGGAATCCACAGCGGGCAGCAGATCCGGATCCGCGGCGAGGGTCACGCCGGAACGCACGGCGGCCCGGCCGGCGACCTTTACGTCGAGGCGCGAGTCGCGCGCCACGAGCGGTTCGAGCGGGACGGCGACGACATCCTCGCGAGCATCGACCTGACGGTCGTCCAGGCCGCCCTCGGCGCGCGGGTGTCGGTGCCGACGCTGGAGGGTGAGGTCGAGCTCGAGTTCGAGCCGGGAACGCAGCCCGGCGAGGTTCGCGTGCTCAAGGGCAAGGGCATGCCGGCGCTCCAGCGCTACGGACGGGGCGACGTGCGGCTACTGGTCAACGTCGCGGTGCCGCGCCGGCTCACCGCCGAGCAGCGCGCGCTCCTCGAGCAGTTCGAGCAGCATTCCACCGACGAGACCTACAAGCGCGACGAGGGGTTCTTCGAGAAGCTCAGAAGCGCGCTCCGTTGAAGCTGCTCCGGCGGGTTTCCGTCACGGTGCCGCCGGCGCGGGCCGAGCAGGCTCGCGCGGTCATGCTCGAGCTGTTTCCGACGGGCTTCGAGGAGGTCGACCACGACGGCAGCCTGGAGCTCGCCGCGTACACGAACTCCGCCGGCGAGGAGCGGATCTGGCAGGCCTTCGGCGGGGCGGCGGGTTCCGACGTCGACACCGGCTGGGAGGAGCGCTGGCGTCAATTTCACAAGCCGTCGCGCGTGGGGGAGCTGTGGATCGGGCCGCCCTGGGAGCGTCCCGACGCGGACGCGCTGCCGGTCGTCATCGACCCGGGTCGCGCCTTCGGTACCGGCGGGCACGCGACGACGCGGCTCTGCCTCGAGCTCCTCGCCGACGAGCCACGAGGAAGCGTGCTCGACGTTGGTTGCGGCTCCGGGATCCTCTCGATCGCCGCTGTCAGGCTCGGCTTCGCGCCGGTTTCGGGGATCGATTTCGACCCGCAGGCTGTCGAGGCGACCGAGCGCAACGCGCGCGACAACGGCGTCGACGTCGTCGCCCGGCTCGCGGATCTGCGCGACGAGGTGTTGCCCGAGGTCGATCTGGCCCTCGCGAACATCGCCGCCGAGGCCGTGCTCGCGCTCGGGCCGAAGCTCCGTGCGGCCCGAGCGATCACCTCCGGCTACCTCGTCTCGGACGAACCCGACCTCGAGGGTTACCGCCGCGAGCGGCGGATCGGCGTCGACGGCTGGGCCGCCGACCTGCACGTGCGTCGGTAAGAATCGCGCTCTGATGACCGCCGATTGCCTCTTCTGCAAGCTCTTCCGCGAGGGCGACCACGTCGCGACGACCGACGGCTTCGTCGCGATCCGCGACATCAATCCGCAGGCCGACGTCCATCTGCTCGTGCTCCCCGAGCGGCACGTCGACACGTTTCGCGACGTCGGCGAGTTCACCCCGGACGAGTCGAAGCGAATGCTCGAGTTCGTCGCGGAGGTCGCCCGCGACGCGGGTCTCGAGGACTACCGCGTGCTCGTCAACGTCGGCCCGGGCGGCGGCCAGACGATCTTCCACCTGCACTGGCACGTCTTGGGTGGGAAGATCAGCGGGATGCCCGAATGAGCCTCATCGCCGAGATCGAAGCGCAGCTCAAGGATGCGATGCGCGAGCGCGACGACGCGCGCCGCGACGCGCTGCGGCTGATCCTCTCGAGCCTGCGCGGCGCGGAGAAGGAGCTGCAGCGAGGGCTCTCGGAGGACGAGGAGCTCCAGGTGCTGCAGCGCGAGCGCAAGAAGCGGGTCGAGGCCGCCGAGGCGTTCCGGAGCGGCGACCGCGCGGAGCAGGCCGAAAAGGAGGAGGCGGAGCTCGAGGTGCTCGAGGAGTTCATGCCCGAGCCGCTCTCCGAGGAGGAGATCGAGGAGATCGTGGACGACGTGATCGCCGAGGTCGGCGCCACGAGCATGCGCGACATCGGCCGTGTGATGGCCGACGTGATGCCGCAGATCGCGGGCAGAGCGGACGGCTCGGCCGTGAGCCAGCTCGTCCGCGAAAAGCTCGCCTAGCTCTAGTCCGGCGCGTCGACGAAGAGGTCGAAGTCTCCGGCCAGAACGCGGTCGATCCGGCCGGTGCGCATCCCCGTCGTGTTGCGGACGAGCGGCGAGGGCTCGTGGCGGTAACGCCGGACGATTCCCGGCTCGGGCCGATCCGGTGGCGGCGCGTTCTTGCCGTCGCCCGCCGGCGCCACGTCGACGAGCACGGTGACGCGGTCGAACGAACGGTTCTCCTCGTGCGGGAGCTCGAGCACGTGCAGGCCGATCTCTTGCTTCAGCAGCGTGTAGGCGCCAAGCCCGGAGACGTCGAGGACGACGACGCCGTCGCCGCCGTTTCTGCGAATCCGCATCCCACGGCCGTCGGCCCAGCCGACGTACATCGTCGCGAGCTCTTGCACGAACCGATCGCAGGCGGCCGCATCCTCGGACTTGCCCGCCCGGACCGTGAGCGTCGCGTCGCTCGCCTCGCGCGCATCGAGACCTGCGAGCGCGGCCGTGAGCACGTGCAGGCGCGTCGCGAGCAGGCGGAGCAGCTCGGTCGAATGGGCCTCGCGCGCGGAGGAGAGGCGCGCACCAAGCCGTTCTGCCGTCGCCGTCGCGGCCCCCAGGCGATCGAGGTACTCGATCAGGCTCAGCACGTTCTGTCGATCCTCGGACTGCCAGAAGGCCGGCTCGCGCGCCTCCGCCAGCGCGTCCTCCTTGGCGTCGTCCCATGAGCGTACGCGCTCGCCGAGCGAGGCGAGCGCGCTCAGGAGGAAGGTCCCCTCGGCCTCCGTTCCGTCCGGCTCGAGCGCGACCCGTGCGACCGTGAGACCGCCCGGGTCGACCGGCTCCTCCGCCGCCGTGGCCGACTCCGGCTCGCCCGCATTCGGGTCGACGAAGGCGACGTCCAGTCCGGTCCCGTCGCGCGCGGTGATGAAGAGGAACTGATCGCCTTCCGGGAACTGCCGCTCGACGATCGCGGTCGCGATCCGTGTCAGCAGGTACCGCTCGACGGCACGCTTGAGCGGGCGTGCGCCGAGCTCGGCGCTGAAGCCCTGCTCGATCAGGAAGTCGATCGCGGCCTCGTCCCACTCGACCGCCCACGGGTGCATCCGGAAGCCGCGGCGTTCGAGCACGTCGTTGAGCTCCTTCTCGAGCAGTCCGCGCATGATCTCGCGGCCGAGTGGGCGGAAGACGACGACGCGGTCGAGGCGGTTCAGGAACTCCGGCCGGAACGACTGCTCGACCGACTTCGTCACCGTCGCGGGGTCGAACTCCCCCGAGCGTCCGGTGAACCCGACGCCGGGACCGCGTGGGATTGCGGAGCCCAGGTTGGAGGTCAGGATGATCACGCAGTGGCGCAGGTCGACCGTGCGCCCGTTGCGGTCGGTCAGGCGCCCGTCGTCGAACACCTGCAGGAAGACGTCCCACACGTTCTGGTGTGCCTTCTCGAACTCGTCGAGCAGGAGCACCGTGAACGGCTGCTTGCGCACCGAGGAGATCAGCGGAGCGGCAGACTCACCCTCGGCGGAGTCGCCGAGCAGGCGCTCCAGGCTCTCAGGGGTCTGGAACTCGCTCATGTCCAGCCGGACGAGCCGGTCCGGAGAGCCGAAGAGGAACTCGCTGAAGGCCTTTGCGATCTCGGTCTTGCCCGTGCCGGTAGGCCCGACGAAGAGGAAGACCCCGAGCGGCCGGGTCGGGTCGGTCAGCCCGGCCTTCACCAGCGCGACTCGGTCGACGAGGCACTCGACCGCCTCCGGCTGGCCGAGCACGCGGCTCTCGAAGAACGCTCGCACGTCGTCCAGGCTGAGGGGCGAGCGTGGATCGAGCACGTGCAGCGGCAGGCCCGTCGCGGCGCTCAGCGTCGCGATCACGCTCTCGGTCGTCACCTCCGTCGCGAGCCCGCGCGTGACGCGGTCGAGAACGAGCTCGAGCAGGCGAAGGAGGTTCCCCGGCGCGGCCGTCCCGGGGAGGTAGTGGTTCGCCAGGTCGAGCGACTCGGCCAGCGTGTGCTCGTCGACGTCGACGCCGTAGTCGCGCGACCAGCCGCGCGCGACCTCGAGTGCGTCCTCGTCCGTCATCGGCGCCAGGCGGATCACCTCGAAGATCCGCGTCACGCGCGGCCGGCTCTGGGCCAGCAGCTCGTAGGCAGTGGGATCGATCTCGCCGATGACGGCGATGTCGTGGGCCTCGATCGCCGGGAGCATCGCGTCGAGGAGCCCGTGCGGGCTGCGTGAGTGCTGACCTGCGTAGAGCGCCTCCTCGAAGCTCGGGAAGAGCCAGACGATCGAGCGCCGGCTCATCCGCCCGACGATCTCCTGGACGCGTCCCTCGAGCTCGCCGATGTAGATCTGACCGGCATTCACCTCGGACGCGCTCGCCTGGAACGCGATCCACGGCTGCTCCAGGCGGCGTAGCGCCTCGACGACCAGGGTCGTCTTGCCGACGCCCTGCTCGCCGACGAGGAGCACGGAGCGTGGGCTGCGCGGCGAGAGCGCCGCTGCGACCGCGTCGACCGCCGCGACGCGCGAGCCTACGAGCGTGGCCTGGGGGTGGTCGTCGACCTTGACGAGCCGCCCGAGATCGCGGAAGAAGCCGGTGTCGATCGACTGCTCCCGCCACTGATCGAGGGCGGGCGAGAGGAGGGTCCGCGTCGCCGGGGTGGCAGCCTCGAGCAGCTCGCCTACGAGCGGCTGCAGGCCGACGTCGAGCGTCGCGAGGTCGGCGGCCTTCAGGCGCTCGCCCTGCGCGACGCGCGCGTCGAGGAACGGCGAGACTGCCTTGGCGAGCGGGCTGCCGCTCCAGTCCTCCTCGGCCGCCTCGAGCACGGCCAGGATGCGACTTGTTCGGCACGACCGCGAACGCGCGTAGCAGCAGCACGCGCTCGCCCCAGTCCGCGCGCGCGAACCGCTTCTTCGCCCGGTCGGCCCAATCAGCAGGCGGCGTGCGCCCGGCTGCGATCGCCCCGAGCGTGCCCGCGCGGAGGAACTTCGAGGCGTCCCGGGCCGCGACGGAGAACGCATCGTGGTTGACGCGGCCGGGGTTGCACAGCAGCACGACGAGGCGTCCGAACAGCTCGTCGTCTTCGAGCTCGTCGGCGTCGAGCCAGTCGTGGTTCTCGGCCAACTGCTTCGCCAGGGCCTTGGCCTCGGCCAGGCCGTCCGCTTCGTGCCGTGCCATCCCTCGTCTTGTACTCGAAACGCGTGGCCGTCGCGAGCGTGCGAGCCGTCGACCGCGCCGACCTGCCTACACTGAGCCGGGTGCAGGAAGTTCTATCCGTCCCGAACGAGGTCGCAGCGGAGCTCGCCGGCGTCGGTGACGGCGTGCTCGATGCTCTGCGCGGGCGGCTTCATTGCACTCTGCGCCTACGCGGGAACCAGCTCACGATCGAGGGCGGCGACGAGCAGGTCGCGGCGGCGCGCGCCGTCGTGGACGAGCTCGTCGAGCTGGTCGAGGGCGGCCATGAGATCGGGCCGGACACGGTCGGCGCGGTCGTAGCGGCTCTCGACCAGACCGAGGACATCCGGCAGGTCTTCGACGACGTCGTCTGGCGCCACCGGGGCAAGAAGATCGCGCCGAAGACGGTCACGCAGAAGCGCTACGTCGACTCGATCCGCAACGCGACCGTCACCTTCGGGATCGGCCCTGCCGGCACGGGCAAGACGTACCTCGCGATGGCGCTCGCGGTCGCGGCGCTCTCCGAGCGGCAAGTCGGCCGGATCATCCTCACGCGCCCGGCGGTCGAGGCCGGCGAGCGGCTGGGCTTCCTGCCGGGCGACATGCTGGCCAAGGTCGATCCGTACCTCCGCCCGCTCTTCGACGCGCTCTACGACATGCTCGACCCCGAGAAGCTGACCGCGTTCATGGAGCGCGGCACGATCGAGGTGGCGCCGCTCGCCTTCATGCGCGGCCGGACGCTGAACGACTCGTTCATCATCCTCGACGAGGCGCAGAACACGAGCCCCGAGCAGATGCAGATGTTCCTGACGCGGCTCGGATTCGGCTCGAAGGTCGTGATCACGGGCGACATCACCCAGATCGACCTCCCGCGCGAGCAGGCCTCGGGACTGATCCAGGTGCGCCAGATCCTCGGCTCGATCGACGGGATCGGCTTCGTCGAGTTCACGCACGAGGACGTCGTCCGGCACAAGCTCGTGCAGCGGATCGTCGAGGCCTACAAGCAGCACGCGGAGGAGACCGGCCTCGAGCGCACGCGATGAGTGTCTCGGTCGAGGTCGAGAACCGGAGCGGGGTGGAGGTCGACGAGCCGGGCGCGGTCGAGCTCGCGCGGCGGGTGCTGGCGGACGAGGGCGTCGAGGCCGGCGAGCTCGGGCTCGCATTCGTCCCGCCGGAGGAGATTCGGCGGCTGAAGAGCGAGCATCTCGGGATCGACGAGGCGACCGACGTCCTCTCGTTCCCGCTCGACGGGCGCGGTGCTGTCCTCGAAGGCGTCCCGCGGGCGCTCGGCGACATCGTCATCTGCCCCCAGGTCGTCGGCGAGAGCTGGCGCGAGCCGCTCGTCCACGGCCTCCTGCACCTGCTCGGTCACGACCACGGCGCGGAGATGGAAGCGCGCGAGGCGGCGCATCGATGAGTACGCCCAGACGCGCGCCGTCGATCCTCGAGAGCTTCAACTACGCCTTCCAGGGGATCATCCACGTCCTCCGCACCCAGCGGAACATGCGGATCCACTTCGCGATCGCAGCAATCGTCTTGATCGCGGCCCTCGCGTCGGGCGTGGACAAGCTCGAGCTGATTGCGCTCCTCCTCGCGATCGCGTTCGTCCTGATCGCGGAGATGATCAACACCGCCGTCGAGGCGGCCGTCGACGTCGCCACGACCTCGTTCGATCCGATGGCCAAGCTCGCGAAGGACATCGCTGCCGGCTCCGTCCTGATCGCGACGGCCGTCGCCGTGGCCGTCGGCTATCTCGTCTTCTCAGGGCAGGTCGCCGACCGCAGCTCGCGGCTGCTCGACCGGCTCTCGAACGCTCCGGCCTCGTTGACTCTGGTCGCGCTCGTCCTGACGACGATCCTCGTGATCGGGACGAAAGCGCTGACGGGGCGAGGGACACCGCTTCGCGGCGGTCTGCCCTCCGGCCACGCCGCCGTCGCGTTCGCGGGCTGGATGGCGGCAACGCTCGTGCTCGACGACAGCCAGCACCGCTTCCTGATCTCGTCGCTGACGTTCATCATGGCCCTGCTCGTGGCCCAGACGCGCGTCGAATCCGGTGTTCATTCCTCGACCGAGGTGCTGTACGGCGGCGCTCTCGGGGCGCTCGTGACCCTCGCCGTCTTCCAGCTGACGCCGTGAGCGGGCTCGTCGAAAAGGCGGAGGCGGTTGCGGCGAAGGCGTACGCGCCGTACTCGAACTATCTCGTCGGCGCGGTCGTCCGCACGAGCGACGGGCGTGAGTTCGAGGGCGTGAACGTGGAGAACGCGGCCTATCCGCTCGGGCGTCTGCGCCGAGAAGAGCGCGATCGTCGGGGCAGTCGCCGCCGGCTATGGGCCGGGCGACCTCGCCGCGATCGGGATCACCGCCTCGCCGTGCGGCGGCTGCCGCCAGTGGCTCGCCGAGTTCCGGATCGGCGAGGTGAGCTTCAGGCGCGCCGACGGGACGATCGCGTCGTACGCGGCCGCCGATCTGCTCCCGGATACCTGGGAGCTGCCGCGCCGGATGAAGTCGGGCTTCGTCGCCGTCGCGGGCCGCCCGAACGTCGGCAAGTCGACGCTCGTGAACGCGCTCGTCGGCGAGAAGATCGCGATCACCTCGCCCGTTCCGAATACCACGCGACGCCGGATCTACGGCGTCGCGAACGGCGAGGACTACCAGCTCGTGCTCGTCGACCTGCCCGGCTTCCAGAAGCCGATGGACAAGCTGACGGAGCGGATGCAGACGACCGTGGACACGTCCTTCGAGGACATCGACGTCGTCCTCTTCGTGCTCTCGGCCCGCGATCGAGATCGGCGGCGGCGACCGCTTCATCGCGCGGCGCGTCTACGCGCTCGGCGTCCCGGTGATCATTGCGCTGAACAAGGTGGACAACCTGAAGCCGAGCCACATCGTCACCGGGATGAAGGCGGGCGCGGCTCTCGGGGACTTCCACGCTCTCCATCCCGTGAGCGCGGTCACGAAGGACGGCGTCGACGAGCTGCGCGCCGATCTTCTCCACCTCCTGCCGGAGGGCCAGCCCTTCTTCGAGCGCGAGTCGGCGACGGATCAGACCGACACGGAGCGGATCGTGGAGCTGATCCGCGAGAAGGCGCTCCAGCTCACGCGCGACGAGGTTCCCCACGCGGTCTCGGTGGAGCTCGACGAGCTCGAGGACCGGCATCTGCGGGCGTTCGTCCTGGTCGAAACGGAGTCGCAGAAGCAGATTCTCGTCGGCAAGAAGGGCGCCGTGATCCGCGAGATCGGCGTGCGCGCGAGGCCCGAGATCGAGCGACTGCTCGGCAAGAAGATCTTCCTCGAGCTCGTGGTCAAGGTGCGCCCGCGCTGGCGCCGCGAGGACGCCCAGCTCGACCGGCTGGGTTTGTAGCTATTCAGCGCTGTAGCTACTCGAGCTCGAGGCCCTCGTAGGCGAGCTCGAGCGTCTCGATCACGACCTCGTTGCCGCGCCCGTCCAGGCGGCTGGAGGAAAAGCGCGCCGGCCAGGCGTCCTGGAGCAGCCACCGGTGAACCGGCTTGCGGGCCTCGTCGAGGAGCACGATCGCCACGTTCCGCCGCTCGAGGGTTCCGTCCCTCGTCGCCTTGAACCAGTTCCAGAGGTCGGTGCGACCGGTCAGCCCCCGCTTGAGGACGACGTTCGCGTAGCTGATGCGGCCGGGCAGCTTGCGCGCGCCGCTGCTGGGATCGCTGCCCTCCCGATACTCGATCGTCTCGATTGTCGCGTCGGGAAGGTCGACCTCGCTGAAGGCTCCGACTTCGATCCCGTCGATCTCCACGACGAAGTTGAAGTTCGCGTAGGGGTTGTCACGCTGGATCGGCACGGGTGGGAACCTCCCTCTCGATGGTGGCGAGATCGCGGTAGATCTCGAGGTCGTGGGTGACGCTGCCACGGCGCTGCTCTCCCGTGGCGGTTCGCCAGGCGATCGTCGCTTCGAGCACCGTCGGCTCCTCGCGCGCGAAGTAGGAGGCGCTGCGATCGAGGAAGACCTCGATCGACTTGCGCGGTGCGAGGAACTCGAGCCGTTCGAAGAGGGCGAGCCGGTGGTACTTGCGGGCTCCACCCAGGCCCGTGAACGCCCGCTTGAAGCGGATCCGCACTTCGTGTGCAGGCCGATCGCCGATGTTGGCGACGACGAGCAGAAGGAGGCCGCGGTCGAAGACGACGTCGAGGATCACTTCGGACTCGCAGCCGCAGTCGCTGCGCTTGTCGGGCACGCCCAATTCCTTTCCGACTAGATCTCGCCCTTGAAGGTGTCGCAGGCGGCCGGATCGCCGTTCTCGAAGCCCTTCTGGAACCACGCCATCCGCTGCTCCGAGGAGCCATGCGTCCAGCTTTCCGGATTGACCCCGCGGCCCGACTTCTGCTGGATCCGGTCGTCGCCGACGGCCGCGGCCGCGTTCAGCCCCTCCTCGACGTCGCCCGGCTCGAGCAGCCCTTCCTGGTTCGCCGAATGACCCCAGACGCCCGCGAGGCAGTCCGCCTGGAGCTCGAGCCTGATCGAGAGCTCGTTGGCGCCTTCCGGATCCTCCTGCTGCTGCTGGCGGACGTCCGTGCTCACGCCGAGCACGTTCTGGACGTGATGGCCGAACTCGTGCGCGATCACGTACGCCTGCGCGAAGTCGCCGCGGGCAGCGAAGCGTTCCTGCAGCTCGCGGAAGAAGCCGAGATCGATGTAGACGCGCTTGTCCGCCGGGCAGTAGAACGGGCCGACCTCCGAGGTCGCGCCGCCGCAGCCGGTCTGGATCCCGCTCGTGAAGAGTCGCAGGGTTGTCGGCTCGTACGTCTGGTTCGCCTCCGCGAAGATCCGCTTCCACGTGTCCTGGACGTCGGCGACGACGAACTGGACGAATTGCGCCTCGTCGTCGCTCGCGGGCGGCGCTCCGCCGCCTGCACCTGGGCCCGCAGGCGCCGCGGGGAGGTCGATCGGGAGGCCCGTGCTCCCGCCGCCCCCGGGGAATCCGCCCGAGAGAAAGAGGACGACCAGCACGAGGATCAGGCCGAGCCCGCCCCCGCCGGCCTTGCCCATCGGGATCCCTCCGAGGCTGCCGCGGCCACCGCTCCCGCGATAGTCCTCGACCTGGCCCGCGCCTGTTCCTCTCCGCCACTTCATCGTCCGCTCCCTGCCCGTGTGAGGCGGACGGTACTCCTAGCACCAGCAGGCGCCGCAAGCGACGACTCTCTAGAGAAGGCCAGGCGGCCGGACGAACAGGACAAGCGCCTACACTGGCGGCATGGCTCAGGCACCCGCCCTGCCACGTGGATTCGAGCTCCCGCTCGAGCCCCGGCTCCCCCGAATCGGCTCGATCGACGCGGTCGCGCTCGAGGAGCGGGCCGCGACCCTCGCCAAGCGGTCGATCAAGAAGGAGTCGAAGCTCCAGGCCTTCGAGCTCGCGGTCCGGATGATGGACCTGACGACGCTCGAGGGCGCGGACACGCCGGGCAAGGTCGCCGCGCTCTGCTCGAAGGCCGTGCGGCCGGACCCGGTGGACAGCTCAATCCCGTCCGTCGCCGCCGTGTGCGTCTACCCGAACCTCGTCCCGACCGCCGTCGCCCGCCTTCGGGGCACGAGCGTCCGCGTCGCTTCCGTCGCGACCGCCTTCCCGTCCGGGCAATCCCCGCTCGAGATCAAGCTCGCCGAGGTGCGACAGGTCGTGGAGTGGGGCGCGGACGAGGTCGACATGGTGATCGACCGCGGCGCTTTCCTCTCCGGCCGCTACGCCAAGGTCTACGACGAGATCGTCAAGGTCAAGGAGGCCTGCGGCGAGGCGCATCTCAAGGTGATCCTGGAGACGGGCGAGCTCGGCACCTACGACAACGTCCGCCGCGCCTCGCTCCTCGCCATGGCCGCCGGCGCAGACTTCATCAAGACCTCGTCCGGGAAGATCCCGCTCGCCGCGACCCTGCCCGGTGACGCTCTGCATGCTCGAGGCGATCCGCGACGTCCACGACGAGACCGGCCGCGTCGTCGGGATGAAGCCCGCGGGCGGGATCCGCACCGCGAAGCAGGCCGTCCAGCACCTCGTCGTCCTCCACGAGACGCTCGGCCTCCGCTGGCTGACGCCCGACCTCTACCGCTTCGGCGCCTCCTCGCTCCTGAACGACGTCCTCCTCCAGATCCGCAAGCAGAAGACCGGCCAGTACCAGTCCCCCGACTACTTCACCTTGGACTGAGGATGGGCGACTGATGGCCGTCGAGAAACGCAAGCCGCTCACCCCGGCTCTGACGGAATGGGACTACGCGCCCGCGCCGGAGGCCCGCGAGATCGTCACGCTCGAGAAGCGCTACGGGCTCTTCATCGGCGGCGAGCTCGTGGCGCCGAAGTCGAAGGAATGGCAGCCGACGATCTCGCCGGCGACGGAGGAGAAGCTCGCGGAGGTCGCCTACGCCGGCGAGGCCGACGTCACTCGGGCCGTGAAGGCCGCCCGCGCGGCCTACGAGAACGGCTGGTCCGGGCTCGCCCCGGCCGAGCGCGCGAAGTACCTGTTCCGGATCGCGCGGATCATCCAGGAGCGCTCGCGCGAGCTCGCCGTGCTCGAGAGCCTCGACGGCGGCAAGCCGATCAAGGAGTCGCGCGACGTCGACGTCCCGCTCGCGGCAGCGCACTTCTTCTACTACGCGGGCTGGGCCGACAAGCTCGAGTACGCGTTCCCGAACCGGCGCCCGCGGCCGCTCGGCGTCGCCGGCCAGATCATCCCCTGGAACTTCCCGCTCCTGATGCTCGCGTGGAAGATCGCGCCGGCGCTCGCGGCCGGGAACACCGTCGTCCTGAAGCCGGCCGAGACGACGCCGCTCTCGGCCCTCCTCTTCGCGGACATCTGCCGCCAGGCCGAGCTGCCCGCAGGAGTCGTCAACATCGTCACCGGCGACGGCCGCGCCGGCGCCGCGCTCGTCAAGCAGGACGACGTGGACAAGATCGCGTTCACCGGCTCGACCGAGGTCGGCAAGGCGATCCAGCGCGAGCTCGCCGGCACCGACACGAAGCTGACGCTCGAGCTCGGCGGCAAGGCCGCGAACATCGTCTTCGACGACTGCGCGCTCGACCAGGCCGTCGAGGGGATCGTCAACGGGATCTACTTCAACCAGGGCCACGTCTGCTGCGCCGGCTCGCGCCTGCTCGTCCAGGAGTCGATCTACGAGCAGACCGTCGCGAAGCTGAAGCGCCGCCTCGAGACGCTCCGGCTCGGCGACCCGCTCGACAAGAACACCGACATCGGCGCGATCAACTCGAAGATGCAGCTCGACCGGATCACGGAGCTCGTCCAGTCGGGGAAGGACGAGGGCGCCGAGATCTTCCAGCCCGCCTGTCGCCTACCCGAGAAGGGCTACTGGTTCGCGCCGACGGTCTTCACGAACGTCGCCCAGAGCTACCGGATCGCCCAGGAGGAGATCTTCGGCCCCGTGCTCAGCGTGCTCACCTTCCGCACGCCCGAGGAGGCGGTCGAGAAGGCGAACAACACGGCCTACGGGCTCTCGGCCGGCGTCTGGACGGAGAAGGGCTCGCGGATCCTCTGGATGGCCGAGCGGTTGCGGGCGGGCGTCGTCTGGGCGAACACGTTCAACCGCTTCGATCCCGCGTCGCCGTTCGGCGGCTACAAGGAGTCCGGCTTCGGCCGCGAGGGCGGGCGGCACGGGCTCGAGCCGTATCTGAGGTTCGACGCGTGAAGCGCTGGCGCTTGCCGCTCCTGCTCGTCGCCGGCGCGATCGCGCTCGTCGCCTCCGATCGTCGCTTCGGGAGCTCGACATGAGCAAGCGGTTGCCTGTGAGAAAGACCTACAAGCTCTTCGTCGGCGGCGCGTTCCCGCGCTCGGAGTCCGGCCGGACCTACGAGGCTCAGGACGAGAACATCGCGCGCGCCTCGCGCAAGGACGCGCGCGATGCCGTGGTGGCGGCACGGAAGGCACAGCCCGGCTGGGCCGCCGCGACCGCCTACAACCGCGGCCAGGTGCTCTACCGGATCGCGGAGATGATGGAGGCGCGCACCGCGGAGCTCGCCGCGGCCTGCTCGGGCAAGCCGGAGGTCGCCGCGGCGATCGACCGCGTGGTCTGGTACGCGGGCTGGGCCGACAAGCTCGCGCAGGTGCTCGGCTCCGCGAACCCGGTCGCCGGCCCGTACTTCAACTTCACCGTGCCGGAGGCGACCGGCGTCGTCGCGATCCTCGCGCCCGACGAGCCCGCGCTCGGCGGCCTCGTCTCGCGGCTCGCGCCGGCGATCGTGGGCGGCAACGCGGCCGTCGTGATCGCGTCCGAGACGCATCCCGTCGCGGCGATCGAGCTCGCCGAGGCGATCGCCACCTCGGACGTCCCCGGCGGCGTCGTCAACATCCTCACCGGCTACCGCGAGGAGCTGGCGCCGATCCTCGCCGGCCACATGGACGTGAACGCGATCGACGTCACCGGCTCGAACGGACAGTCGGCAGAGCTCGAGCGGCTCGCCGCCGACAACGTCAAGCGCGTCGTCCACGGCTCGGCCGACGAGCAGAGCCCCTGGGCGATCGCGAGCTTCCTCGAGCTCAAGACGATCTGGCATCCGATCGGTCAATAGCCCTCCGGTAGACTCGCGCCGCGTGACGCCCTCGAGACGTCTGAGCCAAGCGATCTCCGAAGGCGACGGGATCTCGCTGATCGTCCCGGTCGAGCAACCGGACGCTGCGCGGGCAGCCGAGTCCGACGGCGCCGAAGCGCTTCTGGCCCGCGGCTCGGCGATCGCGGCGATCCGCGAGGCGACGTCGCTTCCGGTCGTGTCGTATCTCGAGGCCGAGCTGCCTCAGGGCGACGCCTGCATCGTGGGCGCCGACGCCGACTGGGAGCACCTCCACGCGGTGGACGTCGAGATCGTCGTCCGCGTCGAGCAGGAGGACGAGCTCGAGGAGGCGCTCGAGCGCCACGATCCCGAGATCTTCGTCCTCGCCGGCGGTGAGGACGGCGAGCGGCTCGAGCGCGTGCTCAGCCTGCTCTCGGACGTCCCGGCCGGCAAGCTCGCGATCGCCGAGCTCCCGGACGTGACGCGCGAGGAGATCGAAGAGCTCGAGCGGGCCGGGTGCGACGCGATTCTCGTCGGTGGGTCTGGCTCGGCGCGTTAGCCGCGGAGAGTGGCTCGGTCTCGCGGCGCTGCTCGCGCTCGCCGCCTCGCTCCGGATCCCGGGCCTGCGCTACGGGCTCCCGTTTCCGCTCCTCAACGCCGACGAGGAATCGATCGTGCCGCGCGCGTGGGAGCTCGTCCACGGCGGCGGGCTCGACCCGGGGTGGTACGACTATCCGAGCCTCCTGTTCCTGCTCCTCGCCCCATTCCAGGCGTTTGCGGACGCGCCGTCGTACGGAGCGGGAAGAGGCGTCGCGGCAGGGCTCGGGCTCATCGGCGTCGCGGCGGCCTGGTGGCTCGGTCGCGCCTCCTACGGCTCGCTCGCCGGGCTCGTCGCCGGTGCGGCGGTTGCCGTAGCCACGGTCCACGTCGCGTACTCGCACGTCGCGGTGACCGACGTCCTGCTGACGGCGCTCGTCACCATCTCGCTCGCTCTGGCCGTTCAGGGGCGGTTGGAGTGGGCGGGAGCCGCAGCGGGGCTCGCGGCGTCGGCGAAGTATCCGGGAGTCTTCCTGGCGGCACCCCTCCTCGCGGTCGGGTGGGGACAATGGCGCCGGCTCGCGATCGGCGCCGGGGTTGCGGCGCTCGCCTTCGTGCTCACGAGCCCGTTCGTCGTCTGGCATGCCGGCGCCGCGTGGGAGGACATCTCGCGCGTTCAGCGACTGGCGGCCGAGGGCTGGCTCGGGTTCGAGCACGACCATCCGACGCCGCTCGCCTTCCTCGACCGGCTCTGGGAGAGCCTCGGCCCGGCGCTCGCTCGTCGCGCTCGCCGGGCTCGCGCTCGCCGGACGGAGCGCTTGTGTTGAAACACCACAAGCTCTCCGCGCACCGCGCAGACGTCGTGCTCGTGAGCTTCGCCGCTCGTCTACTTCGCCTACCTGCTCACCCTCGACGCGCACTTCGACCGCTACGTGCTCCCGCTCGTGCCCGTGCTCGGCGCCCTCGCCGGACGCGCTGCGTCCGCTCGCCGTCGCCACGCTCGCGCTCCTGCTCGTCCCGCTCGCCTGGTCGATCGGCGACGTCCGCGAGCTGAGAGGCACCGATACGCGCCTCGTCGCCCACGACTGGATCGAGGCGAACGTCCCACGCTCCGCGACCGTCGCGGTCGATCCTTCGACCGCGCCCGTCGCCGCGGCACGCGTCGTTCGGCTCGAGCTCCCAGGGCCTGGCCGCCCGGCCGATCCCGAGCGCGACGTCGCCCGGCTGCGCTCGCTCGGCGTCGACTACGTGCTCGTCACCGGAGCCGTGGCCGACCGGGTGAGCGCGGCGAGGGAGCGCTACCCACAGGAAGCGCGTTTCTACGACGAGCTCGACGCCGGCGCGGAGAGGCTCCTGCGCGTCGACCCGGGCGGTGAGCTCGCGGGGCCCTGGGTGGCCGTGTACCGCCTGTAACCTGGACGAATGCGGGCAGAGCAGCGGAGCGCGGCCGCGATCGGGGTTGCGGTCTTCATCGCCGGCGCGGTTCTCCTCGGGCTGGAGATCGCCTCGAGCCGTGTGCTCGCGCCGTTCTTCGGCAGCTCCCTCTACGTCTGGGGCGCCCTGATCGGAGTCGTGCTCGCGGGGCTCTCGCTCGGATACTGGCTGGGAGGGATGGCGGCCGACCGGGAGCCGACGCCGGCGCTCTTCGTGGGCGTGCTCGGGCTCGCCGCCCTGCTCGTGCTCGCGATTCCCTTCGTCGACGGCTGGGTGCTCGACCAGGTCGTCGAGCTCGATCCCGGGCCGAGGCTGAACCCGTTGCTCGCCACGATCGTCCTCTTCGGTGCTCCCGCCGTCGTCCTCGGGACCGTCTCGCCGATCGCGGTCAAGCTCCGCGCCCGCTCGCTCGACCACCTCGGCCGCACCGCCGGCCGCCTCTTCGCGATCTCCACGGCCGGCTCGATCGCCGGCACGTTCGCGACAGCCTTCTGGCTGATCCCCGAGCTCGGAACCGACCAGCTGCTCGCCGCCGGCGCCGTCGCGCTGATGCTTGCCGCCGCGTGCGTTGCGCTCGTCGAGCGGCTCGCAGTCGCCTTCGTCGCAGCCGTCGCGATCGCCGCGGCGAGCTTCGCCGGCGTCCTCTCGCTGGCTCCGGAGAAGGGCGGAACGGTCGCCGCCTCCGAGTTCCGGAACTGGTCGCCGGTCTATCGCCAGCGCGGCGTCGACGAGGAGGAGCGTCAGCTCGGCGACCCCAACGATGCCCAGTCGGGGTACGAGGTGCTCCACGCCAAGGACACGCAATATCACCGCCTCGCGGTCGTCCAGGACTCGACCAGCCGCTACCTCCGCTTCGACAGCTCCTTCCAGAGCGGGATGTGGCGAGACCAGCCGTACCGCACACGCTTCGAGTACACCGACTACCTCCAGCTCGCGCTCGCCTACAACCCAGGCGCGAAGCGGATCCTCTTCGTCGGCCTCGGAGGCGGCTCCGCTCCGAAGCGGATGTGGCGCGACTTTCCGGCCTGCGCCTCGACGTGGTCGAGCTCGACGGCGAGGTCGTCGACGTCGCCCACCGCTTCTTCGGGCTCCCGCGGGACGACCGCATCGACGTC
This sequence comes from uncultured Gaiellaceae bacterium, assembly GCA_963745775.1. Classification (GTDB taxonomy): domain Bacteria; phylum Actinomycetota; class Thermoleophilia; order Gaiellales; family Gaiellaceae; genus Gaiellasilicea. The sequence continues at coordinate 89,085 of CAVUYY010000012.1, forward strand.
GAGGTCGAGGACGGCAGGCGGTATCTCTCGCAGAACGAGGGGCCGTGGGATGCGATCGTCATCGATGCGTTCTACTCGGACTCGATCCCGTTCCACCTCGCGACCCGGGAGTTCCTGGAGCTCGCGCGAACCCGGCTCGCCCCCGGCGGGGTGATCGCGACAAACGTGATCGGGGCGGTCGCGGGCGAGCAGTCGCGGCTCCTGCGCTCGATGCTGCGCACCTACCGGACGGTCTTCCCGACGGTTGGCGGTGCACCCGGTTTTCGAGTCGGCCGATTCGGGTCTGGCCGAGATCCGGAACGTGATCTTCGTGGCGGGCGAGGGCGCTGCGCCGGGAAAGGAATTCCTCGCGGAGCGCTGGCGTGACATCCGTCGCGATGCGCCCGGCGCGCCCGACCTCACCCGCGCGATCCGCGACCGAGTCGATGCGCCGATCTCGACCGGGAACGTGCCGGTCCTGACCGACGACTACGCGCCCACCGACGCGCTGCTCCTGCTCTTCGGCTAGGACGGTTTCGGCGGCGGGTTCAGCTGCTCGAGCAGCCGCCGCACGAGCTCCGCGAGGGCCGACGGCTCGAACGGCTTCGCGAAGAAACCGAGGGCGCCGACGCTGAACGCGTGGCCCTGGACGTCCGGCTCCGCCTCGCCGGTCACGAACACGAACGGCAGGTGGCGCGTCCTCGCGTCCCGGCGCAGGGCGACCGCCAGCTCGAAGCCGTCGAGGACCGGCATCTTGATGTCGAGCAGGAGGAGGTCGGGGTCGTCGGCGACGGCGCGCTCGAAGCCCTCGCGCCCGTCGGCGGCCTCGAGCACGTCGTAGCCCTCGTCGCCCAGTACCGCGCTGCAGAGCGCGCGGATCCCGGGATCGTCGTCGACGACGAGGATCCGAGCCCGATGCCGAGCGAGCTCCAGCGGGGCCGGTTCGGCCTGATGGAGCGGCGAATCTGATGGAACCTGCAACGCGGTGCGCCCCCTCAAGCGAACCCAGCGACCCCTGTCGGCGCACCGATTGTAGCTCTGCGCCTGGCCTTTTCCTAGCCCGAGAACGCCTGGGCGACGTCGTACCACGAGGGCGGCACCGTCTTCAGCTCCGCGGTCGCCTCCTCGAGCGAGACGTCGACGAGCTCGTCGCCGTGGAGGGCGGCCATCCGCCCGAACCGGCCCTCGTGGACGAGATCGGCCGCCTTCAGGCCGTAGCGCGTGGCGAGGACCCGGTCGCGCGGCGTGGGCGTGCCCCCGCGCTGGACGTGCCCGAGAACCGTCACCCGCGTCTCGAAGCCCGTGCGCTCCTCGATCTCCCGGCCGAGCGCGTCGCCGACGCCTCCGAGCAGCGACGTGGCCGAACTGATCCGTCGGCGCGAGCCTCGCCGGCGACGAGCCGCCGCTCGCCCGATTCGTACGTCAGCTCGTAGCCTTCGCTGACGACGACGATCGAGAAGTCCTTGCCGCCCTCGTGCCGCTTCTCGAGCGCCGCGGCAGGCCTCCTCGACGGTGACCTGCTGCTCCGGGATCAGGATCACGTCGGCGCCGCCGGCGATCCCGCTGTGGACCGCGATCCAGCCCGACGTGCCGGCCCATCACCTCGACGACCATGACGCGGTTGTGCGACTCGGCGGTCGTGTGGAGCCGGTCGATCGCCTCGGTCGCGATCGTGACCGCGGTGTCGAAGCCGAAGGTGTAGTCCGTCCCGGAGAGGTCGTTGTCGATCGTCTTCGGAACGCCGACAACCGGCAGTCCGTGCTCGGCGTGCAGCCGGGCCGCGACGCCGAGGGTATCCTCGCCGCCGATCGCGACGAGCGCGTCGAGCCGCTCGCGCTCGAACGTCGCGAGGACTCGCTCGACGCCGCCTTCGAGCTTGTACGGGTTCGTTCGCGTCGTGCCGAGGATCGTGCCGCCGCGGGGCAGGATTCCCGAGACGTCGCGCGGCTCCAGAGCTCTGGACGAGCCCCTCGACGAGCCCGCGCCAGCCCTCGCGAACGGCCAGGACCTCCCAGCCGCGATCGAACGACCTCCGCGTCACCGCTCGGATCACGGCGTTCAGTCCGGGGCAATCGCCGCCACCCGTGAGGATTCCAACTCGCCTCGGCACGGCCGACATCTTGACGCACGGCCGTCGACCGAGGCGCAATCGTTGCAATCGCCGCGAGCCGGTGCGACCATTGGCGCCAGGCAATGGGCGGGAAGATCGTGCGGTTCGATCCCGTCTTGAAGATGACGCGCCCGAAGGGGCGCACGATGGAAGGAGCAGCTATGGAGACGACGAGCGCGAAAGCCCTGCTCGTCGAGCCGCCGGACCTCGACGCGGCGTTCGCTGCCATCACGGCAACGATCCCGCGGTCGGAGATCGAGGCGGCTCTCAGCTCGGACGCGCCCGCCGAGCTCTACCTCGACGTGCGGGCATCGGACGAGGCGAGGAGCGGAGGAGCGGACGCTCAGTGTCGCGTGGGAGCGCGCCGATCTGGAGCGACTGCTCGCGAACGCCAAGGCCGACGCGATCACGTTCTCGTTCGCGCACGACGATCTCGAGCGCGCGTTCGAGGAGCCGGATGTCGAAGGCCACGGCTTCCGGGAGCGAGCGCTCGTCCTGACCGTCGCCGCAGCAGCCGCCACCGGCGCGAGCGCGGCCAGCGCAGCCGCGGCACCCGATCCCGGCACGGGCTCGAACGTCACTCCGATCGTCGCGCAGGTCTCGCACGGCGAGGCCCAGACCGCGAGCCAGCTTCCGGCGACCCCCGTCAACGACGAGGCCAGCCTCGCCGCCCGTGGGATCACGGCCGGTGGCGTGCACGACGAAGCCACGCTCGTCTCGCGAGGGATCGAGGCTCCGGCGGTCGCCGACGTCTCGCACGGCGAGGCGCTCACCGCCAGCCAGTTCGCCGCGACTCCCGCGAACGACGAGGCGAGCCTCGCCGCGCGTGGAATCGAGCTGACGCCGGTGCACGACGAGGCGAATCTGGTCTCACGCGGGATCGAGACGCCGTTCGTCCCCGATGTCTCCCACGGTGAGGCGCTGACTGCGAGCCAGCTCGGCGCCGTCGGCCGACGAGGCCGCTCTCGTCAGCATCGCGGCCGGCCAGGTCGCACCGATCCACGACGAGACGTCTCTCGCGGCACGCGGGAATCGAGTCGGCGCCGCCCGTGGGCGACACGTCGGGCTTCGAGCTGCCGACGATCGACGCTCCGACCGCGGCAGTCACCGCCGGGATCGCCGGCGGCCTCGCGCTGCTGATCACGGCGGCCGGGTTCTCGGCCCGCCGCGGCCGCGGCGGCCCCGCCCGGCCTGAGCCGACGTCGCAACGTCGGAAATGACGACGAGGGGCCGGCATGAGCCGACCCCGCGCTCGCAAGCTGGTTCGTCTCGGCGTCCACCTTCGCAGCGACGGAGCGATGCCGGCGCACCCACGTGTTCCTCCAGGCCAGCTCTCGTTCGCCTTGATGCCGAAGGCGGGAATCGAACCCGCACTCCCCGGAGGGAACCGGATTTTGAGTCCGGCGCGTCTGCCAGTTCCGCCACTTCGGCCTGCGGTTCATGATCGTAGTTGCTGGTGCCGTGTGCGCTAAGTGCGCTGCATGCGCTCGGCGCACGCGGCGCGCACCGAGGCAGCGAAGGTCGGCAGCTCCTTCTCGAGTCGCCTGAACGACTGCTCGAACATCACGATCAGCCGCATCGGCGTGAGGGCGACCACCGAGGCGGTGCGCCGTGCCCGTGACGAGGAGCCCGATCTCGCCGAAGAAGTCGCCCGGGCCGAGCTCCGCCAGGCGGCGGCCGTCTCGGACGACCTCCGCCTGTCCCTCCTCGATCACGAAGAACTCGTACGCGAAGTTGCGCTCGGCGCCGATGGTCTCACCCGCCGGAAGCTCGATCCATTCCGTCAGCTCGGCAGCTCGGCCAGCTCCTCCGGGCTGAGGTCGGCGAAGAGCGGCAGCGCGCGGAGTTGCCCGGGACGTACGGCGGCTCGATCGACTGCCATTGCAGCGATGGTTCCACGCGGCTCGAGCGCCGGTCAAGCAGTTCACCGCATCCACACAATCGCTCTCTGAACCAGGTTGTTTGGAGTGGGCCGTCCCTTACAAAGTTGAAAGAGCGGTGAACTGCACTAATACTTCCGGCTTCCGCCGGTGGAGAGGGCTGCAGATGTCGTCCAGAAATCCACCGGCTCAGGTCAGCGGGTGACGGAGGAGGCATGTGTTGGTGAATCACAGAAAGCGTGGGATGTTGGGGTGCGTTCGCCCTGCTCGTGGCGGTGTTGGCGCTCGTTGCGGCGGGCTGCGGCGGCGACGACGAGGAGAGCTCGGACGGCGGCGCCACGACCGAGGAGTCGAGCGGCGGCGGCAGCATCGAGGCGCTCCCGTCGTCGTCCTGCACGGCGATCGAGTACGAGGGCGAAGGCGATCCGGATGTGCTGATCGCGTCCGACTTCCCGCTCCAGGGCTCGTCGCGCACCCAGACGATCCAGATCGTCGAGGCGATCCGGTTCCTGCTCGAGAAGCAGAGCTGGAAGGCGGGCGACCACAACGTCGCCTATCAGTCCTGCGACGACGCGACCGCCCAGGCCGGCAAGTGGGACTCGGGCAAGTGCTCGACGAACGCCCAGGCCTACGCCGGGAACGAGAAGGTCGTCGGGGTGCATCGGCACCTTCAACTCGGGCTGCGCTGCGATCGTTATCCCGGTCCTGAACCAGGCTCCGGGCGGCGGCGTCGCGATGGTCTCCCCGGCGAACACGTACGTCTGCCTCACCGAGGGTGGGCCGGGCTGCGACTCGACCGAGCCGGACAAGTACTACCCGACCGGCAGCCGCAACTACACGCGCGTGGTCGCTCACGATGCCTATCAGGGCGCGGCGATGGCCGAGTTCGCCCAGGAGCAGGGGATCAAGAACGTCTACGTCCTGAACGACAAGGAGGCGTACGGCCTCGGCGTCGCGACGAACTTCCGCAACGCCGCGGAGAGCCTCGGGATCAAGATCGCCGGCTTCGCCGCGTGGGATCCGAAGGCGTCGAGCTACGAGGCGCTCTTCCGCAAGATCGGCGGCACCGGGGCGGACGCGGTCTTCCTCGGCGGGCTGATCGACGAGAACGGCGCCCAGGTGATCAAGGACAAGGTCGCCACGCTCGGGCCGAACGACGGCAAGGTCAAGCTGCTCGCGCCGGACGGCTTCACGCAGCAGTCGACGATCGACGAGGCCGGCGGCTCGGCGGCGGGGATGTTCATGAGCATCGCCGGCGTGCCGATCGACGAGTTCAAGGGCGAGGGCAAGGAGTTCGCCGACGAGCTCACGCCGCGGCTCGACGGCGCGGATCGACCCGTACGCGATCTACGGCGGTCAGGCGGCGCAGATCATGCTCGACGCGATCGCGGCGTCGGACGGGAGCCGTGGCGGACGTGATCGCGAAGCTGTTCGAGACGAAGGTCACCGACGGCCTCCTCGGCAGCTTCGAGATCAACGAGAACGGCGATCCCGGCCAGGCCGGCGGGGCCGTCGTCGGCTTCACGATCTACAAGGCGACGGACAAGCTCGTGACCGAGAAGACGCTCTCTCCGAAGCCGGAGAACGTCGAGGCGGCACGAGGCACGTAGCGCCGATCACGTAGCACCGGTTCGGGGGAGGGCGCGAGCCCTCCCCCGAACGTTCTCCCTCTGCTCCTGACTGCGACCAGGCGACAGCATCAGCTCCCAATCCCGCACCGACTCCTCGTTGACCGCCCTTCGCGGGCTCGTCCCTTCGAGCGTGATCGGCGTGGTGGGAACGGCTTTCGTCGTGCTTGTCGTGATCTGGGTGATCGGCAACTTCGTCCAGGATCCGGGCGAGTTCCTGAACGTGCTGCTGATCGGGGTCACGAACGGCTCCGTCTACGGCCTGATCGCGCTCGGCTACACGCTCGTCTACGGAATCCTGCAGTTGATCAACTTCGCGCACGGGGACGTGTTCGCGCTCAGCGGCCTGGTCGCCAGCTCGATGATCATCACCGTCTTCGACCTCTCCACCTCGGACTCGGCGGGCGTGATCGTGCTCGGGATCGTCGCCACGCTCGCCGTCGCGATGCTCTTCGCGTCAACCCTGAACACGGGAATCGAGTTCGTCGCCTACCGGCCGCTGCGCAACGCGCCCAGGGTCGCCCCGTTGATCACCGCGGTGGGGATGTCCTTTCTCCTCCAGAACATCGGCCTCGTCTTCTGGGGCGTCAACTACACGTCCGTCCCGCGCCTCGTTCCCAACTCGGTCGCGTTCTCGATCGGCCCGGTCGACTTCCAGTGGAACAAGGTCGCAGTCATCCTGATCACGCTCCCGGTGCTCCTCGCGCTCACGTACCTCGTCCGGGCGACGCGGCAGGGGAAGGCGATGCGCGCGACCTCGCAGGATCCGGAAGCGGCGGCGATGATGGGCGTCAACGTGAACAGAACGATCTCCTTCACGTTCATGCTGGCGGGAGGCCTGGCGGGCGCCGCAGGTGTGCTCTACCTCCTCAACTTCACGACGATCCGCTACGACCAGGGCTTCCAGCTCGGGTTGATCGCCTTCACGGCCGCCGTGCTCGGGGGAATCGGGAACATGGCAGGAGCCCTCCTCGGCGCGCTCACGATCGGCTTGATCGAGGCGTTCAACGAGGGGCTCACCTGGTACACGCCAGGCAGCGACTGGACCCGCTCGATGGTCTTCGGGATCCTGATCGCGATCCTCGTCTTCCGGCCCGAGGGCTTGCTCGGCGAGAGGACGCCCGAAGGCCAATGAACCTGCCCAAGCGCAAGACGAGCTCAGGCGGGGGCGGCTGGATGCCGTCGCAGGTCACGGCGCGCGTGGGAGCGGCTGCCGGAGCCGGTGCGGCGCGCGTGGCTTCCGACCGTCCTGATCGTGCTGGCGTTCTTCTACCCCAAGTACGCGAGCAGCCTGCCGGGTGCGTTCCCGGGAGTGGGGACGCTCGTGATCATGCTCGTCTTCACGATGATGGCGGTCGGCCTGAACATCGTCGTCGGCTATGCGGGTCTCCTCGACCTCGGCTACGTGGCCTTCTACGCGGTCGGCGCGTACACCGCCGCCTGGTTCGCCTCGCTCCAGTTCGAGCAGGTCACGTTCCACTTCGGCTCGGTCGGGATCAGCCGGGAGGCGGTCGGGATCCACATCTCGATCTGGCTCGTGCTCCTGATCGCCGGCAGCCTGACCGCGCTCGCGGGGATCCTGATCGGCCTGCCGACCCTGCGCCTGCGTGGGGACTACCTCGCGATCGTGACGCTCGGCTTCGGCGAGATCATCCCGCAGTTCGTCAGGAACGGCGACAGCATCTTCGGCTTCGACCTCACCCACGGCACGTTCGGGATCAGCCCCATCGACTCACCGGGCTTCGGGGAGACGCTCGAGGATGCGATCGGTCTGCCCGCGAGCTTCCAGCAATCCTTCGAGCGAGCGCAGTGGTTCTACTGGGGCGCTCTCGCCCTGCTCCTGTTCACCGTCTTCTGCTCGGTCCGTCTGCGCGACTCGCGCCTCGGGCGGGCGTGGATCGCGATCCGCGAGGACGAGACGGCCGCGGCCGCGATGGGAGTCCCCCTGATGCGGACGAAGACGTGGGCCTACGCGATCGGCGCCTTCTTCGGTGGCGTCGCGGGCTGCTACTACTCCACGTTCAAGAGCGGCGCCTTCCCGAGCGACTTCTACTTCAACATCTCCGTCTTCCTGCTCTGCATGGTGATCCTGGGCGGCATGGGCTCGGTCTGGGGCGTCGTCCTCGGCGGCCTGATCCTCTCCTACCTCGACCAGGAGGGGCTCGCCAAGCTGGGCAACTTCGTCAGCGACGTGACCGGGCGTCCGATCGACGTCCCCAAGTACAACTTCGGCGTCTACGGGCTGATCATCGTGCTGATGATGCTCTTCCGTCCGACGGGGTTGATTCCCGAACGGCGCCGCAAGAAGGAGCTCTCGGAGGGCGTTCACGACGAGTCGCTGTACGACGTGAGCGGCTGATGGCCGAGCCTGCGCGAGACCTCCTACTCGACGCCGAGCACATCCGCAAGGAGTTCGGCGGGCTGCTCGCCTCCAACAACATCGACTTCACGATCCCGCGCGGCTCGATCGTCTCTCTGATCGGCCCGAACGGGGCCGGCAAGACGACGTTCTTCAACATGCTCACCGGCGTCTACAAGCCGACGTCCGGCACGATCATCTTCGACGGCGTCGACATCACCGGCAAGCCGCCGCACGCGATCACCAAGCTCGGGATCGGCCGCACCTTCCAGAACATCCGGCTCTTTCCTCAGATGACGGCGGTCGAGAACGTTCTCGTGGGCATGCACGCCCGGATGCATTCGGGCATCTTCGGCGCGGTCCTGCGCGGCCCGCGGACGCGCCGGGAGGAGCGGGAGGCAACCGCCAGGGCCGGCGAGCTGCTCCGCTACTCCGGGCTCAAGAGCGGGCACGACTCCTATGCGTCAAGCCTGCCGTACGGCGACCAGCGGCGGCTCGAGGTCGCGCGTGCGCTCGCCACCGATCCGAAGCTGATCCTCCTCGACGAGCCGACCGCCGGGATGAACCCGCAGGAGACCGCCGACTTCATCAGCTTCGTCTCGAAGCTCCGCGACGAGCGCGGGCTGACCGTGCTCCTGATCGAGCACGACATGAAGGTCGTGATGGGTGTCTCCGACCGGGTGACGGTGCTCGAGTACGGCGAGAAGATCGCCGAGGGCACGCCGCACGAGGTGCAGACCGACGAGCGCGTCGTCGAGGCGTATCTCGGCAAAGGGGCCGGGGAGCATGGCTGAGCCGGCCGACAACGTCGTCCTCGCGCTCGAGGACATCCACACCTACTACGGCGCGATCCACGCGCTGAAGGGTGTCTCGCTCGAGGTCCGCGAGGGCGAGATCGTGACCCTGATCGGCGCGAACGGCGCCGGCAAGTCGACGACGCTGCGCTCGATCATCGGGCTCAACCATCCCCGGGAAGGGGCGATCCACTTCCAGGGGAGGGAGATCACAAAGGACCCTGCGCACGCGATCGTCAAGTCCGGGATCGCGCAGTCGCCCGAGGGCCGTCGCCTCTTCCCGCGCATGTCGGTGCTCGAGAACCTCGAGATGGGCGCGTTCCAGCGCGACGACCGCTCGACGTTCAAGGACGACGTCGCTCGCGTCTTCGACCTCTTCCCGAGGCTCGCCGAGCGGCGCAACCAGAAGGCGGGGACGATGTCCGGCGGCGAGCAGCAGATGTGCGCGATCGGCCGAGCGCTGATGGCGCATCCGAAGCTCCTGCTCCTGGACGAGCCGTCGATGGGCCTGGCGCCGATCTTCGTCGAGAAGATCTTCGAGATCGTCCGCGAGATCAACGCCCAGGGAACGCCGATCCTCCTCGTCGAGCAGAACGCGCTGATGGCGCTCGACGCGGCGAATCGCGGCTACGTGCTCGAAACGGGAAGGATCGCGCTCGAGGGCCCGGCGAAGGAGCTGCGCGAGAACGAGCAGGTGCGTAAGACCTATCTCGGAGAGGGCTAAGGCGCCGCGAATCGTCCTTGTGTCGTTCCAACAAAAGGGCTAGCGAGCGGCGCCGACCTCGAGCGGGAAGTACGGCGGGCCGACGAGGAGGCCGATGCGTGCGGCGCCGCCCGCGACTCCGTGCGCCATCTCGAGCGCCGGGCCGACGCCGTGCGTGGGGACGAAGCCGAGCGCTCGGGCGGCGGCGTGGTCGCGGCAGCCTGCGACGACAACCGAGCCGAGACGGTCGAGCGCCACCTGGCACGACTCCCAGTCGACGTACGGGAGGAGCGGATGGCAGGCGCGTCCGGCGCGGTATGCGCCGACCGCCTTCGGGTCGACGGCCGCCGCCCGCTCGGCGACCGCCAGGTCGAGTGGGGCTCGGGAGCTTCGCAGGACGTGGAAGAGCGACCGATAGGGATCCTGACTCCCGCCCGCGAAGTGCCGCGTCAGGCGGTGGAGGACAATCGCGGTGCCGCCCTCGCGCACCGGAAAGGCGTCGCGCCAGAGCCGCAGCGCGATTCCTAGGGCGACCGCGGCCGCTGTGATCGGGTTCAGCCGCTCGCGTGGCTGGTGATGATGCTTCCACGGCATCCCGATCACGATCGCGTCGAGGGGCTCTTCGATCCGGATCGAGCGGCGGGCGATCGAGCGCAGCAGCGCCTCGGCATGGGCGACCGAAGGCGGCCCGGCGTAGGCTGCGGCCGCGGTCAGCTCGCGCCCGAGGTTCTGGAGCACGCTCCGGCGCACGCCCGAGGGGAGTAGCGAGAACCATCGAAGCGGCGAGCGCGCAAGGTGCGCGAGCGAGCTCGCCTCGTACGGGTAGTCGCGGAAGCGCCCGGTCAGCCGGGGCGGATCGAGGATCAGAGAGACGCCGATCAGGGGCGCCCGCTCGGCCAGAGCGGCCTCGAGGGCGCGGCCGACGAGCCAGCCGCGCGACGCCGCCGTCTGGAGCAGCGAATACGCCCCCGCGCCGCGAAGAACCTCTGTCGACGTCGCACCGAGGAGCGCGCCCGGGCCGCCGTGGAGCACGGTTTCCGCCGCGGTGACCGTCACGACGAGGTCGGTGTCGACGAGCAGCCGATTGACCCGAAGCGGCGTCCGGCCGGCGCTGCCGACGAGCACGAGCTCCGGATCCTCCGCGTCGTGAACCTCGACCGCGCCATGAAACGCACGCGCCGCCGTGGGCGCAAGCAAGGACTCGAGCTCACGTTGGCCGGCGCGGCGGGAGAGCCCGCCGGCCACGAGAATCGTCTGCCGGTCCGAGGGGACGCCGAGCCGCTCGAGCTCGGCGATCGTCGCCTCGAGCGCCGCCTGTCTCGGGTCGGCCGGTGCTCCCGGAAGCGGCAGCTCCGGCGGCTCTACGACGAGCGTCGCGCGGGCACGCCGTTCGACCAGGACCTCGAGAGGGGGCCCGGAGAGGGGGAACCGCAAGGCGTCTCGCACGGCCGCCGCCACGTCCGCCACCGCCTGCGGCGGCAGCTCCGGGCGGAGGACGAGCGCGTCGTCCGGGGCATTGAGAACGGCGATCCGCGAGCCCGCCGGCACCGGCACGCGCTGCGTCATGCCGTCGCAACCCCCACGGGCGGCGACGATACCTGCGACCCGACTTTGTGTTCATTGCACACAAGCTCTCGCTCGCGAGGGCCTGCCGTAGACTCGAAAGCGATGGCGCCGAAGACGCTGACGGGGCAGGAACTGGAGCTCGACGACGGCCCCGCGCGGGAGTCCGAGCTCTTCCTCGTCGACGGCAACAATCTCGCGTACCGCGCCTTCTTCGCGCTCCCAGAGGAGCTCGCGACGAGCGACGGCCAGCCGACGAACGCGCTGCTCGGCTTCACGAACATGCTCTTCAAGCTGCTGGCCGACTACCGGCCGAAGGGCGTGGCCGTCGCCTGGGACTCGCGCCCGGTGCACCGCGCCGCCGTCGCCGAGGCCGCCGACGTCGTCTACAAGGAAGGGCGCAAGCCGATGCCCGACCTGCTGCGCGAGCAGTTCCCGCACTTCCGGCCGATCGTCGAGGCCTTCGGCTACCGCAACCTCGAGTTCGAGGGGTGGGAGGCCGACGACGTGATCGCGACGCTCGCGACGCGCGCGGACACGGCGGGGATCAAGACCTGCGTCGTCTCGACCGACCGCGATGCCTTCCAGCTCTGCTCCGAGAACGTCTGCCTGATGATGACGCCGCGCGGGGTCTCCGACGTCAACGTCTACACACCGGAACGGGTCGAGCTCCGCTACGGCGTCCGGCCCGACCAGGTGCCGGACTTCATCGGGCTGAAGGGCGACACGAGCGACAACATCCCGGGTGTTCCCGGGATCGGGGACAAGACGGCCGGACAGTTGATTGCCCAGTACGGCTCGCTCGAGGCGGTGATCGAGCACGCGGACGAGCTCTCGCCGGCTCGGCGCAAGAACATCACGGAGCACGCGGATCAGGCACGCGCCTCGAAAGACCTAGCGACGATGCGGCGCGAGCTCGACCTCGACTGGGAGCCGACCGAGCTCGCGCTGAGCCCGCCCGACCGCTCCCAGCTCCGCGAGATGTTCCGGCGCTTCGAGTTCCGCAACCTGCTGGGCCGGGTCGACGAGTTGGACGAGGCCGTGCCGGCGGCGCTTTCCGTCAAGGTCGAGGGAACGACGGTTGCGTGGCGCGAGGGGGAGCTACCGGCGCTCGCGGACTGGGAGGGCTATGCGGCCGACGGCGATCGAGTCGCGGTGGCGACGGCGAACGGCGTCATCGTTGCCCCGAAGCCGAGTAACGGTCTGTTGCTCGGCGAGCCGCGGCTCGTCGTCCATGACGCGAAGTCGCTCAAGGTGCCCGCGGTCGACGACACCATGATCGCCGCGTACCTGATCGAGCCGGGTCGTGCCGAGTACGCGCTCGACGACCTGAGCGCCGAGTACGGGCTCGAGGTGCTCCCGGATCCGCCGGCGGAGGAGGAGACCGCTGCGCTCGTCCGTCGCGCCGAGGCGCCGCGCCGGCTGATCGAGCGGATGCTCGAGCGGGTGCACGAGCGGGGCTCCGAGCACCTCTACCGCAAGATCGAGCTGCCGCTCACCGCCGTGCTGGCGGCGATGGAGATCGCGGGCGTCAAGATCGACACCTATCGAATGGGCGAGATCACGGCGCGCCTCGTCGACCGCCTCGAGGAGCTGGAGGCTAGGGCGTACGAGCTTGCGGGCGAGGAGTTCATGCTCGGCTCGACGCAGCAGGTCGCGCGGATTCTCTTCGAGAAGCTCGAGCTGACGCCGGGTCGCAAGGGCAAGACCGGCTACTCGACCGACACGCGCGTCCTCCGCTCGATCCGAGGCGACCACGCGATCGTGCCTGTCCTCGAGGAGTGGCGGGAGCTGTCGAAGCTGATCAACACCTACCTCGGACCGCTGCCTTCGCTGATCGGCGACGACGGTCGGCTCCACACGACCTTCAACCAGACCGTCGCCTCGACAGGTCGCCTCTCGACGACAGCGCCGAACCTGCAGGCGATCCCGATCCGGACCGAGCTCGGCCGCGAGATCCGCTCCGCCTTCGTCGCCGAGGACGGCCATCGTCTCCTCTCCGCCGACTACAGCCAGGTCGAGCTGCGGATCCTCGCGCACGTCTCGGGCGAGCCGGTGCTGCGGGAGTCGTTCGCGCGCAACGAGGACATCCACGCGCGCACGGCCGCCGAGGTGCTCGGCAAGGATCAGGCGACGCTGACGAAGGACGAGCGCAACGTCGCGAAGATGGTCAACTTCGGGATCATCTACGGGATCTCGTCGTTCGGGCTCTCCGAGAATCTCGAGATCCCGCGCGAGCAGGCGCAGGCCTACATCGACACCTACCTGGCGCGCTTCCCGCACGTGCAGGACTTCATCGAGCGGACGATCGAGCAGGCCAAGCGCGACGGCTACGTGACGACGCTGCTCGGCCGCCGGAGGCCTGTCCCCGAGATTCGCGCGATGAACCGGCAGACGCGCTCGCTCGGCGAGCGGCTCGCCGTCAACTCCGTGATGCAGGGCACCGCCGCCGACGTGATCAAGGTCGCGATGATCCGGATCCACGACCGGCTGCGCACGGAGGGGCGCTCGGCGCGGCTCGTGCTCCAGGTTCACGACGAGCTCCTGCTCGAGGTGCCGGAGACGGAGGTCAGCGCCGTTCGGGAGCTCGTGCGGGGGGAGATGTGCGGCGCCTACCCGCTCGACCCGCCGCTCGCAGTCGACGTCGGCGTCGGCGACGACTGGAACGAAGCCAAGTCCTGAGCGGGTCCGGCTTCGGTTCGGTGCGAGGAGACCTGGCTATACTGCGCGTTTCGTGATGGCCAACGACACCGTCGAAATGACCGATCCGCGCCTCGAAGAGGGCGTCTGGACGCTCTCTCCCGAGGGGGAGCTCGTCCCCGATTACGAGTCGACCTTCCCCACGATCAACGAGGGCGAGGTCGTCCACGGCACCGTCGTGCGGGTCGACAAGGACGAGGTGCTCGTCGACATCGGCTACAAGTCGGAGGGCGTGATCCCGGTCGCCGAGCTCTCGATCCGGCGCTCGGTGAACCCGGCCGACGAGGTCTCGGTCGGCGAGGAGATCGACGCGCTCGTGATGACGAAGGAGGACGCCGAAGGGCGCCTGATCCTCTCCAAGAAGCGCGCTCGTTTCGAGCTCGCCTGGAAGAAGATCGAGGCTGCCGCGGAGTCCGGCGAGGCCGTGCTCGGGCGCGTGATCGAGGTCGTCAAGGGCGGCCTGATCCTCGATCTCGGCGTGCGCGGCTTCCTGCCCGCGTCGCTCGTCGACATCCGCCGCGTCCAGGATCTCGACGAGTTCATGGGCACCGAGCTGCGCTCCAAGGTGATCGAGCTCAACCGCTCGCGCAACAACGTCGTCCTCTCGCGCCGCGCCGTCCTCGAGGACGAGCGCAAGGAGATGCGCCAGGCGATCCTCGACCGGCTCAACCCGGGCGACGTGGTCGACGGCCAGATCTCCAACATCGTCGACTTCGGCGCGTTCGTCGACCTCGACGGAATGGACGGGCTGATCCACATCTCCGAGCTCTCGTGGAGCCACGTCAACCATCCGTCCGAAGTGCTGGAGATCGGCCAGGACGTGAAGGTCAAGGTGCTCGACATCGACCGCGACCGGCAGCGGATCTCGCTCGGTCTCAAGCAGACGCAGTCCGACCCGTGGCAGCAGGTGCTCGAGAACTACAACGAGGAGGACGTCGTCGAGGGTCGCGTGACGAAGGTCGTCACGTTCGGCGCGTTTGTTGAAATTCTCCCCGGCGTTGAAGGTCTCGTGCACATCTCCGAGCTCGCGCAGCACCACGTCGAGAACCCGCGCGAGGTCGTCTCGCAGGGCGATGCCGTCAACGTGCTGATCCTCGAGGTCGACGCCGAGCGTCGCCGGCTCTCGCTCTCGCTCAAGCGAGTCGAGGAGGGTGCCCAGCCGCTACCGCGTGCGGACGGCGCCGAGTCCGTGCACCTGACGCCGAACCTCGATCTTTCCGAGGATGTCTTCCCGACTGGCGGCGTCCCGACCGACATAGTGGAGACCGCCGACGCCGTCGAGCTGACGGATGAGCCCGCTCCCGAATCGGATGCCGCGGCCGAGGTCGAGCTCGAGACCGAGTCCGTGGCGAGCGCCGACGCCGTCGAGCTGACGGATGAGCCCGCTCCCGAATCGGATGCCGCGGCCGAGGTCGAGCTCGAGACCGAGTCGGTCGCAAGCGCCGATGGCGCCGCCGGGGACGACGAGCTCGCACCCGAGCCGGTGCCGCCTGCGCAGGCAGAGGTGCAGCGCGGCGACGAGCCCGACGAAGTCCCCGTCTAGCTCTCGCGCCGTGCGACCGGTTGCCGTCGCCATCACCGGCGGGATCGGCGCGGGCAAGAGCGAGGCGCTCTACGCGTTCAAGCAGCACGGCGCGGCAACGGTCTCGAGCGACGAGATCGTCCACCACCTACTCGCCACGAACGACGACGTTCGCGCCCAGATGGTGGCCGAGCTGGGGGAGGGGATCCTCGTCGAAGGGCGGATCGATCGGGCACGCGTGGCCGAGATCGTCTTCGCCGACCGGCCGAAGCTCGATTTCCTCGAGCGCCTGCTGCACCCGCTCGTCACGGCCGAGTACCTGCGCTGGCGCGAGCAGCTGGCGGCACTCCCGAAGCCGCCCGCGGTCTGCGTCACCGAGGTGCCGCTCCTCTACGAATCGGGCGGCGAATCGCGGTTCGACAAGATCGTCGTGATCACCGCCCCCGCCAAGCTGCGCGAGCAGCGCCGCCGGGTTCCGCGTGACGATCGCGACGGGCGCCTGTTGCCGGACAAGGAGAAGGCGAAGCGCGCCGACTACGCCTACGTGAACACGGGGTCGCTCCAGGAGCTCGACGCCTGGGTCGGCGGAGTCATGGCGGAGCTGAAGGCTCGATGAGTCGGGTCGGGATCCTGGCGCTGGTCGTCCTGGCGGCCGTCGGCTTCGGCGCGTACGTGCTCCAGAGCGAGCCCACGTGGTACGAGCGCGCGCGGTATCCGCTTCGCTACGAGGAGTTCGTCGTCGGGCACGCGGACAACTACCGGCTCGAGCCGCAACTGCTCGCGGCGATGATCTACCAGGAGAGCAAGTTCGACGCCGATGCCCGCTCCAGCTCGGGCGCCGTCGGGCTGATGCAGCTCCTGCCCGAGACCGGCCAGGGAATCGCCGACCGCACGGGCGGCGACAGCTGGCGGCCGGCCGACCTGCTCGACCCGGAGCTCAACATCCGCTACGGCGCCTGGTATCTGCGCCATCTGCTCGACAAGTACGACGACGAGCGGTTGGCGCTCGCCGCCTACAACGCGGGGCAGACGAATGTCGACGGCTGGCGCGAGCGCGGCGTCGAGATCCAGTTTCCGGAGACGCGTCACTACGTCGAGCGCGTGCAGGAGCTCAAGCGGATCTACGCCGATGCGTACGCGTCCGAGCTCGGCCTCGGTTAGCGTCTCCAGGATGGTGGACCCGCGCGATCGTGAATACGCCGAGCTGCTCGTCGGCACCTGCCTCGGCGTCGAGGCGGGCTGGCAGGTGCTCGTGCTCGGGTCGGAGCTCGGCCGGCCGCTGCTCGAGGAGGTGCAGCGTGCGCTCGCCCGGCGAGGTGCGTATGCGCTCACCCAGCTGACGTTCAGCGGCGGGCTTGCGGCGGCCGACCGTGCCTGGGTGCGCGAGGCGCCGCTCGAGCTGCTCGCCAAGCCGGCACCGCTCTACGAGCACCTGATGCGCGAAGCCGACGCGTTTCTCGTCGTTCAGGCGCCGGAGAACACTCGCGACCCGTCGGCGACGCCGGTCGAGCGGACACAGGCGGTTCAGGCCGCGTACCGGCCCGCCCAGGAGCGCCTGCTCTCACACGAGGTGCCGTGGGTCGGCTGCCAGTACCCGACGCCCGCGCTCGCCCAGGACGCCGGCCTCTCGACCGAGGAGTTCGCCGACTTCCTCTACGGCGCCTGCCTGCTGGACTGGGATCTCGAGCGGGAGCGAATGAGCGGGTACGCAGCGCGGTTCGACGCGGCCGACGAGGTTCGCATCGTCGGCGACGGAACCGATCTTCGCCTCAGCATCGCCGGCCGCACGATGCAGGTCGACGCGGGAGGGGCGAACATTCCCGGCGGCGAGTTCTTCGGCTGCCCGGTCGAGGACTCGGCCGAGGGCACGATCTCGTTCTCGGAGTTCCCCGGCGTCCACGGCGGTCGCCACGTCAGCGGCATCCGCTTTCGCTTCGAGGCCGGCCGGATCGTCGAGGCGTCCTCCGACTCGGAGGAGGACTACCTCCTGAAGACGCTCGATACCGACGACGGGGCGCGCAGGCTGGGCGAGCTCGGGATCGGCTGCAACCCGGGGATCACACGGCACATGAGGAACACCCTCTTCGACGAGAAGATCGACGGAACGGTGCACGTCGCGGTCGGCAACGGCTTCCCCGATCTCGGCGGCACGAACGTCTCGAACGTGCACTGGGACATCGTCAAGGACCTACGGACGAACGGGCAGCTCTACCTGGACGGCGAGCTCGTCCAGGAGAACGGACGCTGGCTGATCTAGCCGAGCGCGCTAGCGCTGCTTCGCCGGCGCCCCTTCGTCGCGCTGCTCGCCGCGGAGACGATCTCGACGACCGGGTCGCAGATGACCTGGCTCGCGCTTCCCTGGTTCGTGCTCGTCACCACCGGGTCGGCCACGCGGATGAGCGCGGTGGTCGGAGCTGAGCTGATCGGGCTCGCCGCGCTCGGGATTCCCGGAGGCGCCGTGCTCCGGCGGCTCGGAGCGTGGCGGACGATGCTCTACACGGACGCGATCCGGGCGCCGCTGATGCTGGCGATCCCGCTGCTCTACTGGGCCGGGATCGACGCGTTCGCGCCGGTCGTGGTGCTGGCGTTCCTGCTCGGCGCGCTCGCCGGGCCGTTCTTCGCGGCGCAGAAGGTGATCGTCCCCGAGCTGCTCGGCGAGGACGAGGCGCTCGTCGGTCGCGCGAACGCGCTCTTCCAGGGCGCGACGCGGATCACGATGCTGCTCGGCCCCGTCGCCGGCGGGATCTTGATCGCGACCGTCTCGGCGCCGTGGGCGCTCGTCGTCGACGCGGGCACGTATGTCGTCTCGGCCCTGCTCATCCTGACGCTGGTGCCGAGACCTGAACCGCTGCCGCCTTCGGACGAGGACGTTGGCGCTCGACGTGGGCTCCGCTTTCTCGCCCGCGAGCCGCTCCTGCGGCTGTGGATCCCGCTCTTCGCGCTCGGCGATACGGCGTGGACGGCGTTCTTCGTCAGCGTGCCGGTCCTCGTCGTCTCCCGCTTCGACGCCGATCCGCGCGTGGCCGGCTGGCTGCTCGCCTCGTTCGGCGTCGGCGCGGTCGTCGGGAACGTCGCGGCGTACCGCTTCCTGCTCCAGAGGGTCGGCTCCCTGAAGCTGATCGGCACCTGCGTGCTCGGCCAGGCGCTGCCACTCTGGCTCCTGACGACCCATCCTTCGGCGGTCGGCGCCGCGCTCGCTCTCGGACTGTCAGGACTTGCGAACGGGATCGTCAACCCGCCGATTCATTCGATGTTGACGCTGCGTGTGCCGCCGAGGCTGCGGCCGAGCGTGATGACGGTGAACGTGATGATCTTCGGCCTCGCGCAACCTCTCGGGGTCTTCGGGGTCGGGCCCGTGCTGGACGCCTTCGGCCCGCAGCCGGTGCTCGTCACCTTTGCGGCCGTGCAGACGCTGGCGATGACGCTGGTCGCGATCTCGTGCTTCGTCGTCCGCCGCGCGGAGGCGGATCAGCCGGTCGAGAATCGCAGCGAGAGCTCGCCCTCGCCGACGATCTCGGCGTAGTCGCCGCCCGTCAGCTCGCCGGTCACGACCCGCCAGAACGCGAGTGCGGGAAGATTGCGGTCGATCACCGCCAGGTTCCAGGAGCCCTCGAACGCCCGCAGCGTCTCGAGGCCGGCCCGCCGGCCGACTCCTCGGCGGCGATACGGCATCGCGACGAAGAACTCCGCGAGGTGGAAGTCGACGTCGCGCGGCATGTACGGAAACGGCTGCTCCGCGACGAGCGCGAAGCCCGCGGGGCGACCATCGGCCCGAATCAGGAGCGAATGCGAGGTCGGCCGCGTCAGCCAGTCCTCGAGGTAGGACGGCTGCCACTGCGCCTCCTCGTCGAGCGCGTAGTGCTCGGTGAACGCGGAGAGATCGTGGAGGTAGAGGGGGTAGAGCCGCCGTAGCGCCGCCCGATCCGCCTCGGATTCGGCAGCAACGATCGTCGTCTCCAGCTCAGCCACGGAATCGCATGATGCCGCACGTCACGCTCCGCGTTCGATGGCTCGGCGGCGGACGTAGGCGAGGTGGGCGCGCCAGAGGCGCTCGCGAATCTCCCGCTCGCCGAGGTCGAGCTGCCGCAGGAAGCCGCGGCGTTGCACGTTGCGCACGGCTTCCTGCGGCACTCCCAGCCGCTCGGCGATCTCCTTCGCGTCCACAGCTCTCACGAAGCGTGATCCGCGGGACGAAGGTGCGTCCGCAGCCACTCGAGCCTGAAGCGACGGTGCTGGCGCCGGCTCTCGACCACGTCCTGCCGGGCGGCCGGGTTCACCCACTCCCAGTCCTGCTTCAGCTCCGCATGACGCTCGTTGGCGAGCTGGCGGCTGATGTCGGTATCGCGGTAGAGCATGTCGTTCTCCTTTCGCTGATTGAGGTGACTTGGCGGCCAGCTCAGCGGTCGATGAAGCGGCCGGCCCCAGCGACCCTCGCGTAGGAGCCGTAACGAGGGTCGAACCCGATCACGAGCGGCGCGAACGCGGCCGTCGGGCGAGCGATGACCCCACTAGGGCCGTAGCCGCGCTCGATCAGGTCGCTTCCGTCCGGCACGTGCTTCGCAGCCGCGCTCGGGAGGAGCGTCGCCGCGAGCACGATCGCTCCGGCGGTGATGGCGATTCGATTCGAGATCTGGTGCGGGTTGAGCATGCGATTCCTCCTTCGGTTGGTGGTGTCGCAGCCAGGATCCGTGCCGCCTGTTGAGCTCCTGTGGAACTCCGGTGGAGAACCGATTGAGGCGGTGCTACCGTCGTCGCTCCCTCCTGGAAGGCAGCGAATGGAGTTCCGGATCCTCGGCCCGCTCGAGGTTCTCGACGGGAAGCAGCCGGTGCCGCTCAAGGGCGCCAAGCCGCGCGCGCTCCTCGCAGTCCTGCTGCTCCACGCGAACGAGGTCGTCTCGAACGCGCGCCTCGTGGACGAGCTCTGGGGCGAGCGGCCGCCGGCCACGGCCGAGCGGCTCGTCCAGGGCTACGTCCACGCGCTCCGGAAAGAGCTCGGCGCCGACGTGCTCGTTACGCAGGCGCCTGGTTACCGCCTGCGCGTCGAGCCGGGCGCGCTCGACCTGCTCGAGTTCCAGCGCCTCGTCGCCGAGGCGCGCGCTGCCGAGCCCGAGGAGGCGGCTCGAGCTACGCCGGCAGGCGCTGTCGCTCTGGCGCGGCCCACCGCTCGCGGACGTCACCTTCGAAGGCCCCGCCCGGCACGAGAGCGGCCGGCTGAGCGAGCTGCGGCTGGAAACCCAGATCGAGCGGATCGACGCGGAGCTCGAGCTTGGGCCGCCACGCCGCGCTGATCGGCGAGCTGGAGTCGCTCGTCGCCGCGCACCCCTACCAGGAGCGTCTGCACGCCCAGCTCATCCTCGCCCTCTACCGCTCGGGACGGCAGGCGGAGGCGCTCAGGCCTACCAGTCCGTGCGCAGGGTGCTGAGCGACGAGCTCGGCCTCCAGCCGGGTCAGGCGCTTCGGGGGCTCGAGGCCGCGATCCTCCGCCAGGACGAGGCGCTCACGCTCGACGGCCGCCCCGCTCCGACGCCGCGCACCCGGCCGAGGCGCCGAAGCGGGCGCACAGCCGAGGACGAGCTTCGCCCCGTCACCGTGCTCTTCGCCGACATCGTCGGCTCGACGGCGCTCGGCGAGCGGCTCGCGCCGGAGGAGGTGAAGGCGCTCGTCGGCGAGTGCGTGACCCAGATGAGCCAGGCTGTGGAGGAGTACGGCGGCACCGTCCAGGCGTACGCCGGCGACGGCATCTGCGCGTACTTCGGCGTCCCGCACGTCCGCGAGGACGACCCCGAGCGCGCCGCGCGCACGGCTCTGCGCATCCAGGAAGTAGTGGGCGAGTACGCGCGCGACATCGCCGAGGCCTGGGGGATCCCGGACTTCGCCGTCCGCGTCGGGATCAACACGGGTCGGGCGGGGGTCGGCCTGGTGGGCGCAGGCGAACCCACAGACCGTCGCGCTCGGCGACTCGACCAACGTCGCCGCCCGCCTCCAGTCGGCCGCGGCGCCCGGCGCGATCGCCGTCGGCGCCGAGACGGCCCGCCGGCTCGCACATCGCTTCGAGTTCGAGCCGCTCGGTGAGATCACGGTCAAGGGTCGCGCCGAGCCGGTCGTAGCGTCCCGGCTCGTCGCACCGCGTGCGAGCGCTCGCTCCGCCACGCTTCGGCCGCTCGTCGGCCGCGAGCACGAGGTCGGGAGGTGCGGAGCCTCGTCGCCGAGCTCGAGACGGGCCGCGGCCAGGCGCTCCTGCTCGTCGGTGAGCCCGGGATCGGCAAGACGCGGCTCCTCGGCCGAGCTGCGGTCGTTTCTCCCCGACGAGACGACCTGGCTCGAAGGCCATTGCCTCTCCTACGGCGGCCTCGCCTCGTGGCCGTTCATCGAGGCGTTGCGGCGCTGGCTCGGCGTCGAGATCGGGGACGCGGAGGTCGTCGTCCGAACCCGGGCGCGCGCCCGGCTGGCGCCGCTCTTCGGCGGCGATTCCGCGCTGTGCCGGCCGGACTGGGACGGCTCCTGAGGGTCGAGCTCGGCCCGGATACCGACGCGGCGCCCGAGGAGATCCGCGAGCGGCTACGTCGCCTGGGTCGAGGCGTTGACCGAGCAGAGGCCCGGTCGTCCTCGCGATCGACGACCTGCACTGGGCCCATGCGTCGTCGCGCGAGCTGGCCGAGGACCTGCTCGCCCTCACCGAGCGCGCGCCGCTCCTGCTCGTCGCGACGATGCGGCGCGACCCGGCCTCGGAGGGCTGGCGCTTCCGAACGCGCGTGCTCGACCGAGTTCTCGCATCGAGCGACCGAGCTCGCGCTCGAGCCGCTCTCGCAGACGGAGGCCGCGGAGCTGCTCGGCCGGCTCCTGCCGGGCGTCTTCGACGACGAGACACGCGAGGAGATCGTCGACGCGGGCGGAGGGCAACCCGCTCTACCTCGAGGAGCTGCTGCGTGCCCTCGTCGAGGGCGGCGGCCTGGAGCAGCGACACCGAACCTGGACGACCGCGCTGAAGCCGTCGCTGATCCTGCCGCCTGCGCTCGAGAACCTGCTCGTCGCCCGGATCGACCGGCTGCCCCCGGGCCCGCGGCGGCTCGCCCAGGTCGCCGCGGTGATCGGCCGCGAGTTCCCCGTCGCCGCGCTCGAGCACGTCGCGGGCGAGAGCACGCGCGACGACCTCGCCGTGCTCCTCCGCGCGGAGATCGTCCGCGAGGTTCGCCGCTACCCGGAGCTCCACTGCGCCTTCCGGCACGGGCTGCTCCAGGACGCGGCCCTGACGACGCTGACGCCGTCGACTCGCCGCGAGCTCTACGCGCGCGTCGCCGCGGCCTTCGAGGAGCTCTACGCAGCGGACTCGCTCGACGACCACCTCGAGCGGCTCGCGCACTATCACGCCCAGGCGGGCGACGACTCGGGCGGCCGTCGAGTACCTCGAGCGCGCGGCCGCCGGTGCAACCGAGCTCGGAGCCGGCCGACGGGCGACGCGGAGCTTCGGCACGCGCGCGACGAAGCTCGGGCACGCCGGAACGCCGGCTGAGGCGCCTACTTCTTGCAGGCGGCCGCGATGTCGAGGCCGTAGACGGGGTGGTGCGAGGAAGCAGCCGAAGCTCCGCGAGACGAAGTTGCGGTCGTCGGTGCAGAGCGGCGCCCAGGGAGGGTCGTTGCGCATCAGGTCGACGTCGAGGTCGGCCCACGCCTTGCGCCGCGGCCGCGCCGCTCAAGCGACTCGCCGCCTCGATCCTGGCGCTCACCCGCGGGTCGTTGAAGTAGGCGAAGTTCGCGTTGCCCGTCGTCGCGCAGATCGGGATTCAGGAGCGGCTCGAAGAAGCCGGCCGGGTCGGCGTAGTCGAGGCTCCAGGCCGACGAAGGCGATGTCGAACGGCTCACCGCGGGTACCGACCTTCTCGAGCATGGTGCCGGAGTCGTAGTACTTCACGTCGAGGTCGATCCCGATCTGCTTCAGGTTGAAGCTGAGCATCTCCGCGATCGCGATCCCGAGCGATGGTTGTCTGCGTGTAGAGGACGAGCGTCGGCGGCTTGAGCTTCGCCCTGGCGTACCACTTGCGCGCCGTCGCCGGGTCGGCTCCCTCGAGCGGGTAGATGCTGCTCGTCGCGCCCGAGCGCCGGCGGCAGGATCTGGTCGGTGCGCTTGCCTGCGAGGTAGCCGAACGCGCGGGCGAGCGCCGGGCGGTCGATCGCGTAGTTGATCGCCTTCTTCAGCGCGATCTGGCCCGGCCCCTTGAACGCCGGCCGGTCGTGGTTGAAGGCGAGGTAGACGGTCTGGAGCCTGGGCTGACGAAGAACTGCCCGCCCGGCCGGTTGATCCCGTACTGCTCGGCGAGCCGCCGATACGTCGTGGGAGGCAGACGATGAGGCGGACGCAGTGGTCGATCCGGTCCTGCTCGGTCGCGAGCAGGCAGGCCTCTCGCTCTCGCCGATCGTCCAGACGACCTGGTCGACGTTCGCCGGCCGGCCGCCCCGGTAGTAGGGGTTCCGCTTCAGCACGATCCGCCGGTTCACGATCCGCTCGGCCACGTAGTACGGGCCCGAGCCGGGCGGATTGTTCATCCCGGCCGGGTCGACCGGGCTGTTCGGCAGGATCGGGCAGAAGAAGGGCAGCGTCAGCCGGGCGGTGAAGTCGCCCACCGGCCTGGTCAGCCGGATCTGCAGCCGGTAGCGGCCCAGCACGCGGACGCCCGAGATCGCCTTCGCCTTCCCCTCCATGACGGCGACGGCGCCGACGATCTCGCGCATGTACGCCGTCGCCGGCGACTCCAGCCGCGGGTTCGCGACCCGGTTGAAGGCGTCCGCGAAGCTGCGCGCCGTCACCGCCGCACCCGTGTGGAAGCGGAACGTCCGCTTCAGCTCGAACGTCGTACATCCGCCCGTCGCTGCGAGACCGTGAACGTCTCGACGACCTCCGGAACCAGGCGCGTTCCCGCCGCGCCCGCGCGTCCGGA
Source organism: uncultured Gaiellaceae bacterium (assembly GCA_963745775.1). Lineage (GTDB taxonomy): Bacteria > Actinomycetota > Thermoleophilia > Gaiellales > Gaiellaceae > Gaiellasilicea. The sequence continues at coordinate 113,256 of CAVUYY010000012.1, forward strand.
TAGTTGAACAGCTTCGCGCAGGTGGCGAACCCGATCGGCCACGAATAGCGACGTACGGCGAGCGCCGGATCGACGAAGTCGACATCGCCAGCCGTGCCGAGCCGCAGCGTCCCGCCCTTCGGCGCCTCGGCGCTCCCGGCCGACCAGGCGACGCCCGCGGCGACGAGCAGGGCCGCCCCGACGGCCAGCATGCCCAGCGAGAGCGAGAGCCGGCCGGCCATCTACTTCTTCTTGCAGGCGGCCGCGAGGTCGACGCCGTAGACCGGGTGGTGCGACGAAGCAGCCGAAGCTCGGCGAGACGAAGCTGTCGCGTCGCAGTGGACGATCGGCGCCCAGGGCGGGTCGTTGCGCATCAGGTCGGCGTCGAGGTCGGCCCAGGCCTTGCGGCGGGCTGGGCCGCTCAAGCGACTCGCCGCCTCCATCCTCGGCGGTCACCCACGGGCGCACGAAGTAGGAGTAGTTCGTAGTTGCCCGTCGCGCGCAAGTTGGGATCCAGGAGCGGCTCGAAGAACGCCGGCAGGGTCGGCGTAGTCGACGTCCCAGTTGTTGTAGGACGATGTCGAACGGCTCACCCGGGTCCCGAGCTTCTCGAACTTGGTGCGAAGTCGTAGTACTTGATGTCGAGCTCGATCCCGATCTGCTTCAGGTTGAACTGGAGCGTCTGCGCGATCGCGATCCCGAAGCGGTTGTTGTCCGCGTAGAAGACGAGCCTCTGCGGCTTGAGCTTCGCCCTGGCGTACCACTTGCGCGCCGTCGCAGGTCGGCTCCCCCGAGCGGGTAGATGCTCGTGTCTCGGCCGAGCGCCGGCGGCAGCATCTGGTCGGTGCGCGTGCCCGCGAGGTAGGGGAATGCGCGGGTGAGCTCCGGCCGGTCGATCGCGTAGTTGATCGCCTTCTTCAACGCGATCTGCCCCGGCCCCTTGAACGCCGGCCGATCGTGGTTGAAGACGAAATAGCGCCGTCGCGAGCGTTGGGTGACGGAAGAACTGACCGCCCGGCCGGTTGATCCCGTACTGCTCGGCGAGCCGCTGCGCGGTGACGCGGTAGGAATTCGGCATCTGCGCGAGGCAGAGGTCGAGCCGGTCCTGCTCGACCTTCGAGCAGGCAGTCCTCGGCGGTCTCGCCGATCGTCCAGACCATCTGGTCGACGTTCGCCGGCCGGCCGCCCCGGTAGAACGGATTCCGCTTCAGGACGACGCGCCGGTTCAGGATCCGCTCGGCCACGTAGTACGGGCCAGAACCGGCCGGATTGTCGATCCCCTCCGGGACGATCGGCGTGTTCGGCAGGATCGGGCAGAAGAACGGCAGCGTCAGCCGGGCGGTGAAGTCGCCAACCGGCCTGGTCAGCCTGATCTGCAGCCGGTACGGTCGAGAACGCGGACGCCCGAGATCGCCTTTGCCTTCCCCTCCATCACCGCGACGGCGCCGACGATCTCACGCATGTGGCCCTTGGCCGGCGACTCGAGCCGCGGGTTCGCATCCCGGTTGAACGCATCCGCGAAGCTGTGCGCCGTCACCGCCGCACCCGTGTGGAAGCGGAAGGTGCGCTTCAGCTCGAAGTCGTACGTCCGCCCGTCCCTGCGAGACCGTGGACGTCTTGACCACCTCCGGGATCAGGCGCGTTCCCGCGGCGCCCGACGCGTCCGGATAGTTGAACAACTTCGCACAGGTCGCGAACTCGAGCGCCGAAACGTGCGTACGAGAGCGCCGGATCGACGGAGTCGATATCGAACACCGAGCCGAGCCGCAGCGTCCCGCCCTGCGGTGCCTCGGCGCGTCCCCGCCGACCAGGCGACGCCCGCGGCAACGAGCAGAGCCGCCCCCACAGCCAGCATCCCCGCCGAGAACCAGAGCCGTCCGACCACTGCACCTCCCTCCCGGAGGATGCTAGTGGCGGGAGCTACAAATAGATAGGCCGGCTCATTTCACCGGCTCCCCGGGACTCGTCCAGACCTTGCCGTAGGCGGCGACGATCCCGCCGGGCGACGAGCCGAGCTCGATCGTCTTCTCGATCGACTCCGTCTTGGGATCGAAGCGCACGACAGACTCGCCCGCGCTGCTCGCTACCCAGACGTCGCCGTCGCCGGCGACGGCGATCGCGCTCGGCTCGGCTCGCGAGCGGATACGAGTCGAGCAAGGCGCCCTCACGCGTGAGGCGCGAAAGCCTCGGCTGCGAGCTTCCCGCGAACCAGACGGCGGTGGGGCCGACCGCGATCGACGTCGTCTGGGAGTCGGCGACGTTGGGCACGGGCGCGGTCTTGAGCTCCGTGCCCGTCTCGGGATCGAGCCTCGTCACGCCCGTCCGGCCGCCGAGCCAGACCGACCCGGCGCCGACGGCGAGCGAGAGACCTTCGTGACCGTCGGTGAGAGGCTTCGCGGCTCCAGTCTCGGGATCGATTCGCGTCACCTCCCCCGCGCCCCGCTCGAGCGCCCAGACGGCGCCCTCGCCGACCGCCAGCACGACCTGTCTCGCCTCGACGGAGAGCGACGTCGCGCCCGCCTTGTGAAGGAGGAATCGCTGTCGCCGCAGGTTGCCGAGCTCCGGGCCGAGCTCGAGCACGACGAGCGCGCGCTCCTGGTTGACGGCGACCCAGACGGACCCCTCGCCGACGGCGAGCCCTACCGGGATCCCGCCGCTGCCCGGAATCCCACGCGACGGCCGGGGATCATCGTCGTCGGGGTCGATGCTGGTCAGGGTGCTTCCCTCCGGATCGACGATCCAGATCGAGCCCTCGCCTGCGGCGATCAGCGACGACGTGAAGCCGATCGGGATGTCGGCGACGAGCTTGTTGGTGGCCGGATCGATGACGCCGACCGACGTCGGCCCGATCGCGGTGATCCCTTCGGGTTCCCGCAGCGAGAGGGCCAGAGCCACCGCTGCTGCGACGAGCACGGCCGCCCCGGCGGCGAGGAGCAGCCGCAGGCGTCCACGACGCCGGCGGCGCGGGGGAGCCGACGCCGTCGACTCTGCGAATCCGAGAGCTGCTCGGGCGTCGGCGATGAGCTCGCCGCAGGTCTGCTGGCGCTCGGCCGGCGCCTTCGCGAGCGCCCGGGCCAGCACCCCGTCGATCTCACCGCCGAGCTCGGTGGGAAGCGAGCGCGGCGGCTCGTTCACGTGCGCCCAGAGCGTCGCCACATCGCTCTCCCGCGCAAACGGCTGCATCCCTGCGAGGCACTCGAAGAGCACGCAACCGAGCGCGTAGACATCCGCCCGCGCATCGACCGCCTCGCCCCGGATCTGCTCCGGCGAGACATAGGCAATCGTCCCCACCAGCTCGCCCGTGCCCGTCAGACCCGAGATCGAGGCGGTCTGCTTGGTCAGGCCGAAGTCGGACAGATAGCAGTGCTCCCGGCCCGCCCGCTCCGCAATGAGGATGTTCCCCGGCTTCACATCCCGGTGGATCAAGCCGAGCTCATGCGCCGCATCGAGCGCATCCGCGACCTGCTCCAGGAGCCCAAGCGTCCGCCTCGGCTCCAGCGGCCCCTCCCGGGCAAGCAGCTGGCGCAGGTCGTAGCCCTGCACGTAGCGCATGGCCAGATAGAGCTGGCCCGCAGCCTCCCCGGCCGCATAGATCGGGACGATGTGCGGATGATCGAGCGACGCTGCCAACTGCGACTCGCGCAAGAACCGCTCCCGAAAGCGCTCGTTCTCCGCCAGCTCCGGCGCCAACAGCTTCAAGCGCCACCTTCCGACCGAGCCGCAGATCCTCCGCCCGGTAGACCGCGCCCATCCCGCCACGGCCAAGCAGCTCCTCCAGCTTGAAGCCGGCGATCTCACTCCCCCGACGCGGATCCGAACCGACCGACATGAAGCAGCTCCTCTCTCAGGACAGAATACGACCGTGACCCTGGAGCGGCGACTCGGCGAGTACGAGCTCGAGGCAGAGCTCGGACGCGGCGCGATGGGGACGGTCTACCGAGCTCGGTCCGCAGACGGCGAGCTCGTGGCGCTCAAGGTGCTGGATCCGGCGCTCGGCGCCGACGATGCGTACCGGGCGCGGTTCGCCCGGGAGGCTCGTGTCGCGCACGAGGTTCGCGACCGGCATCTCGTCCGGATCCTCGAAGTGGGCGACGCGGACGGCCGCCCCTATCTCGTGCTCGAATACGTCTCGGGCGGTGCGCTGAGCGATCGCCTGCGGCGCGGTGCGCTCGCCCTCGACGAGTCGCTGCGTCTAGTCGGCCAGGTCGCAGCCGGACTCGACGCGCTCCATCGGCACGGGCTCGTGCACAGGGACGTCAAGCCGTCCAACATCATGCTCCGCGAGGACGGCTCCGCCGCGCTGACCGATTTCGGCGTCGCCACGGGAGCCGCTTACACCGTCCTGACGAGGCCGGGACAGGTGCTCGGCACGCTCGACTACTTGGCGCCCGAGCTCGTCCGCGGCGGCGAGGCAACGCCGGCGAGCGACATCTACGCCTTGGGCTGCGTCGCGTTCGAATGTCTCGCCGGAGCGCCGCCCTTCGCCGACCGGAGCCTGTTCGGCGTCGGGACCGCTCACCTCGAGGAGGAACCGCCGCAGCCGCCGGCGCCGATCGCGGTCTCGACAGCGCTGCTCCTGGCGCTCGAGAAGGATCCGGCCGCTCGACCGCCGACCGCCACGATGTACGCCCACCTCCTCCGCGCAGCCCGACCTCGGTGACTCGCACCGATTCCGCGCGCTGTCGCACCGCACTGTTTTCAGGCAGTCCGCTATTGGCCCGCCACAGCGGGATACTCTCGAGCGTGTGATCGACTGGGCGCTCGAGCTGGCCGAGAATCCGAATACGTACGTGCCGCTCGGCGCTGGGGACGAGCGGATCGTCACCGATCGCTACGTCTTGTGGCTGGGGAGCGGAGACCATCCGGCGTGGAATGTCGCCCAGCGCTTCCGATTCCGCGCCGAGGAGATCGACGAGGTGCGGGACGAGATTCACGGGCACGTGCGGGCGAGGGGAAGAACAGCGTGCAGTTGGGAGGTCGGCTCGTCGGCGTTGCCCGTCGACCTGGTCGACCGACTGCTGGAACGTGGGCTCGTCGAGGACGACGAGCCGCTCAGGGTCGGGATGGCACTGGATTTGCCGCCGTCGGGGATCTCCGAGGTCGAGGTGCGCCGAGCGCTAACGGACGGCGACCGCCGTAGCGCAGCCAGAATCGCCTCCGCGGTGTGGGGCGGGTCGAACGTCGAGCCGCCACCGCCGGATCCTGAAATCGTCACTTACCTGGCTTATCTCGACGGCGTGCCCGTCGGGCAGGCGACCGGTTCCTTCAGCGAACACGGTGTCACGTTCTTCGGTGCCGCGGTGATCCCCGCGGCCCGTGGCCGCGGCGCCTACCGGGCTCTCGTGCACGCGCGCTGGCGGGATGCAGTCGCGCGCGGGACGCCGCTCGCCGTGACCGACGCCGGCAGCCAGTCGCGTCCAATCCTCGCTCGCATGGGCTTCCGTGAGCGCTGCACGATCCGTGCGCTCATCGACCGTTTCGGATAGCGCGACCTCGGTCAGGCATCACCCCGGCGGCGGCGCGGGCCCGAACCTAGCTCTGAGCCAGCCTCCGCCACAGGTTCTCGAGCATCTGATCCACGGCCGGCAGTCGCCGCGCGGTGCCGCCGAAATCGATCGCGCCGCCGGCGAAGACCTTCGCGCCCTGCGGGGTCTCGTAGTAGGTCATCTGTGCCGTCAGGCCGGGGCCGTAGAGGTCGGGGATCTCGGCGAGGACGATCGTTCCGGGCGGCGTGAAGGGCGTCGTCTGGTCGATCTCGATCCCGTAGCCGCCGAGCTCCTGGCCGAAGCTCGAGCCGTCGCCGAGCCCCGTCCCGTCGAAGAACCACGGCGCCGTTCCGGCGGCGCGAACGATGAACGGCCGCTGGATCCGCCCGTCGTCGTTGGCGCGGTACTGGACGCCGAGCACGCGCCGACTCCGGGCGGCCCTGATCGCGCCAGAGCCGCGTTCGCCGGAGGACGCGACCCACGCGCCGCACCTCCCAGAAGAAGTTGTTCGCCGAGAGGAACGCGAGGTTGCCGCCGAGGTCGCGGTAGTTCCGGATCAGGTCGAACTCGTGCCGGGTCGCGTACTCCGTGTGGCCCGGGAAGATCACGAAGTCGTAGAGGCGGATCAGCTCCTCGGCGGTCCGGATCGACTCCAGATCGGTTTCCGTCAGGAGCTCGGGCTGCTTGCCCGTCAGGTGGAGCCAGCGGAGGAAGCCGACGTCGTACTTGCGCCACTGTGGCGGGACGCCGCGGCGGATGTACGCGCGGCCGAGCGCGGCGGTGCTCTGAGCCCCCTTCGCGTACCAGGTGTCGCCCCAGCCGTTGCCGTCGGAGTCGCGGAAGTTGTAGGCCTGCCAGGTGTTCGTCGGCATCACGACGGCGACGCGGCTCGTCGCCCCGAGTACGGTCGGCCGGACGACGAACGGCGCGTAGCCGATCCGCCCGTCGTCGGCGGTCAGCTTGACGAAGTAGACGCCCGTCGGCCAGGGGCCGACGGCGTAGTTGAGCGTCGCGCGTCGATGCCGGGCGCTCCATGGGATCGTCACCGGCTGATTCACCGGCACGCCGTTCATCAGCGTGTCGCTGTGGGTGGGGGTGTCCTCCGGCCCCGCGCGGAACGTCTGCAGCGTCAGCGTGCTCGCGTCGGTCTCGATCGCGAGGCGCGCGGCGCTCGAGGCGACGTAGCTCTCGCCGGTGAAGCCCGCGTCGACGCCGAGCACGCGGACGACCGCGGACGTGAGGCGGCGGCCGGTCTGGGCGTTGTCGGCGCCGTAGGTGCGCCTGTTGCCGGCGCCGTCCCTCGTCGTGATCCGGACGAGGTAGGTGCGCGCGCCGATCGTCTTCGCCGGATGCCAGGTGAAGGTGTGGCGGCCCGGCCGCAGGTTCGCCGTCAGCTCGTAGATCGTCTGGGGGGAGCTGATCGTGCGCGTCACCTCGAAGCGGACGCGAGCGCGCTCGCTGAGGGTGAAGCGGATCTTGGCTGCGTCGCGGAGCCGATCGCCGTTCGGGGAGATCGTCGTCAGCCGCTCGTTGTCGCCCTGGAACGGCTCGCGGCTGCCATTGCGCGCGTTGAGGTCCGTCACGCGCGGGGCGGTCCGGTCGATCCGGAGCGGAGACGAGGCAAGCCGCCGCGAGCCGGCGACGAGCCGGATCAGATAACTGCCCTCCCGCACGCGCGCACCACGGAGCCGACCGTTCCAGCGCAGTGTCAGGAAGCGGCGACGCTGCGGCTCGACGATCCAGCCGAGCGGCCTCCCGCGTTCGTCCGCCAGCTGGATCCCGACGCGCTCGGCTTTCGGGAGCGCAGCCTGGATCCGCAGCCGAGCCTCGTCCGGCGAGAAGTCGCGTGGGACGACCGTGAGGTCGGCGGCGGCAGCGGTGGGCGCGCAGGCGAGCGCGAGAACGACGAGGACGAGGCGGCGCATCGGCCGGGAATCCTAGTTGGGAGTCGTGACGGACTCGTGAGGTTCGTCCGGCGCGCCAGTGGATCCTGATTCCGGCTAGCTCGCAATGCGAACCGGAAAGCGCTGCGAGCTCGAGTTCCCCTGCGTGTCGGCGACTCTGACCTCGATCTCGTAGGCGCCGCGGGCGAAGCGTCGTCGTGTCCCAGCTCCGGGCGAGGACGAGCCGGTAGCGGCCGTTGCTCCACGGGCGGTTCTGACGCGTCCACTTCGCGTAGACACGGCCGTAGTCGCCGCTGCGTCCGGGATGCGCAGGCGGAAGTCCGTCGCCGTCTGCCATGGCACGACACTCCTGCCCGCCGGGTCGACGACCCGCCAGCGCACGAGCGCCGGCATCACAGGCCGGTTCGCCCACGGCTTCGGAACTGCGAGAGGCGTGACGTCGAAGGCCTCGGCCACGAGGTCGACGCGGCCGCGTAGGGCCGTCCGGGAGACGCCGTGGTCGTGCCGTTCGACGCGGAGGGACTTGACGGCGGGCGGCGTCGAGTCGGCGTACGGGCCGAGCGCGCCGGGCCGCAACGGGTTGACGTAGGCGCCGTCGCGGACGTCGGAGAAGTGGACATGCCCCCAGCCCTTGGCGACGTAACCGAGCAGCGTCCTGCCGGCAACTGCGTGCGCGCCGTGGGAGATCGCGGGGACGATGTGCCAGTACTCGAACTCGGTGCGCCCGTCGAGTGCGGCGATCGTGACGACCTCGGGGCGGAACGACTTCCAGGACGACCGTGCCGGTGAGGCTGGCGTAGACGGCTGTGCCGTCGGCGGCCGAGATGTCGATCCCGAAGTGGAAGCTGCTCTGCATGCCCTCGGGGTGTCATCCCGATCCGCGGATCGCCGAAGTAGCCGCGCACAGGGTGCTGCCGGTTGAACGGGCGAACCGGCCAGCTGTAGGAGAAGCGGGTCGGGACGGGAGCCGAAGCGCGGTGGTGAGCGCGCGCAAGTCAGCGGTCCGACGGAGCGGTTGCCGCCCGGCCGGCCTCCTGAGATGCCCCCGCGAGCAGGAAGCCCACGACGAGGGTTGCTGCAGTTGAGATCGAGCGTGTGGTGAACATGCGGCCACGCTCGACGCGGCCCCAAATGGCTCACTCATGCGGGTCTAACGCAGCGCTAATCCCGCCGGAGCGGGGCTATCCATGCCTCGCGAACCCTGTTACAACGAGCACAGGTGCTCGAGTTCCGAATCCTTGGCGCCCTCGAGGTTCTCGACGGGGAGCAACCCGTTCCGCTGGGCGGACGGAATCAGCGAGCGCTGCTCACGATCCTGCTTTTGCATGCGAACGAGGCGGTCTCGACGGAACGCCTCGTCAATCGAGCTTTGGGGCGAGCATCCGCCCCGGACTGCGACGACGTCACTCCAGAACACGGTCTCGCAGCTTCGCAAGCTGCTCGGGCCTGAGCTGCCTGCAGACGCGGCCGACGGGATACGTGCTCGAGCTCGACGAGGCCCAGCTCGACCTCGGCCGTTTCGAGCGGCTCGTGCGCGAGGCCCGCGCGCTCGAGGGCGGCGACCGGGCTCAGTTGCTTCGGACCGCGCTAGCGCTCTGGCGCGGCGCACCTCTGGCCGACATGGAGCTGGAGAACTTCGCCCAGGAGGAGATTCGCCGGCTCGAGGATCTGCGGCTCGGCGTGCTCGAGGAGCGGATCGCTGCCGAGCTCGAGCTGGAGATCGACTCGGACCTTGTCGCGGAGCTCGAGTCGCTCGTCCGCCGCCATCCGCTTCGCGAGCGGCTGCGCGCGCAGCTGATGCTCGCCTTCTATCGGTCTGGTCGCCAGGCCGAGGCGCTCGCCACCTACCACGCGACACGTCGGACGCTCGTCGACGAGCTCGGGATCGAGCCTGGACCCGAGCTCCAGGCGCTGTACGGGTCGATTCTGCGCCAAGAGCGGTCGCTGGTGCGCGTGGCGCCGCCCGCACTCGAAGACCACTACGACGAGGTGCTGCGCGCGTTCGCGGCCGGCCGGCTCGTCCCCGTTCTGGGCCACGCCGCCGGCGGGATGACGGGTCACGAGCTCGCGCGCGTACTGGCGGAGCGGTTTGGTCTGGACGGAGAGGCTCGGGGGCTCGCGTACATCTCCCAGGCCGTCGCGGCTCGCAACGGCATCGGGCCGCTCCACGACGAGCTGCATCTCGCGCTCGATCACGACCTCGAGCCGTCACCGCTGCACGCGTGGGTTGCGGCACTGCCACCGCTCCTGCGCGACCGTGGGCTGCCGCAGCAGCTGATCGTCTCGACCGGCTTCGATTGCGGCGTCGAGCGAGCGTTCGAGGCTGCTGGCGAGGAGCTCGACGTGGTCGTCTACGTCGCGAGCGGCCGCGATCGGGGAAAGTTCCTGCACGTCGCGCCTGACGGCACGGCGATTGTGGTGCACGAGCCGAACGCGTACACCGGCCTGGCGCTCGACGAGCGGAGCGTCCTGCTCAAGATCCACGGCCACGTCGACCGGGGCAGCACGCGCGAGCGGGAGAGCTTCGCGGTCAGCGAGGACGATCACATCGACTACCTGGTCGGCAGCGACGCAGCCGGATCCGTGCCTGTGCAGCTGGCGGCTCGCCTGCGCCGTAGTCACCTCCTCTTCCTCGGCTACGCGGTGGACGATTGGAGCCTTCGCGTCTTCCTGCGCCGCGTTTGGGGCGGCGACCGGCTCGCGTACCGGTCGTGGGCGGTGCAGCCGGCGGTCGAGCACGTCGCCACCGAGCTCTGGCGGGAGCGTGGCGCCGAGGTGTACGACGTCTCGCTGGACGCTTATGCCGGCGAGCTCACGCGCCTGACCGTCGTTGCTCCACGAAGGCGCCGCGTGAACCTGCCGCCGTCTCCGTTCAAGGGGCTGGCGTACTTCGGCGACTCCGAGACCGATTCGCTCTTCTTCTTCGGCCGCGAGCGCGAGTCGGAGCTCGTCGCGGCGAACCTGATGGCGTCCCGTTTGACGGTGCTCTACGGGCCGAGCGGTGTCGGCAAGAGCTCGTTGCTGCGGGCCGGGGTGGCGCGACGGTTGCGCGCCCTTGTGCCGGCGGCCGGCGGCGAGCGGCGAAGGGGCCGAGGTCGTGATCGTCGACAGCTGGCGCGACGATCCACTCCTCGCTGTCGCGGCCGCGGCCGGGGCGCCAACCGACATCCCGCTCGCTGATGCGCTCGTGGAGCGCGCGATCACGTCGGGCGCCGAGCTCTACGTGATCCTCGATCAGATGGAGGAGTACGTCCTCTATCACGGCCGCGACGGAGGTCCGCTCGCGGATGCGCTCGAGGACGTCCTCACGCGAGTCGACGTGCCCGTGCACGTCCTGCTCGGCATCCGCGACGACGCGCTCGCCGACCTCGACGCGCTCAAGCGGAGGCTGCCGGGCCTCTTCGGGAACCTGCTCCGGCTCGACCATCTCACCCGCGCGGCGGCGCGGACGGCGATCGAAGGCCCGCTGCGGGTCTATGCGGAGCTCGGTGGCGCGAAGCTGACGGCCGACGCCGACTTTGTCGAGGCAGTGCTCGACGAGGTCGCGGCGGGACGGATCGAACGGCACCTGAGTGGGCGCGGGCTCGTCGAGGAGCCGGAGCGGGCGCGCCGCGTCGAGGCGCCGTACCTCCAGCTCGTCCTCGAGCGGCTCTGGGAGGTGGAGCGGGCGCGAGGCTCCGAGGTTCTGCGGGCATCGACGCTTGCCGAGCTCGGCGGCGCGCAGCGGATCGTCGAGCAGCATCTCGAACGGGCCCTCGCACGCCTGGACCAGGGCGAATGCGATGTCGTCGCGCGGCTCTTCAATCACCTCGTCACTCCCTCCGGGACGAAGATCGCGCACGCCGTCGACGACCTCGCACGCTACGCGCGTGGTCGAGCCCGACCCGCTCGAGCGCGTGCTCGGGACACTGGAGGCCGCCCGCATCCTCCGCCGAGTCCCCGGATAGATCGGGCGGGCCACCGCGGTACGAGATCTTCCACGACGTCCTGGCGCCGGCCGTGCTCGCGTGGCGCGGGCGGCACGACACGGAGCGGCGCCTCGAGCGCGAGCGCGCGGAGGCGCAGCGGCGATTCCGTCGGCTCGCGGCCTTCGCGGTCGCAGGGCTCGTCGCATTTGCGCGTCGTTGCCGGGGTCGCCGTCTACGCGCTGAGCCAGCGGGCGCAAGCAAGCGAGCAGGCGCGTCACGCACGATCGCGAGCCCTGACGAACTCGGCGCTCGCTCGCAGCTCGATCGCGACCCGGAGTTGGCTCTACTACTGGCGCGAGGGGCCGAGCGAGGCTGGCGCCTAGCCGTTCGGCAGAGAACGCGCTTCGACAGGCGTTGAAGGCCTTCCGCGACGCGCCGCGTGGTCTCAGTGGAGGCACCGGTCTGCGGCAGCAGCTGGGCGTGGCGACGTCTGGACGGTCGACCGCCGGTGGCCTGCTTCCAGGGAGGCGGACAGCGAGCCGAGCTCGATTCCTCGGCTGTCCGACGCGGCGTTCGATGCCGACGCGCCGAGTCGTCTTCCGGCCCGGTGGCGTCCGCGTGCGAGACCTCGCGACGCGGCGCCACGCGCCGAATCGCGGACGCATCAGACGGTCAGCGGCTTGCGTTGACTCGCACGGCGGCTGCGATCGCGTCGAAGGACGGGCGGGTCGAGCTGATCGAGCTCCCGTCGCTCCGCAGGGTCCTCGCGCGAGTCCCTGCCGGGCCGACCGGGGTATCCATCCGCCGGGATGGCGGCGCGCTCGCTGTTACCAACGGTCACGTCGCTCGAGTCTTCGATGCGCGCGGCCGTCTTCGCACCCGGATCGACGACCGAGCGACGCTGCTCGGTAGCGCGCTCTCGCCCGAACGGCAAGCTGCTCGCGACTGCCGCTGTCGACGGCGCGATCCGCATCTGGGAGCTTCCCTCGGGCAGGCTCGTGAACGTCATGCTCGGCGCATCGAAACTACGTCACCGACGTCGCGTTCACCAGCGACGCTCGTCGTCTCGTCAGCGCGAGCCTCGACGGAACCGTCGCGCTCGTGGGACGTGTCGAGACGGCAAGCTGCTCGGTCATGCCTCACTCGCCACGGTCGGCGCGATCAGGTCCGTCTCGACGACACCCGATGGCCGGCGTGCTGATGACGAGTCCGGCGACGGACCGCGTTCGCCTGTGGCAGGTCGAACGGCGGACCCGCGCCGGTTCGCGGGTGCACGAGACACAGCTACCGTCGCGTTGCGTCAGACTTCCCGGCGACCGCTGCGCGAATCCGGGCCGACGCGTGGACGGCCAGAGCTACTGAGTATCGCAACTCCAGTCGCACGCGGCCGGCTCGTCCTTCGGCTCAGCAGCGGGCTGCGATCGCCGCCGACCGGGCTCGAGCTCGAAGGGAAACGCAGGTCCGGTACGAACGGCGCGGCCGCCGCGATCGTCTTGCGCGGTCACACGGGCCGAGGTGATCGTCGGCGCGATGTCTCGCGCGATCGGCTCCGTGATCGTGACAGCGAGCCAGCGATGACGATGCCCGCATCTGGGACGCTGCGCACGGGGAATCGTCTGCTCCACGTCCTGAGCGGGCACTTCGGCGATCGTCAGCGACGCATCGTTCAGCCCGGACGGACCGCTGGGTCGTGACGGCCGGGCCGGCGAACGGCAGGTCTCTTGGACGCTCAGAACCGGCGAGTCGATCAGTCTATCCTCCGAGGCCACGAGGGCGATCCTCACGTCGGCAGTGTTCGACCCGACCGGCGAAGTGATCGTCACGACCGGAGCCGACCGCACCGTTCGCAGCCTGGCGCTGCGACACTGTGTTGCGACATGGGCGCGACCTGCGTCGCGCGTCGCGAACAGGCGGCTCGGCGCGCATCGGCCGACGGATGCACCTGCCGCCGAGCGGCGGCGAGTACTTGGTCGAACCGGACGGCGCTAGCCGGGCGACGCTAGCCGGCTGCGCTGCTCGAGCTCGTTCGCCTTGCTCGTCAGCGCGGCAAAACCCGCCTGCAGGAAGTCGTTCGCCGCGGACGCCGCGAGCGACCACGTCAGCAGTCGGCCCGTCCGCGGCGCCATCGTCTGGAGCGAGACGACGCCGGCCGCCGCCCACATCCCGATGCAGCGCGAGCAGGTGAGGAGCTCGCCGAGCGCCTGGCGCGGGCCGCCGTCCTCGACGGGCTTCTCGTCGCCCTCGTGGGCCTTGTCCTCGACGAAGGGATCGCGCAGGAAGCTCGTCACCTCGTCGTTCGTGATCGTGCGCGAGGCCTTGAACGTCGCCGCCGCGAGCACCGCGAGATCGAGCGGGCCGAGCTGCTCGGGTCGGCGGCCGAGCGCGCTCGAGAGCGCGGCGACGCCGGTCATCCCGGCGCCGAAGATCCCGACCAGCGAGGCATAGGACTTGTACGGAGGAGCCTGAGTTGCCGTTGCCACGGGTGCCGCTGTACCCCGCTCGGCCGAACTCAACCACGACGAGCTCATCGGCAACTCGAGCGTCCGTCCGGCGTGAGCCGGCCGAGCGGGGAGAGGCGCCGAGGCAGGCAGCCGCGTGTTGACGCCACGCAGCGCGCGGGCGACGGCGAGAAGTTCGGCTCTGCTCCCGAGCCCGGGTCCGTTGATCACGATCGTCGACCCCGGCCGGGTAGAGCTCGAGCCGGCGCGACTCCTGCGAGAGCCGGCCGGGAACGCCTCGGACGGTGACCTGCTCGCGCGCCGGGATCGAGTAGCGCTGCTCGTAGCGGTAGCAAGCGGGCCAGAGCAGGATCGTGAGCGGCAGGCCGCATCCGCGGTCTCCGGCCGCCCGGCACGAGCCGTAGAGGAAGGCGAACTCGGTGTAGCGAGCGGGCGAGGTGCGGTCGGTTCGCTGCACCGCTTCGAGAGGAAGCCCCTGGATTTCCGCTCCCGCGTAGTAGATCGGAAAGCCCTCGAATGCCCGCGCCTCGGCCAGCGAGCTGTTGCCTTCGGGGCTCACGAGGTTGCTCTCGTCGTCCGCGCCGACGTCACAGCCGGCAACGAGTGCCAGGCTCAGGACGAGCGCGGAGCCGACCGTCCGAAGGAGCGATCTGGGCCGAAAGAACATGTGTTCGGCCGGTACGATAGACCACCATGATCGAGCTGAAGACCTCCGCCGCCTACCTCCCGACAGGCGACCAGCCGAGGGCGATCGCGGAGCTTGCCCGCTCGATCCAGGACGGGAGCCGCTACCAGACCCTGCTCGGCGCGACCGGCACCGGCAAGACCGCGACGATGGCCTGGATCATCGAGCAGATCCAGCGTCCGGCGCTCGTGATCGCCCACAACAAGACCCTCGCCGCGCAGCTCTGCAACGAGTTCCGCGAGTTCTTCCCGGCGAACGCGGTCGAATACTTCGTCTCCTACTACGACTACTACCAGCCCGAGGCGTACGTCCCGCAGGCCGACCTCTACATCGAGAAGGACAGCTCGCGGAACGACGACATCGATCGCCTCCGGCACGCCGCCACCTCGAACCTGCTCACCCGCCGCGACACCGTGATCGTCGCCTCCGTCTCCTGCATCTACGGCCTCGGCTCGCCGGAGGAGTACGAGAAGCGCGTCGTCTTCCTCACGGTGGGCGAGGAGACCGACCGCGACGTGATGCTGCGCAAGCTGATCGACATCCAGTACGTCCGCAACGACACGTTGCTCGGCCGCGGCCGCTTCCGGGTCAAGGGCGACGTCTTCGAGATCCAGCCCGCCTACTCGGAGACCGCCTATCGCGTCTCGATGTTCGGCGACGAGGTGGAGGCGATCAGCCACTTCGACCCGCTCACGGGCGAGGTCTACGGGAAGCTCGACACGATCACGGTCTTCCCGGCGACGCAGTACGTGACCTCGAAGCCGACGATCGAGCGAGCACAGGACGAGATCAAGCACGAGCTGGAGCAGCAGGTATCGCTCTTCGAGAGCCAGGGCCGTCTGCTCGAGGCGCACCGGATCCGCCAGCGCACCGAGTACGACCTCGAGATGATGCGCGAGCTCGGCTTCTGCAACGGGATCGAGAACTACTCGCGGATCCTCGACGGCCGTCCGGCCGGCTCGGCGCCGCACACGCTGCTCGACTACTTCCCGTCCGACTACGTCGTCTTCGTGGACGAGTCGCACCAGACCGTGCCGCAGATCGGCGGCATGTACGAGGGCGACCGCTCGCGCAAGCAGACGCTCGTCGACCACGGTTTCCGGCTGCCCTCGGCGCTCGACAACCGGCCGCTCCGCTTCGACGAGTTCCTCGCGAAGGTGCCGCAGCTCGTCTTCGTCTCGGCGACTCCCGGGCGCCTACGAGCTCCGCCACTCGACCGTCGTCGCCGAGCAGCTGATCCGCCCGACCTTCCTCGTCGACCCCGAGGTCGAGCTGCGCCCGACGAAGAACCAGATCGACGACCTCCTGAACGAGATCCGGCGCCGCGCCGACGCCGGCGAGCGAGTGCTCGTGACGACGCTGACGAAGAAGATGTCCGAGGATCTGACCGACTACCTGCTCGAGGCGGGCGTTCGCGCTCGCTACCTCCACTCGGAGATCGACACCCTCGAGCGGATCCAGATCATCCGCGAGCTGCGGCTCGGCGAGTACGACGTGCTCGTCGGGATCAACCTCCTCCGCGAGGGGCTCGACTTGCCGGAGGTCTCGCTCGTCGCGATCCTCGACGCCGACAAGGAGGGCTTCCTCCGCGGCAGGACGGCGCTCGTGCAGACGATCGGCCGCGCGGCGCGGAACGTGAACGGCCGCGTCCTCCTCTACGCGGACAAGCTGACCGAGGCGATCAAGGACGCGATGGACGAGACCGAGCGGCGGCGCCACGTCCAGCTCGCCTACAACGAGGAGCACGGGACGACGCCGATCTCGATCGCCAAGGGCGTCTCGGACATCGCCGAGTTCCTCCAGCTCGAGAACCCGAACGTGCCGGGCAGGCGCCGGCGCGGCGACGCGAAGCTCGAGGGCCTCTCGCAGGAGGAGCTCGAGAAGCTGCTCGTCACGCTCGAGGAGGAGATGTTCGCCGCCGCCGAGGAGCTGCGCTTCGAGTACGCGGCGAAGCTGCGGGACGAGATCAAGGATCTCCGGCGTGAGCTGACGGCGCTCGCGAGCCCGAGCGCCGTCTAGCTCAACTCTCGTTCGGGATCAGCGGCGCTCGCAGGTCCCGATGTCGATCTCGTCCAGCACCGGCGTCGTAGACGACCGCGTCGTAGTCGCCGGCTCCGCAGTAGATCGTGTCCCTCTGGCCGTCCTTGGCGTTGATCGTGTCGTTGCCGGCGCCGCCGTAGATCGTGTCCGTGCCGCTGCCGCCGTCGATCGTGTCGTCGCCGGCATCCCCGTTCAGCTGGTCGTTGCCGGCCTCGCCGTAGAGCGCTGTCCTTGCCGTTGCCCCCGTAGAGACGATCGTTGCCGCCGCCGCCCTTGAGCGTGTCGTTGCCGTCGTTCCCGTAGAGCTTGTTCGCGCTGGTCGAGCCGACGACCTTGTCGGCGCCGTTCCAGGCCTCGACGTTCTCGCAGCTCGCCCCGACCTTGTCGTTCTCGCCGGAGGCGCCGTCGTTCGCGGTTCCGTCGAGAGTCACGTTGAGCGCGGAGTGCGGCCCTGATACTGGACGGTGTCGTTCCCGTCGCCGCAGTCCAGGACGTCGGCGCCGTCGCCGCCGTCCAGGATGTCGTTGTCGCCCTCGCCGAACAGGCTGTCGACGGCAGGGCCGCTGCGAAGGACGTCGTTCCCGTTGCCGCCCTTGAGCGTGTCTTTCGCCTTCCCGGTGCGGATGTAGTCGCCGCCGTCCTCGCCGGAAGATGTTGAACACCGTCGGAGCTTCCAGACTCGCCACGAATGTGTCGTTGAGATCACCCAGGCGGATATTGACCTCCGTATCTCGAGAGCAGAGAAGGGTACGAGCAGGGGCGTAGTAAGGAGCGAACAAGCTGTTGTAATCCGTCTGCTCACAAATGGCGTAGCCGCTTGGCTTGTCGTGCCAGCGCAGATAGCGATTCTCGGGCATCCTCAATGACCAGCGGGGATAACCGCCGAAGCTGTCCGACCCGACGTTGACGGTCACCGTGTCGCTGTAGCCGTCGCTGAGCACGACCCAGAACCGGATAGTGGCACAGGACTGCCCAGCCGTAGCCACGCACGTGAGCCTGAACTCATCGGGTCGACCATCGAGGAAATCGGACGATGCCCCGCTGGCGAGATCGCAGTTTCCGATCAGCAGAGCGGAGACGAACGCAGTCACGACGGCGAGCCGACGGTATTTCGTCCGAGGGCTCATGGCATCGTCCCGATGGTCAGTCCGGTGGCGCCGGAGGTGAGCCGGAAGCTGTCGATCTGGCTCGCCTCGACCGGCTTGCCCCGGCTCAGGTACCACGCGGACGCCGCCTGATCCCAGCCGCTCGGGGCGCCTGCGACGTTCGCGGCGAGAACGCTGGCGCCGAACGTGCCGCCAACGGCCCACGCGCTCAGGAATGGCACGTAGCTCGCGGCGGAGTCGGCGTAGATCTTCTTCGAGCCTGAGACGGTCTTGAAGCCGGCTTCCCGCCAGGCAGTGCGGTGAGACTCGCCGAAGCAGGCAGTGGAGAAGACCATCCGCAGCTTGGCGCGATCCGCGACCGTCAGCCCAAACTGGATCCGGTCGCGAACCTCGTTGAGCGTCCAGCGGCCGTCGGAGAGCAAGACCTTGTTGGTGAGGCCATGGGTGATGAAGACCAGGTCGACTGCTCGGATCGTGCTCTTCGAGGCGATCGTATTGAGCGTATTCGCCAAGCCAGCCCGCGTCGCCGCGGCGCCCCTGACGATGTGGACGGTGTTGTAGCGGGTGCCGAGCGTCGCGGTCGCCAGCGCGATCGCGTTGAACTCGACGAAGTTGTAGAACGCCGACTCGAGCGCCGTGCCCTGCTCGAGCCCCGGTGAGAAGATCACCACCTCACGCTGTGCCTTCGAGACGGGCGTGGCTGCGCCGGCCGGGCTCGCCGTCAGTGCGACGAGCGCGAGCGTGGCGAGGATCAGGATCGAGAGACGTCGGTGCATCTCGGTGCTCCCTTCGGGTGGATGGGCCGGTGAGCGTGGAATGGCGCTCCTCCAGGTGGGCCTCGACGGCCTCGAGGAGCGAGACGCCTGCGCCCTCGATCCGCTCGCCGCAGAGGCAGCGGAGAACTGTCATCGGGACACCGGCTCGGACATGACCGTGACGCTAGGTGGCGGCTCTCCCGGCTTCATCGTGCAGTTGCGCCACGACTTCTCGCGACCGATGATGCGAGCCGTGCTCGTCGGGCGGCAGACGGAGCTGCGGTTGCTCTCGGCCCTTCTTGCCGAGGGTCGGCCGGTCGTCGTCCACGGCGAGGCGGGTGTGGGCAAGACCGCTCTCGTCCGGGCCGCGGTCGAGGCCACCGAGCAGAAGCTCGTCGAGGCCGGGGCGCTGGCGACGCTGTCGTGGCTGCCCTATCTGCCGCTTCGTCGCGCGCTCGGTCGCGAGCCGCACGGCGCCGACGCCGCCTACGTCGCCCGCGAGCTGATCGAAGGGCTCGGCGATGCGATCCTGCTGCTCGACGATCTCCACTGGGCGGACGCGCAGACGCGCGAGACCGTCCCATTCCTCGCAGGGAAGACTCCGATCGTCGCGACCGTGCGCAGGATCGGCGCAGAGACCGCGGCGCTCGTCGGCGAGCTCGAGCGCGCGGGCTTCGAGCGCCTGGATCTCGAGCCGCTCGATTCGGACGCTGCGGCGACGCTGGTTCGGCGGCTCAGACCGGATCTCGGACCGGCGCTCGCCGAACGTGTGGCAGTCCGTTCGGGGGGCAATCCGCTGCTGCTCGAAGAGCTCGCCGGCTCCGACGAGCCGACCGAGAGCCTCGAGCTCGCGCTCGCCGCACGCATTCGCGCGCTCGACGACGACTCGCGTCTGACCCTGGGGCTCCTGGCCCTGCTCGGGCGACCGCTCGACGCGTCGGCGGTGCCCGCCGCGGACGACCTCGTCGCCACCGGTCTCCTTCAAGTCGTCGACGGCGCAATCGCGTTTCGCCACCCACTGCTCGCCGAGGTCGTCGCCGGCCGGCTCGGGGACGGCGAGCGCCGGTCGCTTCACGCCCGCGCAGCGCGAGTTGTCGACCACCCCGGCGAGGCGGCGCGCCATCATGCTGCGGCAGGCGAGCGGGCGCTCGCCCACGAGCGAGCGCTCGAAGCGGCGGAGGTCGCGGAGCAACCCGGCGAGCTCGCGGCCCATCTCGAGGTTGCCGCGGCGTGCGCGGACGGTGCCGACGCCGGAGTGCTGAGGCTGCGAGCCGCCTCGCTGCTCGTCGACGTGGGTCGCTTCGCCGCCGCGGAGCTGCTGCTCGACGAGATCACGGACGTCGATCCCGTCGTCGAGGCCGAAACCTGCCTGCAGCGTGCGCGAGCAGCGATCGGCGACCACGACCTCGACCGCGCGCTCGCGCTGATCGCCGACGGGCTCGCGCGGGCGTCCGGAAGCGGCGCCCAGGTCGAGGTCGAGCTCGGCGCCGAGAGAGTTGCCGTCGAGCTCGAGATTCACGACGAAACAGCGGCCGAGTCGGTACTGGCAGAGGCGCAGCGCCTCCTCGAGGTGGCCGAGGCGAATGGGTTCGACGTCGCCGCGATCCACGCGGTGATCGGCCGGGCGCGACGGCTGCTCGGAGAGGCCGACTGGGAAGCCGAGATCGGGCGGGCCCTCGATGCAGCACGCGCCGAGGGGAACACCGGGATCGAGTGTCGCACCGCGGAATCAACCGTCGGCGCGCTCTTCCACGAAGGAGCCGCCCCGCGGGCGCGTCGGCTCGCGCGGGAGTACGTCGAGCGCGCTCGCGAGCTCAGACTCGGGAGTTGGGAGCGCCGGTTTCGGACGAGAGCTGCCTGGCTCGCCATGCACGGCGGTCGGTACCGCCGTGCCTTCGACGAGGCCGAGGCGCTCCGGGTGGAGGAGCTGGAATGGGAGCGCTTCCTCGTCACGTACGTCGCCGCCGAATCGGCGATCGACCTCGGGCTGCACGACCGCGCCAGCGAGCTGCTCGCCGATCTGTATCTGCTCTCGACCACGGGGTACGAGCGCCTCCGGCAGACGCTCTGGGTGCGCGCAGACGCCGAGCTCTGGTCGGGGCGCCCGCGCGAGTCGCTCGCTGCGGCGGACGAGCTGATCGAGCGGTTTCCGCACGAAGCCTCTGCGTTCGCGCGGGTCACGCGCGCGTGGGCCTGTGTCGACCTCGGTCTCGACCCGGGTCCTCCGACGATCGATCCCCCGATTCGCCTGCTCGCCGGGGCGCGACCGGAGCTGGAGGGACTCGAGCTCTTGGCCGCGGGTGCGGATACGGAAGCCGCGGCGAGGTTCCGGGCGGCCGCTGCCGTCTGGCGCGGGCAGCACGAGCGCGGGCGGCTGCGCTGCGCCTGGGCGGAGGGCGAGGCGCTTCGGCGCGCCGGTCGAGCGGAGGAGGCGATCGAGCGGCTCTTGCGGGCGGAGCGGCTGATCGAGGCGTACGGCCAGGTGCCGCTCCTCGGCCGCGTCCGGCGCTCGCTCCGCCTCTCCGGCGAGTCGCGTCCGGCGCCACGCGGGAGCGGCGCGCACGGGCTGACCGCTCGAGAGCAGGAGGTTCTCGCGCTCGTGGGCGACGGCCTGAGCAACGCAGAGGTCGCGCGTCGCCTGGGACTCGGCCGGCCGACGGTCGAACGGCTCGTTGCCTCGGCGTCGACCAAGCTCGGCGCCCGCTCCCGGCTCCAGGCCGCTGCGCTCGCGGCCCGGAGCTAGTCACCGAGAGAGCGGCTTCGCACTTCGCGCGGACGACCCGTTCGCAGCGGACGCCATCGTCGAGTTGCGCCAGCTTCTCCTCCGGCCGAGAATCGAGGCGTGTCGATGGAACTCCGCCGCCGGTGGTGACGCTAAGCGCGCCTCTCGTCGTGGTCGAAGGCTCGGCTCGCGCCTACGCGGATGCTCTGGCGGATCTTCGCTCGGCCGGTTGGACACTCGTTCCAGGCTGGGACGCCCGAGCCGGCATCGTCTGCACCGGTGTCGTGGGCTCGATGGAGGAAGCGGCAGCCGCGCTGCTCGCGGCCGTCGGCGGCGCCGGAGTCGTGATCGACGCCCAAGCGGAGCGGGACGTCGTCGATCGCCTCTGCGAGGACCTGCGCCGAATCGGCCGGCTCGACCATCGCGTCGGCGAGCAGCCGCTGCGAGTGACCCTGACGCGGGAGGAACAGGCGCTCGTCGACATCCTCCTGGACGGCGAGTCGCTCGGCGCGGCGGCGCGCCGGTTGAGCGTGGCCCGCCGGACGGCCGATCGGCGGCTCGCTTCGGTGCGGGCGAAGCTCGGCGTCGAGACGACGGCGGAGGCGCTCGTCAGCCTGACCGAGAACGCGACTCCTCGGCGACGCTAGCGTTGTGCTCCACGCGACCACCGAGAGAGGAGACCTTCATGTGCCGCAACATCAAGACGCTCCACAACTTCGAGCCGCCGGCGACCGCCGAGGAGATCGACGCCGCCGCGCTCCAGTACGTGCGCAAGCTCAGCGGGACGACGAAGCCGTCGAAGGCGAACGAGGCCGCCTTCGCTCGGGCAGTCCAGGACGTCGCGGCCGCGTCGACGCGGCTGCTCGAGTCCCTCGTCACGGCGGCGCCCCCGCGTGATCGGGAGGTCGTGGCGGAGCGCGCGCGCGAGCGCTCACGCCAGCGGTTCGGAACCGTGGCCACGAGGTAACCTCGGCCCGTGCTCGCCGGGATCATCGGCATCCTCATCTCCGGCCTGATCGTGGGGGCGGTCGCGCGCTTCGCCGTTCCGGGCCGGGACACGCTGTCGATCTGGAAGACGATCCTGCTCGGGATCCTCGGCTCGATCCTCGGCGGCTTCGCTGCGGCCCTCACGGGTGTCGTCGATCCGACCCCGCCCGAGGGCGAGGAGCTCACCGGAGGCGAGATCCTCACGAGCTTCCTCTTCGCGCTCGCCGGCGCGGTCCTGCTGCTGATCCTGTACCGCCGCTTCGTCGAGAAGCGCCCGATCACAGGCCCCGACCCGGGCTAAGCCGCGGCGAGCGCCCCCAGCTTCTCCTTCAGGTAGCGGACGTACGGCTTCGCGTCGATCGGGCCGCCGACGACGCGCTCGAGCGTCTCCTGCGGGGTGAACTTCCGGCCCAGCGCGTAGAGGTTGGTGCGCAGCCAGGCGTGGAGATCGCCGAACTCGCCCGCCTCGAACTGCGCCGGGAGGTCGGGCAGGGCCGCCTGCGCCTTCTCCCAGATCTGGACCGAGACGATGTTGCCGAGCGAGTAGGTGGGGAAGTACCCGAAGCTGCCTCCCGACCAGTGCACGTCCTGGAGGACGCCGACGGTGTCGCTCGGGATCGGGATTCCGAGGTACTCCTCGAAGCGCGAGTTCCACGCCTCCGGCAGATCCTTCAGCGCGATCGTGCCGTCGATCAGCTCCTGCTCGAGCTCGAAACGGAGGATCACGTGCAGGTTGTAGGTCGCCTCGTCCGCGTCGACGCGGATGTAGCTCGGCTTGACGCGATTGATCGCGCGGTAGAAGGCCTCCTGCTCGACGTCACCGAGCGTGTCCGGGAACGCGGCCTGCACCTGGGGGTAGAAGTGGTTCCAGAACGGCCGGCTGCGGCCGACGATGTTCTCCCAGAGCCGGCTCTGGGACTCGTGGAGGGCGGACGAGACTCCGCAACAGAGCGGGGTGCGCTCGAGCGTCTGCGAGATCCCGTGCTCATAGAGACCGTGCCCGCACTCGTGCATCGCGGTGAAGATCGAGGTCAGGTCGTTCTCCGTGTAGCGCGTCGTCAGCCGGATGTCCTGAGTGCCCGAGCTGGCCGCGAACGGGTGCACCGTCAGATCCAGCCGGAAGAACTGCGGGTCGAATCCGAACTCCTCGATCACGCGCAGGGAGAGCGCATGCTGGGCGTCGATCGCGTACGGGCCCTTCATGAACCCGTCGTCGGCGTCGGTGGACGCGACCTCGGCGATCAGCGGCACGAGTGCGGCCTTCAGCTCCTCGAAGACGACGCGCACCTCCTCGGTCTTCATCCCGGGCTCGTAGTCGTCGAGGAGGACGTCGTAGGGCTCCGCATAGCCCTCGAAGCAGTCGATGTAGCGCCGCTTCAGCTCGAGCGCCCGCTCGAGGTGGGGGAGGAAGGTGGGATAGTCGTTCTCCTCGCGGGCCTTCGCCCAGACGTCGTGCGCGTCGGCGGCCGCGCCGACCATCTCGGCTGCGAGGTCGGCGGGCACGCGACGTGCCTTCTCCCAGTCGCGCCGCGTCGTCCGGATCAGGGATGCGTCGTCGGAGTCGTAAGCGAGGCTCTCCTCGTAGGCGGCGAGTCCGTCGAGGAGCCGCCCGATCTCGGGTGCTATGAAGCGCTCGTGTGCGACCCGGTCGAGGGTCGTCAGCTGCGCGCCGCGAACCGGCCCGCCGCCCGGGGGCATCATCACCGTCTGATCCCAGAACAGGACCTCCTGGGCGCGGCGGAGATCGTGGATCTCGGCCAGGCGATTCTTCAGCTCGATGAAGTCCTTCGGGGCGTCGTTTCGGTGCTCGCTCATCTCTCTCCTCGTCCTCGGGCAGGTCTTAGGACTCTAGTGGAGGAAACGGTTTGCGACACCCCTCTCGGGGGGACACCCCGGCGAGGGGCGAGCTGGCACCGCCCTGCTCTCGAACTGGAGGTTTCATGGGCATCATCGCGTTCATCATTCTCGGCGCAATCGCAGGCGCGATCGCGAAAGCGCTGCTCCCGGGAGACGATCCTGGCGGCTTCATCATCACGACGATCATCGGAATCGTGGGGGCGCTGCTCGGCGGCTTCCTTGCGGCCGCGCTCTTCGGCGGCGATCCGCTCGACGAGTTCTTCGACATCAGCACGTGGCTGACGGCGATCGTCGGCTCGATCGCCTTGCTCCTGATCTACCGCGCCGTCGCGGGCCGCGGTCATAGCGGGCGAACCGTCTAAAGCGGTCTCTCTTCGAGGAGTCTCGTGTGGGCCGGGCACCCCTCCGCGGGTGTCCGGCTCCATTCCTCAGGTGGCGTCGAACGCGAGCGGCTCTCGGCCGCGCGGGAACGTTCGAACCGCGGTGAGCGCCCAGCCGTCGTCACGCCAGATGTAGGTGAGGATTCGTAGCGCCTCCACCGCGACTTCGTAGACGTGCAGGCCCCGTGCCTCGCCGCGGCGATTCGGTCGCGGCTGGCCGAAGCCGGGAGCGATCGACGCCACGACCGCCCGCTCGCCGCCGGCGGTCGCGATCTCGAACTCCCGCCGCTCGGCGACCGTGCTCTGGTGGATGTGGCCGGCGAGGATCAGCTCGGCGCCGGCGTCGACGAAGCTGCCGAGAACGCGATTCCGGTTCGCTACGGGCTGCTTGCTCGAGCGCCAGGGCGCGCCGAGCAGGTGATGGTGGAGGACGACGATCCTGAGTGCCTCCGGCGGCGCGTCCGCGAACACCTCCTTCGCCCGGACGACCTGCGGCGGCCGAACCTTGCCCGACTGGTGACGCCACGGGCGCACCGAGTTCAGCCCGGCGACCGCCAGCGTCTCGGACGAGTAGACGGGCTGGGTCGTCTTCCACTGCCGCTCGAACTCGAGCCACGGATTCGTGAAGCGCTTCGGAAACGTGTAGGGGATGTCGTGGTTACCCGGCACGGCGAGGAGCGGCAACTCGAGCCCGCGCAGGAACTCCGCGGCGAC
Source organism: uncultured Gaiellaceae bacterium (assembly GCA_963745775.1). Taxonomy (GTDB): domain Bacteria; phylum Actinomycetota; class Thermoleophilia; order Gaiellales; family Gaiellaceae; genus Gaiellasilicea. The sequence continues at coordinate 138,238 of CAVUYY010000012.1, forward strand.
ATCGTGCTGGGAGCGAAGACCTCGATGGGTGAGGTCGCCCGAGGCGATCACGAGCTCGGGCTGCACCTCGGAGATCAGTCGCGCGAGCGCGTCGATCGGCTCGGGCTTGACGTTGCGGCCGAAGTGGAGATCCGAGATGTGGAGGACCCGCGTGAGCATGTCGGCGACAGTACCCCGGTCGGGGGCATGAGAACCGCCGCACGCGGCTATACACTCGCTCCATGGCGGATCGAGCGCCCGACAACGGAGGAGACGAAGGGCCGGAGATCTTCGACGATCTCTATCTCGGCTTACGAGCGGGCGGCGCGCTCCGCAAGCAGCGGCGTGGCGAGCCGCTGACCCGCGACGAGCAGGAGGCGCTCGGCCGCTGGCAGCGCCTCTCGGTCGGCCGCAAGGTTCTGGCCCTCGGCGCCTTTTCCGTCGGCACGTTCGGCCTCGGCTTCACCCTCGGCGGCCTCGTCTTCGGCCGCTGGCGCAAGGCCTAGCTAGGCCGTTTCGGAGTCGGCCGGCGAGAAGATCACCGTCGGCACATCCTCCTCGGCGGGATCCTTGCCTCGCACCACCACGTCGAGGAGCGTCGCGAGCACGGCTGCGAGCGGGATCGCGAGCAGGACCGCGAACTCGCCGAAGAGGAGCGCCACGCTCGTGATCGAGAAGAGCACGAGCAGCGGCGAGAGCCCGACGGCGTCGCCGAGCACGCGCGGGATCACGATGTAGTCCTCGAGCAGGCGGACGACGAGAACCGTGATCCCGGCGGCGAGCCCGAGCTGCCAGGACACGGTCAGGCCGACGCCCACGGCGACCGCGCCGGCCAGGAGCGGCCCGATCACGGGGACGATCTCGACGATCCCGGCGAAGACGCCGATCAGCAGCCAGTAGGGCAGGCCGATCGCCCAGAAGACGAGCGAGAGGACGGCGCCGACGAGCGCGATCAGGAGCGCCTGGCCACGCACATAGGCACCCAGCTTGAGATCGATCAGATCCCAGGTGTCGCGCACGGTCTTCCGCCGCGGTCGCGGGAATCAGCGAGGTGACGAGATCCATCGCCTTCTCTCGCTCGAAGATCCAGTACGCGGCGCTCGCGAAGACGAAGAAGATCCCGATCAGGATCTCGAAGCCGAGGAAGCCGATCTCGAGCGCCGGATCGACCAGCTCGCCGGCCGACGGCAGCTCCTCGAGGCGCTGCTGCACGCCCTCGAGGATCTGGCGGCGCACCCCGGTCGACTGACTCGCCTCGGCCTCCAGTTCCTCCGACGAGCTCGGAAGCCCGCCGAGCGCGTTCGTGACCTGCTCGGTCGCGCGCGGGACGACGAGCCACAGGAGACCCGCGATCACCGCGAAGAAGCAGACGTAGTGGATCGCGATCCCCGCCCCTCGCGGCACTCCACGGCGCCGCAGGGCCTCGATCGCGGGGCGCATGGCGGCCGCGAGGATGAACGCGAAAAAGAGCAGGGCGACGAGGAGTCGGATCTTCCAGAGCGCGAGGGCCAGGACCACGATCCCGCCCACCACGAGGGTCGCGAGCGCCGCTCGCTTCGCAGTCTCGGTCATGCCGGGAGTATCCCTGGCAACGCCTCCCGCCGAACTAGACGAACGTGTGTTCGCTCGCTAGAATGGCCTCCGCATGGCTGCCGACGAGCTGATCGTCCACGGAGCCCGCGAGCACAACCTGAAGGACATCGACGTCAGGCTGCCGCGGAACGCGCTCATCTGCATCACCGGGCTCTCTGGATCCGGCAAGTCGAGCCTGGCCTTCGACACGATCTACGCCGAGGGTCAGCGCCGCTACGTGGAAAGCCTCTCCGCCTACGCGCGCCAGTTCCTCCAGATGATGGAGAAGCCGGACGTCGACTCGATCGAAGGGCTCTCGCCGGCGATCTCGATCGACCAGAAGACGACCTCGCGCAACCCGCGCTCGACGGTCGGCACCGTCACCGAGATCTACGACTACCTGCGGCTCCTCTACGCGCGCGTCGGCCGGCCCCACTGTCCGGTCTGCGGGCGGCCGATCGCGGGGCAGAGCCTCGACCAGATCGTCGAGCAGATCCTCGCGCTCCCCGACGGGACGCGGTTCACCGTCAACGCGCCGGTCGTGCGCGACCGCAAGGGCGAGTTCCGCGACGTGCTCGACGAGCTGCGCGCCGACGGGTTCACCCGGGTCAAGGTCGACGGCGAGACGCGGCTGCTCGAGGAGGAGATCGTCCTCGACAAGAAGTTCAAGCACACGATCGAGGTCGTGGTCGACCGGCTGATCCTGAAGGCCGACCTGCGCCAGCGGCTGACCCAGTCCGTGGAAACCGCCGCGGCGCTGGCCGACGGGCTCGTCGCGGTGGACGTGATCGACGGCGACAGCATGTTGTTCAGCGAGAAGTTCGCCTGTCCGGAGCACGGCGTCTCGCTGCCCGAGCTGCAGCCGCGGATCTTCTCCTTCAACTCACCGCACGGCGCCTGCCCGCGCTGCACCGGGCTCGGCTCGCAGCTCGAGATCGACCCGGAGCTGATCGTGCCCGACGCGACCGTCTCGATCGGCGACGGCGCGCTCGTCCCGTGGTCGGTCGGAAACGGCGGCTTCTACGAGTCGGTGATCCAGGCGATCGCCGACCGCTACGAGATCGACCTCGACACGGCCTGGGGCGACCTCACCCCAGAGCAGCAGGCGCTCTTCCTCCACGGCACGAACGGCGACAAGCTCTACGTCCAGTACCGGAACCGGATGGGACGGCGGCGCTCGTACACGATGGCCTTCGAGGGGATCGTCGAGTCGCTCCAGCGGCGCTATCGCGAGACCGACTCGGCGCCCCAGCGCGAGCGGATCGAGGAGTACATGAGCTTCCGGCCGTGCGCGACGTGCAACGGCGCGCGCCTCAAGCCCGAGGTGCTCGCGGTCACCGTCGGCGGCCGCTCGATCCACGACTTCACGCGGATGTCCGTCACGCGCTCGCTCGCGTTCCTCGACGAGCTCGGCCTGACGCCCACCGAGGAGCTGATCGGGCACCGGATCGTCAAGGAGATCCGCGAGCGGCTCACCTTCCTCGACAACGTCGGCGTCGGCTACCTCCAGCTCGACCGGGCCGCGAAGACGCTCTCCGGCGGCGAGGCCCAGCGGCTGCGGCTCGCGACGCAGATCGGCTCGCAGCTCGTCGGCGTCCTCTACATCCTCGACGAGCCTTCGATCGGCCTCCACCAGCGCGACAACGACAAGCTGATCGGAACGCTGCAGCGGCTGAAGGGGCTCGGCAACACCGTGCTCGTGGTCGAGCACGACGAGCAGATGATGCGCACCGCCGACTGGCTCGTCGACATGGGGCCGGGCGCGGGCGAGCACGGCGGCTACGTCGTCGCCGAGGGCAAGGCGGAGGACGTGATGGGGAAGCCGGAGTCGGTCACGGGCCAGTTCCTCTCGGGCGCGCGCCAGATCGCCGTGCCGCCGCGGCGCGAGGACGATCGCGGCCACTTCACCGTTCGCGGCGCCGCGATGCACAACCTGAAGGGGATCGACGTCGAGTTCCCGGTCGGCAAGCTCGTCTGCGTCACCGGCGTCTCCGGCTCCGGCAAGTCGACGCTCGTGAACGAGATCGTCTTCAAGGCGACCGCGAACCGGGTCAACCGGATGCGCGTGCGGCCGGGGACGCACGACGACGTCGAGGGGCTCGAGGTCTTCGACAAGGTGATCGACATCGATCAGAAGCCGATCGGCCGCACCCCGCGCTCGAACCCGGCGACCTACATCGACCTCTTCACGCACATCCGCGAGCTCTACTCGCTCACGCCCGAGTCGAAGGTGCGCGGCTACAAGCCGGGGCGCTTCTCGTTCAACGTGCGCGGCGGCCGCTGCGAGACGTGCAAGGGCGACGGGACGATCAAGATCGAGATGCACTTCCTGCCGGACGTCTACGTCCAGTGCGAGACCTGCCACGGGCACCGCTACAACAAGGAGACGCTCGAGGTGCGCTTCAAGGGCAAGTCGATCGCCGACGTGCTCGAGATGTCCGTCGAGGAGGCGCTCGGCTTCTTCGCGAAGATCCCGAAGCTGCGGCGGCGGCTGCAAACGCTTGCACGACGTCGGGCTCGACTACGTCAAGCTCGGCCAGCCCGCGACGACACTCTCCGGCGGCGAGGCACAGCGGGTCAAGCTCGCGGCCGAGCTCTGCAAGGTCGCGACGGGCTCGACGCTCTACATCCTCGACGAGCCGACCACGGGCCTCCACTTCGCCGACATCGAGAAGCTGCTCGAGGTGCTGCAGCGGCTCGTGGACGCGGGCAATACGGTGCTCGTGATCGAGCACAACCTCGACGTGATCAAGCAGGCCGACTGGGTCGTCGACCTCGGGCCGGAGGGCGGCGAGGCCGGCGGCGAGCTGATCGCGGCCGGCACGCCCGAGGAGGTGGCCGAGGTCGAAGGCTCCTTCACGGGGCTCTATCTGCGCGAGGTGCTCGCGCGACGCGGCGAGGCCGTCGCCGCTTGAGCGCGAGCGTGGGGGAGCGGCGAGCCCGGTTCCGGGAGCTACACGCACGCGACGAAATCTTCGTGATGCCGAACCCCTGGGACGTGGGCTCCGCACGGCTGCTTGCGTCGCTCGGGTTCGAGGCGCTCGCGACGACGAGCGCCGGGTTCGCGTGGTCGCTCGGCCGGCTCGACCAGAACGTGACCCGCGACGAGCTCGTGGCGCACGTCGCCGAGCTCACGGCGGCCACGGATCTGCCGCTGAACGTGGACAGCGAGAACTGCTTTCCGGACGATCCCGGGGGTGTCGCCGAGACAGTCGCGCAGCTCGCGGCCGCCGGGGCGGCCGGCTGCTCGCTGGAGGACTACGACCCGGCTGCGCATCGGATCGAGGACTTCGAGCTCGCGGTCGAGCGGGTCGGCGTCGCGGCCGAGCGCGGCTCACGCGCTCCCCGAGCCGCTGGTGCTCACCGCACGGGCCGAGAACCACCTCCGTGGTATCCAGGATCTCGACGACACGATCCGCCGACTCGTCGCGTATCGCGACGCGGGCGCCGACGCCGTCTACGCCCCGGGTCTCATAGACCTGGAGCAGATCGCGCGGCTCGTGCGCGAGGTCGAGATCCCGGTCAATGTGCTCGTCCTCCCGGGCGGCCCGACCGTCTCGGAGCTCGAAGCGGTCGGCGTCCGTCGGATCTCGACAGGAAGCCTGCTCGCGAGCGCCGCCTACGGCGCGCTCGTTGTAGAAGGGCGCAGCGGCTGGAAAACGACGGAACGGCGCCGGCCGCGAGCGACCTGATCTCGCGAGCGGCGCTCGGCGACGCCTTCGGCGGTTGATGGCTCTCGCTCCGGCTGGTTGAATCGGTTGACGCCGTCCTGCGGTCGGCATGAAGGAGGTCGCCGTGCCAACTGACCAGATCGCCGGTCGCGAACGGGAACGCGCGCAGCTCGAGGAAGCCGTCGAGCGCGCCGTCGCACGGGCGTGCAGAGCTCGTCTTCCTCGAGGGGCCGACCGGCTCGGGCAAGTCGACGCTCCTGACCGCCTTGCGCGGCCGTATCGAGTCCGGCGCTCTCGGCGAGGTCGAGGGAGTGCGCTTGATCTGCGCGCCGACGACCCCGTACGGGCCGTTCCTCGAGCTGCTCTCCGACCTCGCGAGACGCGATCGCAAGCGAATCGTCGCCAAGCGCGCTCTCGACATCTTCAAGTCGACCGCGCCGCTCGTTCTCCAGGCGATCCCGACCGTGGGCGGCGCCGCGGCGACCGTGTTCACGGAGTGGCTGAAGAGCGCCGAGGCGGGCGCGCTCGGTCGATGCGGTGCCGAAGCAGATCTCGGACGCGCTCCGCCGGCTCACCGACGAGGAGTCGCCCCTCGTCGTGATCTTCGACGAAGCCCATCTCCTGGACGAGGGCTCGAGCGCCGTGCTCGGCCGGATCGTCTCGGAGGGCGAGCTCGGGCGACTGCTCTTCGTGACTCTCGTTCGACGCCCAGCGGCTGCCGGCCGGCCATCCGCTCCCGCGGCTGCAGGGCGATGCCGGTCTCGCCGGGCTGAGCCGGACGATCCGCTTACCGCCGCTCGAAGAGGCCGATGTCGCGGCGATGCTCCGCGCAACGTGGGGCAACGAGCCGCATCCGCTGCTGGCTGCCTGGCTCGTCGAGCGCTGCAGCGGCAACGCGGCCTTCGTCGCCGCGTTCATCCGAGCGCTCGACGATGCCGGAGTCGTGCAGCACGACCGAAGCCGGGGCCGTGCTCGCCGGGACTCTCGAGCGCGGGCCGGGCGGCTGGGAGATCGCGGGCGCGCTTGTTGGGGCCGTCGTGCCGGCGAGCCTCCAGCAGCTCGCAGAGCTCCAGGCGGGGTCGCTCGAGCCGGAGCATCAGACGCTGCTCCAGGGAGCCTCGATCCAGGGCGAGCAGTTCGCAGCGAGTGTGCTCGTGCGAGCTACTCGACGCCGACGAGGCCGCGGTCCGGGAGCGGCTCGCGCCTCTGCTCGCGCGGCGACTCGTCGTGATCGACGACGATGTGTGGTGGAACGAGCGCTCGGCCATCTGGCGCTTCGACCCGCGGCTGCTCCAGAGCGCGTTCTACGGGCGAGCGACGGCGAGCGCATTCGACCGCCGCCGTCTCCACGGCGAAGGTGGCTGAGGCTCTGGAGACGATCGTGGCGGACGAGCGGCGACCGCCGGGGCGAATCCTGCTGGAGCTCGCGCGCCACCGGCGGGAGGCAGGCGACCTCGCTGCGGCGGCAGGCTGGCTGATCCGGGCGGCGCAGACTGCGTTCGTCTCGGTTTCTCCACGTGCCGCCCACGAGCTCTGCGAGGAGGCTCTCGAGCTGCTCGACCAGGAGGACGACGACCGTGGCCCGTGCCGAGGCGACCGGGCTGCTGCTCGTCTCGGCCGTGGCCGGCTGGAATCGCGAGTACGCAGCTTCGAGTGACGACTCTTCAGGCTCGAGCGACGTCCGGCGAGGCTGCGGCACGCCGGCTCGGCGACCCGGGCACGTTGGCTCGCGTTCTCTACGGGCAGGGGCTGCTCGGCTACGCGCGCGACGGTTATGCGCCGGCCATCGCGCTCCTTCGCGAGGCGGATTCCTTGGCCGCGGAGGGCGGCGACGTCGTCGGGAGGGTGCTGCTGAAGACACGCCTCGGGCATCTGCTCGACACAGGCGAGGGCCTGGCGGCCGGGCTCGAGGTGCTGGAGCAGGCGCGGGCGCTGCTCGACGATCCGGAGGTGGCAGCCGGCTTCGAGGCGGCCCACGTGGCGGACGCTCGGCGGCCAGCTCGAGCGCGACATCGGGGTCGCCCGCTACGACCTCGGCGACTACGCGGATGCCGCGAAGCATCTGGAGACGGCCGTGGCGGCACTTCGCGGCGGTGCGCCGGAGGAGCTGGCCTGGGCGCTCTGTTACGCAGGCCCAGCTGCACGCCGCGCTCGGCCAGGCCGAAGCGGCGCTACGCGAGACCGAGGAGGCGCTCGCCCTCTTGAGCGACCCCACGCCGCAGACGACTCGCGCCTTCCTTGCGGGCCTTCCGTGGCAGGCTGCTCCTCGACCAGGGGCGGCTCGACGAGGCAGAGGTCGATCTCGTCGGCGCACTGAGCGAGGGGCTCGCGGCGCCGCACGCCGGCACGACGCCACTGCTCCGGATCCAGCTCGCCGATCTCCTGATCGCCCGCGAGCGCTACGACGAGGCCGCGGCCGAGCTCGACGGCGCGGCGACAGGCGCGGTGGGAGCCGGAGCGGGTCGAGGTGGGCGCATACGCCGCGCGAATCCGGCTCGAGCTCGCGCGCGGTCGGCCCGAGCAGGCGGCCGAGAGTGCCGAGCTGGCGGTGGCCGGGCTTGAGGGTCAAGGCGGGGCGGTCCCGTTCTTCCGGACCGATGACGTGCTGCGCTGGTGCGCGGAGGGATTTCTCGCGGCGGGACGCGACGCGGCTCGCGTGCTGGAAATGGCCGGTCGAGGCCGTCGAGCGCCGGCAGAACGGCTTGAGCCCAGAGCTGCGTGAGTGCTATCGGGAGACGCCGATCGCGAAGCGGATCCTCGAGCTCGCGTCCGCGGCGGACTAGGCGATTGCTTCGGTCGCGCCTGCCGCTGAGCGGCCTCGAGCCGCTCGATCCGCTCGAGCTTGGGCGGCACACGCAGCCGTTCGAAGATCTCGCGTGCCTCGGCGACGAGCGGTGCGACCTCGCCTGCGCGCTCGTTCGCGACCAACCATTCGGCGTGCTCCAGCAGCGCGATCGCGACCCAGTACGGCTCCTCGATCTCGCGCAGGGCCGTCACCGCCGCTTCGAACGGCGGCTCGGCTTCGGCTCGCAGCGCCGCCAGCCGAGCGCGCTGCAGGTGCAGGTATGCGTCCAACTGCGGTGACCGTCCGACCTGCGCGCTCTCCGCGAGCTCGATCAGCTCGGCGAGCGCCGAGGCCGAGCCGGTGAGGAGCGCCGACTCGCAACCTTGCTGGAGCAGAGAGGAGGTGTCGACCGGCCCCTGCAGTGGCTCGCGCAGTCCGGCGAAGCACTCGGCGAGGGCGTCGTCGTCGCGGGCTTCGGCCTGCGCGACGAGGATGCGGGCCAACTGGCGAACGCTCGCGGCCTGCACGTAGGCGGTCTCGTCCCACGCGGCGACATCCGATGCGATCTCCCGCACCCGCTGCGCGTCGCCCCGCCAGAGAGCGATCTGCGCGAGATCGAGGAACATCGACGCCTGCACGGGGTCGGACGCGATCAGTCCGTCCTCGGGGAGCTCCGCCACGACCCGCTCGGCTTCGTCCCAGCGGCCCGTCACGCAGTACGTCCCGACCAGGTTGGTCGTCAGGGCGCGTTCACGGCCTCGGTCGCCGCGGCGGCGTGCGATCACGATGCCCCGCTCGATCACGGCTTCTGCTTCCGCGTTGCGCCCGGCCAGCGACAGCAGATAGCTGAGATTCATGCAGGCGCGCATCGCGCCGGGTTCGTCGCCCGATTCTTCTGCGAGTACGAGTGCCTGACGCATCAGTCCCAGGCCTTCGATCGGGCGTGGGCGCGAGACGATCAGAGCCTTGTTGATCAGGGCCTGCACCACGACGTTGAGGAGCAGCAAACGTTCCGAGAGGTCGAGGGCGCGCTCGACGTGCGGCAGCGCCTCTGCCGACCGCCCCTCGAAGAACAGCAGGCGGCCGAGCTCCGCCGAGACGGCTGCGATCGCAGGTTCGTTCCCGACGTTCTCGTGCGACTCGAGGGCGCTCTCGAGCAGGGCCGCGCCCTCCTCGATCCGGTTCGAGACGAGCAGCAGCTCGCCGAGCCGGACCTGTGCTCCGGCTGCTTCGGCGCGCTCTCCGATCCGGGTGAGGATTGCGATCGCCTGCTCGAGCAGCGGCGCGGCCTCGTCGAACCTGCCGCCCATGACGGCGAGCTCGCCGGCACGCGCCAGCGAACGACCGCGTTCCGCCTCGTCGCCGGCCAGGTCGGCAGCCCGTTCGAACGCCCGCTGCGCCTCGAGGGAGGCCGCCAGTGAGGCGGCACGTTCAGCGGCGCGTGTGAACCAGCGCCGCGCCTCCGCGCGCACGTCGTCTCCGTCCGCTGCGGCCGCGTCCGCCTGGTGCGCGTCGAGATAGTGCGACGCGATCACCTCGGCGATCTCGTCCGGGTCGATACCGGTGTCCGTCGCAAGGAAGCGCGCGGCTGCAAGGTGACGCCGGCGACGGTCACGCCGGCCGATGGTCTCGTAGGTGATCCGCTGGATGAGCGCCTGCAGGAACCCGAGCTGGCCGCGCTCGGGTGAGAACGGATCCGTCTCGATCGTCAGCAGCTCCCTGCGGATCAGACTCGTCACGAGTCGCTCGATCTCCGGCTCGGTGCGGCCCGAGAGCGCCGCGAGCCCGCTGCGCGTGAACGTCTTGCCGAGCACAGATGCGTCCTGGAGGAGGCTCCGTTCCTCCTCGGTAACGGCATCGAGGCGAGAGGCTATGAGTGCGTGCAGCGTCTCGGGCACCTCGAACGACGTCAGGTCGCCGGCGACGACGCCGAGGCCGTCGACCTCCGTCAGGAGGCCGCGGTCTCGGAGCATGCGGACGGTCTCGACGGCGTAGAGCGGGATTCCCTCCGCCGCTTCTCGCAGCCGGTCCCGGAGGTCGTCGGGCAGGCCCGGAACGAGCCCGGTCAACAGCTCGTTCATCCCCTCGTCGTCGAGCGGCTCCAGCGGCAGCGTCGTCGCGCTCCGGGTCGCCCCCGGGAAGCCAGGATGCCGATCGGCGATCTCCGGACGAGCGAGCGTCAGGACGAAGATCGGGTGGTGCCGACCCCAGTCGAGGAGGTACTCGACGAAGGCGACGAGGCCCTCGTCCGCCCAGTGGATGTCCTCGAGCACGAGCACGAGCGGCCCCTGCTCGGCGAGCCGCTCGAAGAATCGCCGCCAGGCCGCGAAGAGATCCTCCCGATCGGGCGCGTTCCGCTCGGCGAGACCGAGCAGGTGGAGCAAGCGGGGCTCGATCCACTCTCGCTCCGCCGGGTCCGTGAGATGGGTCTCGAGTGTTGCGCGGAGCTTGGCCGTTGCGCTCTCGGCCGTCTCGTTCTCGACGATCTTCGCCCGGCCGCGGATCATCTCCGCCAGGGCCCAGTAGGCGACGCCGTCGCCGTAGGAGAGGCAGCGGCCGCGGTGCCACCAGATCTCGCCTGCGAGGCCGTCGATGTACTTCTCGAACTCCCACGAGAGCCGCGACTTGCCGATCCCTGCGACGCCGACCACGGACACGAGCTTCGCTCGCTTCTCGTCTGCGCTCGCGTGGAAGAGCTCCTTGACCAGCCGTAACTCCGCTACGCGGCCGACGAACGGCGCCTCCAGCCCGGCGGTCGCGCGGCCCTCGCCGCGTCGCTGGGCCGAGACCCGCAAGGCCTGCCACAGCGACACGGGCTGTGCCTTGCCCTTGAGCTCGTGCTTGCCCGCGTCGGCGTAGGCGATCGCGGCCTCGGAGGCGCGCCGGGTCGACTCGCCGACGAGGACCATTCCCGGGTCGGCCGCCGACTGGATGCGAGCGGCGGTGTTGACGAGGTCGCCCGCCACCATTCCCTGGCCCTGGGCGCCCACCGTCACGGCGGCTTCACCCGTGAGCACGCCTGCGCGCGCCGCCAGATCCGGGTCGATCGCGGGCACGGCCGAGACGAGCTCGAGTGCGGCGCGCACGGCGCGCTCGGCGTCGTCCTCGTTCGCGACCGGCGCGCCCCAGACGGCCATCACCGCGTCGCCGATGAACTTCTCGAGCGTGCCGCCGTAGCGCTCGATGATCTGACGAGCGACGTCGAAGTAGCGGGTCAGGAGCTCGCGCGTGTCCTCCGCGTCCCGCGCCTCGGAGGCTGTCGTGAAGCCCACCAGGTCGGCGAAGAGGACGGAGACGAGTCGCCGCTCGGCTGCCGGTGCGTCGGCGACTGGGCTTGTGTTCATCGCGCACAAGCGCTTCACCGCATTCGCCGCAGAACTTCGTGCCGGCCGCATTGGGTGTGCCACACGCGGGACAGGCGATCGCGAGCGAGGCACCGCACTCGCCGCAGAACTTCCGGCCCGCCTCGTTCTCCGAGCCACAGGCCGCGCAGGCGATCATGTCAGAGCACCGCCTGAGTCTGGGTGACGCGGGCGACGTGCTTCTCGGCGTCGTCGAAGAGATCGGTCTCGACGACGATCGTCGTCCGGCCGCGGTGGAGGAGCCGCGAGCGCGCGTGGACGTGGCCCTCGCGGACGGCGCGGAAGAAGTTCGTCTTCGACTCGATCGTGGCGGTGCCGCCGGCGCCGTCGGGCAGGTTGAGGAAGGCGAGGTAGGCGCCGGCTGCGTCGGCCAGCGACATCAGCGCGCCGCCGTGGAGGATCCCGCCGGCCGTGCAGAGCCGCTCCTCCCAGGCGAGCCTGCGCTCGCACCTCGTCGGCGTCGGCGGCGACGAGCTCGAGCCCGAGCGTCGCCCCGAACGGCATCGCGGTGTTGAGCTGGGCCGTCTGCTCTCTGTCGTGCTCCATGGCGCCGACGATAACCGGTGTGGCCGCAGGCGGTCGCTAGGCTCACGCGATGAGTCCCGACCGGCAGTGGTGGCTGCGCGTGCCGGCCGTCTTCCTCAGCCCCCGCTCCGGTTTTCGTGGCGCTCCGCAACGAGGAGGAGGACGACGTCGACGCCCGCCAGGAGCCGATCCTCGCGCTCGTCTACCTGGCCGGGATTGCAGGGGTTCTGGCGACCTCGACGGCAGGAACGCTGCTCGACGACACGGAGTACGACTCGTTGCTCGTGGCGGTGTGGGCCGTGATCGCCGGTGGGATCTACGGGGTCGCCGGTTACTTCATCATCGGGGGCGCGATCTATCTCGGCGCGCGGGCGCTCGGTGGTCTCGGCAGCTATCAGCGCGGCGCGGCACATTCTGGGATTCGCTGCGGCGCCGCTCGCGCTCTCGCTCTTCCTCGTCTGGCCACTCCAGCTCGCGGTGCTGGGCGACGACGTCTTCCAGACCGGCGGTTCGGACGACGGCACCGCCGATCTCGTCTTCGACGCGCTCGAGCTCGGCTTCGCGCTCTGGTCGGCCGCGCTCCTGCTCGTCGGCGTCCGGGCCGTCCACGGCTGGAGCTGGTGGCGGTCGCTCGGGGTGATGGGGCTCGTCGCGCTCTTCCTAGCGGCGTTCGCCTACCTTCCGAGCGTCTTCTAGCGACGCCTCGAAAAGCGCCAGCTCGTCCTCCGGCATCGAGTAGGTGTGCTGCTCCTCCGGGAAGCGCCGCTCGCGGACGTCGGCGACATAGGCGGAGACGGCCTTCGTGATCTCGCTCGCGAGGTCGGCGTACTGCTTGACGAACCGTGGCGAGCGGCCCTCGTAAAGGCCGAGCAGGTCGTGCCAGACGAGCACCTGGCCGTCGCAGTCGGCTCCGGCGCCGATCCCGATCGTCGGGATTGTCAGCAGCTCGGTGATCCGCGCCGCGACCGGAGCCGGAACCGCCTCGAGGACGAGAGCGAACACGCCGGCGGCCTCGAGCGCGAGCGCGTCCTCGACGAGGCGGCGCGCCTTCTCGGCGGTCCGGCCCTGCGCCTTGAAGCCGCCGAGCATCGTCGCCGACTGAGGGGTGAGGCCGATGTGGCCCATCGTCGGCACGCCGGCGCCCACGAGCGCGCGGACACGGGAAAGCGTCGCGCCGGCGCCCTCGACCTTGACTGCGTCCGCGCTCGCCTCCTTGAGAAAGCGGATCGCGTTCTCGAGCGCGTCCTCGTCGGAGACCTGGAAGGAGCCGAACGGCATGTCCGCGACGACGAGCGGGCGGCGCGCGCCCCGGTTGACCGCGCGCGTGAGCACGATCATCTCGTCCATCGTCGCCGGCACGGTCGAGTCGTGGCCGAGCACGGTCATCGCCGCCGAGTCGCCGACGAGGATGATGTCGGCGCCGGCAGCGTCGGCGAGCCGGCCGGATGGGGCGTCGTAGGCGGTGATCATCGCGATCGGCTGGCGGCGCGCCTTCAGCTCGGCGAGCTCGGTGAGCGCAACCTTGCCGGGCGCCGGCGTGCCGGGCGCGGGCTTGCGAGGTCGGGTGGTCATGCTTCCTCCTTGTCGAGGACGACGTTGTCGATCAGGCGGGTGGAGCCGACGCGAATCGCGGCGGCGAGGACGGGCGGGTCGAAGTCGGCGCGCTCGACGTAGTCGACGTCCAGCCCGGAGAGCTCGGTGCGCGCCGCGTCGAGATCGCGCGTCGCGAGTGCGCGCGGGAGGGCAAGCGCGCGCTCGCGCTCGGCGGGGGAGAGGAGGACGTTGCGCGACGAGAGCGCGAGCCCGTCGGCGTCTCGAACGGTCGGCACCGAGATCACGGTCACGTCCAGATCGAGGTCGCGCACCATCCGTCGGAGCACCGCGAGCCTGCTGGGCGTCCTTCTGACCGAAATACGCGTAGCGGGGGCGGACGATGTTGAAGAGCTTGAGGCAGATCGTGGCCACGCCGCGAAAGTGGCCCGGCCGGTGCGCGCCCTCGAGCCCGCGCGCGACGCTCCTCGACGTCGACCCAGGTCTGGAAGCCCGGCGGGTACAGCTCCTCCACGGCCGGAGCGAACAGCACGTCGGCACCTGCGACCTCGGCGACGCGGAGATCTCGCTCCTCGTCGCGCGGATAGGCGGCGAGATCGGCCGGATCGCCGAACTGGGCGGGATTGACGAACAGGCTGACGACGACGGTGTCGCAGTCCTGCCGCGCAGCGGCGATCAGCGCTTCGTGCCCGGCGTGCAGAGCACCCATCGTCGGCACGAGGCCGACGCTCGGCGCCGAGCGGGCCGAGCTCGGCAATCCGGCGCACGATCCTCACAGGAGCGCCTTCGTCGTCTCGGCGAGCGCCGAGTACATCGACTCGAGCTCGGGCCGCTCGCGGCGGATCGCCGCGACGTGCGTCTCGACGGTCGCCCAGTCGCCGCGCGCGATCGGCCCGGTCAGCTCGAAGCCGTTCTCGATCGTCCGCCGCATCAGCGGATCGAGCGCCTCCGGCGGGGCACCGGCGGACTCGAGCAGCGACCCGGCGGCGCGCCGGAGCGTCACGAGATAGTTCGACGCGATCGCCGCGCCCGCGTGGTAGGCGTCGCGCTTCTCGTCGGCGAGCGCGAACGGCTGGAGCCCGAGCGTGCGCGCGAGCCAGAGGCCGACCTCCCGCGCCTCGTCGCTCTCGGCCGTGATCGCCGCGAACGCTCCGTCGAGCTGCTCGGCGCCGCGCGCCCGCGTGAACGTCTGCAGGGGGTGGAGGCCGAAGCGGCGCGTGTGCGGATCCAGCTCGGCGAGCGGCGTCGCGCCGCTCACGTGCGCGATCCACGGTCCCGGCTCCACGGTGCGCGCAACCTCGGCGATCGCGCGGTCGGGAACGCAGAGCAGGACGAGCTCCGGACCGCGGTCGGTCACGAGGAGGCCGCGCTCGGCGAGCCTGGCGGCCAGAGCCGAGCCGACGCGCCCCGCGCCGACGACATGAACGCTCGTGATCATCTGATGTGGCTCCAGTTCCGGGATCCGGATACCGGGCGCCGTTAGTCTAGCCCCGTGCGGATTGCGGTCGGCGACACACGGCTCTACTTCGACGTCGACGGGCCCGAGCTCGTCCCCGATGGGCCCTGGATGCGCGAGCGTCCGACGGTTCTGCTGCTCCATCCCGGGCCTGGCTTCGACCACGGCCTCTTCAAGGTGCAGATCGGGCCGTCACTCGTGCCGCACGCGCAGGTCGTGTACCTCGATCAGCGCGGCGGCGGCCGCAGCGATCCGGCGGACCCCGACGCGCTGACCCTCGACCGGTGGGCCGACGACGTCCGCGAGTTCTGCGAGACGCTCGGGATCGAGCGGCCGATCGTGCTCGGGCTCGGCTTCGGCTCGCTCGTCGCGATCCGCTACGCGGCGCGATCCCCGGCGCATCCCGGCGCGCTCGTGCTCGCGGCGCCCGTCGCGCGGATGGTGCCGGAGCGGTCGATCGCGGTCTACGAGCGGCTCGGCGGGAGCAACGCGCGCGAGGTGGCGGAGCGGTTCTACGGCTCGATGGACGAGCAGACGTTCGCCGATTTCCTCCGGGTCTGCTTTCCCCTCCTCTCGAGCTACGAGCTGACGAGCGACGTGATCATCCGCGCCGACTGGCGGCCCGACGTGCTGATCCGGTGGATGCTCGGCGAGAGCCGGGAGCTCGACCTCCGCGCCGACCTGGCGAGGATCGAGGTGCCGACTCTGGTGCTCGCGGGCGAGGACGATGCGTGGGCGCCGCCCGAGTCGGTGCAGGAAGTGGTCGAGCATCTGCCCGAGGAGACGCAATTCCACAGCTTTGCGAACGCCCGTCACTCGGTCTTCCGCGACGCGCCGGACGCGACGGCCGAGCTGCTGGCCTTTCTCGATGGGCTGCGGAGGGCAAAACCCTCCTAGCGGCCGAGTCGCAGGAGCAGGTTCGCCCGCACCTCCGGCCACTCCTCGGCGATCACGCTGTACCAGGCCGAGTCGCGGTTCTCGCCTCCGCGCACGAGCATGTGCCGGCGGTGGACGCCCTCGAACTGAGCCGGCAGGGCCTCCATCGCGGCGCGCGAGCGCTCGTTCAGCGCGTCCGTCTTCAGCTCGACGCGGCGGCAGCCGAGCCGCTCGAAAGCGTCGCCGAGCATCAGGAGCTTGGCTTCGATGTTCGCCCCCGTCTGCCAGACCTCCGGTGTGAGCCACGTCCAGCCGATCTCGAGGCTCCGGTGCTCGGGCCGGAGCGAGAGGAAGCGGCTGCTGCCGACGACCTTCCCGTCGGCCAGCCGGATCGTCGCGAACGGAAGCTCGAGCCCGGCAGCGGCGTTCGCGAGCGCGCTCTCGACGTAGTCGCGTAGCTCCTCGGGGGTTCGTGGCTGGACGATGCTCATCCAGCTCCAGATCCGCTCGTCCCGCGAGGCGTCCCAGAGGCCGCTCTCGTGCTCGGAGGCCATCGGCTCGAGGCGAACGAGCTCGCCGGTCAGCACGGTCGACGTCCATTCCATTCTCGTAGAGTGCCGATCGTGCCGTTCGACCAGTACCACGAGCCGCCGGAGGAGCTGCCCGAGGAGACGCGCACCTTCGCGCGGATCTGCGCCTCGCTGATCGAGGAGGCGGAGGCGATCGGCTGGTACGAGCAGCGGCTGGCGGTCGAGAAGGACGCGGAGGCGCGCGCGATCATGGAGAACGCGCAGGGCGAGGAGTTCAAGCACTTCGCGATGAACCTCGAGTTCCTCGGCCGCCGCAAGCCGGTCTGGGCCGACGTGCTGAAGCAGGTGCTCTTCAAGCCGGGCGACATCGTCGAGCACGGCGAGCAGGCCGAGGAAGAACTGAACGGCGGGTAGGATTCGGGCGTGCCGATCTACGAATACGCGTGCATGGAGTGCGAGTCGCATTTCGAGGAGCTCGTCCGGAACGCGGAACAGGCGGTTGCCTGCCCGGAGTGTGGTGCCGCCAACGTGCTCAAGCAGATGTCGAGCTTTGCCGTCGCGGGCGTCTCCTCGCAGCCGCGCTCGAGCGGTGGCGGCGGCGGCGGTTGCTGCGGCGGCTCCTGCGGCTCCTGCTAGAGGCGACGAGCGCGACCTTCTAGCCGCGTCCGGCCCGCAGCGTAGACTCACCCTCCGTGAGCGACCTCCTCGCTGACTACCGCGACGAGACCCTGGGCTGCACGCGCTGTCCGCTCGCGGCCACGCGAACGCAGGTCGTCTTCGGCTCGGGCGACCCGCACGCCGACCTGATGTTCGTCGGCGAGGCGCCGGGCTTCCACGAGGATCAGAGTGGGATCCCCTTCGTCGGCCAAGCCGGCAAGCTGCTCGACCGGTTGCTCGGCGGGATCGGGCTCTCGCGGACGGACGTCTTCGTGGTCAACGTCCTCAAGTGCCGGCCGCCGGGGAATCGCGATCCACATCCGGAGGAGATCGAGGCCTGCGAGTCGCACCTGTTCCGGCAGATCGAGCTGATCAGGCCGAAGCTCGTCGCGACGCTCGGCAACTTCGCGACGAAGCTGCTCTCGGGGAAGCCGGCCGGGATCACGCGCGTGCACGGGGTCGCCCAGCATGTCGTGCTCGGCGGCAACGAGGTCACGCTCTACCCGCTCTTCCATCCGGCCGCTGCGCTCTACACGCCGTCGATGCAGACCGTGCTGGAGCAGGACTTCGCGCGGATCCCCGAGTTACTCGGGCACGAGGCTCCCGGCTCCGAGTCAGACCCCCTCGCGGCGCCTCGGCTCGAGCCCACGCCGGCCACAGAGTCCGTACAGCGGCCGGCCGTCCAGCTCGGTCTCTTCTGAGCTCGCCGTGAAGCTCGGTTCCTCGTCGCCCGAGGAAACCGAGGCGATCGCAGGACGGCTCGCGCGGGAGCTGCGCGTCGGCGACGTCGTCACGGTGTCGGGCGAGCTCGGCGCCGGCAAGACGACGTTCGTTCGCGGCGCCTGTCGAGCGCTCGGAGTGACCGCGCCGGTGACGAGCCCGACGTACACGATCGGGCATCGCTACGAGGGCGACCCCGACGTCTCGCACCTCGATCTCTATCGCTTCACCGGCGTCTCCGCCGCGGAATGGGGCGATCTGGAGCCGTACTTCGAGGACGCGATCGTCTTCGTCGAGTGGCCGGAGGCGGCGGGCGCGGGCTTGCCGGCCGTGCGCCTGCACGTTCGGCTCGAGCACGTGTCCCCTCAACGCCGCTCGATCCGCCTCGACGGTGCGGACGCCGCATTGGTAGAACGGATCGGACGTGCTGATCCTGGCGTTCGACACCGCGACTGACCGGGCGACGAGCGCGCTCGTCGCCGACGGCGAGGTGCTCGGCGAACGGGTCTCGCGCGCGTCGACGCTGCTCGAGGACGTCGACGCCCTCCTCCGCCAGGCGGGTGCCCACGCACGCGAGCTCGATGCGCTCGCGGTCGGGACGGGTCCGGGCAGCTTTACCGGGACCCGGATCGGCCTCGCCGCGGCGCGCGGCCTCGCGCTCGCGCTCGATCTTCCCGCCGCCGGTGTCTCCACGCTCGACGCGCTCGCGGCGGGAGCTCCGGACGCGCTCGCCGTGATCGACGCCAAACGGCGCGAGGTCTTCGTCGCAGGTCCCGAGGGTGCTCGCCCCGGCCGAGCTCGCCATCGAGCGGAACGATGTCCTCGTCGGCGACGGGGCGATCCGCTACCGCGAGCTCTTCGAGCAGGCTGGTGCCGTCGTTCCCCCCGACGACGACGAGCGGCACCTGCCGCGGGCCCGTTTCCACGCTGCCCTGGCGCGCGATTTCGGCCCCGTCGAGCTCCTCGAGCCCCTCTATGTCCGCGAGCCCGACGCGAAGGCGGCGACCGCGTGAAGGTCGAGCTCCGCAAGCTGGAGCTCCGCGACCTCAGCGCGATCGAGACGATCGAGCGCGCCTCCTACCCGACCCCCTGGTCGCGCTCGATGTTCGCGAGCGAGCTCGCCAAACCGACCTCGCTCTCGCTCGGCGCGTTCGATCCGGAGACGAAGGAGCTCGTCGGCTACCTGATCATCTCGCGCTACGTCGATGCCTGGCACGTGATGAACGTCGCCGTCCCGGAGACCCATCGCCGCCGTGGAATCGCGCGGACGCTGCTGGAGCGCCTCTTCGACGTGACGGCGAGCGACGAGCGACGTGGCTACACGCTCGAGGTGCGCGTGTCCAACGAGGGCGCGATCAAGCTCTACGAGAGCCTCGGCTTCCACGCCCGCGGGGTCCGTCGCGGCTACTACACGGACAACCGCGAGGACGCCGTGATCATGTGGAAAGATCCGGCGCGCAGCGAAGCCGAGAGCGCCTGATCCTGGTCGTCGGATGATCCTGGTTGTCGAATGATTCTTGGCATCGAGACGTCGTGCGACGAGACCGCCGCGGCGCTCGTCACGGACGAGGGGGAGCTGCGCGCGAACGTCGTCGCATCGCAGGCGGATCTCCACGCCCGCTACGGCGGCGTGGTGCCCGAAGTGGCCTCGCGCCGTCATCTGGAGCTCGTCCTGCCGGTGATCCGCGAAGCGCTCGGCGACGCCGGGGCGACGCTCGACGACGTCACGCGTGTCGCCGTGACCCAGGGCCCGGGCCTCGTCGGAGCTCTGCTCGTCGGCCTCTCCGCCGCCAAGGCACTCGCGTGGGCGCGGCGGCTGCCACTGGTTCCCGTCGATCATCTGCATGGGCACGTCGCGTCGCTCTACCTCGCCCCGGACCCCGTCGAGCCGCCGTTTCTCTGCCTGCTCGCGAGCGGTGGCCACACGCTCCTGCTCGACATTCGCGAGCACGGCGGCTTCGACGTGCTCGGAACGACCGTCGACGACGCTGCCGGCGAGGCGTTCGACAAGGGCGCGCGGCTGCTCGGGCTCGGATATCCGGGCGGGGCGGAGCTCGAGCGGCTGGCGAGGGGAGGCGACCCGACGAGATTCCCGTTCCCGGTTGCGCGCCTCGACGGCCACGACTTCTCCTTCTCGGGCGTCAAGACCGCGCTGCTCTACGCGGCTCGCGACCTCGGCGAGCAACTCGAAGAGCGTCGGGCCGACCTCGCGGCCTCGTATCAGCGCGCGATCGTGCGGGCGCTGGTGGAACGCACGCTGGCGGCGGCCGAGGCTGCAGGGCACCAGACGATCGCCGTCGTGGGGGGAGTTGCGGCCAACTCGGAGCTCCGATCCGCACTGCCCGGAGCCCGCTTCGCGCCGCTCGCGCTCTGCACGGACAACGCGGCGATGATCGCCTCCGCGGCTCGGTACGGCAGATCCCTTCCGTATCCTCGTTACCTTGAGCTCGACGCCTACGCATCGCGTTCCTGACGCGCGCCGCTCCGCACGCCTGCTAATCGTCGCCGGCGCGCTGCTCGCCGTGCTCGCGTTGCTCGTCGCCGGCGGAGGCGAAGGAGCCCGCGCTCCCTTGCCCGCGGAGACGGGAGCGGCAGGCTGGCGTGGCTTCGTCGACGGCGACCGCCGCGGTGTCGCGGTGGGGCAGCGGGTGATCGTCGTCCTCCGCAACCTCTCGCTCGCGGACGAGGTCAAGGCGGCCGGCGGTCAGGGCAGCGAGGCGGAGATGCGGCGCTGGACCGCGGCGGCACTCGCCGGCCAGAAGCAGATCGGCGCGCGGCTCTCGCGCGAGGGCGTTCAGATCGTGCCCGAGTTCGTCTACACGCGCACGTTCAGCGGCTTCTCGGCCGCGCTCGACGCACGGGCGCTCGCCTTGCTCGAACGCGATCCGGACGTGGCCGGGATCTATCCGGTGCGCATCGCCTATCCAGCGGCCGCGATCGAGGCTCGCCGCGGCGCCGTTCCCGCCGCGACCGGGCGCACGAGCATTCGGCTGCCGGGTTTCGACGGCGCCGGCTTGACGATCGCCCTGCTCGACACCGGAATCGACGGCTCGCATCCCGCGCTCCGGAACACCCTGCTCGAGGGGATCGACATCCTCGACCCGAACGCTCGAGCGGTGGCACGCGCGAACCCGGATGATGCGGCGCTCGTCGAGCGTCATGCGACGCAGACGGCCGGGCTGCTCGTGGGGCGCGGCGAGGTCCGGGGCGTCGCGCCCGGAGCGCAGCTGCTGCCGATCAGGATTGCCGGCTGGCAGCCGAGCGCCGAGGGTGGCTACGCGATCTACGGGCGCACCGACCAGCTGCTCGCCGGACTCGAGCGCGCCGTCGACCCGGACGCCGACGGGAGCTCGCTCGATGCGGTCCGCGTCGCCGTGATCGGGGTGGCGGAGCCGTTCGCCGCGTTCTCCGCAGGCCCCGTGGCCCGAGCGGTCGCCGGCGCGGCCGTGCTCGACACGCTCGTCGTGGCCCCCGCCGGAAACGACGGGCCGGCCGGACCCGGTTACGGAAGCGTCGCGGGACCGGGCGGCGCACCCACCGCGCTGACGGTCGGCGCGGCGGACGAGCGGCCGATGACGCCGACAGCCCGCGTCGTCGTGCGCGCCGGCCTCCGTGTGCTCCTCGATCGCGAGCTGCCGCTCGGAGGAGCTGTGGCGCCGGAGGAGACCCTGTCGCTCGAGGTCGTGCGACCGGCGGCCGAAGCGCGCAGCGGCTCCAGGGTGGATCCCCTCTCGCGCTTCTTCGATCGCGACGGCTTCAGCGTCGTGGCGGGCCGCGCCGCGCTGCTCGAGAGAACCGCCGCGCCGATCGACGTCGGCCGGCGAGCCGCAATCGCGGGCGCAGTCGCCGTCCTCGTCGACGGCCCTGTTCCGGCGGGTGCGCTCGGCCTCGACGAGCGACTCGCCGTGCCGGTGATCGGCCTTCCGGCGCGAGTGGCGCGCGAGACTCGCGAGGCTCTGGCGAGCGGGATCGGGGTCTCCGTCTCGCTCGGGGCAGTCGAGTCGCGATCGAACACGCGCTCCGGCCAGGTGGCGCCGTTCTCTTCGCGCGGGCTCGCGTTCAGCGGCGGGATCAAGCCGGAGCTCGTCGCGCCCGGAGTGACTCTCGTGACATCCGATGCGGGCCGGAACGAGGACAAGAGCCCGCGCTACGCCTCGATCAGCGGCTCGAGCGCGGCCGCCGCGCTGGTTGGCGGCGCCGCCGCCCTCGTGGCCCAATCGCGACCGGAGCTCGAGGCGGCCGCCCTGAAGGGCGTGCTCGTCGGTACGGCGGTGCCGCTTCGGGCGACGGCCGTCGCCGCGCAGGGCGCCGGCTTCGTCGATCCGGGTGCGGCTTCGGCGGCGGAGGTGGCGGCACGACCGGCGGCAATCGGCTTCGGCGCCGCCGACGAGGTCGGCTGGCGGTCACGGCGGACGATCACCGTCGAGAACGTCTCGACCCGACGACTGCCCGTGACCATCGCCTCCGAAGTGGAGGGGATCGCGGGCGTCTCCGTCCGGGCCAAGCCCAATCGCCTACGGCTCGCGCCGGGAGAATCGGCGACGGTGGTGCTCGTCGCCCGAGTTGCCTTCCTACCTCGTAACGTCGGCGCCGTGACGGGAGCGGTACGTCTGGCCGTCGCCGGCGGCGGCCGTGTGAGGATCCCCTGGGCCGTCGCGCTTCCGGGGCGAGGCGCGCCGCTGCTCGGCCAGATTCGCCTCTCGACCTCGAGCTTCCGGGCCTCCGATCGCGCGCCGGCGGTCCTCAGCGTCCGCGCCGGGAGCGTCACGGATCGCGCCGGGCGGATTCAGCTGCGGCCGCTCGCGCGGCTCGACGTCGAGCTCTGGCGCGGCCAGGAAAAGCTCGGCTTGCTGGCCCGCCTGCGCGACGTGCTCCCGGGCAGCTACGCCTTCGGCCTGACCGGCCGTGGGCCGAACGGCGGTGGCCTTCCGCCGGGCCGCTACCGGCTCCGCGTGCTCGCGGTTCCACCCGATGGAACCTACGAGCGCCGCTTCGTGCGCTTCCAGATTCGCTGACATACACTCACCCGCGGCATTCAGCGATCGCACGGGAGGCAGTCCATGAGCACCGCGGAAGCGCCCTCGCACCTGCACGAGAATCCGTACGAGATCGCTCGCCAGCAGCTCCGGCGCGTGGGCGAGACGTTCGGGATCGACCAGAACCTGATCGGCGTCCTCGAGCTCTGCAAGAAGTCGGTCGAGGTCTCGATTCCGACGCGCATGGACGATGGCAGCGTCAACGTCTACACCGGCTATCGCGTCACCCACAACATCGCGCGCGGCCCTTCGAAGGGCGGGATCCGCTACCACCCGGCCGTGACGCTGGACGAGGTCAAGGCGCTCTCGATCTGGATGACGTGGAAGTGCGCGCTGATGGGTCTTCCCTTCGGCGGCGCCAAGGGCGGCGTCGTGGTCGACCCGAAGCGGCTTTCCCGGCGGGAGCTCGAGCGGATGACCCGCCGCTTCACGAGCGAGATCATCAACGAGATCGGCCCCGAGAAGGACATCCCCGCGCCCGACGTCGGCACCGACGCGAGCGTGATGGCCTGGATCTTCGACACGTTCTCGATGAACAAGGGCCATTCGGTCCTCGGGGTCGTGACCGGCAAGCCGCTCGCGATCGGCGGCTCGCTCGGCCGGATGGAGGCGACGGCCCGAGGGGCGCTCTACTGCATCGAGGAGGTGCTGCGCGAGGAGTCCGGAAGCCTGGAGGGGCTGCGGGTCGCCGTCCAGGGCGCCGGCAACGTCGGCGGTCAGCTGGCGCGCATGCTCGCGGAGGAAGGCGCGACCGTGATCGCGATCTCCGACTCCCAGGGTGGGATCCACGCTGCGGCGGGCCTCGACATCCCGTCGGCGCTCGCCTACAAGGCGGAGACCGGCAGCTTCGACGGCTTCCGCGGCGCCGAGGCGATCACGAACGACGAGCTCGTCCTGCTCGAGTGCGACGTGCTCGCCCCGTGCGCGCTCGAGCAGGTGATCACCGGCGAGAACGCCGCGCAGGTGCAGGCGCGGATCGTCTGCGAGGGCGCGAACGGCCCCGTCACCCCTGCCGCGGACGAGATTCTCGAGGACCGCGGGATCGTCGTCCTCCCGGACGTGCTCGCGAACGCGGGCGGCGTCGTCGTCTCCTATTTCGAGTGGGTGCAGGGCCTCCAGGAGTACTTCTGGAAGGAGGAGGAGGTGAACGCGCGGCTGAACGACATCGTCACGCGCGCGTTCCGCGAGACGTGGCAGACGCGCGAGGAGCACCGGACGAGCATGCGGATGGCCGCGTACGGGATCGCCGTGCGGCGCGTCTCCGAGGCGACGATCACCCGCGGCCTCTACCCCTGAGCCGCGTCGTCGTCTACCACGCCGACGGCTGCCACCTCTGCGCGCGGGCGCTCGAGGTGGTCGCCGAGGTCTGTGGCGGCGCGTTCGAGTCGGTCGACATCGGCGGCGAGCCACAGCTCGAAGAGCGGTATCGCGAGTCGATTCCGGTCGTCGAGATCGACGGCGAGCGAGCGTTCACCTACTTCGTGCAGCCCGAGGCGCTGCGGCGCAGGCTGGCGGAGACCGCCTGACGGTTCCTCGGTCGGCCTCGCGGAGGTCGCTGGCATCATGTGACTTCTTGTCACAAACATGAAGGAGCACGGAGCGTTGGCTGAGCGTCTTACGGTCGGGGTGGCTGCGCGGCTGAGCCGGTACCTGCAGGTGCTGACCCAGGCGAAGAAGATGGGCAAGGACCGGATCTCCTCCCAGGAGATCTCGGACTACACGAACATCAACGCCACCCAGATCCGGCGCGACCTCTCCGGCTTCGGCAAGTTCGGCAAGCGCGGGGTCGGCTACAACATCGACTCCCTGCTCGGCGAGATCCGCAAGATCCTGCGCACCCAGGGCCAGCACAACATCGCCCTGATCGGCGCGGGCCGCCTCGGCCAGGCGATCGCGAGCTCTCCGATCTTCGCCGAGCACGGGATCAACATCGCCGCCGTGTTCGATACCGATCCGGACAAGGCCGGCCGCTCGATCGGCAGCCTCGCGGTGACGCCGTACTCCGAGCTCCGCGACACGGTGCGCGACCGGAACATCATCGTCGGCGTGATCGCGGTGCCCGCCGAGGGCGCGCAGGACGCCGCCGACGATCTCGTCGCAGCCGGAGTCAAGATCGTCTTCAACTACTCCGAGGCGCTCCTCGACGTCCCCGCGGACGTGGCCGTCCACGCGTCGAATCCGGCCGTCGAGCTTCTCTACGCCTTGTATTTCCACTTGACGTAGCGCGGCTCGCCGTGCGCATCCTCCTCTGGCACGGCTACCTGCTCGGCGGCACCGGCTCCAACGTCTACACGCGGGCGCTGGCGCGGGAGTGGTCGAACGCCGGCCACGACGTCACCGTCTTCAGCCAGGAGGCGCGACCGGAGCTCTATGACCTCGGGAGCGCCAGCGTCGTCCGGCCGGACGTGGGCGGGCTCCTGCCCGTCTTCGTGCTCGACCGCTACGAGGGCTACGAGGTGAAGCTCGTCCAGGACTGCTCGCGGGAGGAGCTCGAGCGCTGGGTCGAGGCCAACGCCGCGGCGTTGCGCGAGCACCTGCCGGCCGACGTCGTCTTCTCCAACCACGTGCTCCTCGGCGGGCCTGTCGGAGCGGCGACGGGAGCCCCGTTCGCGGTCAAGGCGCACGGCTCCGAGCTCGAGTACACGTTGCGCGGGCGCCCCGAGCTCGCCGAGTGGGGGAGAGGGACGCTCGAGCAGGCGCGCGCCGTCTTCGTCGGCTCGAACCACATCCGCCGGGTGCTCGACGAGGTCGTCGGCCACGTCGAGAACGTCCACGAGGTTCCCCCCGGGGTCGACGTCGACGATTGGCGGCCACGGCCGCGCGCCGAGGCGCTCGCCGGCCTCGTCGAGGAGGCACGGCGCGATCCGCCCAACCCGGGCAACGCCAACGAGCGGCTCCCCGACGAGAGCAACGCCGAGCGTCTCGCGCGGTTCCTCGACGAGCCCGAGCCAACGGTCGTCTACTTCGGCAAGCTCCTCTACAACAAGGGCGTCCACGTCCTGCTCGAGGCGCTGCGCGACGTCGACGCGCGCGCGGTGATCGTCGGCTTCGGCGACTACCGCGACGAGCTCGAGCGCCTGGCCGGGCCGAACGTCCTCTTCACCGGCCCGCTCGAGCACCGCCACCTCGTCCACCTGCTGCCGCTGGCCGACGCGACCGTCGTGCCTTCGATCTTCCCCGAGGCGTTCGGGATGGTCGCTGCCGAGGCTGCCGCCGCGGGCTCGCCGCCGCTCGTCGCCCGCCATTCCGGGCTCGCCGAGATCGCCGACGGGCTCGAGGCGGAGTACCCCGCTCAGCTTCGCCACCTCGCGAGCTTCGCGACGGGCGACGCGGCCGACCTGGCGGCAAAGCTGAACGAGCTCCTCGCGCTGAACGAGGCCGACCGGACGGCGCTTTCCGGAGCCGCCCGGCGAGCCGTGCTCGACCGCTGGAGCTGGGCGTCCGTCGCGCGTCGCCTCCTGGAACCGTTCGCATACCCTCCCGCGCATGGCTGACGACCACCGACTGTCACCCGACGAGCTTCTCCGCGACGCCCGCGAGGCATTCGACGAGGGCACCGACTTCACCGTCGCCGTCGAGGAGGAGTTCGCGCTACTCGACCCTGCGAGCCTCGACCTCGTCAACCGCTTCGAGGAGGTCAAGGCGGCGGCTCAGGGGACGCCGCTCGAGCCGAACCTCGTCGGCGAGCTGATCGCCTCCGAGGTGGAGGTCAAGACCGGGCGCTGCGAGACCTTCGCCGAGATCCCCGCCGCGCTCGTGGAGCGGCGCGCCCAGCTCCAGGCGCTCGTCGAGCCGCTGGAGCTCGCGCTCGGCGCCACCGGCACGCACCCCTGGGCGCCGTGGCAGGAGCAGCGGATCATCGACACGCCGCACTACCGGCGGAACGACGAGATCCTCCGCTACGTCGTCTGGCGCAACAACAGCTTCGGGCTCCACGTCCACGTCGGGATCCGTGGAGCCGACCGCACGATCGGCGTCGTCAACGGCCTGCGCGCCTTCCTGCCCGAGCTGCTGGCGCTCTCGGCGAGCTCGCCCTTCCACGAGCGCGTGAACACGGGGCTCCACTCGGCGCGCACGCAGGTCTTCACCCGCTTCTTCCCTCGCTGCGGCGTGCCCGATGCGTTCGCGTCGTGGCGGGAGTACGAGGACTACGTCCGCTTCCTCTACGCGACCCGCTCCATCGACGAGGCGACGCAGCTCTGGTGGAGCGTCCGGCCGCATCTGTCCTTCCCGACCGTGGAGATCCGGATCTGCGACGCGCAGCCCGACCCCGCCGACGCGATCTCGCTCGCGGCGTTCGCGACCGCGCTCGCCGCCCGGATCGCCC
This sequence comes from uncultured Gaiellaceae bacterium, assembly GCA_963745775.1. Lineage (GTDB taxonomy): Bacteria > Actinomycetota > Thermoleophilia > Gaiellales > Gaiellaceae > Gaiellasilicea. Next base: position 165,285 of record CAVUYY010000012.1, read on the forward strand.
GCGCGCTCGACGAGGGCGAGCCGCTCGCCGAGCAGCCGCATCGCCTGATCGAGGAGAACCTCTGGCGCGCGATCCGCCACGGCCTCTCGGGCGAGCTGATCGACCTCGAGCGTGGCGACGTCGTCCCCGCGCGAGAACGACTGGAGCGGCTGCTCGACTGGGTCGCCCCCGTCGCCGAGGAGATCGGGGCGGCGCCGTATCTCGCGATCCCCGACCGGAACGCGGCGGAGCGTCAGATCGCCCGCTTCGAGGAGGGCGCGACGCTCGAGCAGATCTACGCCGAGCAGGTGGGGATTCCCGTTCGAGGCTAGATCGTGGCAGCAACCATCGAGCGGGGCACGTCCCGAGCTTGTGATACATAATCCCCCGCGCCGAGACAGCTCGGCGCTCACTTTGTGACGGGGTATCAACGGAGGCTGGATGGATTTCTTCAATGACCACGCGGTGCTGTTCGCGCTGATCTGCGCGGGCGTCGCGGTCGGCTTCGGGATCTACTTCACGCTCTGGCTGCTGCGCCAACCGGCGGGCTCCGAGCGGATGCAGGAGATCTCGCGCGCCGTGCAGGAGGGGGCCGCGGCCTACCTGCGGCGCCAGTACATCACGATCGCGGGCGTAGCTCTCGTGCCGTTCCTGCTGCTCGGGTTCTACGACGAAGCTCGGCTGGGGGACGGCGATCGGTTTCGCGATCGGCGCCGTGCTCTCCTCGGCCGCCGGCTTCATCGGGATGAACGTCGCCGTGCGGGCGAACACGCGCACCGCCGAGGCCGCCAAGTCGGGGCTCCGGCCGGCGTTCAACGTCGCCTTCCGCGCCGGCTCTGTCGCCGGCCTCCTCGTCGTCGGCCTCGGCCTGCTCGGCGTCGCGGGCTACTACGGGATCCTCACGTCGATCCTCGACAACAGCCAGGAGTCGGCGATCGACGACCTGATCGGGCTCGCCTTCGGCGGCTCGCTGATCTCGGTCTTCGCGCGGCTCGGCGGCGGCATCTTCACGAAGGCGGCCGACGTCGGCGCCGACCTCGTCGGCAAGATCGAGGCGGGGATCCCGGAAGACGATCCGCGCAACCCGGCCGTGATCGCCGACAACGTCGGTGACAACGTCGGCGACTGCGCCGGAATGGCCGCCGACCTCTTCGAGACGTACGCGGTCACGGCGGTCGCCGTGATGCTGCTCGGGACGTCGTTCCCGGCCGGCAACCTGCCGCTTTACCCGCTCGCGCTCGGCGGGATCTCGATCCTCGCCTCGGTGATCGGCGTCTACTTCGCCCGGATCGGCGAGGGCGGCTCGATCATCAACGCGCTCTACAAGAGCGTGCTCGTGGCGACCGTGCTCTCGGCGATCGGCTTCATCCCCGTCACGCTCGCCTTCGACGAGGGCACCTTCAGCTTCGGCGAGCTCTACAGCTCCGCGCTCGTCGGCCTCGTGATCACCTTCCTGCTCGTCGCGATCACCGAGTTCTATACGGGGAGCCGCTGGAATCCGGTCAAGTCGATCTCGAAGGCCTCGCAGACCGGCCACGCGACGAACATCATCGAGGGGCTCGCCGTCGGGATGCGCGCGACCGCCGCGCCCGTGCTCGTGATCGCCGCCGGGATCGTGATCGCCTACGAGATCGCCGGCCTCTACGGGATCGCCGTCGCCGTGATGGCGCAGCTCTCGATGACCGGCCTGATCGTCGCGCTCGACGCGTTCGGCCCGGTCACGGACAACGCCGGCGGGATCGCCGAGATGGCCGGCCTCGACGAGTCCGTCCGCGCGATCACCGATCCGCTCGACGCGGTCGGCAACACGACGAAGGCGGTGACGAAGGGCTACGCGATCGGCTCGGCCGGGCTCGCGGCGCTGATCCTCTTCGACGAGTACACGCGCGGGCTCGTCGACGAGGGGCTCGACATCACCTTCAACCTCTCCGATCCGTACGTGATCGCCGGGCTCTTCATCGGCGGGATGATGCCGTTCCTCTTCGCGGCGCTCGCGATGACGGCGGTCGGGCGCGTCGGCGGCGAGGTCGTCGTCGAGGTGCGGCGCCAGTTCGCGGAGATGCCGGGGATCATGGAGGGCACGCAACGGCCGGACTACAGCCGCGCCGTCGACATCGTCGCCAAGTCGGCGATCAACAAGATGCTCCTCCCGGCGCTGATCCCGGTCGCGATCCCGATCGCCGTCGGGATCATCAGCCCCGAGGCGCTCGGCGGGCTCCTGATCGGGACGATCGTCACCGGCCTCTTCCTCGCGATCTCGATGACCTCGGGCGGCGGCGCCTGGGACAACGCGAAGAAGCTGATCGAGGACGGCGCCTACGGCGGCAAGGGCTCCGACGCCCACGCGGCCTCGGTCACCGGCGACACGGTCGGCGATCCCTACAAGGACACCGCCGGCCCGGCGATCAACCCGATGATCAAGATCGCGAACATCGTCGCGATCCTGATCATCCCGCTCCTGATCTCGATTCACGGCGTCTAGAGGAGGGGCGCCGGAGACGGCGCCCCTCCGATTTCTCATCCCGAGCCGGCCTCTCTAGACTGCGCCGGTGCCCAGCCGACGCAGACGGCAGGTCGAGCTCGAACGCGTCCTCGGCACCCCTCTCTCTTCGCCACCGCCTACGGAAACGTCGGCTCCTCGATCTACTACGCGCTCGGCCTGACTGCGGTCTATGCGCTCGGCCTGACGCCCGTCGTCTTCATCGTGGCGGGCGTGATCTTCGCCTGCACGGCTGCCACCTACAGCGAAGGCACGGTTCGCTACCCGGAGGCCGGCGGCTCGGCCAGCTTCGCGCGGCACGCGTTCGACGAGCTCGTCTCGTTCACGGCCGCCTGGGCGCAGATGCTCGTCTACGTCGTCACCGTGGCCGTCTCGGCCTTTTTCGTCCCCCACTATCTCTCGATCTTCTGGGAGCCCCTACGCACGAACCCCTGGGACATCGTCGGCGGCGCAATCGTGATTCTCGTGCTCGTGGCGCTCAACGTCGTCGGCGTCTCGGAGGCCGCGAAGCTGTCCGTGACCCTCGCGATCCTGGACCTCGCGACGCAGGTGTTACTCGTCCTCATCGGGATCGCGCTCGTGTTCAGCCCCGAGACGCTCGTCGACAACGTCCACTGGGGGACGGCGCCGACCTGGTCGAATCTCGCCCTGGCAGTGCCGGTTGCGATGCTCGCCTACACCGGCGTGGAGACCGTGTCGAACCTCGCCGAGGAGGTCCGCGATCCGGTTCGAAGCGTTCCGAACGCCTACAAGCTCGTCGCGCTCGCCGTCTTCGGGATCTTCTTCACGCTCCCGTTCGTCGCGCTCTCTGCCCTGCCGGTCGAGCGGATCGACGGTGAGCTGACCACGCGGCTGGCGCTGCCGCCCGAGGAGGGAGGCTTCGCCAACGATCCCGTGCTCGGGTTGGTGCAGAACCTAGGCCTTGAGGGGCTGATGCTCGACGTGGCCGAGATCTACGTCGGCGTCCTCGCTGCAACGATCCTCTTCATCGCGACCAACGCCGGTGTGATTGGAGCCTCGCGGATCACCTACTCGATGGCGACCTACCGGCAGCTTCCCGAGCTCTTCCGCCGCCTCCATCCGCGCTTCAAGACCCCGTGGCTTGCCCTCGTCGTATTTGCTGGGATCGCACCGATTGCGATCCTGCTCCCCGGTGACGTCAACTTCGTCGGGACGCTCTACTCGTTCGGGGCGACCTTCTCGTTCACGGTTGCGCACGCCTCGATCATCCGGTTGCGGATGCTTCCCGCGGACGAGGACGAGCGGATCGGCCGCGCGCGACCCAATGTGACTGTGCGCGGCGTGCAATGGCCGATCTTCGCGATGGTGGGTGGGCTCGCGACAGCCATCTCGTTCGTCGTCATCCTCGTCCAGAACGAAGCGACGCGCTGGGTCGGGCTCGGCTGGATCGTGCTCGGCCTGATCGGCTACGTGATCTACCGCCGCCTCGTCCTCCATGAGCCGCTACGAGTCACGGTGCGAGCGCCGGTTGCGTTCGGACCCGCGCTCGCGCTCGAGTACCGCCGGCTGCTCGTCCCGATCCTGGCGGGCCAAGCCTCCGACGACGCGTTCGACGTCGCCGCGAGCCTCTCCGCCGAGCGCCGCGCGCAGATCGTCGCGCTGACCGTGCTGGAGATTCCGCTGGAGGTCGCCCTCGGGATCGACCTGCCGGAGGAGGAGGCGCAAGCGAACCGCGAGCTCGACGAGGCGCGGGCGATCGGCGAGTCGTACGGGATCTCGGTGATCCCGCGGCTGATCCGCGGTCGCAGCGCCGGCGAGGAGATCGTGGCCGAGGCAGAGCGGCGCAGCACCGAGATCATCGTGATCGGCGCTCCGCCGAAGGAGATCGGCCGCCGCAAGCGCGCCGTCTTCGGCGCCACGGTCGACTACGTGCTGAAGCATGCGACGTGCCGGGTCATGGTGACGGCCTCGAGGCAGGCGGCATGAAGCTGTACGCAACGGCCGTGCTCGTGCTCGCGCTCGTCTTCGTCGGGATCGGGATCGCGCTCCTCGCCGTCACGGCCGCGAACGGCGGCGGCGTCCTCGGCTTCGTCCTCGGTGGTCTCTTCGTCGCGCTCGGCGTCGGTCGGATCACGCTCCTTCGCAAAGGCAAAGCCTGATGGCTCGAAAGCTCCGCGGCTTCGAGCGGGTCCTCGACGCTCCGGCGCTCTTCTCCGTCGCCTACGGCGAGATCGCCTCCTCGCTCTACTTCGCGCTCGGGATCGTCGCCGCCTACGCGCTCGGCTTTACCCCCTACGTCCTGCTCGCGGCCGGTGCGTTCTTCCTCCTCGTCGCCCTCTCCTATGCGGAGGGCACGGCGGCGATCCCGGAGACGGGCGGCGCCGCGACGTTCGTCCGGCGCGCGTTCAACGACCTGCTCGGCTTCCTGACCGGGTGGGCGCTGTTCCTCGACTACCTGATCGTGATCGCGCTCTCGACGCTCTTCCTGCCGCACTACCTCGGCGCCGCGCTCGACCGGCCGGGCCTCGCCGATTCTCCGTGGGACGTCGTCATCGCCGTGGCGGTCATCGCCACGATCGCCGGGATCCGTCTGGCGCGGCACTCGCGGCTCTACACGGCGGGAATCGTCGTCGCCGGGCTCGACCTCGCAACCCAGCTCCTGCTCGTCGTGCTCGGGCTCGCGCTCCTCTTCACCCCCGAAGCGCTCACGTCGGGCATTTCGCTCGGAACCGCGCCCAGCTGGGAGGATCTCGCCTTCGCGCTGCCGCTCGCGCTACTCGCCTATACGGGACTCGAGACGGTCGCGAACCTCGCCGAGGAGACGCGCCAACCCGGACGGACGCTGCCGCGCAGCGTCTTCTCGGCGATCGGGCTCGTCGTCGCGATCACCGCGCTGATCGCCGTCGTCGGCCTCTCCGCCTTTCCCGTCGAGGACGGCCAAACTGCGCTTGGCGACGAGTGGCTGCGGGCTCCGATCGCCGGCATCGTCGACGCGCTCGGCGACCCCCTGCCGGAGGGGCTCGCCGTTGGGCTCCGGGTCTACGTCGGGCTCACCGGGGCGCTCGTGCTCCTCGCGGCGGCGACCACCTCCATCTCCGGCTTCACCCGGCTCGCCCACAGCCTCGGCGGCCACGGTCAGCTTCCGCGCGCCTTCGGGCGCCTGAACCGCCGGACGCTGGTCTCGCCGCAGGCGATCGTCGCCGCCGCGGCGATCTCGATCGGACTCGTCGTCGGCACCGGTCTCGCCGGCGACGACGTCGTCTTCCTCGCGAGCCTCTACTCGTTCGGCGTGCTGCTCGCGTTCGCCGCCGCACAGGTCGCCGTGATCCGGCTCCGGTTCAGCGAGCCCGACCTGCCGCGTCCGTTCCGGACGCCCTTCAATGTCGCGATCCGGGGCCGCGACGTGCCCGTGCCGGCGCTTCTCGGCACGGCGATCGCGGCCGTCGTCTGGGTCATCTCGCTCGTCACGCATCCCGGCGCTCGCTACGCGGGACCGATCTGGCTCGTTCTCGGTCTCGCCGTGTTCCTCGGCGTCCGTCGGGGCCGGCGGCTGATCCAGAGCGTCGAGCCCGACTACGCGCTCCCACCGGGCGTCGACTTCCGGCGCATTCTCGTCCCGCTGAAGCTCGGGCCCGTGGGCGAGGAGATGGCCGCGACGGCGATCGCGCTCGCAAAGGAGCGGGAGGCCGAGGTCGATGCCGTCTACGTGATCCGCGTTCCGCTCGAGCTCGAGCTCGACGCCGACCTCGTCGAGCAGGACGAGCGCGCGGCCGCGTCGCTTGGAGAGGCACAGCTCCTCGGCGAGGAGCACGGCATCGCCGTCAATCCGGTCACGGTGCGCGCTCGCTCGATCGGCCAGGCGATCGTTGCCGAGGCCGGGGCGCGCAACTCGGATCTGATCGTGCTCGGCTCGGCGGCGCGCTGGCGACGGCAGTCGGCCTTCTTCTCGCCGACGGTGGACTACGTGCTGCGGAACGCGCCCTGCGAGGTGCTCGTCGTCGCCTTCCCGCAAGGCGTCCTGGACGAGGCCCCAGGGAGCACGCAGGGGAGTACCCTGAGCGCATGAAGCTCGTGGTGATCGGGTGTGGGCGCGTCGGTTCCGCCGTCGCGCGTGAGTTTCGAGACGACGGCTGGGACGTGACCGCGGTCGACGAGAAGGAGGAGGCACTCGCGCGGCTCGGAGCGAACTGGTCCGGCGGCTTCGTGGTCGGGCACGGGATGGACTCGGAGATCCTCCGCCGCGCCGGGGCCGACGAGGCCGATGCGGTCGTCGTCGCTACGAACGGCGACAACACGAATCTCGTGATCGCCCAGGTCGTGAAGAAGCGCTACGGGATCGATCATGTGGTCGTGCGAATCCTCGACCCAGCGCGAGCCGAGTTCTACGCCAAGCGCGGGATGGAGACCGTCTGCCCGACCCAGACCGCGATCTCGGAGCTCGCCACTCGCGTCCGGATCGCCGAGAAGGCTCTCGCCTGATGTACGCGATCGTCGCGGGAGGGGGCAAGGTCGGGGCGAACGTCGCCCGCTCGCTCCTGCGGATGGGGCACGAGGTGACGCTGATCGAGCAGCGGCCGCCTCGCTTCGAGCAGCTGCAGGAGGAGTTCCAGCATCAGGTGCAGCTCGGCGACGCGACCGAGCTCCACGTGCTCGAGCTGGCCGGGATCGGCCGGCCGCCGCAGCTCGTCCTGGCCGCGACCGGCGACGACGAGGACAACCTGATCATCTGCCAGCTCGCGCGCGAGGGCTATCGCGTCCCGAAGGTCGTCGCCCGGGTGAACGATCCGCGCAACCAGGAGCACTTCGACCTGCTCGGGATCTCGCAGACCGTCTGCGCCACCTCGAACATCCTCGGCCTCGTCGAGCACGAGGTTCCCGAGCACGGGATCGTCCACCTGCTCGAGCTCCGCAAGGAGAACCTCGAGATCGTCGAGCTCCAGATCGACCGCGACTCGCCCGCGGCGGGCAAGCGGCTCGCCGGGCTCAACCTGCCCGCGGGTTCGCGGCTGATCTCCGTGATGCGGAACGGCCGCTCGGAGCTCGCCGAGGATCGGACGGTGCTGCGTCCCGGGGATCAGGTTCTCGCGGTGCTCGAGCCGGGCAAGGAGGACGAGCTCAAGCGCGTCCTCCTCAAGCGCTAACCCGGCGTTACACGGTCCGCCAGTAGTGGCGCGAGGCGAGCACGACGATCGGGATCACCTCTAATCGTCCTAGCCACATCAGCCGGACCATGACCAACGTCGAGAAGTCGCTGAACGGCTCGAACGAGCCGTAGGGGCCGGCGACACCGAAGCCGGGGCCGACGTTTCCGAGCGTCGTCGCCGCCGCCGCGATGGCGTCGAACGACGCTCAACTCGAGGCCCGTCCGCGCGGCGTCGGCCGCGAGCAGCGTCGCGCCGACGACGAAGATCCCGATGTAGAGGAGGATGAAGCTCGAGACTGCGCGCAGCGTTCGCTCGTCGACGACGCGGCGGTTGAGCCGCACCGGCAGCACGACCTCGGGATGCACCGTCTGGTCGACCTCGCGTCGCAGGATCTTGCCGAGCAGCAGGTGCCGGACGACCTTCACCGAGCCGGAGGTCGACCCGGCGGAGCCGCCCACGAACATCAGCCCCACGAGCGTCATCGAGGCCAGCACCGGCCAGGTCGCGAAGTCCGTGTTGGCAAAGCCCGTGGTCGTCATGATCGAGACGGCCTGGAAGACGGCCTGGCGGACGCCTTCCTCGCCGGTCGCGACTCCTTCTGTCAGCAACTCGATCCCGATCACGATCGACCCGAGCGCGAGCACGCCGAGGTAGAGCCGGAACTCCTCGTCGCGCGCGAAGACCCGCGCGTTCCGCCGCGCGAGCGCCATGTACATCAGCGCGAAGTTGGCGCCCGCCAGGATCATGAAGAGCGCGATCGCCCACTGCGACGCGGCCGAGAACTCCGCGACGGAGGTCAGCCGGGTGCCGAAGCCGCCGGTGGGAATGGTCGCGAAGGCGTGCGCGACCGCCTCGAAGAGCGTCATCTCGTCGTCGATCCCGGTCAGGCCGAACGCCGTGAGGATCGCGACGAGCACCACGGTCAGCCCGAGATAGAGCCACCAGACCCGGCGCGCCGTATCGACGATGCGGGTGCTCAGGCTCTCGATCTCCGGCCCCGGCATCTCCGACTCGAGCAACTGGCGGCCGCCGACCCGCAGTCGTGGAAGCACGGCAAGCGCGAGAACGATGATCCCGATCCCGCCGAGCCACGAGGTGAACTGGCGCCAGAGCACGAGCGAGCGCGAAAGCTCCTCGACGTTCGTGAGCACGCTGGCACCCGTGGTCGTGAAGCCCGACATCGACTCGAAGTAGGCGTCCAGAGGACGATCGAGCTGCGGATCGCCCGAGAGGAGGAACGGCAGCGCGCCGACGGCAGCCGCCATGAGCCAGGTCAGCGCGATCACGAGGAAGCCTTCCCGCGTCCCGATCCGTGCCTGGCCCTTCGTCGTCCACTCGAGGAGGACGGCGGCGCCGCCGACGATCGCGCCAGCGCCCAGGAAGGGCCAGGGCGACTCGCCGTAGCCGAGCGCGACGACCGCCGGGAAGAGCGTCGCGAGGCTGAGGTACTTCGTGAGCGTGGCGACCAGATTGAGCGTGCCGCGCACGTCCACGGCCAGGAGCCGGGGCTTCGAGGCGCCCCGAAGCCTCGACGCGGTCTTCACAGCGCCCGCTCGACCTCGGGCACGCGTCGCGACTCGGTGAAGATGATCGCGCGGTCGCCGGGCCGCAGCACGTCGTCGCGGCGCGGGAAGATGGCCGTGCCGTCGCGGACGATCGCGCCGATCAAGGCGCCGCGGATCGGCATCTCGCTGAAAGCCTTCCCGACGTACTCGCTGCCCGGGCGGGTCGTGATGTCGAGCACCTCGAACCGGTCGCCTTCGAGCATCGCGACCTGCTGCGTGCGCGGGTCGTGGGCGAAGCGGGCGATCTCCTCGGCGGTGACCTGACGCGGATTGACAGTGACGTCGATTCCGGCGTGCTCGAACACCGGGATCGAATCGGGGTCGTGGACGATCGCAATCGTGAACCGGACGCCGTTGAGCTTGGCGAGCGTCGCCGCGTAGAGGTTCTTCATGTCCTCCCGCATCGCGAAGATCGCGACCTGCGCGTCGCCGATCCGCTCCCGCTCCAGGAAGTCCGGATCCGTGCCGGTGGCGTTGTAGACCCGGGCGCCCTGGAGCTCGTCCGCAATCGATCTGGCCCGTTCCCGATCCGCCTCGATCAGCCTGACTCCGATTCCCTGCTCGAGCAGCTGCCGGGCGATCGCGGTGCCGGCCCGGCCCGCCCCGAAGATCACGACGTCGCGCACCTTGCCGGAGCCGGGAGCGATCAGCTCGCTCCACTCGAGCGCCGCCTGCGGGGAGCCGATCACGACGATCCGGTCGCCGGCCTCGATCATCGCGGCTCCGCCGGGGAGGATCATCTCGTCGCCGCGGATGATGCTCGCGATCTTCGACTCGGCAGGCAGCTTCGCGTCGCGCAGCGGGACGCCGAGGAGCTCGCCGCTCGCTCCCTGCTCGATGTCGAACTCGACGAGCTGTACCTGGCCCTCCGCAAAGACGTCCGTCTGCCGGGCGGCCGGAACGCCGATCGTCCTCGAGATCGCGTGAGCGGTCTCGAGCTCGGACGAGACGATGAAGTCGACGTCGAGCTGGCCCTCCCGCCACACCTCGAGGTACTCCGGATTCGTCGTCCGCACCACGGTCGTGATGTGCGACGCGATCGCCTTCGTGATCATCGCGGAGACGATGTTCGCCTCGTCGCGCGAGGTGCAGGCGATCAGCAGGTCGGCCGTCGCGATCCCCGCTTCGGAGAGGACTCGACGGCTCGCGCCGTTCCCCTCGACCGTCGCCACGTCGTAGCGGCTCGAGAGCGCCATGAGCCTCGATCCGTCCAGATCGAACACCGTCAGGTCGTGCTCGTCGTGCAGCGCCCGGACGACCGTCACACCGACTTGACCCGCGCCGACGACGAAGATCTTCACGCTGCGGAGACTACTCCGCGCTGGCTATCGTGCTCGGCGTGCGGTCGTCTGCGGTACTCGCGCTGCTGTGCGCGCTCGGGGTCGCTTGCTCGTCCGGGGCTGCGGCCGACGAGAGCGTGGGCTCGACGAGCGCGCAAGCGCCGCAGCAGGTCGAGCGCTCCTCGTTCCGGCCGCGCGCGCTTGTCAGTGGGCTGAACGCGCCGCTCCACGTCGTCGGCGTCAAGGGCCAGGCGGGACGGCTCTACATCGTCGAGCAGGGCGGGCTGATCCGCGTCTTCGAGCGCGGGCGGCTGCGCGACGCGCCGTTCCTCGACGTCCGGTCGCTGGTCTCCGCCGGCGGCGAGCGAGGGCTGCTCTCGGTCGCCTTCCATCCGGAGTACGCCAAGAACAGGCGGTTCTACGTCAACTACACGGACCGCAACGGCCATACGAACGTGGTCGAGTACCGCTCGAACGGCACGCGTGCGATTCCGAGCTCGGCCCGCCGGTTGCTCTTCATCCAGCAGCCCTTCTCGAATCACAACGGCGGCCACGTCGTCTTCGGCCCGAATGGACGCCTCTACGTCGGGATGGGCGACGGCGGGGGCGGCGGGGATCCGGAGAACCGCGCGCAGAGCCTGGGCTCGAGGCTCGGAAAGCTGCTCTCGCTGGACGTTGCGACGAAGGGCGTGCGGATCGAGGGGCTCGGCCTTCGCAATCCGTGGCGGATCTCGTTCGACCGGCTGACGGGCGATCTCCTGATCGGCGATGTCGGCCAAGGGCAGATCGAGGAGGTCAACTTCACGCCGAAGTCGAGCCCCGGGCTCGAGAACTACGGCTGGGACGTCTTCGAAGGCCGCTCCAAGTTCGAGGACAAGGGCCTCGGGCCGGGCAAGCTCGTCAATCCGATCGCCGAGTACTCCCACGACGACGGCTGCTCGATCACCGGCGGCCACGTCTACCGCGGCGCCAACCGCGCCCTACGCGGTCGCTACATCTACGGCGACTACTGCAGCGGGATCGTCTGGAGCTTCGCCGTCGTCGACGGCAAGGCGAGTGGGCTGCGGCGCGAGGACTTCAAGATCCCGAATCTCACCTCCTTCGGCGAGGACAGCGCGGGTGAGCTCTTCGCAGCCTCGGGCGGTGGCACGATCTTCCGGCTCACGCCCTGAGCGTGAACTGGATCTGCTGCACCTGCGCGACCCAATTCGCCGAGAGCGACGAGCCGCCGACGGCCTGCCCGATCTGCGAGGACGAGCGGCAGTACGTCGGGCTCGGCGGTCAGCGCTGGACGACGCCCGCAGAGCTCGCCCGCGAGCATCGGTGCGAGCTGCGCGAGGACGCCGGGATGCTCGGGGTCGGCGTCGAGCCCTCGTTCGCGATCGGCCAGCGGATGCTCCTGCTCGAGACCGGGGAGGGGAACGTCCTCTGGGACATGATCCCGCTCGTCGACGACGCGGCGCTCGAGGCGGTGCGGGCACGCGGCGAGGTCCGAGCGATCGCGATCTCGCATCCGCATTACTACTCCGGGATGGTCGAGTGGTCGCGGGCGCTCGGGACGGCGTCCCGATCCTGCTCCACGAGGCCGATCGCGAGTGGATCATGCGTCCGGATCCGGCGATCGAGCTCTGGTCGGGCGAGACGAAGGAACTCGGGGGCGGCGCCACGCTGCTCCGGCTCGGCGGCCACTTCGAGGGCGGCACCGTGCTGCATCACGGCGAGACGCTGCTCGCCGGCGACATCGTCCAGGTGATCCCGGACCGGCACTTCGTCAGCTTCATGTGGAGCTATCCGAACCTGATCCCGCTGCCTGCGCGAGAGGTGGAGCGGATCGCCGCGGCGCTCGAGCCGTGGCGCTTCGAGCGGATCGTCGGGGCCTGGTGGGAGCGGGTCGTCGAGCGGGACGGGAACGAGATCGTCCGCCGCTCGGCCGAGCGCTACGTGCAGCGCGCTGGGCTAGCCCGTACGGCGGCGGACCGACGCGGGGCTCTGGCCGAGCGCGGCGTAGGCGAGCGCGTTCAGCGACTCGTTCAGGTTGCGAAGCTCGCGCGCGACGAGGTTGAAGCCCTCGGCCGATTCCTGGGCCCGGTTCAGGCGGGCGAGCTCCTCGGTGATCCGGTCGAGCCGGGCCAGGATCGCCTCGAACTGACGGTCGGGCATCTCCTTTGCATCCACGCCGGGAATCTAGCGGTCGCGCCGGAGCGTCAGCAGCCGCCACGCGAGAATCCCGAGCGCGACACCGACGGCGTCGATCAGCACGTCGAGCGGCGCACCCCGGCGGCCGGGGACGAAGTGCTGGTGGAGCTCGTCCGAGCTCGCGTAGGCGACGCCGAGCACGAGGGCCGGCAGCTCGCGCCGGAGTGCGCGGACGAGCAGCAACCCGAGGATCGCGTACTCGACCGTGTGCGCCAGCTTCCGGAGCACGAGATCCCAGCCGCCGAGGCCCGTCCCGAGATCGGGAACGGACGAGAACGCGAAGATCACCGCCGCCCAAAGGACGACCGGAAGCCAGAGCCGGAGCGCGGACGTCGTTGTCACCGGCCCGATGGTAGGCTCGCCCCACAAACGGAGCACGGTGAGGGAACCCGGTGCAAGTCCGGGACGGTCCCGCCGCTGTGAGGGGAGACGCTCTTCGCGGAACGCCACTGGCCGAGAGGCTGGGAAGGCCGCGAAGAGGGAGCCCCGAGTCAGAAGACCTGCCGCGCTCTCCATCGATCGAACCCCTCGCGGAAGGAGGATTCGTGCGCAGACTTGTTGCTCTGCTCTCCGTTCTTCTGGTTGCAGCCACCGTGGTTTCCGGTGCCCTGGCGGCCAGCGTCAAGATCCGGGTCGAAGGCAAGACGCAGACGATCTACGGTGCCGCCCAGCCGGGGATCCAGGCGACCAACGCGCTCCAGGCGCTCGACCTCGCCAGCACGGCGGGCGAGTTCCACTACGCGCTGACGACGTCGTCGTTCGGCGACTACGTCAGTCAGGTCGGCAAGTACGCGGCGGCGGGCTCGGCCGGCTGGGTCTTCAAGGTGAACGGCCTCTCGCCGCCGGTAGGCGCCGACAAGGTCGTCCTCGAGGACGGCGACGTCGTGCTCTGGTACTACGCCACGTTCGGGCCGACCGGCGGGCCGCCGACCCTCGAGCTCCAGCGGCTGCCGGCCAACTGCTACGTCGTCCAGTCGGTCACGGACGCGGGCAGGCGGACTCGGGCAGTCGGCGCGACGCTGACGGCCGACGGCAAGCGCTTCCGAACCCGTGAGGGGCGGGCCTGCATCGGCCGGCACACCGGGCTCGTGCGAGCGACCGCCCCGGACGCCGTCCGCTCGAACGCGGTGAGGTGAGGCGTGCGGCGCTGCTCGTCGTCCTGCTCCTCGCCGGCTGTGGCGGCGCCGGCGAGGAGGAGGGGACGGCCAGGCTCTGGGTCACCCGCGATCGCGGCGCGACGGTGCTCGTCGACGTCGAGGTTCGAGCCGGGCAGACGCTGATGCGGGCACTCGCCGCCGAGACCGACGTCGAGACCCGCTATGGCGGGCGGTTCCTGCAGTCCTTGAACGGGATCGAGGGAGACCTGGCCGAGCAGCGCGATTGGTTCTGGTTCGTCAACGGCTACGAGGGCGACCGGAGCGCGACCGAGTACCGGCTTCGAGCCGGCGACGTCGCCTGGTGGGACTACCGCGCCTGGGACCGGGAGGGCGAGGCACGTGTCGTGATCGGCGCGTTCCCCGAGCCGTTCCTGCACGGGTACCAGGGGAAGACCAGGCGTGCCGTCGTCCGTCACGACGCTGCGTCTGCCCGGCGCGGAAGCCGGCTCGGGAAGGCGATCGACGCCGAGTCCGTGGCGCCGCTTGGCACGCCGGTTCCGGCCGGCGCCAACGTGCTCGAGGTTCGTTCCGGGCCTGCGCGCATGACGGCGGAGCTCGTGGGCGAGTCGGCAGGCGATCCCGTTCGCTTCGTCGTCGGCGGCTCGCCCGTTCGCTTCGAGCATCGATTCGAGGTTCCGTGAGCGCCCCTGCGCTGAGTCCCGGTCCCGCCGCGGCCCTCCTCGCAGCCGCCGGCCTCGCCGCGCTCCTCGCGGAGCAGCTCTGGGCAATCGCCGCAATCACCGCGATCCTGCTCGCGATCTGTCTCCGAGCGCCGGCGGAGCGGCGGCGCGTCTACCTCTTCGGCGCGCTCTCGACGGGGTTCGGCGTGCTCGTCCTCTCGCCGTTCCTCTGGTCGAGCCCGGAGGGAACGGTGCTCTGGGAGGGGCCGACGATTCCTGTGCTCGGTCCGCTCGACATCACGACGGTCGAGCTCTACGAGGCGGCTCTGAACGCGCTGCGCCTGACGGCGCTCGCGCTCGCGTTCTCGGCCTACGCGCTCCTGCTCGACCACGACCGGCTCGTGGCGTCGGCCGGATTCGCCCGCCGCTCGGCGCTCGCGGTCGCGCTGGCGACGCGGCTCGTCCCGTCCCTCGAGCGCGACGCCGCCGGGCTCGTCGAGGCGATGCGCGGGCGTGGGCTCCGGCTCGAGGGCGCGCGCGGCTACGCGACGCTGCTCTCGCCGCTCGTCGCCGGGTCGCTCGAGCGCGCCTCCGGGGTCGCCGAGGCGATGGAGGCGCGCGGCTTCGGCCGCTCGGGCTCAACGCGCGCGCCGCGTCCCGGCTGGAGTGACGTCGACCGCGTGGCACTCGTGCTCGCGCCGCTCCTCGTCGTGGGAGCTGCGCTGTGGCTCTAGCCTCCCTCCACGAGCTCGAGTTCTCGTATCCGGGATCGACCACGACGCTCGGCCCGCTCTCGCTGGAGCTCGAGCCGGGGGAGGTCGTGGCGTTGCTCGGCCCGTCCGGATCCGGCAAGTCGACGCTGCTGCGGGCGCTTTCGGGCCTCGTCCCGCATTTTCACGGCGGCCGCTTCGCCGGCCGAGCTGTCGTCGCGGGACTGGATACGAGGACATCCCGACCCGCCGATCTGGCGGGAACGGTCGCCACGGTCTTCCAGGATCCGGAGGATCAGGTCGTCTTCACGATCGTCGCGAACGAGGTCGCATTCGGACTCGAGAACCTCGGCACGCCGCCTGCCGAGATCTGGCCGCGCGTCGAGGCGGCGCTCGCCTCGGTGGACGCCCTCCACCTGTGGGAGCGAAAGACCGCCGAGCTCTCGGGCGGCGAGCTCCAGCGCGTCTGCCTTGCGTCGGCGCTCGCGCTGCAGCCGCGGTTGCTCCTGCTCGACGAGCCGACCTCCCAGCTCGACCCCGACGCGGCCGAGCTCTTCCTCGACGCGGTCGAGCGGCTCGGAGCCGCCGTCGTTCTCTCCGAGCAGCGCGTCGGACGCGCCCTCCAGCTCGCATCGCGCGTCCTCTTCGTCGAGGCCGGCCGGCTGCTCCTCGATGCGCCGGTCGAGGCGGCGCGCGAATGGCTGGCGAAGAACCGGCCGCGCTGGACGAGCGCAAGTGTTGTTTCAACACAAAGTTCGACACGTCCGTCCGAGACGGTTGTCGACCTCCGCGACGTCGCCTTCGCCTACCGCGGCGGGTCGTCCGTTCTGGACGGGGTCGACCTCCTCGTCGGGCGTGGCGAGATCGTCGCGCTTTCGGGCGCCAACGGCTCCGGGAAGACGACCCTCGCGAAGCTCGCGGCCGGCCTGCTCGAGCCCGACCAAGGCTCGGTGCGCCGCGTCGGGCGCGCCGGTTACCTCTCCCAGGATCCCGGCCGCTACGTCGTTTGCGAGACGGCGCTGGCCGAGGTCGCGCTTGCCGTCGGAGGCGACAAAGCGCGTGCCCAGGCTGTTCTGGATCGCTTCGGCCTCGGCTGGGCGGCCTCCCGCCATCCGCGCGATCTCTCGAGCGGCGAGCGCGAGCGGCTCGGGATTGCGGCGGTCGCGGTTGCCGAGCCGGATCTCCTCGTCCTCGACGAGCCGACGCGCGGTCTCGATCCAGACCGAAAGGCAGAGCTCGGCCGCTTCCTCGAGGAGTACGCCGCCGCCGGTCGCGCCGTCCTCGTCGCGACCCACGACCTCGACCTGCCGGCGCACCGTCGAATCGGACTTGGTGTTGAGACAACACAAGCTCCTCTCGAGGGAGAGCTCGTTGCCGTCTAGAGCCGTCGGCCTCTGCGCAGCGGCTGCGCTCGCGCTCTCCGCCTGGGCCGCGCTCGATCCCGACCGCGGCGCGATCGCGGTCCTGCTCGCCGCCTTCGCGGTCGTGGCCGCCGGGTTCGCCTGGCTCGAGGGCGGCACCGTCTCGGCTCGGGACCTCACGCTCGTCGCGACGTTAGGAGGGCTTGCCGCGGCAGGCCGTGTCCTCTTCGCTCCGGTTCCGAGCGTCCAGCCGGTGACGGTGATCGTGGCCGCCGCAGGGGTCGCCCTTGGGCCGAAGCGCGGCTTCGCCGTCGGCGCCGTCGCCGCGCTCGCATCCAACTTCTTCCTCGGTCAGGGCCCGCACACCCCCTGGCAGATGCTGGCGTGGGGCGGCTGCGGCCTGCTCGGAGGGCTCCTGCGCCCGTTCCTCCACGGGCGGCTCGCCTTCGCCGTGTTCACGGTAGCCCTCGGCTTCGCCTTCGGCATGGTCATGGACGTCTGGCTCTGGTACGGCTTCTACCCGCACACGGAGGCGGCGCTGCTGGCTCGGCTCGGAGCCGGCGTGCCGTTCAACGTCGCGCACGGGGCCGGCAACTTCGTCCTCGCGCTCGTCGCAGGCCCCGAGCTCCGGCGGGTGCTGGAACGATTCGAGCGCCGAGGCAGGACGGAGGTCCTGTGGGCCTGAACGTCGTCGCGACGCTCGCGGCCGCTGTCGCGCTCGCGACCCCCGCCGGCTATGTGGCCGGCCAGCAGCGGGACGACGGCGGTTTCGGCGACGCCCAGATCACCGCGTGGGCGACGCTGGGACTCGCCGCAGCCGGGGCTGACCCGACCACCCTCGACCGCGCCGCCGCCTATCTCGCGAAGCAGGAGCCGCGCGAGCCGACCGAGGTCGCGCTCGTCGCGATGGCCCGCACGGTCGCAGGCGACCGACCGGAGGCGCTCCTCGTCCGCCTGCGCGCGCATCGCCCCGGAAAGCTCCTGAACGCGACGATCTGGACGATCCTCGCCCTCCGTCAGGCCGGCGAGCCCGCCCCGCCGGCCCTCGTCCGCTCGCTCCTCGCGGCGCAGCGGAGCTCCGGCGGCTGGTCGTGGCATGTCGCGAGCGCTGCCGACACGAACGACACCGCCGCCGCGATCCAGGCGCTTCGCGCCGCCGGCATCGGCGGGCGTCCGATCGCCCGCGCGGTCGCCTTCCTCCGCCGCCACCAGAACCGAGACGGTGGTTTCGCGCTCTCGCCCGGGCGTGGCTCGGACGCGCAGTCGACGGCCTGGGCGATCCAGGCGCTCCTCGCCGCGCAGAGGGCGCCCGGCTCTGCCGCCTACCGCTATCTCGACCGCCTGCGCCGCTCCGACGGCAGCTACCGCTACTCGGCGCGCTACGCGACGACGCCGCTCTGGGTCACGGCCCAGGTGCTGCCGGCGCTCGCCCGCAAGCCGTTTCCACTCAAGGCCGCGCCCAGCTGAGGAGCGCGCCGGCGGGCTCGTAGCCCAGCTTCTCGTTGACGCGGAGCATCGCGGCATTCGTCTCGTGGTTGTCCGTGATCACGCGAGGCACTCCGCGAGTCGCAGCCCGGGCAAGCGTGGCCTGCTTCGCAAGGAATGCGTACCCCCGCCCGCGGTGGGCGCGCAGCGTGCCGGTCATATCGGTGACGGCCAGCCCGTCCGGTGCGACCCGCAGCATCGAGAAGGAGACAGGGCGCCCGCCCACGAGGACAGCGGTGCTGGACTCGAGATCCATGTCCGGATGGCGCCAGTAGTCGTCGAGCCATTGCTCAAACCCGACGTCGTCCATCGCAGCGTCGCCGGGAATGTCGCCCATCGCCTCGGCGTCGATTGCATGAACCGCGACCGGATCGAGATCGACCAGCCGTGCCAGTTCGACTCCGGGGCTGGGCTGGAGTGCCTTCACGCTTCGCGGATCGACGGCGGAGATGCGAATCGTGCGCGTGTGCCGGAACCCGCGGACGAGCGCGAAGCGCCTCTCGGGCTCCTCGTCGGTCGAGTCCCCGAGCACGACAGCCGTCCCGAGAGCTCGGAGATGCTCCTCTGCGGCGGCGAAGAGCGCCGAGCCGAGCCCGCGCCCGCGCCATTCGGGCGCGACGGAGATCGCGAGCGAGCCGGGCCGAGAGGCGCTCTGGTATTCGACTGACGCGGTTGCCCAGCCGACGAGGCGCCCGCTCTCGACGGCGGCCCAGTAACGACGCTGCGCCGCCTCCGGCTCGGCCGCGTACGCGTGGCGCAGCCCTCGCTCGGAGCCAACCCGCGCCGGCCAGACGAGGTTCAGCAGCTCGGTCGCGGCGCCGAAGTCGTCCGGGGTGCCTCGCCGGATCATGGCCCGAACGATAGAGGGTCGGTAAATCTTTTGTAACGGAGCGCGCTCGTACCGATCCGGCAGCCGCTGGCCGGACGAATCCGCGCCACACCTATTTCGGAGGGGACTTCATGAACCGGACACGCATGCTGCTGCTTGCGACCCTGCTGCTCTGTGCGGCCGGGCTCGGGCGGGCAGCGACAGCCGACGCCGCCGAGCTCTTCTACGGCGTCGACACGGAGAACCGCCTCGTCAGCTTCAACAGTGACGCACCGAATGCGATCACCCGCACGTCGTTCACCGGCCTTCCCGCGGGCGAGCAGATCGTCGGGCTCGACCAGCGGCCGGCGAACAAGCAGCTCCTCGCCCTCTCGAGCGCGAGCCGCCTCTACCGGATCGACGCCGCGACCGGCGCTGCGACAGCCGTCGGCGCCGCTCCGTTCACGCCCGCGCTCGCCGGCACGTCGTTCGGCTTCGACTTCAACCCGACCGTCGACCGCATCCGCATCACCTCGGAGGCGCGCCAGAACCTGCGAGCGCATCCCGACACCGGCGCGATCGCCTTCGTCGACGGCGTCCTCACCTATGCCGCCGGCGACGCCGGTGCGGCCTCGACGCCTCGCGTCGTCGGTTCGGCGTACACGAACAGCGTCGCCGGCGCGACGACGACGACGCTCTTCAACGTCGACGCCGGTCGCGACTTCCTGACGATCCAGAACCCGCCGAACGCCGGCACGCTCGTCAGCGTCGGCGCCCTCGGAGTCGATGCGGGCGACAACGCCGGCTTCGACATCTCGTCCGTCGACGGCGTCGCCTACGCGGCGCTCCAGGTCTCGCCGAGCGTCTCGTCCGGCCTCTACCGGATCAACCTGACGACCGGCGCGGCGACGCTCGCCGGCCGGATCGGCGGCGGCACGGCGCTGCGCGCGCTTGCGGCGGTCGGCACCGCGCCGGCCGATACGACGGCGCCGACGCTCGGGATCGCCACGAGCTACTCGTCGAAGGTCTCCACGCTCCTGCGCAGCGGTGTCACCCTCCGCGCGACCTGCTCGGAGAGCTGCGCGATCACGGCGCGGATCCTCCTCGGCTCGCGCCAGATCGGCGGCGGGCGGACGGTCACGACCGACCTCGCCGGCACGACGACGTTCAAGGTCGGCTTCACGACCGCGGCGAAGAAGCAGTACGCCCGGAACCGGAACCTGACCCTGTCGCTCGTCGTCACGGCGCGCGACGCGGCAGGCAACACGACCACGCGGCGCACGACCCTTCGGGCGCGCCGCTAGTCGCTCCCTCGGATCGCAGGGCGGGCGTCCCGCGACCGGGATGCCCGCCTAGCGATCGAGGATGTACGAGTAGCGGCTCTCGATTGGCGTGTAGCCGAGCCGGTTGTTGATCGCGAGCATCGGCGCATTCGTCTCGTCGTTCTCAGTGAGCAGAAGCTCGATCCCGAGCTCGGCGAGCTGCCGCATCACGCCGAGCTTGGCGAGCCGGGCGAAACCACGCCCTCGATAGGCCCGAAGCGAGCCCGTGTAGGCATTGAGCGCGCGGCGTGACTCGACGTCGACCATGACGTAGGCCACCGCAACGGCTTGGCCATTCACGACGGCCGCCCGGCTCAGCTCGAGGTCGAGATCGGGATGCTCCCAGTAGTCGCGCACCCACTGCTCGTACTCGACCGCGTCGATCGGGTCATCACCGGGCTCGTCGAGCACCGACTCGGCATCGACGACGAAGATCTGCTCGGGGCCGACCTCGCGGAGGGACGCGATCCGCGCCTCCGCGGCGTCGAGCTCGCTCGGTATCGACTGTACGCGGATCGACGCCCGACACGCGACGGGTGTGCGTCTGCCGGAAGCCGTACCGCTCGGGGAAGCCGCGGCCCGCTTCGGTCGCGCTCGCCTGGATCCGAGTCGAGTCTCGAGATGAGCCAGCGCTCGCTCGAGCAGCGCCGTGCCGATCCCGCGTCGCCTGTGCGACTCCAGGACCGCGGCGCCGAGGTACCCGCTTCTCGCCGTCGTCTCGTAGTCGACGCCCGCCGTGCCCCAGCCGACGAGCGTCTCGCCGTCCCTCGCCGCCCACCAGTTGCGTCGCGCCTCGGGCGGCGCGTTCAGCAGTCGGTGCCGTGCGCCCGCGACGGTCGAGACGCGCGTCCGGTCGACCGCGTTCAGGAGCGGCACCGCCGCCGCGATGTCGTCGACATCTCCTTCCCGGATCGAGACCGCCATCGTGCGCCGAAGCTAGCATCGAACGGATGTCCGTCGCGTCGCCCGACACCTACCTCGCGAACCTGAATCCCGCCCAGCGCGAGGCCGTTCTCCACACCGAGGGGCCGTTGCTCGTGATCGCCGGCGCGGGCTCGGGCAAGACGCGCGTGCTCACCCACAGGGTCGCGCACCTGATCTCGGCGCTCGGCGTCAAGCCGAACGAGATCCTCGCGATCACCTTCACGAACAAGGCGGCGGGGGAGATGCGCGAGCGGCTGGGCACGATGCTCGGCCCGGTCGCCCGCGCGATCTGGATCCTCACCTTCCACTCCGCCTGCGGCCGCATCCTCCGCGCCGAGGCCGAGCGGCTCGGCTACCGCTCGAACTTCACGATCTACGACTCCGCGGACCAGTTCGCCTCGTCAAGCAGTGCCTGGAGGAGCTCGACAAGGATCCGAAGCGCTTCGTCCCGCGTGGAATCCACGTCCAGATCTCGAACGCGAAGAACCTCCTCCTGACGCCGGCGCTCTACGCCGAGCGGGTCGCCTCGTTCTACGACCAGACGGTCGCGGAGGTCTACGCGCTCTACCAGCGCCGGCTCCACGACTCGAACGCGGTCGACTTCGACGACCTCCTGATGCTGACGGTCGAGGCGCTCGAGCGCTTCCCCGAGGCGCGAGCCCGGTGGCAGAAGGCCTTCCGCTACGTGCTCGTCGACGAGTACCAGGACACGAACCACGCCCAGTACCGCTTCCTCCAGATCCTCGGCGAGCACCACCACAACGTCTGCGCCGTCGGCGATCCGGACCAGAGCATCTACGCCTTTCGCGGAGCCGACATCCGCAACATCCTCGAGTTCGAGCGCGACTTCCCCGAGACGAAGACGATCGCGCTCGAGCAGAACTACCGCTCCACGAACGCGATCCTCGAGTCGGCGAACGCCGTCATCGCCAACAACAGCGAGCGGAAGGAGAAGCGGCTCTGGTCGGAGCTCGGCGACGGCGATCCGGTGCGCGTCGTCGAGGTCGAGGACGAGAACGCCGAGGCGCGCTACGTCGCCTCGCAGATCGCGGCGCTCGTCGAGGAGGGCTACTCCGGCAGCGAGATCGCGATCTTCTACCGGATGAACGCGCAGTCGCGGCAGATCGAGCAGACGCTGCGGCTCTCGCAGATCGACTACCAGGTGATCGGCGGCCCGCGCTTCTACGAGCGCGCCGAGGTGAAGGACGCGATCGCCTACCTCCAGGTGCTCGACAACCCGACCGACGCCATCTCGCTGCTCCGGATCGCGAACCGGCCGCGCCGCGCGATCGGCGACACGACGCTCTCGCGGCTCGTCTCCTACGCCGAGGCGCACGGGATCTCGCTCCACGACGCGCTCGGACATCCCGAGGAGGCCGGGCTCGCGAAGCCGGCCGTGAAGGCGGTAACCGGCCTGAAGAACCTGCTCGACTCGCTGCGCGCCGCGGCCGCCGAGCTCGAGGTGCCGGAGCTGATCCAGGAGGTGCTCGACCGCACCGGCACGATCGAGGCCTACGAGGCCGAGCGGACGATCGAGGCGCGCGGGCGGATCGAGAACCTGGAGGCGTTCGTCGACGGCGCCCGCGAGTACCAGCAGCAGGCCGAAGAGCCCACGCTCGGCAGTTACCTGCAGGAGATCTCGCTCTTCTCCGCGCAGGACGACCTCGACGGGGTCGAGGTCTCGAACGTGACGCTGATGACGATCCACAACGCCAAGGGGCTCGAGTTCCGCGCCGTCTTCATCGTCGGCGTCGAGGAGGAGATCTTCCCGAGCTCGCGCTCGATCGAGGAGCAGGGGATCGAGGAGGAGCGGCGCCTCTTCTACGTGGGCCTGACGCGAGCGGAGGAGCGGCTCGTGCTCACGCACGCCTCGTCGCGCCTGCTCTGGGGACGGACGACGCACAACCTCCCCTCGCGCTTCCTCGACGAGCTGCCCGAGCGGCAGGTCGAGCGCGAGCGCCTGCGAGCGGCGTCGTGGCGGAACTACGGCACGCCGGCGCAGACGCGCGACCTCCAGCCCAAGACCGAGCATCCGGCGCTCTCGACCGGCGACTCGGTCCGCCACGGAACGCTCGGCGAAGGCGTCGTCACGCGAATCGAGGCCGGTGGCCTCGTCACGGTGCGGTTCGCCGGCGACGGAAGCGAGCGGAAGCTGATGCTCGACTACGCGCCGTTGGAGAAGATCGCCTGACGATGGACGTCCGTCAGGTCACCTCGGTCGAAGAGCTTCGGGATGCGATCGGCGCGATCGGCCACTATTTCGGCGGCTGGCCGACCCTCGAGCAGGCCGAGCGCTTCGGCACGAATCTGCCGCTCGAGCGGATGCACGCCACGTTCGACGGCGAGAAGATCGTCGGCGGCGCCGGCGCCTTCCCGTTCGAGCTGACGATCCCCGGCGGGCAGCTTCGCTGCGGCGGGGTCACGGTCGTCGGCGTCCTGCCCACGCATCGAAGGCGCGGGGTGCTGACGAGCATGATGCGCACCCAGCTCGAGGACATCCGCGACCGCGGCGAGCCGCTCGCCGCGCTGTGGGCCTCGGAGGAAGCGATCTACCGCCGCTACGGCTACGGGATGGCGGCGCTCGGCACCGAGCTGACGCTCGCCCGCGGCTATCAGACGCTGCGACCGCCGGCGAACACCGACGTCACCGTCCGTCTCGTCTCGCTCGAGGAGGCGAAGGAGCTCGTGCCGCCGATCTACGAGCGCACGAGGCTGCGGACGCCGGGGATGTATGCACGCTCGTCCGACTGGTGGGAGACGCGGATCCTCGACGACCCGCCCGACCGGCGGGAGGACGGCGCCGCCAAGAACGTCGCGATCGCCGAGCTCGCCGGCGTGCCCGTCGCCTACGCGCTCTACCGCGTCGTCTCGAAGTGGGAGGGGGCGGCGAACGTCGGCCACGTGCGGATCCTCGAGGCGATGGGCGACGACGGGCCCGAGCTCGAGCTCTGGCGCTTCCTGCTCGGGCTCGACTGGGTCGGCACGTTCCGGGCGAACCATCTCCCGATCGACCATCCGCTCCTGCACGCGCTCGTCTATCCGCGCCGGGCTCTGCTGCGGGTGTACGACACGCTCTTCGTCCGGCTCGTCGACGTCGGCACGGCGCTCGCCGCGCGCTCCTACGCGAGACGAGGAGCCGCTCGTGCTCGAGCTGGAGGACGCGTTTCTGCCGGAGAACAGCGGGCGCTGGCGGATCGCGGACGGCGGCGCCGAGCGGACGGACGACGAGGCCGATCTGGCGCTCGACGTCACGGAGGCCGCCTCGCTCTACCTCGGCGGCTTCGGCGCGTCCGAGCTCGTGCGTGCCGGGCTCGTGCGCGAGCTGCGCGAGGGTGCGGCGGCGCGCGCCGACCGGCTCTTCGCCACGGGTCGCAAGCCGTGGTGCCCGGAAATCTTCTAGTTGGGCCTCGACACAGCCCTCGGCAGCCTGCTCGCGGCCTTCGGGCTCTCGGGCGCGGCGGGCCTGAACGCGTGGTTGCCGCTCTTCGCGAGCGCTCTGCTCGACCGGCTCGGCGTGGTCGAGCTCGCGGCTCCGTTCGACGAGCTCACCTCGACGCTTGCGATCGTCGTCCTCGGCGCGCTCACGGCCGCAGACTTCGTCGGCGACAAGATCCCCGTCGTCGACCATCTCCTGCACGTCGCCGGGACGATCGTCGCGCCGGCCTCGGGCGCGATCCTCTTCGTCGGCCAGACGGGAATCGAGACCGACCTCTCGACGCTCGCGGCGGTTCTCCTCGGTGGCGCCACGGCAGGCTCGATTCACGCCGGCCGCGCGGCCGTCCGCCCGGTCTCGACCGCAACGACGGGCGGCGTCGGCAATCCGGTGCTCTCGCTGGGCGAAGACGCGGGCTCGCTCCTGCTCGTCGTGACCGCGTTCGTCCTGCCCCTGATCGCGCTGATCCTGGTCCTCGTGCTCCTCGTCGGGCTCCTGACGGCGTGGCGGCGATTTCGCCGGGTCGCCCGCGCGGACTGACTCCGATCACGATCGCATCCGGCACGAGCCGGACCGTTAGCGCCGCCCTGCTACCCTGCCGCGCCGATGCGGCCCTTCTGCGCCCTCGGCGCGCTGCTCGTCATGTTCGTCTTCGCTCCATCCGCCACCGCCGTTCCCGACGGGCCGGTGGACGTCTACCTCGAGCACCTCGAGGCATTGGCCGGCGCGCCGATCTCGCTTGCCTGGCCGGCACAAGGAACGGTCACCGACGGATTCGGCCCCCGCTGGGGCCGGATGCACCTCGGGATCGACGTCGGCATCCTCACCTCTCCCGCCGTGCGCGCCGCCGCGCCGGGCACGGTGACCGCCGCGGGCTACCTCGGCGGCTACGAGGGCTACGGCAACGTCGTCATGGTCGACGTCGGGCGCGGCTACACGATGCTCTACGCCCACCTCGCCGCGACAGCGGTGCGCCCGGGCGACTGGCTCGAGCGCGGCGAGCTGCTCGGCAGCGCAGGCTGTACCGGCTCGTGCACGGGCACCCATCTCCACTTCGAGCTCCGCCGCGCGGGCGTCCCGGTCGATCCATCCCCGTTCCTCGGCTAAGATCCCCGCGCAAGGGCGGTTAGCTCAGTTGGGAGAGCACCAGCTCGACAAGCTGGGGGTCACTGGTTCGAGCCCAGTACCGCCCATAGCAGGAAAGCCCCGCTCAGGCGGGGTTTTCCTTTGATCCGGATCACCGTCGCGGGTACAGCGTGCGAGCCAATGGCTGCATAATGGCTGCACCGCAGCACGGCAGTCCTGACTGCCAACCGGACAAAAGCCGCGCGCTTTAGGCTCATCGGGATGATGCTCGCCGGCCTCCCCGTCCCCGCCGATGGCGTCCACGAGCTCGCCGACCTCGTCCGAGTCGCCGGGGCCGTCGACCTGGCCGACCGGCTCGAACAGTGCGCTCGAGAACGAGGTGAAGCTGCTGGCGCTCTCGCTTGACGAGCGGGCGCTGATGCTCTCGGCGCTCGAGGATCCGCCGAAGGGGCTGGCCGAGCTGCGCGCCGTCCTGCTCAGCGACCACCAGTGGCGGGTCTAACGGCTCAGGCGGTTGGTTCAACCGTCACGTTCCGCAATAGGGTTTCGCGGTACTCTGTTCTTTCCGGCGAGCCCTTACGGACTGATGCTCTCCCGACGGTTGTTTCGCGAGACCTCCCCGGTGGCCTAGCCGCAGCCGCTTGCGGTCGAGAGGTGCGAATGGACAACCGGGAGCGAACGCATGACGATCACGCGTCGGCCGGCGGGCACGCGGCAGCAGCCGATGCTCGCGAGACGGATGCCGACGCGCGCGACGCGGCTGCGGACGAACAGGCCGCGAATGCGGATGTGAGCAGGCTTTTGGCGGATGCGCGTGGCGCTGAAGCCGATCTGCGCGTGGTGGCAGCCGATGCCCGCATCGCCGCGGCGGAAGCCCGAAAAGCGGAGGCCGAAGCGCGGGAGTCGTCCGCCGATGCACGAAGAGCCGCTGCCGACGTCCGCCAGCTCCTCGCTGATGCCGCTGGTCTAGCTCGCCGCATCGAGGAACTGATGTGCGCCGCGGACGAGCGCACCCTAGACGCTGGACTTCGAACGTAGCGGTGTCGGCCCTTACTTACGTCGTCGTATGAGCCATTGACGAAGGGAAGCGATAACGGGGCGAGAGTCGAGACCGTCAGGAACCTCGCGCAGCCGCAGATCCAGCAGTTCCTCATGTACGAAGCGCTGGACGAAGGGCCGAGCCTGATTTTTGTCGCGGACGAGAAGATGAGGTACGTCGCTGTCAATCAGACGGCCTGCCGGATCCTCCGTTACACACGGGAGGAGCTCCTCGCCCTGGCAGTACCCGACGTCGCAGTGGCACCCGAGGCCCCTCGGATCTACGACGACATGATTCTGGCCCGCGGCCATCGTGGGGTGACGATGATCCGAGCCAAGGACGGCCAACTGCTCTCCCTGCGCTACACCGCAGCCGAAGTTCGGGTCAGCGGCTTGCCCTACTGGGTATCGATCGGCCACATCGAGGACGAAGCGGACAACTAGCCCACGAGATCGCCGAGGCGGGCGAATCGGGTCGGAACTCCCGGTACTCACAGAAACCGCAGAAGACCAGGAGCTCGCCAACGCCGTCGGATCGGTAACGCCAACCGGCGTTTCATCGCCGCTATGGGCCCGGCTAAAACAGAATATGAGGACTACACTGAGACTCTACGAAGCTTCGGACTCCCTGACCTCCGGCCATGTGGGTACGGAGCGACTGGAGACACGCCGAATGCCTTTCGTTCCCTACGTTCCTCCTCCCGACACGCTATGCGAGCCGGAGCCGGGGACACTGCGCATCACGCTCAGCAACTCCGCTCAGGGCCGACACCTCCACGGCACGCTCCGCGGCCACTGCGAGGCTGACCTCGTAATGGGGAGCGATGGCACGGCCGTCGTTGTCGCGGTAAACGAGGCCGGGAGCCGAGGCGTGCTCCGCCGTGTGGATGCATGGCTGAGCGACTTCGGTGTCGCCTCCGCCGCGCTTGAGCTGAACGGCCGGAAGTACGAGATGACGAAGTCGTTAGAGCGGCCCCCAGGGCTAACCTGAACCGATTAGAGGGCGTCCTCCAGGGGTCGAAGCACGCTGGCCCATGGCTGCTCGGAGTCGTAGCCGTTCGTCGTCCTTGAGTCAGCGGCCGCTGACCGGAACGATGGGTACTCTCGGAGGATGAGCAACCTCGAGCGACGGCACGAAGGCGCGATCACCTTCACCGGCAAGGGGACGCTGCTCCTTGCCGCGCCGGCCACCGGATCGATCACGTTCACCGGCACCGGCAAGCTTGTCGTTGACGGCACCGCCACGCGCCCCGCCTGATGGGGATCCTTCTTCTCTTCTCGCCAGCGTCAGGGGCTCTCAACGTCCCGTTCATCGCGAGCGCCACCAGCGTCTACGGGCTCTCGCCCAACACCGCGACGCCGTCCACGGTAGGCGCTGGACGGGTGGTCTGGGTGGACTCGCTGCCGCGTCGCGAACGCCCACGGACGGTACGCGGGTCGGTGCGCTTCACGGCCCGCGGGACGATGACCGTGGACGGAAAACGAACGCTCGGCCCTGTCTCCCGTGAGAAGGAACTCGCGCTCATGTTCGCAGCTTGTCCGCATGTCTTCTTGGCTCCGTCTTCTGCCAGATCGCCCCAGCCAGCGCCCGAATCTCCTCAAGGCTGAACGCAGCGCCGCCTGGAGATCACGGATTGCAGCTCGAAGACGCCGCGGCCTCTGAACTACTGATCCACGCTACTCAGGCGGTAGCGCCCTGACGTGCGCCAGCGTTCGTGAATGACGCCTGACGCGACCAACTCCTCACAGTCGAGAGTTTCTCGGTGGCGCCTCGTCGAGCAGGCATCCGCGCGTCGCCTGGGCCTAGCGTTCGTCCATGTGCTGGATGGCGAACGGAGCCGCTGTGGCGAGAGTGGTTCCGGCGTAATCCTCGATCACTCGAGCAGGTTTCCTTCGGAGGACGATCCCTAGCCGACGGCCGGGCAGGGCCTCGCCCTCATGCTGTGTCGCGAACGCTCGGCGCGCCCTCAAAGAGGCAAGGAGCTCATTTGGACTAATGACTCCGAACAACACCGGCAAAACGAGGGCCGCGAACGTCCAGGCGCCGAGCAATGCTCCGACGTAGATGGCGATGGCCGTCACGCCCACTGCAAGCGCGACGCTGATCAGGAAGGCACAGGCGACGAGGAATGCGATTAAGACCACGGCTGTCCTCAGACCGCGCATTAGGAGCACCCTAGCCCTTGACGCGCATCGTGTCGAGAGGATGCGCCTTGCCTCCAGCGAGCGGTCGGCCGCTATCGAACACGGCGTGGGCCACTGTTCAGGAGTGTCCCTTGGGCGGCAGACTAAGGTCATCAAGGATCATCTGGATGTCTCCCGGATAGCCATAGCTGCAGGCGTTGCTGGCGCACTCGGCGTAGGTCTTGCGGCTGCACTTATGCGCCAGGCGCGGAGCACGGCGCACGTCGGCCCGACCTCTGCAACGCTTGACGAGGCCTTCAGCGCACTTTTTGGGGCAGGTCTTGGGCTCGCGCTTGGGAGCGCGCTTTGTGCGCTCTCGATCCGACGTGGCTCGCGTCTACTTGCCGGACTGCTAGCCGCACTAGCTGCGTATGTTCTCGTGCTCGCTCCGGCACTGATCTACGCGGACGACGTAAGTCTCGCGGAGGACCTCAGCCCTGGCGGTCTCGTTTTTCTTGTCTTCTTGCTGCTTCCGCTCGGCACTTTCGCTCTGCTCGGCGCAACCGCGGGAGTGCTTGTAGCGTCACTCCTGCACTGGGATCGCGGGCAGAAGCGTCACCAGCCTTAGCGCACGCACAGGTCTGACCTCCGCGGGGACAGCTTGCGTCTCGCGCTTGACTGGGCGAGCTCCTCCCGCGTGAGCAAAGCCGTTCTGTCCTAACGCGCCACGCTACTCGTGCCGGCGCCGCCGGCTCTCCTTCACGAGTAGCGCGCGTAGCGGATCGGTTCCGGGCACGGCGCCGGAAACCCCGCGGCCAACGGCCGGCAAACCGCGAAGACGGCCGGCATCGTTTTCCGCGGAGCGGCTGCCCACGAGCTTGCGGCTCCTGGCCGGGAGGGGCTCGTCGTTTTCGAGCAGCACTCGCGCAAGGATCTTGGCCTGCTCCGCACGGAGATTGTGCGCTGCGGTCTGCCAGAAACTCACTCCCGCGACTATAAGGGAAGGTGCGCTCCATCCTATGCATGGTATAAGATTTTCATATGGCTACGGCGACCGAAGGGCCGAAGGTGATCGTTTCCGCCCAGGTATCTGCGGCGACACGCAGCGACCTCGAGCGGCTCGCGGAGGAGGCTGACCGTTCGCTGAGTGCTGAGGTTCGGCGGGCGATCGTGGAGCACCTCGCCCGCTCGCAGCCTGCTGGGCGGAGGTCGGCATGAACCCCGTCGACCTAATCGCGAGCCGGCACAAGGAACTCCGCAAGGCGCGCGAGGAGATTGGGAAAGTCCAGGCGGCGCTCGACCGTGAGCGCGCACGGCTGACAGAGCTACAGGCGGGTATCGCCGCGGCCGAGCAGCGCGACCGGAAGGCACTCGGGGACGCGATCGTCTCAGGAAGCCCCGATCCCGCAAGCGAGTCGGATGCGCTACGGGCGGACGTCGAGCAGCAGCAACGACGGATCGACGCGCTCCTCGCCGCCCTCTCACACACTCAGCAAAACGTCGCGGAAGTCGTCCGCCAGAACGCGTGGTCGCGCGATCAGATGCGCGAGGTTGAGAAGGCGCGGCTCCGGTACGCGGCCGCGATCGAGGAGCTCGAGCGCGCGCGTGACGTGTTCGCAGACGAGACCGGCGCGCTCGCCTGGCTGTTCGACCCCGAGGGTGGGCAGAGCTCGCCAATCAACGCAGTGCTCGCCGGCCGGACAGGCGATCTCCGGGGAAGGCCGCCGCTGCAGATGGGCAAGGTGCTCGACGAGCTCCGTGCAGACCTTGCACAAGTCGCGGATTGGGTCATTTCACGGCACGACGAGCCGCCGCGGCCCCGGCTCGAGCTCACCCACCGCGAGGAATGGGCGTCGTGAACCGGACGTGCCGGGTCTGCCGGAAAGCCGTCGTCACAGACGAGCAGTGGCGTGCGATCACGGGCATGGTCGGACTCGGGTACGGCACCGACTCGGGAGCACGCACCTGCGCCGGGTGCGTTCGGCAGGGGCGCGAGCAGGAACGCGACCTCAACCGGCAAGCCACGCCGCGTCATAGGCCGCCGTCGCGGCCGCCGATCGGGCTGCGGATCGGCGGCTAAAGGAGCAGGCAATGCCGGGCCACCTCTCCCGCACAGGCGACATCCACGCCGGCCCCGCCACCAGCTGCCGGATCTGCAAGCAGGCAGACAACCGCCACCGCTACCGCAAAGCCGCCAACAGCGGCAGCCATGACGAGGCTTCCTTAGCCGGGCACGCGAGCAGAAATCGCCGGGCCGACGCGCGGCCCGGCGCTCACGTCCTGGCGCTAGCGGCACTCGATCGAGACATGGTCGACGGTCGAAGTCACCTCACCGTTGGCGTTGATCGTCGTGTGGAGGATGACGTGCTGAATCAGGTTGTTGCCCGGCCCTTGGCCGACGAAGTTCCCGCTGTGCATGCTCGTGAACTCCAAGGGGACGCCTGAGCCGTCGAGGTTCTGCTGCTCTGCGACGCCACCGACGTAGTGGAAGGTGTCGCCGGTCACGAGGTCAGTTCCTACAGCTCCCTGAGGGTGTCCGCTCGAGACGACGTGGATGCGTCCGTCAGGAGTGATCGTCACGTGCACAACTGCCTCGAAGGTGCCACTGGTGAAGGCGATCGGGTTTCCGGTGCAGGGGTTCGGAAGCACGAAGGAATTCGGGTATGAGTAGTGGTTGGTCTCGGAGATGGCTCCGGCAGCCATGGCGGCACCGCTCGTGCACAACCCGAGAGCCAGCACGACGAGACCGGGCAAGATCGACTTGCGCATCTCAGCTCCTTTCCGTACTAGATGACTTTGGAGGGAGCGTGGTGTTCACCGGTCACGCAGTCCTCATCCGGCGCTCATCCGGGCTGTCCCCCGGATTGGACTCCTGCGACAGCCGGGGCCGGCAACGAATCCGTGGCTGCAATGGCTGCAATCGTCGTTCGTTCGGGTTCGGTCACCGTTCGGTCAAAACGACAGAACCGCGTAACCATGCCGCCTGACCGAACCTGAGCGAACGGGCGCGAACGGTCGCCCCGGCTCGACAAGCTGGGGGTCACTGGTTCGAGCCAGTACCGCCCACCTAGAAAGGCCCCGGAAACGGGGCCTTTCTCGGTGAAATCCGCAACGCGTACCGATTTGCGGTGGCCCACTAGTGGCCCAAACGATTCGCCGGCTCGGCTCCGAAGCCACGAAAGCCCCAACCTCGGACGAGGTCGCGAGCCTCGCGCTCGATCTGCTCATCCGTCGTCGACGTGTCGGCGTCGTCATGGCCTAGGAAAGCGTGTGCGATCTCGTGAGCGGCCGCGTTCTCGATGCTCGACGGCGCGAGTCTTTCGTCCAGTACGAGAATCCATCGGGCACCCCCAACGAGGTCTCTTGACCGGCCGGGGCACGCTGACCGCCAAGGGCAGCGTCACCGTCAACAGGCTCTGCCAAGCCAGACTGGCGCGCCTCAGCCTGTTTGGCCCTTTTGGGCCGTGCTACGCGGGGCAGCTTAGTCCGAGGCCGCCTCAACCACCACGCCGTCCGACTCCACAATTACTTCCCTCAGCACCTCGTCGTGGGGACCGAAGATGACCACGCGACCTTGTCCTGGCCGCGCCCCTTCCAACGGGTTCTCGCCCACGCAACGAAAGCAGTAACGCACGCAGCGGCGATCTCCACGAGCGGCTTCGTCGAGCAGAACGCGAACAATGACGTCCGGTCGATCGGGCCCAGTAGTAGGGGGAGAAGGACTGGTGGAGCGCTACGTCGCAGCCCGTCGTTTCGAGAGCTTCCTGCAGGCCCTCTAGATCCTCTAGGTCTACGAACGGCTCCCAAGTGATGTCAGGGATCCGAGGGAACCTTACGGACTCGGTTCTGGCCTGTTGGTCTGTGCGGCGGTGCATCGTGTTCGGCTTTCAGCCGCAGGTCCAGCTGCCCGTAGCGCGCTTCGCGTTCTGGAGGCGGAGCGCGAACGTCCCAGCGCGCATCGATCGTCCGATGGTGATCGTCCCGCCCGCTATCTCAAGCTCGGGGCCGCCGAGCTGGATCGTCGCGTACACAAAGCTCGTTGCCGTATCCGCAAGTCTGAATGTCCCCCGAGGCGGAGGCTCGTGCATCACGAATGAAGAGTCCAACCCAGTTGGCGGGGCGGGCTGGGGGATTCGCAATCAGCCCGACCCGAACGAAGAAGCTCGTGGGCTTGCCGATGCATCGCCCGCCGCGGAGCCGAAATTTGCGCCGTCGAGGTGGACGCGGACTGTGGCAGGCCCACACCACCGCGTGTAGAGGGCAGGCCCGGACGTGCCAGGCGTCTGAACGGCTACAAGGGTCGCTCGTGTGGGGCGAGCACGCCGGCGGGGCCTGGGCCGTTCCGCTGGCCCAACCGCTGACGAGGACGACGAGCCCGCATAGACCTAGCGCAATGGAAGCGCGCATGGGACTGCGATTTTGTCTCATAAAGCACGAACTTACAAGGGGCCAGCCGGCCGCATACGTCACCGCGCTGCCAGACACCGCCCTGCCCAGGCTTCATGTCGTACCGTCCTAACGCGCCACGCTCGTATCCTCCAGGGCGTGGCTGACCGCATCGCCTGTTCGAACTGCGCCGCCATGATCCACGAGGCGACGCCGACGAGGTCGGCTGGCGCTACCGATCCGACGGCGTCGGCGAGCTCCTGCCTTTCTGCTCGGCCTGTGAGCTTCGAGAGTTCTCCCCGGATGCGCCCGCTAGTTCTTCGCGAGCGCCTGGAGCAGACTTGCCGCCGCCGCGCCCCCGCCCCGCCTGAGCAGAGCAAGAGCGCAGACAGCCGCTTGCAGCTCCGAGAGCGACGGCTTGCCTTCGACGCAGAAGCGACGCGATCCAGCGTGTCGCAGCCCGGTCGAAGCGAGGATCGTCGGCGCCTGCGTAGAGGAGCACGAGCGAGAGCGCGTCCTCGAGATCGAGCTGGCCCATCTCGCGTGCGGCGAGCTCCGCGTTGAGAAGGCTCTTGCGCTCGACCGCGCGGCGGAAACGGGTTAGCGCTGAGCCTTGGGCCGTCACGAACGCATGTTCGCATTCTCCGACGGGTGAGAGTATCGTCGTTGGTGGATTGCCATCGGTTGCGACCCGATCCGCATCGGCGCTTGGCCGCGCGAGCGCACGAGGCCGCTGCAATTGCGACGAGCAGGCGCTCGTAGACGAACTGTTTCTCGGTTGACGGCTAGCGGGCCAAGCGGAAGCGCAATCTGACCGTCCCCGTTGTCAGCCGCGCGAGATCGTGCTAAGTCTTCATGTACTCCAAAAGGGGGAGAAAAGGGGAAGGGCATGAAGCGACTCCTGGTATCAGCCGCGGCGGCCTGCGGCGTTGCGCTGTTGCTCGCCGGTGCGGCATCCGCGACGCCGCCCGAACGGTTCACAGACTCGTTCACGTACTCCGGCTCTGCCTCGTGCGGCGGGTTCGACGACGTATGGGAAGGGTCGATCGAGGTCTCCGGGATGACGACGTTCGACAAGGCCGGGAACCCGGTCGCGGACATCGTGCACTTCAAGCGGGTGGAGACGAACTGGCGCTCCGACGACCCGTCCGCCTCGATGACGTCGACGGGGAGCTTTACGCTCAAGTACGACTACGCGACAGACACCGAGGCGAACTTGGGCCAGGTCTTCAAGCAGACCTACCCCGGTCTCGGAGTGCTGTTCCACGACGTCGGCAAGATCGTCTTCTCGCCGGGCGGCGTGGTGGTCCACGGCCCGCACGACATCTTCGAGCAGGGCGACGCGGTGTTCTGCGACGCGCTCGAGGCGATCGGCTGACGGACCCGTTCGGGCCTGCGGGGGCAGCAGAAGCAGCGTGCTGCCCCCGAAATACACCTGACTCCGGGCTGCTCGGGATCCTCGTTCGCTCGAGGACATGTCCGAATGAGTGTCGGCGCAGGCCCTTCGACCAGTACTACGCCTGTGGGGTTGCTGCCTGCGGGCGGCCCAATCCTGGCCCAAACGCCTGAGAACCTACTCCCTGAGCCAAGCCAATCTCCAGATGGATAACGGCCGCAAACCCGCATGGCTGCGTCCGTTCGTCGCCGCTCGTCGTCGCCTGTCGATGCTGCGAAACCAGCTCGACAAGCTGGGGGTCACTGGTTCGAGCCCAGTACCGCCCATCGCACGAAAGCCCTGCTAGCGCGGGGCTTTCGTTTGCCCGAGACAGGCGGGGTGAACTTCCAAAACACGGCGTGGCTAGGCCTGTCCACGTCTGCCCGACCGGCCTGAGCCTGCCACGCCAGCTCGACGGCTACGCCGGCTTCGCCTCCGGGCTTGCCCCCCGGAAGACGGCGGCTGCAAGGAGCAGGAAACCGACGCCGGCGAGGATCAGCGCGATCCCGACGACGATGCTGAAGACCGCGATCCCGGTCGCCATGTAGGACATGTTGAGCGCGGTCGCGAGCGCGGTTTCGGTCACCCAGAGATTGCGGGCGGCGTTCGAGACCGGCCGCCCCTCGTCGTCCTTCGCCGCGGCCGTCTCGTCGCTCGTGCCGGCAGGGTCGCTCGGATCCGAGGCGGAGACGAACCGTCCCATCTCGGCGTAGGTGAGCCCGTTGGAGGACTCGAGCGCATGGATCCGCATGTATTGCCCGAAGCAGCGAGCCTCGGAACCGGTGTCGATCGGCTCCTCCGCGACGTCGCAGTCGGGCGCGTCCACGGTCAGATTCGCCTCCTCGATCCCGGGCGCGATCCCTTCCGGGCTCATGTCCGGCGAGCCGACGATCTTCTCCTGCGAGAGTTCGTCCTCGACCGTGTTCTTCCCGGCGATCCCGATCGCGATCGTCGCGATCCCGAAGATGATCAGAACCACCCCTGCGGCGTAGCCGCCGAGTCGGAGCAGCTTCGCGCGTTCCATGGTCGCACCTCCCGATCGCCTTTCAGAATCCCGATCATGCCGCACCGAACCAACCGTGCCAAGGCGGAACCGAGGCACGTGGGAATCGCAGCACCGAACGACAGGGCGGTCAGCGTGTAGACGCCCTGCTACACGAGTGCCACCGCGAGACGGATCAAGGCACGCCCCACTGGGCCGAGTGATCAGCCTGTGAGGGTTCGCGCGGCGGCGACGGCTTGCAGTCGGGAGTTGACGCCGAGTGCCCGAAAGAGCTTGCGCGTGTGGTTCCTTGCCGTCTCGGTACTTATGTGGAGCTCGGCGGCGATCTGCTTCGTCGAGCAGCCCCGCTCCAGGAGACGAAGCACCTCGACTTGGCGGGGGGTCAGGTGCGGCGGTGGCGTCGTGGGCGTGTCGTCCGGGCGTCCCTCGAACAGTCCGAACACGCCGACCACGCGTTCACCGCTCATCAGCGGCACCGAACTGATCTCCACGGCCACCCGCGTGCCGGTAGTCGACACAAAGACGCCGGTCGCGTCGGTGGGGGTGGTGCCGAGCACCTTCCGGGAGAACAGCTCACGGGCGCGGTGGCTGTCCTCGGGTGCGACGACGGAGGTGAAGTGGCGACCGCGAACGTCGCCGACGAGCCGTTCGGCCGCCGGATTGAGCCAGCGGACGATTCCCGTCGTGTCGAGGACGTAGCTCGGGACGCCGACGCTCTGCAGAGCCTGCTCGACGTCGCCGCCGACCGCCAAGCCAGTGTCCATGACGGAAGTGTGACCGATCCGTGCGCCGGGTGTCACGTTGAGCTGTCACGCAGAGAGGCCCGCCGGAGCGGGCCTCTCTGTGCATCAGTTGTCTTGCCGGACTGTCTAGGGGTTGTTGTTGCGACCCCGCGGCGTTCGTGCTGCGTCGATGTCGAACTTGCCGAGAACGATGCTGCTGCCGTCGCTGATCGTGCTCGTAGCCGATACCGCTGATCTTGTTGTTGACGATGTTGTCGCTTGTTGCCGAAGTCGACGATCCCGACCTGGTAGCCGTACGGAGAGCCGTTGCCGGAGACGTTCGTGGCCTGCCGTTGCTGATCGTGTTGTTGACGACCGAGTTCTTGGTCTTGGTCGTGGCGCGGACCCGTCCGGTCGGCGTTGTAGACGTAGACGCCCATGTCGTTGTCGGTGACCGTGTTGACGGTGATCGAGACGCCGGTCGTGAGCGGCCGAAGACGACGCCGCCGATCAGGAGGATGCCGGTGGATGAGGCGTTGTTCGCACCGGTGTAGGCGTTGCCCGTGACGGTGTTCCCGTGATCTTCCGGTCGCGCCGCGCACGACTCGATCCCGTTCTGTGTTGTAGGCACCGGACCGTCGCCGGTCACGGTGTTGCCGCTGATCGTGACCGATGCGCCGGTGACCATGCACGACGATCGCGCGCCCTTGACTGACAGCCGGTCGTCGCCCGATGTTGCTAGCGTGACGTCCCGATCGAGCCGCCCGTCGAGTCGCATGAAGGCGACGCCGTTAGAAGATGCCGACGCCGTCTGATCGCCGCTGAGCGGCACCCTCGATCTTGTGGTTCTTGACGTTCATCGTTCACGGCGCCGGCGTTCTGGACGACCGCGCCGTAGTAACGCCGCCAAGCGACGTCGACGCCGTGATCGTGAAGCTCGTTGCCGTCGAGCGTCGACAGCCGTTCGCCACGCCGATGGTCGTGTCGGTGGTGCAGTCGGCGACGAGCGCCACGGTCTTGGTCTTGTCATTCGTCGTGAACGTGCAGGTCGTGTGAGTCGCCGCGGCGGCTGCCCCGGCCATGCTCGCCACGAGGCCGGCAATTACCGCGATCGATGCGCCGAAGATCGTGAGGCGCAGAGAAATCTTGCTCATGAGTCCCTTCCTGATCGTGATGGTCGATGGATCGACCGAACGAGGCTCACTGCCTTGCGTTCGTGCGCCTGACCTCATCGACCAGACGCGCCATCAGGAACAAGGATGGGCTTTCGGGGCCTCGCCCGATAGGGCACATTTGGGTCGACTCCCGCCGCTGAAAGGAGCCCGGCACGCTGTCAGATCGCCCCGAGTTCACGAGCATGGCCGACGACTACGCGCGGTACGCGCTCTCACAGCGCGACGCGTTCGCGGCGACCCACCCCGCAGCCCTGGCCGCGGCGGCGGCGTTTGCGGCCGAGCCGGTTCTCCGCGTGGTCGATCTCGGGGCCGCCGACGGGGTGAACTCCCACGGCCTGATCCGCGATCTCATACGGGAGCGCGCCGGCCGACCGCTGATCTATGCGCTGGTCGATCTGCCGACGAACCCGTGGAGCGTTGCCACCGACCACCTTCAGCGCGCGTTCGGTGGAGCTGCCGACGGGGCCGAAGTCGTCGTCATTCCTGCGTCGGGCGACGCCGGCTCCGGGGTCGCCGATGCCGGCACGGGCGCGTACTACGCCACGCCGGAGGCGCACGACGAGGCATGCCGGCGGGCGCTCGAGCTCAGCCCGCCGCCCACCACGGTGATCAGCCTGGCGGGCATCCCCCTGCAGCAGGCGCCTTGCCTGCCGTCGGGCAGCGTGCACGTCGCGGTCACCGGCACGGCGATGCACTGGGTCGCGGACGCAACCGGGCTCGCCTCGACCGGCTCCGTCTTTCCCGGTTACCCGGACCACATCGACGAGGGCGAACGAGCAGCTTGGCGCGTCGCCGCGGCGAATCAGTGGAAACGGCTGCTGGAGCTGCGCGCAGAGGAGCTCGCGCCGGGTGGCCGATTCATCGCGGCGCTTCCGGCCTCACCCGCTCCGTGTCCCGACCGGTCGGGGCTGTACGTGGAGATCATCGGCGACATGAACCGGGTGCTCGCCGACTGGCGCCGCGCGGGGCGGATCGGCGTCGAGACCGTCGCCGCGATCGTCGTTCCGGTGTGGATGCGCACGCTCGACGAGATCCGGGCCCCCTTCGAGACGAACGGCGGGCGCGTCGCCGGCCTCGAGCTCGAGAGCGCCGAGCTCTTCCGTCTCGACAATCCCTACTGGCACGACGATCCCGCGGAGTTCGCGCGAAACTACGTGCGGAGCGTGTCCGCGTGGGGCGGGCCACTCTTCCTCCGCGCCTTCGCGCGCGAGGGTGAAGACCAGGCCGCCAGTCTCCTCGCCGCCTTCCTCGGAGAGCTCGAGGAGCGCGTTGCGGATACCCCCGACCGCTACCGCTGGGACTACGTCGAGGCGCTCCTCATCTGCCGCAAGGCGGACGGCACCGGGCGCGACCGGACGCGCCCCTGAAAACGACGAGATCGTTTACGTACCGTGCGCTCACCTCGCGATCACGAAGCGCTCGCTGCTGTCGACGCGGAGGATGCTGACCGGGACGGTCGTCCGGTAACCGGTCCGCCGATCGATCGTGATCGCGCCGGTGGCTCCGCGGTGGTCTCGTGTCCTGCGCAGCTCTCGCTGCACGGCGCCGAACTCGAAGCTCTTCGCCCTGTTGATCGCGGCGAAGAGGATCGTGGCCGAGTCGTAGGTGAACGAGCCCCAGACGCCCGGCCGCTTCGCGAACATCCGCTGGTACTGCCGCACATACGCCCGGGCCGAGGGCATCTCCGTCGCGGCCGGGACTCCGCTGAAGGCGCACCTGCGCGCCTCGGCGGACGTGGTGCCCGCGATGAAGCCGGTGTCGACGTTCGCGAGCCCCATCAGGCACCGCGGCGCGCTCCCCTGCGCAGTCAGCGCCTTCGCGATCGCCACTCCCTCGGGGAAATACGTGCTCACGTAGACGAGATCCGGCCGGGTTGCCAGCGCGCTCGCGACCCGGTCCGCGTAGTAGTCGCTCGTGAGCCCCGGGGCAGTCGTCTCCTGGATCGACGTCCAGGTCACCGAGGCGCCATCTCTCCTGAGCGCCGCACGGAGCCGGTTCGCCATGCCCTTCGTGAAGGCGCCGTTCGCTGTGTCGTCGACGAGCATCGCGATCCGGCGTGCGCCGATTCGCTTCACATAGGCCCTCTCGACCGGCGCGATCTGCGAGTTCATCGGCTGCACCGTCGCGCCGGCACCCGCCGTCTCGTCGCGAGACGTCATCCAGACCGGCAGCACGCGATTCCGGCGGTAGAGGGCGAGGTTCGCGATCCCGACCGAAGAGTTGTACGGCCCGATCACGAACTGGATTCCGCCGGCGATCGCCTCTCTCGCTACTCGCCTCGCGTTCGCCGCGTCGCCCTTGTCGTCGATCGGAACAAGCACGATCTTGCGCCCGTTCCAGAGCCCGCCACGGGCGTTCAACTGGCTGACCGCGAGCCTGACGCCGCGCAACTGGTCGAGGCCGTTCGTCGCTTGCTCCCCGCTCTGCGGCCCCTCCACCCCGAGCAGCAAGGGAGCCGACGCATCCGACGATCCGCCCGAACCGCCGGCCGCCGCATAGAGCGACAGGCTTGCCACGAGCAACACCAGACCGATACGCGCAGCGACCACGGCTCCCCCCGAATGTCGAGTTGCGCGATCATCGCACGGCCGAACGCATCGAGTCGCAGATGGTGCGACAATCCGGGCATGGAGGAACGGCCTCGTCGACATGACGATGAGGAGAGGAATGCGGGCTCGTCTTCTCAGGCTCGCGAAGACCTGTTCGGGCAGGTTCTCGGGGAGCAGTGGGAGACGGCCGGCGACGGGATCTATCGCCTGACCGCGTCGGGCGCACCGGCCCTGGCGGAGCCGGCAGACGAGCTCGAAGATGCGCCCGGTCCGAGCCGGAGCCTCGAGGAAGACGGCGGCGACCCCTACCGGCCGACGTCCAAGCGTCGCGGGTTGCTGCGACGGCGACGGTAGCTCCGCCACACTCTCCGGCAAGTGAACGGCTCGAGCGAAACTCGAGAGCGATGCTGAGGCGGCACGAGCTGATCGCCGCGAGGGAACGGGCTGCTGAGGTGCTGGCCCGAGCGGGCATCGCGCTGACGGAAGCCGAGGTCGGCGCCATCGAGGTCGCCGACTTCGGCTTGTCACGTCTCGACGAGATCGGACTCCAGATCGTCGTCTACGTCAACACGGAGCGGGTCTGCGCGAAGGAGCTGGTCCTGTTCCCGCGACAGCTCTGTCCCGAGCATCGGCATCCGCCGTTCGATGGAACGCCCGGGAAGGAGGAGACCTTTCGCTGCCGCGCCGGCGTCGTGCACCTCTACACCGAGGGCGATCCGACCCCGCGACCGGCGGCGCGCGTGCCCTCGGACGGCGTATTCACGGTGTGGCACGAGACCCTGCTCGAGCCCGGAGAGCAGTACACGATCCCGCCCGACACGCTGCACTGGTTCCAGGCCGGCGACGAAGGCGCGGTCGTCTCGGAGTTCTCGACGCAGAGCCGCGACGACCTCGACGTCTTCAGCGATCCGCGGATCCGGCGAGCGACGCTCGAGGTCGACGGCTGAATCCGAGGCTCGACGTCGAGCTAAAGCACGACGCCCGGAACGCCGATACAGCACTCGAATGCTCGATCCCGCCGTCCAGACAATGCTGACGTACATCGGTGGCGTGACCCTCGCGGCAACTGGAATCATCGCCGTTGTCTCGACCGCGCGACTGCACCTCGCTCGCTCGTTGGACTTCCGCTCTCGCCGAGAGCTCGAAGCCAACGACCTGCCGACGATCGACTTCTAGTCCGCCCCGAGTACCCTGCGCGGATGCCGCCTGCGACATCCTCCTCGGTCTGCTCGGAGGTCGGATGAACGGCGACGGGGAGCTCGGCCGAGCCTTCGCGCGAGGCGTGATCGCAGCCATGGCGATGAGCGGGCTCCGCAAGGTGACGACGGGCCTCGGCCTCGTCGAGCAGATTCCCCCGCAGCGGGTCGCACTCGAGGGGATGCCGGCGCTCGTTCGCCGGATCTCCCCGGAGCGACGGGACGTCGTGGTCGAGCTCGCGCATTGGACGTTCGGCGGCGTCGGCGGGGCGGCGTTCGGACTCCTACCGGGGCTCGTCCGCAGGCAGGTCTGGTCGGGACCGGTCTACGGCGTCGGCGTCTGGCTCGGCTACGAGCTTCTGCTTGCTCCGATCCTCGGCCTGCACCGCCGGAACGAGCCGTCACTCGGCGAACGCGCGGCGCTGATCGCCGACCACGTGCTCTACGGCGTCGTCGTCGCGAGCAGCCCGTGGCCCCACGAGCCTCGCTAGACGAGCCCGGCTAGAGCCGGCTAGGCGTTTTCGTCGTCGCTTCCCGCCGCGGGCGGGATCGAGGTCGGAACCGGGCCGGCCTCCGGCATCGAGGTGCCAAGCGGATCGAGCGGCGCCGCAGGCGTCGCCGGAACCTCCGCGGCGGCGTCGTGGCTGTGGTCGTGATCGTGGTCGTGGCCTTCGTGCGAGTGGTCGTCGTGCGAATGCGTCGTGCGAATCCGAGCCGCCGGAGAACATCGCCTTCAGCTTGTCCATGAACGACATCTCATGCTCCTTCCAGAGGGGGAGCCCGATCCTATAGACGTCTCAGGAAGGTGGGGCTCAGGAAGGCCGCCGGACGACGAGCGTCGCGCTCATCCCGCGCCTGCGATGGTCGGCGAGCGAGCACCAGAGCGTGAATCGCCCCGGCAAGAAGCGTGCCTCGAGCTCGCGCGTGCCGCCGGGGCGGACCGTGCCGACGACGTACGTGCGCGTCCCGCCCGCTCGGCGGAGGCGCAGATCGTGCTCGTCCTCGCCGTAGTTGACGAGCTGGACGATCGCCGGTCCGGCCACGATCGACTGCCGCGAGAGCGAGTAGCGGAACTCGTCTGCGCCGACCTGGACGCGTGCGGGCGCCGGCAGAAGCGCCACCACGAGGGCGACCCCGACCGCGATCACCGGAGGATGGTCGGGCGGGCGAAGCGCTTGGCGCCGGGGATGATCGCGTCAGCGTCCGTGCCGAGCCAGTCCTCGAGGAGCGCCGAGTAGAGCCCGCGGAAGTCGGACGTCGCGCGGAGGTTTCCGTCCTTGTCGAGCGTCGCAAGGCCCGGGAACTCGCCGATCATCGTCCCGCGCACGCGACTCCCGATCAGGAACCCCGCGCCTGCCGCTCCGTGGTCGGTTCCGTTCGAGCCGTTCTCCTTCGCCCGGCGCCCGAACTCCGACCAGACGTGTACGAGCACGCGATCCGCAAGCCCCCGCGCCTCGAGATCCCGCTGGAAGGCGAGGAGGCTGTCGGCTGTGAGCTTGAGCCCCGCGGCGAGCTCGCCGGGCTGGTCGTCGTGCGTGTCGTACATGCCGGGCGCGCTGAGGGCCACGACGCGCAGCGGCAGGCCGGCCGCGAGCATCGCGGCGAGGCCGGCCAGCCGGCGCGGAAACTCGTCGTCCTCACCGCTCGGGTACTGCACCGGGCTCGTGAAGCCGGGCGTCTTGTCGTTCTTGGGAACGAAGGGCCGCAGCTGGTCACGGAGCCGCGCCGCCTGGCGTGCCGCACCGGTGGCCTGCCGAAGCGCCGGATCGCCACCGGTCGGCAGCCGGCCGAGCGCGCCCATCGCCTCGAGCATCCGCTTCTCGACGTCGCCCCAGACCCCGCGCGTCCAGAAGTCGTAGCGGTCGGGGCCGTCGATCGACGCAACCGGCATTCGCGCGGTCGCGAGCGCGGGCTGGAGCCGCGACTCGAGCGAGAGACCCTGCAACGGATTGTCCGGCGAGCCGACGCGATCCAGGTAGCGGCCAAGCCAGCCGGTCGTGATCCGCACGCTCGTCGCCCCGACCTCCCAGTAGTGGCGGGAGGTGAAGTGCGACTGGTCGGCTCCGGTGTAGCCGATGCCCGGGAGCACGGAGACCTTGCCCTCGCCGTGGAGTTGCGCGAGTGGCGCGAGCGACCCGTGCCAGCGGAGTCGCGCATCCTCGGCGAACGCGATCCCCGACGACTCCGCCAGCGCGAGCTTCGGCCGGAGCCGCCGGTAGAGCGGGTCGCCTGACGGGTAGAGCATCGAGAGCGAGTCGGCGCCGCCGTCGAGGAAGACCGAGACGAGCACGCGCTGTGGCCCGGCCGCTTCGGCCGCAGCGATTCCCTCTTCGAGCGCGCGCGGGAGAAGGGCGCCGCCGCCGTAGACGGCCAGCGCGAGCCCGGCGCCTCGCGCGACGAAGCTGCGGCGCGTCAGCCCGGTGCCGGCGGGGATCGGCATTCCCGACTCGATCGCGGGCAGGCCGCGCCCGGCTTCCGCGACCGCGCGCCGGAGCGCGTCGGTGCGGGTGAAATCGCTACAGCAACGGGCCATCGGACGGCTCAGCAGGTCTGGAGGTCGGGGGACATGGCGACGAGCTGGCGGAGCGCGTTCGTGACGAGCACCGGATACGACTTGCGCTTCCAGGCGTGGTTGGCGTCGCCCATCGCGCGGCGGGCGAACTCGAGCAGGGCGGCGCGCGTCGCCGGCCGGATCGTCGGCGACCCCCAGAAGGCGATCGCGGCCGCGACGAGCTTCTGCGGATCGCCGGAGATCGAGCCGGCCTGCTTGTCCGTGACCGAGAACGCTTGGCCGGCCTGGTTGGCCGTAAACCAGCGACCGCGGAAGGTCGCGGTGTCGAGCCAGCGCTCGTCGTCCCAGCCGGCGACGTTCGGCGGCATGAAGAGCCGCTGGC
Organism: uncultured Gaiellaceae bacterium; assembly: GCA_963745775.1. GTDB lineage: Bacteria > Actinomycetota > Thermoleophilia > Gaiellales > Gaiellaceae > Gaiellasilicea. Next base: position 209,338 of record CAVUYY010000012.1, read on the forward strand.
CGGTCATCCCCGAGATCCAGGCCCAGGACGTCGTATCGATCCCACGCCCGCAACCCCGGAGCAGCCCTGCCGTGTAGACGACCGGCGGCTTGACCATGCGAGGGCCGGTGTAGAGGGCGGGGTGGCGAAGGATCGCCTCGACGACGGGTCGGATCTGAAGGTCGCGACGGTAGAGCCTCTCCAGCGAGCGGCGGGTCGCGCCGTCGGGTGCGGTCGGGACGAAGTAGCTCCAGAGCTTGTCGACGAAGAACGAAGGGTGATTCGGGTGCCGCAGGCACAGGTTCACCGAGTCTTGCCAGTCGAAGCTCCCGCTCTTGCCGAAGATCCGCTTCCTGCCGGCGTCGTGCCGTTCGCGCTCGAAGCGGAAGTTGTGCGGGCCGGTGCCGCGGCGCCAGTCGTTGTCGAAGCCCGTCAGCGCGCGGGCCTGCTCCCGCACGTCGCGCTCGCTGTAGCCACGGCCGGCCCCGAGCGTGAAGAGCTCCATCAGCTCGCGGGCGTAGTTCTCGTTCGGCGACCACTTGGTGTTCTCGGTTCCGGAGAGCCAGAGCAGCATCGCCGGGTCGCGCGTGACGTCGCGCAGCATCGTCTCGAACGAGCCCAGCGAGAGTCTGCGCATGAGCTTGTTCTGGTTCAGCATCAGCTTCTGCGAGCCGACGCCGGCGAGCGAGGTCGCGAACCAGTCGTGCCAGACGAGGGTCATCCGCTCGACGAGCGGGCGCGACGTGCGCACCATCCGGTCGAGCCACCAGATGTGGTCGTGTCCCCAGGCGTCCGCCGGAGCGAGGCCCCGGCCCTTGTCGTCGTGCGGCGCCGCGCCGACGAAGCGCTCGCCACCGGGTCGTGTCAGCTTGCGGACGGCGCCTTCGAGCCCGAGCTTCGCGAGTGAGGCGGCCTCGCCGCGACGAGGTCCGAAGCCGGCGCGCCAGAGCAGGCGCTCGGCCTGCTCCCGCGAGAACGTGCCGTTGTAGACGGCGGCAGGCATTCCCTTCTCTATCGGGCGGCGCGCCGAAATCCTGCAGTCCGATCGAGGGAGCGGGCCGAGCGACGTCCCGCCGCGCTCGGGCGCGGCGGGACTCCAGAGGTGTTACTTCGAGATCTGCTGGACGGTCTCGCCGGTGAGCGTGTCGTGACCGCTCTGAGCGACGTCGGCCTGAGCCAGGATCCCTACGAGCTTGCCGTCCTCCTCGCAGACGGGGAGGCGTCGGAGCTGGTGCTCGGCCATCAGGCGAGTGGCCTCCTCGAGTGTCTGCTGAGGATCGACGGTGACGACGTCCTTCGAGGCGATTTCGCCGACCGCAGTGTCGCCGCTCTTGCCCTCGGCGAGGAGCCGGATCGCCAGATCGCGGTCGGTCACGACCCCTACCAGCCGGTCGTTCTCGAGGATCGGCAACGAGCCGACATCCTGGGACTTCATGATTCGGGCCGCCTCGGTCGCCGACGTCGTCGGCTCGATCGTCGTGGGCTCGGCGGTCATTGCGTCGCGAATGGTGTGGTGCATTCGTGTCTCCTTTGGTCGTTAGGCGTTGTCGGAGCGTCTAGTCGGCGCCGGGAACGTCGTCGGCGTCGCCCTGCTCCTCTTCCGGATCCGGGATCGGCGAGCCCTCGGGCTCGTCGTTGCGATCGTCCTCGCGTGGGTGCGTATCCTGATCGGTCATGAGGGTGATCCTCCCCGACTCGACGGAACTCGAACTTCCCGACGGCGCTACGGGCCTCGACGCGGCGCGGGCGATCGGCCCGAAGCTGGCCGAACAGGCGGTACTCGTCCGCTCGAACGGGAGCGTCCAGGACGTGCGGCTGCCGCTCGAGGACGGGCAGCCGATTCAGTTCCTGACGACGCGCGACAAGGACGATCCGGACGCTCTTGCGGTGCTGCGGCACTCGGCTGCACACCTGCTCGCCGAGGCCGTGCGGCGGCTCTATCCCGGCGTCAAGGTCGCGATCGGGCCGCCGATCGAGAACGGCTTCTACTACGACTTCCAGTTCCCCGAGCCGATCCGCGAGGAGGACCTCGAGCGGATCGAGGCGGAGATCGAACGCGAGCTCGCGGAGGGCCGTTCCTGGGAGCGCGAGGAGATCTCTGCGGCCGACGCGAAGCAGCGCTTCCTGGAGGAGGACGAGCCGTTCAAGGTCGAGCTCGTCGACACCGCCGAAGGCACGATCTCCCTCTATCGCCAGGGTGAGTTCACGGACCTCTGCCGCGGCCCGCACCTGCAGGACTCGACCCCGATCAAGGCCGTCAAGCTGACCTCGCTCGCGGGCGCCTACTGGCGTGGGGACGAGCGGAACACGCAGCTGACGCGGATCTACGGCACCGCCTTCTACTCCCAGGCCGACCTCGACGCACATCTCGAGCGGCTCGAGCAGGCGCGCGCGCGGGATCACCGCAAGCTCGGGCTCGAGCTAGACCTGGTGCACCTCTCCGATGAGGCGCCGGGAATGCCGTTCTGGCATCCGAAGGGGATGGTGCTCTGGAACGGGCTCGAGGATCTGCGCCGGCGCGAGAACGCGGCCCGCGGCTACCTCGAGGTGAAGACGCCGCTCATGTACGACACGGCCGTCTGGGTCACGTCGGGCCACTGGGAGAAGTTCCGCGACGACATGTTCATCCTCCCCTACGGCGACGACCGGTCGCTCGGGCTGAAGCCGATGAACTGCCCAGGGCACATGCTCCTGTTCGGCAGCGTCCTACGCAGCTACCGGGAGCTGCCGCTTCGCTACGCCGAGAGCTCGACGCTGCACCGAAACGAGCGGGCGGGCACGCTCCACGGCCTCCTTCGCGTCCAGCACGTGACCCAGGACGACGCGCACATCTTCTGCACCCCGGAGCAGATCGAGGACGAGATCTTCGGCTGCCTCGACTACGCCGCGTTCCTCTACGACCTCTTCGGGATGGAGGCGCGCTTCGAGCTCTCGACGCGGCCCGAGAACAAGCTCGGCACCGACGAGGAGTGGGACTTCACCGAAGCCGCGCTGCAGGCGGCGCTCGAGCGGCGCAGCATCTCCTACACCGTGAACGAGGGCGACGGCGCCTTCTACGGGCCGAAGATCGATCTCCACATGACGGACGTCCTCGGGCGCTCGTGGCAGATGGGCACGATCCAGCTCGACTCCCAGATGCCGGCGCGTTTCGGGCTCACCTACGTCGGATCCGACAACACCGAGCACACGCCCTACGTCGTTCATCGGGCCCTGCTCGGCTCGCTCGAGCGCTTCCTCGGGATCCTGATCGAGCACTACGGCGGCGCGTTCCCCTTCTGGCTCGCGCCCGTGCAGCTCCGTCTCATCCCGGTGGCCGAAAAGCATCGCGACACGGTGCGGGCGCTGCGCGGCCGCGTCGAAGCAGAGGGTTTTCGCGTCGACGTCGACGAGCGCGAGGAGACGCTCGGGAAGCGGATCCGCGAGGCCGAGCTCGAGAAGATCCCCTTCACGATCGTCTACGGCGACAAGGAGTCGGACGAAGCGCTCGCCATCCGGGCTCGAGGCGGCGAGCAGTCGACGCGGAGCCTCGAGGAGCTGCTCGCCGAGTTTCGGGTAGCCGCCGCGCCCGAAGTTGCTACGATCGCCACCTGAAAGAAGGAGCGGATCACTGCCCCTCACCTCCCGGATCGAGCATTCGTGGGGGTTCAACCGAGCCGGTTGTCGAGGAAAAGTGGCCGCTGCGTGCAGCGGTTTTTGTCGTTAGAGAGAAAGGATTGCGGAGCTTGGTGAAGGCCCTTTGAGACCCAGACGGCGCCCTGAGGACCGGACGCGTCCCCAGCCACAAGACCGGATCAACGAGGCGATCCGGGTTCCGAACGTCCGGCTGGTCGGCGAGGACGGGGAGCAGATCGGGATCAAGTCGACCGAAGAAGCGCGGGAGTACGCCTACTCCAAGGGACTGGACCTGGTCGAGGTGGCGGCCCAGGCGGATCCCCCGGTCGCACGGGTCATGGACTACGGCAAGTACCGCTACGAGCAGGAGCAGAAGGCGAAGCTGGCGCGCAAGCACCAGCAGCAGATCAACATCAAGGAGATCAAGTTCAGGCCGAAGATCGGCATTCACGACTACGAGACGAAGAAGGGCCACGTCGTGCGCTTCCTGAACCAGCGCGCGAAGGTCAAGGTCACGATCATGTTCCGGGGACGCGAGAACCTGCACCCGGAGCGGGGTCGCGACCTCCTGCTTCGACTCGCAGAGGAGATCAAGGAGATCGGCGTGGTCGAGTCGCCCCCGCTGCTCGACGGTCGCAACATGGTGATGCTGCTGGGCCCAACCAAGAACGCAGGAGTGAAGACAGATGCCGAAAGTGAAGACAGCGAGCGGAGCGAAGAAGCGATTCAAGGTGACGGGCAGCGGCAAGCTGACTCGCCGGCACGCGATGCAGAGCCACAACCTCGAGCACAAGTCGCCGAAGCGCAAGCGGGGGTTCCGGAAGGAGCTGCCGGTGGCGAAGGCGGACACGCCGAGGATCAAGCGCCTGTTGGGGCTGAGGTAACAGCCGATGCCAAGGGTTAAGCGATCCGTTCACGCGCGCAAGAAGCGCCGCAAGGTCCTCGGCGAGGCCAAGGGCTATTGGGGCCTCAAGAAGTCGAGCTACAAGTACGCCAAGGAGCAGGTCGAGCACTCGCTCGTCTACGCCTATCGCGACCGCAAGAACAAGAAGCGCACGTTCCGGCAGCTCTGGATCGTGCGGATCAACGCGGCGGCGCGGCAGAACGGACTGTCGTACAACCAGTTCATCTCGGGGCTCCACAAGGCAGGAATCGAGCTCGACCGCAAGGTGCTCGCGGACCTCGCCGTCAGCGATCCTGCCGCCTTTGCGGCGGTGGCCGAGCAGGCCAAGGCCGCGAACGAGTCGGCCAAAGCCGCCTGACCGAGCAGGAAGGGGTCTTCCTCCGCCAGGCGGAGCAGTGCGAGGGACGCTCGCCCCTCTACGTCGAGCTGTGTCGGCGGTTGGCGGACGACCCTCGGGTGCCGGCGCTCGTGGGGGAGCTCACGTGGGACGCGCCGTTGCGGTTGCTCGGTGGCCTGCACGCGCTCGTCCTCTCCGGCAGCGCGCGTTGGGATGACCTCGATGCGGGGCTCGCGCATCCTGAGCTGCCGCGGCTCGCTGCGCGCTCGATCCAGACGAACGAGGTCCGGCGCTCGTGGACGCTGCTGCCCTGCTTTCTCGAGCTGGCGCGCCGTACCGACGCCGAATCGTTCGACCTGATCGAGCTCGGCTCGAGTGCCGGCTTCAACCTGATCTGGGATCGCTATCGCTACAGGTACGGCGCCGGAACGTGGGGCGCGGCGGACTCGTTGCTCGAGCTCGACGGCGAGGAGCGAGCACCCGTGCCGGCGGCGCTGCTCGAGCTCCAACCGCACGTGCGCAATCGCGTCGGCGTCGATCTCGATCCTGTCGACGTCACGACGGACGAGGGAGCGCTGCGGCTGCGCTCGTTCGTCTGGCCGGGGCAGGAGGGACGCCTCGAACGGCTCGACCAGGCGATCGAGGCGGTTCGGCGTGCGCCGCCGAGGCTCGTTCGCCGGCGATCTGGTCGAGGTGCTACCGAAGCTTCTCGCCGCGCGCGACCGCACGGTGCTCACGATCGTCTTCCAGACCGCGGTCCTCGGCTACTTGCCTGACGACGACTGGGAACGCGTTTGCCACTCGCTCGCGGAGGCGGGCCGCGCTGGATCGCTTGCCTTCGTCTGGACTGCCCGGCCGGCGGCCGGCGTCCACGACTACTGGGGACTGTGGTTGCAGCAATGGCCGGGCGAGGGACCGGAGCTCGTGGCGCACGCCGACTTCCACGGTGCCTGGCTCGAGTGGCTCGCGTGATCACGTCTCGCACGAACCCGACGCTGAAGCTCGTGCGGAAGCTGCTCGCTCAGAAGCGCAAGCGCGCCGAGCTCGGGCTCTTCGTCGTCGAGGGCGAGGATCTCGTGGAAGCGGCGCGCGCAGCCGGGATCGAGCCGGTCGAGTTGCTCGTGGCGGGTGAGTCGGTCGAGGCGGAGCTGCTAGCCGAGCTTTCGACGCTGCCGCACCCGGCTCGCGCGATCGGCGTCTATCGGCGGGCCGATCTGCCGCGGGAGGAGCGGGAGACGACGCTCGCGCTCTGGCACGTGGTGGATCCGGGCAACGTCGGCACGCTTCTGCGCACGGCGGACGCGTTCGGGGCAGCTGTCGCTCTCTCGGCCGGCTGCGCCGACCCGCTTGGCCCGAAGGCCCTGCGCGCGTCCGTTGGTGCGATCTTCCGCGTTCCGCTGCTAGCGCTCGAGGACGCGCCGAAGCCGTGGATCGCGCTCGCCGCGCACGGCGGCCGCCCGCTTCAGGAACTCGAGCTCTCCGGTCCCGTCACCTTCCTCCTGGGCGCGGAGCGCGAGGGGCTACCGGACGAGCTGGTGGCGCAGAGCAATGAGGTCGTCACGATCCCGACCTCGGGCGCAGCCGAGTCGCTGAACGTCGCCGCCGCCGGCGCGATCGCCCTCTACGAGCGCTCGCGCGGCGCCTGACCTCGGGTCACCAGGCGCCGCCGCCTCCACCACCGCCGCCTCCACCGCCGCCGCCGGAGAAGCCGCCGCCCATCCCGCCGGAGCCCGAGGAAGGCGGCGCGAGCGCCGAGCCGAAGCCGGAGGCGAGATCGCCGATCCCCATCGACGTCGGCCCGGAGCCGAGGTCGCCATAGGGGCCGATCCAGTAGACGGAGCTCGCCTGTGCGAGCGCTTCGGGCATGTGGAGCTGCGCGCCCTGGAGGACCCGCTCGGCGATCCCGAACGCGATTCCGTAGACGAGGAAGCGCTCCCAGAGCTCGAGCGTCGCGGGCGGTGCCTCCTGGAGGCGAGGGAAGTCGGTCAGGTAGCGGCGGAAGGCCTCCCACCGCTCGGCTTCGGCCTGCGCGCCGGGGGAGCGCCGCCTCCAGAGTCGCCGGTTGAACGCCATCACGGCGAGCACTCCGGCATTCACGAGCCCGCAGACGGCGAGCGCGAGCACGACGACGTCCCGCCAGGTCGGCGCGACTGAGTCGAACGACTCGATCCGGATGAAGAGCGTCAGCCCGCCCACCACCGCGAGCAGCACGGCCGCGCCGACGAGGAGAACGAGGCCCTTGTTCTGGAACCAGCTCCTGCCCGAGATCTCCGCGTCGACGGCCGACTTGAACGAGGTGAAGCGCTCGGAGTTGCTGGTCCGCTTCGCCTCGATCCGGTCTCGAAACAGCGAGAGCCGTTCCGGACCGCCCGCGAGGATGTCGTCGACGACCTGAGCAACGGGTGCCTCGAACGCCTCCACCGGCGCCTCGACATCGCCGAGCTCGAGCTCGAGATCGGCGACCTGTTGCGTCTTCAGCCCGCCCCAGACCCTCCTCTCGGTCGTGACGGGCTCCGAGCGATAGCGGCCGCGCCGGATCAGGTCGAAGAGGGTCGCCGTGAACTCGAGCGAGCCCGGCGTCCCGCCCTGCGCCAGGAGCGAGGGAACGAGAGCCGGCTGCGTCTCGGTCGGCGGCTCCTGCTCGTACTCGCGGTCGTACGCGGTCTCTCGTTCGCGGCCGTAGTACCACCAGACGAGACTGCCGATCAGGAGCGCGGGGCCTAGCGCGAGCGCGAGCAGGATCGCGATCGTCCGTGGCAGGTTGTCGAGAGCCTCGTCGATCTTCCTCCGGTCGCGCACGTACGCGGCCGCGTCCTCGCGCTCCTCGGCCACGATCTTCTCGAGTCCGAGTCCCTCTTCGACCTGCATCGCGGAGGTCGACGTGAAGAACCGGCGCGGCACGAGCGTCCGCAGCTCGACGAACTGCTCGGCGGGAATGTCGAGCGCGCGTAGCGTCGCCCGACGGCCGTCGATCACGACGTCGCCGCGCACCGAGACGGGGTGACCCCAAGCACGGGTGACCTCGCCCGGAGCCAGAACCGTTCCCGTCAGGCGGCCGAGGCCGGTCTGCCATTCGTCGCCCCAGATCTTGAGGTTGATGTCCACGACGTCGTCGTAGGCGACGGGCAGGCCGCTCACCCTGTAGTGGATCCGGAAGCGCCGCTCCTCCGAGTTGGCGGCGTAGTGCCAGACGATCCGGACTCCGCTCTCCGTTCGTGCGGTCCCGTAGGTGCCGGGCGCACCGGCCGAGCCGAGCTCCGCCGAGGCTCCGGGGCGGTAGGCGATGTCGCCTTCCGAGACCGAGATCTGGTCGATCTCTTCGCCGTCGCGGAGCGGGATCTCGCGGAAGGCGCCGCTGAACGAGCCGTCGTAGACGAAGGTGATGTTCTCGTCGACGATCAGCGCCCCGTTCTCCGCGACCTGAACGACGACATCGGCGGACTGGAGCGAGAAGGACTTGGCCTCTGCGCTTCCCGCCGCTCCGCAGGCGGCGAGAAGAGCGATCGCGAGGCCCGCTAGAACGCGACGCGTGGCGCCTCCCGAGTTGCTTCCTCCGCCTCGAAGAAGTCCCGCTTCGTGAACCCGAACATGCCTGCGATGAAGACGGTCGGGACCGTCTGGATCGCGTTGTTGTAGGTGAGCACGGTGTCGTTGTAGACCTGGCGGGAGACGGCAATCCGGTTCTCGGTCTGTGCGAGCTCGTCCTGGAGCTGGCGGAAGTTCTCGTCGGCCTGCAGCTCCGGATAGGCCTCCGCGACCGCGATCAGCCGCCCGAGCGCAGCACTCAGCATGTTCTCCGCGGCGCCCTGCTCGGCCGGCCCCTGTGCGGCCTGGGCGCGGGCTCGTGCGTTCGTGACCGCCTCGAACGTCTCGCGCTCGTGTGCGGCGTAGCCCTTGACCGTCTCGACGAGGTTCGGGATCAGGTCGTAGCGCCGCTTCAGCTGGACGTCGATCTGCGCCCACGCGTTCTCGACCCGGTTCCGGAGCTGGACGAGGCGGTTGTAGAGGTAGACGAGGGCGAGAACCAGGAGGACGATCACGCCGAGAACGATCCAGAGCATGCGGTGACCGTACCGTTACGCTGGGACGGATGGCAACCATGGCCGTAGCGGGCTTCAACGTCGCGCCGGTCAAGAGCCTCGGGCTCCAGCACCCCGAAGAGATCCAGCTCGAGGAGACGGGAGTGCGCGAGAACCGGCGCTTCTTCCTGATCCGCGAGGACGATCGACTGTTCCGTGGCGCCTATCACGGTCCTCTCGTGCGGATCCGGCCCGAGTACGACGCGGCGTCCGAGCGGCTCACGCTTCGCTTTCCGGACGGCTCGGCGGTGAGCGCGGACGCCCTCGGCGAGGAGCCCGCGAGCGGCGACTTCTGGGGGCGATCCGTACCGGGACGGGTGCTCGCGCGGGAGGTCTGCGACGCGCTCTCCGAGTATGCGGGCAACCCGCTGCGGATCCTCCGCGCAGTCGAGGACGGGATCGGCACCGACTCCCTGCATCCGGTGTCGTTGCTCGGCGACGGCTCGGTCTCGGAGCTGGCGCGGCGGCTCGCCGACCCGCAGCTCGATCCACGTCGCTTCCGCATGCTGGTCGAGCTGAGCGGCGTCGAGCCGCACGCCGAGGATGAGTGGGAGGGAGAGCCTGCTCCGGCTAGGCGACGCCGTGGTGCGCGTCGGCGGCCCGGTCGGCCGCTGCGCGAACACGACCTACGATCCGGACACGGGGCTCCGCGACCACGACACGCTCCGGGCGATCCTCGACTACCGCGGGAAGCGCGAAGGCGAGGTCTGCTTCGGCGTCTACGCCGACGTCGTCGAGCCCGGCCGCGTTCGCGTTGGCGACCCGGTCAGTCAGGCCGTCTAGCGACGAAGACGACGTCCTCGCCGCCGGCATACGGGCGGCGATCGAACCAGCCGAAGATCTCCTCGACCTCGTATCCGGCACGCTCGAGTAGCCGCGACCATTCGACGGGGGAGAGCCAGGCCAGGAGCATCGTCGACGCCTCCTCTCCCCGGCGAACCGACAGCGTCAGCGTGCGCTCCCCCTCGTCCCAGTCGGCCCGCTCGAAGATCCCGGGCTCGCGCTCGAGCCAACGCCCGTGCGTCGCCTCGACGTCCTCCTTGCTGGGTGCGAAGACGTCGAAGACGAGGCGACCGCCGGGCTCGAGGAGGGAGAAGACGGCTGCGAGCGCACGCCGCCGCTCCGCGTCCGTCGTCATGTGGAGGAGCGAGCGGAACGGGACGAGGACGAGCTGCACCTGCTCGGCGACCGGCGGCTCACGGAGGTCGCCGTGGCGCAGGTCGAGGAGCTCCTCGACCCCGGCCGCACGCGCCCGCTCGCGGGCGATGTCGAGCATCGCGGGCGAGCCGTCGATCCCGATCACCCGGACGCCGGCCTCGGCGATCGGAACCGCGATCCGCCCGGTCCCGCACGCGAGCTCGATCACCGGCTCGCCCGCCGCGAGCGCTTCCTCGACATAGAAGTCGATGTCCTCGGTGACGCTCGCGCTCCAGGGGTCGTAGAGCTTCGCGATCGCGTCATACGGGCTGGGATCGCTCACGCGGGCCGATGGTACAGTCGCCCGCGTGGACGCCCAGGCGCTTGAAACCGAGGCTCTGAGCGCGATCGAGGCGGCCGCGACCGTCGACGAGGTGGAGGAGGCGCGCGTCCGCTACCTGGGTCGAAAGGCCGAGCTCAAGCTCGCCCTGCGCGAGGTGCGCGACCGCGAGACGGGGATGACCTTGAATGCGGTCCGGGTCGCGATCGAGGAAGCGCTGGCGCGCCGGGAGCAGGAGCTCACGACGGCCGTCGTGGAGGACACCGACTTCGACGTGACACTGCCCGGCGAGACGTTCGCACGAGGCCAGCTCCATCTCGTCACGCAGGTGAGGCGCGCCGTCGAAGACGCGTTCCTCGGGCTCGGGTACGAGGTGCGCGAGGATCGCGAGGTCGAGACGGTCGAGTACAACTTCGACCTCCTCGCCTTCCCGGACTGGCACCATGCGCGCTCGCCGCGCGAGACCTTCTTCTTCGACGAGCAGAGGTTGCTCCGCACCGAGACCTCGCCCTCGCAGATCCACCTGATGCAGGAGCGCGAGCCGCCGTTCTACATGGTCTCGATCGGGCGTGTCTACCGCCGCGACACGGTCGATGCGACGCACTTCACGATGTTCCACCAGTTCGAAGGGCTCGCCGTCGACCGCGGGCTGACGCTGGCCGATCTGCGGGGGACGCTCCGCTACGTGATGAGGGCCCTCTACGGCGCGGAGCGCCGGGTGCGCTTCCGCACGCACTACTTCCCCTTCACCGAGCCGTCGATGGAGCCCGATGTCTCCTGCCCGATCTGCGACGGCGAAGGCTGCCGCGTCTGCAGGCAGTCCGGCTGGATCGAGATGGGAGGCTCGGGAATGGTCGATCCTCAGGTCTTCGCGAACGTCGGTTACGACCCGGAGGAATGGAGCGGGTTCGCGTTCGGAATGGGGCTCGAGCGAACGGCCCAGCTACGTCATGCCGTGCCCGGCGTACGGCCGTTCTGGGAGAACGACCTCCGCGTCCTGAGGCAGTTCTAGGTGCCGCAGCTCTAGATGAAGCTCCCGCTCTCCTGGCTGCGCGACTACGTCGCGCTCGACATGCCCGTTGCGGAGCTCGTGCACCGCCTCAGCGTCAGTGCGGCCGAGGTGAACTCCGTCGAGCCGCGCGGGCCCGTGGACGAGAACGGCAACCACGCGCTCTTCCTCGTCGGCCGGGTCGTCGAGGCCGGCAAGCATCCGAATGCCGACCGGCTCCAGCTCTGCCGAGTCGACGTCGGGGAGGCCGAGCCGCGGCAGATCGTGTGCGGCGCCTGGAACTTCGGCACGGGCGCGACCGTTGCGGTCGCGCTGCCAGGCGCCCGACTGCCCGGGGCGGAGCAGCCGCTCGGCGAGGCCAAGCTCCGCGGCGAGCTCTCGCGCGGGATGATCCTGTCCGAGCGAGAGCTGGAGCTCGGAACCGACCACGGCGGGATCCTCGTGCTTCCGGAGATGGAGCCTGGTACGCCGCTCGCGGACGTGTTGCCGCTGGCCGACGCGATCATGGACGTCGAGCCCACCGGAAACCGCGTCGACCTCCTCTCCGTCTACGGTCTGGCGCGCGAGGTGGCGGCGCTCTTCAGGCTCGAGCTCGCGCCGCCGCCGGGGCGGGATCCCGAGACCGGCGGTGCGGAGCGCGGTCGAGATCGCGATCGACGACCTCGCCGGTTGCCCTCGCTATATCGGCCGAACGTTCAGCGGCGTCACCGTCGCCCCCTCGCCACCGTGGCTCCGGGCGCGGATCTCGGCGGCGGGAATGCGACCGATCTCGAACGTCGTCGATGTGACGAACTACGTCATGCTCGCCCTCGGCAACCCGATTCACGCGTTCGACCGGACGACGCTCGCCGACGATCGGATCCTCGTTCGGCGCGCGCACCGACGGCGAGACGCTGCGCACGCTCGACGGCACGGAGCGTCGACTGGAAGCCGGCGATCTCGTGATCGCCGACGGGCGGCAGGCGGTCGCCCTGGCAGGGATCATGGGCGGCGAGGAGACCGAGGTTCGAGACGCGACGACCGAGATCCTGCTCGAGGCTGCGAACTTCGAGCCCGTCGGGCTGCTGCGGACCTCAGAGCGACTGAAGCTCCGCACGGAAGGCTCGAATCGCTGGGAGAAGGGCGTGGATCCTCACCTGGCGCCGCAGGCGGCCGCACTTGCGACGGAATTGCTCGTCGAGATCTGCGGCGCGAGCTGGACCGGTCACGCCGATGTTCATGGCGCGCTCCCGGAGCGAGCGTCGATTCGACTGCGGCCCGACCGCGCCGACGCGCTGATCGGCCTCCAGACCCTGCCGGAGGAGCAGCGCGCGATCCTGGAGCGCTTCGGGTTCGAGACCGAGGACGACCGTGTCACCGTGCCGACCTGGCGCGCGCGCGACGTGACGCGGGAGGTCGATCTCGTCGAGGAGATCGCGCGAGTCCGGCTCGACGAGGTCCCGTTCACGCTTCCCCGGCGAAGCGAGATGTTCGGCTCGCTGACGCCGGTGCAGAGGTTCCGCCGCCGCATCGAGGACGTGCTCGTCGGGCTCGGACTCGCCGAGATCTACACGCCGTCGCTCGTGCCCACCGTGGCCGAGCCGGGCGGGCTGACGCTCCCCGATCCGGTCGGCGACCAGGCGACGCTGCGGACGACCCTCCTCCACGGCCTCGTCGAGGCTGCGCGTCGAAACGCCGCGGTCGGCAACGACGAGCTCGCGTTCTTCGAGATCGCCCGCGTCTACCTTCCCCGGTCGAGCGACCTGCCGGACGAGCAGGTGCGCGTGGCCGCGCTCGTCGAAGGAGGCTTCGCTCGCGTCAAGGGAGTGGTCGAGGCTCTCTACGGTGCGCTCAAGGTCGAGCTGGCCGTCGAGCCGACCGAGCGGCCGTTTCTCTATCCCGGTCGTGCCGCGGCACTCGAGGCCGGCTGGCTCGGCGAGCTCCACCCGGAGCTGCTCGAAGGACGCTGGGGCGCACTCGAGCTCGACCTGGATCTGCTCTGTGCCGGTTCCCGCGATCCGGTCCAGTACGAGGACGTGCTCACGTTCCCGCCCGTGAAGCACGATTTCGCGTTCGTCGTCGACGCCGCGCTGCCTGCCGAGACGCTGTTTGCGGCGGCGCGCGAGGCGGCCGGACCGGAGCTGCGCGAGGTGCACTTCCTCAGCGACTTTCGCGAGCCGCCGATTCCGGCGGGGAAGAAGTCGCTGGCGTTTCGAGCGGAGTTCCGCTCACCGGAGCGGACGCTCACCGACAACGAGGTGGCTCCGCTTCGCGAGCGGATCGTGACCGCCCTCGCCGAGCGGTTCGGCGCCGAGCTTCGAGCCTGACGACTACAGCGCGGTCGGCGCGAGCCGGTCCGCCAGCGCCTCGAGCACGCGAATCTGGATCCGGGGTGAATGGTCGAGCAGGCCGCGGAACGCGCTGGCGGTGATCACGAGCAGCCGCGAGTCTTCGGTCGTCGTCACGGTCGCCGTTCGTGGGGAGCGTCGAGACGAGCGCGATCTCGCCGAAGAAGTCGCCGGCACCGAGCTCGTTCAGCTTCCGCCACCGCGTCGCACGTCGGCTGCTCCGCGAGAGCAGGATGAAGAACTCGCGGCCGCGGTCGCCCTCCTGCAGCAGCTCCTTGCCGCCGGAACGTCGATCTCGTCCGCGATGGACGCGATCTCGGCGATCTCGCCCTTCGAGCAGTGGGCGAAGAGCGGCACGTTCCGGATCAGATCGACTTTTGCGTTCTTCCCGAGCTTCACGGAGCCGACTGTACGCGATCGTTCCGGTCGCACGTGCAATCCGAATTCGGTAGCACGCACGTAGGGTTCGGTGATGCGTTCTCGGGGTCTCGTCGTCGCCGCTGCGTTAGCTGTCGTCGTCACCATCGTCGCCTCGGTGGCGCTTGCGCAGGACGGGAAGCTTTCGGGAACCGTGGGGCCAGGTTTCACGATCAAGCTCGTCGGGGCAGACGGGCTTCCCGTTCAGAGGCTCGCCCCAGGAACCTACGAGCTGGCGGTCGACGATCGCTCGCCGGAGCACAACTTCCACCTGAGCGGCCCCGGGGTCGACGTGGCGACTCCGGTCGACGACGTCGGCGCCCAGACGTTCTCCGTCACGCTGAGAGACGGGCGCTACACCTTCGTCTGCGACCCGCACAGGCTCACGATGCGCGGCGGCTTCGACGTCGGTACCGGCCCACCGCCACCGCCACCGCCACCGCCCGGCGATCCGGTTGAACGCGACCGTCGGTCCCGGCGCCACGATCTCGCTGCGCACCGTCGCCGGCACGTGGCCTCGGAAGCTCAAGGCTGGGTCGTACGTGATCACCGTGCGCGATCGGACGAAGCTGCACAACTTCCACCTGAGCGGCGCGGGTGTCAATCGGAAGACGGGCGTGGCCCAGGTTGCCACGGTTGTCTGGAGGCTCACGTTGAAGCGCGGCACGCTCGTCTTCTACTCGGACCGGAGCGCGACGAAGCTCCGCGGCTTGGTGGTGTGTGGTCTCCTAAACTCGGCGGCTCGGCTTGACGAGTCCCGCATCTGGACCGCCGGCCGCGTAGATCTCCGCTTCGCGGTCGAGCTCCGAGTTGAGCTCCGCCCCGAAGAGGAGCGCGAAGGCGGAGTAGTTCAGCCAGAGCAACAGCACGACGCCGCTCGCCAGCGCGCCGTAGGTCCTCGAGTACGACTCCGAGAAGCTCGTGTAGAGCGCGAACAGGCCGGAGAGCGCGAGCCAGGAGAGGCCTCCGAGGAGCGCGCCCGGGGAGAGCCACCGCCAGTTGCGGACGTCGAGGTTGGGCGCGAGGTAGTAGACGAACGAGAAGAAGAAGAGGATCGCGGCGAAGGCGATCGGCCAGCGAAGGATCGACCAGACGAGGTCGAACGCGCCTCCCAGTCGGGCTTGCTCGGCGATCGCATTTCCGAGCGGTCCCCCGAAGACGATCAGGAGCAGCAGTCCCGCCGTCGTCAGCCCGGTCGAGAAGACGAGCACGATCGAGATGATTCTCGTCATCCAGAACGAACGTGTCTCCACCCGTTCATACGCTCGGTTGACCGCCTTGAGAACCGAGTTCATCGCGCCGCTCGCCGCCCAGGTGGCGCCCGCGAGCCCGACGACGAAGGCCAGCGTCGACGTGCCGGTCGACGTTTCCGCCTGCAGCGTGTCGACCGTCTCGAGGACGTCGCCCGGCGCGATCGGAGCAAGGAAGTCCTTCAAGGTCGGGTAGGCGTCGACCAGGTCGAGCAAGCCGACGAGGAAGACGACGGCCGGAAAGAAGGCGAGGAGCGAGCTGAATGCGATCTGCTGGGCGAGACCCATGCAGTCGTCGTTCAGGAACTCCTGGAAGGCTCGCTTGAAAACGGCGCGCCAGCGGCTGAATGGGAGCCGGTAGGGGTTCGCGGGGGCGGTACCGACGCGGCTCAGTGCTCGCGGCCCTTGCGGGCGAAGAACCGCATCGTCGCCCCGATCCCGCCGGCGAGGAAGAACCCTGCTCCGAGAGCGCCGGCCGCCACCACGGGCAGGTTGGCGCGAAGCTTGCCGGCGACGTCCGTCGCCTCGCCGAGTCCCTCGCGCAGCTCCTCGACGGCGTTCGCGAGCTGCTCTCGCTCGGCTTCGATCTCGCTCCGCACCGTCTCCAGGGTGCGGCGGTTCGAGCTAACGGTTGCCATTGCCCTTGAGCGCCTCGGTCGTCAACTTCGCCTCGCGAATCGCCTGTTCGGGGACCGGGGGTGAGCCCTTCTTGATCCGCGCGCGGGCGAGCAGCCCGAGCACGCCGACGAGCGCGAGCAGCCCGAGCGGTGACGACCAGGAGCGCGAGCCAGGTGTCGACGACGATCGCGAGCGCTGCGGCGATCGTCGCAAGGAGGAACCCGAGCCCGTAGAGGGCGAGCACGCCGGCGCCGATCCCGAGCCCGACGCCTGCTCCGAGCGAGCCGAGCTTCCGCTTGAGCTCGAGTGACGGCCAGCTCGAGCTCCAGCTTCGCAAGCGAGCTGGCGTGCTCGGCAACCTGCTTCGCGGCGCCCCCGACACCCGGCTTGCCGCCGAGGACGTCGCGCTCCACGTCGCTAGCGGCGGGGGTGGGCATGGCCTCTCCAGTCGATCACCTTCGCGAGGAGCGTGCCCAGACCGAAAGCCGCCCCGGTCACGATGAACGGATTCGGCCCACCCTTGCGCGAGCTCCTTCTTGTGTTGCGGGCCGGACGGGGCATGGACGGCAGATCCCGGCTCCGCGTCTTTCGGCGCCTCGCCTTTCGCACGCGCCACCATCAGCGACGGCTTCAGCTTGCGCAGGAAGGTCGCGTCGTCGGTCAGCTCGTCTGCGAGCTTCGAGCCGACGCCGCCTTTCGCAGCAGCCTTGTCAGCCAGCGCGTCGAGCTTGTCGGCTCCCTGCTCGACCGCCTTGTCGCCCGTCGTCGTCATCGCTTGGTTGGAGGCTTCTCACCCGTCGCGATCCGCCAGATTCCCGCTGCCGCCTTTTTTGCGGCCATCGCCGCGAGCGCGGCCATCCCGGCGTAGAGCCCAGTCCAGAGAAGCTTGCGCAGCATGAGGTCGTCGTTACCTCGTCGCCGCATCGGCAAACGTGTCACCCCCTCGGGTTACGGTGCGCCATGGACCGGGAGTCGCGGCCGCTGACCAAGCCCGAGCGGCAACGCCTGATCGAGAGCGTGCTGATCCGGCGGAGGGTGGGCACGCAGCTCGAGCTTCGTGCGGCGCTCGCAGCGGCGGGCTGCGCAGTCGCGCAGGCCACCCTGTCTCGCGACCTGCGCGAGCTCGAGGCGGAGAAGGCGACAGACGAGCTGGGGAGACCGCGGTACGTCCTCCCGGGGCGGAGCTCGGCCCACGACCCTCGGTCGGCGCTCGCGGACATCCTCACCCGCTACGCCCGAGGCTTGACGGCGGCTCAGAACATCGTCGTGATCCGCTCGGAGCTCGGCTCGGCGCCGGCGATCGCGAGGGCGATCGACCGAGCCCGCCTGCCGCTCGTCGTCGGCACGCTGGCCGGCGACGACACCTGTCTCGTGATCGCGGCGAGCGCGGCCGACGCGAGGGCGCTTGTGCAGGAGCTTGGCTAGAGGTCGGTCGTATCCGAGCGAATGACCTCGGACGGCGGTGGTTCGTCGTGCTCTCCGAGCCGCTCGAAGCCCGCCTCGTCGAGATCGAGCTCGACCCGGCCGTCGTAGATCGTGCGAACCCGCTCAGCTGGCACGTACCGCTTCGCGCGGAGCAGCCCGTGCGCGACGGAGAGACCATTGAAGATGTCCTTGTCGCTGTCGCCGACGACCTCGTCCACCTTGCCGAGGTCTGCGCCGTCGGAACCACCGACGAGCCAGCCCTTCTCGATCAGGAACCAGGAGACGGGGTCGCTCACACCACTTTCCCTTCCACGTACCAGACCGGCCCTTGGGTATCCACGTTGTGGGTGTCCGAGAGCGCGCGCAGGATCGAGACGCGGCCGGTGATCCCCTCGGCGTCCGCCCGTGCGAAGCACCTGCGCGTCATCGGGGCCGAGGCTCCATAGCCGAAGCGGCGCGCGACTCGAAAGCGGAGCATCGATCCGCCGGCGATCCGAGTGGGATTGATCGGGGCGAGCAGGAGCGCGCCGCGCTGGAGATAGTCGCTCGAGGTGAGCTCGAGCTCGCAATAGAGATCGCTCCAGTCGGGGGGAAGGCTCGAGACGGCGGCGTCCCAGCCCGCCAGGAGCGTCGGCGGCTCGGCCTCGGTCTCGATCGCGGCGGGCGCGACGAGCTCGCGCAGGCGCAGCGTTCCCCCGACTGCCTCGCGCTCCAGCCTGGCGAGCAGCCGAGCGACGGCTTCGGGGCCGACGCCTGCGCCCGCGCCCGCACCGCGGCGGGCCGAGAATCGCACCTCGCCGGGACTGCGACCGGGATTGGCGGGGCCGAGGAGAGCAGCCGCACGATCGAGGCGGTCTCGGTCGCGGATGCTGAGCGAGAGCCGCGCCTCCTCCCAGTCGGTCGGCAACACGCGCTCGATCCGCCGCCAGTCCTCGACAAGTCCCATGCGGGGGTCAGCATAATGAAGCGCTAGATGGCCAAGGTCGAGAAGAAGCCCGACAGCAGGGCCGGCTCCGACTCCTCGCTCTCCGACGAGCGGCTGCGCGAGCTCTTTCGCGAGATGCTCCTGATCAGGCGCTTCGAGGAGAAGGTCGAGGAGCGGTTCCGCGCCGGCGAGCTTCCGGGGTTCCTCCATGTCGCGATCGGACAGGAAGCCGTCGCGTCGGGCGTGATGGCGGGGCTCGAGCCCGACGACACGATCATGTCCACCCACCGCGCGCACGGGCACACGCTCGCCAAAGGCACGCATCCGAATGCCGTCATGGCCGAGCTCTACGGCAAGGAGGAGGGTTGCTCGGGCGGCTTCGGCGGCTCGATGCACCTCTACGACGTCGAGCACGGAATGCTCGGGGCGAACGCGGTGGTCGGCGGCGGCCTCCCGCAGGTGACCGGAACGGCCCTCGCCTACCAGTTCCGCAAGGAGGACAAGGTGGCGGTCGCCTTCTTTGGCGACGGCGCTACGAACACCGGCACGTTCCACGAATCGCTCAACCTGGCGCAGCTCTGGAAGGTGCCGGCGCTCTTCGTGCTCGAGATGAACGGCTGGGCCGAGTCGACGCCGATGAGCCAGCACGTGCCGATCACGGACCTCTCGCAGCGCGCCGTCGCCTTCGGGATGAAGTCGATCGACGTCGACGGCCAGGACGTCGAAGCGGTCTTCGCCGCGACCCGCGAAGCGCGCGAGCATGCGGCTTCGGGCAAGGGCCCCGTCTTCCTGAACGTCCGCACCTACCGGCTCGTCGGACACTACATCGGCGATCCGCAGGTCTATCGCTCGAAGGACGAGATCGAGGAGCTGCGCGAGACCAAGGATCCGATCGAGCTCCTTCGCGCCCGGCTCGAGCTCTCCGACGACGAGCTCGAGCAGCTCGACACCGAGGTGACGGCGGTCGTGGAGGAGTCGGTTGCGTTCGCGAAGGCCGGCACCGATCCGCCGCCGGAGGACGCTCTCAAGTGGGTTTATGCCTGAGCTGACCTACCGCGAGGCCGTGCGCGATGCGCTCTCGCGCGCGATGCGCGAGGACGACGACGTCTTCATCATGGGCGAGGACATCGCCGAGATGGGCGGCTCGATGGGTGTCACGCAGGGGATGCTCGACGAGTTCGGGCCGGAGCGCGTCCGGAACACGCCGATCTCCGAGATGGCGATCGTCGGCACCGGGATCGGCGCCGCGATGCAGGGGATGCGCCCCGTCGTCGAGATCATGTACCAGGACTTCCTGACGCTCTCGATGGAGCAGCTCGTCAACCAGGCGGCGAAGCACCGGACGATGAGCGGCGGCCAGCTCAAGGTGCCGCTGACGATCCGCACCCAGGGCGGCGCAGGCTGGAGCCCCGGAGCGCAGCACGCGCAGCAGCTCGAGTCGTGGTTCGTCCACGTGCCCGGGCTCAAGGTCGTCTTCCCGTCGACGGCGGAGGATGTGCGCGGCCTGCTCTGGAGCGCGATCTACGACGACAACCCGGTCGTCTTCTTCGAGCATCGGCTGCTCTATCCGCTCAAGAGCGACGTTCCCGAGGAGCTCGAGCCGATTCCCTTCGGCAAGGCGCGGATCATGCGCGAGGGCACGGACGTGACGGTGATCGCGATCGGCCGGATGGTGCCGGAGGCGCTGAAGGCGGCCGACGAGGCCGAGGAGCTCGGGATCTCGGTCGAGGTGCTCGACCCGCGCACCCTGCAGCCGCTCGACGAGGAGTCGATCATCGCCTCGGTCCAGAAGACGAATCGCTGCGTCACCGCCCACGAGGCGGTCACGCGCGGCGGCTTCGGGGCGGAGCTGACCGCGGTCGTCCAGCACGGCGCCTTCGACTACCTGGACGCGCCGATCGAGCGTGTCGGCGCCAAGTTCGCGCCGCTCGCGTTCGCGCCGGCGATGGAGCAATGGGCGGTGCCGCACGCTGCGGACGTGCTCGAGGCGGTCAAGCGCACGGTGGCGAAGGGCTAGCCATGGCCACGGACGTCAAGCTCCCGCGGCTCGGCCAGGGCATGGAGTCCGGGCACGATCGTCAAGTGGCTGAAGGGCGAGGGCGAGGCGGTCAAGAAGCGCGAGCCGCTCTACGAGCTCGACACCGACAAGGTGACGCAGGAGGTCGAGGCCGAGGCCGACGGGGTCCTCCTGAAGATCCTCGTCGACTCGGGCGAGGTCGACGTCGGCACGACGATCGGGGTGATCGGCAAGGAAGGTGAGGAGGTCGCGTCGGGGAACGGCGCGCAGCCGACGCAGGCGAGCACCGAATCAGGCGACGAGCCCGAGCCCGCGGTCGAGGAGGAGGACGAGGCCCAGACCGAGGGCTCGTCGGCGCCGCAGATGGACGACCAGCGTCGCATCGGACAGGAAGCCGCGGCCGCGACGGCCGCAGCGGAGCCGGTGGCGGCAGCCGTGGACGGCGGTCGGGTCAAGGCCTCGCCGCTCGCCCGCCGGCTCGCGCGCGAGAAGGGGATCGAGCTGGGTCAGGTGACGGGCAGCGGTCCGGAAGGGCGGATCGTCGCGGAGGACGTCGAGCGCTTCCAGGTCGCGGCGCCGGCAGCCGCGCCGCTCGCCGCCGCGGCAGGCGAGGTCGAGGAGATCCAGCTCACGTCGACGCGCAAGACGATCGCGCGCCGGCTGACGGAGGCGTGGCAGGCGCCGGTCTTCCAGCTCACCGTCTCGGCAGACATGACTCGCGCCAACGAGCTGCGCGAGCGGCTCGTCGCGCGCCTCGCCGACGGCGAGACGAAGCCGACCGTGAGCGATCTGTTGACGAAGGTGGCCGCGGCAGCCCTCGTCCGCCACCCAGCGGTCAACGCCCACTTCACCGGCGAGTCGATCAGGCGATTCCCGGCCGCGCACGTCGGGATTGCCGTCGCTGCTCCGAACGGCCTCGTCGTGCCGGTCCTCCGCGACGCAGACCGGCGCACGATCCAGGAGCTCGCGACAGCACGCGCCGACGTCGTTGCCCGAGCGCGCGACGGCAAGCTCCAGCGCGCCGATCTCGAGGACGGCACCTTCACGATCTCGAACCTCGGCATGTACGGGATCGAGCAGTTCGTCGCCGTCCTGAACCCTCCGCAGGCCGCGATCCTCGCCGTCGGCGCGACTGTCGAGACGCCTGTGGTGCGCGCCGGCGAGGTCGTCGTGCGGCCGCTCCTGACCCTGACGCTCACCTGCGACCACCGCGCGATCGACGGAGCGGACGGGGCCGAGTTCCTGCGCACGGTCAAGGAGCTGCTGGAGGAGCCGGCGCTGGCGCTGTGAGCGGAAGCGTGACGCCGGTCTGGTATCGCGTCCGCGATCTCGACGCGGCCCGAGCCTTCTACAAGGAGACGCTCGGCTTCGAGGAGACGTTCGTCGACTTCCACGATCGCTGGTCGACGCTCTCGCACGGCGGCATGGAGATCGCGCTCGCAGAGGGGGATCCCGACGAGGCCGGCGGAGTCGCCCACGTGGACGTGCCGGACGTCAAGGCGGAGGCCGAGCGGCTTCGCGCCGCCGGAGTGGACGTCGGTGTCGTCCTCGAGCTCTCGGGGGAGATTCGGCTCGTGGACGTCTTCGACCCGGACGGCAACCGGATCCAGCTCGCTCAGTCCCTCCACTGATGCCGGTCGTCCTCCGCAGAGGCGGGGCTCAGGATGTCCGGTTCCTGCGCGACATGCTCCACCACGCCTACTACTGGCGCGAGCGTGTGCCGGGATCGCTGACCTCGCGGTACGTCCGCGGCTGGGGCCGTGCCGGCGACACCGCTGTAATCGCGCTCGAGAACGGCTTTCCCGTCGGCGCCGCCTGGTTCCGTCTCTTCCGCGCAACCGAGCCGGGCTACGGCTACGTGGACGAGGAGACGCCGGAGCTCGCGATCGCGGTCGTCCCCTCGAAGCGCGGGCACGGAATCGGCGACGAACTCCTCCAAGCGCTGCTGCGGAAGGCGCACGAGGGAGGGTTCGCGCGGCTCAGCCTCAGCGTCGAGCCGGGGAATCCGGCCCGGAAGCTCTACGAGCGGCACGGCTTCGAGGTCGTCGACGAGGGCTCCGAAGCCTGGACGATGGTGGCCTCGGTAGCATCGCCCCCCACTACGGACTCGAGGAGTTGACCCGAAATGGAATGTGACGTCGCCGTCCTGGGTGGAGGCCCCGGTGGCTACACGGCAGCGATTCGCGCGGCCCAGCTGGGCGCGAAGGTCGTCTGCGTCGAGAAGGAGCCAGAGCTCGGTGGCACCTGTCTGCGCGTCGGCTGCATCCCGACGAAGGCGTGGGTGCAGACGGCGCATGCGATCCACCAGGCGGAGGCGACGTTCGCGAAGCTCGGCGTCAACACGAGCGCGCCGGAGCTCGACTTCGCCGCCGCGTCCGAGTGGAAGAACGGGGTCGTCAAGCAGATGACGGGCGGGATCGCAGGTCTTTTCAAGGCGAACGGCGTCGAGTGGGTCAAGGGGTCGGGCAGCTTCAAGGACGCGAACACGCTCGCCGTCGAGGGCGGGGAGGACGTCACGTTCAAGTCCGCAGTCGTGGCGACGGGCTCGTTCCCGTTACGCCCGCCGATCGAGGGGCTCGACTCGCCCCGCTGCGTCGACTCCACGGGGCTGCTCGCCGCGACCGAGGTGCCGCGCCGGCTGGTGGTTCTCGGGGGCGGGATCATCGGCTGCGAGTTCGCCTCGATCTTCCAGCGCTTCGGCTCCGAGGTGACGATCGTCGAGATGCTCGAGACGCTGATCCCGCAGGAGGACGCCGACGCGGCGAAGGAGCTCGCGAAGGCGTTCGGAAAGCGCGGGATCGCGCTCCAGCTCGGCAAGCAGTGCACGAAGGTCGAGGATGACGGCTCCCAGCTGACCGTCCATTACGGAGAGGGCGAGACCGTCGAGGCAGACCTGATGCTGGTGTCCGTCGGTCGCGGCCCCGTGGTCGAGGGGATCGGGCTCGAGGCGGCCGGGATCGAGTTCGACAAGCGGAAGGGGATCGCCGCCGACGAGCGCCGCCGCACGACTGTGCCGCACATCTATGCGGTCGGCGACTGCGCGGGCTACTGGCAGCTCGCGCACACGGCCTTCCGCGAGGGTGAGATCGCCGCCGAGAACGCGCTCGGCCACGACGTCGTGATCGGCTCTCCCGCCGTGCCGCGCCCGATCTACACCGATCCGGAGATCGCCGGTGTCGGCCTGACCGAAGCCGAGGCGCGCGAGCTCCACGGTGATGACGTCGCCGTCGGGGTCTTCCCCTGGGTCGCAAATGCGCGCGCGGTCATGCAGAACGAGACGGTCGGCTGGGTCAAGTCGATCCACGAGACCAAGTACGGCGAGCTGCTCGGACTCGTCATGGTCGGGCCGCACGTCACCGATCTGGTCGAGGCCGGCACGGTCGCGATCGACGCCGAGGCGACGGTCGAGACGGTCGCGGACGGCATGTGCGCGCATCCGACGCTCTCGGAGGCGATCAAGGAGGCAGGCCTCGTCGCGCTCGGCCGCGCGATCCATCTGCCGAACCGGAAGAAGGCCGCGGCCGGTGCCTAGCCGGTTGGTTCACGCGCGCAACCCGACTGTTAGCCTCCGCGCATGAGCATCATGAACCGACGCAATGCGGCCCTCGGCTGGGTGACCTGGCTGACGGCCAAGCGCGTGCTGAAGCAAAAGACGAAGGAAGCCGTGCCCGGCAAGGTTGAGGGGTCGAGACGGCCGAACAAAGCCGCGATCCTGGCGGCGCTCGCCGCGATCGGAGGAGCTATCTGGTTCTGGCGTCGCCGGAGCGACGACGAGCCGTCGTTCGGCTACGACGACCGGCCTTCCGGCGAGTCCGACCCGCCCGCTGACGACGCCGGCCCAGCTGTCGCCGCTCCCGCTGACGACGCCGCTCCCGCTGAGGACGCTGCTCCCGCTGACGACGCTAAGCCTGCTGACGACGCCGGTCCCGCAGTCGCCGATCCCGCGGACGACGCCGATCCCGCTGTCGCCGAGAAGTAGCAGGGCGTGAGGCTCTTTCGTCCGGCTCTGCACGGGCTCGTTCCGTACGAGCCGGGCAAGCCGGAGGAGGAGGTACAGCGCGAGCTCGGGCTCGAGCGCGTCGTCAAGCTGGCCTCGAACGAGGGGCCCTGGGGCCCGTTTGCGGCTGCGCTCGAGGCGATGGAGCGCAACGCCGGCTCGCTCAACCGCTATCCCGACGGCGGCGCGTTCCACCTCCGGAACGCTCTCGCCGAGCGGCACGGGGTGACGCCGGCCGAGGTGATCACGGGCGCCGGCGCCGACGCGATCATCGGTCATCTCTCGGTGGCGACTCTCGATCCCGGCGACGAGATCGTCACGGGGTGGCCGTCCTTCATCAGCTTCGTGCTCGACGCGCTCAAGGTCGGTGCCGTGCCGAGACAGGTGCGCGCTTCGCGATCAGCGACTCGACCTGGACGCGATGCTCGACGCGATCGGCCCGCGCACGAAGCTCGTCTACATCGCGACGCCGAACAACCCGACCGGCACGATGACCGGCCGCGCCGAGCTCGATGCGTACTTCGAGCAGGTGCCCGAGCACGTGCTCACCGTCGTCGACCAGGCGTACTTCGAGTACATCGACGAGCCCGACTATCCGGACGCGATCGAGGAGTACCTGAAGGTGGGCCGGCGCGTGCTCGTCCTGCGGACGTTCTCGAAGATCTACGGGCTCGCGGGGCTTCGTGTCGGCTACGGGATCGGCACCGAGGACGTGATCCGGGGAATCGCGAAGATCCGCCGCGCCTTCGACGTGAACACGCAGGCGCAGGTCGCCGCTCTCGCGAGCCTCGACGACGCGGCCGAACTCGAGCGGCGGCGGCGCCTGACGCACCAAGGACGCGAGACGCTCGTCCGGGTGCTCCGCGAGCACGGCCTCGAGCCGGCTGGACCGGCCGTCGCCAACTTCCTCTTCGTCGAGGTCGGCGACGACGCCGTTCCGCTCTTCGAGGCGCTGCTTCGCCAAGGGGCGATCGTCCGCCCTCTGGCCGCCTTCGGCGCTCCCGGAGCGCTCCGAATCACGGTCGGCACCGCTGAGGAGAACGCGTTCTTCGCCGAGGCGCTCGCCTCGGTGCGCACGACGACGACGTAAGGGCGTCAGGGCGGTCGGCTATCCTGGCGCGTTGCGGGTGCCTCTTGGTGCCCGCCTTATCTATGCGCACCACGACGAAAAGAGGCTTGGGCCGCGGTGCGGTCGTGAACGGGAGCGGCCGTCCGGTGCTACCGCCCGGGACGCTCTCGCCGGTCACGATCTACCGCCAGCCTGGGCCGCCCAGGCGCTCGCGCTGGGCGACCTTCCGGATGGTCCTGCTCTATATCTTCGTGGCTCTCCTGATGAGCTCGTCGGCGCTCGCGGGCGGTCTCTATCTCTGGGTGCACGAGGACGTCGTCGGGGCGGTCGCGGTCAAGTCCGTCGACGTGAAGAAGGCCGCCAAGCGGCTCGACGTTCCGGTCGCCGACCAGCCGACGAACGCGTTGATCGTCGGCTACGACCAGCGCAAGGGAGCCGACACGGGCAACCCAGCGCGGTCGGACACCGTCATGCTCGTCCGAGCGGACCCGACGACGGACTCGATCTCGCTGCTCTCGTTTCCGCGCGACCTCGTGGTCGACGTGACCTGTCCCGGTAAGCCGACCTACAGGGGTCGGATCAACGAGGCGTACACCGAATGCGGCACGCGGGGCACGCTCGAGACGGTCCGGAAGCTGACGAAGCTCCCGGTCAACTACCTGATCACGGTCAACTTCAAGAGCTTCCGCCAGCTCGTCGACGCGGTCGGAGGAGTCTGGGTCGACATCGACCGCCGCTACTTCAACGACCAGGGGGGCCCGACGGGCTTCGCGACGATCAACCTCCATCCCGGGTATCAGCGGCTCGGCGGCTATCAGGCGCTCGACTACGTCCGGTTCCGGCACACCGACTCCGACCTCTACCGGGTCGCGCGCCAGCAGGCCTTCGTCCGGGCGCTCAAGGATCAGGTTCGGAGCGAGTTCAGCCCGATCAAGCTGCCCAAGCTCGTGCGCACCGTCACGAGCAACGTCGAGGTCGGCGTCGGCGGCGGCGACGAGCTCGACGTCTCGACCCTGCTCTCGTACGCGCTCTTCGCCTACGGCCTCCCACCCGGCCATTTCTTCCAGTCGAAGATCGACGGGCTGGAGGGCTATGCGGAGCTGACGACGGCGAGCGAGAACATCCAGCGGGCGGTCCAGGAGTTCTCGCATCCGGACGTGGAGTCGCCCGAGAAGGCGACGGTGGTCGCGCTCGGGGAGACGCGGAAGGCGAAGGCCAAGAAGAAGGCGCCGGCGCCGGGAGACACGTCGATCACCGTCTTGAATGGCAACGGGATCACAGGCTCGGCCTCGACCGCGAGCTACCTGCTGTCGCAGCGCGGTTACTCGATGGTCTTCCCGCCCGACGGCAAGCCCGCGAATGCGCCGAACTGGGATTTCTTCCAGACGCGGATCGCGTACGACCCGAGCCAGCGGGGAGGCAAGGAGGCGGCAGCCAAGGTGGCGGCCCTGTTCGGGAGCCAGGACGTCGTCGCGCAGACTCCGGCGCTCGCCGCGCTCTCGAACGGAGCGATGCTCACGGTCGTCGTCGGCCAGACCTTCCACGGCACGATCGCGGCGGCGCCGATCGACAAGACACCGAAGCGACAACCGCCGAACATCGCTCCAGGCGCAGAGGCGTCGCTCGGGCTCCTGCGCGAGCGAGCGAAGAAGCTTCCGTTCCCGCTGATGGTGCCGACGGTGCTCGAGCGCGGCTCGTGGATCGACCGGGAACGGCCGGTTCGCCTCTACCGGGTCGGCTCGGACGACGAGCACAAGACGATCCGGCTCACCTACCGCACCGGCGCGAGCGAGTACTGGGGCGTCCAGATGTCCGACTGGGACGACGCGCCGATTCTGAGCCAGCGGAACTTCGTCCGCTCGATCGGCGGCCGGCGCTACGAGCTCCACTACTCGGGCCCGAAGCTGCACATGGTCGTGCTGCGCCAGGGAGGCGCCACCTACTGGGTCGTGAACACCGTGCTCGACTCGCTCTCGAACGAGACGATGCTCGCGATCGCCAAGGGGCTCAAGCCGCTCTCGTCGTTCAAGTGAGCCGCGTCGCCGTCTTCGGGGCGGGCTACGTCGGTCTCGTGACCGGCGCCTGCTTCGCCGAGCTGGGCCACGACGTCGTGATCGCGGACATCCTGCCCGAGCGGATCGCGATGCTCCGAGCCGGCAAGGTTCCGATCTACGAGCCCGGCCTCGGCGAGCTCCTGGAGCGGAACCGGGAGCGCATCTCGTACACGCTCGACGTCGGTGAGGCGATCGAGGCCGCCGACTTCCTCTACGTCGCCGTGGGCACGCCGCCGACGTACTCCGGCGACGCCGATCTCTCCGCGGTCTGGACGGTCGTCGACAGCCTCGAGGGCGTCGCCGGACGGCCGGTCGTCGTGATGAAGAGCACCGTCCCGGTCGGAACCGGGAAGAACGTCAGGCATCGACTCGACGCGCGCGGGCTCGAGCACGTCGGCTACGCGTCGAATCCCGAGTTCACCGCCGAGGGCACGGCCGTCCGCGACTTCCAGCAGCCCGACCGGATCGTGATCGGCTCCTTCGACGACGCCGACGGCGACGCGGTTGCCGCGCTGCACGAGGGGATCGACGCGCCGATCGTCCGCTCCGATGTCGCCTCCGCGGAGATGATCAAGCTCGCCGCGAACGCCGCGTTGATGACGCGGATCAGCTTCATCAACGAAATCGCGAACGTCTGCGAGGCGACCGGGGCGGACGTGATCAGCGTCGCAGAAGGAGTCGGTCTCGACCGTCGGATCGGCTCCAGCTTCCTGCGCGCCGGAATCGGCTACGGCGGGAGTTGCTTTCCGAAGGACTCGCTGGCGCTGAAGCAGCTCGCGGCGAACTCGGGCTACCACTTCCAGCTCCTGAACGCAGTGATCGAGGTCAACGAGCTCCAGAAGCGGCGCGTGATCGGGAAGCTTCAGCAGCACCTCGGCAGCCTCCGCGGGAAGACGATCGCGTTGCTCGGACTGGCCTTCAAGCCGAACACCGACGACACGCGGGAGGCGCCGAGCCTCGTCCTCGCGGGCCGGCTGGTGGCCGAGGGAGCGGACGTTCGCGCCTGGGATCCCGTTGCAGACGGCAAGGCCGTGCTCCCGCAGGCGACGATCTGCGAGAGCCCGCTCGAGGCGATGCGAGGGGCCGACGCCGCGGTTCTCGTGACGGAGTGGCCGGAGCTCGCCGACCTCGACTGGGCGGAGGCGGCGAAGTCGATGCGCAATCCGCTGCTCGTCGACGGGCGCAACATGCTCGAGCCGGCGATGCTGCGTGCCGCCGGCTTCACGGTCGACGGGATCGGTCGAGCCGCCGAATGAGCGGATCCGGCAGCCTTCCGGCGGTCATCCTCGTCGGGGGCGAAGGCACGCGGCTGCGGCCGCTGACCGTGAGCACGCCCAAGCCGATGCTCCCGCTCGTCGACCGGCCGCTTCTCGCCTACACCTTCGAGCATCTCGCCCGGCACGGCGTCGACCGGGCGATTCTCTCCTGCGGTTACCTGCCGACGCAGATCGAAGCTCACTTCGGCGACCGGCACGGCGAGCTCGAGCTCGCGTACCGGGTCGAGCCGGAGCCGCTCGGAACCGGCGGCGGGATCCGCTTCGGCGCGGACGGGATCGACCAGACGTTCGTGGCGCTCAACGGGGACGTGCTGCACGGGGCCGATCTCGCTGCGATGGTCGCGTTTCACCGCGAGCGCGGTGCGACCGGCACGATCCTGCTCGCTCCCGTCGACGATCCGAGCCGGTACGGGCTCGTGCGGTGCGCCGAGGACGGCCGCGTGCGCGCCTTCGTCGAGAAGCCTCGCCCCGAGGAGATCGACACGAACCTGATCAACGCGGGGCTCTACGTGCTCGAGCCCGAGGTGCTCGAGCTGGTCGAGCCCGGCCGGCCAGTCTCGATCGAGCGGGACGTCTTTCCGCGCCTCGTCGAGGCAGGCTCGCTGTACGGCTACCGGCTCGACGGTTACTGGCGCGACATCGGCACCCCGGAGAGCTATCTCGAGGCGCACCACGACGTGCTCGAGCGGACCTTCGCCTCCGATCTCGGCGACGCGCTCGGCGACGACTACATGCTGATCTCGCCGGATGCGCGGGTGGATAGCGCCGCACGGCTCGTGCCGCCCGTCTACGTCGGCGCCGGCGCGACGATCGAGGCTGGCGCCCGAGTCGGGAGCCTTGCCGTGGTCGGTGCCGGAGCCGTCGTGGGCCGCGGGGTCCGGATCGACTCGTCGGTCGTCGCCGCCGGCGCCCGCGTCGGCGAGCGGGCGTCGGTGATCGGCTCCATCGTCGGCGAGCGAGCCACGATCGGAGCCGGCTCGCAGGTTCACGGGCTCGCCGTCGTCGGACCTGGCGCGGAGGTCGGCGAGGGGAATATGCTCGACCACGGCGTCCGCATCGCCTCCGACGTGACGATACCCCCGGATGCCCTGACCTTCTCTTGACCACGGATCTCGACTCCCCCAACCTCGGCTCGCTCGACCGCTGGGCCTTCGGCGTGCGTCGGGTCGAGAAGCCGTGGGGACACGAGCTGATCTGGGCGCACTCCGAGATCTACGTCGGGAAGGTGCTGTTCGTGAAGGCGGGCGCGTCGCTGAGCCTCCAGTTCCACAACGAGAAGGACGAGTCGTGGCTCGTCCAGTCGGGGAAGGCGAAGCTGGAGCTGGGCGACGCGGGCCAGGCCGTGCTGAACGAGGAGGTCATCGTCGCCGGAGCGGCCTTCCGCTACCGCCCGGGCACGGTCCATCGCGTCACGGCGATCGAGGACACGACGATCCTCGAGGTGTCGACACCGCAGCTCGACGATGTCGTTCGGCTCGAGGACCGCTACGGACGCGAGGGCACGAGCAAGGCCTGACACGGCTGTGGTAAGGTTGGGCCATGACGTTGACGGTCGGGGAGTTCACGGTCGGAGAGGCGGCGGAGCGGACAGGTTGGTCGGCGCGGATGTTGCGCTACCTGGAGTCCGGCGGGCTCGTCGTGCCGCAGCGAACTCCCGCCGGCTACCGCCTCTACGGCGACGCCGCCCTGCGCCAGCTCAACGAGCTCCGCGAGCTCCGCGCGCGATTCGGCGTCGAGCTCGACGAGATCGCGTTCGCGGCCAGGCTGCGTCGCGACCCCGAGCTCCGCACGGCGCTCGATGCCTGGATGCGCACGGCCGGCCCGGGCGCTGACTGGGTCGATTGGGAGCAGCGCAAGCACGAGCGGCTGCTCGCCGCCTGAACCTCACTCCACTCGCTCACAACCACGGAAGGAACCGATGGCTACGACACGCAAGCACGACGTCAAGGATCTGGCGCTCGCCTCGGAGGGGAAGCGCAGGATCGAATGGGCCGACCGGCAGATGCCGGTGCTCGCTGCGATCCGCGAGCGCTTCGAGACCGAGCAACCGCTCGAGGGCTACCGGATCGCGGCCTGCCTGCACGTGACGACGGAGACGGCGAACCTGATGCGGACGCTGAAGGCCGGCGGCGCCGACGTCGTCCTCTCCGCCTCGAACCCCCTCTCGACGCAGGACGACGTCGCCGCGGCGCTCGTCGACGAGTTCGACATCTCCGTCTTCGCGATCAAGGGCGAGGACAACGACACCTACTACCAGCACATCGAGGCGGCGGTCGACCACAAGCCGCACATCACGATGGACGACGGCGCCGACGTGATCGGCGTCCTCCACAGCGCGCGGCGCGAGCAGCTCGGCGACGTGATCGCCGGCACCGAGGAGACGACGACGGGCGTGATCCGGCTGAAGGCGCTCGAGCGCGACGGCAAGCTCGGCTTCCCGGTGATCGCGGTCAACGAGGCGCGGACGAAGCACCTCTTCGACAACCGCTACGGCACCGGCCAGTCCACGATCGACGGGATCATCCGGGCGACCAACGTGCTTCTCGCCGGTAAGCGCTTCGTCGTCGCCGGCTACGGCTGGGTCGGCCGCGGCGTCGCGATGCGCGCGAAGGGGCTCGGTGCCCATGTGATCGTGACCGAGGTCGATCCGATGCCCGCGCTCGAAGCCGCGATGGACGGCTTCGAGGTGCTCTCGATGGAGAAGGCCGCCGCGATCGGCGACATCTTCTGCACCGCGACCGGCAACAAGTCGGTGCTGACGACGAAGCACATGGAGCAGATGAAGGACGGCGCGATCCTCTGCAACACGGGCCACTTCAACGTCGAGATCGAGATCTCGGCGCTCCGCTCGCTCGCGGGCGAGTCTCGGGCGGCGCGGGAGTTCGTCGAGGAGTTCACGCTCGCCGACGGCCGCAGGATCTACCTGCTCGGCGAAGGCAGGCTGATCAACCTCGCCGCCGCCGAGGGCCACCCCGCGATCGTGATGGACATGTCCTTCGCGAACCAGGCGCTCTCGGCCGAGTACGTCGTCCAGAACGCGTCCTCGCTCGAGCGGAAGGTCTACGTCGTCCCGAAGGACATCGACGACGAGATCGCCCGGCTCAAGCTGGCGACGATGGGGATCGAGATCGACCAGCTCTCCGAGGAGCAGGCGAAGTACCTGGCCTCCTGGGACGAAGGCACGTAGGCAATTGTCCGTTCGGGACACGTCCGAGGGTCAGACCCTCGGACGTGTCCCGCCGAGTCACGTAGCTGCTCCACGTACGTTTTCGGGCATGGGCGAGCTGACCCCCGAGCGCATCCTCCGTCTCGAGCCCGACGCGGTCGTCCTCCTCGACCAGCGGCGTCTTCCGGACGAAGAGGTGGAGCTGCGCTGCGCAAGCGCGGCAGAGGTGGCCGAGGCGATCAGGACGCTGGCCGTGCGAGGTGCGCCTTCGATCGGCGTCGCGGCGGCGTACGGCTACACGCTGGCCGCCGAGCGCGGCGAGAACCTCGACGAGGCATACCGCGTGCTGGCCGAGTCCCGCCCCACGGCGGTCAACCTCGTGTGGGCGCTCGAGCAGGTTCGCGACGATCCGTCGCCCGAGCGGGCGCGAGCGCTGCACGAGGAAGAGGTCTCGCGGTGCGTGCGAATGTCGGCGCACGCGGCCGAGCTCTTCGGGCCGGCGACGCGGGCGCTCACCCACTGCAACGCGGGAGGGCTCGCGACGAGCGGCTACGGCTCGGCGGTGGGGGCGCTCCGGACGGCGTGGGAGCGGGGATTGCTCGCGAGCGTGCTCGTCGACGAGACGCGGCCGCTCCTCCAGGGGGCGCGGCTGACGGCCTGGGAGCTCGAGACGCTCGGGATTCCGCACGCGGTGATCGCAGATTCGGCCGCGGCGCATCTGATGGCTCTCGGGGAGGTCGATTGCGTCGTCACCGGAGCCGACCGGATCGCCGCGAACGGGGACGCCGCCAACAAGATCGGCACCTACGGCCTTGCCGTCGCCGCCGCGCATCACGGGCTTCCGTTCTTCATCGTGGCGCCGACCTCGACGCTCGATCTCGAGACCGCGACAGGCGCAGAGATCCCGATCGAGGAACGTGACGGCAACGAGGTGACCACCCGTTTCGCTGCGCGGAACCCGGCCTTCGACGTCACGCCGGCGGCGCTGATCTCCGCGATCGTGACCGAGGAGGGGGTTCACAGGCCGCCGTTCGCGACGAGCCTGCCGAGGGTGGTGCGGGCTTGACGCTGCTCGACGAGATCGATCCCGCGAGCCGCGAGACGCTCGAGCGGTTCGGCTTCGACGAGGCCGGCTTTCTGGCGCTTCAGGAAGCGGTCGCGAACGGCTCGCTCTCTCCGGCGTCGAACATCGTCACGGGGCACGTCGAGCCACCGCGAGCGAGCGACATCGTCGTGCTGCCCGAGCGCGGGAAGGACGAGCGGGAGCGGGAGGTGGGGCTCGCGGCTCTACGACGAGGGGAGATCGCGACCGTCGTGCTGACGGGCGGGATGGCGACCCGGTTCGGCGGCGTCGTCAAGGGGACTGTCGAGGTGCTCGACGGGCGCAGCTTTCTCGAGCTGAAGCTCGGACAGACGGCCGACGTCGCCGCGGCGCTCGAGACGGAGATCCCGACCGCCCTGATGACGAGCTTCGCGACGGATGCGGTCGTCCGCGAGTTCGTCGCGTCGAAGGATCTGCCGGAGCCGGCGATCTTCGCGCAGTACGTCTCGCTTCGTCTCGAGCCGAGCGGATCGCTGTTCCGCGAGAACGACGGTCGGGTGTCTCTCTACAGTCCCGGCCACGGCGACTTCCTCGACGCGTTCGCGCGTTCGGGCACGCTCGAGCGGCTGCGGGATCGCGGCGTTCGAACCGTGATGGTCTCGAACGTCGACAACCTCGGTGCCCGGATCGATCCGGCCGTTCTCGGGATGCATCTCCTCGGTGGCCGGCCGGTGACGACAGAGGTCGCGCGCAAGTCGGGAGACCTCGGCGGTGCCCCGGCGCGCGTCGACGGTCGCCTGCTGCTGCTCGAGTCGCCGCGTTTCCCTCCGGATTTCGACCAGCGCCGGATCTCCGTCTTCAACGCCAACACGCTCACGTGCGACCTCGAGGTGCTCGAGCGGGCCTACGACCTGACCCGGCTCTACGTGGAGAAGACCGTGGACGGCAGGCCGGCGGTACAGCTCGAGCACCTCTACCACGAGCTCACGTCGTTCGTCCCGACGACCTATCTGGAGGTGCCGCGGACGGGACCGCGCGGGCGCTTCTTCCCGGTCAAGACGCCCGAGGATCTCGAGGCGGAGCGGGAGTCGCTGCGTGAGCTGCTGGGCTCGTCGCCACTCGAGTAGCGGGATTGGCACTGTCTTGGCACGAAGCCGTTGCGGTTTCGTGACGGTTTGCCGGCTAGCGTCGGCGGTGTGCTCGATCTTCTCCTTCCCCGTCGCTGTGCGTCCTGCGGAAGCTCAGGGCAATCTCTCTGCGAGGGCTGTCGCGCGGGTCTGATCCGGCTTGCGCCGCCGCTCTGCGAGCGGTGTGGCTCTCCGGGAGCGTGGCCGATCGGACGGTGTGCCGAGTGCCGTGGGAGGCGGCTTGCCTTCTCCTCGGCCCGCGCGGCCGTCATCTACGACGACGCCGCGCGTCGCCTCGTCTCGGCCTGGAAGGAACGTGGGCAGCGCCAGCTCGCGCGTGTCGCTGCCGCGATCGTCGTGGATGCGCTCTCGCGGCCGGCTGTGGCGGCGCTCGCGTTCGTGCCCGCCGATCGCGACCGTTCGCTCGAGCGAGGACACCGCCCGGCCGAGTCGCTGGCACGTGAGCTCGGCCGTGCGTGGAGACTCCCAGTCGACGCCTACGTGCGCAGAGCTCGCTCGGTCGACCCCCAGCGCGGGCTCGGCCTGAAGGAGCGACGAAGCAACGTTGCCGGCGCGTTCGCTCCTGCTCGGGCCTCGCCGGGCTCCGTCTGCCTCGTCGACGACATCTATACGAGTGGAGCCACCGCCGCCGCTGCGGCTTCGGCACTCCGGAAGGGAGGCGCGCGCAGAGTCGAGGTCGTGACCTTCGCTCGTGCGATCCGCTGACGGTTCGTTACCCTGGGGTCTCACCGGACGATCTCGGATAAAGGGAGACGCGATGCGACTTCAGGTCAAGGGCCGAAACGTCGAGGTCACCGACCAGATCCGGACGTACGCCGAGGAGAAGCTGGGCCGGCTCGAGCGCCAACTCGCCGACGCAACCCAGGTCGAGCTCGAGCTGGCGGTCGAGCACAACCCCTCCATCGCCGACGATCACGTCGCCGAGGCGACGATCTGGACGAAAGGGCCGACCCTGCGTGCGCGGGAGCGCTCGACGGCGTTCGAGTCGTCGATCGACCAGATCGTCGAGAAGCTCGAGCGTCAGGTTCAGCGCTATCGCGCGAAGCGCAGCCGGCGAGAGAGCGGGCGGCGCGCGAGCGCCAACGGTCGGCCTCCGTCCCCCGAGCCGAACTTCACGGCCGAGCAGCTCGACACGATGATCGTCAAGTCGAAGCGATTCGACCTCCAGCCGCTCTCGGCCGAGGAGGCCGTGCTCCAGCTCGAGCTCGTCGGGCACGACTTCTTCGTCTTCCAGAACGAGGCGACCGGCAAGACCGACGTCGTCTACCGGCGCCGCGACGGAGCCTACGGGCACATCGAGCCGCAGGCCTGAGCGCCGGCGGCGAGCTCCCATGTTCTGGCGGAAGCGAGAGCCGCTCCACGAGCGGCTCGCCCGTGAGGGTGGGATGCCGGCGCAGGGCCGGACGGCCGAGCTCGATTCTCGCGACGGCTCTCTCCACGCGGGCCCTCTCGACACAGCCCCGCGCTGGGGTGAGGTCGGAATCCACGGCATCCATCGACCGCGGGAGTGGGATGCCGTGTCCATCGCCGAGGCACCGGAGCTCGCCGGGAGCGAGGCTCGGTTCGTCGTTCTCGCCGACGGTTCCATCCTGGCCGAGACAGACGACCTCGGGCTCGAGCCGCTTGCGGCCGCGCTCGAGGGCTCGATCCAGGCGCCGTACCGAGCCGAAGCGGTTCGTCGCGGCGACGGCCTTTGGGCGGTCGCGGGCCGTCGGGTTCAGGTCGTCGAAGTGCCGGAGGACATCGACGGCGACAGGGTCACGCTGACGGTGCGCGACGGGGAGCGGACCCTCGAGCTCGACGGGATGACCGCATTCGGCTCGATTCCAACCCTCGAGCGCCTGGGCGGCGACGGCGTCGTCGTGACGGCGCTCCGCCTCGATGACGCGCTCTGGGAAGTCGAGCTGAACCGGCTCTAGCGCAGCGGCTGAACGATCACGCGGCGTCCATCCGCGATCAGCCACGCTCGACAGAGCCGCCTGCGCGAGCGAGCCCGGCCGGACCGAGAGATCCAGGGTGGTCAGAAGCGAGAGCTGACGGATCTCGTCGCTCGCCGCATACAGCGCGCGGTCACCGATCGCGTCCGCTAGCAGCGAGCGTGCGGGGAGCACGTAACCGCCGTGACAAGCCGGGCCGCCGAAGCTCGAGCGTTCGCCCGATCTGAGCGAGCACGCCGCCGCCCGAGACCCGCACGGCCTGGATCTCGCCGGCGAACTCGCTCCTCGCCGACCGGCAGTCCGTTGGCGTCGAGGATCGTCACCAACCCACCCTCGCTCGCGACCGCGAGCCTCCCGAAGAGCGCGGAGAGCGCGGTCACGCGGGCCGGTGCCCGCCAGGCGAACCGCCGGGAGCCGTTCGGGTCGAGGACGACAACGTCCCGCCCGACCGCGTAGGGGAGGAAGTTCCCGAAGCGCGACGTCTCGCCGCTTCCGACCACGATCGGCGGATCCGCGTCGACGTCTGCGGCTACGAACCGGAGCAGACGGGGAGTCCGGCTTCGCACCGAGGCGGTGAACAGCCGCCACTCCCTGATGTTGCCGCCGCCGAAGTGCAACCAGAGAACGCGATCTCCGGCGAGGGCCAGCGACGCGATGCCGGCGCCGGTGCTCGTCCGGACGCATGAGGTCGGACGTCGAAACGTCGTCACGCCGCGCGTCTGCAGATTCCAGATGCGAACGCGATCGCAGTCCAGGGCCGATCGTCCGTCCGCGTAGGCCACCCGCCGTCCGTCCATCGCCAGCGCGACGACGGGCCCAGCCGTCGTCACCGATCGCACGGTCGTGGCGCTGCCCCCCGGCACGACTGCGAGCCCGGCCAGCACGAGCACGAGTGCGCGGGAAATCCACATCCTGCGACCGTACAACCCGCCTGTTAGCCCACCGTGAAGCGCAGATGAGGAAAGTCGCGAGCGGCTACCCTGTGCCCGTGCCTTCCGCCGACTTCGGGAAGTTCGACAAGGTCCTCCGCTTCGGCGAGGGCCGGCGCGTCAAGCGCCTCCAGCAGCAGGCCGCGTACATCGCCTCGCTGGAGCCCGACTTCCAGAAGCTCTCGGACGAGGAGCTCCGCGGCACGACCTCCGCGCTACGCGAGCGGCTCGAGAACGGCGAGTCCCTCGAGGAGCTGCTCTTCGAGGCGTACGCCGCCGTTCGAGAGGCGCGCTGGCGCGAGTCGCAGCAGCGGATGTTCGACGTCCAGATGATGGGCGGGATCGTCCTCCACGAGGGCGACATCGCCGAGATGAAGACCGGTGAGGGCAAGACGTTCGTCGCCTCGACGGCGCTCTACCTGAACGCGCTGCCCGGCACGGGCGTCCACCTCGTCACGGTCAACGACTACCTCGCGAAGCGCGACGCCGAGTGGAACCAGCCGGTCTTCGAGCGGCTCGGGATGACCGTCGGCTTCATCCAGAACATGATGCCGTTCTCGCTGCGCAAGGTCGCCTACGACGCCGATATCACCTACGGCACGAACTCCGAGTTCGGCTTCGACTATCTCCGCGACAACATGGCCGTCTCGAAGGAAGGGCTCGTGCAGCGCAGCCACGCGTTCGCGATCGTGGACGAGGTCGACTCGATCCTGATCGACGAGGCGCGGACGCCGCTGATCATCTCCGGCGAGCCCGAGACCGCCGCGACGACCTACTACGACTTCGCCCGCATCGCCAAGGGCCTCACTGGCGCCCCGGCCACGCGCAAGACCGAGAAGGGCGAGGACGAGACCGAGCTCTCCGGCGCCGACTACCTCTTCGACGAGAAGCACAAGACGATCTCGCCCGCGCAGACCGCGATCGACGCCGTCGAGCGCACGCTCGGGATCGAGAACCTCTACGACCCGCGCAACGTCCAGCTCGTCAACCACCTCACCCAGGCGCTGAAGGCGCAGTCGCTCTACCAGCGCGACGTCGACTACGTGATCCAGGAGGGCGAGGTCAAGATCGTCGACGAGTACACGGGTCGGATCATGGAGGGCCGGCGCTGGAGCGAGGGGCTCCATCAGGCGATCGAGGCGAAGGAGGGTGTCCGGATCCAGGAGGAGAACGTCACGCTTGCGACGATCACCCTCCAGAACTACTTCCGCCTCTACGAGAAGCTCGCCGGGATGACCGGAACCGCCAAGACCGAGGAGAAGGAGTTCGTCGAGATCTACGACCTCCACGTCGTCGAGATCCCTACGAACGTCCCGGTCACCCGCCTCGACGAGAACGACTACATCTTCAAGACGAAGGAGGCGAAGTTCGCCGCGGTGATCGACGACATCGCCGAGCGCCACCGGGACGGCCAGCCTGTGCTCGTCGGCACGATCGCGGTCGAGACCTCCGAGTACCTCTCCGAGCTGATGACGCGCCGGGGGATCCCGCACAACGTCCTGAACGCGAAGGAGCACGAGCGCGAGTCCGAGATCATCAAGGACGCCGGCCAGCCGGGCACGGTCACGATCGCGACGAACATGGCCGGCCGCGGCGTCGACATCAAGCTCGGCGAGGGGGTCGTCGAGGCGGGCGGCCTCTACGTGCTCGCCACCGAGCGGCACGAGTCGCGCCGGATCGACAACCAGCTCCGCGGCCGCTCGGGCCGCCAGGGCGACCCGGGCGAGACGCGCTTCTACCTCTCGGCGCAGGACGATCTCGTGCGCCTCTTCGCCGGCGACCGGATCCACGGGATCATGGAGCGCTTCAAGCTCCCCGACGACCAGCCGATGGAGGCCGGGATCCTCTCGCGCCAGATCGAGGGCGCCCAGAAGAAGGTCGAGGAGCAGAACTTCGTCTCCCGCAAGAACGTCCTCAAGTACGACGACGTGATGAACACGCAGCGCACCGTGATCTACGAGCAGCGGCGCCGCGTCCTCGACGGCGAGGATCTCTCGGAGGACGTGAAGGAGTGGATCGAGGAGGTCGTGGCAGGAAACGTCGCGAACCACACCGAGACCGAGTTCGCCGAGGAGTGGGATCTCGAGGGGTTGGTCGTCCAGATGCACGGCCTCTATGGCACCGACATCACGGTCGACGAGCTCAGGGAAGAGGTCGAGCTCGATCGGGAGGCGCTGATCGAGGAGTTCGTCGAGGACGCGCTCGAGACGTACGCCGAGAAGGAGGAGGAGCTCGGCACGGAGCTGATGCGCGAGGTCGAGCGCTACGTGATTCTCCAGGTCGTCGACTCCCGCTGGCGCGAGCACCTCGATTCGATGGACTACCTCCGCGACGGGATCCACCTTCGCGCGATGGCCCAGAAGGATCCGCTCGTCGAGTACCGCGGCGAGGGCCACAAGATGTTCGAAGAGCTCAGCGTCGTCATCCGCGAGGAGGTCGTGCTGACGCTCTTCCACGCCCAGGTCGAGGTGCAGCAGCCGCCGGTGCTCGAGCCGCAGGCGCAGCCTCAGGGTGCGCTTGCCTACCAGCACGAGACGTCAGCGGGGGCTGACGCGATCGCCGCGGCCGGAGCGGGCGCGGGCGTCGCAACGGCGCTGGCCCCGCCTCCACGCGCCTCGAACGGCGGCCAGACGCAGGGCACGGTCGTGAACGACGAGACGAAGGAAGTCGGCCGCAACGACCCCTGCTGGTGCGGCAGCGGCAAGAAGTTCAAGAAGTGCCACGGCGCCTGAGCGCCGCGTCCGCTTAGCCGCCGGCGAGCTTGACCCGGTAGCCCTTCGCCTCGAGCAGCGAGGCGGCCTTCTCCCGGTGGTCGCCCTGGATCTCGACGGCGTCAGCCTTGACAGCGCCGCCGGAGCCGCAGCGCCGCTTCAACTCGCTCGCAAGCGGTTCGAGCTGTGCTTGCGGGAAGACCGCGGACGACCGTCACCGTCTTGCCGCCGCGACCGCTCTTCTCGCGGAAGATCCGCACGATTCCGTCATTCGGCGGCATCGGCTTCGGATCCGCCGGCCGCGATCGGCGTGCGCCGATGGTCACCGCCGTCCGTCGAGTAGACGAGTCGGCTCTCGCTCATCGGCGGATCGTAGTCGGCACACATTCGACTCGAAGGCGTCACACCTCTGTGACACGTTCTGGCGTACCGTGTTCTCAGGGGCCCTCATCGGCCCCCTGGGGGCACGTGGACGAGGTCGGGCTTGGCGAGTGGGCTAGGATCGCCGCATGTCCGAGACCGCGGTCCCGCTCGACCAGCAGCTCGAGGAGATCAGAGCCCAGCTTCTCTGGGTTCGTGATTACCTTTGACCCGGACGCCGTCTCTGCCCGCATAGCGGAGCTCGAAGAGGAGCTCGCCCAGCCCGGTTTCTGGGACGACCAGACCCGCGCCGCCCGCGTCTCGACCGAGCACTCCCGCCTCAGCAAGCGCCTCGAGCGCTACGAGCGCCTCCAGCGCGAGCACGACGACGCGGCCGAGCTGCTCGCGATGGATCCGGAGCTCGGCGCCGAGATCGAGGCCCAGCTTCAACCGCTCCGCGGCGAGCTCGCCCGTCTCCAGGAGGACGCCCTCTTCACCGGCGAGTACGACGGCGGCGACGCCGTCGCCTCGATCCACTCCGGCACGGGCGGCACGGACGCCCAGGACTGGGCCGAGATGATGCTGCGCATGTACCTCCGCTGGGCCGACGACCGCGGCTTCCAGGCCGAGCTGATCGAGGCGAGCCCGGGGGAGGAGGCGGGGCTCAAGTCGGCGACGTTCACCGTCAAGGGCGAGAACGCCTACGGGATCATGAAGGCAGAGCGCGGCGTCCACAGGCTCGTGCGCCAGTCGCCGTTCGACAGCGCCCACCGCCGGCACACCGCGTTCTCGCAGGTGGTCGTCGCGCCGCTCCTTGCCGACGAGAGCGAGGTCGAGATCGACGAGACCGACCTTCGGATCGACACGTATCGCGCGTCGGGCGCGGGCGGTCAGCACGTGAACAAGACCGATTCGGCGGTTCGGATCACCCACATTCCGTCGGGAATCGTCGTCCAGTGCCAGAACGAGCGCTCGCAGACCTCGAACAAGCAGACGGCGCTTCGGATCCTCAAGTCGCGGCTCGTGGAGCTCCAGGAGGAGGAGCGCGAAGCGGAGCTCGCGAAGGAGCGCGGGGCCGCGCAGGACATCGGCTTCGGGAGTCAAATCCGCAGCTATGTCCTTCACCCGTACCAGCTCGTCAAGGATCACCGGACCGACTTCGAAGTGGGCAACACGCAGGGAGTTCTCGACGGCAACCTCGATGGGTTCGTCCACGCGTATCTGCTCGCAAAGGCGACCGGGCGGGTCGTTTAGCGACGGGCGTCGGCTAGACTGATGGCTCCAGAGACCGGAGCTTCCCGCCACCATGCGGGGGCTTCCTCGGTGAATCCGGTGCAGGAACCAGACGTCGACACCCAGGTGACTCCCGCCCGCGACAGCGCGGACGGGAACGGCGCCATGCCTACCGGTATGGGGCCCGCCGGTATGGGGGAGAACGGCGCCGCGGCGTTGGCCGAGCGGGACGAGCTCTTCGAGCCGGCCGGCCCCGACCCGACCGCGCCGGGCTCGGGGACGATGATCGTCTTC
Source organism: uncultured Gaiellaceae bacterium (assembly GCA_963745775.1). Taxonomy (GTDB): domain Bacteria; phylum Actinomycetota; class Thermoleophilia; order Gaiellales; family Gaiellaceae; genus Gaiellasilicea. The sequence continues at coordinate 250,931 of CAVUYY010000012.1, forward strand.
GAGCGCGTGACGAAGATCTACGAGCCGAACGTCGTCGCGCTGAACGACGTCTCGTTCGCGATCGACAAGGGCGAGTTCGTCTTCGTCGTCGGCGCGTCCGGCTCCGGCAAGTCGACGATGATCCGCCTCCTTCTGAAGGAGCTCGAGCCGACCTCGGGCCGCGTCGTCGTCGGCGGCCGCGACCTGACCCGGCTCAAGCGCTCGCGCGTGCCGCTCCTGCGCCGGAACGTCGGCTGCGTCTTCCAGGACTTCAAGCTGCTTCCGAACCGCACTGCCGGCGAGAACATCGCCTACGCGCTGAAGGTGCAGGGCGAGAGCAAGGCGAGCATCCGCCGCAACGTGCCGGAGGTGCTCTCGCTCGTCGGCCTCTCGGACAAGACCGGCTCGCTTCCCGACGAGCTCTCCGGCGGCGAGCAGCAGCGCGTCTCGATCGCGCGCGCCGTCGTCAACCACCCGCCGCTCCTGATCTGCGACGAGCCGACCGGGAACCTCGACCCCGACACGTCGGTCGGGATCATGCAGCTCCTCTACCGGATCAACCGCGCCGGCACGACGATCCTGATGGTCACCCACGACCGCGAGATGGTCGACAAGATGCGCAAGCGCGTGATCGCCCTCGAGGACGGGCGACTCGCGCGGGACGAGCGTCGCGGGGGTTACACGTCGGAATGAGGCTCCGGTTGCTCTTCTCGGAGTCGTTCCGCTCGCTCGCCGCGAACGTCTCGACCACCGTCGCGGCGACGATGACCGTGTTGATCGGGATGTTCCTGCTCGGCCTCTTCATCGCGCTCGGCTCGTGGGCGCAGGACTTCGGCGAGACGCAGAAGGAGAAGCTGCTCGTCAAGGTCTACTTCTGTACGCCGGACACGTGCGCCAAGGAGGCGACTCCCGCGCAGATCAACGCCGTGCGGCGCCAGCTCGAGTCGAACCGGCTCGTCGACGAGGTCACGTTCGTCCCGAAGGCCGAGGCGCTCGACCGGATGCGCAAGCAGACGCCGGAGCTCGTCGAGAACCTGAGCTCGAACCCGCTTGCCCGACGCGTTCGAGATCAAGGCCCGCGACGGCGCGGACGTCAGGTTGATCAGCGCTTCGCTCCGGCAACCGACGACGCCGGCGGGAGTGGAGAAGATCAAGGACGGCGACGAGGTCTCGGATCAGGTCGTGAACGTCGCTCGCGTGCTCACGCTCGCCTTCCTCGTGGCGACGATCGTCCTCCTCGTCTCCTCGGCCCTCCTGATCGCGAACACGATCCGGCTCTCGATCTTCTCGCGCCGCCGCGAGATCGAGGTGATGAAGCTCGTCGGCGCGACCAACTGGTTCGTCCGGGGCCCGTTCATGCTCGAGGGCTTGATCTGCGGCGTCGTCGGCTCCGTGATCGCGATCCTGATGCTGCTCCTCGCCAAGGAAGCGGCGCTGCCCGCGATCACGAACCGGCTCAGCTCGAGCTCGGGCGTCGAGGCCTGGCCGTTCGTCTACGTCTCCGCGATCATCCTCGTCGTCGGGATCACGGTCGGCGCGGTCGGGTCCGGCCTCACCATCCGCCGCTTCCTCAACGTCTGAGCTTGGCCTCCCGTAGGGAGCACCGCGGCGGCCGCCAGAAGCGACCGAGCCGAGCGCAGCGGCGAGCGCGCCAGCAGCGCGCCGTCCCTCGCCTGCCCGAGCCGGAGATCCGGCTTCCGACCCGCGCCGCCGAGCCCGAGACCGTGGTCGCCCATCTCGGCCCGACGAACTCCGGGAAGACGCACGCGGCGCTCGAGTTCCTCGCCGAATCCGGGCGTGGGATCTTCGCCGCGCCGCTGCGGATGCTGGCGCAGGAGGCACATCGCAAGCTCGTCGCGCAGCTCGGCGCCGAGCACGTCGGGCTCGTCACCGGCGAGGAGCGGGTCAACGAGCACGCGCCGATCATCTGCTGCACGGCCGAGATGGCGCCGCTGCGCGGCGAGGTGCTCGTGCTCGACGAGATCCAGTGGGCGGAGGACGAGGAGCGCGGCTCGGCGTGGACGCGGCTCCTCCTGGCCGGCGAGTACCGCCACATCCTCCTGCTCGGCGCCGTCGAGGCGCTGCCGCTCGTCCAGAACGCGTTTCCGGCGGCGGAGGTCCGCTTCTTCGAGCGCAAGGCGCCGCTCGACTGGACGGGCGAGGTCGCCTTCAACTCGCTGCGTCCGGGAACCGTCGTCGTCGCGTTCAGCCGCCGCGCTGTGCTGGCGCTCGCCGGTGAGCTGAACCGCCGCCACGCCGGACGGGTCGCGGTTCTCTACGGGGCGATGCCGCTCGCCTCTCGTCGCGTCGAGATCGACCGCTTCCTCAACGGCGACGCCGACTTCTGCGCCTCGACAGACGTGCTCGGCCACGGCGTCAACCTCCCGTGCGAGACGCTGCTCTTCGCCGAAACGACGAAGTTCGACGGCGTCGAGCGGCGGGATCTCCATTCCTGGGAGATCGCGCAGATCGCGGGCCGTGCCGGCCGCTTCGGCCTCGTGGAGCGCGGTCACGTCGGCGTCCTGACCGGGATCGTCTGGGCCCAGGCGGACGCGCAGATCGTCGAGTCGGCGCTCGTCCCGCACGTCGAGCTAGGGGACGGCCACTTCGGCTATCGCATCGTCGACACGGCGCGGATCAGGCCGCGCCTCGAGGATCTGCCGATCGAGAATCCGGCGCAGCTCGCAGCTGCGCTCCGCGCGTGGCACACGGCCGCGCTGCGCCAGTGGGCGACGGAAGGCTGGCTCTCGGTGGAGTCGATCGGCCCGCTCCTGAACCGGCTCGACACTGTTCAACGACGGCTACGCGAGAGAGGACGGAAGCTCGCGCTCGAGCAGACCTGGAAGCTCGTCAACGCTCCGGTCGACGACGACAATCTCGAGCTGCTGGCGACACTCGCGCTCGCCGTAGCGGGCGACCGAGCCCAGCGGCCGATCCTGACCTACCTGCTCGATGCGGGTCGGCTCCGCGACGCGTCGCTCGAGGACGCCGAGCAGGCGGCGCGCACAGCGAGCATCCTCCGCTGGTTCGCGCTCCAGTACCCCGACGTCGGCGGCGTCACGATCGAGAAGGCTGCGGCGCTGGAGCAGGCCGCGTCGGAGCGCGTCAGCGCGAGGCTCGCGGCCGAGGTGCGCTCGCCGAGCGTCGGCCGCTGCCGCTCGTGCGGCCAGAGCTGCGCGCCGTGGTTCCCGCTCTGCGACCGCTGCTTCGCGGGTCGTCGCTAGAGCACGGGTACGCGGTAGTGGCGCGTGACGACGATCGTCAGCGCCGAGATCACCATCGCGACGACGTTCGGGACGATGATCGCCCAGTTGTCGCTGGCGATCCCGTACGAGAACCAGAGCGCGAAGCCGACGAGCAGCACGCCCTGGTAGGCGGCGGAGACGCCGTGCGAGCTCTGGTGGCGGACGATCGCGCGGATCTGGAGGAGCGGCGAGATCGCCATCAGGATCCCGTACGAGGACGCGATGAAGGCGAGCGCGGTCTCGGCGGTCACGCGGGTGACGCTACCTACAATCCTGCGATGGCCAAGCCCACCGGAACGAAGCAGATCGCCGAGAATCGGCGCGCGCGGCACGACTACGAGCTGCTCGAGCGCTACGAGGCCGGGATCGTCCTGACGGGCACCGAGGTCAAGTCGCTGCGCGAGGGCCGGGTCGTGCTCGGGCAGGCGTATGCGGACATCCGCGGGCTCGAGGCCTGGCTGATCGGCGCCGAGATCGCCGAGTACGGCCACGGCAACATCGCGAACCACGACCCGACGCGCGACCGCAAGCTGCTGCTCAAGCGCCACGAGATCTCGACGCTCCTCGGCAAGGTCCGGGAGAAGGGACTGACGCTCGTGCCGACGCGGCTCTACTTCAAGGACGGCAAGGTGAAGCTGGAAATCGCGGTCGCGCGCGGCAAGGAGCGGATCGACAAGCGCCGCGACCTCGCGACGAAGGACGCCAAGCGGCAGATGGAGCGGGCGCTCAAGTCGCAGCGATAGAGCCGCGCACGATCACGGTTCCAGGTTCGAGCACGTAGCCGTGCTTCGCGTTCAGGTGCCGGATCGGCGCGTTGCGGACCTCGTTCGCGGTCTGGAGCGACTCGTAGCCGTTCTCCTTGGCCCACGCGATCTGCGTCGCCTTCAACGCCGCCGCGATCCCTCGGCCGCGCTGTGCTCGCTTGACGCCGGTGAGGTCGTGGAAGGCGCGATCCGTGCGCTCGGCGGAGAAGGACAGCTTCGCGTAGCCGAGCACGGCGCCGGCTTCGAGCAGCGACGAAGACCGCGTCGCGCCGATCCTCGACGCCGCCCATGTCGCGGTCGAGCCACTCCTCGAACGTGCCGGTGTCGGTCTCCTCCTCGCCCGGGATGTCCGGTTGGGCCTCGCGCGCGACCTCCCAGAGCCCCTCGGCGAGCTCGGGCCGCTCGGCCCAGGTGACGATCTCGATCCCCGGCGGCGGCGTGACGGTCGGCGTGTCGATCGCGGTCAGGTCGAGCACCATCCGCGAGTTGCGGCCCGACTCGTGGTAGCCGCGAGCAGAAGCCCAGGCGAGGCTGCCGTCGTCGTCCTCGGCGACGGGCGCGTCGAGCTCGGTCGCGCCGTGCTCCCGGGCCCAGCGCTCGATCGTCGTTGCGGAGCTCGTCGCCGACGCCGTGCCCGCGCTGCTCCGGGACGACGAGCACGCACCCGATGGCTCGGTGAGGCGGCGTGTGCCAGCCCGTGAGCGCGTAACCGGCGCCGGCGACAGCGCCGTTCTCCTCCGCGAGCAGCCAGATCATGGCCTCGGCCTGCCGCCTCCAATCGATGAGTCCCGCGACGCCGCCCATCTCTTCGCGCGGCATCGCGAGCGCGACGACGCCGATCAGCTTCTCGAGCTCGTCCTCGCCGATCTCCCGGATCTCCACGCGCCGAGGCTACAATGCGCCCAACACACATACGGGGGCGACCTGGTTTCGACGTGGTCGGTTCTCCGGCAGAGCTGCAAGCCGAGGTCCCCGGTCGGCCTCGTAAATCAACCGGGAAAAAGAACAAATGCGAAGAACGATCTCGCACTCGCTGCCTAGGTAACTAGGAATCGGCGACGTCGCTCCTGGCTCGGCCCGAGGTCAGGTAAGCGGCGCCAACGTTCGGGCTCGGCGCCGAGGGAGAGTCGATCGCCCGAGGCGCGACATTTGAGGATCGACTAGTCCGTCGGTAGGTCGTCTGCGAACCGGCCGCCGGGCGAAACCAAAGCGCAGACTACGCTTGTAGAGGTTCTGTCCGGTGCGTCCGCGGACGCGGGTTCGATTCCCGCCGCCTCCACTTTGGCTTATTCAAGGCGTTTCTCCTGTTCCGACGGGAGGAACGGTTGCGGTTGCGGACACCGTAGGTCGTCGAGATTCAGCGAAGCGCTCCATCGGCTAAAGCGGTGCGGCGGGCTTGAGCGGCTTGCAGATGCTGTCGTCTGCTTTCGTCAACCTTGGCGAGGCGGCGTTTCTCGTCCGCGAGACGGCCGGCCGCGGCCCTCGATTTCAGATCGCGCAGCTGCGACTGAAGCGCGCGAGAAGCTCAGCCGTGTCTTGAGTCGAGCGTCGTCCAATGTGGCGACGCTTGTGCATTCCCGGGAGCGAGTCGCGCCGTTCGAAGTGACGTCGGGCCGAGGGATGGGACCTTGCTGGCCGTTGAGGGACACATCACCGGGCCCGACGTCCGGGATCGCGTGAGGGCACAGTGCTGCTGTAAGGCGGTATGTAGACGATGAGGACCAGATCGGAGTGACCCGGACGCTCTCATCGCCCGTGACGCGGTTAGGCTCACGGCGTGAAGCAGCTGCGCGGCTGGAACGCCGTCCTCGCACTCGCGCATACGCTCCAGGGCATCGCGATCCTGGCGCTCGCGAACGACACCACCATCCCGATCACGTGGAGCTTCATCGACGGGCCGCCGGCGAGTGGCGACGTGAGCACCGACACGCTCTACGATCTTCCGTTCGGCCCTGCGGTGGCCGCGTTCCTCTTCCTCGCCGCGATCGACCACGGCCTGATGGCGGCGCCGCGCGTGCACCGCTGGTACGAGCGCAACCTTGAGGCAGAGATGAATCCGGCCCGCTGGTGGGAGTACTCGCTCAGCGCCTCGCTGATGATCGTGCTGATAGCGATGCTGACGGGCATCCGCGACGTGACGGCGCTGATCGCGCTCTTCGGCGTCAACGTGGCGATGATCCTGTTCGGGCTGGTGATGGAGCGCTTCAACCGGCCCGGCCAGCCGGTCGACTGGCGGCCGTTCGTCTACGGCTCGATCGTCGGTGCCGCCCCCTGGCTGGCGATCGCCGTCCAGCTCGGGCACGCCGAGTCGGAGGCGGACGTCCCGGGCTTCGTGATCGCCATCTTCGTCACGCTCTTCGTCCTCTTCTTCAGCTTCGCCGTCAACATGGCGCTGCAGTACCTGCGCGTCGGGCCGTGGCGCAGCTATCTCTTCGGAGAGCGCGTGTATCTCGTGCTCAGCCTGGTCGCAAAGAGCGCGCTCGCCTGGCAGGTGTTCGCCGGCGCCCTGGCCGGCTAGCCGGACCCTCCAGCCGCAGCCCCGTTGGCCGATCGTGAGAACTGGGCCTCTCGCGCGACGTGCGGGCGGGAGGAACGTTTCGCGGGTTCGATTTCGGCCGCCTCCACTTTTGGCTCAACCAAGCGGCTTCTAGAGCCGGTCGACAGTCGGCTATGGGCTCCTCTGAGCTCGGCAGACGCGCGGCCGGCCGTGTACCGCGTTTCGCGAGCCCGAATTCGTTACGTCCGGATCGGCGGACGTCCGGCCCGGTCAAGGTCAAAGACGGTGATCGGGATCCCGAACTCTCTGATCCGATCCAGCAGGCCGCGTTCTTGCCAGCCGGAGTGATCGCTACTGCGCAAGGCGATCAGGATGTGATTCGGAAGGAACTCACGGATCGCGTCGGCGAAAGCTGTGAACGGCGTGTCGTCGCCGGTTTGGCCGCCGATCTCTGCATCCGGCGCAAGCCTCTCTACTTGTCCGAGCACTGTCGACAAGCGCTCGTCGGCCTCATAGCGGGCCTGGTCGGTGTCGGACGCAAGCCACTGGAGCCTGCTGACCAGGACGGGCGTCATCACGAGCACCTCGGACGCACTCCTGATCAGCGTTCGCACAAGCTGCGGCAGCTCGTCCTCCGAAGCTGCTGCCTCGCCGGTTGCGATCAGCAGACGTGTGCCGCCGTCGGTCGCCACGGCGGGATCATGCCAAGCACATGCCCGACCTCGCCGCGGGTCCGGACGAACGGCGGCGTGTGCGCGTACGGCCTGCCGATCCGGCGGATCAGCGCGCGATGAATCCTCCGTCCACGTAGAGCTCGCATCCTGTTACGAACGAGGCATCGTCGCTAGCGAGGAACGCGACCGCGGCTGCAATCTCGTGCGGCTCGCCGAGGCGCCCCATCGGCGTCGACGCCGTCATCGCATCCCAGATCTCCGTCCCCTTTGCCTGATCCAGGATCGGGGTGCGGATGAAGCCGGGGTGCACGGAGTTGACGCGCACGCCCTCCATCGCCCAGTGGATGGCCACGTTCTTCGTGAGCGTGCGAACCGCGCCCTTCGCAGCGTGATAGGCAGGCGAAGTCCCGAACCCGCCTGACGTTCCGAAGATCGAGCTGATGTTGATAACGGAGCCGTGGCCCGAGGCCTTTAGCGCCTGCGCGCACACCTTCATCCCGAGGAAGACACCGGTTTGGTCGATGGCGATCGTGCGCTCGTACTCCGCCATCGTTGTCTCCTCGATCGGCGCCAGGTCGCCCATGCCCGCGTTGTTGACGAGGATGTCGAGCCGGCCGTGATCCGCCAACACCTGCTTGACGACGGCCTGCCACTCGGACTCGCTCGTAACGTCGTGGTGCACGAAGCTCGCCTTGCCGCCACTGCTGGTGATCTCGGCGGCCGACTCCTCGCCGAGGGCGTCTTGCACATCTGTAACGACCGCAACGGCACCCTCGTTGGCGAGTCTCGCCGCGGTCACACGACCGATCCCGCTGGCGGCTCCGGTGATCACCGCCACTCGTTCGTCCAGTCTCTTCATCGAGTGCTCCTTTCGAGGAACCTGCCATTACGGATGCAGTGACTCGCATTGCCAGATCGGCAGCGAAGCGGGCGGCCCGTGCCGCCTCCTCGGAGCGATCCAAGCCGCAGAGGATCATTCGGTTGTCGAGCGACTCCGTGGTTTCACGCGACGAGTATTACGTGCTCCGCATCGAAGCGACTTGCCTACTCCGGGCGTGGTATGACCGTAAGCACTCGAACGATGTAGGTGCGGAACTCGGTCATGTAGTTGCTCAGGAAGTCCCTCGTGGACTCGTTTGTGACGTCACCGTCTTCGGTGAAGACGTCAGGCGAGTACTGGATGTATGCCTCCGGGGTTGTCATTTGGCGGGCGTTGCAGAAGCTCAGCACGCCTCGCAGGCTCTGCTGGGCCATCGCCGTGCCGATCTGGCCGATCGACGCGCCGATCACCGCGGCCGGCATGTTGTCGAAGGAGTTTTGACCCCAGGGCCGGGATGCCCAGTCAATGGCGTTCTTGAGCGCCCCGGGGATCGAGCGGTTGTACTCGGGGCTCACGAACAGGATCGCATCGCACGCTGAGATCGCCTCCTTCAGCGCTCTCGCCTCTGGCGGGAAGGCCGGGTCATAGTCGGGGCTGTACAGGGGCAGGTTGCCGATCTGAAGCTCGGTGAACTCGAGATCTTTCGGGGCGAGCCGAATCAAGGCCTTCGAGAGGATGCGGTTGATGGACGTGGACGACAGGCTTCCGACGAAGTAGCCGACGTTGTATGGCATGACACCATCGTCACCGCGACCTCCCAACGGCGAACCTCTGCAGAGACCTCGTCCGTGCGTCGGCGGCTGTCAGCCAGCGGGTCGCGGGGCGAGCAGGGTTGCGTCGAAGAATGCAATCGCTCGCACATCGCTCATGGGTCTGACCGGCACGGCCAGATCATCGTCGATCGCAGCCGACGCCCAAGCTTGTAGCAGAATTGGCGAAACGCCTGGGCGCCAGGTCCCGCGGAAGCAGCGAGTAGACCAGAGCATCGGCGCGGGTGCCGTCCTTGCGACCATCGTAGGCGCGCAAAACGCCCTCCCGTGTGAAGCCGGCCCTCTCTGCAACACGCTGAGACGCGACGTTCTCTGGATCGGTATGAAGCTGCAGGCGGCCGAGTCGCATCTCTGTCAGCGCCCACGACGCCATGAGCCGGAGGGCTCGCGTGGCGCGGCCCCTTCCTCGGGCGTCTTCCAGAAGCCAATAGCCAACTGAACCGCGACCGTCGTCATCTCGTTCGACGAAGACTTGGCCGAGGCATGGAGCGGGCCGAGTCGCGTCGCAGATGGCGAACGAAGCACCTGTTCCCTCTGCCCACGCTTCACGTTTCGCCGCCAGGTAGTCGGCAGAACTGCGCGCGTGCAGGTCAAACCAGCTCAGAATCTCGGCGTCACGCGCGGCTCGCTCGAGTGCGCCTAGATCGCTCTCGTCCAGAGTACGGAGGATGATGACCCCGTCCGAGAGCGGCGGATCAGGCGGTACGAGACTCACGTCGTCGAAACGCTACCGCGCGGCGCGTTTCGAACCCGCCTCCATCAGCCTCATCGCCCAGATCGTCCCAGCGACGCTTCAAGTCTCTGAGCTTGAAACATGGGAAAGGACCGCTTCGAGCGGCCGCGGTACCTGGGCCGAGATCCAGCGCCTCGACAAGCAACCGCGCGTAGCGGATCTTGCGGCCGCTGCCGCTGCCGAAGAAGCGACGAAGCTGCTCCTCGGTGTGTCGCCCGCGCCACGGAGGCTGCCTCTGCAGGCTCCGGAAGGCGCCGAGGTCGCCCTGGGCTTCGACGACGCCTTCGACCGAGGTGACGCCAAGCGCGCGGATCAGCTCTTCCTCGAGATCCGCGACGCACACGTAGAAGCCCAGCCGCTCCAGCTCCGCGCGATCGAGGTCGGCGCCAAGGCCTGCCCGCTCGAGCCCGCGTCGGAAGTCCCGCTCCTCGCCGGCGTCGTAGAGGCCGGCCAGCCTGAGGTCGAGACCCTTCGGGCCGAACCGATCCAGGAACTTGCCGATGGCCTGAGCGCCGCCGATCGAGACGATCGAGACGCCCTCGGCGTCGAGATCCCGGCCCTGCCGCTTTGCGAGCGCCTCGAGCGCAGCCTGGTCGCTGAGCCCTTCGACCAGCACGACCGCGTTGGCGGTCACGACGTCAGTTGCGAGCCGGGAGCTGCTGAACCGCCCAGCTGTTGCCGTCCGGATCGCTGAAGAAGACGAACGAGCCCCAGTCGTAGTGCTGGACATCGCTGACCTCGACGCCGCGCTCGAAGAGCTCCGCTCGCGCCGCTTCGACGTCCGCGACGACGAGCTGCAGGCCCTGGACCGACCCTGGCGCCATGCTTCCGAGCCCGATGCCGAAAGCGATCGAGCAGGCCGAACCTGGAGGCGTCAGCTGGACGAAGCGGAGCTCGTCGGAGACCTGGTGGTCGTGATCCTCCGTGAAGCCGGCCTTCTCGGTGTAGAAGGCTTTCGCCCGATCCACGTCAGAGACAGGAACCTGCACCAGTTCGAGCTTCCAGTCCACGAGACGCGCAATTCTATCGTCGCCCGCTCAGGGAGCCGCAGCAAGCCCCGTGAACTCCGGCGAGTCGAACGCCTCCAGCGGGACGTCGACCTCCCCCTTCGGCGGCTGATAGATCGTCACCGTGACGTAGTACTTGCCGGTCGTCTCGGGAGCCGGCGCCCAGACGAACCACGTCCGGCCCTCGTTGTTCGTCGAGGGCTTGATCGTGACCGCCTGATCCTCGTCCACGACGTCGTTCGTGGCCGCGTCGTTCAGCTCCCAGCGCAACGGGAGCTGCTTCCCCTTGAACCCCTCGATCTTGGTCTGGAACTCGATCATCACGCCGCGGCGGGCGAGGAACTCGGGAGTGAGCTCGCCCGGGGGCAGCTTGAGCCGCTGCAGATAGCGGCCGAAGCTGACCGGCTGGCGGACGCGGACGTCGGAGACCTGCACGGTGCCGATGTCTTCCGCGGCCTCCGGCCGGAGGGCTGGGAACACGAGGAACACGAGCCCAAGCACACCTGCGATCAGGCCGACGATCGCACTGAGCTCCCCGACTGTCGGGAGCCGGAAGTGCGGCCCTGAATCTGTCGCGCCATCGCTCTCGTCCACGACGAGCTCCTCCGCGGCCATCGTCCGCGGCGTCGGCCGCAGCGGTGCGCGCGCGTCGCTTCCGCGGTGGCTTCCGCGGCTTCTCCGGAGTGCTCTCGCTCATCGACCCCGCCGCACGAGCACGTTGCGGCTGGGGAGGGTGAGCGTCCCACCGTCCGGGTTGGTGAGCGCGATCGTCAGCCTGTAGACCCCGGCCGGCGAGCCCGCCGGTAAGCGCAGGCCGAGGGAATTCGTCCCCGGTCGCACGCGTGGTCTTGTCGTCACGACCGATCTGCCGTTGCGCAGGAGCCTTAGGCGCGCGGCCGTCGGCCGGTTCACGCGGAGCTTCACGACGACGGTGCGATTGCGGCCCGCGTAAGTGACGCCGACCCCCGCGACGCGCGCCGCCAACGCACAAGGCCGCGTTGTCGCCGTCAGGGTCGCCTTCGGCGAGCGATTGCCGCCCGGATCGACGGCGTCGACCGCGATGTTGTAGCCGCGGCCGCACGTCAGGTTCGCGAACGCGAACTCGGTCGTTGTCGTGTCGGCTGCCGCGGTGTCGTTGAGATAGACGCGGTAGCCGGCGACGCTGGTGGTGTCGGTCGACGCCCCCCAGCCGACCGTGATCGCTGTTCGCGTCGTGCTCCGGACCGCGAGGTTCGCGGGTGTCGTGGGCGGTGACGCGTCGCGGACGAACTGCGCCTTGATCGACGTGATCGGGCCGACGGGGAATCTGCACGTCGTCTGCGTCCTCGCGCAGACGCCGTTCCAGCCGTCGAAGAGCGAGCCGTTGTCGGGTCTCGCCGTCAGGGAGATCGTCTGGCCGTAGTCGTACTTCGCAGTGCACTGCCCGCCACAGTCGAGCTTCGAGGCGGTGACCTGGCCGCCTCCGTTCCCCGTCTTGGTCAGTCGGAACTGCACCTGGATCGTGGTCGGGAGCTGCGGCGGATCGTCGTCGTCGAAGATCGCGCCCACCCACGTCGGCTGATCGGTGACGACGATCGTGCACGTCGGCGCGTTCGTCGGCTCGCAGCCGGGATTCCAGCCCTTGAACGTGTGGCCCGCAGCCGGAGTCGCGGTCAACCTGACCTCGCTGCGCGGTGCAAGCTCGAAGCAGGCATCCGCACCGCTTTGGTTGCACGTGCTGGCGGATCGATCGATCGTGACGGTGCCGCCGTCCCCATTGCCGGAATATCTCACGGCCAGCCGCAGGGGACTGAAGAGGGCGACGATCGTCGTCACCCCGGCCTCGAGTGTCACCGTGCAGGAGCCGGTGCCCGGACAGTCCGGCGTGCTCCAGCCGACGAAGGTCCTGCCCGCATCGGGCCTTGCGCTCAGGGTGACGGACGTGCCCTGCTCGTAGCCCCAGCGGCACGAATCGTCGTCGTCGTTCTGGTCGCACGGCTCCGTAACTCGGGCGTTGCCGTCGTCGAGGTCGACGCCGGCCGGGGATGCCGAGACGCTACCCGGGCCGCGCGGCGCGACCTGCAGCTCGACGATCGCGGAGGTGCGCTGGGACGCCGCTGCGGCGAGCGCCACGACGACGAGGGCCGCCAGGGCCGTTCCGATCGACGCCGCAGTAACGTTCCTCGGAATCCAGGGCATTTCCCCCTCTTCGTGCTCCCGCTGACTGTGGCAGCGGCGCGCGCGAAAGTCAAAGAAGCGCCCTCAGTAGACTGGGATCGTGCTGGACCGAGATGCGAGCCGTCGTCGTCGCGCGATCTTCGCGGCGCTCGCGCTCCTCTCGCTCTTCTCCGTAGCGCTCGTGCTCGCGCGCTACGCGTACGTCGGGGAAGCGCGGTTCGGCGGCCTGATCTGGAACCTCTTCCTCGCCTGGATTCCCTTCGGGCTCGCGATCCTCGTCTACGACCGTCATCGCGCCGGCGCGCGCGCGAGCTCGCTGCTGGCCCTCGGCGCGCTGTGGCTCCTCTTCCTGCCGAATGCGCCGTACATCGTCACCGACTTCAAGCACCTCGAACCGACCGGGCGAGTGCCGCTCTGGTTCGACGTGGTCGTGATCGCGGCGCCCGCCTGGACGGGCATGCTCCTCGGCTTCCTCTCGCTCTATCTCGTGCAGGCTGTCGTTCGCCAACTGGCCGGTCGGAGCGCCGGCTGGTTCGTGGCGATCGCAGCGCTCGGCCTCTCGAGCTTCGGCGTCTACCTCGGCCGCGTGCTGCGCTGGAACAGCTGGGACGTGCTCACCGATCCGAGCTTGCTCGCCCAGCTCGACGGCGTCCTCGTCGAGCCTCGGGCGATCGCGATGACGATCCTCCTCTCCGGCTTCCTCACGCTCAGCTATCTCGTGCTCTACGCGTTGATGCGGCTCGACCTGCAAGACCGCTGACCGCAGCGCGAGCCGCATGAGCGGCAGATGAGCCTCCGGTGAGCATCGTGCTCGACGATCGTGCAACCGGCGCGCATGCCCGCGCGACGGTTGTGTGAAAGGAGACATCCGATGCGCCGCCTGACCCTGATCTCGCTCGTGGCACTCGCGCTGTCCATCGTTCCGGGGGCAGCTCGAGCCGAGGAGGACCCAGCCACAGCAGGCTCCGTCTGCGCCGGGACCGATGAGAGCACCCTCGCGATTCTCGACTGCTTCGCGGCCGCCGACGACGAGGTCGACCCGGCTGTCCCGACCCTCGACCAGGCGTTCAGCGCCAGCTGGGCTCCACCGTCCGATCAGAGCCTGCCCGCCTGGTGCCGGCTGCCGGCGAAGATCATCACCTATACGAGCAGCGATTGGGTCCGGGCAGCGCAAAAGCTCGCCGGCGACACCTCCATGTGCGCAGAGATCTTCCTCTCGATCCCGCCGCTGGCGGCGAACAAGATCGCTTTCCGGGTGCTCCAGGACGACCTCGTCCGCGCCGTGTCGCCGCAGATCCACCCCGTCGCGGAGATCCACGTCACGGGCTGGCAGGGCTGGGTGGCCGCCAACAACAAGACCTGGTACGAGGCAGGCGTCGAGGCGCGCGTCCGGATGGCTGCCGCGGGCTACCTCGTCGAGGACGGCGAGATCTGGGCGGTCAACGAATTCTCGTCCGCCGTGCGCCGTGGCGACGGCAACGCTCGGTCCAACATGCGGGAGTTCGTGCGCGGTCTCCACGACGGAGCCCCGGGGATGCCCGCGGTGCGAGGCGCCGTCTTCGTGGTGGGTCTCGACCAGCGACTTGCCGACACCTCGGTCTACAAGGCAACCCTGAAGGGCTTCCTCGGGGACGACGACTTCTGGGCGGACATGCGCCGGTACGTCCGCTTCTTCGCCCAAGAGGTCTATGCCGACACGCGGAGCTGGGGCGTCGTCGGCTCGTCGCGCAACGAGCGGGCGCGATACCTGAACGACTATCTGCAGCATCTCTCGGTTCTCGCCGAGGCAGGCCCGGCCGAGACCGACGTCGCTCGGGAGTACCTGCGCGACTCCTATCTATCGCTCGCGAGCGCGGCCTGGCCATGGGCGAGCGCCTTCGGCGACACGGACGTGTCCGTCGAGCAGATGCAGAACTTCATCGCCACCCAGGCGTTCGCGATCAGGCACTACGCGGGTAGCCATCCTCAGCTTGCGCCCGCGGATCGGATCGGCTTCGCCTATGCGCCCAATCCGGCTCGCTCAGGCCCTGCGCTGACCACCGGAACCGGGCTGATCCTGGATCGGCTTGCGAGCTCACTCCACCACGCCTACGACCGGGGCGGCGGCTCGCAGATGGGGGCGTGCGGACCGCCCGGCGAGCACAGCTGGTGCGATTCCGAGCGGGACGGCGCGGTCTTCAACGCCGCCTGGCAGCTACTCCAGAACTGGGAGTGACCATTCGGCTCCGGCGCCTCCCGAGCGGGGGCGCCGGAGCGGCGCGTTCCAGGCTCCGTCGCCTGGTTGGCGCTGGGATCGGCTCGCTAGGCTGCGTGGCCGATGCGCGTCTTTGCCCGCCTCTTCCGCCTGGTCTGGGGCGGCGAGATCGACCGCGCGCTGCGGCCCGTGCTGGCCGTCGCCCTCGCCGGCTCGATCGCGGGCTCGTCGCTCTTCACCTTCATGGGGATCTGGGCGATCAAGGAGCTCGGTGCGAGCGGGCGCTCGCTCGGCGCGACCTTCCTCGTCGGCGCGATCCTCGCCGCCGCGGCCGGCTATCTCGGCGGGCACCTCTCCGATCACTTCGGACGTCGCCGGCTGATCCTCGTCGGCTGGGGCGGCTCGGTTCTCTACATCCCCCTCTTCCTCTTCGTCGGTGACAACCTCGTCCTGGGGCTCTGCCTGATGATGGGCATGGGCGTCTTCGGCTCGATCGGCGGCGCCGCCGACCAGGCGATGGTCGCCGACCTCGTGGCGCCCGAGAAGCACGAGGCGGCGTACGCCTCGGTGCGCGTCGCCTCGAACCTCGGGGTGACGCTCGGCCCGCCGCTCGGCGGCTTGATGATCCTGCTCGGCGGCTGGAACGGGCTCTTCGTCGGCGTCAGCCTGATGTCGGCCGCCGCCGCGACGCTTGCCTATCGATTCATCCCGGCTCGCGGCGCCTACTCGCCGGAGGCGCCGCCGGAGCGAGGCTCGTTCGGCGTGATCGTGCGCGACCGGCCCTTCCTGGTCTTCCTCGTCTCCGGGATGCTCGCCTATCTCGTCTACGTGGCGTACGAGGTGGCGCTGCCGATCTCGCTGACCGACACGCACGGGCTCTCGCCGACGCTCTGGGGATTCCTGGTGATCATCAACCCGGCCCTCGTGACCTTCTTCCAGCTGCGCCTGACGCGACGCGTGAGCGGGATCCCCGCCGCCCCGAAGCTCGTCGTCGCGATGCTCCTGATGGGCTTCCCGTTCCTCCTGCTCTCGGTCAGCTCGGCGATCCCGCTGATCGCGTTCATGATCGCCGTCTTCGTCCTCGGCGAGATGCTCTGGGTTCCGACGTCGCAGTCGGTCGTCGCGGCGCTCGCGCCGGAGGACGTGCGCGGCGCCTACATGGGCGCGTTCGGCAGCACCGCGGCGGCGGGGTTCGCGCTGGCGCCGTTCTTCGGGCTCCAGGTTCGCGACACGTTCGGCGACGACGCGATGTGGGGGATGTTCGCGGCGTTCTCGGTGGTGGCGGCGCTCACCGGCGCGATCGCCTGCCGCGGAGTCCGCTCCCGACCGGAGAGCGAGGGCCTCGAGGCGGTCGCGGCCTAGCAGTGGATCGCCGCGAGCGGGAGCGGATCATGCGCCAGGGCGTCGTCCTGCCCGAGACGCCTCGAGAGCGGCGTGAGCTGGCGGCGCTGCGGGAGGATCTGGTCGAGCATCCGCTGCTGGGCCGGCCGGTGCGGCGTCGCTACCGCAACTTCACGCCGCATGCCGGCTCCTATCTCGTGTCGCTCGGAGGGCCGTTGCCGTACATGGTGCGGCTGCGCGAGATCGAGGCGCTCGTCGCACGGCACCAGCAGGAGCTCGCCGAGCTGTACGCGACGAGCGACCGGGCGACGTGGCGGGCAGGTGGCGGAGAGCTGGAGCTTCGACGAGGTGAACGACCTGATCGACCGGCACAACCGCTGGTATCCGATGGAGGCGCGGCTGCCGATGGATCCGCACACGGGCGACTTCGTGCTCGTCAACGGGGAGCCCTACCGGAAGCGTCCGCTGGACGCGCGCTGGGTGCTCGAGCGCTTTCCGGCAGCGTGAACGTGACGGCGAGCGTCAGCAGGCAGAGGCCGGCCGCGAGCAGGTAGGGAAGGGCGTCGCCGGCGGCTTCGGCGAGCGCTCCGCCGGCGACCGGTCCGGTCATGTTCCCGAGCGCCCAGGCGGTGTTCATGATCCCGAAGCCGAGGCCCTGCGCGAGGCCGACGGCCTCGGCACGGTCGGAGACGAGGGCCATCCCGGGCGTGTAGATCCCGCCGAACGAGATCGCGGCGAGCGCGACGAGCGCGACGAGGAGCGCGGGGCGGCTCGCGAAGGCGAAGGCTCCGGCGACGAGCAGGGAGGCGGCGAGCGCGAGCCGGATCGGGAGCAGGCGGCCACGCCGATCCGAGAGGCGGCCGAGCAGCGGATTGACGACGGTCTCTGCGAGTCCCGAGCAGAGGAACACGATCCCGATCGCGAGCGCGCCGAAGCCTGCGTCGTCGAGCGTCAGCGGCACGAGCACGACCATGACGCCGAAGAGGAGGGCGGGCAGGGTGTTGAGCCAGAGCCCGCCGAGGAAGCGGCGGTCGCGGAGCGCGAGGAGCAGCGACGCGGGCTCGTGGGGATCGGCGGGAGCGGTCGGGACGCGTGGCGGCAAACGCCGCAAATGCGAGCGCGACCGCGCCGACCGCGCCGAAGGTGGCGCGGATGCTGACGGCGTCGGCGACGGCGCCGAACATCGGTCCGATGATCGCTCCGAAGACGGCGGCGCCGAAGGCGATCCCGATCAGCTCGCCCCGGCGCGAGCGGGGCGCTGCGACGGTCAGCCAGGCGAGCGCGCCGGCCCAGGTCGTCGTGCTCGAGAAGCCCTGGACGAAGCGAGCGAGACCGAGCGCCCACGGGCCGGAGGCGAGCGCGAAGCCGACGCTCGCGAGCGCGAGCAGCGTGAGGCCGAGAACGACCGCCCGCTTGGGGCCGAATCGCATCGCGGCGATTCCGCCTGGGATGCCGCCGAGGAGAGCGCCCGCCCCGAACGCGCCGACGAGCAGCCCCGCGCCGGTCTTCGAGAGCCCGAACTCGTCGGCGTAGCCGGGCACGAGCGGCGCGAGCGCGCCGAAGAGCATCGTGTCGACGAAGACGATCGAGCTGACGAGGACGAGCAACCGGCGCATCGACCGACGTTACCGACCGGCGCCGGCCTCAGATCGGATCGAGAGAGACTTTGTGTTTCTTCAACACAAGCGCGCCGTTCGAGCGCGAACCAGGCGAGCCGACGCTCTCTGAGCGAGCCCCGGCGCCGACGCACGCAGCTTCAGGGGTCTTGGCGCGAAACGGGATCCCCGCGCGCGGATCCCGTTTCTGCTTGCGCCACAAATAATTCAGCGAGCCGGGTGCGCTTTCGTCCGCCACCCCGACGAACTTTCGGCATCAGCCTTGCGGCATCCTCCTACGGCCTATCGGTGTGGACTCGACCTACTCGCGTCCCGTGCTCGCTGCAAGAGGCAAACTACGGGCAGATCGAGCGCGGGTCAAGAGCTCGAAAAGTGAAGAAGTCGCAAATTGCGGCCTTTTCTTTTCACACAGCCACAATTTGCCAACCGCGCCTTTTACAAGGCCTAGTCAGTGAGCCAAAGCGGGCGAGGAAGATGAGCGAGCCCCGAATCCGACACACGCAGCTTCAGGGATCTTGGCGCGGATCGGGATCTGCTCCCGCAGATCCCGATCCCGATTGCGCCACAAATAAATTCAGCGAGCCGGTGGCGGTTTCGTCCGCTCCTCCGACTGACGTTTCCGCTTGCGCGTACTCGCCCTCCGGTGGAACCTCGACCTAATTCCGCTCCGTGCTCGCTGCAAGAGCAAACCTAGGGGCTCGCGCTCGAACCGTCAAGGTGTCGATCCGGTGACTTCCCGCAAATTGCGATCTTTTCTTTTTGCCACAGGTCGATTTGCCGGTGCGATTGCTCATGCTCTAGGTGAATCTCGCCGGCTCGACCGGGGCGGTGGAGGCGGGAACGCGGCGAACCCGGAATCTATGCTCAGGTCTCGCAGCCGGCAAGCGCCGCCTGTCGGAAAGTCCGCAAAGAGCGGGCAAAGGACGAGAGGGGACAGCCGGTGGAGCGATTCAAGGAACGGCATATCGTGGTCACCGGCGGCGGCGTCGGGATCGGCCGCGCGATCGCGGAGCGGCTCGCAAGCGAAGGGGCGACCCTCTCGCTGCTCGCGCGAGACCTCGAGCGGCTCGAGCTCGTGGCCGGCGAGCTCGGCGCCCACGCCGTGCGCTGCGACATCCGCGACCGCACGGCAGTGGACGACGCGTTCGCAGCCGTTGCGCGCACGAACGGGCCGATCCACGCCCTCGTCGCCTGCAGCGGGATCGGCGGCCCGAACGAGGACGGCTCGGACGACCGCTTCGACGATCTCGTCGCCACGAATCTCTCCGGCACGTACTACTGCTGTCGCGCCGCGCTGCGCCACCTCGCGCCTGCGCCGGGGCGTCGCGACCTCGTCGTGATCGCGTCGATCCTCGCCCGGATCGCGGTCGGCGGTTACACGGGCTACTCGGCGTCGAAGGCCGGCCTCCTCGGCCTGACCCGCTCGTTCGCAGCCGAGCTTGCCGCCGACGACGTCCAGGTCAACGCGATCTGCCCCGGCTGGGTCGACACCGACATGGCGTGGGAGGGGATCGACGGGTACGCCGAGGCGATCGGCGCCGACCGCGACGAGGCCTACCGCCGCGCGATGGCGGACGTGCCGCTGCGGCGGATGAGCGAGCCGGCCGACGTCGCCGGCACCGTCGCCTGGCTCCTCTCCGACGACGCGCGCGGCGTCACCGGCCAGGCGATCGACCAGAACGGCGGGGCGTGGGTCGGCTGACGGTGACGGGAAGGGGCGCCGAAACGCCCCTTCCGATCCCCATGTCGTAAGCCAATGTCCTAGGCGACCGGCTCCCGCCTCGACGACCGAGCGGCGAGCTCGGCCTCTCTCCGTTCGAGCTCCTCCTCCGTTCCCTGGCGGACCGGGCCCTTGAACCAGTTCTTCGCCGAGAGGAACCACCAGCCGCCGAAGACGATCCCGATCGCCGCGAACCACAGCACCGTGTAGTTCGTCAGATCCCAGGTGAAGTCGTCCTCCCAGGGAAGCCCGGCTCTGTAGAGCGGGAACACGAAGAGGATCGTGATCAGCGCCACCCAGGCGAGCGAGAGGAGGTCGATCCACTTGTAGTGGCGGCCGAGGCTCCACGCGCCGGGCACGAACGCGTCGTGGAGCCGGTAGCGGAGGTAGACCGGGATCACGAACGCGATGTAGAGCCCGATCACCGCGATCGCCGTCCCGACGCCGTAGCCGACGAGGTAGTTCCAGATCGCCGGGATCATCAGGATCCCGGCCAGCGCGACGATCGCCCAGACCGCGTTCCGGGGGACGCGGTTCGCGGCCACCTTGCTCCAGAGCGGGTGGCCGGGCACGGCCCGATCGCGCGAGAAGGCGTACATCATCCGCGACGCCGAGGTGACCGACGCCGTCACGCAGAAGAACTGCGCGACGACGCAGATGAAGAGGAGCGCCTCGGCCCAGTTCTGGCTCATCGACTCGGCCCAGATCCACGGGACGACGATTCCGATGTTCTCGAGCGCGCCCTCCGTGCTCGGGATCGCGAACGTGACCGCGAGCAGGAGGATCCAGCCGACGACGACCGAGACGACGACGGCCATGTACATCCCGACCGCTGCCATCCGCGACGCCTTCTGCGTCTCCTCGGCCATGTGCGCCGAGGCGTCGAAGCCGGTGATCGTGTACTGGGAGAGGAGCAGCCCGAGCCCGAACACGAACCAGAAGGCCGGGCTCGAGAAGTTGTCCGAAGCGTTCCCGTAGCCCGACGCATTCACGGTCTCGCCGAAGACGTAGCCAACGCTCCGGTGGTTGTCGGGCACCAGGATCAGGACAAGGACGATGAACGCGACCCCGGCCATGTGCCAGTACGCGGAGATCGTGTTCAGCATCGCCGTGATGCTGACCTGGAACATGTTGATGATCCCCGCCGCGAGCAGGAAGATCGCGTAGAGCGTGAAGATCGACGCGTTCGCGGAGAAGCCGAACCAGTCGTTCATGTTCTCCGAGTAGCTGAACCAGTAGTCGAAGAGCACGGTGCCGAACGTCGCCAGGCCGTAGCCGATCGCGGCCGTGACCGCGATCTGTCCGATCAGGTTGAACCAACCCGTTGCCCAGCCCCACCCTGGGCCGCCGAGCTTCGACGCCCAGTAGTAGAGGCCGCCTGCGGTTGGGAAGGCGGAGGCGATCTCCGCCATCGCGAGCGCGATGATCGTCGAGAAGAGGCCGACGAGCAGCCAGCCCCACGTGACCGCGACCGGGCCGCCGCGCTCGAAGGCCACGAAGTACGAGGTCAGGCAGCCCGCGAGGATCGAGATGATCGTGAACGAGATCGCGAAGTTCTGGAAGCCACCCATCCCGCGGAAGAGCTCCTGGGCGTACCCGAGTGAGTGCAGGGTCCGCTCGTCGTCCGAGTGTTGGGTGTCCGCAGGTTCCGTGCTCATCCGCCCTCCTCGCCCGTCGGTGTCGTGTCAGGCGCTATTACGTGCGCTTCGGCACGGCGTTGTCAACCTGTAGGACGGAATAGGATCGCGTGTGTGCTGAGCTTCGAGGAGCTGCGGGTCGAGGTGGGGCGGGGCGCGATCGACACGGTCGTCGTCGCGTTCACCGACATGCAGGGCCGGCTCATGGGCAAGCGCCTCCACGGCGAGTTCTTCGTCGAGGAGACCGACGCCGGGCATCCGGTCGAGGGCTGCAACTACCTGCTCGCGCTCGAGATGGAGATGGATCCGGTTCCGGGCTACGAGCTCGCAAGCTGGGAGCGCGGCTACGGCGATTTCGGCCTCGTCCCGGATCTCGCGACGCTGCGGCGGATCCCGTGGCTCGAGGCAACGGCGCTCGTGCTCTGCGACGTCGCCTGGCACGACGGCTCACCGGTGGCGCCGTCGCCGCGCCAGGTGCTGCGGGCGCAGGTGGAGCGCGCGGAGGCGCTCGGGCTGACGCCGATGCTCGGCTCGGAGCTCGAGTTCTATTTGCTCAAGGAGACCTACGCCGAGGCACACGCCGCGCACTACCGCGGGCTGACTCCCTCGGTGCCCTACATCCTCGACTACCACGTGCTCGCGTCGAGCTACGACGAGCCGTTCATCCGCCAGATCCGGAACGGGATGCACGCCGCGGGGATCAAGGTCGAGACCTCGAAGGGCGAGGCGTGGCCGGGGCAGCACGAGATCAACTTCCGCTACGCCGACGCGCTGACGATGGCCGACAACCACGTCGTCTACAAGAACGGCGCCAAGGAGATCGCGCACCTGAACGGCTGCTCGATCACCTTCATGGCGAAGCCGGATCACACCTGGATCGGCAGTTCCTGTCATATCCACTCGTCGCTCTGGCAGGGCGAGCGGAGCGCGTTCGCCGGCGAGAGCCCGACCTTCAAGCGCTGGCTCGCCGGGCAGATCGCCTGTCTGCGCGAGCTGGCGATCTTCCTGGCGCCGAACGTGAACTCGTACAAGCGCTTCGCCGCCGGCTCGTGGGCGCCGACGACGCTCGCGTGGGGGCACGACAACCGCACCTGCGGCTTCCGGATCGTCGGTCGCGGCTCGGCGCTGCGGACGGAGACGCGGATCCCCGGCGCCGACGCGAATCCGTATCTCGCGTTCGCGGCGATCATCGCGGCTGGGCTCCACGGGATCGAGCAGAAGCTGCGGCTGCCGGCTGCGCTCGAGGGGAACGCGTACGAGTCCGACGCCGCGCGGTTCCCGCACTCGCTGCGCGAGGCGATCGAGGCGCTCGAGACCGGGGCGATGGCTCGGGCCGCGTTCGGCGACGAGGTCGTCGACCACTACCTGAACTACGCCCGCACGGAGCAGCGCCTCTTCGACTCGGCGGTGACCTGCTACGAGCGCGAGCGCTTCTTCGAGCGTGGCTAGCCGTTCCTGGTCGCCTGCGCCTCCCGGCCGGCGGAGCCGGCCTCCGGCGCAGGCTCGCACCGCTCGCGGCGCTCCAGCCGGCGGCCCGTACCTCCGTACTGTTCCACCGGCCTACGCACCGCGAGCGGCGCGCCAGGAACGGCTAGCCGTGAAGTTTGTGTTGAAACAACACTTTCTCCTCCAGGCGCGGGTCGGTTGCGCGGAGCGAAGAACGCTTGTGTTGAAACAACACAAGCTCGTTCGGTGCGTGGCCGCGTGAGCCGGCCCGTGATCGGGATCACCGCCTACGCGGAGCCGAGCGCCCGGTGGGGTGCTTGGGATCTGCCGGCGGCACTCGTTCCGCTCGCGTACGTGCGCGCGATCGAGGAGGCCGGCGGCCGACCGTTGCTCGTGCCGCCGAGCGAGCACGGGGTCGAGGAGACGCTCGCCGCGCTCGACGGGATCCTCTTCTCGGGCGGGTCGGATCTCGACCCCGAGCTCTACAGCCAGTCCGCGCATCCGGAGACGAACGGCGTTCGCCTGGAGCGCGATCGCGGCGAGCTCGCGCTCCTGACCGCAGCGCTCGAGCGCGACCTGCCGGTACTCGCCGTCTGCCGGGGTTCCCAGATGCTGAACGTGGCCCGCGGCGGCGATCTCGTCCAGCATCTCCCGGAGGTGGTGGGCGACGAGAAGCACAAGCACACGCCGGGCGTCTTTGCCGATCACGAGGTCGACGTGAAGCCGGAATCGCGAGTGGGCTCGCTGCTCGGTGAGCGCGCGCCGGTCAAGTCGCACCACCACCAGGGGTTCGGCCGCGTGGGCGAGGGGCTCGTCGAGACCGCATGGGCCGAGGACGGGACGCTCGAAGCGGTCGAGGATCCGACCAAGCGCTTCGCCGTCGGCGTTCTCTGGCATCCCGAGGAGGGCGAGGACAGAGCGCTCCTCGAGGCGCTCGTCGAGGAGGCGCGGGCCTACCGGAAAGAGCGGCCCCGCTGATGGTGATGGCCTGATGCTGACCGTCCTCAACCCGGCGACGGAGGAGCCGATCGCCGAGCTCGAGCAGGCCGGCGTCGAGGAGACGGACGAGCTCGTCGCCCGGGCGAAGGCCGCGTTTCCCGCCTGGCGGGCGGTCGCGCCTCCCGATCGCGCGCGCCTGCTCCGCCGGCTCGCGACGCTCGTCGAGGAGCATCACGAGGAGCTCTCCCGGCTCGAGTCACGCAACGCGGGCAAGCCGATCACCGGCGCGCGCGGCGAGATCGGGATGGTCGCGGACGTCTTCCACTTCTACGCGGGCGCGGTCGACAAGCATCACGGCGAGACGATCCCGGTGGGCGGCGGCGTCGATCTCACGTTCCGTGAGCCGCTTGGCGTCGTCGGGCTGATCGTGCCGTGGAACTTCCCGCTCAACATCGCCTCCTGGAAGCTCGGCCCGGCGCTCGCCTGCGGGAACACCGTTGTCCTGAAGCCGGCGGAGCTGACGCCGCTCTCGGCGCTCCGGCTCGCCGAGCTCGCGCTCGAGGCGGGGATCCCGGAGGGCGTGCTGAACGTGGTCGTCGGCAAGGGCTCGGTCGTCGGCCAGAGGCTCGTCGAGCACCCGGACGTCGCGAAGATCGGCTTCACCGGCTCGACCGAGGTCGGCCGGCAGGTGATGGCGGGCGCCGCGGCGACGATCAAGCGCGTCACGCTCGAGCTTGGCGGCAAGTCGGCGAACGTGATCTTCGCCGACGCGGATCTGGAGCAGGCGGCGGCCGCTGCTCCGTACGCGGTCTTCGACAACGCCGGCCAGGACTGCTGCGCGCGCTCGCGGATCCTGGTCCAGAGATCCGTCTACGACAAGTTCCTGGAGCGGCTGGTCGCAGCCACGGCTGCGGTAAGAGTGGGCGATCCCGAGGAAGACGCGACGGAGATGGGCCCGCTGATCTCGGCGGCTCATCGCGAGACGGTTGCCGGATTTGTCGACGGGACGCCGATCGCATTTCGAGGAGACGTGCCCGAAGGCGCGGGCTTTTGGTTTCCCTGCACGGTCGTCGAGGCGACGAACGACGATCGAATCGCTCGCGAGGAGGTCTTCGGGCCGGTCGCCGCCGTGATCCCGTTCGAGGACGAGGCGGACGCGATCCGGCTCGCGAACGAGACGCCGTATGGGCTCTCCGGGTCGATCTGGACGCGCGACGGCGCCCGGGCGCTCCGAGTCGCGCGGGCGGTCGATGCCGGCGTCCTCTCGGTCAACTCGAACAGCTCGGTGCGCGTCTCGACGCCGTTCGGCGGCGTCAAGCAGTCCGGGTTCGGGCGCGAGCTCGGGATGCACGCGCTCGAGGGCTACTCGGACGTGAAGAACGTCTACATCGCGACGGAGGAGTAGAGGTGGCAGGACGGCTCGACGGCAAGGTCTGCGTGATCACCGGCGCAGGCGGTGGAATGGGACGCGACGCCGCGATTCTCTTCGCCGAGGAAGGAGCGAAGGTGTGCGTCGCCGACGCGAGCCGCGAGGGGGTCGAGGAGACGGTGGCGCTGCTTGCCCGACGGCGCCGCGCTCGGCTCGCACACGAACGTCGCCGACGAGGGCGCGGTGGAGGCCATGTTCGCGGCGACCGCGGCCGAGTTCGGCGGCGTCGACGTGATCTACAACAACGCCGGCATCTCGCCCGCCGACGACGACTCGATCCTCGCGACCGAGGTGGAGGCGTGGCAGCGCGTGCAGGACGTGAACGTGAAGGGCGTCTTCCTCTGCTGCAAGCACGGGATCCCGCACCTGCTCGAGCGGGGCGGTGGCTCGGTGATCAACGTCGCCTCGTTCGTCGCGATCCTGGGCGCCGCCACCTCACAGATCTCGTACACCGCTTCGAAGGGCGCCGTGCTCTCGATGTCGCGCGAGCTGGCGGTGCAGTTCGCCCGGCAGGGCGTGCGCGTGAACGCGCTCTGCCCGGGGCCGGTCGAGACACCGCTCCTACTCCGGATCTTCGGCGACGACCCGGCGGCCTACGAGCGCCGGCGGATCCACCTCCCGATGGGACGGCTGGCGAAGCCGCGCGAGATCGTCAACGCGGCCCTCTTCCTCGCGAGCGACGAGTCGTCGTACGTGAACGGCGCGACGTTCCTCGTCGACGGTGGGCTGACGGCCGCGTACGTGACACCGGAGTAGCCGCAGCGCAGAGGCGAAGCGCGGAGAGAGCTCGTGCGCAATGAACACAAGCTTCGTTGGCGGCGCGCTACGATTGGCGCTGCCGTACGGGGAGCTCGGGGCAACCGGGCTGAGAGGGCGGACGTGAGCGCCGCCGACCCGAGAACCTGATCTGGGTAATGCCAGCGGAGGGAGCTGAGAGTGGTCGAACGGGTCGTCGTCGTTGCCGCCGGAGCGCGGGGGCCGCTTCCCGACCTCGACGGGGCGTTCGTCGTTGCGGCAGATGGTGGCGCCGACGCCGCGCTTGCGCTCGGGCTCCACGTCGACCTCGCGATCGGCGACTTCGACTCGATCAGCACTGCCGGGCTCGCGGCGTTGGAGCGGGCCGGCACCCGCATCGAGCGCCATCCGGCGGCGAAGGACGCGACCGACCTCGAGCTCGCGCTCGACGCGGCGCTCGAGGCCGAACCGCGGCCGGATCCTGATCGTCGGCGCAGCGGGCGGGCGGCTCGACCACCTGCTCTCGTCGCTCGAGCTGCTTGGGAGCTCCCGCTACGCGCACGTCGAGCTCGATGCGCAGCTCGGCGCCGCTCGCGTGCACGTGATCCGCCGGACGCGAACGCTCGCGGGCACGCCCGGCGAGCTGCTCTCCCTCCACGCGCTCCACGGCGCGGCGAACGGCGTCACCACCGAGGGGCTCGAGTATCCGCTCGCCGGCGAGACGCTGGAGCCAGGCTCGAGCCGCGGCGTCTCGAACGTCTTCGCCGCGTCCGAGGCGCGCGTTGCGGTCGAGAGCGGCGTCCTGCTCGCCGTCAGGCCGGGGACGCCGGCGTGAAGCGGCTCGCGCTCCTTCTGACGGCGCTTGCGCTGGTCGGTTGCGGCGGTGGCGACGACGCGGCCGAGCCGACGCAGGTCGTGCTCGTCACCCACGACTCCTTCGTCGTCTCGAAGCCCGTCCGCGCCGCGTTCGAGGAAGAAACGGGCCTGCGCCTGCGCATCCTCCAGACGGGCGACGCCGGCGTCGCGCTCAACCGCGCCCTGCTGACGAAGGGGAATCCGGAAGGCGACGTCTTCTTCGGGCTCGACAACAATCTGCTCTCGCGGGCGCTCGAGGAGGACCTCTTCGAGCCGTACGCGGCGGCGGGGCTCGACGCCGTTCCCGACGTCTACGAGCTCGACGGCGAGGACCGAGTCACGCCGATCGACCACGGCGAGGTCTGCCTGAACGTCGACAAGGGCTGGTTCGCCGAGCGCGACCTCGCGCCGCCGCGCTCGCTGGCCGACCTCACCGACGAGCGCTACCGCGACCTCCTCGTCGTCCAGAATCCGGCCACGTCGACCCCTGGGCTCGCCTTCCTCCTGGCGACGGTCGCCCGTTTCGGCGAGCCCGGCTGGCAGGACTTCTGGCGCGGGCTCCGCGCGAACGACGTGCTCGTCGTCGACGGCTGGGAGGCGGCGTACACCGCGCAGTTCTCCGGCGCCGGCGGCAGCAAGGGAACGAAGCCGATCGTCGTCTCCTACGCCTCGAGCCCACCGGCCGAGGTCGTCTTCGCCGGCAAGCCGCTCGACGAGGCGCCGACGGCCGTCGTCGAGGACAGCTGCTTCCGCCAGGTCGAGCTCGCCGGAGTGCTCCGTGGTGCCGCGAACGAAGAAGGCGCGCGCAAGTTGATCGACTTCATGCTCACCGAGCGCTTTCAGGCCGACCTGCCGCTCTCGATGTTCGTCTTCCCCGTACGCGACGGCGTCGAGCTGCCGGAGGCGTTTCGCAAGTTCGCCGTCGTGCCCGAGCGGCCGCTCGAGCTCGAGCCGGACGAGATCGGCGAGAACCGCGACCGCTGGATCCGGGAGTGGACGTCGATCGTGCTCCGCTGAGCCGGC
This sequence comes from uncultured Gaiellaceae bacterium, assembly GCA_963745775.1. Lineage (GTDB taxonomy): Bacteria > Actinomycetota > Thermoleophilia > Gaiellales > Gaiellaceae > Gaiellasilicea. Next base: position 278,572 of record CAVUYY010000012.1, read on the forward strand.
TGCCGCTCGTCGCGGCGGTGACGATCCCGACGGCTTTCCTGGCGGTCTTCTTCGTCTATCCGCTGGTCACGATCGTCGCGCGGGGGCTCGGCGAACGCGGGTCGGGCACGTTTCAGGCTGCCGAGACGCTTCGGATCGCCTGGTTCACGACGTGGCAGGCGGCGCTCTCGACGGTGCTCACGCTCGGCGTCGGCCTGCCACTGGCGTGGGTCGTGGGGCGCTTTGCGTTCCGAGGTCGTCCGCTCGTGCTCGCGCTCGTTCTCGTCCCATTCGTGCTGCCGACGCTCGTCGTTGCGACGGCCTTCGTCTCGGTGCTCCCGGACCGGCTCGACCAGAGCGTCTGGGCGATCCTCCTCGCGCACGCGTTCTTCAACGTCGCCGTCGTCGTACGAGTCGTCGGCGGCTACTGGGCTGGGCTCGGCCGGACGACCGAGGCGGCCGCCGCGGTGCTCGGCGCGGGGCCATGGCAGCGGCTGCGCGAGGTGACGCTGCCGCAGCTCGCGCCCGCGCTGGCCGCGGCCTCCGCGCTCACCTTTCTCTTCTCGTTCACGTCGTTCGGCGTGATCGTCGTTCTCGGCGGCCCGACGATCGCAACGCTCGAGACGGAGATCTACAACCAGGCGGCGCGGCTCTTCGACCTGCGAACCGCGGCTGTCCTGGCGCTCGTCCAGCTCGTCGCCGTGGCCGCGATCATCCTGGTCTCAGCTCGGCTCGAGGGGAGGCTGGCCGGCCGCGCCGGTCCGGCGAGTGCGTGGCGAACGTTGCGCCGCCCACACGGGTGGGAGCGCGCGGCAGTCGCGGCGATCCTCGCCGCGTCGGGCGTTCTGCTCGGACTGCCCGTCGTCGCGCTCGTGCGCCGCTCGTTCTCGACGCCGGACGGGCTCGGCTTCGACCACTACCGCTCGCTCGGGCGGGAGACGAGCGTCCTCCTCGTCACGCCGTGGGAGGCGGTCGCCAACTCGCTCGCGTTCGCGACGATCGCAACCGCGCTCGCGCTCGGGCTCGGTGGGCTGCTCGCGCTTGCGCTCGCCCGGCTCCGAGCGGGCTGGCTCGACGCGCTCGTCCTCCTGCCGCTCGGCGGCTCCGCCGTGATGCTCGGCTTCGGCTTCGTGATCGCCTTCGACGAGCCGCCGCTCGAGCTGCGGGGTTCGTTGTGGCTCGTGCCCGTCGCGCAGGCGCTCGTCGCCGCGCCGTTCGTCTTCCGGATCGTGGCGCCGGCCATCCGCGCGATTCGGCCCGAGCTCCGCGAGGCGGCGGCGTTGCTCGGCGCCTCGCCGTCACGAGTCACCCGCGAGATCGACCTGCCGCTCGCGGGCCGCGCGCTCGGCGCTGCCGCCGGGTTCGCGTTCGCGATCGCGCTCGGCGAGTTCGGCGCGACCGTCTTCGTCGCTCAGGCGGATCGGCCGACGCTGCCGGTCGCGATCTTCCGCTTCCTCGGCCGGCCGGGCGCGGAGAACCAGGGCTCGGCGGCGGCGCTCGCCGTCGTGCTCGCGCTGCTTGCGGCCGCTGCGGCTCTCGTCGCTGGACGTGCCGGCGGAGCCCGGAGCCCGCTGTGAGCCTGCGGGCGGACGATCTTGCGGTGAGCTTCGACGGCGTCGCGGCGCTCGACGGCGCTTCCCTCGAGGTCGGCGACGGCGAGACGCTCGCCCTGCTCGGACCGAGCGGCTCCGGCAAGTCGACGCTCCTCCGTGCGATCGCCGGCCTGCAACGGCTCGACCGCGGGTGCGTCTTCCTAGACGAGCGCGACCTCGCCGCGACGCCACCGCACCGGCGCGGGATCGGGCTGATGTTCCAGGAGCACGCGCTCTTCCCGCATCGCGACGTCGCCGGGAACGTCGGCTTCGGGCTCCGCATGGCCGGCCGTCCCAAGCCGGAGATCCGCAGCCGCGTCGCCGAGCTGCTCGACCTCGTCGGGCTCACGGAAATGGGTCGGCGCTCGGTCGAGACTCTTTCCGGCGGCGAGCAGCAGCGGGTAGCGCTGGCGCGGGCGCTCGCGACCGAGCCGCGCGTGCTGCTGCTCGACGAGCCGCTCGGCTCGCTCGACCGGCCGCTCCACGACCGGCTCCTGACGGAGCTGGCCGAGCTCTTCGCGCGACTCGGCCTAACGGTTCTCTATGTCACGCACGACGTGGCCGAGGCGTTCGCGCTCGGCGATCGCGTCGCGGTGATGCGGGCCGGACGGATCGCCCAGACGGCGACGCCGGACGCGCTCTGGTCGCAGCCCGCCGACGGCTGGATTGCGCGGTTCGTCGGGCTCACGAACGTCGAGCCACTCGGAAGCGAGGTTCGGATCACGCGACCCGACGCGATCCGAGTCGAGCCCGATCCCGACGGTGACGCGGTCGTGCTGCGCTCGGAGCGTCATGGCGCCACCGTCACTCTCACGATCCGCGACGCCGCAGGTCGCGAGCTCGAAGCGGCCGTGACCGGAGTCGATGTTCCCGCACCTGGCGAGCGTGTCTCGCTCGAGATCGACCCGGCGGGCGTCGTCGTCGTCCCTGCGTAACTCAGTACACGCCGGGAACGAGCCGGAACGGGGTTCGCGCCGCGTACTCCTGGTAGCGCTGATCCCGGCAGAGGAGCCGCTCTTCGAGCGTCATCCGCAGAAGTTGCCCGGCCAGGCAGAGCCCGAGCAGGGCGAGGTTGCGCAGGGCGGGATACGCGAGGACGTAGCCGACGAAGGTGACGAGGTACGAGGCGTAGAGGGGATGGCGCACGAAGCGGTACATCCCGGAGGTCTTGACGCCTCGATTGGCGGGCGCGAGCCCGAACGAGCGGCTCAGCGTCGCGAGCGCGACGATCGCCATCGAGAGCCCGAGGAGCTGGATCGGGATCGTCACGAAGCTCGGCACGCCGCTGCGTTCGATCGGCGCCATCAGGAGCGTCGAGAACGTCCCGAGCGCCGTGGCGGTGAGTGCGAGCGCCGACACGTTCGCGGCCGACGCCTCGCGGCGGAAGAGGAACATCGTCACGACCATCGTCTCCAGCACGACGATCGCGAGGAGCGTCAGCTCACCGGTCTCGAGAAACGCCCGCGTATGGATGAAGATGAAGAGCGACCAGAGCGCGGCGAGCCCGACGTTGAGGAGCAACGCGGAGACCCCTCGCGCCGTGACGGCATGTCCGCGTCGCATTACAGGTTGCGTCGGCGGCGAGCGGCCGCCGCGGCATGCCTCGATCGAGGGATGGCCGCCGGTGGGCGGCTAGGCGCCGACGACCTGGACGAGCCAGCGGCGATCGCGCGCGCGGTCGAGCTCGAGGAAGAGAACGCGCTGCCAGGTGCCGAGGCAGAGCTCGCCGTCGCGGACGGGGATCGACTCGCCCGCAGGGCCGAGCAGCATCGACATGCAGTGCGAGTGCCCGTTCCCGAAGTCCATGTCCTCGGGACAGATGTTCTCCGTCCGCTTGTCCCAGTCGTCGTGGGCGTAGTAGTGGTCGCTCGGGACGAGCCGGCGGAGGAGAACCGCGAAGTCCTCGAGGAAGCCGCTCTCGAACTCGTTCACCCGCACCGAGCAGGTCGTGTGCGGCGAGTAGACGCAGCAGATGCCGTCCTTGACCCCGCTGGCGGCGACCGCGTCGCGCACCTCGTCGGTGATGTCCTTGACGGAGAGGCCTCCCGCCGTCCGGAGCTCGGTCTCCTGCTGGTAGGCCTTCACGGTCTGCTGTGTCCTCTCGTAGGCGGCCAAAGTGATGGACATTGTGACAGCCGCGCGTCGAGCACCGCCGATTCGAGGTTACGCTCAGCCGCAGCGGGCCCGTAGCTCAGCTGGTCAGAGCAGCCGACTCATAATCGGTAGGTCCCTGGTTCGAGTCCAGGCGGGCCCAAACAGATCCCGCTTGTCTAGTGCGCTTTGGCTTAGACAAGCGGGACGGGCGTGCCAGAGAGAAGCCCTGAAAGCTCATGCGGTGGCGTCCCCGGTGCCGCCCTCGCTGCCCCCGTTCCGGAGACTTCCGGTGCCAACATTTGCGCCGCTTGTGATCGGGGGCGCGCCTCCAAGGAGCTGCGGCTCTCCTAGTCCGATCCGGGCGAGACGAGTGCCACAGGAGGAAACGGCCCTCGCGTAGCACGGTCGCTGGGGCGACCCCCGAGATCTCAACGTACAACGACTGAACTGCCGGGCTCAACCGCCACGTTCCGGAGTTCCCGCACACAGCGCACATCCGCGGCTGGCGGGGCGGATCGTCGGGCCGCTCGTGCTCGAGGAGCGGAATCTCGTGGCCGCAGTCGAGCTTCCAGGTTGGCGCGGGCTGAGACACCTCCTGCAGCTATCGGTGAGTGGGGCGCGCCCGGAGGAGTGCGGCTCTCCCCGCTAACGATCGGTCTGACCACGAGCCCCCTGGGGTGGGGACTCGGGCGGCACGGTCGCTGGGCGCGCCCGCCTAGTAGTTCGACAAGCACCCTGAGTCCCTTTAGAAGCGGTCACCTTGGCGGATAGGAACGGTCGCGCGCCGCCGCATCGACCGGGTTCAGGGGAGGACAATCCCCGATCAGGATTGCGTTGAGAAGCGCCGCTACTCCTCAGGGGCGCGCGACCATCTCTACAACTGCTCCATTCAGGCGCCTTTCGAAACAACAGTGGAACAGCCTTGTGCTCCCTAGGTTTGCCGGTGTTGTGGACGGAGAAAGCGTCCCTGTCCATTTCCGTGATCTAGGGGGTCGAACGTGAAGAAGATTGTTGCTTTGCTGGTGGTACTCCTGTCAGTGACGGTGGCTGGTGTGGCCGCATCGCCGGCGAATGCGGTGAAGTTCGGTGAGCCGGACTCGGAGAATGTGTATCCGTGGGTTGGGCTGATGGTTGCGGTCGACGAGGACGGGGATCCGCTCTGGCGCTGCACCGGCTCCCTGCTCAGCGACAGCCTCTTTCTGACGGCGGGACACTGCGTGAGCGATCCGACCGTGGAAGGCGGCGATCCGGTCGCCTCAGTCCGAATCTGGTTCACCGTGGGCGATGAGATCATCGTCACCGACCCGGAGTACCTCGCGAACCTCGCCGCCGAAGCAGAGGATCTCTGCGCGGGTGTCGAGGGCTACCCGTGCGGCGGTTACTCCGCTGTCGGAACCCCGGAGGCACTCTCCGGCTGGACGGGACTGTTGACGGTTCCGCAGACCTATGACCTCGGCCTCGTTCACATCACCCAGTGGGTTACCGGTGAATATCACCCGACCAGTTACGGCCAGGTCGCACCGCTTGGTTACCTGGACACGCTTGCCGCGAACACGGCGAAGGGCCAGGGCAACATCGAGTTCACCGTGGTCGGCTACGGGCTCCAGTCGGTTAAGCCGGTCGAGTCCGCACTGAAGCAGCGGATGGTCGGCACGGTGAGCTTCGTCAACCTGAAGAGCGCCCTCGCAGGCGGCTGGAACCTGCACTACTCGAACAATCCCGGCCAGGGCCACGGCGGTTCCGGTGGCACCTGCTTCGGCGACTCGGGTGGCCCAGTGATCAGCGCCGACGGCTACATCGTTGCCGTCAACTCGTTCGTGCTCAACAACAACTGCAACGGTGCCGGCTTCGGCTATCGCGTCGACACACAACTCGCTCAGGACTTCATCTTCTAGTCGCTTCCGCAAGTCCGGGGAGCGGCACGTTTCGTGCCGCTCCCCTCCCTTCGCGGCAAGAGAGCTCCAGCTCCGTCGGGATCGTGGTCGGGATCGTCTTCGCGCGCAAGGGAATCGCTGGATCTGGGAGCGCGGTGGCTACGGCTCGCACGAAGAGCTCCGGGCGAAGGAACGCACGTGGGCTGGGCCTACTTCTGGGTCGCACTCAAAATCTTCGTCGTCGCCTTCCTGATCAGCATGACCAGCTGAGAGTCAGACGCTTGTCCGAGGTCTAGTTCAAGGATTGGGCGCGCCCCGAGGAGACTTGCTGATCTCCGCAGACGATCGTCGACCACGAGCGGGGGGTGCTCGTGGATGCACGGTCGCTGAGGCGCGCCCGCAGGAGTATCTCGCGAAGGCGCTAAGGGCGCGGCACACTCGAGCGCGCGGGATCAGGATGTAAGCATTGTCGGTTCGTCCGCAAGTCTCGGCGGCCGTCGCATCGACGAGGTCAGAGGACGGCGTCCATGTGGCTCGCGGCGGGTCGCTTCTGGGGAGCGCCGTCCTCTTATTTCCCTTGCGACCAGAAAGTGGGCGCGCCCGGAGGAGTGCGGCTCTCCCCGCCAACGATCGGTCTGACCACAAACACTCCGAGGGGCTGGGTACTCGGGCGGCACGGTCGCTGGCGCCCGAGTACTGGTAGCACCTGCAGCCCTCCCGTGCTCGCCGGCGACATTTCTCCTCCGGTTCAGCGCGGATTCGCTTGCGCAGTACCGCAATGAGGAATAGCTTCCCGCCGTCAGCACGTTCCGAAATTGAGGAGAGTTCGATGAGTGTTCTCGTAGGGCGCAGGCCGGTTTTTGTATCGATTGTGGCTTTTGCGGCGCTGACCGCCCTTGTTGTCATTTCAGTGGCGCCTGCGGGAGCTGCGGGCAGTTCGAGCGCGGTAACTTTGTGCAACCCGTTGGCGCCAGCCGGGACGGATCTCTTCGACAGTCTTGCCCGCCTCGCTCCCGTGAGTGCGGCCCGCGGTAGCGAGGAGCTTCGTGAACCGAATCTCGGGCAGTCAGCGGCGGAGGCCCCGCGCAGCAACAAGGGCAAGCCCAGCACCGGCATCACGGTGCCCACATACGTTCATGTGATCACTCCTGATGGGGTCACCGGGAATGTGCCCGATCACAAGATCAGAGACCAGATCAACGTACTCGACCTGACCTACGGCGGCTTCTATGGAGGCTACGCCACCGGCTTCGATTTTGAACTCGTCGAGATAACCCGGACCGTCAACGAAGCCTGGTACAACACCGGGCCTTCCACCGCCGCCGAGCAGGAGATGAAGCAAGCCCTGCGGACGGGCGGCGACGACGCTCTCAACCTGTATCTAACCACGGCCGGCCCCTACCTTGGCTGGGCCTACAGCCCAGCGATTCTCGACTCGACCCAGGCGTACTTGGACGGGGTTGTGATCGACTGGGAAACGCTCCCGAAGGTGTCCGCGACCTACGCGAACCGCTACGACCGTGGCTACACAGCGACTCATGAGGCCGGGCACTGGCTCAATCTCAACCACACCTTCGACGGGTCCTGCGGCGCTTTAGGGGATGGCGTGGATGACACCCCGGCAGAGCGCACATCCACCTCTGGCTGCCCCGTCGGCAAGGACACCTGCCTTGGACAACCCGGACTCGACCCGATTCACAATTACATGGACTACTCCTACGACGCCTGCTACACCGAGTTCACAGCGGGCCAAGGCACCCGCATGTTCGACGCCTGGATGTACTGGCGCGCATAACCACTCGTCGGTTGGGCCGCCTGATTTCGGCGGCCCAACCGACGACCGACACGGCTAGCCGCTGCGCAGCTGCGGCATCAAGCAACTACTGCTGTGCCTGGGCGAGCTTGGAGACACACTTGCCGAAGGCGTTCGCCTTCGTCTCGCCCGTGCCGTACTTCGACTTGAAGGCGGCGGGATCGAGCGTCCGCTCGGCTTTGCACTGCTTCGCGGCGGTCACTGTTGCCTTTACTTCCTTGCTGGAGCTGGTGGCCGCCTTTGCTTTCACACACCGGCTGAGCGCGTTGGCGCCCTGCTTGCCGGTGCCATAGAACTGCGCGAACGTCTTGCCACCGTGGGCGGCGGCAAAGCCGGCGTCTGCGAGTTCCGCCCTGCAAGCGGTCTCAGCCTCATGCCGATTCTGGTGCTCCGCCCGCGTCCACTGCGAAACGCACTTACCGAAGGTCGAGTAGGTCGACGCGAACGTCGCGCCCATGCTCGTCTTCAAAGCAGTACACGCACGAGCAGCGTTTGCCTTGTCCGCTGAGTTCGCAGTATCAGCAAACGCTGCGACAGGCAGAACCGCGGCAACGACGACGGCCACGATGAATGTCTTCAACTTCATAATCGGATTCCTTCCTAGTGTTTGGCGTCACTAGCAAGACGCTGCGCGCACACAAATCTCACGCGGGCACGATGTAAGGAAATTACGCAAAGTGCAGGCAACGAGCACGACCGGACGCCGCTACCTCCTACGGATAGGGACGGCGAAACCTAGGACGAGGAGCGACCGCGATGCACCTGCACGCTGCGCCGCAAGTAGATCGTCACCCGTTGACCTTGGCGAACATCCCCGGACGATCAGCGCGTCAGCGACTCGCGGCCGGCCGCGACCCGGAACGGCTCGAGCTCCTCACGCTGTCGCGTGGCGCGTTCTATCAGGCCGCCGAAGTCGACATCGACAAGCCGATCCCCGACCTGCGCGACGTCGCGGAGGTTCGCCCATAGGAGCTGCTTCCCGTCAAGTCCGAGGGCGAGCGACTCGAGTTCGACGAAACGGCTCAGCGGCGAGTAGCCGCGCAGCTGCCCGTTCGGCTTCAGCCGCCCGACGCGCTCCGCAACGAGCGCGAGCGGCCGCTTGATCCGACTCAGCGGGATCCCGAGGCGCTGCATGACAGTCTCGAGCACCTCGACGTCCTCGGTCACCTCACGCGCAAGTCGCTCCAGGAACGCGCCGAGCTCGCTGCCCGTGTTCTCCGCCGCCGCCCGCCGTGCAAGCTCCCTCCCTGCGACTCCGAGAGCGAGCTGATCGTTGAGGTAGATCCCGAGCAGCCTCATCCATCCGGTCTCGCCCTCGACACCCCCGCTCAAACGTCGGCGCGGCGGCCGGTGCCAGCCCCAAAGCAGTAATGACCGTTCCCAAGATCGAAGCAACTCCGCCGATAAGAGCCAACCGCCTCATGTGACGACCCTGGAACCGATGTCCGAGGCGTCAACCCGGCTAGCGCCGGAGGAAGATGTTCAGCACGATCGTCCCGACGATCGAAGCAACGACCATTAGCCCGACCGGCACGTAGACGGTCATGTTCTCCGATCGCCAGGTGAGCGTCGCCGGGAGCCGATCAACGCCCAGTTTTGAGAGGGCAAGTGCGCCGACACCGAGGATGGCGAAAACGAGAGCAGCACCCAGCAAGACTCGACCGGCGGTTTCCATACTGCGAGGACTACCCGGCCAGGTCGCTGGAGAATCGCAGGTCAGGGCTTTCGGCGAGGCGGGCGCTTCTTGAACTGGGCGTACCTGCCTTGTACCAATCAGCAGTAATCGAGCCAGGCGAGGCGCGGCCGGAGAGCGTCGCGATGACTCCGGCCGGGCGAGGCCCAAGAACGGCTCGACGACCTCAACGCCGTTTCAAGACGAGGGACCCTGCCACAGGTCCAGGCGGGCCCAAATCGACCCGCTTGCCTAGTGGCTCCTGGCTTAGGCAGGCGGGACAGCTATGTCAGAAATACGCCTCGGGAAGCTCCGTTGGTGCCCTGAGTGCCCCTCAGAAGATGTAGAGGACTGCGAGAATTACGAGCGCAACGACGACAAAGGCGCAAAACCCAGTCGCGACAAGCGCGGGTAGTCCGTTTGTCATCCTCACACTTATTGGTTTTTGTCAGGCGGCGGAGCTTGCCTGTGATGGCGGCGAATAGACGCTGGCTTCCTTCATGTGGAGCGGTTGTTGCTGGCTTGGCTCCACGCGATTGCTAGCGCTTGGCGGCAGCCGGCTTGCGCGCTGGTGCGCTCCGCCGTCGCGTCGCGGTCTTTTTCCGCGTAGTCGCGGGACGAGACTGCGTGCTTGCATCCGGACTGGACGAGCGTTCCGTCGTCTGGCGGACGAGGCCGATCAACTCCTCAGGCAACTCGGCCGCACGCGTCTTGGCGTCGTCAATTGCGTCCTTCGCCTGACGTGAGAACGACTCGCTCCTGATCAGCGCGTAGAGCGCGGCTCCCGAAGCGGGGAGAAGCAACCAACGCGTGGTCGACCCGGCGCGCCGGTGATTTTTTCCCTGTGCCGCGTCTGCCACGTCGGATAGGCGCTCCGCGTAGTCGATCACATGAGCCGAGAACTTGTGGACCCCGTTCATCGTTACGACCTCCTGTTTGTCACAGAAACCTCTGGTTCGTCTCCGTGGGGGTTAACGACCAAACGTCGGAACACGTTACGGGTGGGCGGTCGGTTTATTGGAGCGGCTGCGTGCTTGGGGGCTTGGACTTTCAAGCGCGCTGTACGCGGCCAGGTAGCGAGAAGGGTGAACCCGTCCTTCGATCTCTCGAGTGCGTGATCGGCCCGCGCTGGGTCGTTACCGCTCATCGAGGGAAGATCGAAGTGCTCGAAGAGTTCCGCGAGCGTGCTGAAGGAGGAAGTCGTGTTGCTGAACTCGACTCACCTTTGTCTGTCGCCTGCGCAGCGACCGAAGTGTTTACGGATTCTTGAGGATTTAGGGCGGCCGGACGCGGCCACAAGAATGTGGGCGGCCGGTCTGCGGCGGCTGCAGCTTGGGGGCTGACGGCTTTCAAGCGCGGCCTCAAGGGGCGGCCGCCTATCGTGAATCTCTGAGTCGGCGCGCCACGGAGAGCTCGCGAGGAGATCGCACAGCTCCCTCAGGTCCTATGTGTCCTCTTCGTGAATCCGATGACGCGCCGAACGAATAGCACCGCCACTTCCCGGGTATCCGATCGAGATGGCGCTGTCGGGCGGTTCCCGTGAGTCGCCCGTCCACCGGGCGCTGCCGGTTTATCTTGCGTTGCTCTTCGCGATCTTGACCGTCGTCGCGTTTGTCGTCCTGTTCATGGTGCGCCACGTCCTGCTCGTCTTGTTCGTGAGCATGCTCTTCGCCGCGGCGCTGACGGGGCCGAGCGAGTGGATTCACCGGCGCCTTCGCCTACCGCTCGGGCTGGCCGCTGTGGTGATCTACATCGCGAGCTTCGCGCTCATCATCGGCATCGGCTGGATCGTCGTGCCCCCGCTTCTCGGCCAGGTGGTGGAGTTCGCCGACCGCGCGCCGGAGTACGCCGACCGCTACGAGAGCATCCGTGAGGCGTACGCCGAGCTTCGAACCGACTTTCCTGCGCTGCCGCCGTTCGAGGCGCAGCTGTCGCGGCTCGGAGACGCGATCCTCGACCGTGCAGGCGAGCGGGCTGCCGCGCTTCCGGGCGACGTCTTCTCGATCTTCATCGACCTGCTTGCGGTGTTTTTCGTCTCGCTGCTGCTCCTCACAAACCGGTTGCGGATCCGTAACTTCGTCCTGTCGTTGACGTCCCCCGATCATCGGCGTCGCACCGGCTTCGTGCTCGACCGGACCTGGCTGCGGATCGGCGGATACCTTCGGGCGAAAGTGATCGTGATGGCGATCGTCGGCGCGCTCACATACGTCTCGTTGATCGTGATCGGAGTGCCCTTCGCGATCCCGCTCTCCGTGATCGTGGCCTTCGGAGAGTTGATCCCGCTCGTCGGCAGCTGGCTCGCGCGCATCCCACTCCTCGCGATCGCGGCACTCGACAGCCCGCGAACCTTCCTGCTGACGTTTCTCACGTCGATCTTGATCCAGAACCTGCAGGGGTACGTGATCTCCCCGATCATCGAGGGCGATCAACTCGATATCCACCCTCTGCTCGTGTTCGTCGCTGTCCTCGTTGGCGCCTCGCTCGGCGGCGCCATCGGAGCGTTCGTCGCGGTGCCTGCCGCGGCGATCGTCGACCTTGTCGTGCGCGAGGTCGTAGTCCCGTGGCGCCGTGCTCAGCTCAGACGCTCCGCTCCTGCCGCCCCGCCCTAGACGGCCGAACCGTGACCGGCGGGATTCCGAGGCTGTCGAGACCAACCTCTGTGGTTGCGGAGGTCACCCTCGCTGGGCGAGCGTCCGGGATGTCCCTGAGCAGTTAGCTAGTGGACGGCGATCGTGAGCCACGATACGGGCTCGGTTTCACAGGGTGCTCATCTCCCGTTCATCGATCGCTGAAGGGCCGATTGCGTGAAGTGACCGGGTGAACCACCCGTTGGGTGATGGGTCAACCACCCATCGTGGGCGATGGTGTCCCTAGCGGCTTACGAGATTCACGGGACTCCTGCGGTGGCCCCGGATCTCATCGGAGAACGAGGCGGGGCTCCTGCGGTGGCCCCGCGTCCTCCATCTTCTAACCCCTTGACCGACCCAAGGAGAACGACGTCATGACCAACGAGCTCTTCCTGCTTGCGCTCGTCACCGGTGCGGGGCTCCTCGCGCTCTGGCTCGACCTGCGCCTGCCGACCGTCGCGCCCGCCGGTCTCAAGACGCTTGCGCTCCACGGCGTGCTCGCCTTCGCCGGACTCGAGCTGATCCCCGGCGGCGAGAGCGTCCCCGGTGGCATCTATCTGCTGCTGTTCGGGATCGTGCTGCCGGCGCTCACGTACGTCTTCCTCGTGGCGATCTGGTTCATCCGCCACGCGCAGGCTGCGCTCGGCTTCGGCTCGCGCTAGACGTTCGCGGCTGAAGCTAGCTGCGGCGCTCGATCGACCACACGCTGTCGCGCCCGTCGAACCACGCGCGATCGGTGCCAGGGCCGCCGTCCAGCTTGTCGGGCGCGCCGTCCCAGGCCCACATCGTGTCGTTGCCGGTGCCGCCGTAGACCGTGTCGTAGCCCGGTCCCGCCTGGATCCGGTCGGCGCCGGGGCCGGCCCAGACGACGTCGCGGCCCTCGAGCCCGTCGATCAGGTCGTTGCCGCCGAGGCCGCAGATCACGTCGTTGCCTTTCGTGCCGAGCAGGAAGTCGTTGCCGGGCGTGCCCGTGATCGTGCAGGGCGCGAGTGCCAGCCAGACGACGAACGGCGCGATCATCGAGCTTCGAGCCTGTCGCCGATCCGCAGCTGACGGCGGGCGCTCTCGCCGCTCGCGAGCTCGAGCGCTGCATGGGCGCCGCTCCGGCAGGCCGCCCGCCAGGGCCGGAGCCCCCGCGCGATCCCGACGACGACGCGCTCCTTGTCGAGGAAGACGACGTCGATCGGGAAGCGCATGAAGAAGGTGTGGATCGAGGCCGCCGGCTCGAGCAGGATCCCCTCGCCGCCCGGCAGGCTCCGCCGCCCGAGCAGGCCCCGCATCCGCCGGAGCGGACGCTTCGCGACGAGACAGCGCTCGACGACGACGTGTCCGTCCGGACGGGCGAGGGTGACGAACTCAGTAGCCAACGTGGATGTGGTCAGCGTGGTCGGCGAGCGGGAACGACGGACCGCCGAGACCGAGCAGCGAGATCACCTGCTGCGGCTGGAGCTCGGCGGGGAGGAGGAGGATCGACCGCACTGCGGCTTCCGTCAGGCCTCCTGGGCGCTGGTTGCCGGCGATCGAGGCGCCACCGATCGCGGCGATGTCGACTGCGTGCCCGTAGATGTGAGCCGAGACGACACCGGCCCGCGCGAACATGCGATGGCCGGAGAAGAGGCTCGACACGGTCACCGAGCCGTGCCGTTCGGCGAGATACGAGAGCAGGACGACCACACGGACGTCGATCCGGCCGGCGGCGAGATCAGCGCGGCCGCCGTCGTAGATCGAGACGCGCTCGTCGGCGAGCAGTCGTTGCACGAGCCGGGCTTTCGACTGCTCGAGGCCGGTGATGAGCGACTCGAGCCCGACGGAGCGGTAGTAGTCCGCGAGAGCGGCGGCACTGTCGGCGAACGCCGTCCGGCCCGAGAGCGCGAGCGCTCCGCGCCAGGCGTCGCCGCGCAGGCTCTTCGCCAGGCGGTCGATCTCGCGCGGGGTGGCCGGGGCCGAGCCGTGCTCGCCCTGCGCCCGAAGCACGCCGAGGACGGCGGCCCAGTCGGCGCCGCTGCGCGTCGAGACCCGTCCGAGCGAGCGGACGAACGAGCGGGTCAGCCGCGCAGACGGCGGAGTGGGATCCGGAAGCGCCCGGTTGAGCCAGACGGTTGCGGCGCTGGAATTCGCATGCTCGATCTCCGCGGGACGGGCCGGGGCGATCTGGGCCCGCGCGGTCACCCACTTGCGAGCCTTCACCTTGGGGGCGACGCGGCGCTTCGGCGTCGCTGCGGACCGGACGGGGGAGGGTTCGACGGCTTTGGTCTGAGTCGGGGCTGCGGCGGCGAACTCCGAGGTCTCGCTCTCGGCGACGGCGACGGCTTCGTCAGCGTGGCCGTGCTCGGCGGCGGGTGCCGCCGCCGGCGCCGCTTCCGGCGCGGGCACTCGGGGGCTGGAGCCGACTCGGGCGCAGGTGCGGTCTCGCTCGACGGCTCGGGCTCGGAAGCAGGCTCCGCTCCGGCCGCCACGGCTCCGACCTGGGCCTCGTCGATGCCGTCGCCCTCGAGCATGGCCGCGACGCGGTCGCCCGCGCCCGCCGTGAACGAGGCGCCGGCGAAGAAGAGGAGAGTGAAGCCCGAGACGAGGGCGAGGCGTGCGGCGGGGCGCGGCCGCGGCGTCGGCAACGGCAGCGGCACTGGATCGGTGGCGGGCTCGAGCATCGGTGGGCGAACGTGCAGCGCCTCGGGCCGGCGTCGCAGGAGCACAGTCAGCGTCGCGACGGCGAACGCTGCGGCGAGTGACAGTGACACTGTTACGAAATTTCGGTTCCGTCTTGACACGAACTCCAGCTCCTCTTACTCGGGGGAAAGGCGCCGGATCGTGGACCGGCGTCGGAGACTCCACCGCGCCGCAACGGTCGTCGAATAACTCCTATCGGCAGATGCTTTAGCCCCAGTCACTCCATCGAGTGAACCTGCGCGAGCGGTGCAAGAACTCACCCTTTTGAGGCTTCCTCCAGCTCGAAGCTCTTCCGATAGTGGGGCAACGCAAGACCACCAGTGAGGCGCCGCGGCACGCCGAGCTCGATTAGGGGAGGAGACTTTCCCGCTTGACGAAGGCACTCGCAATTAGCAATTCGCTTTTCACCCGTCCGGAGCCGAAGTCTCCCGGCTCATTCACCCGTCTCATTTGGGAAGGGAGGTGAACTCCATGCTGAAGTTTTTCGTCGCGTTGCAGTCGTACACCGTCAACGCCGTTCACGAGCTGCGCACCGCCGAAGACGCTCAGACGATGGCCGAGTACGGCGTTGTCCTCGCCGTGATCACCATCGGCGCCGTCGGCGTCTTCACGCTTCTCTCCGGCAGCATCACGAGCGCGATCAACGCTGTCAGGGCCAACCTGCCCGGCGGCGCGTAAGCCCCGTCATTCCCCCAGAAGGAGGTGAACGTTCGATGAATGATCCAGAGCTCCACAAGGTCGTCGCAACTCTCCGGAACTCCGAGGAGGGCCAGACGATGGCCGAGTACGGAGTGGTTCTCACCGTGATCGTCGTCGCCACGGTCACCATCTTCACCTCGCTGGGAGATTCGGTCGAGGCAACGATCAGGAACGTCCTGACCTTCCTCCCCGGATAGCCGTGCACGTCGGGCGGGCCTTCGCAAGAAGGCCCGCCCGCTCCACTTCAACCGAAAGCCGCCGCTAATGATCCTCCAGAGACTTCGATCCGACGAGAAGGGCCAGACCGCCACCGAGTTCGCGCTCGTGCTGCCCGTCTTCTGCCTGCTTCTTTTCGGGATCATTCAGTTCGGGATCATCTTCAAGGATTACGTGACGCTGACCGACGCCGTCCGCGCAGGCGCGCGCACCGCGGCGGTGAGCCGTCTCGAAGCCTCCCCCGCGAGCGTGATCGAGGCCGCCGTCCGGAACTCCGCGACCGGGATCGACAAGCCGTGCTCGACGCCGGGGCTCTGCGTCACCGTCAGCGGGACGTGGGAGCGAGGCGAGGACGTGACGGTCGAAGCGACCTACCCCTACGAGATCAACCTGCTCGGATTCGTCGCTGCGACGGGGGTCCTGACGAGCACGACCACGGAGCGTGTGGAATGAAGACTCTTCAAGAACGACCGCGGCCAGGCCGCCGTCCTGACCGTCCTCAGCCTGACCGTCCTGCTCGGCATGGCCGCGCTCGTCCTCGACGTCGGCTCGTGGTTCCGCGCCCAGCGCGACACGCAGGCCGCAGCCGATGCTTCGGCGCTCGCCGCCGCGCAGGCGCTTCCGGACGAGCCGGGCACCGCGTCCGCGCTCGCCGGCGAGTACGTCGACAAGAACGGCGGCGGCGCCCGCACGATCACGTTCACGAGCAAGAACGTCGCCAACGACACGGTGAGCGTCCGAGTGGAGCGGCCGACGCCGGGCTTCTTCGCCCGGGTCTTCGGGGTCAATTCGGTTCAGGTCGGCGCGAAGGCGACGGCGCGCGCATCCGGCGCTCGAGAAGGCGCGGTGGGCGGCGCCGATCACGGTCAACATCAATCATCCCAAGCTGAACTGCGGCACGAGCGGCACGCCGCCCCGGCCTGTGCCCTGCTTCGGCGAGGACGACCGAGCTCGATCTGATCGACCTGCACAAGCCCGGCGGTCCAGACGCGGCCGGCGCTTTCGGCCTGATCAACCTCGACCGCTCGACACCGGCAGCGTCGGCTCAGATGCCCTCGCCGACGTGGGTCACGCGCGGCTTCGACGAGTACATGCGACATCGGCATCTACGCTCCGATTCCGTCGGCCAAGTTCAACGACACGAAATTCAAGACTGCGCTCACGTTCCGCACCGGCGACGTCCTCCTCTTCCCGATCTACAAGACGATTCTCGATAGCGGGTCGACAGTCGAGTTACGAAATCATCGGTTGGGTCGGCTTCGTAGTCACCAGTATCACGCCAGTGGAAACAACGGAAGGGATCCAGGCGCGTTCGCCGAGGTCATCTGGGAGGGCGTCCAGTCCGACGTCCGGCGCAGGCCTCAACTTCGGCGCGCGTGCAATTCAGCTCGTCGAATAGTCAACGAGAAAGTGAAGGAAAAACGACGCTCATGACCTACAGAGTCAGAAATATCGTGATCGCCGTCGCGCTGGCTCTCGTCGCCGCAATGATGACGAGCTTCTACGTGACGAACTATCAGCGCAACGTCGAGAAGGACGCCAAGAACGTCGAGATCTTCGTTGCGAAGCGCGACATCCCGGTCGGCACGTCCGGCGCGGATCTCGCGCGCAAGGGGCTGCTCGAGAAGTCGAAGATCGTTCGGCGCTCGGTCGTTCCGGGCGCGATCTCGACCCCGGACCAGCTCGCCGATCTCGTCGCGGTTCAGCCCGTCTACGCGGGCGAGCAGGTGTCGACTCGGCGCTTCGCAACGCCTGCCGAGCGTGGAATCCGGGCCCAGATCACGGGCACGATGCGCGCCTTCCAGGTTCCGGGCGACCAGCACCAGCTCCTTGCCGGGACGCTCAAGGCCGGCGACCACATCGACGTCGTCGCCTCGCTGAAGGTCAATCCGGACAAGGACATCTACGCGACGCGGATCGTCCTGCGTGACATCGAGGTGCTGAAGGCTGCCGCCGACCACCGGGGTCGACGGCGCCAAGATCACGTCGGCCGAAGGTGGCCTCTCGGTGATGCTCGCCGTCACCGACACGCAGGTGCAGAAGCTCTTCCACGTCCAGAAGCACGCCGAGTGGTCGCTCCAGCTGCGCCCGCCGGTGAAGGCGAACGACAGCCCCGAGTCAATCGCGTGGGGCGGCTCTCTCCTCACTGACGGCCTCAGTACGCCGCCAGCTCCTGCAGCTCAAGTCCCCGCCGGAGGCAACCCCATGACCAACTCGAATCCCACTTCCCGCGACCGGATCCGCATCTACGTCACAGGCTCGTGCGACGGCCTCGACCGGCTGCGCGAAGGTCTCGCCAGCCATCCCGAGCTCGACTTCGTCGGCTGGAGCGAGCACGTGGCCGAGGCCACGGCCGCTCTCGCCGGCGGACACCTCCAGGTGGTCGTCCACGCGACCCGCGACACGACCCTTCCGGCCGCCGGAGCTGGCTGCGATCCGCGAGCAGACGCGCGCGCCGATCGTGATGCTGGCCTCCGGCGAGTCGTCGGCGCTGCTCGACGACGCGCTCGAGACCGAGGGCGTCGCCGACGTGATCCTGCTCCCGCAGCTCACGGAGAACGTCGTCTTCGCGCTCCGCAAGGCCGCTCACGCCGGGCGCAGGCTCCACGCCGAGGGCGCTCACGCACGTCACGGCAGGATCATCACCGTCTTCTCGCCGAAGGGCGGGACGGGGAAGACCGTCACCGCGACGAACCTCGCCGCCTCGTATGCGAAGAACGAGAAGAAGCGAGCGCTCCTCCTCGACCTGGATCTCCAGTTCGGGGACGCGGCGATCATGCTCGGGCTCGAGCCGGAGAAGACGATCTACGACCTCGTCACCGCGCCGGGAGAGCTCGACTCCGAGAAGCTCGCGGGCTACGTGACGACGCACACCTGCGGGCTCGACATCCTGCCGGCGCCGCTGCGCCCCGAGGACGCCGAGCTCGTGACCGAGTCGAAGCTGACCCGGCTGCTCGAGGTGGCGCGGGAGTCGTACGACGTGATCGTCGTCGACACCTCGCCGTTCTTCCACGGGCCGATGCTGGCGACGCTCGATCGCACGGACGAGCTGCTGATGGTCTGCGGGCTCGACGTGCCGACGCTGAAGAACGTGCGTCTCTCGATGCAGACGCTCGAGCTGCTCTCGTTCCCCGCCCACCGGATCCGGTTCCTCCTGAACCGGGCGAACTCGAAGGTGGGAATGAGCAAGAAGGAAGTCGAGGGAGCCCTCGACGTCAAGATCCGCTTCGAAGTCCCGTCCGACCGGGTCGTCCCGCTCGGCGTGAACCGTGGCCAGCCGCCGACGATCGGCGACCCGAGCTCCGACTTCGCCCGCGCGATCCGCGAGGTCGCGAAGTCGCTGCTGACCCCCGACGCTCCCAAGAAGCGCCGCGTCTTCGCGGCGCTGGCCAGGGCGTAAAGCGTCATGGGCCTCCACGACAGACTCTCGAAGCAGAACGGAAACGGGGCCGGCAGCACGACCGCCGAGCGTCCGGCCGCGCTCGCCGGTCCCGTTGCGCGCACCCCCGGCCAGCAGGCGCCGGCCGGGGGGATCCGGGTGCGAGCGATCCCTATGCGGAGCTGAAGACCCGCATCCACCACGCGGTGATCGCGAAGCTCGGTCCGGAGCTCTTCAAGCGGGAGACCGCGGAAGACCTCTCGGAGCGCGTGCTCCACGCCGTCACCGAGCAGCTCGCGCTCGACCGGACGCCGCTGACCCGCGAGGAGCGGCGGCGGATCCAGGCCGAGATCTCCGACGACGTGCTCGGCTACGGGCCGCTCGAGCCGTTCCTGCGCGACGACACCGTGACCGAGGTCATGGTCAACGCCCACGACCGGATCTTCGTCGAGCGGGACGGCCGCCTCGAGCGGACGGACGCGGGCTTCGTCGACGACGCGCACGTGATGCGGATCATCGACAAGATCGTCTCGCAGGTCGGCCGGCGGATCGACGAGTCCTCGCCGATGGTCGATGCCCGCCTCCCCGACGGGAGCCGCGTCAACGCGATCATCCCGCCGCTCGCGCTGAAGGGCCCGACCCTGACGATCCGGAAGTTCGCGCGCGACCCCTACACGATCGACGACCTGATCAACTTCGGCTCGCTCAACCCCCAGTCGGCTCAGTTCCTCTCCGCCTGCGTCAAGGGCAAGCTGAACGTCCTGATCTCGGGCGGTACCGGCACCGGTAAGACGACGATGCTGAACGCGCTCTCGTCGTTCGTCCCGGGCGACGAGCGGATCGTCACGATCGAGGACGCCGCCGAGCTCCAGCTCCAGCAGGAGCACGTGATCACGCTCGAGTCCCGCCCGCCGAACATCGAGGGCCAGGGCGAGGTGCGGATCCGCGAGCTCGTCCGCAACTCCCTCCGGATGCGCCCCGACCGGATCATCGTCGGCGAGGTCCGCGGCGCCGAGACGCTCGACATGCTCCAGGCGATGAACACGGGCCACGAGGGCTCGCTGACGACGATCCACGCCAACACCCCTCGCGACGCGCTCGCCCGGCTCGAGACGCTGGTGATGACCGCCGGCGTCGAGCTGCCGCATCGCGCGATCCGCGAGCAGATCGCGAGCGCTTTCGACCTGCTCGTCCAGATCACGAGGCTCGTCGACGGCTCCCGCCGCGTCACCCACATCACCGAGGTGCTGCGGATGGAATCCGACGTGATCACGCTCCAGGACCTCTTCATCGCGAAGCAGCCCGACGAGGAGACCGTCGCCGCGAATCGTGGCTCGCGGCTGCTGCTCCCGCTCGCGTGCACGGGCCTGAAGCCGCACTTCCTCGAGAAGATGGCGGCGAGCGGGGTCGTCCTGCCGCCGACGTTCTTCCGCGCCGACGTCCCGCAGCGGCCGACCTTCTCGAAGGGGAGCTACGGGGGAAGTCAGTGACCCGGCTCCTTCTCGCTGCTCGTCGTCGCCGTCGCGGCGCTCGGTCCGGCCGATGCCGACGCTGCCGACGCCCGCTTCGGCGGCGTCGACACCGGCGCCTATCCGTCGCTCCGGGTCCTGCTCGTGACCCCGAAGCCGACGGCTCGCGCCCCGCGCCTGACCGAGAACGGCAAGCGCGTGAACGGGCTCGAGGCGGCCAATCTCGGCCGGGCGAAGAGCGTCGTCCTCGCCGTCGACCGCTCGCAGTCGATGCGCGGCCAGGCGCTCGCCGACGCGTCGCGCGCCGCGCGTGCGTTCGTCCGCAAGAAGCCGAGCTCGGACCGGATCGCGATCGTCGCGGTCGGCAAGCGCGCGGTCCAGCTCACCGGCTTCTCGTCGTCGACGATCGACGTCGATGCCGCGCTGCGCGGCGTCGAGGTCGACACCGTCCAGGGCACCGCGCTCTACGACGCGATCGTGCTCTCGTCAGAGGCGCTCGGCACGGAAACGCTCGCGTCGCGCGTGCTGATCCTGCTCACGGACGGCCAGGAGGTCTCGAGCGAGGCCTCGCTCGCGGCCGCGATCGCCGCCGCCCGCAAGGCCGGCGTGACCGTGTATCCGATCGCGATCGAGAGCGCCAGCTTCTCGCCGGCGCCGCTGAAGCAGCTCGCCAAGGCGACCGGCGGGCGGTACACCGGCGCCCGCGACTCGGCCTCGCTCGCTCGGCGTCTACAACTCGATTGCCGCCGAGCTGAGGCGGACGTGGCAGCTCACGTACACGACGTCCGCGCGCCCGGGCGAGGAGATCCGGCTCGCAGGTGGCGGCGCCTCGCTCGACGAGCATCGATCCCCGGGCTCTCCGCCGTCGTCGTGCCGGTCGAACCGGCGCTTCCCGGACGCCATTCTTCGGGATCGGGCCGCTGCTGACCGCGCTCCTCGTCGGGCTCTGCATCTTCGGCGCCGGCGTGTTCGCGCTCCGCGCTCCCCACGGCGCCCAGATCCGCCGCCAGCTCGCCCCGCACCTCGGCCAGAAGGAGCGCAAGCGCTCGCGCGGGCCGGTGCAGGAGCGGTTCGCGACCGCCTCGGCGGTGCTGCAGGCGACGGAGAAGGCGTTCGGCCACCTGAAGGTCTGGCACTCGCTGCATCGCTTGATCGTGCGCGCGGACCTGCCGCTGCGGACCGTCGAGCTCGCCTACATCTGCGTCGGCGCAGGCCTCGTGCCGGGGCTCGCTCTTCGCTGTCGCGGGCGCCTCGTCGTTCCTGATCCTGCTCGTGATGGTCGCCGGCGCCACGCTGCCGATCGTCGTCGTCTGGTGGAAGGCCCGCCGGCGGCTCCTGGCGCTCGACGACCAGCTTCCGGACATCCTGACTACGCTCGCCGCCTCGCTCAAGGCAGGTCACAGCTTCCGCCAGGGAATCCAGGCGGTCGTCGACGAAGGGCAACGAGCCGGCGAGCGGAGAATTCAAGCGCGTGCTCACCGAGACGAGCCTCGGCCGCCCGATGGACGACGCGCTGGCCGAGATGTCCGAGCGCGTCGGCTCGGAGAACCTCTCCTTCGTGGTCACCTCCGTCACGATCCAGCGCCAGGTCGGAGGAAGCCTCGCCGGGATCTTCGACATGGTCGCGGAGACGGTTCGGAACCGGCAGCAGTTCGCCCGGAAGATCCGCTCGCTGACCGCCTCCGGGAAGATGTCCGCCTACGTCCTGCTCGGCCTGCCGTTCTTCATCGCCGGCGCGCTGACGCTGATGAACCCGGACTACATGGCTCCGCTCTACACGACGTCGATCGGGCACATGCTGATCGGCATGGGCCTGACGATGATGTTCTTCGGCTCGCTCATCCTTCGCAAAATCGTCTCCTTCAGGGGCTGATCACACATGCTGCTCGCACTCGCCGCTCTCCTCCTCGCCGGCGCCGTCTATCTCGCCGAGCGAGGTCATCACCCATCCCGCCCGGGAGCGTCACCAGGCGCTCCGCCGGGCATCCACGTACGGACATCGGCGCTTCCAGGCCGTCGAGCCCCGATCGGATGCGCTTCAACGAGCGCGTGCTCGCTCCCGGCCGCGGCCAGGCTCGCGCGACTCGCGCTGCGCGTGAACCCCCGCGTCACGATGGAGAGCGTCGCGCTGAAGCTGCTCGCGGCCGGGATGGGGCGCACGATGACCCCGACGGTGTTCCTCGCCGCCAAGGCCGTCCTCGGCGGAGTCGGTGCCCTCTTCGGCTTCCTGATCGGCTTGAGCTTCGGGCCGCTCGGCGCGCTCTTCCTCGCAGGGCTCCTCGCCGCGGGTGGCTTCACCGTTCCCGGCGTCTACGTCTCGGGCAAGGCGAAGCGGCGCCGCGAGGAGATCCGCTGCGAGCTGCCGGACGCGCTCGACCTACTGGCCGTGAGCGTCGAGGCCGGACTGGGATTCGACGGCGCGGTCGCCAAGCTGACCGAGCACATGGAAGGCTCGCTCGCCGAAGAGTTCTCGCTCACGCTCGGCCAGATGCGGATCGGCGAGTCTCGCTCCGACGCTCTGAAGAAGATGGCCGAGCGCGTCGACTCGCCCGAGGTCGGAACCTTCACGCGCGCGATCATCCAGGCAGACCAGCTCGGGATCTCGCTGGGCAGGATTCTCCGGCTCCAGGCGAACGACACCCGGCTGAAGCGCCAGGCCGCCGCGGAGGAGAAGGCGATGAAGGCGCCCGTGAAGATGCTCTTTCCGACGGTCCTGTTCATCTTCCCGGCGATGTTCCTCGTCATCCTCGGACCCGCGCTGATCGCGATCAAGGAAGTCTTCTGATGGCGACGACGGAGCACGACACCGAGAAGGGCTTCGGAACCGGGCTCCGTGCGCAGCTCGAGCGGCGCCGCGAGGAGGAGGCGGACGGTGGCGAGGCGCACCGCGCGCCTGTGCTGGAGGTTCCCGCGGTACCGGCGCCGCCGCCAGCGCCGCCCGAGGAGCCGCAGCCGCTCTTCGTCGCTCAGGACGACGTCGAGTTCGAGGCCATGCGGGCGGAGCTCGCC
Source organism: uncultured Gaiellaceae bacterium (assembly GCA_963745775.1). Lineage (GTDB taxonomy): Bacteria > Actinomycetota > Thermoleophilia > Gaiellales > Gaiellaceae > Gaiellasilicea. The sequence goes on from CAVUYY010000012.1 coordinate 301,662, forward strand.
GCCGCATTCGCCCGCGAGCAGGAGCTTCACGACGAGGTCACTCGCCTGCAGGAAACGGTGGAGCTCGAGGCAGCGGGCGGTAAGAGCGCCGCGATCCGCTCTGCCGAGGTCGATTCGCGAGCGGCGCGGGTGGCAGCGCTCGAGGCCAAGCTCGAAGAGCGCGAGCAGGAGCTGGCCCAGCGGGCGGAGGCGGCCGCGTCCGAGCAGCAGCGCCTGGCCGATCTCAGAGGCGAGCTCGGCGCCGCCGAGGCACGCACCACGGAGCGCGAGAAGCAGATCTCGGCCAAGTTCCGCGAGCTCCAGGTGGTCGAGCGAGAGCGCACCGGAGCCGGCGCGGAGCTGGCGAAGCAGGAGGCCGCGATCGCGCAGCGCGAGCGCGCGCTCGAGCGGCTCCAATCCGAGCTCGAGGGGCGCGAGTCCGAGCTGACCGCGCGGGTCGAGGCCCGTGAGTCGGTGCTCGAGACGCGCGAGACAGGTTTGCGGGAGCAGGAGCACGAGCTCGGCGAGCGCGTCGGCGCCGTCTCGGCGCGAGAGCGAGAGTTGCTCAAGGCGCGCGCCACGATCACCGCGCGCGAGGAGTCGTTCGAGGCCCGCGAGGCCGAGTTGCGCGCCAGGGGCGACCGGCTCGCTGCGGATCTCGAGCGCCTTGACGAGGCACGCTCGAGTGCCGGCGACATCGAGGGTGAGGTTGCGGCACGCTCGACCGAGATCGCAGCGAAGGAGAGCGAGATCGCGGCCCGCGAGGCCGAGCTGAGTCGCCGCGAGTCGCAGCTCCGCCGAGACGAGGCGGACGGCCAGGCCGCCGCTCATCTCGACGACGAGGCCCGTCGGCTCGACGAGCTCCGCCAGGAGCTCGCGGCGCGGGAGGCCGAGGTCAGCTCGAGCGAGACCCTGCTCGAATCGCACCGCGCCCGGGTCGAGCGGCGCGAGAAGCGGCTCGGTTCCACCGAGGAGTCGATCTCAGACCGGATGCGCGAGCTCGACGAGCGGGAGGCCGAGATCGAGGGCCGCTGGGCGCGTCTCGAAGCGGACTTCGAGCTTCGCGACGTCAAGCTCGAGCAGCGCGAGAAGTCGATCAACGAGCTCGAGCTCCGGCTCGGCAAGAAGGAGAGCGACCTCGCCGAGTACGTCGGCCAGCTCCAGAGCCAGATGGAGAGCCGCGAGTCGGACTGGTGGGAGAAGCAGCTGGGACACCCGGTCACCTGACGCGGGGCAACCGAGCCTTCCGGCGGATCTGAGCAAACGCGAGTAGCCTTCGCCGCGTCTTTTTGCACTCGAGGGGGAGGTAAGGGTTGACTCGCACACGCACGATCACGCTCGGCCTGGCCGCACTCGCGGTGGCCGTGCTCGCCGGGGTCGCCGGCGCGGCCAAGCCGGGACCGGGCACGACGACGGGGACGGGCCGGGTTTTCTACCCGAACCCGGTCGCGACCCTGCAAGACCAGACGCTGACCGATCAGCGGGACGCGGACTACGCGGCGCTCCAGCCGGCCTACAGGCTCGTCACGCTGACGAACCTGGACGGGAGCGGCACGCTCACCGGCGACTACGCGAACATCCGGAGCAGCACGGGCGACGACGCCTACTCGCCCGAGAACGTGTTCGTCTACGGCCGCAGCGACGACCGCTTCGAGCAGGTGATGGCGTACTACTGGATCACCGAGGCGCAGAAGTACTTCCAGGAGCTCGGCTTCGGCACGGGCAAGCGCTTCGGCCCGGTGAACGAGGAGTCGCAGGATCTGCGGATCAACCAGTGGGGCGCGGACAACTCGTACTCGTGGGACAAGCACGACGTGATCCGGCTCGGCAAGGGCGGGGTCGACGACGCCGAGGATGCCGAGGTGATCCTCCACGAGTACGGCCACGCGGTACACGACGCCCAGCGAGTCGATCTCCAGGGCGTCGAGGCCGGCGGGATCGGCGAGGGCTTCGGCGACTACCTCGCGGTGACGATCTCGAACTACATCGCTCCGACGCCGGACGCCCCGTGCGTCGCGGACTGGGACGCGGTTTCGTACACCTCGACGGTGCCGCACTGCCTGCGGCGGATCGACACGGCCGCGCACTATCCGGAGAGCCTTTCCCCGACGAGCGTGCACCGGAACGGCCTGATCTGGTCGGCGTCGCTCTGGGACATCCGGAACGCGATCGGGCGGGTCGCCGCGGACACGACGATCCTCGAGGCGCACTTCGCGATGGGCGTCGTCACGACGATGCCGTACGCGGCAGGGAAGATCGTCGAGACCGCGCAGCGGCTCTACGGCGCGGCACCGCAGCTCAGGTTCGCGCTGCCTTCCAGGCGCGAGGCGTTCTCTAGACGACCGGAGGAAGCGAGAGGCCCGCGACGAGCGCGGGCCTCTCTCCCGGACGCTCCTTTTCTGGGCCAGACGACTCCTCCGCCGAGCGGAGGAAACGTCTGGAGGGGGAGAGGAGTCGCGCCCGGTCACGTATCCATGCCACATCCGTCGGCCAGATGCCAGGGCGCTACACTCATTTCGATGAGCGAAACCGGCACGATGCGGGTAAAGAGCGGCCTCGCAGAGATGCTGAAGGGCGGCGTGATCATGGACGTCGTCAACGCGGAGCAGGCGAAGATCGCCGAGGACGCCGGCGCTGTGGCGGTCATGGCGCTCGAGCGCGTACCGGCCGACATCCGTCGTGACGGCGGAGTCTCGCGGATGTCCGATCCAGCCATGATCGAGCAGATCCAGGAGGCCGTCTCGATTCCGGTGATGGCGAAATGCCGGATCGGCCACTTCGCCGAGGCGCAGATCCTGCAGGCGCTCGAGATCGACTACATCGACGAGTCGGAGGTGCTGACGCCGGCCGACATCGCCCACCACGTGGACAAGTGGGCCTTCGCGATTCCGTTCGTCTGCGGCGCGACCAATCTCGGCGAGGCGCTGCGGCGGATCGCCGAGGGCGCGGCGATGATCAGGACGAAGGGCGAGGCGGGAACCGGCGACGTCGTCAACGCGGTCACGCACATGCGGGCCGTCTTCGGCGGGATCCGCAGGCTCGGCGCGCTTCGCGGGGAGGAGCTCTACGCCGAGGCGAAGGAGCTGCGCGCACCGTACGAGCTCGTCCGCTGGGTCGCCGAGAACGGCCGGCTGCCGGTCGTCACGTTCACCGCCGGGGGGATCGCGACCCCGGCCGACGCCTCGCTCTGCATGCAGCTCGGAGCGGACGGCGTCTTCGTCGGCTCGGGAATCTTCAAGTCGGGCGATCCGGCGCTCCGCGCGAAGGCGATCGTCGAGGCGACGACGCACTACGCCGACGCCGAGATCCTCGCGCGCGTCTCCGCCGGTCTCGGCGAGCCGATGGTGGGCATCTCCACCGCGACGCTCGAGCCGAGCGAGCTGCTCGAGACCCGCGGCTGGTAGCGCGCCCGCGCCCCTGGCCGGCCGGCTCCGGGCGGGCTGCGCTTCTACACTTGAGCCATGAAGATCGGCGTCCTCGCCCTCCAGGGCAACTTCCGCGAGCACGGGGCGATGCTGCGTCGGCTCGGCGCGGACGTCGTCGAGGTGCGCCTGCCGGCAGAGCTCGACGGGCTCGACGGGCTCGTGATCCCAGGCGGCGAGTCGACGGCGATCGCGCGGCTGATGCGGCTCTACGGGCTCGAGGAGCCGGTGCGGCGCTTCGAGCAGCCGATCTTCGGCACCTGCGCCGGGATGATCCTGCTCGACCGGGCTCACCTCGGCCTCGCCGACCTCGAGGTCGATCGCAACGCCTACGGCCGCCAGCTCGCGAGCTTCGAGGCCGATCTCGACCTCGCCGGCGACGACGAGCCGCTGCGCGGCGTCTTCATCCGCGCGCCTCGCGTGGCCGACCACGGCTCCACCGTCGAGGTTCTCGCCGAGCATGCGGGCGAGCCCGTCCTGCTCCGTGACGGCCGGATTCTCGTCGCCTCGTTCCATCCGGAGCTGACCGATGACACACGCGTGCACGAGCGATTCCTGGAGCTGATCAGAGAGGAGCAGAGTGTCCGGGCATAGCAAGTGGTCGTCGATCAAGCACAAGAAGGGCGCCGCCGACGCGAAGCGTGGGAAGCTCTTCACGAAGCTCTCGCGCGCGATCATCGTCGCGGCCAAGGAGGGTGGCCCCGACCCGTCGGGGAACGCCTCGCTCCAGAGCGCGATCGACAAGGCGAAGAGCTACTCGATGCCCAAGGACAACATCGAGAGGGCGATCGCCAAGGGCGCGGGCACCGAAGCGGACGCCGCCGTGTTCGAGACCGTGGTCTACGAAGGCTACGGCCCCGACGGCGTCGCCGTGCTCGTCGAGGCGCTGACCGACAACCGCAACCGCACCGCGTCAGACGTGCGCCACACGTTCGCGAAGAACGGTGGCAACCTGGGCACGAGCGGCTCCGTCGCCTGGCTCTTCGAGCGACGCGGCGTCGTACTCGTCGACGCCGAGAGCGCGGATGAGGACGAGCTGATGCTCGCCGCTGCGGAAGGTGGGGCGGACGACCTCGAGCGCGACGGCTCCGTCTTCCAGGTCTCGGCGCCGCCGGAGAGCCTGGCTGAGGTGCGGAACGCGATCTCGGCAGCGGGCTTCGCGATCGACTCGGCCGAGCTCTCGATGATCCCGAAGACGACTGTCGAGATCGCGGACGAGTCGTCCGCGAAGAAGCTGATGCGGCTGCTCGAAGCGCTCGAGGAGAACGACGACGTGCAGGACGTGTGGTCGAACTTCGACATCCCGGAGCAGGTGCTGGAGGCTGTTGCTTCGTAAGCAGATCGGCGTGAACGCTCTTAGGCCGCGGGCGGCCTCTTTAGGGATTTTCGCACGCTGAGCGTCCGCGCAAGCGGATGCTCAGCGTGCGCCGGCCAACCGCAGGAACGTCCGATCCCCTGCCTAACCTTTCCTCGTGAAGGTTCTCGGCATCGACCCAGGGACAGCAGCGTGCGGGTACGGGATCGTCCACGAAAGCGGCGGCCGGATCAGGCAAATCGACCACGGCTGGTGGCAGACCCCCGCAGGCGAGCGCCCCGAGCTCCGGCTCAAGACGATCTTCGAGGCGGTGCAGGCACTCCTTGTGGAGCACGAGCCGGACGGCGTCGCGCTGGAAGAGTCGTTCGTCGGTGCAGACGCCCGCATCGCGCTCTCCGTCGGCCAGGCGCGCGGAGCCGTGCTGGTCGCCGCCGCGTGCGCCGGCGTCGAGTGCGTTGAATACGCCCCGGCCCGGGTCAAGCAGGCGGTGTGCGGCTACGGCCGCGCCGAAAAGGCGCAGGTGCAGCGGATGGTGCGCGCCATCCTCGCGCTGGACGCGATTCCGACCCCGCATCACGCCTCCGACGCGCTAGCCGTCGCGATCTGCCACGCGCTCGCTCCGCCACTGCTGAGGGTCGCAGGATGATCTCGCGGCTTCGGGGCGTCCCCGCCGGTCGGAGCGCGGAGGGGCTCGTCGTGGACGTGAACGGCGTCGGCTATCTCGTCGCCGCATCCGCCGCCACGCTGCGAAGGGCGGACGGAGCCGCGGAGCTCGTCGTCGAGACCTACCTCCACGTCCGCGAGGACACGCTCCAGCTCTACGGCTTCGTCGACGCGGCCGAACGGGAGCTCTTCACCCAGCTCCTGACGGTGAACGGCGTCGGCCCGAAAGTCGCGCTCGCAATCGTCTCCGGCTCGACGGCCACCGAGCTACGGCGCGCGATTGCGAACGAGGACATCGCGCGCTTCCAGGCGATCCCGGGGATCGGGAAGAAGACGGCCGAGCGGATCGTGCTCGAGCTGAAGGGAAAGACCACGTCCGGCGACGTGCCGATCGTCGGGTTCGGCGCTCTCCGTCGAGCGCGACGCGCTGATCGAGCTCGGCTACACGCTGCTCGAGGCCGACCAGGCGTTGGCGGCAATCGATCCGGAGCTGCCGGCCGAAGAGCGCGTTCGACTCGCGCTGAGGCAGGCCGCATGAACGCGGTGACGGCCGCCGTCGTCCTCTCGCCGGACGAGGAGGACGTCGAGCTCACGCTTCGGCCGCGCCGCCTCGACGACTTCGTCGGTCAGGAGAGCGTCAAGGAACAGCTGGCGATCGCGCTCGCGGCGGCGAAGGCCCGCGGCGAGGCGCTCGACCACGTGCTCCTCGTCGGGCCGCCGGGGCTCGGCAAGACGACGCTCGCGCAGATCGTCCGCGAGGAGCTCGGCGTCGGGATCCGGACGGTTGCAGGCCCCGCGCTCGAGCGGAAAGGGGACATGGCGGCGATCCTGACCGGGCTCGAGGAGCGCGACGTCCTGTTCGTGGACGAGATCCACCGGATCAATCGTGCGATCGAGGAGATCCTCTATCCGGCGCTCGAGGACTTCCGGCTCGACATCATCGTCGGGCAAGGACCTGCCGCGAGGACGCTGACGCTCGACCTGCCGCGGTTCACGCTCGTCGGCGCGACGACACGCACCGGGCTTCTGACCACGCCGCTCCGCGACCGCTTCGGGATGACCTTCCGGCTCGGCTACTACGACGCTGAGCAGCTCGGCGCGATCGTCCGCCGCTCCGCCGGGATCTTCGGGATCGCGATCGAAGACGCCGCAGCCCGCGAGATCGCGCGCCGCTCGCGCGGGACGCCGCGGATCGCGAACCGGATCCTGCGCCGAGTCCGCGACGTGGCGGAGGTGCGGCACCAGGGCGCGATCACGAGCGAGATCGCGCGCGAGGCGCTCGAGCTGCTCGAGGTCGACGACGAGGGCCTCGAGCGCACCGACCGCGAGCTCCTGGAGGCGATTGCCCACAAGTTCGACGGCGGTCCGGTCGGGCTCTCGACGCTTGCCGTCACGCTGGGCGAGGAGACGGACACGATCGAGGACGTCTACGAGCCCTACCTGCTCCAGCTCGGCTTCCTTCAGCGAACTCCGCGCGGGCGGATCATCACCAAGCTCGGCCGGGCGCATGTGGGCGCACCCGCGGCTCCCGAGCGGCGTCTGTTCGAGTAGGGCCGGCCTCAGTACGCTCGGAGGCGTGAGCCACCCGGATCTGCCCGCCGAGCAGGCCTACGTCGACCGCGCCTACGCCGCGCTCGACGAGATGCGCGACGTCGTGGCGCGGGCGGCGACCGCGACAGACCAGGAGGTCGCCGCGCTCGCGCTCGAGGCGTGGAGCGCAAAGCGACTCGCCACCTACGAGGACGCGGAGCGCGGTCTTCTCTTCGGCCGCCTCGACTTCGACGACGTCGAGCGGCCGCTCTACGTCGGTCGCCGCTGGGTGCAGGATGCCGAGCAGCGACAGCTCGTCGTCAACTGGCAGGCGCCGGCGGCGCGCCCCTTCTACACGGCCACTCCGGTCGATCCGCAGCGCGTCACCCTGCGCCGGCGCTTCCGCACCGCCGGCCGCCGGCTGACGGACATCGCCGACGAGTCGCTCGACGGCTCCATGCTCGACGGCGCGAGCGTCGGCGACTTTCTGCTCGAGGAGCTCGACCGGAGTCGCGAGACGCGCATGCGCGACATCGTCGCAACGATCCAGACAGACCAGTACCGCCTGATCACGCACGCACCCGACCGGCCGCTCGTGATCCAGGGCGGCCCAGGAACCGGGAAGACCGCCGTCGGCCTGCACCGCGCGTCGTGGCTCCTCTACAACCATCGCGACACGCTCGCGCGCTCGCGCATCCTCGTCGTCGGCCCGAACAGGCTCTTCATGGAATACGTGTCGCACGTCCTGCCCGCGCTCGGCGAGCACGCGGTCGAGCAGCGGGCGGTGTCCGAGCTCGTGGACGGGTTCGAGCCCACCCTCGCCGAATCGGCCGAGGTCGCGCGGCTGAAGGCGGACACGCGGCTCGCTCAGGTGCTTGCACGGGCCGTCGAGCTCCGGCTCGAGAGCGAGCCCGAGGAGCTCAACCTGCGGCTCGAGGGCGAGTACGTGCGCGTTCGAGCGCGCGAGGTCGCGGAGCTGCTCCGGGAGACGCGCGAGCGGGAGGGAACGAGCGCGATCGCCCGCGAGCGGTTCCGGATGGCACTCGTCCGCCGCTTCTACGTCGCGTATTCGGAGACGCTCGGCGGCAGCGCCGTTCGAGACGGGGAGCAGATCGAGAAGGCGCTGAAGAGCGGCGGTTACCTGGCGCGGATCCTCGAGCATGCCTGGCCGGCGGTGGCGCCGGACAAGCTCGTGCGCGCGCTCTTCGCCCAGCCCGCGTTCCTGGCCGAGGCTGCGGCTGGAGTCCTCGAGGACGAGGAGCAGGCGCTCTTGCGCCGTCGAGGCCAGGGCTGGAGCGACGCCGACTTGGCGCTCCTCGACGAGGCGACCGCGCTGGTCGGCACGCCGCCGCGGAGCTACGGCCACGTGATCGTCGACGAGGCGCAGGATCTGACCCCGATGCAGCTCCGGATGATCGCGCGGCGCGCGCGCCAGGGAGGACTGACCCTGCTCGGCGACGTCGCGCAGGCGACCGGCGCGGTCGTCTACCGAAGTTGGGACGAGGTGCTGCCGCACCTGCCGCGCGCCGAGGAAGCGGAGATCGAGGAGTTGCGCCACGCCTATCGAGTCCCGCGCGAGATCATGGACGTCGCTCTGCCGCTCCTGGAACTGATCGCTCCGGACGTGGCGGTGCCGCTCGCGTACCGCCGCGGCGCTGCAGAGCCGCGCGTGGTCTGCGTGCCGGAGGATGAGTTGCTTCGCGAGGCGTACCGGGAGGCCGCCCGGCTCGCCCGGGAGGACGGGCTCGTGGCGTTGATCGTCCCGGACGAGCTGATCGAGCCGGCGCTCGCGGACGAGGCCGCCTACGAGGGCGTGCCGCTCCTGACCGCCCGCGGTGCCAAGGGGCTCGAGTTCGACCACGTGATCGTCGTCGAGCCGGCGCTCCTGGCCGAGCGGGAACAGGGTCTGCGGGAGCTCTACGTCGCGCTGACGCGACCGACGAAGACGCTCGTGATCGTCCACGCTCGCGAGCTCCCGTCCGAGCTTCGCTACGCCGCATAGAGTCAGGGCCGTGCCGGAGCTCTGGACACCCGGGATGGCTGGCCCGCTCGAAGAGCTCGTGAGCAGGATCCACCGGCGGATCGAGGCATTTGCCGCCGAGCACGGCGTGGAGGCGATGGTCGAGATCGAGCTCTCGGACGGCGCCCTGCACCGGCTCGAGTCGATCTCCTCAGAGCCGGGCTTCGGCTTCGTCACGCTGCGACCGCACACCACCGAGGGGCCGCAGGAGCTGATCGTGCCGCTCGGCGCGATCCGCCAGCTCACGATCGGCGCGGCCGAGCCCGAGCGCCAGATCGGCTTCTCCCTGCCGTCGGCTTAGGGGCGTGCTTGTGCGCAATGAACACAAGCGAGGGTTCTCGCCTACGCCGCGGTGTCGTCTGCGGACGTGGCCGGGGTCAGAGGCCCGGACGCGTCCCTTCCGGACTGAGTGGACGAGGGTGACCAACCTCGGCGCGACCGCAAGCGCGACGATGTCGAACCACACGTAGCCGGAGGCGACACCGCTCGGCGGGTTCCCCAGCGAGACAGACGTTCCGGGAATCTCGGCCGCCCAGCGCCAGGTGCCGATCGCGGTCCCGTAGAGCTCGAGCCAGGCGACGACGAGGAAGACGCCCGCGTAGATCTCGGGCGCCCGGCCTCGAAGCAGGTAGACCGCGAGCAGCCCCGCGCCGAGCGCGCCTCCCACGTCCGACCGGGGCAACACCGTGATGCCTGCGATTCCCCAGACCAGCACGAGCACGAGCGCGACGCGAACGAGCGGCACTTGTAACCGTTTGCTGCTCGCAGCGGCGGCGAGCGAGGCGCCGGCGAGGTAGACGAGCCCGTGGGCGGGCGGCACGAAGCTCGGCAGGTTCTCCAGCCGGTACGTGTAGACGCCCCAGATGAGGGAGCCGACGATCTCTGCGCAGGTCGCGACGACGACGACGACGAGCGCCTGAGCCCGCAGCGACGGTGACGCGCTCCGGCAGGCGAGAGCGAGCGCGATCCACGTACAGCCGCCGAGCACGAGCTGACCGCCGGCGCCGACCTGCGTGTCGACCGCGAGCAGCACCGCGAGGTAGCCCACGATCGCCAGAGCGCGGGCCATCTCAGCGCCTGAACTGGAGCTCGTGCCAGGACGGCACAGGTGCGAGCTCGAGCAGGGCGCGACCGCCCCGCGGCTCGGCGTAGCCGAAGTCCCCGGACTCCTCGTCCCAGGACACCTCGAGCAATCCCTCCTTGACCCGATGGTCGAGCCAGGCTCCGCGAAAGACCAGCTTGCGCAGCCAGTAGACGAGCGACTCGCCCTCGAGCAGCCCGACGCGTTCCCAGTGCCGGACGAGATACCGGCCGAGCTGGCTGCGCGCCTCGGCGATCCGGCCGTCGGCGGAGAGCTCGACGAGATCGGCCGTCTCGTCCTCGTCCAGGTCGTTGCCCTCGATCAGGCCGAGCTTGACGGCGGCGGCGGTGACGCGCTCCTCGAAGTCGTCCGCGTTGAAGCCGAACCGGTAGCCGAGGAACTCGACCACGTAGTCCTCTCCGGAGCCGTAGTTCGCCTCGGTCATAGGCCGCAAGGGTACCGTCCCGCGCCGATATCCTCCGCAGCATGGACAGACGCCTGGTGCTCCCGATGACCCTTGTCGTCCTGGCGATCTGGCTGCTCGGCACCTGGGTGACGAAGTACTCGCTCGAGGAGATGGCGGTCTACACCCCGATCGCCGTCGCCGCGCTCGGCGCGCTCGCCGGGATCGTGCTTCTCTGGGTCAAGATCGTCCGCGACTCGCTGCGCGGCAGGGGCACGACAGACGCGTAACGCTGCACCGTCCGATGTGGGCCGTACCGTCGAACGGCGATGCGCGACGGCTCCTGGACGATCGACCGCTGCTCCTTCGCCGACGTCTCGGCGCTCGCCGAGGCGCTCGAGATCAGCGAGACGACCGCCTCGATCCTCGTCCGCCGCGGCTACGGCGAGGTCGAGACGGCGCGCGCGTTCCTCGAGGGCGAGCGGGCTCCCCACGACCCGTTCCTGCTCGGCGACATGCGCGAGGCGGTGGCGCGGATCCGCGCTGCGATCGCGGACGGCAAGCGCATCTGCGTCCACGGCGACTACGACGTCGACGGGATCTGCGCGACGGCGCTTGCCGTGCTCACGCTGCGTGAGCTGGGCGCCGACGTCGACTGGCACCTTCCGAGTCGTTTCGAGGAGGGCTACGGCGTTTCCGGCGACACGATCTCGCGGCTTGCGGACGAGGGCTGCGCGCTCCTGATCACGGTCGACTGCGGGATCACCGCCGTCGCCGAGGTCGCCGCGGCCAAGGTGCGCGGGCTCGAGGTGATCGTCACCGACCACCACCGTCCCGGCGAGACGCTGCCCGACTGCCCGATCGTCGCGACGCGGCCGTCCGAGTATCCGTTTCCGGAGCTCTGCGGAACCGGGGTCGTCCACAAGCTCGCGCAGGCGCTGCTCGGTGTCGACCACGCCACGGTCAGGCGTCACGCCGACCTCGTCGCCCTCGCGACGATCGCCGACGTCGTGCCGCTGCTCGACGAGAATCGCTCGCTCGCGATCGCCGGCCTGCGCGCGCTGGCGAGGACGCAGAAGCCGGGCTTGCAAGCGCTGATGCGCTCCGCGCAGGTCGATCCGGCCGCCGTCGACGCGAGCGCTGTCGGCTTCCGGCTCGCTCCGCGAATCAACGCAGCGGGCCGGCTCGGCCGGCCCGACACCGCACTCGACCTGCTCCTGACGGACGACGAGGACGTTGCAAGCCGCCTGGCCGCCGAGCTCGAGGTGCTGAACCGCGATCGGCAGGCCGTCGAGGACCGGATCCTTCGGGCGGCCGTCGCGGAGGTCGAGAGCTGGCCGGAGCCGAGGCGCAGCCGTCGCGGTTACGTCCTCTGGGGCGAGGAGTGGCACGAGGGGGTGATCGGGATCGTCGCGTCGCGCCTCGTCGAGCGCTTCAACCGGCCGGTGGTGATGATCGCCGGCGCTCGCGGCGACTGGAAGGGGTCGGGGCGCTCGGTACCGGCCTTCGATCTTCACGGCGCCCTCTCCGCGTGCTCGGGCCATCTCGAGCGGTTCGGCGGGCATCGTGCCGCGGCCGGGCTCTCGATCGCGACCGATTCCCTGGAGGCGTTCGCGGCGGCCTTCGCCGCGCACGCGGACTCCTGCCTCGACGACGAGGAGCTCGAGCCGGTGACGAGCATCGACGCGATCGTGCCCGGATCGGCACTGACGCTCGGCCTGGCGCAGGAGCTCGAGCGGCTCGCGCCGTTCGGGCTCGGAAACCCGGACGTGAACCTGCTCGTCCCGAGCTGCGAGCCGGTCGACCCGGGGCTCGTCGGCGACGGCAAGCACCTCCGTTTCCGGGTTCGCCATCAGGGCCGCGACGCCGGCTCGGCGATCGCCTTCGGCCACGGTGCGCAGCTCGACCGCCTCCTCGGAGCCGGCCACTTCGACCTCGCCTGCCGGCTGAAGGAGAATCGCTGGAACGGGACCGTCGCGCCTCAGCTCGTGATCCGGCGCCTCTTCGAGACGCCCGACGGCTACGAGGAGCTGCGCGCCCACCTCGGCCGGCTCTGGAGAGAGGGCGAGAGCGCGTGGACGGCCGAGGCGCGGGCGATCTTCGCGGAGCTCGAGCTCGTCGACGGCGCCAGGCGCCAGCTCTACGAGTCGGACGCGTTCAGGGAGCTGCTCGCCGAGTCCGCACTCGAAGCGCTACCGCGCGCCGCCTAGGGAAGCTCGCAGCGTCCGGCGCGGCGCCGCCTGCCGTCGCTCCCGCCCGACGTCGTCGAGCTCGACGAGCAGCCGGGCGAGCTTCGTGGCCTTGCGGATCTGTCTGCGTCTCCGAAGCACGGGTGGGTCCATTCCCCATTGCAACGCGTACTCCTTCGAGGGAGGTTCGCCCAGAGGGGGCCGAGCTAGACTGGATCCATGGCCGTGCTCGACGTCGAACGGCACCATCAGGATCTCGTCGACGAGTTGATCGCGTCCGCCGAGGCGTACAACCCCGGTCTCGACAAGGAGCTCCTGGCCCGCGCGTTCCACTACGCGGCCGCGGCGCACGAAGGCCAGGTGCGCCGATCGGGAGAGGCGTTCGTCCATCACCCGTGGGGGGTTGCGAAGATCTGTGCCGAGTTGCGCCTTGACGAGCAGTCGCTCGCCGCCGCGCTCCTCCACGACGTGGTCGAGGACACCGAGGTCGAGCTCGACGACCTGCGCGCCGAGTTCGGAGACGAGATCGCGAGCCTCGTCGAGGGCGTCACGAAGCTGACGCGGACGAGCTTCCAGAGCCGCGAGCAGGCGGAGGCGGAGAACTACCGGAAGATGATCGTGGCGATGGCGCAGGACGTGCGCGTGATCCTGATCAAGCTCGCCGACCGGCTCCACAACATGCGCACGATCGAGTACCAGGGGAAGCAAACCCAGGTGCGCAAGGCGAAGGAGACGCTCGAGGTCTACGCACCGCTTGCGCACCGCCTCGGCATCCACGCGCTCAAGTGGGAGCTGGAGGACCTTTCCTTCGAGGTCCTGCACCCGCGCAAGTACGCCGAGATCCGCGAGATGGTCGCCGACCGGCGCGACGACCGCGAGTCGCAGGTCGCGCTCGCCGGCGAGCTGCTGAAGACCGAGCTCGACAAGGTCGACATCCCGGCCGACATCTCCGGCCGCGCGAAGCACTTCTACTCGATCTACGACAAGATGGCCAAGAAGGGGCGCGAGTTCAACGAGATCTACGACCTGACCGCGATGCGCGTCACCGTCGAGCGCTCGGGGGACGAGGGGACGCGCGACTGCTACGGCGCGCTCGGCCTGATCCATGCGCTGTGGAAGCCGATGCCCGGGCGCTTCAAGGACTTCATCGCGATGCCGAAGTTCAACCGCTACCGCTCGCTGCACACGACGGTGATCGGGCCCGAGGGAACGCCGCTCGAGATCCAGGTGCGGACGCGCGAGATGCACGAGGAGGCGGAGTACGGGATCGCCGCGCACTGGCTCTACAAGCGCGGCAAGGGGAAGACCGACGACGAGTGGCTCGCCTGGGTGAAGTCGCTGCTCGACTGGCAGCAGGACGAGGCCGATCCGCGCGAGTTCATGAAGACGTTCCGCACCGACCTCTTCGACGACGAGGTGTACGTCTTCACGCCGAAGGGCGAGGTGAAGACGCTGCCGACCGGCTCGACCCCGATCGACTTCGCCTACGCCGTCCACACGGACGTCGGCCACAAGACCGTCGGCGCGAAGATCAACGGCCGGATCGTGCCGCTCCACTACCGGCTCAAGAACGGCGACTTCGTCGAGATCCTGACCACGAAGTCCGGGCGCGGTCCGTCGCGCGACTGGCTCGCGCTCGCAGCCTCGTCGCGCGCGCGCAACAAGATCCGCCAGTTCTTCCAGCGCGAGACCCGGGGCGAGACGGAGGCAAAGGGCCGCGAGATCCTCGATCAGGCGCTGAAGGCGCAGAGCCTTCCGTACCGGAAGCTCCAGGGCTCGGCCGTGCTCGCGCAGGTGATCCGCGAGACCGGCTTCAAGAAGGCCGAGGACTTCTACGTCGCGCTCGGCGCCGGCAAGCTCCAGCCCGGTCAGATCGTGAACAAGGTGCTGCAGCGCCTGAAGACCGAGGAGGTCGCGGAGGAGCCGGCCGTGCCGCTGAAGGCGCCGCGCGCGCGCTCGACGGTTGCCGGCGACACGCTCGGGATCAAGGTGACGGGCGTCGAGGACGTGCTCGTGCGGATGGCGAAGTGCTGCACCCCCGTTCCGGGCGACCCGATCCTCGGCTACATCTCGCTCGGCCGCGGGATCACGATCCACCGCGAGGACTGCCCGAACGTCCGCGCCCTGATGAAGAACCCGGAGCGCTTCACGCCGGTCGAGTGGGACGGCGGCACGACGACGAGCTTCCGGGTCGCGATCGCCGTCGACTCGTTCGACCGGCCGCGCCTCCTCGAGGACGTCGCACGGACGTTCGCCGAGCACGGTGCGAACATCGTCTCCTACGGCGGCGTCGTCGAGGACGGGATGGCGCGGAACTGGTACACGGTCGAGGTCGGCGAGGTGAAGGAGCTGCGGACGCTTCTGACCGCGCTCCGCAACCTGGACGCCGTCTTCGACGCGTACCGCGTCACGCCTACTTGAGGAACCCCGCTTGAGGATTCGGGGCCTGCGGCTCACGCTCACGGCCCTCGGTGCCGACGAGCTCGAGCAGATCAGATGGGATCCCGACGACGAGGATGCCCGTGAGCTTTTCATCCGTCGCCTGCGCGCCGACCCCGACGCCCGAGGGTTCTGGGTCTGGACTGCAACGCTTGCGGATGGAACTGAGATCGGGAACGGCGGCTTCGGTGGGAGGCCGACCGAGAATCGTCGGCTCACCGTCGGCTACGCCGTGCACGAGGAGCACCGTGGGCGGGGGTACGCGACCGAACTACTCGAGCTCCTGACCGAATGGGGTCTGGCGAGGCCGGAGATCGACGTCGTCCGGGCGACGATCCGTCCCGACAACGCTCCCTCGCTCCGCGTCGCCGAGAAAGCCGGCTTCACCCGCACCGGCGAGCTTCTCCACGACGACGAGCACGGTGAGCTGCTCGTCTACGAGCGTAGGACCGACGAGCGGGACAGGCCCTAGGACACGTCTAGGGGAAGCGTGTCCAGGGCGCCGTCCCGCCGTCGTCCCGCCGCTACGCCGTTTGCGGAGCGGGCTCCGACGAGCCCGCCGAGCCGAAGCCCGGACCGCCGAGCCCGCCGTGGCGGAAGAGTCGCGGCCCGCCGGCGGGCCGCTCGCCGTTCACGTGGGCGGTCACCCGCTCCTTCAGGTTGGCCGCCAGCTCGTCCCGCTGCGCCTTCGTGAGGCGTCCGGCCGCCACCGCGGCGTCGAGCTCCTTCGTCTTGTCGGCGACGAGCGCGGCGATCAGGCCGTCGACCGACTTGCCCTTGTCCTTCGCGACCTGTGCGAGCGTCTTGCCGCTTTCGAGGCTCGTGCGGAGAGCGGCCTCGGTGACGCCGAGGTAGGTCGCGGCCGCCTCGAGGTGGTGGAAGCCCCGTCCGTGGTGGCCGGGGGCGCCGCCCCGCAGGCCGAGGATCGGGAACGATTCGGTCTGGATCCGCGCCTTCAGCTCCTTGCCCTGCGCCTCGGTGAGCTGCCCGGCCTTGACCGCGGCGTCGACCCGATTCGCGAGTGCCTGCTTCAGGGCGGCACTGAGCTTCGTCGCGTCGACCCCGAGCAGCTTCGCGGCGTCGTTCAGCACCACCTTGCTCTCGGCGCTCGGATCGCCCGACTGGGCCGCGAATGCCGCTCCGCCGCCGACGATCGCGAGTGCGGCGACCGCTCCGGCGATCAGCATTCGTCTCGTCCTCTTCTTCATCACGTGCTCCCTTCGGTTGGTGGTTGGCTCGTTCAGGCCGACGGCCGCGAGGCCAGCTCGACCTCGATCGTCTGCTCGCCGCCGTCGCGGACGATCGTCAGCTCGATGGAATCGCCGGGCTGCCGGGCGTCGATCAGCGTGCGCAGCTCATCCGCGTCGGCAACGGCCTCGCCGTCGATCTCGGTGACGACGTCGCCTTCGCGGAGCCCTGCGGCCGCAGCGGGGGTGCCGGGCCGGACCTCGGCGATGCTGGCGCCTTCGCCGCTCGACGTGTCCCCGGTCGCGACGCCGAGGTAGGCGTGCTCGACCTCTCCGTCGGCGATCAGGTCCGCGGCGATCCGCGCGACGGTGTCGGACGGCACGGCGAAGCCGATCCCGTCGTTGCCGCCGGACTCGCTCTCGATCTGCGAGTTGACGCCGATCACCCGCCCTTCGAGATCGAGCAGCGGCCCGCCCGAGTTGCCGTGGTTGATCGCGGCATCGGTCTGGATCGCGTCGTCGATCGCGAAGCCGTTCGGGGAGTTGATCTGACGGTTGAGGGCGCTGACGATCCCGGTCGTGACCGTCTGCTCGAGCCCGAACGGGCTGCCGATCGCGATCACGCCGTCACCCACCGCGAGCTCGGAGGACTTGCCGAGCCGGAGAGGCTTCAGAAGCGACGCGGGTGCGTCCACCTTGAGCACGGCGAGATCCGTCGAAGGATCGCTCCCGACGACGGTGGCGTCGTGTGTCGAGCCGTCGGCGAAGCGGACGGAGACCGACTCGGCGCCGTCGACAACGTGCTGGTTCGTGATGATGTGGCCCTGGTTGTCGTAGACGAAGCCCGAGCCCTGCGCCTGGGTGGCGCCGCCACCGCCGAGCGAGCCGGCGCCGGCGGAGCCGACTGTGATCTCGACCACCCCGGCCGCGGAGCGCTCGTAGATCTCGCCCACGGTCGAGGTCGACGTCGCGATCGGGCTCGCAGCCTCGCTGGCGCTGATCTGGGGCGCGTTCTGGTCGGAGTCGAGCGCGGTGACGACGGCCGCCCCAGCGCCGGCGCCGAAGAGCACCGCTGCGGCGACGGCAGCGATGCGCGTTCTCGAAGCTCTCAAGGGGTTCTGCATCTCGGGAAGTCCTTTCGCTGGCTTGATGGCTTCAGAACACCACCGCCGCCTAAGGCAACCCTGAGATCGACCTAAGCCTTTCCTAAGACTTGGGCGACAGGCGCAGGCGCATCAGCGTGCCGCCACCTTCGGCCGCCTCGGCGCTGACGGAGCCGCCGTGCGCTTCGGCCACCTGCCGCACGATCGCGAGACCGAGTCCCGAGCCGGGCATGCTCCGCGCCGCCGTCGCGCGGTAGAAGCGGTCGAAGACGTACGGCAGGTCCTCCTCGTCGATCCCGGGGCCGTGGTCTCGCACCGTCACCTCGCCGGCTCGGACGGCCACTTCGATCTCGCTGCCGGCAGGGCTCCACTTGGCCGCGTTGTCGAGGAGGTTCGAGATCGCGCGCTCGATCGTCGCCGGCACACCGGTGATCAGCGTCTCCTCGAGCTCGCTCGCGAACGAGACGCCGGGCCGGTTGCGGCGCGTGCGCTCGATCGCGGCGGCGGTCACGAGATCGAGGCGGACGTCCTCCGGCTCGGCCGGAGCCTGGTCGCCGCGCGCCAGCTCGACGAGCTCGGCGATCAGCGCGGTCATCTCGCCGAGCTGCTCTGTCACGTCGCGCAGGAGCTGCTCCCGTTCGCCGGCCGGAAGCACCTCGTCGCGGCTCAGCACCTCGATGTTCGTGCGGAGGCTGGTCAGCGGCGTGCGCAGCTCGTGTGACGCATCGGAGACGAGCTGCCGCTGCGCGCGCGCCGACTCCTCGAGCGCCGCGAGCATGGTGTTGAAGGTCGCTGCGAGCCGCGCGAGCTCGTCGCTGCCTTCGTCGTCGATTCGACGTGAGAGGTCACGCGTCTCGGTGACGTCCTCAGCCGCTCGCGTCAGTCGCTGGACAGGTGCGAGCACGGCGCGCGAGACGACGAAGCCAATCCCTGCCGCCAGTGCGACTCCGATGGCGGCGATCAGGACGAGGAGGCCGCGGATTCGCTCCAGAGCGGCGTCCACCTCGTCGAGCGGGCGTGCGATCTGGAGCGCGAACCCGGGCCGGTCGACCGGAACGGTGTAGACGCGGAGGTGGGTGCCGGTGACGTCCGCGTCCGCGAAGAACGAGTCGCCGTCGCCGGCGGCCACCTGCCGTGCCCGCTCCGTCACAGGCAGCTCGACGCTCGCATCCGGCGACTGGATCACGACGCCGTCGGACGTGACGAGCTGCGTGATCCCCTGTGCGCCGCCGAAGCGGGTCGGCGGGAGGTCGAGGAAGGGGTTTCCGGACCGGTCGTTGACGACTCGGAGCCGGACGCTGCCGACTCGCTCACGGAGCGCATCGTCGAGCTCGCTCCGCAGCTCGCCGCGAACCAGGACATACGTGAGCGCCGAGGCGCCGGCGACGGCGACGGCAACCGCCAGGGCGACGCCGAGCGTCAACCGGGTGCGAAACGTCACTGCTCGCGCAGCGCGTAGCCGACGCCGCGGATCGTCTGGATCAGCCGCGGCTTTCCGCCCGCCTCGGTCTTCCGGCGCAGATAGCCGATGTACACGTCGAGGGAGTTGGAGCCGAAGCCGAAGTCGTAGCCCCACACCCGCTCGAAGATGACCGATCGAGTCAGCACCTGGCGCGGATTGCGGAGGAAGAGCTCGAGCAGCGAGAACTCGGTCCGCGTCAGCACGATCTCCTCGCCGGCCCGCGTGGCGAGGCGGGTTGCCGGATCGAGCTCGAGATCGGCGAACTGGAGCACGTCGCTCTCGTCGGGTGCGGCCCGACGCAACAGAGCTCGGAGCCGGGCGAGCAGCTCCTCGAGCGCGAACGGCTTGACGACATAGTCGTCGGCGCCCGCGTCGAGGCCGGCGACTCGATCGGCCACCTCGTCGCGCGCCGTGAGCATCAGGATCGGCAGCGCATCTCCCTGCCGTCGGAGCCGGCGGCTGACCTCCAGACCGTCCAGTCTCGGCATCGAGACGTCCAGGATCAGGGCGTCGATCCTGGGGTCTTCGTCGAGCCGTTCGAGCGCCTGGGCGCCGTCGCCGGCAAGCTCGACGTCGTAGCTCTCGAGCGCGAGCGCCCGCCGGAGCGACTCGCGCACAGCCGCATCGTCGTCGACCACCAGGATTCGCATGCGCGCATTCTGCTCGGAGCCTCTAAGAACGAGGTGAGAGACCTGCTCGCCTCCGGCTTTCACTCGATCGAGGGATCGTCCCTGGGATGAGTGACGCCACTCGATCGAGGGATGGAACGCGCTCCGAGATCCGGCTACAACGAGATGGCCCGGGTAGGGGAGAGGGGCTGCGGGCACTGCGGCGCCCGTTCGATGCGGCAACAGGTCGAACGGGCGCGCACCCGCGTGCGCCGCCACAGGCCGGGCGGCTGCCGCCGGGCCGAGCCAGGCTCCGCCGCGCTCGCACCGCAGCCGGCGCGTCAGGCGTCGAGGTCGGCGCCTTCGAAGCTCCGGATCGTCTCGCGGTAGGAGTCCGGGATCTCGGCCGCCTCCCTCGTGGCGAGATCGACGAGGACGAGGGTCTGCGAGGCGGTGACCATCGGCGCATCGTCCGACATTCGGAAGGCCGCGCACTCGTAGGTCGCGCTCGTCCGCCCGATCCGCGCGAGCCGGACGAAGATCTCGAGCAGGTCGTCGAAGCGGGCGGGCGCGTGGTACTCGACGCTCGAAGCGCGCATCACGAAGTCACGGCCGGAGATCCAGGCGCCGGCGATCCCGAGGTGGCGGTGGTACTCCGTGCGCGCGTGGTCGAAGTAGGGGAGATAGCGGCCGTAGTAGACGATCCCCTGCGCGTCGGTGTCCGAGAACCAGACTCGCGCGATTGCCGAGTACTTGAACGGCGGTCTGCGGTCGGTGACGCGGCCGAGCTGGACGGGCTCGTCAGTCACGAATGACGCCGATCACCTCGTCGCGCTTCTCCTCCAGCAGCTCTTCCGAAAGCGCCTCGAGATTGAGGCGCAGCAAGGGCTCCGTGTTGGACGGGCGGACGTTGAAGTGCCAGTCGTCGTACTCGACCGAGATCCCGTCGAGCTTGGTGATCCGGCCGTCGGCATACCGCTCCTCCAGCTCCTCGAGCTTCTTCGCGGTGTCGGAGACCGGGGTGTTCAGCTCGCCGGTGAGGAAGTACCGCTCCCGGAACGGGCGCAGGATCTCGGAGAGCTTCTGCCCGCGCTTCGAGATCAGCTCGAGCATCAGCAGGAACGGCACGACCCCCGAATCGGCCTGCGTGAAGTCGCGGAAGTAGTAGTGGGCGGAGACCTCGCCGCCGAAGACGGCGCCCTCCTCGCGCATGCGGTGCTTGATGTAGGCGTGGCCGACGCGGTTGATCAGCGCCACGCCGCCGGCCTCCTCGATCGTCTTCGGGACGGCCCAGCTCGCCCGCACGTCGTAGATCACCTTGCCGCCCGGGTTCTTCTCGAGCACCGATTGCGCGAGGAGCGCCGTGATGAAGTCGCCGGGGACGAACTCGCCGGTGTCGTCGACGAAGAAGCAGCGATCCGCGTCGCCGTCGTACGCGACCCCGAGGTCTGCCTCGGCCTCACGCGTGCGCTCCATGATGAACTCGCGGTTCTCGGGGAGGAGCGGATTCGGCTCGTGGTTCGGGAAGGTGCCGTCGGGCTCGAAGTAGCAGCGGATCGCCTCGATCGGGAGGCGCTCGAGGATCGGCGGGAGCATCGTCCCGGCCATCCCGTTCGCCGCGTCGATCACGACCCGGAGCGGCTTGACGGTGTCCTCGTCGACGAACGAGAGCACCTTCGCGACGAACCCCGGCCAGACGTCCTCCTCGCGGATCGAACCGCGCTGCGCCGAAGAAGGCTTGTGTTCATTGCGCACAAGCTCGAGCGCGCGATCCCGCACCTCGAAGAGGCCCGACTCGCCGCCGACCGGAAGCGCGCCTGCGCGGACGATCTTCATCCCCGCGTACTCCTTGGGGTTGTGCGAGGCGGTGACGCAGACGCCGCCGTCGAGCCCGAGCTCCCCGACGGCGAAATAGACCATCTCCGTTCCGACCAGGCCGAGGTCGAGCACGTCCGCGCCGGCATCGGCGGCGCCGTCGATCAGCGCGGCGGCCATCGAGGGCGAGGAGACCCGCATGTCGCGCCCGACGGCAATCGAGCTCGGCTCGAACTGCTCGACGTACGCCCGCCCGATCGCATATGCACCCTCCTCGTCCAGCTCGTCCGGATGGACGCCGCGAACGTCATATGCCTTGAAGACCTTCGGATCGAGCACGCGGCGATGCTATGGGAATCGACCTGACCCAGCGCCGGGACGGCCCTGCGCCGGGCCTGGGTACGACCCTCGCAACTACAATCCAGAGGTGGAACGCAAGCTCGCAACCGTCCTCTTCGTCGACCTCGTCGGCTCGACCGAGCTCGTTTCCTCGCGCGATCCGGAGGTCGTCCGGCGGCGCGTGAACTCGTTCTTCGAGCACGTCTCCACCTGCATCACCCGCCACGGCGGGATCGTCGAGAAGTTCGCCGGCGACGCCGTGATGGCTGCGTTCGGCGTCCCGCAGGCGCACGAGGACGACGCGGAGCGCGCCCTTCGCGCGGCCGAGGCGATCATGGACTCGGTGCACGGCCTCGGGCTCGAGGCGCGGATCGGGATCGAGTCGGGCGAGGTCGTCGCCGACGAGTCGGAGTCGACGTTCGCGACCGGCGAGGCGGTCAACGTCGCCGCTCGCCTGCAGCAGCTCGCACGGCCGGGCGAGACCCTGCTCGGTCCGTTCGCCTACCGGCTGACGCTGTCGCGGATCGAGACCGAGGACTGCGGCGTGATCGACCTCAAGGGCTTCGACGACCCGCTTCCCGTCTGGAGGCTGCTGCACGTGCTCGACTCCGCCGACCGGCCGGCGAGCGTCTCGGCGCCGTTCGTGGGCCGCGAGTTCGAGCTGGAGCTGCTCCATACCACCTTCGCGCGCACCGTCCGCGACCGCCGCGCACACCTGTTCACGATCTACGGCGAGCCGGGGGTCGGCAAGAGCCGCCTCGTCCGGGAGTTCGTGGACGGCGTCGAGGGCGCGACCATCCTCGCCGGCCGCTCGCTGCCCTACGGCGAGGGAATCACGTACTGGCCGATCGCCGAGATGGTCAAGGTGGCGGCCGGAATCACGGACGACGATCCCGTCCAGGAGGCCGTCGCGAAGCTCCAGGCCGCGTGCGGCGACGACGCCGTGGCCGATCTGCTCGCGCTCGCGGGCGGCGTGCTCGAGGGGATCGAGACGGAACGGAGCCAGGAGGAGATCGCGTGGGCGGCGCGCGAGTGGGCCGCCGAGCTCGCGTCCGCGCAGCCGCTGATCCTCGTCTTCGAGGACGTCCACTGGGCCGAGGATTCGCTGCTCGAGCTCGTCGAGCATCTGGCGGAGCGGGTCAAGGACGCGCCGCTCCTGATCGTCTGCCTGGCGCGGCCCGAGCTGCTCGACCTGCGTCCCGGCTGGGGCGGCGGCCGCGTGCGTGCGACCGCGATCGAGCTCGAGCCGCTGCCGCCGGTGGAGAGCGAGGCGCTCGTCGACGCGCTCCTCGCGGATCGCGAGCTCTCGGCCGGCGATCGCCGCTCGCTGCTCGAGAAGACCGAGGGCAACCCGCTCTTCGTCGAGGAGACGATCAGGATGCTGCTCGAAGGCGGCACCTCCGCGAAGCGGATCCCGGACACGCTGCAGGCGATGATCGCCGCGAGGATCGACCGGCTGCCGCGGGCCGAGAAGATGCTGCTCCAGCGGGCCTCGGTGATCGGGAGGATCTTCTGGGAGGGGGCGCTGACGCGGCTCGCACCGGAGCTCGAGGAGCCCGAGCCGGTGCTGGACGCCCTGCTCCAGCGCGATTTCCTCACCCGCGAGAGCCGCTCGACGATCTCGGGCGAGACGGCCTACCGCTTCAAGCACGTCCTGATCCGCGACGTCGCCTACTCGGGGCTGACAAAGGGGTCTCGGGCCGATCTGCACCAGCAGGCTGCGATCTGGATCGGCGAGCGAGCGGGAGACGAGCTGCTGGAGATCCGGGCGTACCACCTCGACCAGGCGACGATGTTGTTCGGAGAGCTCGACGGCGCGGTGCCGGCCGATCTCGCCACGGAAGCGGCGGCGACGCTCGAGACGGCCGGTCGGCGCGCGCTCGCGCGCGAGGCGAATCGGGCCGCCCGCCGGCTGCTCGTACGGGCTGTCGAGCTCGAGCCGACGCTCCAGCGGCGCTTCCTCGCCGCCCGCGCCGCCCGGCGGATCGCCGACCTGCCGGCGCAGGCGGCCGAGATGGAGCGGGTCTTCGCCGACGCGACCGAGGCCGGCGAGCGACGGCTCCAAGGGCTGGCGCTGACGGCGCTCGCCGAGAACGCGTTGATGCGCGACGCCGATCTCCCGCGCGGGCGGGAGCTCGTCGAGCAGGCGCTCGTGCTGCTCGAGGACGCCAGGCCCGAGGATCGCTACGAGGCGCTGACGATGCGCTCCCGAATCGGCTGGTGGCTCGGCGATCTCGACGACGACGAGCGCTGGACCGGGAAGGCGCTCGAGGTCGCGCGCGAGATCGGCCGCAAGGATCTCGAGGCGAACGCCGTCGACGAGCTTGCGAGCGCCGCGATCGCGCGGCTCGAGCTCGACCGCGCGGCGGCCGGCTCGTCGCGCGAGGCGCTCGAGCTCGCGGAGGAGAGCGGCAACATCACCGCCCTCGGCTGGGCGCTCGTCTCGCAGGCGCGGATCGACGCTCTCCGCGGGCAGGCCGACGAGGCTGCGACCAAGCTGGATCAGGCGGAGGAGCTCTTCTCCCAGTCCGGTAACGCCTGGGCGCTCGCCCGTGCGAGCAACCACTACGGCTGGGTCGAGCGACGGCGCGGCGATCTTCCCGCCGCCGACCGGCGCTTTCGCGACGCAATCCGGATCCTGAAGCCGCTCGAGGATCGCGGCACGCTCTGCGAGAGCCAGCGCGGCCTGGCGCAGGTACTCGTTGCGATGGGGAAGATCGACGAGGCCGAGCGTTATGCGCTGGAATCGCGAGAGACCGTCGGCCCGCACGACACGATCTCGCGCGCGACCACGCGAATGGCGCTCGGGTTGGTGCGCGCGGCGCAGGGCCGCGACGAGGAGGCGGAGTCGCTACTGCGCGAGGGCGTCGAGGTGATCGAGGGCAAGGATCTCTGGCTGATCCGCCGCGAGCTGGTGCTGCGCGCTCGCGGGCTTCCTCCGCGACCGCGGCCGGGCCGAGGAAGCGGAGGAGTACGAGGCCGAGCTGGCGGGCTACGACGCCGCGCTGATCCCGGCCTGAGCCGAGCCGCACTACTGCTCTACGAGCGCCGACCGGATCGCCTGCGACGACGCTTCGTCGGGCGACTCCGAGATCACCGTCGCCGGTCGCTCGAACCGGCGCAGCGCCTCCGCGAGCGGCTCCGCCCGCAGCGTGCCCTCGCCGTAGGGGAGGTGCTTCGTCTCGTTTCGGTTCGCGTAGGCGATGTCCGAGAAGTGGATGTGGAACGGCTCGCCCTGGCCGAGCACGGCGTCGGCCGCCTCCAGCACCGAGGCGAACGCCTCGACATCCGTGAAGGAGCCGTCGGTCGTCGCGTGCATGTGGGCGAAGTCGATCACCGGGCGAACCCAGCTCACGCGTGAGGCGATCTCGAGCACGTCGTCGATCGAGCCGAGCTCGCTGACGCGGCCCATCACCTCGATCCCGAATCCCACGAGCCGACCTTTCGCCTCGAGCCGCTCGCGCAGCTCGCCGAGCCAGGCGACGACGTCGTCGAGCGTCTGCTGCCGGTCGCGGCCGAGCCAGAAGCCGGGGTGGATCACGACCACCTCGGCGCCGCAGGCGGTCGCGATCCCCGCCGTGCGGTCGAGCGCGCCGAGCGCCATCTTCGCCTTCTTCGGGTCCGGATGGCCCGGGAACGCGAAGAGCGGCGCGTGCACCGAGAGCGCGATGTCGTTTTCCCGCGCGAGCTCGCCGAGCCGCTCCGCCGCCGGATAGTCGAGCCAGAAGCCGCTCTCGAAGTCGAGCTCGCAGGCCGTGTAACCCCGCTCGACCAAGATCCGAATCGCCTCTTCGGGCGAGTCTCGGGAGGGCCAGCGGGCCGGCCCGAAGCGGATCGCTCCCATCGCCGCTGACGCTACCGGACATGTCCGAGGGACAGACCCTGGGACACGTCCGCGCAGGACGATGGCTGCTCCGTCCGACGCAGGTCCTACCCTTTTCGACATGACCGATCGCCCCACACGCATCGACCTGCTCGAGCTGGACATCGACCTCCGGCTCGCCGACCTCTGGCGCGAGGCGGCGGACGTCAGCGAGTGGAATCTCGAGGTGATGGCCGCGTTCATGCGGGCGGCGTATGGCAAGGGCTACTGCGACGCGCTGACCGAGGACGCGCCGGGCTCGCTCTGCCACGACCACGGCTACCGGATTCCCGGCCGCCGCGAAGCAGCGCCCAGAACCGCCTAGCGGCGCTACGATCACCTCGTGGCACGGAAGCGGAATCCCGCACGCCTCGTGATTGCGCTGTCGGTGGCGGCGGCGCTCGCAGTCTTCCTCCTCTACGCGTCGGTCGCCGGCGGCGGCACTCCTTCCCTGGCGCCGAGCGAGCTCGACGGCCGCACCGACCGCGTCGCGCTGGCGGGGAAGGTCGTCGGCCGGGTTACGGGAGACGCACACGCCGGCGGCCTGCGGTTCGTGCTCCGCGACGTCGAGGGGAAGGCGACGGTACCGGTCGTCTACAAGGGCTCCGTGCCAGACCTCTTCCGCGTCGGTCGGGACGTGCACGTCGAGGGGCAGCTCCGGGGAGCGACGTTCGTCGCCGTGCCGGACACGCTGATCACCAAGTGCCCCTCCAAGTACGCCCCCGAGAAGAACGAGAGCTAAATGCCTGAGCTCGGCCGCGCCGCGCTCGTCGCCACGCTCGGACTCGTGCTCTACGCGGTGGTCGCGGGCGGCTACGCGGCCTGGAAGCGCAAGCGGCGGCTCGCCCTCTCCGCCCAGAACGCGCTCCTAGCGGCCTTCGGGACGACCCTCGTCGCCTCGCTCGTCCTCGTAGCCGCCCTGATCCGCCACGACTTCTCGTTCGTCTACGTCGCCGACCACACGAGCCGCGAGCTGCCGACCGGCTACACGATCTCGGCGTTCTGGGGTGGGCAGGAGGGATCGCTCCTGCTCTGGCTGCTGCTCCTCACCGGCTATTCGGCCGCGGCGGTCCTGCTGAACCGGCGGAGCGCTCGCGACCTCGTCGTCTGGGTCGTGCCCGTCCTCGGCGCGGTCGCGCTGTTCTTCGCGTTTCTCGTCGTCGTGGTCGCGACGCCGTTCGCAACGCAGGTCGCTCCGGCGGACGGCGCCGGCCTCAATCCGAGCCTCCAGAACCCGTACATGATGGCCCACCCGCCGCTTCTCTATCTCGGCTTCGTCGGCCTGACGGTGCCCTTCGCCTTCGCGATGGGCGCCTTGCTCGCCCGCCGCGCCGACGAGCGCTGGATCGTCGCCACCCGCCGCTGGACGCTCGTCGCCTGGACGGCGCTCGGGATCGGCCAGCTCCTCGGCGCGCACTGGGCCTACGAGGAGGTCGGCTGGGGCGGCTACTACGCCTGGGATCCGGTCGAGAACGCCGCCCTGATGCCGTGGCTCGCGGCGACCGCGTTCCTCCACTCGGTGATGATCCAGGAGAAGCGCGGGATGCTGAAGGTCTGGAACGTGCTGCTCGTGATCTTCGCGTTCAGCCTCTCGCTCTTCGGCACCTTCCTGACCCGCTCCGGGATCGTCAGCTCGATCCACTCGTTCACCCAGAGCTCGATCGGGCCGTGGTTCCTCGGCTTCATCTGCCTCGTCGTGCTCGGCTCGCTGGCGCTCGTCTTCGCGCGGCTGCCGCTCCTGCGCGCGCGGACGAGGCTCGAGTCGCTCGTCTCGCGCGAGGCGACGTTCCTCTACAACAACCTCCTGCTCGTCGCGCTGACGCTGACGATCCTCTGGGGCGTCGCGTATCCGATTCTCTCGGAAGCGGTTCGGGGCGAAGCGGTGACGGTCGGCCGGCCCTACTACGACTTCTTCCTGCGCGTGTTCGGCCTGCCGCTGCTCCTCCTGATGGGGATCGGGCCGCTCGTCGCCTGGCGGCGCGCGTCCCTGCGAAGCCTGGTGCTGACGTTCGCGTGGCCGCTCGGGGCGGCGCTCGGCGTGGGCGCGATCCTGCTCGCGCTCGGCGCCGGCTCGTCGATCCCCGGCCTGATCGCGTACAGCTTCTCGGCGTTCGTGCTCGGGACGATCGCGCTCGAGTTCGTGCGCGGAACACGCGCCCGGCGCGCCCTCGCAGGCGGCTCCTGGCCGCGTGCCTTCTCCGACCTCGTTTCCCGCAACCGGCGCCGCTACGGCGGCTACATCGTCCACGCCGCAATCGTTCTGCTCGCGATCGGGATCGCGGGCTCGAGCGCCTACGACACGGTGAGCGAGGCGAAGCTCGCGCAGGGCCAGACGCTCGCCGCCGGGGACTACCGGCTGACGTATCGATCGCTGGAGGAACGCGCCGCCGCGAACGCGACCGAGATCCGCACGGTGCTCGACGTCACCCGCGGCGGCAAGGATCTGGGCACGGTCGAGGCCGGCAAGAACGGCTACACAGCCGAGCGGCAGGTCTCGACCGAGGTCGGGATCCGCAGCGACCTCGTCACCGGCGAGGATCTCTTCGTGATCGCCGAGGTCAATCCGGACGGAACCGCCTACTTCCGCGTCTTCGTGAAGCCGCTCGTCAACCTGATCTGGCTGGCCGGGTTCGTCTTCCTGCTCGGCTCGGTGATCGCGCTGTGGCCGGACGCGCGCGAGCAGCGGCGGCTCGCGACGCGGTACGCGGCTGCGGGCGTCGCGGCCGAGCGATGAGCCTGGCGCTCGTACTCGGAGCGCTCCTCGCGATCGGCTGCGTGATCCTCGTCGCATTGCCGTACCTCCGCGAGCCGACGTCCGGCGACGACCGGCTCGACCAGCCGGGTGAGCTGGCTCAGCGGCAGCTCGAGCTCTCGGAGGTGCGCGACAGAGCGCTCGCGGCGCTGAAGGAGCTCGAGTTCGACCATCGCACGGGAAAGGTTTCCGACGCCGACTACCGCGTGCTCGTAGGCCCGCTCCGGCGTGAGGCGGCGGCGGCGCTACGCGCACTCGAACCGCGCACGAGCGAGAGCGCCGAGCCGCGTGTGAAGGCGGAGCGGCTCGGGTAGGCCGGCTGCATGGAACCCATCGATCCGACGCCGCCGCCCCAGACGCCCGAGATCCCTGCTCCGACTCCTCCGCCCGGGGAGCTCGACCCGACTCCCGGCCCTGATCTGCCCGATCCCTATCCGCCGCCCGGCGAGCTCGACCCGCCGCAACCGCCGCTGACGCCCGGCACCGAGCCGGCACAGATCTAGGGAGCGCAGATCTAGAGAGCGTTCCGCGGGCAGCCTCTCGAGTCTGCCCGAATCTGCCGAAAACGAGGCTAGACTGTCGGTTTGCCCTGTTCCTCGCGGGAGGGACGACCGGGCTGCCGACGAAAATCACCTTCGGATGACGAGATCCTTCCTCATCGTTCTCGCCTCGGCCTGCGCGCTGCTGATCTCCACCACCGCGTCCGGCGAGCCCGGTCTCGGCGAGCGCAAGCAGTCGCTCGACTCGAGGATCGACGGGCTCAAGGGGAAGATCGCGGGTGCGCGCAAGCGGGAAGGCGTTCTCAGCTCGCAGATCGAGGTCGTGACGGGGAAGATCCGCGCTCTGCAAGGCGATATCGACTCCGCCTCCGCACGGCTCGACGGGCTCGAGAACATGCTCGCGCTCCACGAGCGGAAGCTGAATCAGCTGCACGAGCTCTTCCGCCTCCAAACCAGCCGGCTGCTCTTCCTCCAGCGCCAGCACAAGGCTGCGACGAAGAGGCTCAACCGGCGGCTCGTCGAGATCTACACCTCCGAGCCCACCGAGCCGCTGACGGTCGTACTCGAAGCGGCGAGCTTCGGAGACATGCTCGACCAGCTCGAGTTCCTGAACGACATCGGCAGCCAGGACGAGCGGATCGCGACGGAGGTCGAGGTCGCGAAGATCGAGGTGCGGAAGACGCGGGACGCGACGCGGATCACCCGCGACGAGGTGGCCGAGACGACGCGGCTCGTCGCGGCCCGGACGGCAGAGCAGCGACGGGTTCGCGATCGGCTCGCCTGGGATCAGCGCCAGCTCGCGACGGTGCGCCGCGAGAAGGACGAGGCTCTTTCCTCGACGCGCGGGCAGCGCGAGGAGTATCTGCACGAGGTCGAAGGGCTGTTGGCCCAGAGCGCTTCGATCGCAGCGAAGATCCGGGCGGCCCAAGCCGCCTCCGTCTCGTCACCCTCGCTCGATCGCTCGCAGGCGTCCTCGTCGGGTTACATCTGGCCGGCGCATGGGATCCTCACGAGCTCGTTCGGCTGGCGCTGGGGGCGGATGCACGAGGGAATCGACATCGCCGTCGGCAACGGGACGCCCGTCGTCGCGTCTGCGTCCGGGACGGTGATCGTCGCCGGCTGGATGGGCGGTTACGGCAACCTGGTCGTGATCGACCACGGAAACGGCGTCTCCACGGCCTATGGCCACAACACTGGCGTCACGGTCGGGGTCGGCCAGTCCGTCGCGCAGGGCCAGCTGATCGCCTACTCCGGAAACACCGGCCATTCGACCGGGCCGCACATCCACTTCGAGGTCCGGATCAACGGCGCTCCCGTCGATCCGCTCGGTTACCTCTAGGCTGCGGCGGCGCTACCCGGCTGCGGCTCGGGCTCCTGTCGCCGGAAGCCGTCGCCGGTCAGCGAGGCCGGCAGCTCCTCGGCCGCGACGAAGTGAAGATCGGGCAGCGCCCGCCAGCACTCCTCGAGCCCGAGCCCGTAACCCGCGAAGAGCTCGTCCGGAACGGTGAAGCCCACGTACTCGAGCGGTACGTCGTCGACGAGCCGCCGATACGGGCGGTCGAGGAGCGTGACCGCCGCGATGCTCGCGGGGAGACGCAGGCTGAGCGTTCGCGCGAGGAAGTTCAGCGTCATGCCCGTGTCGACCACGTCCTCGACGACGAGGACATGGCGGCCGACGACTGAGGCGTCGAGATCCTTGAGCAGCCGCACGCCGGAGCCGCTGCCCGCGCCGGTGTACGCCGCAAGCTCGAGGAAGTCGAGCTCGTGCGGGATCGGCAACACCCGCGAGAGATCGGCGAGGAAGACGACGCTCGACTTGAGCGGAGCGACGAGCAGCGGCTCCCGACCGACGTAATCGATCGCCAGCTCCCGGCCGAGCTCCTCGACTCGGCGGGCGATCTCATGACGTGTGAGGTAGATCTCGCCCGGAGCGCCGGCTCGCGGCTGCGGATCCGTGCTCAGGAGGCGAGCCTCAGCCGATAGCGCTGCGCGAGGCGCTCGATGTCGCGCCGGTAGAAGAGCTTGATCTTGACGCCCGGGTAGAGCTCCCTGATCTCCCGGAGCTTCCGGTTCTTGCGGGTGACGAGCGACTGCCGCATCACCGTCACCTCGACGTAGAGGTCTTGCTCCGGGAGGTAGAAGTCGGGCGCGAACGCGCTCGTGACGCGACCCTCGGCGTCACGTGAGAGGACGAACGTCCGCGGCTCGTACTCCCACGGAACCCCGTAGAAGTCGAGCAGCTTTGCGCATTCGAGCTCGACCTCGTTCTGAAATCTCGGCGGGGTCGTACCTCGATACACGTTGAACACCGGTTTCGCCTGGTCGGCGGGCGACTGCCAGGACACGCTTTCGAGGGTAGCGACCCCCTCGGACGGCCCGGACCGCGCCTCGTATGCTCTAGCCATGGCGACCGAACCGACGACGAGCTTCACGCTGGCGCATCTCTCGGACCTCCACTGCGGCGGCCAGTACTTCGTCCCGAGCCTGCTCGAGCGGGCGATCAGCGAGATCAACGACCTCGCGCCCGACCTGGTCGTCTGCTCCGGCGACCTGACGACGTTCGGGTTCAAGCACGAGTACCAGGAGGCGAAGAGCTACCTCGATCGGATCGAATGCGAGTCGCTTGTCGTGATCCCCGGAAATCACGATTCACGGAACGTCGGCTACGTCCACTTCGAGGAGCTCTTCGGCGAGCGGAACTCGGTGACGCGGGTCGGCTGGGTGACAGTCGTCGCGGTCGACTCGACGGAGCCCGACCTCGACCACGGCCAGATCGGGCGGGGCCGCTACCGCTGGATCGAGGAGCAGTTCGAGCCGGACGCGCGGCTGCGCGTCTTCGTCTGCCATCACCACCTGCTGCCCGTGCCCGGGACCGGGCGCGAGCGGAATGTGATCTACGACGCCGGCGACACGATCGAGACGCTCCAACGTGCGGGCGTCCACCTCGTCCTCTCGGGGCACAAGCACGTCCCGTACGCCTGGAAGCTCGAGAACCTGTTCGTCGTCAACACCGGCACGGTCTCGTCCCTGCGGCTTCGCGGCAACACGAGACCCTGTTACAACGTCGTCGAGGTCTCCGGCTCGCACGTCGCCGTCTGGCGCAAGCATCCCTTCCACGGGCAGGAGCGGATCATCCAGTTCTCGCTCGACACGTTCGAGTACGAGAAGTACACGGGCCGGATCGAGGACGAGGTGACGTCCCGCTCGTGACGCAACGCGCTCTCGCCCTGATCGACGGCGAGCATTACGCCCCTGTGGTGCGCGCTGCGCTCGAAGAGCTCCCCTACGACTTCGTCGCGGCGCACCTGCTCGGCGGGACGGAGAAGCTCCGCGAGGACGCCGATTACGGCGTTCCGCTCGCGCCGGAGCTCGACGGCGCGCTCGACGACCACGGAGCCGAGGTCGTGGTCGATCTCTCGGACGAGCCCGTGCTCGGCCCGCCGGAGCGGCTCCGGCTCGCCAGTCGCGTGCTCGCTCGCGGCCTGCCGTACGTGGGCGCCGACTTCCGCTTCGACCCGCCGCCGCTCGAGCCGTTCCCGCTGCCTTCGCTCGGAATCGTCGGCACCGGCAAGCGAGTGGGGAAGACCGCGATCACCGCTCACGCCGCGCAACTCCTCGCGCGTGACCGCTCCGTCGTCGTCGTCTCGATGGGTCGGGGCGGGCCCCCTGAGCCGGAGCTGATGGAGGTCGCACCGACCCTCGAGTCGCTGCTCGAGCTCTCGCGCTCCGGTCGCCACGCCGCATCCGACCACCTCGAGACGGCGGCGCTGGCAGGAGTGCCGACGATCGGCTGCCGTCGCTGCGGTGGCGGGCTCGCCGGAGCCGTCTTTGCCTCGAATGTGCACGCCGGGGCGAAGCTGGCGGTCGAGCTCGCTCCCGACCTCGTGCTCTTCGACGGCAGCGGCGCTGCCCTGCCGCCGATCGAGACCCGACGCCGAATCCTCGTCGTCAACGCTCAGCAGGATCCGGCCGTCGTCACCGGCTACCTGAACGCGTTTCGTCACTTCACCGCCGACCTCGTGATCCTGACCATGGCCGAGGCCGGATCAGGGTGGGAGGAGCTTCGGGACGCCGCGGCCGAGCTTGCTCCGGCGGTCGTCGGAACCGTGTTGCGCCCGCGACCCGCCGCCGCTGTCTCGGGTCGCCGGGTCGCGTTCTTCTCGACCGCTCCGACGAGCGCGCATCGGGGCTTCGCGCAGCACCTCGCCGACGAGCATGGAGCGGACGTCGTCCACGTCTCCGGTGCGCTCTCCGATCGGGCGCGGCTGCGCGAGGAGCTCGAGTCGGTCGATGCCGACGTCTTCCTCGTCGAGCTGAAGGCAGCCGCGATCGACGTCGTCGCCGAGGCGGCCGCGGAGCGCGGGGTGGACGTGGTGCTCGCGGGCAGCGACGTCCGGTCAGCCGAAGGCGAGCCCGACCTGGACCTCGAGTTGCTTCGACTCGGAGACGAGGCCCGCGCGTGAGTGAGAGACGCCATGGCGAGCGCGACTTTCTCGGCGGCGACGGGACGCCGTTCTCCAAGGGCCTGATGGCCCGGGTGCTGACAGCGGTCGGCGTTCCGGAAGAGCGGGCCTACGAGCTCGCGCGCCGGACCGAAGCCGATCTCGGTGCGCGCGGCGCGAGCTCGATCGACCTCGAACGCCTTACGGAGCTCGCTGTCGACCTTCTCGGCCAGGCCGCCGGCGAGCGGGCCGTGCGTCGCGTTCGCGGCTACCGGACGCTCCAGACGCTCGATCTTCCGGTGATCCTGCTCGTCGGCGGCGGCACGGGTACCGGCAAGTCGACTGTCGCGACGGAGGTCGCCTATCGCCTTGGAATCACCCGCGTCACCTCGACCGACTTCGTCCGCCAGACGATGCGCGCCTTCTTCGCGAAGGACTTCATGCCGTCGATCCACTACTCGAGCTTCGAGGCGGCCCTCGGCCTCTCGAAGGCGGAGGAGGAGGAGTCCGGCGACGCCGCGCTGCTCGGCTTTCTCGACCAGACGCGCAACGTGCTCGTCGGGGTCGAGGCCGCGCTGCAGCGTGCGCTCGAGGAGGGCTGGTCGATGGTGCTCGAGGGCGTCCACCTCGTGCCGGGCATGCTGGCGGTCGAGCCTCACAAGGCGCTCGTGATCCAGTGCGTGCTCGCGATCGACGACGAGGAGATCCACCGCACGCATTTCTGGAGCCGCGACGCCACGTCGGACGGGATCCGGCCCTTCGACCGCTACATCGAGGCGTTGCCCGAGATCAGGCTGATCCAGGAGTACATCGTCGACCGAGCCAGGAGGAACGACGTGCCGATCATCGAGAACGAGAATCGTCACGACGCGATCGGGGCGGTGATGGAGCTCGTGCTGGAGAGCGCCGAGCTACGCGATCGGGAGTCGGTATGAGTGGGACAGAGGAGCAGCGTTCGACGTGTCCTTGCGCGTTGTTCGCGCGGGCGACCGAGTGGGCGGCGCTCGCGGGCGCACGGTGGCTCGGCCGCGACGACCAGGACGCGGCGGAGAAGGCGGCGGAGGGCGCGATGCTGGCCGGCCTCGCCGAGCTCCCGATCGACGGCACTGTCGTGATCGGGTCTCCTGAGGATGCCCAGCTCGAGGTCGGGGGGAAGGTCGGCGCCGGCGGAGAGGCGTTCGACCTCGCGGTCGATCCGCTCGAAGGACGCGGCGTCGTCGCGAGGGGAGGAAACGGCGCCATGTCGATGATCGCGGTCGGCCCGCCAGGCTCGCTGCTCCGGCTACCCGACATGTACATGCGCCGGATGGCGGTCGGGCCGCGTGCGCGAGGCACGATCGATCTGACCCGCCCGATCGCGGAGAACATCGACGCGATCGCCGCCGGTTTCGGGCGAAATGTCAACGACATCACCACGATCGTGCTCGACCGGCCGCGCCACCACGACCTGATCGAGGAGATCCGCGCCGCCGGCGCCCGGATCAAGCTGATCCAGGACGGTGACGTGACCGCGTCGATCTCGGCGGCGATCCGCGGCACGAACGACCACCTCGCGATCGGGATCGGCGGTACGCGGCAGGCCGTGCTCTCGGCGGCGGCGTTGCGCTGTCTCGGCGGCGAGCTGCAGGCGCAGCTCTGGCCCACGACCCGCTCCGAGATCGAGCAGGCGACCGCCTTCGGCGTCGAGGACGTCAACCGGGTCTTCTCCTCGGACGACCTCGCGCCCGGCGAGGTGATCGTCGTCGCCACGGGCGTCTCGAACGGCGACCTTCTCCGCGGCGTCCGCTTCCTCGCCGACAGCGCCCGCACCCACTCGCTCGTGATGTGCATGCGCTGTAACTGGGTTCGCTTCACGGACGGGATCCACTTCTTCGCCCGCGAGCGCAAGGAAGAGGTGCGGCTGCTCATCTAGACTCGAGCCATGCCAACGAAGGAAGCGATCGTCGAGGCCCTGCACACCGTCGAGGATCCCGAGCTCGGGATGGACATCGTCGAGCTCGGCCTCTTCTACGACGTCGAGATCGACGGGCCCAAGGTGAAGGTGATCCACAGCCTCACCTCGATGGGCTGCCCGGCGGGCCAGATGATCCAGGACGGGATCCACGACGCGGCCGCATCCGTCGAAGGGGTGGACGAAGTGGAGGTCGAGCTGACCTTCGATCCGCCGTGGACGCCCGACCGGATGTCCGACGACGCGAAGTTCATCCTCGGCTTTGGCTAGAACAGCCTTCGGCTAACCGGGGATCGAGAGCACGATCTTCCCGAGCTGCTCGCCCGCCTCCAGCCGCTCGTGGGCGGCGCGGGTCTCCGAAAGCGGGTAGACCGAGTCGACGTGGACGCGGGCTCGGCCCGAGCGGATCAGCTCGTAGGCTCCGAGAAAGTCCTCGCGCGAGCCCATCGTCGAGCCGTAGATCGTGAGCTGCTTCCACCAGAAGCGGTGGAGCTGGGCCGGCGGATTGGGGCCGCTCGTGGCGCCGCACACGACGACGCGACCGCCGGGCTTGACCGCGCCGAGGGAGGTCTTCCAGGTCGCCTCGCCGACGGTCTCGACGACTAGGTCAGCGCCGCCGACCTCCTTCGCGGCGGCCGCGACATCGCCGGTCGCATGGTTGACCGTTACGTCGGCGCCCCATTCGCGCGCCCGTTCGAGCTTCGCATCGCTGCTCGACGTGACGATCGTCTTCGCGCCGAGCGCTCGCGCGAGCTCGAACGCCGCCGTCGCGACGCCGCCGCCGATTCCCCAGATCAGCACCCACTCGTCCTTCTGGAGCTGCGCTTTCGTCACGAGCATCCGGTAGGCCGTTTCGTACACGAGCGGGAACGCAGCGGCGGTCTCGAAGTCGATCGCGTCGTCGAGCGGGAAGACCTGCTCCTCGGGAAGCGCGATCAGCTCGCAGTGCGTTCCGTCGGTGTGCTCGCCGATCACGGTGATCGTCGTTCCGTGCTCGAGGCCCGGGTTGATCACGACGCGCTCGCCGGTGTCAACCCTGACCCCGGCGCCGTCGGCGCCCAGGATCCGCGGCTTCGGGACCGACGGAAGTCCCTTGCGAACCCAGATGTCGAGGTGGTTGAGGGATGCCGCCCGCAAGGAGACCAGCACCTCGCCGGGTCCCGCGACTGGATCGTCCACGTCCTCGTAGCGCAGTACCTCCGGCCCACCGTCCTCGTGGATGCGAATCGCCTTCACGGGCACAATCCTCTCATGGGTGGCCTCCCGTGACGGCGGCGGAGCTCGCAGAGCTAGGGGAGGAACTCGGCCTCGACGCGGTCGGCGCCGCCCCGGCGGAGCCATATGTCGAGACGGAGCGGCACATCCGCGAACGCCAGGCGCGTGGGCTCTTCGCCGGGATGCGGTTCACGATGGCGCAGCCCGAGGTGTCCTGCCATCCGGAGACCCTGCTGCCGGGGGCGCGCACCGTCGTTTCCGCGGCGCTCTGCTACTACGCGCCGGGGCCGGCCGCGGAAGCGGGTGAGGGGACGCTCTCGCGCTACACCTGGAGCGACCGCTACGCGGAGCTACGGGAGAAGCTGGACGCGCTCGGGCGCAGGCTCGGTGGCAACTACCGAGTCCTCGTCGACGCGAACCAGCACGTCGATCGCGAGGCCGCCTTTCGAGCCGGAATCGGCTTCTACGGCAAGAACACGCTCCTGATCACGCAGCGCCACGGCTCCTGGGTCGTGCTCGGGACGCTCGTCACGGACGTGGAGCTCGAGTCGGCGACGCCGCTCGGCACCGACTGCGGCTCCTGCACGCTCTGCATCGACGCGTGCCCGACCGGGGCGCTCGACGAGCCGGGGACGCTCGACGCCACCCGCTGCCTCTCGTACTGGACGCAGGCGCCGAGCGAGATCCCCGTCGAGTACCGCGCCGCGATCGGCGCTTCGCTCTACGGCTGCGACATCTGCCAGGACGTGTGCCCCTGGAACCGGGGGGTGGAGAAGCGCCGCGCCGGCCGGCCGCTGCCGTCCGGCGCCCAGCCCACCGTCTCGCTCCTCGAGTGGCTGGAGGACGACGGACGCGAGCTCGTCGAGCGCTACGACCGTCTCTACGTGCCCCGCAACGATCCGCGCTATCTGCGCCGGAACGCGCTCCTCGTCGCCGGTAACGTCGGCGGCACCGAGCACCGCCCGGTCCTCGAGCGGTTTGCGGGCGGCGACGACGACCTCCTGAGCGAGCAGGCGGAATGGTCGCTCGCGCGGCTGACGGAGCGGGGACGTATGAGGGTCGTCAGGCTGCTCTCGCTCGTTCGGCTCCTGATCGTGCCGCTGGCGCTGATCCAGCTCCTCGACTACCGTGGCGACTTCCCCGCGGGCTACGAAGCGGCGGCGTGGACGATTCTCGGGCTCCACGCCCTCGGGGCCTTCGTGCTGATCGTCCTCGCCTTTACCGACCGGTTTCGGCGACGGGTCGTCGCGGTGGGCGGGATCGCCTTCGACCTGCTGCTCTCGACCGCCCTGATCCTCGTCTACTCGTTCGACTCGGGCCAGCCGTTCCGGACGCTGCTCTTCCTGGTCATCCTCGAGGCGGCGCTCCTCTACCGCGTCGTGGGCGGCCTCATCGCAGCGCTTGTCGCGATCCCAATTCTCACTCTTGCCGAGGTATGGCGCTCGAGCGAGTTCGATTTCGAGATCGAACCGGAATCGGTCGTGCTTCGGGTCGCCGTCGGCGCCGTGCTCGCGATCGTCGTCGGGCGGCTCGTCGAGCTCGAGCGCGAGCAGGCGGCGCTCGCGCGGGATCGTGCCCGGGAGGCCGAGCGCCTCCGGGACGAGCTCGGTCGGCACGTCGACGTGCTCGAAGCGACCAGCCGCTGCGCCAGGGCGCTCGGCTCCTCTCTCGAGCTCGACCAGGCGTTCGGCGCCTTCATCACTGAGCTGCGAGGGCTCGTTCCCTTCGAGCGGGCGTCGATCCTCCTGCTCGAAGACGGTCGCGCCACGGTGATGGCCACAGCGGGCGCGGGTGCGGACTCCTTTCTCGGTCCCGGAACGCGGATCGAGCTTGCGCGGTCGATCCTCGAGCGGGTCGCCGAGGGCCGAACCGTGCTTCGACGCGACCTCGAGGAACGGCGTGATCAGGAGGAGGAAGGGCTCTTTCGGCTGGGCCTGCGCTCGCGCCTGGTGGCACCGCTCCAGCTCGGCGCGCGCACGATCGGTGCGCTGTCGGTCAGCCGCTCCACTCCCGACTCGTTCGGGCCGGACGAGGTCGAGCTCGTCACCCTGCTCGGACGCTTCGTCGCAGCCGCGGTGCAGAACATCCGGACGTACGAGGCGGAGAGGGCGACCGTGGAGGAGCTCCGTCGGCTCTCGGCTCTCCGCGCCGACTTCGTCTCACTCGTCTCGCACGAGCTCCGGAGCCCGATGGCGGCCGTGCTCGGATCGACGCGAACGCTCCAGACTCGCTGGCGAGAGCTGCGAGACGATCAGCGAGCCGCCTTCCTGGCGGTGATCGGCAGACGAGACGAGCCGGCTCTCGGCCCTCGTCGGGGACGTGCTCGACACGTCGAGGATCGAGGCCGGCACGTTTGGCTTACTCGTTCACCGACGTCGATCTTGCTGCGGTACTGCGCGAGGCGACGTCGGCTGCGGAGCTCGGCCAGGACGAGGTGAGGCTCGCGGTCGAGATCCCGCCCTCGCTTCCGACGATCCGCGGCGATCGCGTGCGGCTGCGCCAGCTCGTGGACAACCTGCTCGCGAATGCGATCAAGTACTCGGAGCGAGGAGGCGCGGTCGAGGTCGACGCGAGCGCGCGGAACAGCTCGGTGTCGATCTGCGTCCGCGACTTCGGGCCGGGAATCGCGCTCGAGGATCATGGCCTGATCTTCGAGAAGTTCGGGCGGGCGGCGGCGGGCGACACCAGACCCGGTACCGGACTCGGGCTCTTCCTCTCGCGCTCGTTCGCGGAGGCTCACGGCGGCACGCTGCGCGTCGAATCGCGTCCCGGCGAGGGCGCGACCTTCACGCTCACCTTGCCCGCAAGCTGAGCATCCGCTCTCGCGGATGCTCAGCGCGAAGACCCCTGAAGGGCCGCTTTCGCGGCCTCCAATCCGCAAGTCGAACGGCTAGCTCACCCGGACGCGGCTCACTTTGAGCTCGCGGAGCAGGGCGGCTGCGCGTTTGGCGATCGTCGCCCTGAGCGTCTCGGGCTCGAGCACGACCGCTTCCCCGAGGTCGTGCAGGATCTCGCCGACGATCCAGTCCTCGGTCTTGAAGCCCAGCTCGCCGAGCGCCGCGCCGTCTGCCAGCGGTCTGGCGCCACGCTCGCGCTTCCAGCGGGCGACCTCGGGCGAGTACCAGATGCGCGCGATCCCCGGATCGCGGAGGTAGTTCGGGTCGAAGCCCTCACGCGGCTCGAACCGCTCGTCGGTCAACCGAGCCGAACGCATCCGATCGACCCGGTACGTACGGGCATCGCCGGCACTCCGATCCCAGGTATGCACGCGCCAGTACGGCAGCTCGCGCATCAGTTGATACGGCTCGACGAGCCTCGTCGAAGGCGTCTCCTCGCCCTCTTTCAGGTACTCGATCTCGACCAGGCGGTGGTGCTCGATCCCGTCCGAGAGGGTGCCGATCAGCTGCTCCTCGTCGGTGGGCTGGTCGTCCTCCGCGTCGTGCGGCTCACCCTGGGCGAGCTCGAACTGGCCGAACGTCTCTTCGAGCTTGCGCCTGACGCGGTCGAGCGTCGTGTGCGAGTCGGCCGCGATCGAAGGCCCGACGTAGTCGAGCGCGAGGCGGATCGCCCGCGCCTCGAGCGGGGTGAGACGCGGGGCGAGCCTGAAGACGTCGCCGTAGAGCTCCTTGTCGACGGTGACGACGGAGCCGTCGAGCTCGGCGTAGACCGTGTAGCAGCCACCGCCGAAGTTGACGAGGTTGAGCAGCGAAAGGTGCTCCTGGAGCTCCTCGCGCGGGATGTGGAAGCGCTCCGCCAGGTCGTCTGCGTCGAGCTCCGCCTCGCGCGTGTCTCCGCAGGCGGCCAGCAGATAGGCAAGCAGCGCCTGGAGGACCGCGAACCGCTCGGGGGCAACCGGAGGAGCGGGGCGGTCGGGGACGGGCAGCTCGGCAAGCGGCTTCTCCCGCGCCACCTTGGGCACCGCGCCGGCGTGACGGTCGCGGATCCTGGTCAGGGCCGAGGCGACGGCGCTTCGCAGCTCCGACGGCTCGAGCGGGATTGCGCGGCCGTTCTGGCGGAGAACCCAGCTCGCGAGCGGCTCGACCGCCGCGTACTCGGTCTCGAAGATCCCGTCCTCGAGCGTTCCTGCCTCGCCGAGCGTCCGCTTCACCCACCAGGCTGTGTCGCCGGAGACGGCGACGCGGGCGGTCCCGGCGAGCTCCCCGATCTGCCAGGGCGAGCGCCGGCGGTGGCTCTCGACGTCGAAGTCGGCCGGCAGCCTGAAGTCACGCTCGCGCCGGGTCGCGAAGCGGATGTCGCTCCGGATGCGCGAGACGCGGAACGTCTTCTCGCGCTCGTCACCGAGATCGCTGCCGATCACGTACCAGACGCCATCGTCGTGTCGCAACGCATAGGGGTTCAGCGTCCGTTCCGACACCCGATCGCGCTGCGGCGACCAGTAGCTGAACTTGATCGTCCGCTGCTTGGAGATCGCGGCCTCGAGCTTCGAGAGCCGGCCGGCGAGCTCCGGCGAGTAGTCGGGATCGCTCACCTTGACGCGATCGGCCGTCTCGCTCGGCCCACCGTCGAAGCCCTTGCGGCCGAGTGCGAGATTCTGGAGCGCGAGCCGGAGCGGCTCCGCGTAGGCGAACTTCCCTTCCAGCAGGTGGAGGCTCGTCAGGAGCGCGGCGAGCTCGTCGTCCGTGAGCTCGAGCTTCGGCAGGAAGTAGTGCTCGGAGCGCAACGTGTACAGCTCCTCGCCCGTGAACTCGTCGCGCTGCGAGTGGAGCGGGACGCCGAGCGCGATCAGCTCGGCCCGATCCGAGTAGAAGCGCCGCGCGAAGGCCTCGTCGGACATCTCCGAGTAGCCCTCGACGTTCCCCTTCACGTCGCGCGCCGTCAGGGGACGTCGCTCCGCCATCAGGAAGGCGACCAGCGAGAGCTGGCGGATCAGCTTGTCGGTGTCGTGCGACATAGCCCGCGAGCTTACCGCGAGCCGGCTCCGGCAGAGCTACGCCGCGAGCGTGGAGCTTTCGAGGTGCTGATGAGACGGGCAGTAGTCGCGCTCGGGCAGCGGAGTCCGCTGGCAGGGCTTGCCCTTGCGGGTGGTCGCGCGGCAGCGGGCGACCCCGCCGTCAAGCGCTCCCGCTTCCAGCTGATCCTCGATGAAGCCGACCGCGGCGCCGACTCCCTCGCGCACCGCCCAGGCGACCTGGGCCTGCGCCGTGATCGGGAAGTACCGGCGAATGTCCTGGAAAAGGGCACGGTCGGGCTTCGAGAAGTAGTGCGGATCGGCAGCCAGCCGCTCCATCGTCTGCTCGCACTGGTCGAGCACCGCGCGCCGCGATTCGAGCTGCGTGATCGGGTCCGAATACGGGTCGATCAGATCCTTGATCGAGCGATAGATCGCTCGCGAATATTGATACATGCAGGTCTGAAGTTGCAGAAGTTGTGCGTCCATTCAGGCCGTCAGCGCTCCCTGTCGATCCCCTGTTCAGGCCGTTTACGTGGCGTCGAGAGGTCCCCGCGGACGAGTATACGGAAGTACCCACGTTGTTACAAAGTATTTGCCATTTTCGTACCGAAAGCGCCGGGTCCGATCCCCGAGCGGGACGGGCCGGTCAGGGAACGATGGCTCGCTGATAGGCGGCGGGGAAGACCGAACGCGCCCGCTGGAGCGAGCTTGCCGCGTCGGCCTCGGACTC
Source organism: uncultured Gaiellaceae bacterium (assembly GCA_963745775.1). Lineage (GTDB taxonomy): Bacteria > Actinomycetota > Thermoleophilia > Gaiellales > Gaiellaceae > Gaiellasilicea. The sequence goes on from CAVUYY010000012.1 coordinate 343,581, forward strand.
GAAGACGCCCTGGAAGACGACGTAGTAGCCGGGGTGGAGGCTCGCAAAGCGCGAGGAATCGAGGATGCCGACGCGTCGAAGTCCCCGCTCGCGAGCCTCCTCGGCCTTGGCGACTGCCGCGGGCCGGCCGGCGTTCTGGGCGACCGAGATGAGGACGATCGTCCAGCCGCGCCGGCCGCGAGGCCAGGAGATCGTCCTCGGATTGCGCGGTGGCGGAGGAGGTGCAGCCGCCGCAGTCGGCGGGAGCGCGTTCGAAGTGCCGGTCGTGGGCTCGGGCGCAGTCAGTGTCGGCGTACTTGGCGGTGCTGTCAGGCTCCCGCCGGTCGCGACGGGAACGGCTGCCTTCGTCTCGCCGTTCGACGAGATCGCGATCGCCGCGCCCGCTCCGAGCAGCGCCAGCACGAGTCCGATCAGGGCCGGGGCGAGCCAGGCGGCCGTCGCCCGCGGCTCGGCGAAGCTCGCGTCGCGTCGCGTCTCACCCGCGCTCGTCGGAGGGAGGCGCAGTCCGCATTCGAGGCAGTACTCCTGACCCGGCTCGAACGCCGACGAGCAGCGCGGGCAGGGGAGCGTGCGTCGAGCGGCGTCGTCGCTCAACGCCGGCTCTCGGCTGAGATCGGCCTGCCGCAGTTGGCACAGAAGCGGGAACCCCAGAGCAACGGGGCACCGCATTCGCAGCGGGCGCTCGGCGGTACTCCCGCCAGCGGCTTCGCGTTGCCGAGGAGCGCCTCGAGCTCGTGGATCCGCGCCTCCAGCCCGATCAGCTCCGCACAGCGCTCGAGGACGAGATCCTCGCGGAAGCGGTCGCGCCGGTACATCTCGAGCGCGATTCCGCCGAGATCGCGAAGCCGTTCCTCCCGCAAACGGAGGAGCGCCCGGCGCTCGCGGCGGAGTTCCCCGGCAGGCGGCGTCGCGCGCCGGCGCGGCTTCGGTTGCGGTGCCGTGACGGCCGCGTTCTGGCCGTTGGCGGCGTCGGGATCGGAGCGCTGCGGCATGAGCCGGTGGAGCAGCGGAAGGCGCGGCATCGAGCCGCCGAATCTAGCAGCGAGGTCGGCGGGCTAGAGCTCGAGCACGACGAGGCGTTCCTCGGTCAGCTCCCGAACCGCCCACGCCGGGCCCTCGCGGGTGTTGCCTGAGTCCTTGACGCCGCCGTAGGGCATCTGGTCGGCCCGGAAGGTCGGCGCCTCGTTGATCGTGACGCCGCCGAACTCGAGCCGCTGCGCCGCCGCGAGCGCCGTCTTGACGGAGCTCGTGAAGATCCCCGCCTGGAGGCCGTAGCGCGTGCCGTTCGCCAGCCCGATCGCCTCGTCGAGCGTGTCGTACGCGCCGACCGTGCAGACCGGGCCGAAGACCTCCTCGCACGAGACCTTCAGGTCGGGTCGGGCATTCGCGAGCACCGTCGGTCTGACCAGCTCGCCCTCGAGCGAGCCCCCCGACAGCACCTCGGCGCCCGCCGCCCGCGCCTCCTCGATCCAGTCGAGGACGCGATCGCGGCTCTCGCGGTCGATCAGCGGACCGACATCAGTCTCCTCGTCGGCTGGATCGCCGACCCTGAGCGCCTCGACCTTGGGCAGGAACCGCGCGAGCAGCTCGTCGTAGGCCGCCCGCTGCACGTAGATCCGCTGCACCGAGATGCAGCTCTGGCCGGCGAACGAGAAGGCGTTCGCGGCCAGCTTGGTCGCAGCGGCCTCGAGGTCGGCATCCGCCTCCACGATGACCGGCGTCGCGTTGCCGAGCTCGAGGTTGACGCGCTTGCGCGGCGCCCGCTCCGCGAGCTTCCACCCGACCGCACCCGAGCCCGTGAACGTGAGCGCGCGCACCCGCTCGTCCTCGACGAGCACGTCTCCGAGCTCCGAAGCCGGTCCGACGAGCACGTTCAACCACCCCGGCGGGAGCCCTGCTTCCGTCTCGAGCTCGGCGAGCAGGAGCGCCGAGAGCGGCGTCTGGGAGGCCGGCTTCAGGACGACCGCGCAGCCCGCGGCAAGCGCCGGCGCGAGCTTGTGCGCCACCAGGTTGAGCGGGAAGTTGAACGGGCTGATCGCCCCAACGACGCCGATCGGCAGCCGCAGCGTGAACGCGAGCTTGCCGACGCCCGCTTGCGAGGCGTCCATCGGCACCATCTCGCCGGCGAGCGTCCGCGCCTGGACGGCGCTCATCGTGTAGGTCGACATTGCGCGGGAAACCTCGACGCGCGCCGCCTTCAGCGGCTTGCCGGCCTCCGCCGAGATCGTCTTCGCGACCTCCTCGTGCCGACGGCCGAGGTAGCCGGCGACGCGGACGAGGATCTCCGCCCGCTTGTGCGCCGGCAGTGGCTCGAGCATCGCCTTCTCCGCAGCGTCGACGGCTCGCCGCGCCTCGTCCGCGCCCGCCTTCGGCACGCGGCCGACGAGCTCCCCGGAGTAGGGCGAGCGCACCTCGATCCACTCGCCGGTCTCGATCCACTCACCTGCGAGCAGAAGTCGCTTCTCGGTTGCGCTCGCCGCCATCGGCCCGAGTCTAGGAAACTCCCTGCATGGTGGACGTTCCGGACGTGAGCTATACGCGCAGCGGCGACGTGGCGGTGGCCTACCAGGTCGTCGGCGAGGGGTCGCAGGATCTCGTCTTCCTGCCGTTTCTCTCGAATCTCTACACGCTGTGGCTTCTGCCCGCCTTCGCGGAGGGGAGCCGGAGGCTGGCCGCCTCCTCACGGCTGATCGTCGTCAACACGCGCGGGATGGGTCTCTCCGACCGTCCGCGCGGCCTCACGATCGAGGCGCGGATGGACGACGTACGCGCGGTGATGGACGATCTCGGCAGCGAGCGCGCGACACTGCTCGGCTGGGCCGAGACCAGCAACACGTGCGCCCTCTTCGCGGCGACGTACCCCGAGCGGGTCGAGCGGCTGATCCTCTACGAGCCCTACGGGCGCGGTGCCCGCTCGGACGACTATCCCTGGGGTGCGACGCGCGAGGAGCAGCTCGCCGGGCTCGCCACGCTCCGCGAGCGCTGGGGAGACCGGGAGTTCCTCGAGGGATTCGCGCGCTCGATGAACCCGCAATGGGCGGAGGACTCGTCGTACGTCGACTGGTTCGTCTGGAACCACCGGCTCTCGTCGAGTCCGGCGTCGTACGTCGAGTTTCGGCGGATGAGCATCGAGACGGACATCAAGGACGTCCTCCCGGCCCTCAACGTCCCGACGCTCGTTCTCTCGAAGAGTGAGTCGCAGGCCGAGGTCGCCCATGTCGCCTCGCTGATCCCCGGTGCCCGGCACGTCGTGATTCCGGGCATCGGCATGTCGCTGCACGAGAACGAGGCGGGCCTCGAAGCGATCGAGGCGTTCATGCTGGGCGAGGCGCCTACCGAGATCCCGGCCACGGTCTTGGCGACCCTGCTCTTCACCGATCTGGTCGGCTCGACCGAGCACGCCGCCGAGATCGGCGACCGGCGCTGGCGTGAGCTGCTCGAGCAGCATCACGCGCTCGTTCGACGCGAGCTCTCCCGGTACGGCGGCGTCGAGCTGGACACGGCCGGCGACGGGTTCTTCGCCCGCTTCGACGGTCCTGCCCGGGCGATCGCCTGCGCGAAGGCGATCGTGTCGGCGATGCCCTCGCTCGGCCTGACGATGCGGGTCGGAATCCACACGGGAGAGTGCGAGCGAGTGGGCGAGAAGCTGGCAGGCCTCGCGGTGAGCATCGGCGCGCGTGTCTCGGCCGCGGCGGCCGCCGGCGAGGTGCTCGTATCCGGAACGGTGCGCGATCTGGTGGCGGGCTCGGGATTCGCGTTCGAGGATCGCGGCGAGCGCGAGCTGAAGGGGGTTCCGGGCTCCTGGCGGCTGTACTCGGTCGTCGTGGAGTGAACGCCGAACGCGCCGCGAGCTTCCCGATCGGCGTGGCATCGCCCCCTCCGCAGCGTCGACCGCGCCGCGACTCGTCGGTGCCGGCCTTCGGAACGCGACCGACAAGCTCCGCAGAGTAGGGCGAGCGCACGTCCAGCCACTCGCCGGTCTCGATTGCCTCGCCTGCGAGGAGCGGCTTCCACTCGTTCACGGTGGTGGCCATAGTTAGGAGCCCATGCTTCCGGAGACGCGCTACGCACGCAGCGGTGAGGTGAACATCGCCTACCAGACCGTGGGCGAGGGGTCGCTCGACCTCGTGCTCGTGCCGGGCTTCGTCTCGCATCTCGACCTCGACTGGGAGGAGCCGCGCTATGCGCACCTGCTCCGGCGACTTTCCTCGTTCGCGCGGCTGCTGCTCTTCGACAAGCGCGGGACCGGCCTCTCGGATCGGAGCGTAGGTCTCCCGGATCTGGAGACGAGGATGGACGACGTGCGGGCGGTGATGAACGCCGCCGGGAGCGAGCGGGCCGCGCTCTTCGGCTACTCGGAGGGCGGGCCGATGTGCTGCCTCTTCGCGGCCACGTACCCGGAGCGGGTCTCGGCTCTCGTTCTCTACGGCACCTATGCGAAGCGCAGCGATCCGGACGAGGACTATCCCTGGGCGGCGACGTTTGAGCAGCGCCAGGCCTACGCGGCGGAGGTCGAGCGTGAATGGGGCACGGAGGCGGATCGCGCGAGGATGGGTGCGGATACCGACGACGCGATCGCCAGTTGGTGGCTCCGACGCACACGCGCAGCTGCGAGCCCGGGCACCGCGCGCGACCTGATCCTGATGAACAGCCAGATCGACGTCCGTCGCGTCCTGCCGACGGTCTCGGCGCCGACCTTGGTGCTCCACCGCAGCGGCGACCGCGATTCGAGGGTCGAGGAGGGGCGTTACCTCGCTGCACGCATTCCGGGTGCGCGTTTCGTCGAGCTTCCGGGCAGCTCGCACCTCATCTCCATCGATGCCGACCAGATCGTGGACGAGGTGGAGGTCTTCCTGACTGGCGTCCGGCGTGGCCCCGATCCCGACCGTGTGCTGGCGACGATCCTGTTCACGGATCTCGTCGGGTCGACCGAGACGGCTGTGGCGGTGGGCGACAGCCGCTGGGCGGAGCTGGTCGCCGAGCATCATGCGATCGTTCGGCGCGAGCTGGCACGGTTTCGCGGTCGCGAGCTCGACGTCGCCGGTGACGGTTTCTTCGCCAGCTTCGACGGGCCTGCTCGAGCCGTACGGTGTGCGACCGCGATCCGAGCCGGGCTGAAGCGGATCGGGCTCCGCGTGCGGGCCGGAGTCCACACCGGCGAATGTCAGCTCCTCGACGGGAAGCTCGCGGGAGTCGCCGTTGTGATCGGCGCGCGGATCTCCGCTGCTGCCGCCGACGGGGAGGTGCTCGTGTCGGCCACTGTCCGCGACCTCGTGGCGGGGTCGGGGCTCGAGTTCGAGGATCGCGGCGAGCGCGAGCTCAAGGGTGTGCCCGGCTCCTGGCGCATTTATGCGGTGGTCGCGGACTGAACACGGAGCGCGCAGCGAGCTTTCCGGTTGGTGCGGCCGTCACGCTCGAGGAGCTGGAGCGCGACCCGCATCCGCTACTGGCTCGACTGCGGGAGTCGGAGCCCGTCTCGTGGCTGCCCGTGCTCGACGGCTGGCTCGTCACCCGGCGCGATCTCGCGCTCGAGGTGATGCGCGACGCCGAGACCTACACGGTCGACGATCCGCGCTTCTCGACCGGGCAGGTGGTCGGGCCGAGCATGCTGTCGCTCGACGGCGCCGAGCACGAGCGGCACCGCGATCCCTTCGCCCGTCCGTTCCGGCTGGCCGAGGTGCGCTCGCGGTTCAACGAGTTCGTTCGCGACGAGACCGAGCGGCTCATCGACGAGATCGCAGTGGCGGGTGAGGCGGAGCTGCGCCGAAGCCTCGCGGGCCCGCTCTCGGTGGCGGCGATGGTTCGCGCGCTCGGGCTCGACGAGGAGGACGCGGGCGCCGTGCTCGGCTGGTACGACGCGATCGTGGCCGGGGTGACGGCGATCACGGCCGGGGAGCCGGCGGATCCCGCTGCCGCTGCGGCGTTCGAGCAGCTCAGCGCCAGCGTCTCACGCGCGTTCGGCCTCGATCCGGAGAGCTCGCTGGTCGCCGCAGCGGCTGCCGACGGCGACGGGCTGGCGGAAGGCGAGGTGGTGTCGAACGCCGCCGTGCTCCTCTTCGGCGGGATCGAGACGACCGAGGGGATGATCGCGAACGCGATCTTCCACGTCCTCTCGAGCCCTGAGGCACGCGTCCGGCTCGAGGGCGATCCCGCTCTTGTCGGCGCCGCCGTCGAGGAGTCGCTCCGGCTCGAGCCGGCCGCCGCGGTCGTCGACCGCTACGCGACGCGCGCCGTCGAGCTCGGCGGTGCCCGGATCGGGGAGCGCGAGCTCGTCACGGTCTCGCTGGCAGGGGCGAACCGCGATCCGGAGGTCTTCGCGGAGCCCGATCGTTTCGACCTCACGCGCGACAACGCTCGCCTGCACGTGACGTTCGCGCAGGGGCCGCACGTCTGTATCGGGATGCACCTCGCCCGGCTCGAGGCACAGGTCGCCCTCGAGCGAGTGCTCGCGCGGTTGCCGGCCGTGCGGCTCGATCCCGCGCGGCCGAGCGCGCCTCGCGGCCTCGTCTTCCGGAAGCCGCCGACCTTGTGGGCGTGCTGGGACACGCTACGCTGACGCGGTGACCGACGCGCTGATCGTCGACGCCGTCCGCAGTCCGATCGGGAAGCGGAACGGCTCGCTTTCGGGGATCCGCGGCGACGATCTCTCGGCGCAGGTGCTGAACGGCCTCGTCGCGCGCCACGACCTCGATCCGGCGGAGGTCGAGGACGTGCAGATGGGCTGCGTCACCCAGATCGGCGAGCAGGGCTGGAACATCGCCCGGATGGCGACGATGGCCGCGGGCTGGCCGGAAACCGTCTGCGGGACGACCGTCGACCGGCAGTGCGGCTCCTCGATGCAGACGAACTTCAACGCGGCGGCCGCGATCTGGGCCGGGCAGCTCGACGTCGTCGTCTCGGCGGGCGTCGAGATGATGTCGCGCGTCCCGATGGGCTCGAACGGCGGCGACCTCTCCGAGCAGGTGACCGATCGCTGGCAGATCGTGCCGCAGGGCATCTCCGCCGAGGCGATCGCGGCCGAGTGGGAGATCTCCCGCGAGCGGCTCGACCAGCTCTCGCTCGAATCGCACCGCCGCGCGCTCGCCGCGATCGAGGCCGGCAACTTCGAGAACGAGATCGTGCCGGTCGAGGTGGGCGCCGCCGGCGCGGCCGTCCTCTTCGGCGTCGACGAGGCGCCGCGCGCCGACACGTCCGCCGAGAAGCTCGCCTCGCTCTCGCCCGCGTTCATCCCCGACGGTGTGATCACGGCCGGGAACTCGAGCCAGATCGTCGACGGCGCGGCTGCCGTGCTGGTGACGAGCGAGGCCGCCGCTTCCCGGCTCGGGCTCGAGCCGCGCGCCCGGTTCGTCTCGTTCGGCCTCGCGGGCGTCGATCCCTACCGGATGCTGCACGGGAACCCCGAGGCGTGCCGCAAGGCGCTCGATCGAGCGGGGCTCACCTGGGACGACATCTCGGTGATCGAGGTCAACGAGGCGTTCGCGTGCGTCGTCCTCCAGTTCGCGCAGGACGCGGGACTCGAGGATCGCTTCGCGGACATCAACCCGAACGGCGGCGGGATCTCGCTCGGTCATCCGCTCGGCGCCACCGGCGCGCGCGTCACCGCCACGCTGCTGAACGAGCTCGAGCGCCGCGAGGCGCGCTACGGGATCGCGTGCATGTGCATCGGCTTCGGCCAGGCGATCGCCGCGGTGATCGAGCGCGTCTAGCCTCCAAGATCGGCGGTCAGGAGCTCGTCGAGCCCGGAATCGCCGCGCTCCGTCGTGAGGGATCGAGCAAGTGCGAGGCAGCCGGGAGCGGTTCGCTTCGGCGCCCGCGAACGAGCAGCCAATGGGGCTGGTCGTTCTCGATCAGACCGCTCGTGGCGCTCGCGTGACCTCCACCAGGTCGATCCCGTGCGAGGAGGTGGGCATCTTCCCGACCTCGATCTGGCGCCACTCGTACATTCGCCTCACCGAAACCGCAGTTCGAGGTCGCGCGGCGCGCAATCGAGCGGGCGACGCAAAGCTGAATCCGGCGACGGGAGTGGCAGCTAGGCGGGCTGCCGAAGCTCGAGCCTGACGTCGGCGCAGACCTCGGCCGCGAGCTCGAGGAAGGCCCGGGCGGCCGGCGAGCGGTGGCGGTCGCGGTGCCACGCGAGCGCGATCCGCCGTTCGGGAATCCCGGGATCGACTTCGAGCACGCGCACCCGCTCGTCGTGCACGTCGACCGTGAGAAGCGGGACGAGGGCGGCACCGAGGCCCGCCGCGACGAGGCCCTGCAGGGTGCCGTTGTCGTCGGAGCGGAAACCGATGGCCGTCCGGAGGCCGCGCAGCTCGAGGTCGCGCTCGACGAGGGACGTGCTCCGGCAGGCGCGGTTGCCGATCACCGCCAGGCCGTCGAGCGCGTCGAGGCTCGCGCGCTCGCGGTCCGCCAGCTCGTGTTCGGCGGGGACGACGAGGACGTAGGGGTCGCGCATCAGCTCCTGGAACTCGAACGGCCCCTCGAGGAGCGGGAGCATCGCGAACGTCAGATCGAGCTCGCCCCGCTCGACGAGCCGAAGGAGGTCGTCGTCCGAGGTGGACTCCTTCAGCTCGAGCTCGACGCGCGGCCAGGAGTCGAGGAATCGGCGCATCAGCTCGGGAATGACCTTGGCGCCGACACTCTGGAAGGTGCCGATCCGGAGGGCGCCGGCCTGGCCCTGGACGAGCGCGGTCATGTCGGCCTGGGCGGCGTGCAGCCGCGCGACGATCGCCTCGGCGTGGCGGAGGAGAAGCCTGCCGGCCTCGGTCAGCGATACGGCTCGCGGCCCGCCCGGCCGCTCGAGCAGCCGCTCGCCGATGATCCGCTCGAGCGTCTGGATCTGCTGGCTGATCGCCGACTGCGTATAGCCGAGCGCCTCCGCGGCGCGGCCGAACGAGCCCTCGCGCGCGACAGCCTCGAGCGCGGCCAGATGCCGCACCTCGACCCCCAGCCACCGCTCCGACGATCGATCAGGTTCCATGATCGAACCGAACACTACCTCGACTTGTGCTTATGCTGCCGATCGCCGAGACTTCGAGCATGGCAATCGCAGTCCTCATCTTCATCGTGGTGATCGGGCCGTTGGCAATCGCGTTCGGCGCCGATTCGAGGCTCGACGAACGGCGTATCGGCGGCGGTGGCACGCCTAGGGCACGCCGAGCCGCTCGGCGCTCGCCGCCGCAGCCTGATCCCGTAGGATCCGCCGCCGTGGCGGAGATCGGAAAGGTCGGGATCGTCGGGCTCGGCGCCATGGGCGCCGGGATCGCGCAGCTCTGCGTCGAGGCCGGGGTGGAAACCGTCGGCCGTGAGGTCAGCAGCGAGCTGGGGGAGCAGGCGCGCGAGCGGATCGGCCACTTCCTGACGCGCAAGGTCGAGAAGGGGCAGCTCGAGCAGGATGCGCGCGACGCGGCCATCGGTCGGCTCGAGCTCACCACCGAGCTCGACGCCTTCGCCGGCTGCGACCTCGTGATCGAGGCGATCGTCGAGGAGCTCGAGCCGAAGCGAGAGCTCTTCGCAGAGCTCGACCGGATCGTCAGCTCCGACGCGGTGCTCGCGACGAACACATCCGCGCTCTCGGTGACGGAGATCGCCGCGGCGACGAGCCGCCCAGAGCGCGTCGTCGGGATGCACTTCTTCAACCCGGCGCCGCTGATGCCGCTCGTCGAGATCGTCCGGGCCGAGCTGACCGCCGACGAGCCGTTCGAGACCGCGTTCGAGTTTGGCGAGAGGATCGGGAAGACGCCGATCCGCTGCTTCGACACGCCCGGCTTCGTCGTCAACCGCGTCCTGATCCCGCTCCTGAACGACTGCATCCGCGTCCTCGACGAGGCGCGCGTCTCGCCCGAGGATCTGGACAAGGGCCTGAAGCACGGCGCGGGCTGGCCGATGGGGCCGTGCGCGCTCGTCGATCTCGTCGGGATCGACGTCCACGTGCACGCCTCCGAGGCGCTGTACGAGAAGACGCGCGAGCAGCGGATGGCGCCGCCGGCGCGGCTCGTCGCGATGCGGAACGCGGGTCTCCTCGGCCGCAAGTCGGGCCGCGGCTTCTACCGCTACGAGAGCTAAGAGCCGGAGAAGATCCGCTGCAGGGTTGGTGCGTCCGCCTCGCGGCAGAGGACATGCACCTCGTCGTCCGCCGCGAGCACGGTGCCGCCGTCGACCGGACGCGGCTTGCCGTCGCGGACGATCGCGCTGATCCACGCGCGCTCGGCGAGCGGCAGCTCGCGGATCGCCTTGCCCGCAGCGAAAGCCCCCGCACCGACCCGGAACGCTCGCAGCCGGGTCGAGTCGTGTTCGACCCGCCGCATCGGCACCCGCAGCCGGCGTGCGACCGTCGGCACGGATGTTCCCTGGACGACGACGGAGAAGAGGACGACGACGAAGACGATCCCGTAGATCGTCTGCCCGTCCTCGACCCCGCCGATCAGGGCGAGCGCGGCGAGCAGGATCGGCACCGCGCCCTTGAGCCCGCTCCACATCACGAACAGGCGCTCACCCCAGTCGAGCCGCACGGGTGCGAGGAGCGTGGCGACGACGAGCGGGCGGATCGCGAAAGCGAGCAGAGCAGCGAGGACCAGGCCGTCGAACCAGATGTTGTCCTCGACCAGCGCGTCCAGCTCGATCGTGAGCCCGAGCGCGGCGAGGACGACGATCTCGGCGAGGCTCGAGAGCGAGCCGAGGAATCCCTCGATCTCGCCCTTGCGCGGTGCGGCCGCGTCGCCGATCAGGATCCCGGCGACGAAGACCGCGAGAAAGCCGGAGCCGTGGATCGCGGCCGCGACGCCGTAGATCACGCCGGCCGCGGCGAGCACGCGAAGCGGGTAGAGCGCGGGCTCGGGAAGCGCGACGCGGCGCATCAACGGCAGAAGCACCGCCGCGCCGGCGATTCCGACCGCCGCGCCGCCGATCATCTCGATCGCGAACTCCTCGACGACGGTCCAGAAGCTGCCGTCGTCGGAGGTTGCTAGCTCGATCATCCCGATCATCAGCGCGATCCCGGCCGGGTCGTTCGCGCCCGACTCGCCCTGCAGGATCGTGCCGGTGCGCCCGCGGATCTCGCGGCCGCCGAGCACCGAGAACGTGACCGCGGGATCGGTGGGGGCGAGCGCTGCGCCGAGCAGGCCGCTCGTGATCCAGCTGAAGTCGAGGAGGTAGTGCGCCGCGACCGCGATCAGACCGGCGGTCGCGAAGGTGCCGAGCACGCCGAGCGAGAGGATCGGGACGATCGAGCCGCGGAAGCGCCGCCAGCCGATGTGCATGCCGCCGTCGAAGAGGATCACGATCAGGGCGACCACGGCGAGCCGCTCGACGGTCACGAACGAGATCGCATCCCCGAGCCGAGGGAACAGGTCCGACGCGACTGCGGCTGCGACGAGGAAGAGCGCGGCGCTCGGGATCGCGATCCGCTCGAAGACGCTTCGCCCGAAGAGCGCGAGCGAGAAGCGCGGCCGCGACCACGAGGATCATCTCGGCGAAGGTCGAGATCTCGGTCATGCACACGACTCTAGGGCCGGCGATTCCGGGATGCGCCGCAGCGCGCGTACAATCTCCTTACATGACGTTCATGCTCGGCACACGCGGCAGGCCGATACTGCGTCCCATGCGGAAGCTGCTGATTCCCCTTGCCCTGTTCGCGCTCGCGCTCCCGCTGGCGGCGACCGCCGCCGTGGGGGCCGGCGAGGGAACGCTCTCCGTCGAGAACGCTCGCGGCAAGGTGACCGTGCAGGCGAAGGGAGCGATCCTCGGCCGGATCTCCGTCGGGAGCGTCGTCGTCTACGACCTGACGCCCAACGACGCGTACGAGCCGTACATCTCGGGCGACGACTACGTCAAGCTCGTGGGCGAGACAGGGATTCAGTACGGAGGCCGCAACCTGCGCTTCCGCCTGATCGGCGGCGCGTACCGGATCGTCGTCAAGGGAACCGGGATCGACCTGTCGGTGGTCGCCAACGGAATGGCGATCCTCGAAGGCGATACGAGCGCTCCGGGTGGTGCGGGGGTCTACTCGACCGACGGAACCGATTGCAGGACGAACGGCGGCGCCGGCTGCAAGCCGCTGCCCGACAAGGTCAAGTTCGTCAAGCTCGGATCCGGCGACCGTTAGCCCTCGGTGACCGCCGGCGCGCAGACGATCCTGGTCGTCGAGGACGAGGCGTCGATCGCCTCGTTCGTCTCGCTCTACCTCAAGAACGCCGGCTACGACGTCCGCGCCGTCTCGACGGGCAGCGCCGCGCTCACGCAGGTCGCCTCCGAGCTGCCGGCGCTGATCATCCTCGACCTGATGCTCCCCGACCTCGACGGGATCGAGATCTGCCGCCGCGTTCGCAAGACCTCCGACGTCCCGATCCTGATGCTCACCGCGCGCGACGAGGACGTGGACAAGATCATCGGGCTCGAGGTCGGCGCCGACGACTACCTGACGAAGCCGTTCAACCCCCGCGAGCTCGTCGCCCGGGTCAAGTCGGTGCTGCGGCGCTCGGCGCCCGACCGTCGCCGCGACACGGAGGAGCAGGAGTTGCACCACGGCGAGCTCTCGATCAACGCCGGGCGCCGCGAGGTGAAGGTGGGCGAGGACGAGATCCAGCTCGCTCCGAAGGAGTTCGACCTGCTCTGGGAGCTGCTCGACCATCGCGGGCTCGTGCTCACACGAGACCAGCTGCTCGAGCGGGTGTGGGGCTATACGTTCGCCGGGGACACCCGCACGGTGGACGTGCACGTCCGCCAGCTCCGCCGGAAGCTCGGCGACGCCTCGCCGATCGTGACCGTCTGGGGCGTCGGCTACAAGGTCGGGCCCGAGCGGAGCACCGCCCCGGCCGCCTAGACGATGGCAACCTGAGCGCATGTTCCGCTCGCTGCGCGTCCGGCTGCCGCTGCTCTTCCTCGCCGCGATCGCGCTCGCCTTTCTCGTCGCGAGCCTGATCGCGCTCAGGCTCTTCCAGGACTACACCCGAACCCAGTCGTTGGCCGAGCTGCGGCGCGAGGCGTCCGGTCTCGCGCGGCTCTACGGCGAGGCGGCGCGACAGTCGAACGACGATCGGGTGAAGGCTCCGAACTTCGCCGCGGCCACGCTCGAGGATGCGACCGGGGACAGCCTCTACTACATCGGCCTCAACATCTTTCCCGGTCAGGAGGCTGGCCTGACGCGCGTGACGGAGGTGGACGTCGGCCGCAAGCTTCGACTCTCGACGAAGATCGTGACGTTCGAGTTCGAGCCGCCCGGTGAGAATCGCACCTATCTCGCGGTCTCCCATCCGCTGCTGCTGGAGGCAGGCACTCCGCCGTTCGGTCAGCTGATCGTGGCGAAGCCGAAGAACGAGCTTCGGAATGCGTGGGTGACGCTGATCGAGCGACTCGCGCTTGCCTTTCTCGGGGCGATCGTGCTCGTCGGCGGCCTCGCCTGGTATCTCTCGGGCCGCCTGACGGCTCCTCTCCTCCAGCTCTCGGCCGCGGCGGACGAGGTTGCCGAAGGTCGCTACGACGTCGAGCTTCCGGTCGTCCGGGGCGGCGGCGAGATCGCGCACCTCGCGGATCGATTTCGCCAGATGGCCGTTCGTCTGGGCGAGTCGGAGGAGCTCGAGCGCAACTTCCTGATGTCGGTCTCGCACGAGCTGCGAACACCGCTGACCGCGATCCGCGGGCATGTCGCGGCGCTCCGGGAGGGGGTCGTCACCGATCCTGAGCTGGCGGAGGCGTCGCTCGAGATCGTCGCGCAGGAATCGGAGCGGCTTGGCCGACTCGTCGGGGACGTCCTCGATCTCGCAAAGCTCGACGCGCACCGATTCACCGTTCTGAGCGAGGAGGTGGACATGGGTCGACTCTGTGACCGCGCGTACTCCACGTTCGCAGACGAGGCGCGCCGTCGGGGGATCGACTACAGCCAGCAGGCCGACGAGGAGCCGGTGATCGCAACCGACGGCGACCGCGTGCTCCAGATCATCTCGAACCTGCTCTCGAACGCCTTCCGCTGGACGCCCGACGGGGGGAGGATCGAGCTCGCGCTGGGAAGCGAGAACGGCGTCGTGACGGTCGACGTGGCCGACAGCGGGCCGGGAATCAAGGCCGACCAGCGAGAGCGGATCTTCCGTCCGTTCTGGTCGCTCGACGGACGGGGCACGGGTCTCGGCCTCCCGATCGCCAAGGAGCTCGCACTCGCGCTCGGTGGCCGGATCGACCTGGAGAGCGAGCTCGGTCGCGGCAGCCGGTTCCGGCTCGTGCTGCCGGCGCGACGGCTCTAGGCGGAGATCCGCCGACCCGTCCGCGTTCTCAGCGTTCCCCCGCCCTTGGGTGGGGTCCTCCCTCGATCCCCGCGACGGATCCTAGCGCGCGACCGTTCACGAAACTGTCACGACTTCGTGCCGATTCTGTGCCAATAGGATCCCGACGTGTCGCTTCCCGAGCCGGTTGCCGCCGTCATCCCGCTGCAGGTTCGGCGCAAGCCGGCGATCGCGCTCCTCGTGGCTCTGCGGCCGCGGCAGTGGACGAAGAACCTGCTCCTCTTCGCGGGAATCGTCTTCGCGTCCGAGGTCGGCAATGCGGGCAAGTGGCTCCAGGCGGGCACGGCGTTCCTCATCTACTGCGCGGCCTCGAGCGCTGCGTACCTCGTCAACGACCTCATCGATGCGCCGTCCGATCGCAAGCATCCCGTCAAGCGGCGCCGTCCGCTCGCCCGCGGTGAGGTCGACAGCCGCACGGCGAAAGTCGTGGCGGCGGCATTGGTCGGGCTGGCGACGGCGCTCGCGGCCGCGTTCGGACTCGTCGCGCTCGGCTTTCTCGCGTTGTTCCTGGCGATCCAGGCCGCCTACACGTTCCGCCTCAAGCACGTCGTGCTCATCGACGTGATGGCGATCGCAGCGCTCTTCGTCATCCGCGCGGCAGCGGGGGCCGATGCGGTGAATGTTCGGATCTCGCCCTGGCTCCTCGTCTGCACGGCCCTGCTGGCGCTCTTTCTCGCGCTCGGGAAGCGCCGCAGCGAGCTCGCCCTGGTGGGCGCCGAAGCCACACCGGGCCGCCCGGTGCTCGAGGGTTACTCACTCCAGCTCGTCGACCAGTTGATCGCGATCGTGGCCGCTGCGACCGTCGTGTCGTACACCACCTACACCCTGTCCGCGCGGGAATCGCAGGCGCTGGCGGCGACGATTCCGTTCGTCCTCTTCGGGATCTTTCGCTACCTGCTCCTGCTCCATCGCGCCGGCAAGGGGGAGGAGCCGGAGAACGTGCTGATGACCGACGCGCCGATCCTCGCGACCGTAGCCGCGTGGGCGGTCACCTGTGCGGCGATCCTCGCCCTGGGCTAGCGGACCTCGAACCGCAGGGCTAGCCGGCGCGGAGATGCCGGAACGCGCCGACGTCCTGAGCCTGCTCGAGCCGCTCGAGCCGGCTGTCCACGCCCTTCCACCCCGACGAGACGAGGTCGACGAGAAGCGCGAGGTCGTCGACGCGCGCATGACGTTCGGCGAGGAGATCGCCCTCGAGCCGCTCTAGCCTGCGCACAGCCTGATTCAGCAGCCCTCGGATCTCGGCGATGTGCCGTGCTACGGGCAGCACCTCGACGCGCAAGCCATCGCGGACGGCCGATCCGATTCGCTCCGGTAGGGCACCTTCGAGCTCGGCTGCCGCCTCGGCAAGAGCCTCGATCTGCGTTCGCGAGCGGGCGAGCGAAGCCTCCAGCTGCGCCGGTGCGACTCGACCCGCCGTCGCCTCGGCGATCCTCGCCTTGGCCCGCTCGAGGGCCTGATCGTCCATGGGCGGAAGGCTACGCTCCGAGTCGGATGGAGTCGCACGAGCTCGAGTACGAGCTGCCTCGGGAGCTGATCGCGCAGCAGCCGCGGGCGAAGCGCGATGCGTCGCGTCTGCTTGTCTACGAACGCGCGACGGGTTCGGTCAGGCATCGCGCGTTCGCGGAGCTGCCGCAGGAGTTGCACGACGAGCTCGTGGTCGTCAACGACACTCGCGTCGTGCCCGCGCGACTCGACCTGCGGCGCGCGAGCGGTGGTGTCGCCGAGGTGCTGCTGCTCGAGCGCCTGGACGGGAACGGCACCTGGGAGGCGCTCGCTCGACCGTCGCGGAAGTTGCGCCCGGGCGACCGGTTGGGGCCGGTCGAGCTGCTGGAGTCGCTCGGAGACGGACGCTGGCGGCTGCGGCTGAGCGGAGACCCGGCCGGAGAGATTCCCCTGCCGCCCTACATCACCGAGCCGCTGGCCGACCCCGGATCGCTACCAGACCGTCTATGCAGCCGAGCCGGGGTCGGCCGCCGCGCCGACTGCGGGACTTCACTTCACCCCCGAGCTTCTGGAGCGGCTCGACGTCGAACGCGTGACCCTTCACGTCGGGCTCGACACGTTCCGCCCGCTCGTGACCGAGACACTCGACGAGCACGAGCTCCACGGCGAGCGCTATTCGGTTCGGCCTGAGGCGTGGGCGCGGATCGAGGCGGCCGACCGGGTGCTCGCGGTCGGGACGACGAGCGTGCGCGTCCTCGAGACCGTGAGCCGCGGTTCGCCGCTTCGAGGTCGCACGTCGCTCTTCGTCACGCCGGGGTTCGAGTTCCGTCGTGTCGACGCGTTGCTGACGAACTTCCACCTGCCGCGCTCGACGCTGCTCGCGTTGGTGATGGCGTTCGCAGGCGTCGAGGAGACGCGCCGGCTCTACGAGCTCGCGATCGCCGAGCGTTACCGGTTCTACTCCTTCGGCGACGCGATGCTGCTCCTGTGAATCGGCACACAATCGGCACGCTTTCGTTGCAAACGACCCCCCGAGTTTCTGATTACGGTGAAGCCGGGTGGAGGCACGGGGTGGCCCCTCGGCGGGCAGCGCCGCCACGCGCGGCGCGGACATGTCCGAATGAGCCACTTCGAGGTCGACCGCTCGCGACGGCGCCGCCCGCGCCGGCATCCTCCGCACCGCCCACGGCGAGGTGCGGACGCCGGCGTTCATGCCGGTCGGGACGAAGGGCACCGTCAAGAGCCTCGACCCGGACGAGCTGCGGGCGATCGGCTCGCAGATCATCCTCGGCAACACCTACCACCTCCACTTCCGGCCCGGCGACGAGCTGATCGCCGAGCTCGGCGGCCTGCACGCGTTCTCGGGCTGGAACGGGCCGATCCTGACCGACTCCGGCGGCTTCCAGGTCTTCTCGCTCCGCGACACCCTGATCGCGGTCGACGACGACGGAGTCACGTTCCGCTCGGTCTACGACGGCGCGGCGGCGCGGTTCACGCCCGAGCTCGCTGCGCGAATCCAGCGGAATCTCGGCTCGGACGTCGCGATGTGCCTCGACATCTGCCCGCCGGCCGGCGTCTCGCGCGGCGAGCTCGAGGAAGCCGTCCGCCGCACGACCCTCTGGGCGGAGCGCCAGCGCGCGAGCGAGCGCGCCGCCGGCCAGCTCGTCTTCGGGATCACGCAGGGGGCGGCCGACGAGACGCTCCGCCGCCGCTCGATCGACGAGCTGACGGCGCTCGACTTCGACGGCTACGCGCTCGGCGGGCTCGCCGTGGGGGAGAGTCGCGAGGAGATGTTCGCCGCCACCGCCTGGGCGGCGCCGCTCCTTCCCGCCGAGCTGCCGCGCTACTTCATGGGCATCGGCGACGCCGAAGGGATCCTGCGCGTGATCGAGGCCGGAATCGACCTGTTCGACTGCGTCCTGCCCACGCGCACGGCGCGCACCGGCTCTGCCCTTACCGGCAGCGGCCGGCTCAACCTGAGGAACGCACGCTTCGCCCGAGACCCGCGCCCGCTCGAGGAGGGCTGCGGCTGCCCGGCCTGCAGCCGCTTCTCGCGCGCCTATGTCCGCCATCTCGTCAACCAGGACGAGCTGCTCGGACTGCGCCTCCTCAGCCTGCATAATCTTCACTTCGTGCTCGAACTGACCGCGGGTGCGCGGGCGGCGATCGAGCGAGGCGAGCTCGGTGCTTACGTCGCCGAGCGGCTCTCGCGGCTCGCCGCCGACCCGGTAGGACCCTAGGAGGATCGTTGGGACAGTTTGTGATCTTGCTCGCCATGTTCGCCCTGCTCTGGCTGCTCCTGATCCGGCCGCAGGCCAAGCGGAAGCTCGCCCAGCAGCAGCTGCTCTCGTCGGTCGAGGTCGGCGACGAGATCCTCACCGCCGGCGGGCTCTACGGCTTCGTCCGGGCGATCGGCGAGGAGGACGAGATCGAGGTGGAGATCGCCCCGGGAACGCGGGTCCGGATGGCGCGGCGCGCTGTCGCCGCCGTGATTCCGCCCGACGACGACGAGGTCGATCCAGAGCTGATCGAAGGCGAGGTCGTCGAGGACGACAACGTGGACGCAACACCGACACAGCCGAACCGCGGCTAATCTGTTCCCCGCCTTCCTGGCCCCCTTCCGTGAATCGTCGACCGCACCTCATTCTCGTAGCGCTGATCGTCGCCGGCCTGATCGGCGTCGGTCTTCTCGTCGTCCCAGGGTCACCCCTGGAAAAGGAGGCGACGCTCGGCCTCGACCTCCAGGGCGGTCTCGAGGTGACGTTGCAGGCCGTTCCTCCGAAGAACCGGCCGCTCCAGAAGTCCGACCTCGACCGCTCGCTCGAGATCCTCCGCGACCGGATCGACAAGCTCGGCGTCGCCGAGCCGGACATCCGCAAGCAGGGCGACGACCAGATCGTGATCGCCCTCCCCGGCGTCGACGATCCCGACCGGATCCTCAGGATCATCGGCCAGACCGCCCAGCTCGAGCTCTACGACCTCGAAGGCAACCTCGTCCGGCCCTCGATCGACGCGCAGCAGTTCCCGGTCGCGACTGAATCGGTGTTCGAGCTCCTCTCCGGGCAGCAGGCGCTCGTCAAGGAGGGCGCGACGGACACCTGGTACCTCTTCGACGAGAACAAGAAGGTCGTCGCCGGCCCCGCGGAGTCGCGCGAGGCGCTCCTCCAGTCGGAGGTCGTGGCCGAGGAGGGCGAGAAGGGGCAACTGCCCAAGGGCTGGAGGACGTTCGGCGTCCCGCCGAACACCGTCGTGATCGAGTGCGGCAAGGGCGAGGTCGTGTGCCCCGGCGTCGGCACCGAGTTCCCGCAGCAGAACTACTACTACCTCTTCAACTTCGACCCGTCCGAGGTTCCGGAGCTGACGGGTGAGGATCTCAAGCTCTCAGGGACGAGGCAGGACTTCGACACCACGAGCGGCCAGCCGATCGTGACGATGCAGTTCACGGACAAGGGCGGCGACAAGTTCGGCGACGTCACCGGCAAGCTCGCCCAGCGCGGAAAGCTGAAGTTCAACACGACGGGCGGCGGCCAGGGCGACTACCGGAACTTCGTCCAGCACTTCGCGATCGTGCTCGACCGCGAGATCAAGTCGTGGCCGTCGATCGACTTCAAGGACAACCCGAACGGGATCCGCGGCTCGAACGGCGCCCAGATCACCGGGATCGGCGAGATCGGGGAGGCCAAGGACCTGGCACTCGTGCTCCAGAGCGGCGCGCTGCCCGTGACCTTCACGACCCTCGAGCAGACGGCGATCTCCGCCACGCTCGGGAAGGACTCGCTCGCCGAGGCGAAGCTCGCGGCGATCGCGGGCCTCCTCGTCGTCGCGCTCTTCCTGCTCATCTTCTACCGCGTCCTCGGCGTCGTCGCGGTGATCGGGCTCGGGATCTACGCCGCCTTCCTCTACGCCGCGATCCTGATCTTCAACGTCACGCTGACGCTGCCGGGCTTCGCCGGGATGATCCTGACGCTGGGGGTGGCCGCCGACGCGAACGTCGTCATCTTCGAACGCGTGAAGGAGGAGTACCGCGCCGGCAAATCGGTGCGCGCGGCGATCTCGGCCGGCTACGGCAAGGGCTTCGCGACGATCGTCGACGCGAACGTCGTCACCGCGATCACCGCCGTCGTCCTCTTCCTCGTCGCGACCGCAGGCGTCAAGGGCTTCGCGCTGATGCTCCTGATCGGAACGCTGATCTCGCTGCTGACCGCCGTCGCCGCGACGCGCGCGATTCTCGGCCTCCTCGCGGGCTTCGAGTGGTTCGACAACCCGAAGCTGATGGGCGCCGAGGGTGAGCCGCCGAAGTGGATCCGGCGCGACTTCGTCGGGCTCCGCAACCGCTGGTTCGCGATCTCGGGCGTCGTCCTGGTGATCTCGCTCGGTGCGCTCGCCGTCAACGGGCTCAACCTCGGGATCGACTTCAAGGGCGGAACCCAGATCAACTTCTCGACGCCGCAGCCCGTCGCGCTCGAGGATGTGCGCGCCCAGGCGGAGGAGATCGGGCAGGGAGACGCCGTCATCCAGGGCCGCGGCGAGGCGACGGGCGAGCGCTACAGCGAGTTCCAGATCCGGACCGAGTCGCTCGCACAGAACGAGCAGGCGCGCCTGACGCGCGACATCCGCCAGACCTTCGACGCCGAGTCGATCGGGGTCAAGAACGTCTCCGCGAGCTTCGGCCGCCAGATCGCCGAGGGTGCGATCTTCGCGATCCTCGCCTCGCTGCTCCTGATCGTGATCTACATCTCGCTCCGCTTCCAGCCCAAGTTCAGCGGCCCGGTGATCGTCTCGCTGCTCCACGACGTCCTGATCACCGTCGGGATCTACGCGCTGCTCGGCCGCGAGGTGACGACCGCCACGGTCGCCGCGGTGCTGACCGTGCTCGGCTACTCGATCTACGACACGATCATCATCTTCGACCGGATCCGGGAGAACATCCCGTTGATGAAGCGGACGTCGTTCCGCATGATGACGAACGTCTCGCTCTGGGAGACGATCCCGCGCTCGCTCGCGACGACGTTCATCACGCTGCTCCCGATCGCGACGCTCTACTTGTTCGGAGGCGAGACGCTGAAGGACTTCGCCTTCGCGCTCCTCGTCGGGATCGGCGCCGGCGCGTACTCCTCGATCTTCATCGCCGCGCCGCTCGTCGCGATGCTGAAGGAGCGCGAGCCCGAGTACGCGCGCCGCCGCGACGATACCGAGCTGCGGGACGCGAGCTCCGTCGGCCGCCTGCTCGACGAAGCGGAGTCGCTCGCCGCGGCCGAGCCGACGCCCGAGCTGATCCCGGTGCCCGCCGCCGACGAGCCGCAGGCTCCGCGGGCCGTCAACGACGCGAAGCGCGAGCGCCGGCGGCAACGCCGCAAGTCGCGGCCGCATGGTCGAGCGCGATAACACCGCCTTCGCGCTCCGCCAGCTCCTCGAGGAGCTGAGCGCGCAGATGCGTGCGAGCGTCGGGAAGCTCAGCGACCTGCCGCAGGAGACGGGCGACCGGATCGCTCGCGAGCTCGGGCTCGTCACGCGCGAGGAGCTGGCGGCGATCGAGCTCCGCCTCGCCCAGGTCGAGCACCGGCTGAAGCTGCTCGAGCGCCCCTAGACGCGGCGGCGCCAGCGGGCGAAGACGTCCTCGACGTCCTGGCGCATCGAGCGCGGGGCCAGCACGAAGAGGCGGTCGCCCGGCTCGATCACGGTGCTTCCACGAGGTGGGATCGAATCGTCTCCGCGCGCGACGACCGCGATGATCGCGCTTCGGGGGAGCCCGACCTCGCGCACCGACGCTCCGGCGATCGCATGATCCGGTGACACCGCGAAGTCGATCAGGTCGAGCTTGCTCAACGGGCCGACCTCGAGCGGCGCCTCGCGCGCCGGCGGGGCGGGTGAGAGGAGCCCCAGGCGACCGGCGACGCGCTCCAGCGTCGTCCCCTGGACGATCGCCGACACGACGACCACGAAGAAGACGGCGTTGAAGATCGTGTTCGACTCGGTCACCTCGGACGAGAGCACGAAGGTCGCGAGCACGATCGGGACGGCTCCACGGAGCCCCGCCCAGCCGAGCAGCAGCCGCTCGCGGTTGTCGAACGCGCTCAGTGCGGTCGATGTGAACACGGCGACAGGTCGGACGACCAGCATCAGGAGCACGGCGAGCGCGAGGCCGGGCAGCGCGACCTCCGGCAGCTCGTTCGGGAAGACGAGCAGACCGAGGACGATGAAGAGCGCGACCTGGGCCAGGAACGCGAGCCCCTCGTGGAACGCGACGAGCTGGCGTCGGTAGCGAGACGGCGTGCTGCCAACGGCCAGCCCGACGAGGTACACGGCCAGGAAGCCGCTGCCGCCGATCACGTCCGCGGCGCCGAACGAGAGCGCCGCTGCGGCGACGGACGCCACGGGCGCGAAGGCGCCAATCGAGTGGGGCAGCCGACCGAACACCTGCGTGGCGACCGCTCCGAGGACGACGCCGACCAGCAAGCCGAGCCCGAGCTGGCGGACGACGAGGAGCAGGAGGTCGTCGATCCCGTAGGCGTTCGGGCGCTCGATCCAGGCGATCAGACCGAGCGTCAGCGCGATCGCCATCGGATCGTTGCCACCGGATTCGGCCTCGAGCGTCCGCGC
Source organism: uncultured Gaiellaceae bacterium (assembly GCA_963745775.1). Taxonomy (GTDB): domain Bacteria; phylum Actinomycetota; class Thermoleophilia; order Gaiellales; family Gaiellaceae; genus Gaiellasilicea. The sequence goes on from CAVUYY010000012.1 coordinate 365,900, forward strand.
GAGCCGGCGACGGATATGGGTGAAGCGAAGGGTCGCGAAGACGGCGGCCGCGTCGGTCGAGGCGACGACCGCGCCGAGCAGGACAGCCTCGAGCCAGGTGAGGTCGAACAGGGCGTACGCGGCGACTCCGCCGAGCAGCGCTGAGACGACCACGCCGACCGTGCTGAGGAGCGCCGCGGGGACTACGACCTCGCGGAGCCGGCGCCAGGACGTCTGCAGCCCGCCCTCGTAGAGGATCAGCGCGAGGCCGATGATCCCGACCTCCCGCGCGAGCTCGGCGTCGTCGAACTCGACCCCGCCCGGGCCGTCGGAGCCGAGCAGCATCCCGAGGCCGAGGAACGCGACGAGGACAGGAAGGCCCGTGCGAGCCGCGCCGAGCGCGACGACGATGCTCGCCGCGAGGATCGCGCCGACGAGCAGGAGCATCAGTCCTTCGTCCACGGCCCTATCTTCGTCGGCGCGACCGGAAGCCTGTCGCTGCCGTGCAACACTCCGGGCGATGGGAGTGCCTCCACGCACCCGCAAGATCGGCCGGCTCTCCGAGATCGCGCAGGTCGCGGTCCGGCACGGCTTCGGCTATTTCTTCGAGCGCCACAAGCTGACGGACATCCTCCCGTGGACATCGCGAGTCGAGCTCGACTCGGACGCGGGCTCGGAGCGGGGGCGCCATCTGCGCGAGCTGCTCGACGAGCTCGGGCCGACCTTCGTCAAGTTCGGCCAGCTCCTCTCGACTCGGCCGGACATCGTGCCGCCGGACATCGTCGTCGAGCTCCGCAGCCTCCAGGACGACGTCCGGCCGTTCCCGTTCGAGCAGGCGCGTGCGGTCGTCGAGGCGGAGCTCGAGCTCTCGCTGGAGCAGGCGTTCCTCTTCTTCGACGAGTCGCCCATCGCCGCCGCCTCGATCGGCCAGGTGCACCGGGCGACACTGCCGAACGGCGATCCCGTCGTGGTCAAGGTGCAGCGGCCGAACGCGCCACGGCAGATCGAGTCCGACCTGGCGCTGCTCTACCAGGCGGCGCGGATCATCAAGGAGCGCGTCCGCTCGCTCGACTTCATCGACGCGAGCGCGCTGGTCGACGAGTTCGCACGCTCGATCAGGTACGAGCTCGACTACCGGCTCGAGGCGCGGAACGCCGAGACGTTCCGGCGCAACTTCGCGGGCTCCGAGCTCGTGCGGGTGCCGCAGGTCTACCGCACCTACTCCGGCTCGCGCGTGCTGACGCTCGAGTTCCTGGACGGGGTCCAGCTTGCCGATCTCGACTTGGAGTCGCGCTCGCTGGAGGAGCGGCGCGAGCTCGCCTACCGGATCACGGAGACGTGGATGGAGATGATCTTCCGGCACGGCTTCTTCCACGCCGACCCGCATCCGGCGAACATCCTCGTCCTCGACGGCGCCCGGATCGGCCTCGTCGACTTCGGCCTCGTCGGCAAGCTGACCGACGCGGACATGGATCGGCTGACGCGCCTCTTCATCGACGCCGCCACGGAGAACATCGAGGCGATGCCGGATCGGCTCTCCGAGCTCGGCGTTCGCTACCCCAAGGAGCGCCACGAGGAGTTCACGACCGAGCTGCGCGAGCTCTACTACCGCTACTACGGCGCGAGCCTCGCGGAGATCGACCCGATCCAGGTGATCCGCGAGGGCTTCGCGCTGATCTACGCGATGAACCTGCGGCTGCCGACGCGCTTCGTGATGCTCGACAAGGCGATCGCCACGCTCGGCTCGGTGGGCGTCGACCTCTATCCCGGCTTCAACGTCTTCGAGGTGGCCCAGCCCTACGCGCGGGCGCTGATGCTCGAGCGCTTCACCCCGCAGCGCCTCGCTCAGCGGGCCGAGAAGCAGGGCCGGGAGCTGCTCGGGATCGCGCGCGAGCTGCCGTACCAGGTGCACGACGTGCTCCAGGAGATCCGCGACGGCCAGATCGAGGTCGGATTCGTGCACAAGGGACTCGACGAGTTCATGCACAAGCTCGACGTCGCGATCAATCGCGTCGTCGTCGCGCTCGTCGTCGCCGGCGGCCTCCTCGGCTCGGCGCTGATCGGGATCCTCGCCACCGAAGGGCCGGAGCTCTTCGGGATCCACTTCCTCTCCGTGCTCGGCTTCCTGCTCTCGGGCGCGCTCGGCTTCTGGCTGCTGATGGGGGTCGTCCGCTCGGGACGGCTCTGACCTAGGGGACGCGCAGGCTCTCGACCGCGCCGCTCGTCGTCAGGCCCGGCTGCGGGCCGCCCGCGACGGCGTAGACGCGGTCGCGGTGGGCGACGACGCCGAGTCCGTGACGCGGCGTTGGTAGGTCGGCCAGTCGCTGCCAGCGGCGGGTCGGCCGGGGTGTAGGCGAAGACGCTCGCGATCGTGCCCGCAGGCTCCTCGCCTCCGACGGAGACGATCCGGCCCGAGACGACGGCGGCGCCGGTGCCGCCGCGAGGCTGCGGCACGGGCGGAAGGCGAGACCAGGTTCGGGTTCCCGGTCGGTAGACCTCGAGCAGGGCAACGTTGGTGTCGTAGCCCGCGGTCCGGCCGCCAAGCGCGTAGATCCGACCGCCCGTCGCGGCTGCGGCAAGATGTTCGCGCGGTGTCGGCCCAGGCACTCGCGACCAGCGTCCGGTTCGGAGGTCGAGTGCCAGTGCGACGCGGGCGAGCCCGCGGCGGGCGTCGACGCCGCCCACCACGTAGACGACGCCGTTCGCGACAGCCGCCGCCGCCGCCGCGCGAGCGTCCGGAAGCTGGGCGACGCGGCGCCAGCGTCCCTGCTCGAGAACGAAGGCCGTCCGGAGCGGCCGCCGGTCGGCGCCGTAGCCGCCGAAAACGTAGACCCGCCCGTTCGCGCTCGCCGCGGCCGCGTGATCGACCGCGACCGGCAGGTCGGGCAACCGCCGCCAGCGGTTCTCCGCGATCGAGTACGTGTCGGCTCTCGCCGAGTTCGACCCGGAGGAGACGAAGCCGCCGACGGCGACGATCGAGCCGTTCGCGAGCGCGGCGGCTACCTCGGTTCGTGGCTCCGGCAGTGGCGGGTGCTGCTCCCATGCGGTGCCGGCTGCGGCAGCCCAGGCGGCTGCTGCGAGTGCGCCGGCAAGCGCGACGAACATCGTCCGGACCGGCCGTGAGCCACCCGGACGACTGGGGAGCAAGCGTTGAGAAGTCGAGACAAAGGACATCTTTCGGCTCGGAAAATCCGATGCTAGCTTCGAGCTATGAACGCCGCTGGGAACGCCGCCGTGCTCCTCTCCGATTCCGAATCCGAGACGCGCGACTACCTCGAGCGGCAGCTCGTCACAGACGGCTTCGAGGTCCTGAACGCGCGCTTCGGCGGCGAGGCTCTCGACCTCGCCGAGCGGCGGCTTCCGGATCTCGTCCTCGTTTCCGAGCTCGACCTCTGCGCTCGCCTTCGTGCCGGCGAGCCTGGGCGGACGTGGAACCGGGAGGTGCCGGTGATCGTGCTCGGGCCTGAGCGGGCGGACGCCGTCGATCGTGTCCGCGCGTTTCAGCGCGGCGCCGACGACTACGTGCACCGGCCGATCGTCTACGAGGAGCTGTTGGCGCGGATCCGGGCCGTGTTGCGTCGGATTGCTCCGCCGAACGGCGACCGGCTGGAAGCGGGGAACCTCGTCGTCGACCGGGCGACGAGGCGCGTGACGGTCGGTGGCGACGACGTTCAGCTCGCCGGCAAGGAGTTCGCGCTCCTCTGCCAGCTGGCGAGCGAGCCGAGGCGCGTCTTCACGAAGGACGAGCTCCTGCGCGACGTCTGGGGATTCCGGACGCATTGCCGGACGAGGACGCTCGACTCGCACGTCTCCCGCCTGCGCTCGAAGCTCCAGTGCGGCCGCGACGACCGCTTCGTCGTCAACGTCTGGGGCGTCGGCTACCGCCTGCTCGACTAGAGCAGCGCGCCCTCCAGCCGGAGCAGCCGCTCCTTCAGGTCGAGCCCGCCCGCGTAGCCCGTGAGGCTGCCGTTCGCGCCGACGACGCGGTGGCAGGGGAGGACGATCGGGATCGGGTTCCGGTTCATCACCGTGCCGACCGCGCGGGCGGCGCGCGGCGCGCCGACCTTGGCGGCGAGGGTGCCGTAGGTCGTCGTCTGCCCATAGGGAACGCGTCCCAGCTCCTCGAGCACGGTGCGGGCGAATGGCGCCGCCCCGCGCAGGTCGACGTCGAGCTCGAAGCTCTCGCGCCGGCCGTCGAAGTACTCGTCGAGCTGGCGCTCGGCGCTCGCGACCGAGGCATGGGAGCGAAGGACGCGTGGTCCGAACGTGCGCGCGAGCGAGTCGAGCTGCTGCTCGGGATCTGGGCGAAACCAGACGCGGCAGAGCCCACGCTCGGTGGCGGCGACGAGCAGCGGGCCGATCGGCGAGTCGACGACGTCGAAGCCGACGTCGAGCAGGCCTTCCGCGGCAGCGGCCTCGCGGAAGCGGCGGTCGAGCTCGGTCGAGACGGTCATGGTGTTCCTCCCACTGAGAGTTCGGTCTGGGCGCGCAGGCGGCGGATTCCCGACGACGCGGCCTGGCGGGCGGCCTCCGGGCTCGAGCCGAGCGCCGTCGCGATGTCGTCGTAGGCGAGGTCGTAGGCGTAGCGGAGGACGACGGCCGCACGCTCGGTCGGGGGCAGCGAGTCGGCCGAGATGCTCGATCTCGGCGTAGGCCGGACGCCCGTCGACGACCGGCAGCTCGGGAAGCTCGGGAACGGTCGGCCGGCTGCGGCGGCCCGTATCGATCGCGATCCGCGCAGCGATCGTCAGGACCCACGCGCGCAGGTGCTCGCCGTGCTCGAGCCGGTCGTAGGCGCGCAACGCGCGGAGGAACGTCTCCTGGAATGCATCGTCCGCCGCGTCGCGGGTCATCCGCCGGCGGAGAAACCCGAGCACGATCTCGCGGTGCTCGAGGTAGAAGCGCTCGAACGGAGGAATCGTCGCCACTGCTTCCATCATCCTTCTAAACGTGGGGGAGGCCGCAACTGTGAGACTGGATCGATGCGCGTAGGGGTCGTCGGCCATGTGGAGTGGGTCGAGTTCGCCCGGGTCGAGGAACTGCCGCGACCCGGCGGGATCGTCCACGCTTCCGAGACGTGGTCGCAGGCCGGTGGCGGTGGCGGGGTCGCAGCGTTGCAGCTCGCGCGGCTTGGGGCGGATATCGCGCTCTTCACCGCTCTCGGCGACGACGACCGTGGTCGACGGGCACGCGCGGAGCTCGCCACGGCCGGCGTCCGCGTCGAAGCGACGCTTGGAGGCGAGCCTCAGCGCCGCGCGTTCTGCCACGTCGACGCGCATGGCGAGCGCTCGATCACCGTGCTCGGCGACAAGCTGCGGCCGCGCGGCGCCGACGGCGAGCTGCCCTGGGAGGAGCTCGATCGCGCCGACGCCGTCTACTTCGTCAGCGGCGACGCGAAGGCGCTCCAGCAGGCGCGCCGCGCTCGCATCCTCGTGGCAACCTCGCGCGAGCTCGAGACGCTCCGCACGGGCGGCGTCCGGCTCGATGCGCTCGTCGGCAGCGGGGAGGACGAGGGCGAGCGCTATCAGCCCGGCGACCTGGAGCCGCCGCCCGACCTCGTCGTCTCGACCGCGGGCGCGCTGGGCGGCTGGGCTCAGCCGGGCGGCCCCTACCAGGCCGTGCCGCCGCCCGGTCCGGTCAAGGACTCCTACGGCTGCGGCGACTGCTTCGCGGCCGGGCTCACCTACGCGCTCGCCGAGGGCCGCGCCACCGCGGACGCGCTCGCCTTCGCCGCGCGTTGCGGTGCGGCCGCGCTCACCGGCCGCGGCGTCTTCGCAGCCCGATCGCGCTGTAGCCCACCTTTTCCATCCCACTGGGGTAGACAAGTGGGGAATGGTGGATTAGAGTGGGAGAAAGTGGGAGCCAACCGAACGTGAGAACGGACGGGAAGACGATGTTCTTCGGCGAGTACGAACACTCCATCGACGACAAGAGCCGGCTCACGCTGCCGGCCAAGTTTCGCGACGCGCTCGCGAGCGGCGTCGTCCTCACGCGCGGCCTCGACAGCTGCGTCGCGGTCTTTGCACGCGCCGACTGGCAGCAACTCGCCGACGAGCGCCTCGCGCCGCTCGACCCCTTCGCGCCGGAGACGCGCGAGCTGATGCGCTTCTTCTTCGCCGCCGCCGCCGACGCCGAGCTCGACAAGCAGGGCCGCGTGCTCGTGCCGCCGGCGCTCGTCCGGCACGCCCAGCTCGGGCGTGAGGTCGTCGTCGCCGGCGTTCGCGACCACCTCGAGATCTGGGATCGCACGTCCTGGGCCACGCAAGTCACCAAGGTCGAAGGGAGCGCGGACGATGTTGCCGAACGTCTTGCAGCCAAGAACGTCTGATCACGTCCCCGTCCTCGCCGAGGAGGTGCGCGAACGACTCGCCGTGCGGCCGGGCGAGACGGTCGTCGACGCGACGTTCGGTGCCGGCGGCCATTCGCGCCTGCTCGCCGCCGACCTCGAGGGTCGAGGGGAAGCTGATCGCGATCGACCGCGATCCCTCCGTGCGCAGCTACTTCGACCGCTTCAAGAGCCACGCCGGCGTGCAGGCTCGCCTGCTCCGCGGCGAGTTCTCGCTCGTGCTCGGCCAGCTCGCGGCAAACGACGTCCAGGCCGACGCGATCCTGCTCGACCTCGGCGTCTCTTCGATGCAGCTCGATCGGCCCGAGCGCGGGTTCTCCTACGCTGCCGACGCGCCGCTCGACATGCGGATGGACGCTTCTGCCGAGCTCACCGCCCGCGATCTCGTCAACGAGGCGGAGGAGCGTGAGCTCGCGCTCCTCTTCCGCCGCTACGGGGAGGAGCGGTACGCGCGCCCGATCGCCCGCGCGATCGTCCGCCGCCGCGCCGAGCGTCCGTTCGAACGCACGAGCGACCTCGCCGAGACGATCAAGCACGCGATCCCGACACCGGCCCGCTTCGGCGAGGGGCATCCCGCCAAGCGGGTCTTCCAGGCGCTCCGGATCGCCGTCAACGACGAGCTCGGCGCGCTCGAGGCGGCGCTGCCGGCGGCGGTGCGGATGCTGCGCCCGGGCGGCCGGCTCGCCGTGATCAGCTTCCATTCGCTCGAGGACCGGATCGTCAAGCAGTACATCCGCGAGCAGGCGCGCGGATGCACGTGCCCGCCCGACTTTCCGATCTGCGTGTGCGGCAACGAGCCCTTCCTGCGCGACGTGACGCGCAAGCCCGATCCGGCCGAGCGCGCGCGAGGTGCAGCAGAACCCGCGCGTCGGCCTCCGCAAAGCTCCGGGTGGCGGTCAAGGCGTGAGCAGCCTCGCCACCGCGCCGGCAACCGCTCGGGCCGACGCTCACGCTCATGTGCTGCCACGGCCGCGAGTCCGCCGGAAGCCGGCCGCAGCCGCCCGCCCTCGCGCGTTCGGCGGCGTGCTCTGGATCGTTCTCTTCGGCGTCCTCCTGGCCGGCGTGGTCGCGGTCAACGTCGCCGTGCTCCAGCTCAACGTCCGCCTGGACGAGCTCGGGCGCGAGCGGATCCAGCTCCGCGCCGACAACGCGCGGCTCAGCTCGCAGCTCTCGAGCGCCGCCGCCGCGGCTCGGATCGAGGCCCAGGCGAGACAGCGGCTAGGACTCGTGCCGGCCGACGCGAACACCACGGCATACGTGCAGCTCGCGCCCACTCCCCGGTAGCCGTGCGGCAGTGACGCTGCGCACCTCGAATCGCCGGATTCGCCTCCTGCTGGCGCTCTCCGTGCTCGTCTTCGCGGGAACGCTCGCCCGGGCGGTGTGGCTCCAGGCCGTCCAGGCGGGCACGCTCGACCGGATCGCGTCGAGCCAGCACAAGCAGACGATCGTGATCCCGGCCGGCCGCGGCACGATCTTCGACCGGAAGGGCGAGCCGCTCGCGATCGGTGAGCAGGCGACGACCGTCTACGCCGATCCGCGCCAGATCGTGAACCCCCGCCGCGTGGCGATCGCGGCCGCCAAGGCGCTCGACCTCGACGCGAACATGCTCTTCAAGCAGCTCGCCGACCGCTCGCGCCACTTCGTCTACGTCAAGCGCAAGGCAGATCCGGTGCAGGCGGCGGCGCTCGAGAAGCTGGACCTGGCGGGACTCGGCTTCTACGTCGAGGAGCTCCGGACCTATCCGCAGCGCGGGGTCGCGGCGCAGGTGCTCGGCTTCGCGGGGGTGGACAACAGAGGCCTCGAGGGACTCGAGCGGTCGCTCGACGAGCCCCTCGCCGGCAGGGCGGGAAGCGAGACGATCGTCAAGGATCCGCTCGGTCGTTCGATCGACGTGATCGGCACGCGACCCGAGGTGCCAGGGAAGAACGTCTTCCTGACGCTCGATCACCGGCTCCAGGCCCAGGCCGAGCAGGTGCTGCGCGAGACGGTGCGCGGCTCGCGGGCCAAGGCGGGCACGGCGATCGTGCTCGATCCGCTGACCGGGGCGGTGCTCGCGATGGCGACGGCGCCCGGCTACGACCTGAACCGCTTCGGCAAGGCGCCGCCCGACCGGCGGCGCAACCGTGCCGTCACCGACACCTACGAGCCCGGCTCGACCTTCAAGCTCGTGACGGTCTCCGCCGCCCTCTCCGAGAAGCTCGTGACGCCGAAGTCGCCGTTCACGCTCCAGACCTCGATCCAGGTGGCCGATCGCGTGATCCACGAGCACGAGCCGCGCGCGACGCAGCGGATGACGGTCGCCCAGATCCTCTCCCAGTCGTCGAATGTCGGCACGATCACGCTCGCGCAGCTCCTCGGCCAGACGCGGCTGATCGACTGGATCGGCCGCTTCGGCTTCGGCGCGCCCTCGGCGATCGACTATCCAGGCGAGTCGATCGGAATCCTCCCGTCGTACTGGTCGGGGTCGACGATCGGCAACGTGCCGATCGGCCACGGGATCGCGGTGACGCCGATCCAGATGGCGGCGGCCTACGCCGCGATCGCGAACGACGGTGTCCTCCGCACGCCGTATCTCGTCGACCGGATCGGCGGCAGGCGAACGGAGCGCGGGCCGAGCCGTCGCGTCGTCTCGCGCACCGTCGCCGCGCAGGTGATGACGATGCTCCGCGACGTCGTCTCCGCCGAGGGCGGCACCGGTGCGGCCGCCGCGGTGCCCGGCTACACGGTCGCAGGCAAGACGGGCACGGCCGCGAAGCCCGTGCCGGGCGGATATTCGACCTCTGCCTACGTCGCGTCGTTCGTCGGGCGTCGTCCCCGCAAAACGGCCGCGGCTCGTGGTGCTCGTCTCGATCGACGAGCCGCGGACGGCGATCTGGGGCGGCGTCGTCGCGGCGCCCGCGTTCTCGCGGATCGCCCAGTACGGCCTCCAGGAGCTCGAAGTGGCTCCGGATGCCCTGAAGCGCCGGTAGCGTTCCGCGCGAATGGAGCTGGAGCGCCTGATCGCCGCGCTCGCACCGGAGGCGGTCCTCGGAATGGCTGCGGCCGAGGTGCGGGATCTCGCCTACGACGCGCGTGCGGTGACGCCCGGCGCCGCGTTCTTCTGCGTGCCGGGCTCGACGGCGGACGGACACGACTACGCCGCCGCAGGCGGTCGAGAACGGCGCCGTCGCTCTCGTCGTCGAGCGGGCGCTCGAGCACGAGGTGACGCAGCTCGTCGTTCCCGACGCGCGCGCCGCGATGGCGACGGCCGCCGACGTCTTCTTCGGCGAGCCGACGCGCGAGCTCGAGGTGGCGGGCGTGACCGGGACGAGCGGGAAGACGACGACGGCGTTCCTGCTCTGGTCGATGCTCGAGGCCGCCGGGCGCTCGCCCGGACTACTCGGCACCGTCGAGAGCCGGATCGGCGGCCCAGGGAGCCGCGAGGTGCGACCGGTCGTCCGGACGACGCCCGAGGCGATCGACCTCCAGCGCACCTTCCGCGAGATGCTCGACGCCGGCAATCGGAGCGTGGCGCTCGAGGCCTCCTCGCACGCCTCGGTCCTCCACCGGCTCGACCGCGTCCGCTTCGACGTCCTCGTCTTCACGAACCTGAGCCAGGATCACCTCGACTTCCACGCGAATCTGGACGACTACTTCGCCGCGAAGCGCCGGCTCTTCACCGGCGCCGCGCCGCCACCCGCCGCCGTCAACGTGGGCGACGAGTGGGGGCGGAAGCTTGCGGGCGAGCTGGCCGACCAGCGCCGCGCGCCGCTCGTCACCTTCGGCTTCGCCGACGACGCGGAGATCCGGCCCGACGAGCTCGTCCTCGATGCCAAGGGCGCGCGCTTCACGGCCGGCGGGATCGAGATCCGCTCGCGCCTCCGCGGCCGCTTCAACGTCGAGAACGCGCTCGGGGCCGTCGCCGCCGGGATCCTGCTCGACGTGCCCGAGGCCGACATCGCGGCCGGTGATCGAGGCGCTCGAAGGAGTGCCCGGCCGCTTCGAGGCGGTGGACGAGGGCCAGCCGTTCGCGGTCGTCGTCGACTACGCGCACAAGCCGGACGCGCTCGACAACGTGCTCCGCGCCGCCCGCGACCTCGCCGAGGGACGCGTGCTCGTCGTCTTCGGCGCAGGCGGCGACCGCGACCGGGGCAAGCGGCCGCTGATGGGCAAGCTCGCGAAGGATCTCGCCGACGTCGTGATCGTCACCTCGGACAACCCCCGCGGCGAGGAACCGCTCGCGATCATCCAGGACATCCTCCAGGGGGCCGGCACCGACGTCGAGATCGACCCCGACCGGCGCGCCGCGATCGGCCGCGCGATCGACCTGGCGGACGAGGGCGACGTCGTCGTGATCGCCGGCAAGGGGCACGAGCAGGGGCAGGAGGTCGCGGGCGAGAAGCTCCCGTTCGACGATCGCGAGGTCGCGCGGGAGCTGCTCCGCCGATGATTTCGCTTCCGCTCGACGAGCTGCGCGGGCTCGGTCGGCTCGACGGCGACGGCGACGCCACCGGGCTGACGATCGACTCGCGCACCGCCGGGCCGGGCGACCTCTTCGTCGCCGTTCGCGGTGGGCGCGCCTTCGTGGACGCCGCGCGGGCGCAGGGCGCCGCGACGCTCGTCCCCGACGACGAGCACGCCGCGCTGGCGGCGATCGGGCGAGCGCTGCGCGCGCGCAGCCGGGCGCGGGTCGTCGGGATCACCGGCTCGACCGGGAAGACGTCGACGAAGGACATCCTCGCCGCGCTCTGTGCTCCGGTCGCGCGCACCGTCGCGACGCGCGCCAGCGAGAACGCGGAGCTCGGCGTCCCGCTGACGCTCGGCCGGCTCGAGCCGGACACCGAGCTGTGCCTCGTCGAGCTCGGCATGCGCGGCGCGGGCCAGATCGCCGAGCTCTGCGAGATCGCGCGACCGGGCCTCGGCGTGATCACGGCGATCGGCCCGGTGCATCTCGAGCTCGTAGGCTCGGTCGACGGCGTCGCCCGCTCGAAGGCCGAGCTCGTCACGGCACTGCCGCCGGGTGGAGTCGCGGTCGTGCCGCGCTCGCCCGAGCTCGAGCCGTACCTCGAGCGCGACGACATCGACGTGCGGCGAGTGGGCGAGGTGGACGTCGAGCTCCGGGAGGACGGCGCCCACGTCGCGTTCGAGGGAGGCCGGATCCGGTTTCCGCTCCGCTCGCGCCATCAGGCCCAGAACGCGCTCACGGCGCTGACCGCCTACCACGCGCTCGGCCTCCCGCTCGACCGGCTGCAGGAGGCGGCCGACACCGTCGAGCTCTCGCGCTGGCGCGGCGAGGAGCTCGAGCTCCCCGGCGGCGGCGTCGCGATCAACGACGCCTACAACGCGAACCCGACCTCGATGCGCGCCGCGCTCGAGCAGCTCGCCGGGCCTCCCAGCCGAGCGCAAGCTCGCCGTCCTCGGCGGCATGGCCGAGCTGGGCGAGCACGCCGAGCGCTATCACCGCGAGCTTGGCGTGCTGGCGCGCGAGCTCGGGATCGAGGTCGTCGCGGTCGGCGAGCTCGCCCGCGGCTACGGCTCCGACACCTGGGTTCCCGACGCGACGGCGGCCGTCGCGGCGACGCGCGAGCGGCTTCGCCCCGGCGACGCCGTGCTCGTCAAGGCCTCGCGTGCGCTCGCGCTCGAAGGGGTCGCTCCGGCCCTGGCGAACGAGGCAGGCTGATGGTCCGTGTCCTGATCGCCGGCCTGATCGCGATGGTCGTCTCGATCGTGATCGGCCCGAAGTTCATCGAGTTCATGCGCCGGAACGAGCTCGGCCAGCCGATTCGGGAGGACGGCCCCGCCGGCCATGTCGTCAAGCAGGGGACGCCCGTGATGGGCGGCCTGCTGATCATGCTCTGCGCCTTCCTCCCGTTTTTCGCCCTTTCGCGCTACACGCTGCCCGCGCTCACCGTCCTGTTCGTCACCGTCGGCTGCGGAGCGATCGGCTTCCTCGACGACTTCATCAAGCTCCGCCACCGCCGCTCGCTCGGCCTGAAGGGTCGCTGGAAGCTCCTGCTCCTGCTCGCGATCACCGTCGTCGTCGGATTCGCCCTTCAGGAGGAGGGGCGCGTTGGCACGTCGATCTACCTGCCCATCGTCGACGTTGACCTCCCGCTCTCCTACCTCTTCTATCCGTTCCTCTTCTTCGTGATCGCCGGCGCTGCGAACGGCGTCAACCTGACGGACGGCGTTGACGGGCTCGCGGCGGGGACGGCGATCATCTCGCTTTTCACCTTCCTCTCGATCAGCGTGATCGCCTACATTCGCTCGGCACCGGCGTCCGGCGAGCGCACCGACTACCTGCTCGACCTCTCGATCCTCGCCGCGGCCCTGATCGGGGGCGCGATCGGCTTCCTCTGGTACAACAGCTTCCCGGCCGAGGTCTTCATGGGCGACACCGGCTCGATGGCGCTCGGGGGCGCGCTCGCCGGCTTTGCGATCGTGACCGGTACGGAGGCGCTGCTGCTCCTGATCGGGGGGATCTACGTCATCGTCGCGCTCTCGGTGATCATCCAGGTGCTCTCGTTCAAGTACAGGGGCAAGCGCGTCTTCCTGATCGCGCCGCTCCAGCACCACTTCGAGATGAAGGCGTGGTCGGAGACGAAGATCATGGTCCGCTTCTGGATCGTCGCGGCGATCCTCTGCACAAGCGGCTTCGTCCTCTACTACCGCTACTACCTCCAGTTCCGGCTGTGACGCGAGTCCTCGTGCCCGACCGGGTGCTGGTACTGGGCCTGGCACGGTCGGGTCTGGCTGCGCAGGCGGCGCTCGAGGCGCGCGGCGTCGAGGTCGTGGCGGCGGATCGAACGCTCGGGAACGACGGCGAGCTCGCGCTGCTCGACGGCGTCGACGTGCTGGTCAAGAGCCCGGGGGTGCCGGGCGAGGTCGCGCTCGTCGCAGCCGCGCGCAAGCGCGGGATTCCCGTGTGGTCGGAGATCGAGCTCGCCTCGCGGCTGCTCGAGAATCCGATCGTCGGCGTCACCGGGACGAACGGGAAGACGACGACGACGGAGCTGCTCGGGGAAATGCTCGGCGCGCCCACCGCGGGCAACGTCGGCACGGCGCTCTCGGAGCTCGTCGGCGTGGTTGCCACGACGCAGCCGATCGTCTGCGAGCTCTCGTCCTTCCAGCTCGAGGACATCGACGCGTTCCGGCCGTGGCTCGCCGTCCTGCTCAACCTCGAGCCCGATCATCTCGACCGGCACGGCGACCTCGATGCCTACCGCGCCGCGAAGCTGCGGATCTTCGAGAACCAGACGAGCGACGACGTCGCGATCGTCCCGCGCGGCTTCGGGTCGATCCCCGGCGAGGCGCGTCGCGTCGAGTTCTCGGCCGACGACGAGCTGCCCGCCGAGCCGCTGATCCCCGGCGCCCACAACCGCGAGAACGCCGCCGCGGCAACGGCCGCCGCGCGTGCCGCCGGTCTCTCCGACGACGCGATCGCCGAGGCGCTCCGCACGTTTCCCGGCGTCCCGCACCGGCTCGAGCTCGTCGCCGAGCGGGGCGGGGTCCGCTACGTCAACGACTCGAAGGCGACGAACACGGCGGCGGCTCGCCGCGCGCTCACCGCCTTCGACGCGCCGCTCCATCTGATTCTCGGCGGCTCCCTGAAGGGCGAGCGGTTCGACGACTTCGCGCAGGACGTTGCGCGCGCGAACGTCGCGACGGCGTACCTGATCGGCGAGGCCGCCGATCCGCTCGCCGGCGATCTCGGTTACGCGGGCGTGCCGTTCCTCTTCTCGACGACGCTCGAACGGGCTGTCGCGGAGGCCGCAGGCGCGGCACGTCCGGGCGAGCTCGTGCTGCTCTCGCCGGCGTGCGCCAGCTACGACCAGTTCAGGGATTTCGAGCACCGCGGAGAGGAGTTCAGGCGGCTCGTCCAGAACCTCTCGGGGTGACTCCGGCCAACCAGAGGCAGGTCGCCGCGCGCGTGCTGGTGCTCGTGACGCTCAGCCTCGTCGCGTTCGGGCTCGTGATGGTCTACAGCGCCACGTCGGCCGCCGCCGCAATCGGGAACGGCGACCCGATGACGTACCTGAAGCGGCAGGGGATCTACGCGGCGCTCGGCATCGTTCTCCTCGTCGCCGCCTCGCGCTTCGACAACCGGCGTCTCTGGCTGCTCGCGCCGCCGCTCGTCCTGGTCGCGCTCGGACTCTGCGCCGCCGTGCTCGTCCTCGGCCCGGAGATCAACGGCGCACGGCGCTGGCTCTACCTCGGGCCGGCCTCGTTCCAGCCCTCCGAGCTTGCGAAGCTCGCTCTGCTCCTCTTCGCCGCGATGTATCTCGCTCGCAAGGGTGCGCCGCGAACGCTCGCCGAGCTCTGGCGCCCGCTCGGCCTGCTCACGTGCGCCTTCGCAGGGCTGATCCTGCTCCAGCCCGACCTCGGGACGACGATCGCGCTCGTCCTGATGTTGGCGGGGATGCTTGTCGTGGCAGGAGTGCCGGCGCGAACGTTGGCGGCGGCGGGAGGAATCGCGGTCACGATCGGCCTCGCCGCGATCTGGATCGAGCCCTACCGGCGCGCACGGGTCTTGAGCTTCCTCGATCCGTGGCAGGACGCTCAGGGAGCCGGCTTCCAGAACGTGCAGGCGATCATCGGGATGGGGTCGGGCGGGCTCACCGGCGAGGGGCTCGGCCAAGGCGTCCAGAAGATCAACTACCTCCCCGAGGCGCACACGGACATGATCTTCGCGATCGTCGGCGAGGAGCTCGGCCTTGTCGGCACGACTGCCGTGATCGCGGCTTTCGGAGCGTTCGCCTTCGCCGGCTTCACGGTGGCGCTGCGCTGCCGCAACCCGTTCGGCAAGCTCGTCGCGGCGGGAGTGACGTCGCTCGTCTGCGGCCAGGCCGCGGTCAACCTCGCCGCGGTGATGGGAATCGCCCCGCTGACCGGGATTCCGCTCCCGTTCGTCTCCTACGGCGGCTCGAGCCTCGTGATCCTCCTCGGCGCGGTCGGGATCCTCCTTAACATCGCGGCTGATGAGCGAGCCCCCAGCAAAGTTTCGGTGCCTGATCGCAGCGGGGGGCACGGCCGGGCACGTGCTCCCGTCGCTCGCGGTGGCCGAAGCCCTGCGCGAGCGCGGGGTGGAGGTGACGTTCGCCGGGTCGCCGGATCGCGTCGAGGCTGAGCTCGTCCCGCAGCACGGCTACGCGTTCGATCCCTTTCGCATCGCCGGCTTTCCGCGCCGTCCGTCGGTCGCGCTGCTCCGCTCGCTGCTGCTCGCCGCGAAGGCGCCGAGCGCCTGCCTCGAGATCCTCCGCCGCCGGCGGCCGCATGTCGTCCTCGGCGGCGGCGGGTATGTGGCCGGGCCGATGGTGCTCGCCGCTCGGCTCAGGCGGATCCCGGCGGCGCTCACCGAGGCGGACGCGCACCTCGGGCTCGCGAACCGGCTCGCGGCGCCGTTCGCCCGCCGAGTCTTCCTCGCGTACGAGCTGGCAGGCCGAACCCCGCCGAAGTACAGGGTGACAGGGCGGCCGGTCCCGCTCGCGCACCGCGGCGCCGAGCAGGCCGAGAGCCGGCGGCTCTTCGGGCTACCGACTGATCGCCCGGTGCTCGCGTTCTTCGGCGCGCTCGCCGGCGCACGCAGCCTCAACGACTTCGCCGTCGAGAGGTTCGGGACGGTCGGCCCGGCGGTGCTGCACGTCTCGGGCGCGCGCGACTTCGACCGGCTGCGTCCGCTCGTGGCGCGCGCCGACTACGTGCTCGTGCCGACGACGCCGGACTTCGGCGCGGCGCTCGCGGCTCCCGATCTCGCGATCTCCCGCGCCGGCGGAACCGTCTGGGAGCTCGCCGCGGCAGGAACGCCGTCGATCCTCGTCCCCTATCCGCATGCGACCGGCGACCACCAGACCCTGAACGCGCGCCACTTCGAGCGCGGCGGCGGCGCGATCGTCGTCCCGGAGGCCGAGCTGGAGCGAGTCCCGGCGCTCGTCGAGGAGCTGCTGGCCGACGCCGACCGGCTCGCGGCGATGCGGGCGGCGATGCTCGCGATGGCTCGTCCCCGTGCCGCCGACGAGATCGCCGAGGAGCTGATCGCGCTTGCACGGGCTTGAAGGCGCGCCGGCTCGCCCGTTCCTGCCTGCTCGACGGCCGCCGGATCTGGTTCGTCGGGATCGGCGGCGCGGGCCTCTCGTCCTATGCCTTCCTCGCGCGCGCGTGGGGCGCCGAGGTCGGCGGCTGGGATCGGGTCGAGACGCCGTATCTCCACGCGCTCGAAGGCGTCCCGCTCGAGCTAGGCCCAGAGCCGGTCGTGCGAGAGGGCTGGGAGACGGTGGTCTCGACCGCGTACGCCGAGCAGGTTCAGGGACGGCCGCGCGCGGAGCTCCTCGCCGAGCTCGTCTCGCTCCAGCGCTCGATCGTCGTCTCCGGCGCGCATGGGAAGACGACCACGACCGGGATGATCGCCTTCGTCCTCGCGGAGCTTGAGCTCGATCCGGCGTACCTGATCGGCGGCGAGATCCCGCAGCTCGGCGGCAACGCGGCCGCCGGCTCCGGCTGGCTCGTCGTCGAGGGGGACGAGTCCGACCGGACGATCGAGAGCCTGCGGCCGGAGATCGCCGTCGTCACGAACGTCGAGCTCGACCATCACGCGACGTTCGCGTCGGAGGCCGAGGTCGAGGAGCTGTTCGACGGCTGGCTCGCGCAGGTGCCGCAGGTCGTCCGCGGCTGGGAGCTCGAGCCGGTCTCGTTCGAGCTCGCGGTTCCGGGCGAGCACAACCGGCGGAACGCCGCCGCCGCGCTTGCGGCGCTCGAGCTTGCGGGCGTCGCGCGCGGCGACGCCGAGCCGGTGCTCGCGCGCTTTCGTGGGGCAGGCCGGCGCTTCGACCTCGTGGGCAAACGCGGTGGAGTGACGATCGTGGACGACTACGCCCACCATCCGTCCGAGATCGCCGCCACGATCGCGGCGGCGCGCGAGCGGACGGACGGCCGCGTGCTCGTCCTCTTCCAGCCGCACCTCTACTCGCGCACGCGCCACCTCGCGCACGAGTTCGGCGAGGCGCTCTCCGCGGCGGACGCGGTCTGCGTGACCGAGATCTACGAGGCGCGGGAGCAGCCGCTCGAGGGAGTGGGCGGGAAGCTCGTGCTCGATGCGCTGCGGCCGGGGCTGACGGCCGGCTGGGCGCCGACGCTCGAGGACGGCGCCGCGATCGTCGGCCGCTGGGCGCGCGACGGCGATCTCGTCCTGACGCTCGGCGCCGGCGACGTCGACCGAGCCGCGAAGCTGATCTTGGAGTCGCGCTGATCGCGATCGAGGAGGCGGTCCCGCTCGCTCGGCTGACGACGATCGGCACGGGCGGACCGGCGCGGGCGTTCGCGCGTCCGTCGACCCTGGCGGAGCTGGAGCAGGCGCTCGCCTGGGCGGCGGAGCGCGCCCTGGCCGTCGCCACTGTCGGCCTGGGCTCGAACCTGCTCGCGGCGGACGAAGGCGTCGACGCGCTCGTGCTCCGGCTTGGCGGCGAGCTCGCGGCGGTCTCCTCGGACGGAGAGACGCTGCGCGCCGGAGGCGGTGCGACGAACGCGGTCTGTCTCCACCACGCCCGAGCTGCCGGACTCGGCGGGCTGGAGTTCGCCTGCGCGATCCCCGGCACCGCGGGCGGCGGCGTCTGGATGAACGCGGGCGCCTACGGCAGCGACTGGTCCGCGATCCTGAGCCGCGCGCTCGTCGTCACAGCACAGGGAAGCGGTTGGCAAACACCCGCCGAGCTTGGGCTTTCCTACAGGCACTCGAATCTCCGCCACGGCCAGGTCGTCGCACAGGTCGAGTACCGGCTGACGCCACGCGCAACCGCCGAGATCAGGGCCGAGATCGCCGACCTGATCGCCCGCCGCAAGGCGACCCAGCCGACGAACAAGCGCACCTTCGGCAGCGTCTTCAAGAACCCGGAGCACGAGCTCGGAGCAGGGCGGATGCTGGAAGCGTGCGGCCTCAAGGGCCATCGAATCGGCGGCGCGCTGATCTCTCCGATGCACGCGAACTTCATCGAGAACGCCGGCGACGCTACGACCGCCGACGCTCTGGCCCTGATGGCGGAAGCCCGC
Source organism: uncultured Gaiellaceae bacterium (assembly GCA_963745775.1). Classification (GTDB taxonomy): domain Bacteria; phylum Actinomycetota; class Thermoleophilia; order Gaiellales; family Gaiellaceae; genus Gaiellasilicea. The sequence goes on from CAVUYY010000012.1 coordinate 384,243, forward strand.
CACCGAGCCCGTGAGCAGTACGGCGTCGAGCTCGAGCACGAGGTCGAGCTCCTCGGCCCGATCTCCGTGCCCGAGTAGGAACGGTCCGCTTGGCGGCGAAGTCGCCACCGTGGCGGACGGGAGACAATCAGGCCGCATGCGTCGGCGTGCCCCGTCGACCGACGCGGTCCTGGAGCTCCCACGCGGCGGCGTTCGCGTTCGATTCACCCGACTCGTCCCCTCAGCACGCTCGCTGCTGACCGGGTTTGCGCTGCTCGCCGTCGCAGCCGGCGCCTACGGGCTCGCGCGTGGGACCTCCGCCTTCGCGGTGCAGGAGCTCGAGATCGTCGGCGCGCCGACGCACGTCTCCGCCCAGGTGCAGACCGTGCTCGCAGCCGCCGAGGGTCGACCGCTCGTCGGGCTCGACCTCGCCGAGCTCGAGGCGGCCGTCGAGGCCGTGCCGACCGTTGCGGCGGTCTCGTTCGATCGGGCGTTCCCGCACACGCTGAGCGCCACGATCGTCCCCGAGCGACCCGTCGCCGTCCTGCGGCAGGGCAAGGACTCCTGGCTCGCCGCCGCGAGCGGACGCGTGATCGCGCCGCTCGACAAGGGCGCTCGCGCCGGGCTGCCCAGGATCTGGCTGACGCCGAAGGTCGACGTGCGCCTCGGCGAGCCGGTCGCCGGCGACGTGCGGGGCGCCGTCCGGGCGGTGGCGCCGCTCGTCCGCAGGCCGCTCCCTGCACGCGTTACCGCCGTCCGCTCCACGCCACGGGAGCTGACGCTCGTCCTCCGCTCCGGCTTCGAGCTGCGCCTCGGCGACGACTCGGACCGCGCGCTCAAGCTCGAGCTCGCGCGCCGGATCCTGCCGGCGCTCCTCGCCTCGGGCGGCTACCTCGATGTCAGCGTTCCTGAACGCCCGGTCGCCTCCCCAACGCTCGACTCTCACGTAGAGGTCGAGACTGCAACCTCGACCTCACCTTGAGATCGGCGTTGACAGGCGCTCCAAGGAGACATACCCTGGACGCCGAACGGAGCTGGAGCACACCGATCCTCTACTCGAGCTTCAGGTAGCACACCCTCGAGCCCCCGTACCCGACAGGCGATGGAGTCCCTGACATGAGAGATGCAACCGGCAACTATCTCGCCGTGATCAAGGTGGTCGGCGTCGGCGGCGGCGGCACGAACGCCGTCAACCGGATGGTCGACGCAGGCGTCGGCGGCGTCGAGTTCATCGCCGTCAACACCGACGCGCAGGCGCTCCTGATGACGGACGCCGACGTCAAGATCCACATCGGCTCGAAGGCGACGCGCGGGCTCGGCGCCGGCGCCGACCCGAACGTGGGTCTGGCCGCCGCGCAGGAGTCGCGCGACGAGTTGAAGGAGGCGCTGAAGGGCGCCGACATGATCTTCGTCACCGCCGGCGAGGGCGGCGGCACAGGCACGGGCGGTGCCCCGATCGTCGCCGAGCTCGGGCGCGAGCTCGAGGCGCTCACGGTCGGCGTCGTCACCAAGCCGTTCGCGTTCGAAGGGCGCACGCGCTCGACGCAGGCCGAGCAGGGGATCCAGAACCTGCGCGACCGCGTCGACACGCTGATCGTGATCGAGAACGACCGGCTGCTCCAGGTCGTCGAGAAGCGGACGCCGGTCACCGAGGCCTTCCGGATCGCGGACGACATCCTCCGCCAGGGCGTCCAGGGGATCACCGATCTGATCACCGTGCCCGGGATCGTCAACCTCGACTTCGCGGACGTGCGCACGATCATGCGCGACGCCGGCTCGGCGATGATGGGAATCGGTTCCGCCTCCGGCGAGAACCGGGCCGCCGAGGCGGCCCGGACGGCGATCTCGTCGCCGCTCCTCGAGCAGTCCGTCGACGGCGCCACCGGGATCCTCCTCAACATCACCGGCGGCTCCGAGCTCGGCCTCTTCGAGGTGAACGAGGCCGCCGAGGTCGTCACGAGCGCCGCCGACGGGAACGCGAACGTGATCTTCGGGGCCGTGATCGACGAGTCGCTCGGCGACGAGGTGCGCGTAACCGTGATCGCGACCGGCTTCGGCGGCTCCAAGCGGCGCCGGCGGATCGAGTCGACGCAGACCCACGAGCCGACGAACGGCGAGCCGGTGGTGCGTCGTCCGGAGCGCACCGACGAGGAGCTCGAGATCCCGTCCTTCCTCCGCGAGGACTGAGCCCGGGAACAGGAGGTCGGGCGACGCGGAACGACTAGAGTCCGCGCCGTGCAGACGCTCCTGCGGACACCGCTCCACGAGCGCCACGTTGCCGCCGGCGCGCGTCTCGTTCCGTTCGCCGGCTGGGAGATGCCGGTCCAGTACGAGGGCGTGATCCCCGAGCACCGGGCGGTGCGCACAGACTGCGGCGTCTTCGACGTCTCGCACATGGGCGAGCTGCACATCGAAGGGCCTAAAGCGTCAGAGCTCCTGCAGAGCCTGCTCTCGAACGACCTCGAGCGCCTCTCCGACGGCGAGGCGCAGTACACGCTGCTCACGAACGAGCGGGGCGGGATCGTCGACGACGTGATCGTCTACCGGCTCGACGCCGGCCACTTCCTGATCGTCTGCAACGCCTCGAACCGCGAACCGGTCTACGGGTGGCTGAAGGAACGGGAGATCCGCGGCTCGGAAGTGCGTGACGCCTCCGACGAGTACGCGCTGCTCGCGGTCCAGGGCCCACGCACCATCGAGCGCCTGCGGCTCCCCGAAGCGAAGCCGTTCACGCACGCGATGGGCGAGGTCGGCGGGATCGAGGCGATGGTCGCGCGCACCGGCTACACGGGCGAGACGGGCTGCGAGCTGATGTGTCCCGCGGAGGACGCCGTCGCGCTCTGGGACGTAGTCGTCGCGGCGGGCGCGGTGCCGTGCGGCCTCGGCGCTCGCGACACCCTGCGGCTCGAGGTCTGCTACCCGCTCCACGGGAACGACATCACCCCGGACACGGACGCGATCAGCGCCGGTCTCGCCTGGACGTGTGCGCTCGACAAGGACTTCACCGGCGTCGAGGAGCTGCGTCGGATCAAGGAGGGAGGCCCGGAGCGGAAGCTCGTCGCGTTCACGATGGACGAGAAGGCGGTGCCGCGGAACGGGATGGCGATCGCAGGCGGTGGCGACGTGACCTCCGGAACGCATTCGCCGATGCTCGACCGCGGGATCGGGTTGGGGTACGTGCCGGCAGCGAACGCCGCACCCGGAACCGCCCTCGCGATCGACGTCCGCGGCAAGGATCGGCGCGCGACGGTCGTCCCGAAACCGATCTACAAGAAGGAGAGCTGATGGCCGCAGAGGAGACCTATCCCGGCGACCTCAAGTACCACCCCGAACACGACTGGGCTCGGATCGAGGGCGACGAGGCGACGGTCGGGATCACCTGGTTCGCGCAGGACGCGCTCGGCGAGCTCGTCCACTTCGAGGCGCCCGAGCTGGGCGCGACGGTGTCGAAGGACGCGTCGTACGGCGAGGTCGAGTCGGTCAAGGCGGTCTCCGACGTCGTCGCGCCGCTCTCCGGCGAGATCCTCGAGGTGAACCAGAAGGTCGTCGAGGCGCCCGAGACGGTGAACGAGGATCCCTACGGCGACGGCTGGCTGCTCCGGATCCGCCTCTCCGATCCGGCGGAGGTCGACGCGCTGCTCGAGCTCGACGCGTACGAGCAGCTGCTCAGGGACTCTTGAGCCAGCTTTCACTCACAGACTCCGATCGCGAGGAGATGCTGGCCGCGATCGGCGTCGCGTCCGTCGAGGAACTCTTCCGCGACATTCCGGCTGCCGTCCGCTTCGAGGGCAGGCTCGATCTCGAGCCGGCGCTCTCCGAGCCCGAGCTCGTGCGGCATCTCGAGGAGCTCGCGGCGAAGAACGTCGACACCACGAAGGAGCTCTCGTTCCTCGGCGCGGGGATCTACGACCATTACGTGCCCGCGGTCGTCGATGCGGTGCTCGCGCGCGGGGAGTTCCTGACCGCCTACACGCCGTACCAGCCGGAGATGAGCCAGGGGGTGCTCCAGGCGATCTTCGAGTACCAGACGGCGATCTGCGAGCTGACCGCGATGGACGTGTCCAACGCATCCGGCTATGACGGCACCACCGTCGCTGCCGACGCGTGTCTCGTCGCGCGCGACGCGACCGGCCGCTCGAAGGTCGTGCTTGTCGAGTCGCTCAACCCGCAGGTGCGCCAGGTCGTGAAGACGTACGCGGTCGGCTTCGGTCTCGAGGTCGTCGAGGTTCCGCACACCGGCGGCACGACCGATCCGGAGCGACTGGCCGAGGCGGCGCAGGACGCCGCGGCCGTGATCTTCCAGCAGCCGAACTTTTTCGGCTGCCTCGAGCCCGCGCCCGAGCTCGCAGCCGCGGCGAACGACGCCGGCGCGCTCGCCGTCGCGCACGTCGACCCGGTCTCGCTCGGCGTGCTCGAGGCGCCCGGCAACTACGGCTGTGCGCTCGCGATCGGCGAGGGTCAGGGCGCCGGCAACTACCAGTCCTACGCGGGCCCTCACTACGGCTTCCTCGCCGCGAAGCGCGAGTACATCCGGCGGCTCCCCGGCCGGATCATCGGCGAGACGACCGACCTCAACGGCGACCGCGGCTACGTGCTTACGCTCCAGACCCGCGAGCAGCACATCCGGCGCGAGAAGGCGACGTCGAACATGACGACGAACCAGACACTGCTCGCGCTCGCCGGGCTCGTCCATCTCTCCTGGCTCGGGCCGCAGGGCCTGCGCGAGGTCGGCGAGATCTGCCTCGCGCTCGGCGCCTACGCCCAGAAGCGGCTCGGGCTCCCGCTCGTGTTTCCCGACCGGCCGACGTTCAAGGAGTTCGCGGTCCGCGTTCCAGGGAGCGCGCGCGAGACGATCGCGGCCGCGCGCAAGCTCGGCGTCCATCCCGGCTATGCGCTCGGCCGCGACTACGAGGGCCTTGACGACGTCCTCCTCGTCGCGGTCACGGAGAAGCGCAGCCCCGCGGACATCGACCTGCTCGCCGACGTTCTCGCGGAGGTGACGGCGTGAAGCTGATCTACGAGCAGAGCCGCCCGGGTCGCCGCGCGTCGTCGCTGCCGAGCTTCGAGCTGCCGGCCGTCGACGTTCCCGAGAACCTGCGCCGCGCCGAGCCGCCGCGGCTCCCCGAGCTCTCGGAGCCCGAGCTCGTCCGCCACTTCACCGCGCTCTCGACCCGCAACTTCGGGATCGACACGGGCTTCTATCCGCTCGGGAGCTGCACGATGAAGCACAACCCGCGCGTGAACGAGCGCGTCGTCGCGCTGCCGGGTTTCAAGGATCTGCACCCGCACCAGGAGGAGGAGTCGGCGCAGGGCGCGCTCGAGCTGATGTGGCGCCTCCAGGAGATCCTCCAGGAGGTCTCCGGCCTCCACGCCTGCTCGCTGCAGCCCGCCGCAGGCTCGCAGGGCGAGCTGACCGGGCTGATGCTGATGCGCGCCTACTTCGAGGATCGCGGGCGAGGGCGAGCAGCGCGACACGATCGTCACGGCAGACACGGCGCACGGCACGAACCCGGCGAGCGTGACGATGGCCGGCTACAAGCTCGCGAAGGTCGCGACGGACGAGCGCGGCAATCTCGACCTCGACGACCTGCGCGCGAAGGTGAACGAGCGCACGGCCGGGCTGATGCTGACGAACCCGTCCACGCTCGGCCTCTTCGACGAGCACATCGTCGACGTCGCGAAGATCTTCCACGACGCGGGCTCGCTCCTCTACTACGACGGCGCCAACCTGAACGCGGTCTGCGGGATCTCGCGGCCGGGCGACATGGGCTTCGACATCGTCCACATCAACCTGCACAAGACGTTCTCGCAGCCGCACGGCGGGGGCGGCCCCGGCGGCGGGCCGGTTGTCGTCCGCGAGTCGCTCGAGCCGTTCCTGCCCGTGCCCGCGGTCGTGCGCGACGGCGACGCGTTCCGGCTCGACTACGACCGGCCGAAATCGATCGGCAAAGTGCGCGGGTTCACGGGCCCGTTCGGCGTGTTCGTCCGCTCCTACGCCTACATCCGCTCCTATGGGCCGGGGCTGCGCGAGATGTCGGAGGTCGCCGTCCTGAACGCCAACTACCTGCTCGCCCGGCTCCGCGACGCGTACGAGCTGCCCTACGACCGGCTCTGCATGCACGAGTTCGTCCTCTCCGCCCGCAACCTGAAGAGGGAGCACGGGATCACCGCGCTCGACGTCGCGAAGCGCCTGATGGACTACGACTTCCATCCGCCGACCGTCTACTTTCCGCTCGTCGTCCCCGAGGCGCTGATGATCGAGCCGACGGAGACGGAGCCGAAGGAGCGGCTCGACGCGTTCTGCGACGCGATGCTCGCGATCGCGCTCGAGGCGGCGGAGAGCCCGGAGCTCCTCAAGGAGGCGCCGGTCTCGCGGCCGGTGCGCCGGCTCGACGAGGTCAAGGCGGCGAAACGCGTGATCGTCACCTGCGGCTTCGACGAGCATCCCGATCTCTCGGGCGAGGAGAGTGCCGGCCGCCAGCTCGAGGCCCAGAAGGGCGCATGACCGACCGCCCGGAGCTCGAGCGGAGAGTCGACGTGCTGGCGGAGAAGCACTCGGGCCAGGCGTTTGCGGCCGCCGTCGCCGCCTACGCGGACAGCCTCGAGCCCGCGGCGCGCGAGGAGCTCGGCGAAATCCTGCTCGAGCGTGCGGGTGGGCCCGAGCAGGCGATCCAGCACCAGTACGAGGAGCGGAGCTGGTTCCGCCGGGCGTTGCGGCGGGTCGACGGGAAGCGGTCGCCCCGGTAGTAGGCTCGCCCGCGTGGGGGGGTTCGTTACTCGATGGTTCGTCGGCTCTGCGGCGGCGCTCCGCACCGCGCTCGCCGAACCGCGGCTGAAGCGCGTTCAGCTCGCGTGGATCGGCTCGACGTCGGGCGAGTTCCTCTCGACCGTTGCCTTCGGCCTGTTCGCGTACGCCGTCGGAGGGGCGACCGCCGTCGGGATCGTCGCCCTCGTCCAGATGGTGCCGGCGATGCTCATCTCGCCCTTCGCGGGCGTGCTCGGCGATCGCCTGAGGCGAGAGCTCGTGGTGATCGGCGCCGACGTCGTGCGCGCGGCTGCAATGGCGCTCGCCGCGATTGCGGCAGCCGCCGACGCGCCCGCTGCGACGGTCTATCTCCTGGCGGCGGTCGTCACGATCGTCTCGCAGGCCTTCTATCCGGCGCAGATGGCGCTCGTGCCGCTGCTCGCGCGCTCGGCCGACGACGTGACGGCTGCGAGCGCCGCCTCGAGCCTGATCCGGAATGCGGCGAGCTTGCTCGCGCCCGCATTGTCGGGCCTCGTGCTGCTCGTGGCCGACGTCTCGGTTCTGTTCGCGCTCGCCGCGGTGGCGTTCGGGCTCGCCGCGCTGATCTTGCTCGGAGTCGGTCGGACGGACTCGGTCCGGAGCGCGCCGCCGGTGTCCGGCAGGCTGCAGGAGCTCGCGAGCGGTTTCCGGATGGCCGCTCAGGATCGCGCGATCGCGCTCGTCCTCGGCCTGTTCGCGGTGCACGGGATCGCGCGCGGATCAATGGGGGTGCTCCTCGTCGTCGTGCCGCTCGAGCTCCTCGGCACCAGCGAAGCCGGAGTTGGGTTCATCAGCGCGGTGCTCGGGTTCGGGGGTCTCGTCGGAGCGATTGCGACAGCCGGGCTGGTCGGCCACAGGACGATCGCCGCCGCGATGACGAGGGCTCTGACCGGAACCGGCGCCGCGCTCCTGCTTGCTGGGGCCGTGCCGGCGACTGCGATCGTCATCCTCTGCGTCTGCGGCGGTCGGCGTCGGGTTCGCCGTCGTCTCTGTCGTCGGCTCGACGCTTCTCGTGCGCTCGACCCGCGACGACGTCCTGGCGCGCGTAATCGGCGTGCTCGGCAGCGTTCGCTCGGGTGCGATGGCGCTCGGCTCGATCCTCGCTGCGGCGCTCGTCGCCGTGGGGGGAGCGCAACTTGCGCTCGTCGTGACGGGGATCGTCCTCGTCGCGGCAGCGGCCGTTGCCCGGCTCGGAGTTCGGATGCTCGATGCGCGCTCGGAGGTGCCGGAGGACGAGCTTCGACTTCTGCGCGCGGCACCGGTCTTCGCGCCGATCCTCCCTGTTGCGCTCGAGCGCCTCGCCGCGCGTCTGGAGCCGATCGTCGTTCCCTCCGGGACCGAGATCGTCCGCCAAGGCGATCCAGGCGACTGCGTCTATCTCGTCGCTGAGGGGGAGTTCGCGGTGGAGACGGACGGACGCGTTCTGTCCCATCTCGGCCCGAACGATCTGGTCGGCGAGATGGCGCTGCTCCGAAACGCACCGCGAAACGCGACGGTTCGGGCGGTGCAGGCGTCGCGGGTCTACCGGCTCGAGCGGAGCGAGTTCCTCGCCGCGGTGACGGGACATCCTGTGAGCTCACGCGAGGCGACCGATCTGATCGCGACGCGGCTCGAGCTTCGGAGGCGGACGCTCGACGACGGTTGACCGCTTCGACACCACCTGGAGACGAGTCGGCCACCACCTGCGTGGATAGGCTCACCGCTCGTGGAGAGACTCGCTCGACTCGTCATTCGCCGCCGCTTCGTCGTCATGGGCGCGTGGTTCGCGCTCACGATCCTCGGAGCGTTCGCCGCCGGGAAGGTGGCCGACCGCTGGCTCGAGGACTTCTCGATCCCGGGGGCGTCGGGTTACGAGGCCAACCAGCGCGCCGTCGCGAAGCTCGGTAACGGGGAGCTCTTCCCGTTCGTCCTCGTCCTCCGGGCCGACGGAGGCGACGTCACGAAGGTGCCTGGCGTCGAGGAGGCGATCGAGGAGGCAAGCGCGGCCAATCCCGGCTCGCGGGTCAGCTCCTACTTCAACACGAACGAGGACGTGTTCGTCTCGGAGGACCGCAGCGTGACCTTCGCGAACCTTTACGCGCCGGGCCAGGCGGGCTTCGAGGGAGTCGACCTCGCGCCGACCGAGAAGGCTCTCGCCGACGCGCTGCCCGATGGGGTAGAGGGCTACGTGAGCGGCGTCGACGCGCTGTATGGGGAGGCCAGCGAGGGGGAGAGCGGCTCCGAGCCGCCGAGCGTGCTCGTCGAGACGATGATCGGCGCGCTCGGCGCGCTCGTGATCCTGCTCTTCACCTTCGGCACGGTGCCGGCGATCGCGATGCCGCTCCTGATCGCGCTCGTCTCGATCCTGAACACGTTCACGCTGATCTGGCTCATGACCTACATCACCGACGTCTCGATCGTCGTCCAGTTCCTGGTCGCACTGATCGGGCTCGGGGTGGCGATCGACTACGCGCTCCTGATGATCTTCCGCTTCCGCGAGGAGCTCCGTCACGGGCGAGAACGCGACGAGGCGCTCGTCGAGACGATGACGCACGCGGGCCGCTCGGTGATCGTCTCGGGCTCGACCGTCGCCGTCGGGCTGCTCAGCATGATCATCATCCCGCTCCCGTTCATCCGCTCGATCGGGATCGGCGGGATGCTGATCCCCGCGGTCTCCGTCCTGACCGCGATCACGCTCCTGCCGGCGCTGCTCTACACGCTCGGACCGAAGGTCAACAGCGTGCGCGTGTTGCCCAAGCGCCTGGTCGAGGGCAGTGACGACGAGCAGCGTGGCTTCTGGAACCGCTGGGCGCGCTTCGTCGTCCGCCGGCCGATCCCGGTCGCCGCGATCGGGTTGGGGATCGTCGCGGTGCTGCTCTACTACGGCGTCCAGCTCAACCCCGCCGACGCGAAGGTCGCGGATCTGCCCGGTGGCGGGCGGGGGCACGACGGCGCCCAGGTGCTCGCCGACGCGGGGATCACGCCGGGCGTGCACAAGCCGTTCCAGGTCGTCGTCGAGGGCGAGGCGACCCCCGAGCAGCTGCGGCAGCTCGCGACGCGCCTCGTCGACGACGAAGGAATCGCCGGCGCCGCGGCTCCGCCGAATGCTCGCGCCGACGGCTTCGCGCTCGTCGAGGCCTTCTCGACCACCGACGGCTCGAGCCGGGAGACGCGGGAGACGGTGACCCGGCTCCGCGACGACGTGCTTCCTGCCGCCGAGTCGGGCTTCGACGGCGCGCAACTGACGCTGGCCGGCTTCCCCACCGAGGAGCGCGAGTTCATCAGCGCCGTCTACGGCAACTTCGTCTACGTCCTGCTCTTCGTGATCCTGCTCACCTACGTGCTGCTGATGCGTGCGTTCCGCTCGGTGCTCCTGCCGCTGAAGGCGGTGATCCTGAACCTGATCTCGCTCGGCGCGGCCTACGGGATGATCGTCTTCATCTTCCAGAAGGGCAACGGCTCGGAGGCGATCTGGAACGTGCCCGCGACCGACTCGATCATCTCGTGGATCCCGCTGATGATCTTCGCGTTCCTGTACGGGCTCTCGATGGACTACGAGGTCTTCCTGCTCACGCGGATGCGGGAGATCTACGACGAGACGGGCGACACCGATCAGGCGATCGCGCTCGGGCTCGCGCGGACGGGCAAGCTCGTCACGAGCGCTGCGCTCGTCCTGATGTTCGCCTTCTTCGTCCTCTCGACGAGCCCCGGCACGGACATCAAGCAGTTCGGGATCGGCCTCGCCGCCGGAATCATCTTCGACGCGACGGTGATCCGGGCCCTGCTCGTGCCGGCGATCATGAAGCTCATGGGCGACTGGAACTGGTGGCTGCCGTCGTGGGCTGCCCGCGTCCTCCGCGTCGAGCCGAGCTCGGCCTGAGCGTCAGGCCGCGAGCCGGCCGGCGGCGCAGAGGCCGAGCCGCTCGAAGACCGCCTCCACCTCGTGCGCGAGCTGCTCGAACTCGTGTGCCGGCCAGACGAACGGATCGTCCGCGCGCTGGAGTGACGCGAGCTGCTCCAGAAGCACCGGATCGCCCGAGCGCAGGAGCACCGTCTGCGCGTAGCTCCGCGCCCAGACCTCCTTGCGCGAGTCGAAGTAGCGTCGATGAGAGCGTCCCGCGCTCGCGGGCGCGCGCGACGGGACGCGTCGGGCTGCTGCGCGCCATGCCTTGAACGCGGGCTGCCCGGTCGAGGCGAACCGGCGCGGCTCCGGCGCAAGCTGGTGGTCGACCAGGTGGCCGAGCTCGTGGAGCAACGAGAGAGCCAGGCGGTCGTGCCGGCGCGAGATGCGCAGGTCGATCGGATCGCCCTCGCGCATCCGGTAGCAGCCGCTCTGCCGCGTCGTCGCGGTCAGCCGGACGGGAACCGTCCCGAGATCCGTTCGAAGGCCGTGCAGCGCGTCGGCCGCCGCGAGCGTCCGGGCGAGCAGGAGGTAGAGCGGGCTGCGCCGCGGCAGCCGAATGACGGCCGTGAGCGGTCGCAGGCGGGGCTCGCCGCTGCGCGGAACGGACGGTGGGGCCGGGCGGCGCATCGGTAGAGAGGCTATGAGCCGACGCGGATGTCGCCGATACTCAGCCGGTGCGGATGCTCGCGACCCTGACGGTGCTCTTCCTCCTCTTCTCGGGCTGGCAGTACCTGCGCCGGCACCAGAACGAGGGGCGGCTCGCCTACGTCGCCACCGAGCTCGCCCAGCGCGAGGTCGGCGTCAGCTGCCCCGGCTTCTTCGCGCGGCTCGTCGAGATCACGCCCTACGGCGGGTGGGTGCATTTCGACGAGCACGGCCAGCCGGGCAACGAGACGTTCCTCTCCGCTTCGACCTGCCGGAACCTGGAGCGGCTCTGGCGATCCGACGATCCCTCGTTCGCGTGCCTCGCCTCGCGAAGCTGCTCGTCGAAGACGTTGGCGCTGGTCGACGGGATGGTCACGCTCGCCCACGAGTCGTGGCATCTCCGCGGCGTCACGCACGAGGGCCAGACGCAGTGCAATGCGGTGCAGTCGATCGAGCGGACAGCACTGCTCTTCGGGATCTCGCCGATCGAGTCGCGGCTCGTCGCCCAATGGGTCGCCGCGAGCCGACGCAGCCGCTCCGCGGGACGACTACCACTCCTCCGAATGCCGACCGGGCGGCCGCTTCGACCTCGCCCCCGAGACGCGCGACTGGCCGGGATGACTCTCGCAGCCGTCATCCTCGCCGCATCTCACCATCGCCGGACACGCGCCGGCCGGAAGCTCGCTCCCGGTGACCCCGACGGAGCGCTGCGCAGACGCGACCGCTCGTGAGCATGGTCATCGCAGCCCAGCGGAGCGGCGATTTCGCTCCGCTCTGTGCGGTGCTGCCGGACCGCGAGATCCGGGCGATCGGCAGCATCAGCCGCTGCCGAACGCTCGCGCGAAGCAACCCACGCCGGGCGTGTGGCCGTTGCACCTTCCGGATCGAGCGCGTCCTCGGCATCTACGAAACCGCAGCCGACCGCGCCGCGCGGCGCAAGACCGTCGTCTGGCTGCTCGCTGTGCGAGGCGACCCAAAGTTCGTGGGCGAGAGCGACCTCGAGCTCTCGTTCCTGCGGGAGCGCGGGCGCTGGGTGTTCTCGGACATCCTCCAGTCCGGAAACGCCCGCTAGACACCGAGCTGCTCGAGATCCTCCCTTAGCGAGCGGCGGCGAGCTGGCCGCAGGCGGCTGCGATGTCGCGGCCGCGGGTGAGCCGCACCGTCGAGGGCAGCCGCGCCTTGTCGAGCACGTGCTTGAAGGCGCCGATCGCGTCGCGCGAGGAGCCGTCGTACATCCCGGTCGGGTTGTACGGGATCAGGTTCACCTTGTAGATGGTGGGATCGAGCAGCTTCGCGAGCTCCCGCGCCTGCTCGGTCGAGTCGTTCACGCCGGCGAGCATCACGTACTCGATATAGACCTTCCGGTGGCGCAGCTCGAAGTAGCGGCGGCACTCCGCGAGGACGGCATCGAGGGGGAAGCGGTCGTTGACGAGCATGATCTGCGAGCGCAGCCGCGGGTCGGCGGCGTGGAGCGAGAGCGCGAGCCGGATCGGCTGCTCGACCTCGTCGATGAAGCGGGTGAGGCCCGGCAGCCAGCCGACGGTCGAGATCGTCGTCCGGCGGTGGGTGATCCCTACGTCCGGCAGCCTGCGCGCCGCGGCGAGGACGTTGTCGAGGTTGAGCATCGGCTCGCCCATTCCCATGAACACCAGATGGTCGACGGGCTCGATCCGGCGGAAGTGGAGCGCCTGGTCGAGGATCTCGCCCGGTGTCAGGTTCCGCCCGAACTTCATCGCGCCGGTGGCGCAGAACGTGCAGGTGAGCGGGCAACCCGACTGCGACGAGACGCAGATCGAGCGCCGTCCGTCGCGGTAGCGCATCAGCACGGCCTCGACCGGATGCCCGTCGCCTGTCCGGAAGAGCGCCTTGATCGTGCCGTCGCTCGAATGGGCCTCGTCGGCGAGCGTGAGGCTCGAGAACGGCACCTCGGCAGCGAGCAGCTCTCGGAGAGAGGCAGGAACGTTCGTCATCTCCTCGTAGCCGGCGACTCCGCGCGCCGCCCACTCCCAGACCTGGCGAGAGCGGTACGCCGGCTCGCCCCGCTCGGCGAGCACGCCTTCGAGGAGGGCGAGATCCATCGAGCCAGGGTATCGGCGTCCGTGAAGAGCTTGTGTTGAAACAACACAAGCTCTCCCCCGGCGGCCGCTCGGTCGCGCCTCCGTAGAATCGCGGCGTGATCGACCTCCGCTCCGACACCGCAACGCGGCCCACCGCTGGGATGCGCGCCGCGATTGCCGCCGCGGCTGTCGGGGACGAGCAGAAGCGCGAAGACCCGACGGTGAACGAGCTCGAGGCACGCGGCGCTGCGCTCCTCGGCCAGGCGGCGGCGGTCTTCCTGCCGACGGCGACGATGGCCAACCAGATCGCGCTTCGGCTCCACACCCAGCCGGGCGACGAGCTGCTCGGCGAGGAGAACTGCCACGTCTTCATCTCCGAGCTCGGCGGCCCGGCCGTCCACTCCGGCGTCGTCACGCGCGGCCTGCCGGGCGTCGCCGGCCGCTTCGCGCCCGAGCAGGTTCGGGCCGCCTACCGACAGCCCGCGATCCACTCGCCACGCACGAGGGTCGTCTGGGTCGAGAACACGCACAACGCATCAGGCGGGCGGATCTGGCCGCTCCACGAGCTCGATGAGCTGCGCGCGGTCTGCGACGAGCTCGACCTGCGCTTCCACCTCGACGGCGCGCGGCTGCTCAACGCCGCGGTCGGGAGCGGGGAGGAGGCGGCGACGATCGGCCGGCGCTTCGACACGGTGACGCTCTGCCTCTCGAAGGGGCTCGGCTGCCCGCTCGGCGCGCTCCTCGCCGGCTCGGAGGAGGCGATGACGGGCGCGCGTCGCTTCAAGCACCTCTTCGGCGGCGCGATGCGGCAGGCCGGGATCGTGGCGGCCGCGGGCGTCTACGCGCTCGACCACCACGTCAACCGGCTCGCCGACGATCACGCGCGCGCAAAGCGGCTCGCCATCGGCCTCGCCGACGCGGGCGTGACCGTCGATCCTGATCGGGTCGAGACGAACTTCGTCCAGGTCGACGTGGCTCCGCTGACGCCCGCTGAGGCCATGGCCCGGCTCGCCGAGCACGGCATCGGCCTCTCGGCGACGATCCATCCCACGCTCCTCCGCGCCGTCACCCACCTCGATGTCGACGACGACGACATCGACCGCGCGCTCGAGTTGATCCCGCAGGCGTTGGACGCCCGTGTCAGCGCCTGAGACCCTCCGCGAGGAGCTCGTCCGGCGGCTGCGTGCGGCCCAGTCCGAGCAGCGGGCGCCGTCGGTCAGCGCCGCCGTCTTCCGGGGCGACGAGCTGCTCTGGCAGGACGCCGTCGGTCTCGCCGACATCGAGGGCGAGACGGTCGCCTCGCCCGAGACCCAGTACCGGATCGGCTCGATCACGAAGACCTTCACGGCCGTCTGCGTCCTCCAGCTCCGCGACAAGGGGGAGCTCTCGCTCGACGACCCGCTCGACCTCCACATCCCGGAGAGCCCGCACGCGCCGACGCTCGGGCGAATGCTCTCGCACGCCTCCGGCCTCCAACGCGAGCCGCCCGGCGAGATCTGGGAGACCATGCAGGCGCCGACGCGCGAGGAGCTCGTCGAGCGCACGGTGGACGCCGAGCAGCCGCTCGCGCCCGGATCCTGGTGGCACTACTCCAATCTCGCGTTCGCGCTCCTCGGAGAGGTCGTCGCCCGGAAGACCGGCGGCACCTGGGAGGACGCCCTGAGCGAGCGGGTGCTCGGGCCACTCGGTCTCCGACGGACGACGCCCGCCGCCGAGGAGCCGGCGGCGCGCGGGTACTTCGTGCAGCCGTACTCGGATGTGGCTCAGCTCGAGCCCGATCCCGATCTCGGCGGCTCGGGCGCGCTCGGCAAGCTCTGGTCGACGACCGGCGATCTCGCGCGTTGGGGAGCGTTCCTCGCCGCAGGCGACGAGCGGGTGCTCGCGCCGACCACGCTCGAGGAGATGTCGCACGTCCGCGTCATGGTCGACCACGAGCGGTGGACGCTCGCCTGGGGCACGGGCCTCGAGCTCTACCGTCGCGGGGACAGGGTCTTCGTCGGCCACGGCGGCGCGATGCCAGGGCACCTCGCCGGTCTCGTCGTCAACCGCGCCACCGGGATCGGCGCGGCCGTCCTGATGAACACGAGCGCGGGCGGCGAGCCCGAGAAGCTCGCCCTGGATCTCGCCGTCGCCGCGATCGAAGCGCTGCCAGAGGCGGCAAAGCCGTGGCAGCCCGGCGAGCCGGCGCCCGCGGAGGTCGAGCCGATCCTCGGCCGCTGGTGGACCGAGGGCGAGGAGGTCGTCCTCTCCTGGCGGGGCCGGCTCGAGGCGAAGCTGATCGGCGGCACGCCGGGCCGCGACCTCTCCGTCTTCGCGCCCGAAGGAGAGGCGTACCGCTGCGTCGAGGGCCGGGAGCGGGGCGAGTTGCTCCGGGTCGTGCGGGACGGGAACGGCGAGGTCGAGAAGCTCTACTTCGCCACGTACCCGCTGCGCCGCAAACCCTCCACGTTCTAGGTCCCCGAGCGCAGGAGCGGCAAGACGGTCTCCACGAACGCCTCTCCGTCGCGTTTCTTGTGCTCGCGGAAAAAAACGACGTCGCCCCCAGCGGAGACGAGGAGCCGTGAGCCCAGTAGACCCCGCTCGACCCGCACATCCTGGATCGCGTCGTACGGCCACTCGAGCCAGTCCTCGCCGAAGACCCGCGCGAAGAAGATCAGGCGCCGGTCAGTCGCGATGAGAAGTCCGGCGCGGAATCCCCTCGTCGTGGAGAGGAACGCGAGCGGTCGCTCACCGTCCTCGAGTCGCTCCGGCAGGAGCTCGAGCTCCTCGTCGACGGAGAAACCACGCTTCAACGACGCATCGGCGACCTCCTGAACGGCGTCGACTCGCTCGGTCAGCTCGGGCTCCATCCGCACCGTCAGCTCCGCCGGGAGCGCCGCGTCGATGGCTCGGATCGCAGCGCGGCCGTTTCGCCAGTGTGACGGGTCGATACCGACGAAGAAGCCGTCGTTCGTCAGTAGCGTGCGGGAGGTGTCGGGGTAGCGAAGCACGGCGACGCACTCGTCGAAGCGGGCCGTGACCCGGCGATTCTCGGCGACCTCGATCATCACCCCCTCGTCGCCGAGCACCAACTGTGGCAGGCGCGAGCGACGGACACGGTATTCGCGAGAGGTGAAGACGCGGCCGCTGACGCGTGCGGTCGAGGCGAGCGGGTACTCGGCGAGCTGCTCGGGCCGCGCCGTCGTCGGCGGTGCGATCACGAGCAGCGTCTCGATTGTCTCCGCGAGCGCCGCGGCGATCTCCTGCCGGCTGAGCTCCTTTCGTTGCCGGACGAGCTCCGGCGGCTGGACGAGCTCGGACCCGAGCAGGTGCTGCGCCGTCGCGTAGAAGAGCTGCCCAGGGACCTCTATCGGCTCGGTGAGCGAGCGATCGGCGAAACGGCGTTCGTCGTCCAGCTCCTCCTCCGTCGGACCGTCGACCGCAAGCGTGTGGAGAATCGCGAGCGTCTCCTCGACGACTCGATCGGAGTTGCCCGCCATCGTGTCGATCGCAACGACGGTATGGACGAGGTCGCCGGTCAGCGGCATGAACTCGGCCGTGGGCGAGTAGCTCAGCCCGAGCTCGTAGCGGATTCGTTCCTGCACTCGGTGCTCGAGGATGCTCACCGCAGCGCTGAACGCGCTCGACCGACGCGCGAGCAGCGAAAACGCGACCACGCCGAACGGGCCTTCCGGATAGAACGCAGGCAACTCCAGCTCCTCGAGCTCGCGCGGCTCGGCCGCCGGCAGGAGCTCGCCGGACGGAAGGGAGACACGCAGCTCCTCCGGCGGGCCGGTCAGCCAGATCGCGGCGTTCCCGCGAACGAACCGAGTCCTCGCCCACGTTGCGACGTCGTCCGCCTCGAGCGTGCGCAGGCCGTACTCGTCGTAGCCCACGAGCCCATGCTCGCGAGGGCCGAACCGCAGCGCGAAGGCGAGCCGGGTCGGATTCGGGCCCTGGAGCGCCTCCTCTGCGAGGAGGACGTTGCGTTCCGTCTCGAGCCGCTCGAGCGGAAGCGCACCGAGCCGTCCAGCGGTTTCCGAGAGGAACGGGAGCACGAGATCCGCGTCGCCCGCCGCCCACAAGCTCGTGAGGATGTTGTCGACGCTGCCGTTCCAGCTGAGCGCTCGCCGTCCCGTGACCGGAAGCGCCAGGTGCTCGACGAGATGGGTGATCCCGCCGCGCGCCGCGCTCTCGTCACTGCGTCCGACCCGGACGAGCAGCGAGCCGATAAAAGGCGGCGGGCCGTCCGCGAAGAAGATCGGCACACCGTCGATCGAGGCTCGTTCGATCTGCGTCAAAACGAGTTCTAGCGATCCCCGACCGCGAAGAACAGGGTCGCGATCCCGATGTAGGTCGCGATCAGGATCGCCCCCTTGAGGCGGCTCGACTGCCCGTTCGCCAGCAGAACGCTGCGGCGACGATCGTCGAGAGCGCGAGCGCGAAGATCTCGACCTGGCGGAACGCGAGCGAGAGCGGCTCGATCAGGAGCGAGAGCAGGACGACCGCCGGAATCAGGAAGACCGCGACTTGAGCGCTCGACGCGAGCGCGATCTCGGCGGCGAGCTTGATCTTGCCGCGGGCCGCGACGACGACCGCGCCGCCGTGCTCGGCCGCGTTCCCGACGATGGCCACGATCACCGCCGCGACGAAGAACTCCGAGAGCCCCACCTCCTCGGCGAACACCTCGAGCGTGCCGACGAGGATCTCGGCGACGAACGCCGTCACCACCGTTGCGGCGGCGAGGACGAGGAGCGCGGCGCGGAGCGACCACCCCTTGATCTCCTCGTCGCTCGCGATGTGCAGCGCCGCGTGGCGGCGGAGCGAGTAGAAGGTGAGCCCGACGTAGGCGATGAGGAGCACGATCGAGACCCAGACCGAGAGGTCGGCGAGCGAGCTCCGGTCGGGATCGCCCTCCCAGCCCGGAATGGCGACGACGAGAAACATCACCGTCGCAAACGCGACGAGCCCGAGCGCGAGGAAGCTCGATCCGCGGTCGATCTCGCCCCGCCCGCCGAAGAGGAGCGAGAACCCGAGCACGAGGAGCAGGTTCCCGATCACCGAGCCGCTCAGTGAGCCGCGGACGACCTCGGTCAGGCCCTGATTGACCGCGAGGAGGGCGATGATCAGCTCCGGTGCGTTCCCGAAGGTCGCGTTGAGGAAGCCGCCGATCCCAGGGCCTGTGTGCTCGGCGGCGTGCTCGGTCGCCTCGCCGATCAGCCACGCGAGCGGGATCAGAGCCGCGGCGGCGAGCACGAACTCGAGCGTCTCCGGCGGGTGGAAGACGTAATGGATCAGGATCACGAGCGGCGCGAGCCCGACGGACGTGAAGAGGATGCGGCGGACCATCGTTCGCCACCCTAACCGCGTCGCCAGGGCAGCCGGACGGTTCGTCGCCGCTCGCGCGACTGCCTGAAAACGCCGCAAATGTCAAGTCTTGCGGCCGACACTCGGTGCGCCCACAATCCAGGTGTGACAACGCCCTCGCAGGCCCCGGTCGAGCTCCCGCTCCATCCTCAGGACGAGCTGGAGTGCCGCCGCTGCGAGATCCACTGCGACAAGGTGGTCTACCCGGGAGCGTGCCTCGAGCGAGCGTGTCCGTTCGTCTACGCGTACGAGGCATGGGGTCACACCTACATGGGCTGCATGCAGAAGGTCTACGACGTCGAGATCGATCTCGACCTCCTTCGCGCCGCGGAGGCGCGCAGCGACGGCTTCGGCGCGGTGCGCGCCGCCAGAGCGCCGCTGCCGATGTGCCGCGTCGAGGTGGCGCCGTGCTACGAGTCGCGGGGCGACGAGCTCGGCTGTCGAAACCCGGAGTTCCACGAGCTGCCGCGAGGTCGCCCGAGCTTCCGGATCTTCGCGCAGATCGCTCCCGGCTGATCGTCCGGCGGCTCCTCAAGCACAGAGCCGCCAAGACCGATACGGGGGTATGCGCGACTCCCAGCGCCTCTCCCGCGCGCTCATCGCTGCTGCCCTCGTCGGCGCGGTGCTCCAGTGCGCGGCGACCTTGCACGATCTCGGCGGTCTTGCAGAGACCATCGACCGCTGGTACGCGCCCCTTGTCCCGATTCTCGGCGGGGCGGCGCTCTGCCTCCGCGGCACCGCGGCGGGACGAGGCCGGCGCGCCTGGACGCTGATCGGAATCGCCCTGATCTCGTGGGGCGCGGCCGACACCTGGTACTCGATCGCGTTCTGGAATCTCGACGAGGTGCCGTTCCCCTCGATCGCCGACGCGTTCTGGCTCCTCTTCTACCCGCTTGCGATGGCCGGGGTGGCGGCGCTCGCAGCCACCCAGACCCGCGGCGACCGGACCGGACTCTCGCTCCTGGACGGGCTGATCGGAGCCCTCGCGATCGGCTCGGTCGGAGCGGCCGTTCTGTTCGGCCCGATCGTCGAGGCAACGGGCGGCTCGACGCTCGCGATCGCGACGAACCTCGCCTATCCGCTCGGAGACCTGGCGCTGATCGCGCTCGTCGTCGGCGTGATGCCCTTCCTCGGCTGGCAGCTCGGACGTGCCTGGATCCTGCTCACGCTCGGGATCGTGGTCTTCGGGATCTCCGACAGTGCCTATCTCGTCCGGATCGCCGAGGGCACCTACACGACCGGCACGATCCTGGACGCCGGCTGGGTCGTCGGCGCGGCGCTGATGGCCTTCGCCGGCTGGCAGAAGCCGGCGCGCGTCGCGGTCGAGCGACGAACGGCAACCGCCTGGGTCGTCTTCGTCTTTCCCGTCACGTTCGGGGCGCTCGCGGTGGCCGTGCTCGTGTACGACCATTTCGCGCGGATCCACGTCCTCGCGCTCGTGCTTGCCGCAGCCTGTCTGCTCGCCGTGCTCGGGCGGATGACGGCGATCTTCCGCGAGAACCTCTCGATGATCGTGCGCAGCCAGGTCGAGGCGACGACCGACTCGCTTACGGGGCTCGCAAATCGGCGCAGGCTCGTGGCCGATCTCGAGCAGATCGCGGACGAGGCGACGTTGTTGCTGCTCGACCTCGACGGCTTCAAGAGCTACAACGACACGTTCGGGCATCTCGCGGGCGATGCGCTCCTCGAGCGGCTCGGGACGGCGTTGAGTCGCTCGCTCGACGGGCGCGCCACCGCGTACCGGATGGGCGGTGACGAGTTCTGCGTTCTGTCGAGGCGCGAGCCGGACAGCTTCGGGCTAGCAGCCGTCGCCGCCGGAGCGCTTCGCGAAAGCGGAGACGGCTTCGAGATCACGAGCTCGTATGGAATCGTCTCGCTGCCGGACGAGGCCGCCGACACGACGGCTGCTCTCCGGCTCGCCGACTCGCGGATGTACGCGCAGAAGCAGCAGCGTCGTTCGTCTGCCGGGAGCCAGAGCAAGAACGTGCTCCTGCGCGCGCTCCAGGAGCGCAGCCCGACCCTCGTCGACCACGTCTCCGACGTTGCCGATCTGGCCGTCGAAACCGGTCGCCAGCTCGGCCTCGCCGACAGCGATCTCGTCTTCCTCAGCCACGTTGCGGAGTTGCACGACATCGGCAAGGTCGCGATCCCGGACGCGATCCTCGAGAAGCAAGGCCCGCTGCTCCCGAGCGAATGGGCGTTCGTCCGTCAGCACACGTTGATCGGCGAGCGGATCATCGGCGCCGCGCCGGCGTTGCTTCCGGTGGCGCGCGCCGTTCGCTCTACGCACGAGCGGTGGGACGGCCTCGGGTATCCGGACGGTCTCAGCGGCGACGAGATCCCGCTCGTCTCGCGGATCGTGACGGCGTGCGACGCGCTCGCGGCAATGCTCTCCGAGCGACCGTACCACGGGGCGGTCGGGCTGCCGCTCGCGCTCGACGAGCTCGACCGCTGCGCGGGGACGCAGTTCGACCGCCGGGTCGTCGAGTCGATTCGGCTGGTGCTCACGCGCTCGAGCGAGCTCGCTGCCTGAGCGGGAAGGGCTTGTGTTGTTTCAACACAAGCGTTTCTTTCGCCTTTCGATTCGAAGTCGTCACAAACCGCTCCGCAGCCGGCGGCATTCTCAGAGCGTGCGCTTCTCGCTCAGCCCCCGGGACCGTCGGATCCGCGACCTCGTCGTCGCGCTCGACAAGGAGACCGTGCCGATGGCAGAGACCTGGCGCGCTGTCGGCGAAGCCGCCTGGAAGCTGGGTTTGCGCCGTCCCGGCTATCACGTCGTTCGTGACCTCGCCAGGGCCGAACGAGCCCGCCGCGCGGCACGAAGGCACACACGACGAGCCGCGGCTGAGGCGGTTCTCTCGCTCAGCTCGCCCTATGTAGCGGGAACGCTGCAGGCGCTCGACCGGCTCGCCCTGGCGCAGGCGCAGGAGAGGCTTGTGTTGGAACAACACAAGCGTTCTTCGAGCGACGATCCGTAGCTCGCGCGGCCGCTTTCCCGGACGTCAGGTGCGGGGACGCGAGCTTCGGGCGCGTCGGCTGCGCGCGAGCCAGCGCCGATGGAGGTCTCGCACCTTCTTCAGCTCGGCGGCGTCCGGGCCGTGCTTGTCCGGGCCCGGCGTCTCCATCACCGCGGGCAGGCCCTGCAGCGAGGGATGCGCGAGGAAGACGCCGAGCTCCTCGCCGAGCTCGCCCTCGAGCACGTTCGCGTGTCGGTCGCGGTTCGAGCCGAGCGGCGTCGCCGCATCGTTCACGTGCAGCGCGCGAAGCCGGTCGAGGCCGATCGTCCGCTCCACCTCGTCGAGCGTCGCGTCGAGCGCCGCCCTGTCGGTCACGTCGACGCCGGAGACATAGAGGTGACACGTGTCGAGGCAGATGCCCAGCCGCGGGTGGCGGTCGAGCGCGTCGACGAGCGTCGCGAGCTCGGCGATCGAACGCCCGATCGTGCCGCCCGCGCCGGCCGAGTTCTCGAGCAGGAGCCACGTCGTGTCGGAGCAGAGCTCGAGCACCCGGCGCAGCGCCGGCACCGCCTTCTTCAACCCCTTCTGGAAGCCGGATCCGAGATGGGATCCGACGTGGACGACGACGCCGTCGGCGCCGATCGCGCAGGCCGTCTCCATCGTCGAGCGCATCGTCTCCACCGACTTCGAGTAGATCGCGCGGTCGGGCGCGGCGAGGTTGCAGAGGTAGAGCGCGTGGACGAGGACCGAGCCGAGCTCCACCTCCGCCCGCCGTTCCCGAAAGCGTTCCAGCACGTCAGGATCGTGCTCGGGAAAGCGCCACATCCGCGGGCTCTGAACGAAGAGCTGGACGGCGTCGGCACCGATCTCGACCGCGTTCTCGAGGGCGCCCTTCACGCCACCCGAGCAGTGGGCGCCGAAGATCACGGGCCTACACTAGTCGGCCGATGCTCTCGCTCTCCCACAAGCTCGGCGCGCTCCGCGAACGCGACTTCCGGCTCCTCTTCACGGCGACGACGATCACGACGCTCGGCGACCGGCTGGCGTCGATCGCACTCGTTTTCGCCGTGCTCGCAATCGGCTCGGCGACGGATCTCGGTCTCGTCCTCGGCGCGCGGGCGCTCGCGGAGGCGGCGATCATGCTCTTCGGCGGCGTTCTCGCCGATCGGCTGCCCCGCACGCACGTGCTCGTCGGCGCCTCGCTCGTGCAGGGAGTCGCTCAGACCGCGACGGCAATCGCGATCCTCGGCGGCACGGACTCGATCGCCCTGATCGTTGCCCTCCAGGTGGCGTACGGCCTGGGCGCCGGGGTCGTGATCCCGACTGAGGTGGGGCTCGTCCCCCAGACCGTGAGCGCCGCGCGCCTCCAGCAGGCAAATGCGCTCCAGGGTCTGACCCGAAGCGGTGTCGCGGTGCTCGGGCCGGCGCTCGGCGGGGCGCTGATCGTCGCCGGCAGCCCCGGAATCGCCCTCGCCGTCGACGCTGCCAGCTTCTTCGTCTGCGCCGCGATCCTGGGGAGAATCCGGATCGCGCGCCGCGAGGGGGAGACGGCGAGCTTCCTCGCCGACCTCCGCGAGGGCTGGGCGGAGTTCTCGTCGCGGACGTGGCTCTGGGCCTCCGTCGTCCTCTTCGGGATCGGCAACCTCGCCCTCAGCTCGTGGATGGTGCTCGGGCCGGTGATCGCGGAGCAGGATCTCGGCGGCGCCGGCGCCTGGGCGACGGTGCTCACCGTGGGCGGCATCGGCTCAGTGGTCGGAGCGTTGCTCGCGATCCGCGTTCGTCCGGCGCGGCCGCTCGTGGCCTGCACCCTGGCCGCGGTGCCGCTCTCCGGTCAGATCGTGGCCCTCGCCCTCGGAGCGCCGCTCTGGGTTCTCGCCGCGACGTCGTTCGTCGCCTCCGCCGGGATCGGCGTCCATCTGACGCTCTGGTTCACGGTCTTCCAGCAACAGGTTCCCGAGCGCGCCCAGTCCCGCGTCAGCTCCTACGACACGCTCGGCTCGTTCGTGCTGGTCCCGCTCGGGCTCGCGCTCGTGGGGCCGGTGGTCTCGGTGCTGGGGCAGCAGGAGACGCTGTGGCTCTCGCTCGCGATCATGCTCGCGACCTGGGCGGGCATCCTCGCACTGCCCTCCGTCTGGGCGATCCGGCGTCGGGAGCCCGAACCGGAGCTCGAACCGGGCCTCACTACGATGACCGCATGAGCGTTCGCAGCCCAATCTGTTCGCGTCCGGATGGCCCCGAGCCCGACCGGGCTTCCTCCACATCGGCGGAGTCCGCACCTTCCTCTTCAACTGGCTCTTCGCGCGCGGGCGGGGCGGCGAGTGCCTGCTCCGGATCGAGAACACCGACATCTCGCGCGAGGTCGCCGAGGCCGTCGAGCAGATCGAGCGCTCGCTTCGCTGGATCGGGATCGACTGGGATCGCGAGACCGACCTTCCAGCTCGATCGCCTCGAGCGCTGCGCCGTGGAGGCACGCCGGCTCGTCGAGCAGGGCGCGGCCTACGAGGACGAGGGCGCGATCCGGTTCCGGATGCCCGACGAGGGCGTGACGGGCTGGGACGACGCGATCCGCGGCCGGATCGAGTTCCCGAACGCCGAGCTCGAGGATCTCGTGCTCGTTCGCTCCGACGGCCGCCCGACCTACAACTTCGCCTCGCCGGTGGAGGACTGGCTGGACGGGATCACGCACGTGATTCGGGGCGACGACCACATCTCGAACACGCCGAAGCAGATCCGGATCCTCGAGGCGCTCGGCTCCGAGCTCCCCGTCTACGCGCACGCGCCGAACATCAACGGGCCCGACGGCAAGAAGCTCTCGAAGCGGCACGGCGCCGTCTCGGTCGACGAGTTCCGCAACGCGGGCTACCTCCCCGAGACGATGGCGAACTTCCTCGCCCTGCTCGGGTGGGCGCCCGACGGCGAGACGACGCTGATGTCGCGCGAGGAGCTCGTCGCGCGGTTCTCGCTCGAGCGCGTCGGTGCAAGCGCGGCCACCTTCGACTACGACAAGCTCGACTGGATGAACGGCGTCTATCTGCGCGAGCTCGCTCTCGGAGCGTACGCCGACAGGCTCGTCGCGTACCTGCGCGAGCAGGGCTCGGACTGGCCCGAGGAGCGGGTGCGCGAGGCGGCGCCGCTCGTGCAGGAGAAGATCGGCCGGCTCGGTGAGTTCCCGGCCTTCGCGGGCTTCCTCTTCCAGGACGTGAACCCCGATCCGACCCTGCTCGACAAGCCGGGTGCTCGAGTCCGCGGCGGAGACGCTCGAGTCTCTGGAGCCGTTCGAGCCGGAGGCGATCGAGGGAGCGCTGAAGGAGCTGTGCGAGCGGCTCGAGCTCAAGCCGAGACAGGCGTTCGCGCCGATCCGGGTGGCGGTGACCGGCTCGAAGGTCTCGCCCGGTCTCTACGAGAGCCTGGCACTGCTCGGCCGGCAGACGGCGGTGGCGCGGCTCAGGAGCGGGGCGGCCGCAGCGGCTTAGGCCGTGCGAGCGGGTCGAGCGCCCGCTGGAACTCCCGCCAGGCCCGGCGGCGATAGCTCGCGGTCGGAGACCGGCTCGTTCTCCGCGCGAGCCGAGTCTTCGCGCGCGCGAACATCCTTCGGCTCTGGGGGATCGTCGTTTCTCACTTGCAGAAAGGAAACGAGCCCGCTCAGGCGTTCGTTACGGGCGGTGTGGAATCGCGGTGCTCGCGGCGACGAGCGCCAGGCCCGCGATCCACGCGGGCCACGCGCCCGCGAGCGCGCCGCCGAGGACGAGCGAGACCCCCGCCGCGAGGAGCAGCAGCGGCAGGAGACGCGGGCCGAGCGGAGGGTCGGGCCGCTCGACCGGGGCGCGTTGCTCGAGCCGGAGCAACGCTAGGCGGACGCCGAAGAGGGCCGCGCGCCACTCCCAGAGCAGCGGCGCCGCCGCTGCGGCGCCCGCTTCCTGCAGCGTCTCGGCCACGTCGGCCGTTTCCTCGCGCGCGACCGCCAGTGCGTAGTCGAGCTCCGAGTAGGCGCCGTCGCTCCAGCCGTCGAAGCTTCCGAGCAGCGGCACGAGCGACTGCTCGGTGACCGCATGCAGCGCGTACTGAAGTGCCGGGAGCTCGTCGCCGCACTCGTCGAGAGCGTCGGGGTCCGTGGCCGCGCGGTCGAGGGCTACGAGCGTCGGCTCGAGCTCGCGGCGCAGCCGATCGAGCGCGTGCTCGGTGCTCGCGGTGCCACTCGTCCCGGCCACCGGTCTCACGACCGCGAGTCTACTCCCTCGTTGCAAGCCGGGTTCGAGCCGGCGATCGCGCCGACGCTGCGTCTAGACTCGCCGCGATGAATCGCCCTCGCTCCACGGTTCTCGTCGTCGACGACGAGCCGTCGCTCCGGCTTCTCTGCCGGGTCAACCTCGAGCTCGAGGGGCACCGGGTGGTCGAGGCGGGAACGCTCGCCGCCGCGCGGGAGCTGCTGGCGGCCGAGCCGATCGACGTCGTCCTGCTCGACGTCCACGTCGGCGCGGACAACGGGCTCGAGCTCCTGGACGACATCGAGGGGCTCGATCTGCCGCTGCGCGTCGTGATGCTCTCCGGGACGAGCGAGATCTCGCCGGCCGTCCGGGCTCGGGTTGCGGGCGTCCTCGGCAAGCCTTTCGCGCTCGAGGAGCTGACGGCGGCAGTCTCGGACGAGGCCGTCCGATAGCCACAGTCGTTCGGGCGCCGGCCGACTTCGAGGAGCGCCTCGCGGGCTACCTCTTCGAGCGTTCCGAGGAGGCGCGGGCGGTCCGGGTGGGGGAGAAGGAGACCTCGGAGCAGGCTGCGATCGTGGAGCGCTACCGCGACCTCTTCACGACGGCTCAGGTGGAGGCGCTCCGCGAAGCGGAAGCCGCAGCGGATGCGGGCGGGCGCGAGCTGCTCTACCGGCTGCGCAAGACCTGCGAGGCGGGAATCGTCTCGGCCGAGCTCGCCGGCACCGAGGACGAGCTCGAGAACGCGATCCTCGCGGCTCGGATCGACTGGCGGGGCGAGGAGCTGCCGCTCCGAACCGCGCAGGCCCGGCTCGCCGTGCTCCCCGACTACAACGACCGCGACGAGCTCGGGGCGCTCCACAACGCCGAGAACGCGCGCTTCAACGAGGACCGGCGCGGGCTGCTCGCGGCCGGCGACTCGCTGGAAGCGGAGCTGTCCGGTGTGACCGACGCGATCGAACGAGCGAACGAGGAGAAGGGGATCTCGCTGCACGAGCTCGAACAGGCCCTCGACTCCGCGAGCGCCAGCTCCGCGGCCGCCTACGACGGTCTGCGCGAGCGGTGGTTCGAGCGACTCCTCGGGCCGGAGCGCGAGGCCGTGCCCTCGTCGAATCACACGAGCTACCTCCGCCGGCTCTCGCCGCTCGAGTCGACGTACACGAAGGAGCGCTCGGTCGAGGTCTGCGTGGAGACGCTCCGTCGGCTCGGCTTCGAGATCCAGTCGATCCCGGGGATCCGGCTCGACCTCGACGACCGGCCGCAGAAGTCACCGCGGGCCTGCGTGATCGCGTCCGATCCGCCCAACCTCGTCCACCTGATCACGCGCGCGCAGGGTGGGCTCCACGATTACCAGGCGTTTCTCCACGAGGCCGGCCATGCGCTGCACTACGCCGGCTGCGACCCGTCGCTGCCCTACACCTTCCGCAAGATCTCGCGCGATCACGCGCTCACGGAGATCTACTCCTACATCGTCGAGGCAATCTCGCGCGAGCCGGGCTGGCACGCCGAGCACTTCGGCCTCTCCGACGAGCAGGCGCGCGAGAACGCCGAGGCGACGACCTTCCTCGAGGCGCTGCTCTTCCGCCGCTACACCGCGAAGCTCCAGTTCGAGCTCGAGTTCTGGAGCCGGTTCCCGGAGGACGGCGGCACCTCGGCCGGCTATTCGGAGCGGCTGACGAGCGCAACCGGGATCCACTATCCGGCCGAGAACTATCTCTCGGACATGGATTCGGGCTTCTACTCCGCCGACTACCTCCGGGCCTGGATCCGTTCGGCCCAGCTCCGGCACCACCTGCTTGCCGAGGTCGGCGAGGACTGGTGGCGCAGCCCCGAGACGGGGGAGCGGCTGCGCGAGCTCTTCCACGAGGGGACGCGTCCCACGAGCGAGGAGATCGCAACGCGAATCGGCGCCGACCCGCTCGACACCGCGCCTCTGCTCCACGAGCTCGGCGTCCAGTAGCTCCGCCTCGATGCGTGTCTGCACCACCCCTTGACACGGGGTCTGCCGCCGTCATACCTTAGACCTGAATCGGGTCTCAGGTTTCTAGTGTTCTGCCGCCCTCAACTTTCGCGCGCGGCACGAGTCTCAGGTTTGGGCACACATCCTGCTTCACGTCCATGGAGGTCATGAGGAGATGCAAGGAAAGCGCTTGAAGACGGCACTGCTGCTGGCGATCGTCGCAGCCGTGCTCGCCGTTGCCGGTCTCGGCGGGCTCGCAAGCACCGCCGACGCGAAGACCGCTGCCGGTACCGGAGCAACCGCCCCGGCGCCGTACAAGGTCGGGATCGTCTACTCGCGGACTGGGCTGCTCGCGGCGTACGGTGCGCAGTACATCCAGGGTCTTCGCTACGGCCTCGCCTACGCGACGAAGGGCACGAACGCCGTCAACGGGCGCAAGATCGAGCTGACGCTGGCGGACGACGGGACCGATCCCGTCAAGGCGGTCTCGGCTGCCAAGGATCTGATCGGCAAGGGCTACAAGATCCTCGCCGGCAGCGCCTCGTCCGGCGTCGCGCTCCAGATGGCTCCGCTCGCCGAGCAGAACAAGATCCTCTTCATCTCCGGGCCCGCCGCGTCCGACGCGGTCACCGGGATCAACAAGTACACGTTCCGCTCGGGTCGTCAGACCTATCAGGACGTCAAGACCTCGGCGACGTTCCTCAGGGGCGCCGGCCGGAAGGTCGTCGTCTTCGCGCAGGACTCGGCGTTCGGCGCCGGCAACTACGCCGCCGTGAACGCGGTCGTCGGCGGTCAGGGACACACGGTCAGCCGCCTGCTCGTGCCGCTCTCGGCGCAGGACTTCACGCCGTTCGCCCAGCAGGCCAAGCAGGCCAACCCGGATCTGCTCTTCATCGCCTGGGCCGGTACGACCGGGCCTGCGATGTACCGGGCGCTGACCCAGCAGGGCGTCTTCGGCGTCTCCAACAAGGTCGTGACCGGCCTCCCCGAGCGGGCGACGTGGCAGAGCTTCGGCGAGGCGGCGACGCGGATCGACTTCCTCTCGCATTACGTCCCGCAGGGCCCGAAGAACAAGGTCAACGACTTCCTCGTCAGCTCGATGCGGAAGCGGGGCCAGGTTCCGGACATCTTCACGCCGGACGGCTTCGTCGCCGGCCAGATGATCGTCCGCGCGCTCACCGAGGCGAAGGGCGACAACGTCGACCGGATGATCTCGGCGCTCGAGGGCTGGAACTTCGTCGGCCCGAAGGGCCAGCAGTCGATCCGCCAGTCGGATCACGCGATGATCCAGCCGATGTTCCAGGTGAAGCTCGTCGCGAACGGCACGCGCTTCACGCCGCGGGTGACCGCTCGGATCAAGGGTCAGTTCGTCGCTCCGCCGGAGCGGCGCTAGCCGCGACCTCGAACTCCGAGGATCGTGGCTACTCCAGCACCGATCCTCGCCACGCGGGGCCTCGGGCTCGACATCGGCGGCGCCAGAATCGTCGCCGATGTCTCGCTCGAGGTCCGCGCGGGCGAGCTCGTCGGGATCATCGGTCCGAACGGCGCCGGCAAGACGACGCTCTTCAATCTGCTCTCGGGGCTCCTGAGGCCGACCGCCGGCACCGTCGAGCTGCACGGCCGCGAGATCACGGACGAGCCGCCGTTTCGGCGGACGCGGGCGGGGCTCGGCCGGACGTTTCAGGTGTCGAGCGTCTTCCCGCTCCTGAGCGTGCGGGAGAACGTCCGGCTCGCGGCCGACTCGGAGCTCGGCGGGACGATGCGGATCTGGCGGCGGGCGAGCCGGGTCGGTGTCGAGCGCGCCGAACAGGCGCTCGCGCGGGTCGGGCTCGCGGGTCGCGGCGCCTGGCCGGCCGGCCTGCTCTCGCACGGCGACCAGCGCAAGCTCGAGATCGCGATGCTGCTCGTCGGCAAGCCCGACGTGATCCTCCTCGACGAGCCGATGGCCGGGGTCTCGGTCGAGGACGTCGACGACCTCGTCGAGCTGATCCGCTCGGTGCACAAGGAGGAGGGCAAGACCGTGCTGATGGTCGAGCACCGGATGGAGGTCGTGATCGGCCTCGCCGAGAGGATCGCGGTCATGCACCACGGCGCGCTGCTCGCGTTCGACGAGCCGGACAAGGTGATGGCGAACGAGACCGTCCAGACCGCGTATCTCGGGGAGCCGCTTTGAGCGCGCGCCCGCTGATCGAGGTCCGCGACCTGCACGTCCACCTGGGCGAGTCGCACGTGCTCCAGGGCGTCTCGTTCGAGGTGCCGGAAGGCGGGGTCACCGCGCTCCTCGGTCGAAACGGGGTCGGGAAGACGACGACGCTGCGGGCGCTGCTGGGACTCGTGCCGCGGCGCGGCCACGTCACGCTGGCCGGCGCCGACCTGACTCGCCTGCCGACCCATCGAATCGTGCAGCGCGGCGTCGGCTACGTCCCGGAGGATCGCGACGTCTTCGCCGGCCTCACGGTCGACGAGAACCTGCGCCTCTCCGAGCGGAACGGCAATCCGCGCTACGAGCTGGTCTACGAGCTCTTTCCCGAGCTGAAGACGCGCGGAGGCCAGAAGGCGGGCACGCTCTCGGGCGGCCAGCAGCAGATGGTCGCGATCGCGCGGGCGCTCCTGAACGAGAACCCGGTGCTGCTCGTGGACGAGCCGACGAAAGGGCTCGCGCCGCTCCTCGTGACCGAGGTCGCGGTCGCGCTCGAGCGGGCGGCGGAGCTCGCGACCGTGCTCCTCGTCGAGCAGAACCTCGCCGTGGTCGCCCGCGTCGCGCAGCAGGTCGTCGTTCTCGACGGGGGCCGCGTCGTCCACGCCGGCGGGGCGAAGGAGCTGCTCGGCGACCCGGAGCGCGTGCGCGCGCTGCTCGGCGTCCACGGGGGCGGTCACTCGATGAGCACCTTCGTCCTGCTGACGATCACGGGCCTGGGGCTCGGCGCGATGTACTTCCTGATCGCCTCCGGGCTCTCGCTGATCTACGGCCTGATGGGCGTGCTCAACTTCGCCCACGGCGCCTTCCTCACGGTCGGCGCCTATGCGACCTGGTGGACGTCGACCCAGGTCGAGGGCAGTCAGGGAACGAAGCTGCTCGTCGGCGCGATCGTCGGTCTCGCCGTCGGCGGCGTGCTCGCGGCGCTCGTCGAGCTCGTGCTGATCCGCCCGCTCTACGAGCGCCCGATCGAGCAGGTGCTCGTCACCGTCGGGCTGGCGCTCGTCCTCGGTGCGCTCGTCGAGGCGATCTGGGGCTTCGACGCGCGTCAGTTCCCGGTCCCCGACTGGCTGATCGACACGACGACGATCCTCGGCGCGAACATCCCGAACGACCGCTTCCTCGAGATCGCGACCGCCGTGCTCGTCTTCTTCGGGCTGACGGCGTTCCTGCGGTACACGCGCTACGGCTTGATCGTCCGCGCCGGCGTCGAGAACCGAGCGATGGTGACCGCGCTCGGGATCGACGTCCGCAAGTCCTTCACGCTCGTCTTCGCGATCGGCGGGGTGGCCGCGGCGCTCGCAGGCGTCCTCTCCGGCGTCTATTACGGCGCCATCGATCCGGGCCGCGGCACCTCGCTCCTGATCTTCGCCTTCATCGTCGTCGTGATCGGCGGCTTCGGCTCGATCGGCGGCACGGCGATCGCCGCGATCGTCGTCGGCCTGGTGCAGCAGTACGCGAACTACTACGCGTCGTCCGGCCTCGGCGATCTCGCGGTCGTGCTGCTGCTCGCGGTCGTCCTGCTCGTGCGGCCCGGCGGGCTCGCGCCCAAGGTGGCGCACTGATGTCGCGGCGCGTTCCCTCGTTCGTGATCCCGCTGGCGCTGCTCGCGGTGCTTGCGATCGTCCCGCAGTTGTCGCTGGACATCCCGGTCGTCTTCGCCGGCCCGCTCGACAGCCCTGGCACGCTCGGCCTGCTCGCGCTCTGCCTGCTCTTCGCGGGGGTCGCGCTCACGTACGACCTGCTCTTCGGCTTCACCGGCCTGCTCTCGTTCGGGCACGCGCTCTACTTCGCGATCGGGGTCTACGTGATGGCGATCGCGCTGACGCGCTGGGAGTGGTCGCTCTGGCAGGCGCTCGGCAGTCACCGTGGCGGTGGGGATCGTCGTGCCGCTCGCCCTCGGTGCGGTCAGCCTGCGAGTGGGCGGGATCGCCTTCGCGATGGTGACGCTCGCGTTCGCGCAGGCCGGCCAGGTGCTCGTGCAGAAGAATCCCGATGGCTTGACGGGAGGTGAGGAAGGCCTCGGGCTCAACTCCGAGGCTCTGCCCGACTTCTTCGTCGGCGTGCTGAACGCGAAGTACCTCTACTGGCTGGCGCTCGGCTACGCGGCTTTCGTGTTCGTTGTCGTCCGCTTCGCAGTCAACTCGTCGCCGGGGCACGTGTGGCAGGCGATCCGCGAGAACGAGCGTCGCGTCGAGGTGATCGGGCTGCGACCGTACGGGTTCAAGCTGATCGCGTTCGTGCTCGCCTCGCTCCTGGCCACGCTCGGCGGGATCGTCTGGTTGATCGTCGTCGGCACCGGCGCCTCCCCGCAGGTGACGACCGCGAACTTCACGCTGACGCTGCTCGTGATGGTCGTGATCGGCGGCGCCGGCACGAGGTACGGAGCGCTCCTCGGCGGGTTCCTCTACACGCTGCTCGACCTGCGCCTCGGCTCCTTCGCCGGCTCGTCGCAGGTGCAGGATCTTCCGACGGTGATCCGCAAGCCGCTCTCGGAGCCGCTCTTCATCCTCGGCACGTTCTTCATCCTGCTCGTCTTCTTCGTCCCGGGCGGCCTGGCCGGCTTCGGCCGCCGCCTGCGGCTGCTGCGCCGCTCGGCCGGCATGGACAAGGGCGGCCTGGAGGGATCGCGTCCGTGAAGATCGCCTGGGAACGGCGCGGCGAAGGGCCGCCTCTGCTCCTGATCCATGGGCTCGGCTACGCCCGCTGGGGCTGGGAGCCGGTCGTCGACGGGTTGGCGCGCTCCTTCGACGTGCTCACCTTCGACAACCGTGGGGTCGGCGCGAGCGACGCGCCGCCTGGGCCGTATTCGGCGAGCGAGCTGGCCGCAGACGCGCAGCAGGTGCTGGACGAGGCGGGCGTCGAGCGAGCGCACGTCGTCGGCACGAGCCTCGGTGGGATGATCGCGCAGGAGCTCGCGCATGCCCAGCCCGGTCGTGTCGATCGCCTCGTGCTCGCCTGCACCACGCCCGGTGGCGCCGAGGCGTTCCCGATGCCGGCGCAGACGATCGAGCTCCTCCAGAAGGCGATGGGGCTGCCGGAGGATGAGGCGCTTCGCTCCTTCGTGGTCAACGCGCTCGAGCCCGATCCTCGCCCCGAGCTCGTCGAGCGGATCCTCGAGCACCGCCGGGCGAATCGCCAGGATCCGCTCGCCTGGGCGGCGCAGGCGGCCGCCGCGATGAGCTTCGATCGTTACGGCGAGGCTTCGTCGCTCGCTGCGCCGACGCTCGTCCAGCAGGGCGACGGCGACGTCGTCGTCGATCCGCGAAACGCGGAGCTGCTCGTCGAGCTGATCCCCGGCGCGCGGCTCGAGGTCTACGCCGGCTGCGGCCATCTCTTCTTCTGGCAGGAGCCGGAGCGGTTCGTCCGGGAGCTCGAGGGGTTTCTCCTGTGAGCAATCTCACCCTCGACCGCTGGATCCGCGACCGCGCCCGGACGACCCCGGAGCGGGTCGCGATCGACTTCCTCGGCGCGGAGACGACCTATCGCGAGCTCGACGAGCGGTCGGAGTGGCTCGCCGCCCACCTGCTCGGCGCCGGGCTCGTGCCGGGCGACCGGGTGGCGACGCTCACCGGGTCCAGTCCCGAGCACGTCGTCGTCTTCTTCGCGTGCGCGAAGGCGGGCCTGATCCTGCTCCCGCTGAACTGGCGGTTGACGAACGCCGAGCTCGCCTACCAGCTCGCCGATGCCGAGCCGGCGATCGTGCTGGCCTCGTCCGAGTTCCTGGAGACGGCCGCCGCGCTGCACGAGCGGAGCGCGCCGCTCGAGGAGCTTGTGCGCAAAGAACGCAAGCCCTCGCTCCCACCACCACCGCCGCCGGGCGACGACCACGGGCTGCTGCTCGTCTACACCTCGGGCACGACCGGACGGCCGAAGGGCGCCGTGCTCACGCACGCGAACTGCTTCTGGACGAACCTCTCCTTCGACCGCGTCGCCGGTCTCGGGGACGAGGACGTCGTCCTCCAGCTCCTGCCCCAGTTCCACGTCGGCGGCTGGAACGTGCAGGCGCTGCTCGCGTGGTGGAAGGGCGCGCGCGTGGTGCTCGAGCCGTCGTTCGACCCGGCCCGGGCGCTCGCGCTGATCGGCGAGAAGCGGGTGACGACGATGATGGGCGTTCCGGCGACCTACCTCTTCATGGCGCAGGATCCCGGTTTCGCCGACGCCGACCTCTCCAGCCTGCGCCGCGCGGTCGTCGGGGGTGCGCCGATGCCCGAGGCGCTGCTCGAGCTCTGGCACGAGCGCGGGGTCGAGATCGTCCAGGGCTACGGGCTGACCGAGGCGGCGCCGAACGTCCTCTGCCTCCCGCCCGAGGACGCGACCCGGAAGCGCGGCTTTGCGGGCCGGCCCTATCCACACGTCGACGTCGCGCTCCGCGATCCGGAGTCCGGCGCGCTCGTCGAAGGCGTGGGGGAGGGCGAGCTCGTCGTCCGCGGCCCGAACGTCTTCCCCGGCTACTGGCGCAACGAGCAGGCCACAGCGGCGGCGTTCGCCGACGGGTGGCTCCTCACGGGCGACATCGCGGCCCGCGACGCCGAAGGGGACTACCGAATCGTCGGCCGGCTGAAGGACATGGTCATCTCCGGCGGCGAGAACGTCTACCCGGCGGAGATCGAGAGCGTCCTCCACGAGCATGCCGCGGTTGCCGAGGCGGCGGTCGTCGGCGTCCCGGACGAGCGTTGGGGCGAGGCCTGCGCGGCGTTCGTCGTGTCGGACGGCGAGGCGAGCGAGGACGAGCTGCTCGCCTTCTGCCGCGAGCGCCTCGCCACGTTCAAGGTGCCGCGTGAGCTCCACTTCGTCGACGAGCTCCCGCGGAACGCGATGGGCAAGGTCGTCAAGAGCGAGCTCCTGGAGGTCGCTCGATGAAGCAGCTCACCGCGCGCGGCGAGCGCACCCGCCAGAGACTCCTCGAGGCGGCCGAGCAGGTGTTCGCGCAGCACGGCTACCACGACGCCTCGATCGTCAAGATCACCGAGGCGGCGGGTGTCGGCCAGGGCACCTTCTACCTCTACTTCGACGGGAAGAAGCGGATCTTCGACGAGCTCGTGCTCGACCTCAACGCCCGCGTCCGGCGCGCGATGATCGAGGCTTCCTCGCAGGGGACGACGCGCGCCGAGAGCGAGCTGCTCGGCTTCGGTGCGTTCTTCCGCTTCACCGGCGAGCATCCGGCGCTCTACCGGATCATCCGGCAGGCCGAGTTCGTCTCGCCCGAGACGCTGCAGCTCCACTACGAGCGGCTGACCGAGGGCTACATGGCCGGCCTGCAGCAGGCGATGGCTGCGGGCGAGGTCGCCGAAGGAGACCCGGAGGTGCTCGCGTGGAGCCTGATGGGGATCGGGGAGCTCGTCGGGATGCGCTGGGTTCTCTGGAACGGGAAGGCGGAGATGCCCGAGCAGGTGTTCGACGAGCTGGCGCGGATCATCATCCGGGCGCTCGGAGCCAAGGACGTCGATTCGTGATCGGTCTCTCGGCGACGGCGTCCTATCTTCCCGAGCGCTGGCTGACCGCTGCGGAGATCGGCGAGGCGAGCGGGATTCCGGAGGCGGTGCTCGTGGAGAAGTTCGGCCTACGCGGGAAGCACATCGCCGCGGAGGACGAGCACGTCAGCGACATGTCGATCGAGGCGGCCTCCCGCCTGCTCGCAGAGGAGGGGCTCGACCCGGCCGAGATCGACGTCGTCCTCTACTACGGCTCGATGTGGAAGGACTACCCCGTGTGGCAGGCAGCGCCGTGGATCGCCCACCGGCTCGGCTGCGCGAATGCCTACGCGCTCGAGTACGCGAACGTCTCGTGCGGGACGCCGGTGGCGTTGCGGCTCGCCCGGAACTTCCTGCTCGGCGAGCCGGAGCTGCGGAACGTGCTGCTCGTCGCCGCCTGTCGCGAGTCGTACCTGATCGACTACGCGAACGAGCGGTCGCGCTTCATGTTCAACTTCGGCGACGGAGCCGTGGCGGGGCTGCTGACGCGCGACGGCGGTCACGAGCTCTGCGGCGCCCACGCGATCACCGACGGTTCCTTCTCGCTCCAGGTGAAGGTGCCGGCGGGGGGATCGGTCGAGCCGGCCTCGGCGGAAACCGTGGCCGGTCGCAGGCACTTCCTCGACGTCGCGGATCCTGCGCAGATGAAGGGCGGGCTCGACGAGGTCAGCCTCCCGAACTTCGTCGCCGCCGCCCGAGGAGCGCTCGAGAGCTGCGGCGCGAGCCAGGACGAGATCGCGTATCTCTGCAACATCCACATGAAGCGCTCGATGCACGACGCGATCGTCGGCGAGCTCGGCTCCCCGCGGGCGACGTATCTCGACGACACCGGACATATGAGCGGCGTCGATCCGCTGCTCGCGCTCGATCGGATCTCGAGAGCGGGGGAGCTCCAGGCGGGCGACGTCGTTCTGCTCCTCGCCGCCGGAACCGGATACACCTGGGCCGCTACGGTGCTCAGATGGTGATCGGCGATCTGCTCGGGCAGGAGCTCGTCTCGGACTGGTTCGCGATCGAGCAGGAGCGGATCGACGAGTTCGCGCGCGCGACCGACGATCCGCAGTGGATCCACACCGATCCGGTGCGCGCGGCGGCGGGGCCGTTCGGGGCGACGATCGCCCACGGCTTCCTGACGCTCTCGCTCGTCGTGCCGCTCTTCGAGCAGGCGCTGCCGACGCTCGACGGCTATCGCCTGAGCGTCAACTACGGGCTGAATCGCGTTCGCTTTCCGGCGCCGGTGCCGGCCGGCAGCCGCGTTCGCGCGCGCTTCGTCGTCGAGGACGTCGAGGAGGTGAGCGGCGGCGAGCAGGCACGCGTCGCCGCGACGATCGAGCGCGAAGGGCAGGAGAAGCCGGTCTGCGTCGCCGAGGCGCTCTTCCGCTTCCTGCGCTGAAGCAAGCACTCCCTTCCCGGCGCGCTGCTCGCCTGCGGCGGGATCGTCCTGCTCTCGTTCGCGGACGGCGGCTTCTTTCCGGAGAGCTGGCGGGCGGCGACCGTCGCCTTCCTCTCCGTCGCCGCGCTCGCCGTCGTCGTGCGCGGTCGCCCGGCGTCAAACTAGCGCCGACCCGACCGCAGCTGCTCGTCCTCGGCGCGCTGGCGACACTGACGATCTGGACGGCGCTCTCCGCCGTCTGGTCGCCTACACCCGCCGACTCATTCCTCGAGGCGCAGCGCACGCTCGCGTACCTCGCGTTCGTCCTCGCCGCCGTCGTTGTCGCCGGCTCGATCTGCTCGGGCGTTCTCGCCGGGACCGGCGTCGTCTGCGCGTACGCGCTCGGGCAGCGGCTGCTCGAGGGGCCGCCGGATCCGCCGGACCCGTTCGAGGGCACGCTGCTCCAGGAGCCGCTCGGCTACGCGAATGGGCTCGGGGGCCTCGCCGCGATCGGGTTTGCGATCGCGATCTCTCGGCTCGTCGTCGAGCGCCGGCTGCGACCGCTTCACGGCGCGCTGGTATGTGGCTTCGTGGTCACGCTCTGGCTGACGGGAAGCCGCGGCGGCTGGGTCGCCGCGGCTGTCGGGGCGGCGGTCGCACTCGCGCTCGGGCTCGGGCGAACCCGCGTCGCGGGAATCGTCGCCGCGACAGCCGCGGTGGCGCTGGCCGTCGCGCTCGCGCTTTCAGGGAGCTCGCTCGCCGACGACGTGGCAGAACCCGCCGGCGACCGCGCGTGGTACTGGAACGTCGCCTGGCACGAGGTCGTCGAGGCGCCGCTCGTGGGGAAGGGTGCCGGGACCTTCGAGCTCGCCTGGCTCGAGCGTTTGCCGATCCCGCAGCCTGTGCTGGACGCGCACAGCCTCTACCTCGAGACACTCGCCGAGCTCGGGCTCGTGGGACTCGCACTCCTCGGTCTGGCGCTGGCGCCTCCGTTGGCAGCAGCCTTCCGAGGTGCTGACCCGGCCGCGGCCGGCGGTTACGTCGCCTTCCTGCTCCACGCCGGCGTCGACTGGGACTGGGAGCTACCGGCGGTCACCGTCGCCGGCCTTGCCTGCGGCGCAGCCCTGCTTGTTGCACGAACGCGCAAGTTCCGCCCGGAACTAGCGTCTACGTGAGCAACCCGGTAAAAGGAGTCTCATGAATCGAAATTCAGCTCGGAACCTGCGCCTCGCCCTCGTCGTCGTCCTGACGGCGGCGCTCGTCCTCTCGGTGGCTGCGCTCGCCGCGGTGCCGAACAAGGGCAAGCCGGCCAAGCCCGGCAAGGAGAAGAGCACACCGTCTGCCGCCCAGTACCAGTACGGCAAGACGAAGGTCTCGCTCTGCCACAAGGGCAAGAAGACGATCAGCGTCGGCGGCCCGGCGGTCAAGGCTCATCTTCGCCACGGCGACACACTCGGTCGCTGCCCGTAGCTTCGGCGGCGACTGCACGCGAATGGGTTCGCACCGCACTCCGGCGCGGTGCGAACCCCTTCGCGAAGCGTGAGCCTCGTCGACCGATGCGCTACCGTCGGAGGATGGTCGGGCGGCGAACCTGGGGAACGGCGGCCGGATTTTCCCTGCTGATGCTCCTCGCGGGAGGCTGCGGCGGCGGCGAAGCGACGACCGCCGAGCGGTCGACGACAGCGCCGGTCGAGAAGGCGCCGTACTACCCACGTGCGGAGCCGCCGGTCGCCTCCGCGAGCGTGGCGCCTCGTGCGCCGCTGGCAAAGCCGACGCCGGCGATGCCCGCAAAACTCGCTCGCGCTCGACCCACGGCCGCGCCCGAGTAGAGCAGCAGCGACGTCGCGGTGCGCCTCGACCCCGGTGCGACCGCTCCGGACCAAGAGCACTTGCCTTCGCCGCAGTCGTGCGGACTCAGGCTCGTGTCTACGCGAGCCCGGACGGACGGTCGCTCGCTCGGTACGGCCGATCAACGTGAACGGCGTGCCGACGGTCTTCGGCGTGCTCAGCCGCACCGACTGCGGCGGCCGCTGGCTGCGCGTGCAGCTGCCGAGCCGGCCGAACGGCGTCCTCGCCTGGGTCCGCGCGCGCGACGTCCAGCTGATCCGCGTTCGGACGCGGATCGAGGTCGACCTCTCGGCTCGCCGCGTCACGCTGTACCGGAAGGGCCGCGAGTTGATCTCGACGCGGGCAGCGATCGGCGCTTCGGACACGCCGACGCCCGACCGGCAGCTACTACGTCAACCAGCGCCTGGTCGCTCCGAATCCGAGCGGCCCCTACGGCCCGGCGGCGATCGGCGTCTCGGCGTTCTCACCCGTCCTGCAGCACTGGATGCAGGGTGGCCCGATCGCGATCCACGGGACGAACCAGCCACACTTGCTCGGCGGCGCCGTCTCCCACGGGTGCATCCGGATCGCGAACAGCGCCATCACCCGCATGTTCCGGCTCGCCGTCGCGGGGACGCCGGTCGTCATCCGCGCCTAGGCACAAGCCCTCGCCAGCTGAAGATCACCCTTTCGGGTACTAGTTTGAACCGCTAAAACGATCCATCTTGGGCCGTGTAGCGAAGGGGTTACCGGGCGGCTGAGGGAGATGGGGGACTGCGGCTTGGCGAAGATGAGGGTTCTCCTTGCGGACGATCATCGGCTGATGCTGGAGGCTGTGCGCGTCTCGCTGGAGCAGGACGGAGACTTCGAGATCGTGGCGGCCACGACGGACGCGACGAAGGTGCTCCCGCTCATGGCCGAGGCGCAGCCCGACATCGTCGTCCTCGACGTGCGGATGCCGCAGCTCGACGGGATCACGTGCCTGAAGCGGATTCGCGGCGCCCATCCGGACGTGGTCGTGGTGATGCTCTCCGCCTCGGAGGACGCGTCGATCATCCAGCAGGCGATGGAGGCGGGGGCGCGAGCGTTCGTGCTCAAGCACATCGACCCGCGTGACCTCGGCGCGGTGATCCGGCAGGCGATCGTCGGCACCGTCTTCCAGTCGGCGAGCGTCTTCGCGGACGCGTCGGCGACGAAGGCAGCGGAAGCGGGTTTGACCGCCAAGGAGCGCGAGGTCCTGAACCTGCTCTCGGCGGGCCTCTCCAACCGCGACATCGCCAAGGAGCTGTGGCTCTCGCAGCAGACCATCAAGTTCCACCTCTCGAACATCTACCGCAAGCTGAACGTGAAGAGTCGAACGGCCGCGATCCAGGCCGCTCAGGTGAGAGGACTGATCAGCAACCCGCTTCTGCAGGAGGCGTAGCGGCTCAGGCGAGAACTTCTGCGCTGATGCTGGGATCGGCGGCCGCCCAGGCACGGACGAAGAACCGCAGTTCCGTCCGCTCGTGCTCCCGGCCCGCGAAATCCGCTGCGGGATACGAGAGCTCCAGCGTGTCGCCGTCGACGAAGGCGCGCGCGCCGAGAGCATGGATCTCCGCCACGAGCCGCTCCCTGGCGGCTGAGGGTTGAACTCGCAGTTTCATCGATCGAGTTCGCAGCTTCGATCGACCGAGCCCTGACCCGATCGTCTAATCGCCGAGCCGCCAAACGGGTAGCTCTGCGGTCGAGCTACCCGTAGGGCTAGGCGAATCCCACCCGCGTGCGGGAGGGGTCGCCGCGCAATCCGGCGCACGATGCGGCTTCTAGTCAGAGGAGTCTGCGGTAGTGCGGTTTGGAAGGCGGAAGAGCGGTGCGGCGGTAGGTCCGAGCAAGGGTCTGTGCTCGGACGTGCCGCCGTTCCCGATCCGACGAGTTCGAGTCCTGTGGCAACGACGATTTCAAGGGGAGACGATCTGATGGCGACACCGAAGCAAGTTCAGAGGAGAGGGCCGTTGGAGCCTGATCCTCGGCACAATCTTCGCGCTCGCGGCGTTCGCCGCGGTGGCGTACGCCGACGACATCTCAAAACAACCTCGACGGGAGCGCGGATGCTGTAGCTACGAAGACATGTCGCTCAACGTCGGCGGCGCGAACGGCACGACCATCTCAGCGGTGGATCGGACGAACGGTGACGGAAAGAACGGATGTAACTTGACGGGCTCGACGATCTCGTCCTGTCGGTCGCTATCGAGCAACACAGCTGTCGCGACCGTGAGTCCGTCCGTCGGTGACGTTCACGGCTTGCGGCTCGGCGCCGACCGTGACGGTCACGCCGGTGTCAGCCTGGGCACTCGCGCGAACGATCAACCTCAGCCAAACCGTCGAACACCACAGGCGGCACCTTCAGCTTGGCCAACGCGGCCCGCTTCACGGTCAATGTCGCTCCTCCGCCGAACACCGCCCCGTACGGTGCAGGTCGACGGGCGTCGATCACGGTGCCGAATACAACTTTGGCTCGGTCCCAGCGCGGGACCTGCGAGGTGAGCTGACGCCGAGGACGGCCTCGTCAACTCGGCTGTCGCGGCAACCTTCGTTGAGCGCCTTCACTGGCGGTGCTCTACGCGGCCGATGGCGTGGCAACCAAACTGCGCCGTGCTACCTAACCAAGCACGGCGGCGGTCTCACCCAGACCGTTCAGGCGACCTACAACGTCGACGATCCCTCGGCGCCGAGCATCACGCCGTCGGCGTAGGCACGCTGGGCTGGAACGACTGGTACACGAGCAATGTCGCGCTCACGTGGACGTCAGCGAGTCGCAGTCCCCTCCTCCCTCGCCAAGACCGGCTGCGTCGATCAAGCGATCAGTGCCGATCAGTCGTGCAACGAGCTACTCCTGCGCCGCGACTAGTGCGGGCGGTCGGCCGGCCCTGTCAGCGTCGTGATCAAGCGGGACGCCTCGGCGCCGACCGTCACGGTAGCCCCGCGCCGGCCGCGAATGCAGCTGGCTGGTACAACGCCGATGTCACGCTGAACTGGACCTGCGCTGACGCGGCCCGTCCGGCCTCCAGTCGTGCCCCGCTGACGATGAGTCTCGGCGAGGGGCCCGGCCTGCACCGGGCAGCCTGCGGTCCGTCAGCGACAACGCGGGCAACACCACGACTGGACGAGCAGTCCCGCGGTCAACATCGACAAGACGGCCGCCGTCGGATCGGCATCGGCGACGAGCGGCGAGAATCACCTGATGCGGCCTACACCTGGACGAACCAGAACGTCGTGGTCAGCTACGGTTGCACCGACGGGCTGTCGGGCGTTGCGACGACTCCCGCCGCCGACACGGTCAGCACCGAGTCGGCGACCGGGTCAGCGTCGGGGAACTGCGTCGACGAACTTCGGGCAACAGCGCCACGGCGACGTTCAGCCCGATCAAGATCGACAAGACGAGGCCGACGATCAGCGGCGCAGAACCCCGCTGACGACGGACGGGTCGAACGGCTGGTACAAGACGGCGCCGACCGTCGCCTTCACCTGCGGCGACGCGCTGTCGGGCGTCGCCAGCTGCGTCGTGACGGCGGCTCCGGCCCTAGTGTGACGCTGGGTGAGGACGCTTTGGCCAGACCGTCGAAGGCACGGCGACCGACAACGCCGGCAACACGGAGACCCCCGTCGGTACCGGCCTCAAGGTCGATCTGTCCAATCCCGCGGCTCCGACCTGGGAAGCGGCGGGATCGCGACGGCGCCAGCTACTACTTCGGCTCCGTTCCGGCGGCCCCGAGTTGCTCGTCCTCGGACGCGATCTCGGGGATCGCGAGCTGCGTCGTCAGCGGCCGCGACACTGACTGGTCGGCTCGCACACGCTCACGGCGACCGCGACCGACAAGCTGGCCGCACGAGCACCGCGACCCGCAGCTACACCGTTCTCGCTGGACGCTGAACGGCTTCTACCAGCCCGTCGACATGAACAGAGCAGCGGATCGTCTGGAACACGGTCAAGAACGGCTCGACGGTGCCACTCAAGTTCGATGTTTTCGCAGGGTCGACCGAGCTGACCAGCACCTCGGTCGTAAATCAGCCGCTGACGGCGGTTGGGGTCGCCTGCGAGGCGGGCCCTGCGGATGACATCGAGCTCCTGGCGACTGGCGGGACGAGCCTCAGGTACGACACCACTGGTGGTCAGTTCATCTACAACTGGCAGACGCCGAAGAAGGCCGGTGCCTGTTACAAGGTGACTGTCTCCACCCAGGACGGCTCCGCGCTTTCGGCTTACTTCAAGCTGA
>CAVUYY010000013.1:0-284551 GCA_963745775.1 uncultured Gaiellaceae bacterium
CGCCCGGCTCGATCGGCGTCCCGCCATCGGCGGATGCCTTCATGGCGTCGTACGCGGGCGACGGCGCGGAGCCGCCCTCGACGATGGCGGTGATCCGGCCAAGCGTCAGGTTGGACGCGGCGGCGAGGGCCTGCGCACTGGCGCGCGCGTCGTCTACGGCGTCCGCCAGGGCCCGCCGGTAGAGCTCGTCCTGGTCGCCGCGGGAGAGGTCGGGCCCGGAAACCTGGTTCGCACCGGCCTCGACGGCGGCGTCGATGAGCGCGCCGGCCTTGTCGAGCGCGCGGATCGTGACGGAGACGGAGTTCTGCGCGACGTAGCTCAGGACGGCGGGCTGGGCGGCTCCGTCGGACTCGCCGTAGCGCGGGTAGAGGGACACGGTCTGGGTCTGCACATCGGTGGCGCCGGCAGCCTCGAGCGCGGCGATCACCTTGCGCATCTCGGCGCTGTTCGCGGCGAGGGCGGCCTTGGCGGTCGCGGCCTGCGTCTCGACGCCGAAGCGTGAGCTGCGCGCGGTCGGGAACGGCAGGTGACGCTGCCGCTGCCCTGGACGGTGATTCCATTGCCGGGCTCGCTCTCGGCGGCCGGCGCGTCGCCTGCACGCGTGACGGCCGCGACGGCCGCGAGCGCGAGCAGGCTCGTGATGATGATCGTGAGTCGTCTCATGTCCCTCATACGGCGCTCGCCGACGCTTCGTCACACTCCTCCGATGGAGACGCGCTTCGTCGACTGCCGTGACGGTGACGCGTATCTCGCGGGCCACATTCCGGGCGCCGCCCACGCCGACCCGGAGCGCGACCTGACCGGCGCCGGAGACGGCGGCGGGCGGCATCCGCTACCCGACGGCGACGGCCTTCGCCGAGTGGGCGTCTGCGGCGGGAATCGGATCGGAGACGCTCGTCGTCGGCTACGACGCGGGCACCGGCTGGGCCGCACGGCTCTGGTGGCTCCTGCGCCACTTCGGCCACGACCGCGCCGCCGCGATCGACCTCGAGTGCTGGAAGGGGCCGCTTCGCGCCGGCTCAGAAGAGATCGCACCGGCCGAGTTCGTCGCCCGCCCGCGAACCGACGACACGGCGGACGCCGGCGAGCTGCTCGCCCGGCTCGGCGATCCTCGCCTCGTCCTGCTCGACGCGCGGGCTCCTGAGCGCTACCGCGGCGAGGTCGAGCCGATCGACCGGATCGCGGGCCGGATTCCGGGCGCGCGCAACCTCCCGTTCACGGAGACGTCGACGCTGCCGGCCGAGCTGCTCGAGACGCCTGAGCTAGTCGTCTATTGCGGCTCGGGCGTCACGGCCTGCGTGAACGTCCTCGCGCTGACGCTTGCCGGCCGCGACGACGTGCGCCTCTATCCGGGCTCGTGGAGCGAATGGTCGGAGCTCGGGAACCCGGTCGAGCGCGGCTAGGCCACGGTCGCAGCCAGTTCGTGCACGCGGTGGGCTGAGATCCCACGGCGTTGCGCCCGAACAAGGTCGTGCTCCCCGTCCGCGAGCTCGACGAGCGGCAGGAGCTGGACGTCGCGGAGCTGGATTCGCACCGGCAGACCCTCCGTCGCGGCGTAGGGGCTGAGCTCGTTCGCCAGGGTCCCCTCGAAGGGATCGCTCCGCCAGCCCTCCTCGTCGTGCCAGAGCCTCCCGAGCTCGTCGAAGTCCTGATGGCCGACCTCGATCCACGTGCCGTAGCCGAAGTAGCCGTCCTCGTCGACAAGCGGCAGCTCGAGCAGGGCCCTGACGAAGAACCGCTCACCACCGGGCGACTGGAGCACCGCAGAGTCCTCGCCGACCCACGCCCGACGTTCCCGCGCATCCTCGTCGAGCACGAAGATCG
The DNA here is from genome assembly GCA_963745775.1 of uncultured Gaiellaceae bacterium. Taxonomy (GTDB): domain Bacteria; phylum Actinomycetota; class Thermoleophilia; order Gaiellales; family Gaiellaceae; genus Gaiellasilicea. The sequence goes on from CAVUYY010000013.1 coordinate 1,825, forward strand.
GCTCGGGGAGAGCCAGCCTGATGTCCCGCGTCTCGCCCGCGTGCGTCTCGCCACAGACGGCGCAGGAACCCAGCTCACGCCGCGGCCGTCGAGCCTCGCGGCAGGTACTGCTGCCACTCGGAGGGGATCGACGGAGTTGCGAGGTGGATGAAGAGCACCGGCGCTGGCGGGCGCGGCAGCCGGTGCAGCGTCAGGCCGCTCTCTTCGAGCAGCCGGTTGCCCTTGCGCAGGTTGCACGGCGAGCAGGCGGTGACGACGTTCTCCCAGACGGACTCTCCACCGCGGGAGCGCGGGATCACGTGGTCGAGCGTCAGCCGCCCGCTCGACGTGCCGCAGTAGACGCAGCGCCAGCCGTCGCGGGCGAAGAGCGCGCGGCGCGAGATCTTGCGCTGGATCGCTCGCGGCACCCGCACGTACTTGACGAGCCGGATCACGTGCGGCCAGAGGTAGGTGTCGGTCGCGGAGTGGAGCGCCTTCGGCAGGCTCTCGAGGATCTCCGCCTTCCCCTTCCAGACGAGCACGTGAGCGCGCCGCACCGAGCAAACGTTCAGCGGCTCGTAACTCGCATTCAGGACGAGGACGTGTTGCAACGTGGAACGAAGCGTACCAACGGGCGTCGCGGTTTCTCAGCGGGCCATGGCGCGGTCTACGGCTTCGAGCTCTTCCGGTGAGAGCGCGATCGGAGCGCGGCCGCGGTCGAGCTCCTTGACGTAGAGGCGCGCGTAGTCGCGCCCCTGGATCGCGGTGACGACCGTGCCCGTGCGATTGGCGTCGAGGAAGGCGAACGACGCCGACTGGTGGCCGCCGGTCCCGGCGTAGGCGTCGTAACGGACGACCGAGGTGTTCGTGATCGAGCCGTCGACGCGGCGATCGACGCGCGAGAGTGCGGCGGCGATCTCGTCGACCGCGCGGTGGAGGTCGTCGATCCTCCCCTGCAGCGAGACGGCGAAGTCGACGAGGTCGGAGCGACCGCCGCCGAGGAGAACGCGTTGCGCATCGCGCAGCCGCTTCACCCTCAGCCACAGCCAGAAGCAGAGCGCGACGGCGACCGCGGCAGCCGCCGCGGCGGCGATCGCGACGGCGAGCGCGGCGGTCACTCGACCGAGAAGATGACCTTGTACTCGGCCGAGTTGTTCTCGACGATCTTCTCCTGCGGCACCGGATCGACGTCGATCCGGAGCGTGCGCAGCTCCCCGAAGTCGATCGACGGGAAGTCGCGGAAGACGACGTGCTTCGTCTCTCCGGGGTTGATCAGGTCGATCGTCTGCTTCTTCGTCACCGGCGTCGGGCTCTGCTGGATCGTGAGCGTGACGTCGATCTTCACTTCCTGGTTGTCGCCGCCGTTCCGGACGCCGACGTCGAAGGCCAGGTCGGTCGACGCCACGATCGTGTTCTCGGTCCTGGTCGAGAGCTGCTGGCCCCCCGGCTGTGCCTGAGTGCCGACGATGTTCGTGCCGTGGAGGCCCGCTCCGGTTCCGCCTCCGGTCGTCGTCGTGCCGTTCAGGCGCTGCCAGATCGGGACCATCGAGCGCGTGCTCGCGAGGTCGGGCGTCTGGACGAAGTTCGAGTCGGGAACCTCGACGCCCGTGATGTCCTGCTCGCGGAGCTCCGTCACCACTGCTGCCTTGAACAGGTCCTCCCAGATCACGTCGCTCGCGGTCAACCGCTGCGCCCGTGCGGCGAGGAGCGCCCCGGATGCGGCAGCGTCCTTCGAGCCACGCGTGTTGCGGAACTCGGCGGCCAGGCCCTGCAGGCCGTTGACGCGGAACTGCAGCGCCTCGGTGACGCTCCGGTTGGCGCGTCGCAGCGGCCCGGGCGCGTCGAGCTCCGCCGCCCGGTCAGCTCCGATCTGCTGCTGCTGGACGAGCCCGGCGAGCTGCTGGTCGAGATCGGCCGGCTTGATCCCCGGCGTCGTGAGCACGTCGTTCAGCTCCCGCCCGAGCCGCTCCGAGTCGCGCGCCACGGCGGACACGTCGCCGAGGTAGCTCCGGTAGGCATCGCGGCGCTGATCCTCCTGACAGCTCTGCACCCAGAGCACGAGCAGGACGACGATCAGGATCGCGAAGGCGACGAGGCCGACGAGGCGGGCGAGCGGAGTGAAGCCCGCCCCCGGGCGGATCGGCCGCCGCGGCCCGCGCGGCTCCTTGGGACCGCCGCGGAGCGGGCGGCGGAGCGATCGTTGACCCGAAGCCTCCTCGGTGGGAGGCTCGTCGAAGAAGTCGAACTCGAAGTCGGGCTCGCGGTTGCTCATGCGGTCGGCAGGTCGATTCGGGCCACTGTAACCATTGCATCGGCCGGAAAAGGATTCCTCTCGGACGCGGCCAACCCGACGAGGACGTGTCATCTGCACTACCCGTACTCCCCTCGCGGGAGCTCGTTCTCGACCGGTACCGCCCGCTCCGCCCACTCGGGACCGGAGCGTCCGGCTCGGTCTGGCTCGCGCGCGACGAGCAAACCGGTCTCGACGTCGCCCTGAAGATCGTCCCGCGCGAGGGCAAGGCGGCGCACCGGGCCGAGCGCGAGGCGGAGGCCGCAGCGCGGCTCCGCCACGAGCGCTGCCTCCGTTCGTACGGCTTCGGCGCCGATTCCGGCCACGTCTACATCGCGTACGAGTACGTCGGCGGTCGCACGCTCCGAGAGGCGATGCGGGCGGGCGAGCTGACGGACGCGCGCGCCGTCGAGGCGGCGGCGCAGATCCTCGACGGGCTCGCCCATGCCCACGGCCGGGGAATCGTGCATCGCGACGTCAAGCCGTCGAACGTGCTCCTCCTCGACGAGGAGAAGGTGTCGATCCGGCTGCTCGACTTCGGGCTCGCGCGGTTCGACGAGGCGGAGACGCTGACCGCCGTCGGCGACGTGCCCGGCACGCTCGCCTACATCTCGCCGGAGCGGCTGCGCGGCGAGGAGGCCCGGCCGGCGAGCGACGTCTGGGGGGTCGGGATCCTGCTCTGGGAGTCGCTCTCGGGCAAGCATCCCTTCTGGGGCACGCCGCTCCAGCAGATGGCGGCGGCGATCGAGACCGGCGCGCCGCCGCTCCAGCTCGAGCGGCCCGACCTGCCGAAGCGGCTGCTCGCCGCGATCGAACGCGCGCTCGCGCCGGATCCCGCGCGGCGACCCTCGGCCTCCGCGCTCGCCCACGAGCTGCGCGAGGCCGCGGCCGGCCGGCGGTCGAAGCCGCGAGCGCGCAGACTTCGTGTCGGAGCCACACGAAGTCCGGTCTCGACGAGCGCCCTCTCGACAAAGGCCTTCTCGACGAGCACCGCCGCACGCGCACTTCCGGCCGCCGCCGCCGGGCTCGCGACGCTCGTGGGCGCCAGCATCCTGCCCTTCTTCCCGACCGGCTGGACGCTCGCACTGGCACTCGCCGCAGCGCTCGCCACCGCGACCCGGCCGCGCCTGGGTCTCGCGCTCGCGCTGGCCGCGCCGGTCTTTCCGCTCGGCAACCTGTCACTGGGCCTTGCACTCCTCTACACCGCCATCGCGGCCGCCTGGCTCGCGCTCTCGTGGCGCGAAGCTCGCACCGGCCTTGCGTTCCTGGCCGGCCCCCTGCTCGCGCCGGTGGGTCTGCTCGGGCTCGTCCCGCTCGCTCTTCAGCCGGTCAGAGGATCCAGCCGTCGCGCGCTCCACGCGATCGCGGCCGTCGGCGTCGCCGCAATCGCCGCCGGGATGCGCGGCGCGAGCCTTCCGTTCGGCGCGACCGTCACGACACCCGACCTCGCCGGTCTCGAGAGCCCCGTCGAAGCCGCGCGCGTGCTCCTCGACGCGCTGCCTCCGACCGTGGGCCTCGAAGCGCTGGCGCTGGCGGCGATCGCGGTAGCGATCCCGTTTGCGACGAGCCTCTGGCGGATCGCCGGGCTCGGCGCAGGAGCGCTCGTGACGACGCTCCTCGTCGCGCCGACCGCGCCCGCGCTTCCCCTGATCGCGGCCGTCTGGCTCACGTGCGCTGCGCTCGCCTGGCGCCACGAGCGCCAGAGTCGATCCGACTAGACTCGATCCCCGGGTAAGCACCCCGCCGGCATGAGCGTCCTCCGAACCATCGAGCAGAAGATCGAAGGCCTCTTCGAGGGGATCTTCGGCCGCGCCTTCAGGACGCACGTCCAGCCCGTCGAGCTCGCCCGCAAGCTCGCGAAGGAGATGGACGAGCACAGGACGATCTCCGTCTCCCGTGTCTACGTCCCGAACGAGTACTCCGTCTACCTCTCGAGCGCCGATCGCGAGCAGTTCACGGGCTACGAGGGCTCGCTCGTGGGAGAGCTCCAGGATTACCTCGTGGAGCACGCGCGGCGCGAGAGCTACGCGACGCTGACGTCGCCGCGGGTGCTGATGAAGACCGACGACGACCTCTCGATCGGCGAGTTCGGGATCGCGACGCGGATGGTGCAGCCGGAAGGCCGCAAGGCACCGCTCAGCGACGAGCCGGCCGAGCAGGTCGAGCCCGGGATGACGATGGTCTACAAGGCGAAGCCGCCGCAGCCGACCGAGGCCGCATCGCCCGTCGAGCTGGGCGTCGAGCGCGAGCGCTACACGCTGACGATGAACGGCAAGGGATACGTGCTCGAGGATCGGCGAGCCGTGCTCGGCCGCTCGAAGGAGTGCGACGTGCAGGTGCCCGACGCGAACGTCTCCCGGCGACACGCCGAACTGCGCGAGGAGGGGGGCTCGTGGTGGCTCGTCGACCTCGACTCGACGAACGGAACCGAGCTGAACGGCAAGCGGGTCCAGCGCGCGAAGCTCGCCGACGGCGACCGGATCGGGCTCGGTGACCTCGAGCTCGTCTTCGCGCGCGATCGGGCGAGCGGTGCATGAACGAGATCTCGGTCGACGAGGCGCTCCTCGTCCTCAAGATCGCGTTCATCGTCCTGCTCTACCTCTTCATCTGGCGGATCGTCCGGAGCGCAAGCCGCGATTTTCGCGACGGTGGCGCCGGCGCGCAGGAGAGCATGATCATCGCGCCGGGTCGCGTGGATGCCGGTCACAGCGACGGCGGCCGAGCAGCGAGCGTGGGTGGCAGCCGCGCAACCGCAGGGGTCGACGCGAGCCCGGCTCGTCGTGCTCAAGAGCCCAGCCCTCGCTCCGGGCGAGGAGATTCCCGTCGACTCCCTTCCGGTCTCGATCGGGCGCGGCGGCCAGAACGACATTCCGCTCGACGGCGACGAGTTCTCGTCCGCTCGTCATGCTCGCTTCGAGCGGCGTCGCGACGGGCTCTGGGTCGAGGATGCCGGCTCGACCAACGGGACCTTCGTCAACGGAGCGCGGGTGACGACCCCGCGGCGCCTCGTTGCGGGAGACGTCGTGCGCGTCGGCCAGACTGATTTCAGGGTGGAGCTATGAGTGTCCAGCCGAAGGTCGAGCGATGAGCCTCGGTAGCTCGATCGGAGTCACGGACACCGGCCGGCGGCGGCGCCACAACGAGGACTCGTACGTCTGCGAGCCCCCGCTCTTCGCGATCGCGGACGGGATGGGCGGCGCCCAGGCAGGCGAGGTCGCCTCACGGCTCGCCGCTGCCGTGCTCAACGAAGGAACGCTCGGCGATCTCGAAGGCAACGGACTCGGCGAGGCCCGGCTCGCAGAGCTGATCCAGGAGGCGAATCGGCGTGTCTACCAGCGCTCGAACGAGGACGCGGCCGCCTCCGGGATGGGCACCACGATGACGGTGGCGCTCGTCGACGGCGATGCCGGAACCGTGGCGATCGGCCACGTCGGCGACTCGCGGGCCTACCGGGTCCGCGGCGGCGCGCTCGAGCAGCTGACCGAGGATCACTCGCTCGTCAACGAGCTCCTGAAAAGTGGGCGGCTCTCACCGGAGGAGGCGCTGAGCCACCCGCAGCGCTCGGTGATCACCCGTGCGATCGGGACCGAGCCCGACGTCGACGTCGACACGTTCACGGTCGACGCCCAGTCCGGCGACCTCTTCCTGCTCTGCTCCGACGGGCTCACCGACATGATCACGGACGACGAGATCCTCGGGCTCGTCGAGCGGAGCGAGGACGATCTCGAGACCGCAGCGCGCCGTCTCGTCGAAGCCGCGAACCGAAGCGGCGGCGGGGACAACATCACGGTCGTCGCCTTCACGATCGCGGAGGGCGCCGAGAGGCAGGCGAGCGAGACGCGGACGCCCGTGCCGGCGACCGAGGACGAGGACACGCTCTCGGGGCTCGAGGGAGTGCCCGTCGTCGACACGGCCGTCCTCTCCGCCGCCGACGTGCGAGAGCACCTCGAGGCGCCGGCGCCGGTCGAGGCGGCGCAGCAGCCGCGGCGCCTGCTCCCGCTGCTCCTGCTCGTCGTCCTCCTCGTCGCGATCGCCGCGCTCGTCGTCTGGGGGCTCTACCGCTGACCGAGCGAAACCGCGAGCTGCTCACCCTGGTCGCGGTCGGCCTGATCACTGCGATCGGCTTCGCGAGCGTCTACATCGCCCGCTCCGAGGTCGTCTCGACGGCCTCGCTGACCTACGCGGGGATCTTCCTCGGCCTCTATCTCGCCTCGCACCTCGTGGCGCGGGCGACGGTGCCGTACGCCGACCCGTACCTCTTGCCGCTCGCGGCGCTGCTGACCGCGGTCGGCGTGACCGAGATCTACCGACTGGAGCCGGACGACGCCTTCAGGCAGGCCTTGTGGGTGATCATCGGAGTCGCGTTCTTCGCGGCCACCCTGATCCTGCTCCGCCGCGACTACCGGCGCGTCGAGATCTACAAGTACCTCTTCGGCCTCGGCTCGCTCGTGCTGCTCGCCCTGCCGGCGCTGCCCGGGATCGGCCAGACGATCAACGGCGCCCGGCTCTGGGTCAAGCTCGGGCCGCTTCAGTTCCAGCCCGGCGAGCTCGCGAAGATCCTCCTGATCGTCTTTCTCGCGGGCTACCTGCGCGACAAGCGCGAGGTGCTCGCCCAGGGTCGGTTGAAGGACTTCGGGCCGCTGCTCCTGATCTGGGGCGCCGCGATGCTCGTGCTCCTCCAGACGAACGATCTCGGGAGCGCCCTCCTCCAGTTCGGGATCTTCCTCGCCATGCTCTACATCGCCACCGGTCGCGCCTCGTTCGTGGCCGCCGGGCTCGCGCTCTTTCTGCTCGGCGCGGCCGCCGTCTACCAGGTCGTCGACCACGTCCAGCAGCGGGTGACGATCTGGCTGCAGCCGTGGACCGAGGATCCGGTCTACTGCGCCCAGACCGGCGCGCAGGCGCTGCGCCAGGACTGCGGCTCGTTCCAGCTCGTGAAGAGCCTCTACTCGATCGGAAACGGCGGCTTCGGCGGCACCGGGCTCGGCCAGGGCACGTTCACGACGACGTCCGGCGATCCGATCATCCCCTACCTGAACACGGACTTCATCTACTCCGCGATCGCGCAGGAGCTCGGGCTCGTGGGCTCGGCCGCGCTGCTTCTCGTCTACATGCTCTTCGTCGCGCGGGGGATGCGGGTCGCTCTGCGGGCCGACGACGGCTTCTCGAAGCTGCTCGCCGCCGGGCTCACGTTCGGCTTCGCGCTGCAGACCTTCATCATCGTGGGCGGCGTGCTGCGCGTGATCCCGCTGACCGGGATCACGCTGCCGTTCGTCTCCTACGGCGGCTCGAGCGTCGTCGCCAACTTCGTCCTCCTGGCCGGGCTCCTGCTCGTCTCCAACCGGGCGAACGCCCAGCACGCGCTCCGCTAGACGATGAACGACCAGATCCGCAAGCTCGCGCTGGTGGGGACGACGATGATCGTCGTGCTCGTCGTCGCGACCACGTACTGGCAGGCCTGGGCTGCCGGCGACCTCGCCGACCGCCAGGACAACCAGATCCAGCGCGTCGCCCAGTTCACGATCGAGCGCGGCGAGATCATCGGTAGCAAGGGACGCCCGCTGGCGAAGAACCTGGAGCGAGAGGTCGGCGGGCGCACTCTCTACTTCCGCGCCTATCCGCAGGGCGGCCTAGCGACCCACGTCGTCGGCTACTCGACCCAGTCGCGGGCGCGCGCCGGGCTCGAGCGCTCGATGAACGACTACCTGACCGGCTCGAACGCGAATCTCGGCGCCGTCCTCGACAAGCTGACCGGCTCGACGGTCACCGGGAACTCGCTGCACCTGACCCTCGACCTGAAGGCCCAGCGGGCGGCGCTCGACGCGCTCGACGGACGCTGCGGCTCGGTCGTGGCGCTCGAGGCTCGAACCGGGAAGGTGCTCGTGATGGCGAACATCCCGACCTACAACCCCAACCTGATCGAGGACGACTTCGAGGAGATCGCCTCGATCCAGGCCCCCTGTCGGCCCGTCGCGCCCCTGATCAACCGCGCCACGAACGGCCTGTACGCGCCCGGCTCGACGTTCAAGGTGGTCACCGCGGCAGCCGCGATCGACTCCGGCAAGTACACCCCGACCTCGAAGTTCGTCGATCCCGGCTACTGCGAGGTCTACGGCAAGCGGGTCAACAACTACGACACGACGAGCCCCTTCGGCGAGCTGAACCTGCGGGACGCGCTCAGGTACTCGGTCAACTCGGTCTTCTGCAACATCGGCAAGGACCTCGGCTCGAAGCGGATCGTCGAGTACGCGAAGCGCTTCGGCTTCTACTCCACCCCGCCGCTCGAGACGCCGTCGAACGAGCGCGCCCCGAGCGGCCTCTACCAGGGCGGCGAGCTCTTCGACCCCGAGCTCGACAGCGACGTCGATCCGGGCCGCTTCGCCTTCGGCCAGGAGCGGCTGCTCGTGACCCCGCTGCAGATGGCCATGGTCGCGGGCACGATCGCGAACGACGGCATGCTGATGCGCCCGTTCGTGATCGACGAGATCCGGACTCCGAAGGGCCGAGTCCTGACGCGGACGAAGCCGGACGAGCTCGGCCGGGCCGTCGAGCCCGAGACGGCGCGCGCGGTCGGCGCGATGATGCGCGGGGCCGTCGAGTTCGGAACCGGAACCGCGGCGAAGATCCCGGGGCTCCCCGTCTCGGGCAAGACCGGAACGGCGGAGACCGGCGTGCGCGGCCGCAACACGACCTGGTTCATCTGCTTCGCCGGACGGGGAGACCGGCAGGTCGCGGTCGCGGTCGTCGTCGAGCAGCAGGCCTCGACGGGCGGCCAGACCGCCGCGCCCATCGCCCGCGACGTCTTGCAGGCACTCTTCGACCGGACGCCGAACTCCTAGGGACTCCGGATGGTCGTCAGAGACCCCCTCCTCCACACGCTCTTCGACGGGCGCTACCTGATCTCCCGCAAGCTCGGCTCGGGCGGGATGGCGAACGTCTACCTCGCCGAAGACCAGGAGCTCGGGCGTCGGGTCGCGATCAAGATCCTGGACGACCGGCACGCGAGCGACGACCAGTTCGTGGAGCGCTTCCGGCGGGAGGCCCAAAACGCAGCGGGGCTCTCGCATCCGAGCATCGTCTCGATCTACGACCGCGGCGAGGCCGAGGGTACGTACTACATCGCGATGGAGTACGTCGAGGGGCGGACGCTGAAGGAGCTGATCGTCGCGCGCGGCCCCTCACCGATCGGGATCGCGATCGACTACTCGCGCCAGATCCTCTCGGCACTGCGCTTCGCGCACCGAAGCGGGATCGTCCATCGCGACATCAAGCCGCACAACGTGATCGTCGACAGCGACGGCCGAGTCAAGGTGATGGACTTCGGGATCGCGCGGGCCGGCACGAGCCAGATGACGGAGGCGGGCTCGATCATCGGGACGGCGCAGTACCTCTCGCCCGAGCAGGCTCGGGGGGCGCCCGTCGACCAGACCTCCGACCTCTACTCGACGGGGATCGTGCTCTACGAGCTCCTCACCGGCGCGGTTCCGTTCAACGGCGACACCCCGGTCGAGATCGCGATGAAGCATCTCTCGCAGACGCCGGCCACGCCGTCGACCCACCGGCCGGAGATTCCGCGCGACCTCGACTACGTGATCCTCCGCGCACTCGCGAAGGATCCGTCCGAGCGCTACCACTCGGCCGAGGAGATGAACTCCGATCTGGAGCGGATCGGCCGCGGAATCGGCGTCTCGGCCGAGACGGCAGAGGCCGCGACCACCGTGCTCTCGCGCGACGACGTCGACGCCCAGACGACGATCCGCCCTGCCCAGACGACGACCGCGTACACCCCCGGTCGTTACTACGAGTACGACGAGACGCGGCGGCGGCGCTCGCTCTGGCCGTGGCTCCTGGCGGTGCTCGCACTCGGTCTGGCCGTCGTCGGCGGCTACTTCGGCTACCAGCAGCTCCAGGAGCAGTTCAGCGCGGCGGAGCCGGTGACGGTTCCGGACGTGGAGGGGATCATCGAGTCGCTGGCGGTCGCCCAGATCGAGGCGGAGGGGCTGCAGGCGAACGTCCGCCGCGAGGCGCGCTCGGACACGCCGATCGGGATCGTCGCCGAGCAGGATCCGGAGCCGCCGAACCGGATCGAGAAGGGCAACTTCGTCACGATCGTCGTCTCCACCGGGAAGCCGAAGGTGCGGGTGCCCGGGGTCGTCGGGAGCCGTCGCGACGACGCCGTCGTGGCCCTGCGGGATGCAGGCCTGACGCCGCGGGTGGTGGAGATCAACTCCGAGAGGCCGGCGAACACGGTCACAGCGCAGGCGCCGAGGGCGGGAACGGTGCTCGTCGAGGGCTCGACCGTGCGGATCAACGTCTCGATCGGGCCGAAGCCGATCGCGGTTCCGAGCGTGATCGGGGTCGCCTACGAGTCGGCCGCCTCGCAGCTGCAGGGGATCGGCTTCGGGGTCGCCCGGACAAACGTCGAGTCGGACGAGCCCGCCGGGATCGTGGTCGGCCAGGATCCCGACGCCGGCACCTCGCGCGCCAAGGGCTCGACGATCACGCTCCAGGTCTCCGAAGGGCCGACGACATCAGCGATCCCGGACGTCACGAGCCAGCAGGAGGATCAGGCGCGGAGCCAGCTCGAGGGCTCGGGCTTCCGGGTCCGCGTCGTTCCGCAGGACACCGAGGATCCGCTCTCGGACGGGAACGTGATCTCCCAGGATCCGCCCGGTGGCCAAGAGGCGAAGCCCGGCACGACCGTGACGATCTTCGTCGGCCGCCTGCTCGAGCCCCCACCGCCGACGGACACCGTTCCGGCGGATACGGGACCGACGGACACCGTGCCGATCGATCCAGCTCCGATCGACCCGTGAGCCGACGAATCCGCGTGGCTGTGCTGGCGGGCGGCCGCTCCAGCGAGCACGAGATCTCGCTCGCGTCGGCGCGCTCCGTTCTCGGCGCCCTCGACCCAAGCCGCTACGACGTGGTCGAGATCGCGATCGGCCGAGAGGGACGCTGGGAGCTCGGAGAAAGCGTTGCTCCAACACAAAGTTCGATCGAGACGCTGCCGGTGCTCGCCGAGTCGAGCTCGCCCGCGCAGGCGCTCGGCTCGGTCGACGTCGTCCTGCCGATCCTGCACGGCCCGTTCGGCGAGGACGGCACCGTCCAGGGGCTGCTCGAGCTCGCCGGCGTTCCCTACGTCGGCGCAGGCGTCGCCGCCTCGGCGCTGTGCATGGACAAGGATCTCTTCAAGGCTGTCCTCCGCGACCGCGGGATTCCGGTGGCGCGCAACACGACTCTCCGGCTCGGCGAGTCCGGTCGAGAACCCGTTCGGCTATCCGGTCTTCGTCAAGCCGGCGCGGCTCGGCTCGTCGGTCGGGATCTCGAAGGCGCACGACGAGGCCGAGCTCGAAGCGGCCGTCGCGCTCGCGCGTCGCCACGACGAGAAGGTGCTGGTGGAGGAGTTCGTCGCCGGCACGGAGGTCGAATGCGGCGTGCTCGGAAACGTGACGCCGGCCCCGCTCGCGTCGGTCGTCGGCGAGATCGTCCCGCACGCCGAGTGGTACGACTACGACGCGAAGTACGCCGCCGGCGGCTCGGACATCGTCGTGCCGGCTCGCATTCCCGACGCGACCGCGGCGCGCGTGCAGGAGCTGGCGATCGAGTCGTTCGTCGCGACCGAGTGCGAGGGAATGGCACGGGTCGACTTCTTCGTCCGCGAGGACGGCGAGGTGGTCGTGAACGAGCTGAACACGATTCCGGGCTTCACCGAGACGAGCGTCTACGCGCGGCTCTTCGAGGCCTCTGGGATCCCGTACGTGGAGCTCCTCGACCGGCTGATCGAGCTCGCGCTCGACCGGCACGAGCGCCGGCGCGGGCTCGAGTACTGACGCGCCGAACGCTCGCGACCCTCGTCGGGGAGAGCGTGCAGGACGTAGGCGTTGAGGAGGTCGTCCTTGCCTTTGAGCCGCAGCCCGGTTCGGGCTTCGACAAGCGCGCCGTTCGGCAGCTCGTCGTAGGTCTTCGCGCCGATCAGGACGCCACCGGGAGGAGCGAGGCTCTCGAGCCGGGAGCCGGTGTTGATCGTGTCGCCGAGCAGGGTGTAGGCGACGTGGCCGGCTCCTCCGACCTCGCGGAGAATGGCGTCGCCGCTGTTGATGCCGATTCGCAGCCGGGGCCAGTCCGGGATGCGACGCGACGAGCGCCTCGAGCGTCGCGCTGCAGCGCGAGCGCGGCACGCGACGCCCGCAGCGCGTGATCCGGCTGGTCGCCGCGACTGTTGAACGTCGCGACGATCCCGTCGCCGATGAACTTCTCGATCTCCCCGCCGAACCGGCGGGTGAGCAGCGGCGCGGCGGTGCCCCAGTAGGCGTTGAGCACGGTTGCCACCTCGGCCGGCGTCGACCGCTCGGAGAAGCTCGTGAAGCCGACGAGGTCGCCGAAGAGGACGCTCACCTCCTGACGCCGCTCGCGGGTCGTCGGCAGGTAGAGAGCCCGGAAGCGCTCGTCGCGCCATTCGCGACGGGCCGCGAAGCCGATGATCAGGTAGGCGAGGAGGATCAGGCCGTGCCACTCCCACCAGCTCGCGTGCCACTTGCGCTCGCCGGTGACCGCAACCCCGATCATCGCCTCGGAGAGCAGGAGGAAGCAGGCGATCACCGCGGTCGGGAGGAGCTTCGGCCCGTGCCGGAAGAGGTGCCAGTACCGGGCGGCGCTGACCGCATAGACGATCGTGCCCGACGAGCGCCAGCCCGCCGAGGACGCATCCCGTCGCCGCCTCGCTGTTCGGCCCGCGGAGCGGCGGCAGGTTCGCGAGCGTCCAGAGGAACCAGACGGCCATGACGAGCGAGCACGGCTCGCACGGAGCGTCTCGCGATGGCGAATCAGCGAGTGGCGCGAGCTCCGGACGGACGATCGACGAACGCCGACGCAGCTGCGAAGAACGCGCTCACGAGCAGGCCCATCGGGATCGCGATCTGGAAGCCGGCCCGGCTCTCCGCGAAGAGGACGCCCTGCGTCCCGAAGGCGTGGAGGCCCATGAAGCCGCCCGTCGCCATGAACGCCAGCGAGAGGAGCAGGACGCGGGCGTCTCCGCGCCGCTTGGCCGCCTCGCCCGCCGCGTAGCCGAGCGCGAACGCGATCCCGCCGGCGAGGCCGAAGATCAGGAAGTGCGCCTGGTGGTTGTGGAACTGGGGGTCGAGCTGCGAGCGGAAGAGCAGCGAGACGAGCCCGACCAGGGGCAGGAGGACCGCGAGCAGCCCGGCGACGACGACCGTCGCCGATCTCGCGCCGGGCTTGCTCGAGGTCGTGCTCCATCTCAGCGGGTGACCGCAATGGACTCGGTGTAGGTCGCAGGAATCGCGATCGCGTCGCCTCCGAGCCGGTCCGACCGGCGCGCGAGGTCGACGAGGTCGCGCTCGAGCGCCTCCTGCGCCGCGCCCTCGAGGGCCGCGAACGCCTTCAGGGTCGGGCCGTACCACTCGCGGAAGAAGGCGACGAAGTCCTCCGCCGACGGGAACCGCCAGGTGTAGGTCCGCTCCGTGACCTCGAGCGAGGCGATCCCGTCGCCGAAGAGCTCGCGGAGATGGGCCTCCGTGCCCCAGAGCATCGGCGAGGCCACACCTGCCGGCGGCGGCACGTGGGCGGCGGTCGTGCGGAAGAGGTCGCCGATGAAGCCCTGTCGGCGTCCAGCTGACGAGGGCGATCGTGCCGCCCGGACGGCAGACGCGGAGGAGCTCCGCGGCCGCCTTCGTCGTGATCGGGCGCGAACATCGAGCCGAAGACGGAGGTGACGGCATCGAAGGACGCGTCCGGGAACGGCAGTGCCTCGGCGTCGCCCTCGACGAGCTCGACCTCGAGCCCCTCGGCGGCCGCCCGCTCGCGGCCCTTCTCGAGCAGGGCCGGCACGTAGTCGACGCCGACGGCCGTGCAGCCGAGCCGGGCGGCCGCGATCGCCGCGTTGCCGCTGCCGGTGGCGACGTCGAGGACGCGCCAGCCGGCGTGCAGGTCGGCGGCGTCGCAGAGCTGCTCGGCGACGATCTGGATCTTCGTCGCGACGACGGCGAAGTCGCCGCTCGACCAGGCCTGCTGCTGCCGCTGCTTGATCGCCCCGAGGTCTGGGGCCGGTGCTTCGGTGATGCTTGTCATGTCGGTCTCCTTTCGTCGTTGGGTTCCGGCCGGCGTCGATCACGCGGACGCCTTCCAGAAGGTGTAGTCAGCGGTGTAGGGGACTTCCTCGACCGTCCCGACCGTGTCTGCGTTGCAGCTCGCGGGAGCAGGGGCGAGGCCGCCGGTCGTCGCGATCCGCTGGATGTACGTGGTGCCTGCGAGGCGATCACCGTCGGGCCCGATGCTCCCCGAGGCGGACGAGACGAAGCCACGGGATCGCCGCCGGGTCGACGGTCACGCGACCGTCGAGGGCTGCCGACGACCTTGCTGCCGTCCTTGGCCTGCCAGCGCGGGCCGCCGAAGTGGGTGGTGAGCAGCTTGCCGTTGTCGCCGAAGAGCTCGGCGCGCGGCGCCGACGAACGTCCCACTTGTAGCCGTCCCCGACGGCATCGCAGCTGATGGATCTGGACGCCGACGGCGTGGCCGACCAGGAAGAGCTTGTGGCCCGCGGGAACCGCGATGTCGATCGGGACCACGCGGGCTCCGCCGGCCCGGCAGCGGCCACCTGGGCCAGCGGCCAGGCTGCGACGGCGAGCGCCGTCGCGAGCAGGCGGTTGAATCGGATCGAGCGCTTCATCTCAGCTACCTCCAGTTGGGTCGTGCACGGTCGAGGCGGTCTCGGCGAGGTGGTCGAACGAGATCCCCGCGCGGAGCGCGGCGTCGCGAACGGCCTCGATCGAGTCGGCCTCGAACAGGAACAGGCAGGTCTCGTCGGCAGGCACGAAGATCGACCGCACGAAGCGAACCGGGATGCCGGCGGTAGTCAGCTCGACGGCGGCGTGTTGCGCACGCTGGGCGGTGCTCGCAACCGCGGTGGGATCTGTGCCTGAGACGTACAGCTCAACGAGGAACTCGGTCATGGCTACGACGGTACGACCGCGGCCCTGCGCGCGAAACTGCGGATGCCCCCAGTCTTTGCGGCGTTACGACCCCAGGGCGGTTTTCCGCGACCCCAGTACGGTTTTCCGCACCCCGAGCCTCTGTCGCGCGCTACTCGGTGCGGCTCGAGCCGACCGGCGAGCTGGGCGCGCCCACGAATGCCGAGCTTCGCGTACGTGTTCGAGAGGTGGAACTCGACCGTGTTGACCGTCACGACGAGCTCCTGCGCGATCTCCTTGTTGGCGAGCCCCGTCGCAGCGAGCTCGGCGACGCGGCGCTCCGTCGGGGTCAGCTCGCCGGCTCCCTGCGGGCGACGGGCGCCGACGCGGGAGAGCTCGGCGCGGGCGGCTTCCGCCCAGCCCGAAGAGCCCAGCTCGTCGAACCGGCGCGCGGCTCGGTCCAGCGTCTCCCGCGCCGCACCCCATTTCCTCGCCCGGCGCTGCGCTCGTCCGGCGCTCGAGGAGCGACCGCGCCTCGTCGAACGCGAGACCGAGCCGCGCAAACTCGTCCCCGGCCCGCTCGAGCAGCGCGACGGCGCCGTCGTCGTACGCCCGGCCGAGCTGGACGAGCGCCGCGCAGCGCCGGCCGGTTGCAAGCGCCCAGGGATGCTCCTGCTCGCCGGGCGAGCTCCTCGATCCGGTGCGTGACCGCCAGCGCCTCGCCGAGGTCGTCGAGCTCGACGAGCGCCTCGACGAGCTCGGGAGCGACGGGAAAGGCGCCGGGATCGCGGATCCCCTCGCGCTCGGTGTGCGTCCAGACCGCACGCAGGTGCTCGGCCGCGCGCTCCGGCTCGCGCGCGAGGAGCTCGGCCGTCCCGAGCGCCCGCAGCGCCTCGAGCTGATCCCACCGGACTCCGGTCGCCTCCGCGCGCGCCTTCGCCTCTTCCCCCCAGCGTCGCGCCTCGTCGACGAGACCCCGACCCGCGGCATGAAGGGCGCGACAGCGCTCGTACATCGGCCAGTGAAGCAGCTCCCGGTCGGCGGACTCCTCCCATTCGTCCAGGAGGCGCTCGGCTGCGTCCCACCTGCCGGCGCGCAACTCCAGCTCGCAGACGTGCAGCCGCTGCAGCGCATACGAGGAGGGCTCGCCTCGCTCGTCGGCGGCGGCCAGGAGCCGGGTCAGGGCCACCCGCGCCTCGTCGAGCTCGCCGCGCCAGACGAGTCGCTGGCCGGCGACCCGCTCCGGCGAGCCGGCGATGTACGAGGGAGCAGGCGAGGCGGCGCGGAACCGCTCGCAGAGGTCGTCGATCGGCCGCCCCTGGAGGCTGCGTGTCCAGGCGAGCCCAAAGAGCGCGTGCCGCTCGAGCAAGGGCTCCGCGCCGGGAGTCGCAGGCAGCGCCTCGAGCGCCCACGTCTCCGTCTCTGCGATCCGCTCCACCCTCACAGCCGCAACGTTCTCGGTCATCGCGGCGAGAACGGACGCACGCGCCGAGGTGTCGTCGCCGCTCTCGGCCAGCGCCTGCTCCAGATACGCCTGAATCGTGTCGTTCCCCCGGATCTCGCCGCTCGTGAGGAGCAGGTAGGCGCGCACTCGGGCAGCCCCCGGAGGAAGCGAGAGAACCGCCGGCTCGAGCAGCTTCGTGATCAGCTGCTTCTCGCCCGCGACTTCCAGGTAGCCCGCCAGCTCGAGCAGGCGCTCGTCGCGAGCGTCTTCAGCTGGATCGACCGCGGCTGGCGGCGTCAGCCGCAGGGCGTGCTCGGCCAGCTCGACCGCCGCCTGCGGCGCCCCGCGCGCCGCCGCGCTCGTCGCGGCGGCGGCGACCGTCACGGCGAGGGCCGCATCGGGTTCGGAAGCGGCGAGAGCAAGGTGGCGCGTGCGCAGCTCTCCCGCCGAGAACACGCCCGCCAGCTCGCGATGAAGCTCGCGGCGCTCGGCGGCTCGAGCCTGGCGAGTCACAGCCGCGGCAAGGAGCGGGTGCGAGGCCCGGACCTGTTCGCCGTCCACGACGAGCACACCCGCCTCGACGGCGAGGTCGAGCGTCTCGGGGTCGGCCAGCGCGGTGAGCTGGCCCACGCGAAGGTTCGGGCTCAAGGCGACGGCGAGGAGGAGCCGCCGAACCTCGCCGGGCAGGCCCGCCACCCGCGTGCCGAGCAGGTCCTCGACCGCGTCGGGAACGGGCAGGTCGTCGCCGATCGCCGGCAACGCGGAATCGACGAGCTGGCGTCCGACCTCGAGCGCGAACAGCGGATTCCCGAGGGTCGAATCGAAGATGCGGCGGAGGAGATGCCTCGGCAGCGTCAGTCCGAGCCGCCCGAGCAGGATGCGCCGCGTCGCCCCGAGGCTCAGCGGGCCGATGTGCAGGACCTCGAGCCCGCCTGCCTCGAGCGCCTGCTCGAGGGCAGACGACGTCCCAGCGCGCTTGGCGAGCAGAACGCCGACGTCGCTCTCGTCGAGCCGTCGCGCAGCGTAGGAGAGCGCGGCGGCCGACGGCGAGTCGAGCCAATGGAGGTCGTCGATCGCAACGAGCAGCGGTGCCGCGGCTGCGAGGGCGCGCAGCGCCCCGAGGAAGCCGACCGCGATCGCCTGCGCTTCCGGGGGCGGACCGGTGGGGGCCGCTCGGAGCAGCGCCACCTCGAGCGCCTCGAGTTGCGGAGCGGGCAGAGCCGCCAGCTCCTCGCTCCCGACGCCGTCGAAGAGGTCGATGAGCGCCGCGAACGAGAGCTGCGCCTCGGCGTCGCTCGCCCGCACCGAGAGGACGCGCAGGCCCTGATCGCGAGCAGCGGCGACTCCGGCCTCCCAGAGCTTCGTCTTCCCGAGTCCCGGAGCACCGGCGAGAACGAGGGCGCGCGGGCCCGCTTCGCGTCGGAGGAAGCGGCGCAGGGAGTCGAGCTCGGCCTCGCGCCCGACGATCTTTCCGCCCGCCCATGTCGTCGTCTCCGGCACCGTCCTCAGCCCCGGAGATACCACAGCCCCCGCCGAGCCGCAATCGGCGGCCCGGACTGGAACGACTCTTCGATCCGAGCTTGACATATTCTTATATGGGTATACGATGAGTCCATGGCACGAGCAGCGACGACGACGGATGCGTTCAACGCGGTCGCCGAGCCTCGACGGCGGCAGATCCTGGACGTCCTCGCCGGCGGGGAACGTCCCGTGAACGACCTCGTCACGGTGCTCGGGCTGGCTCAGCCGCAGGTGTCCAAGCATCTTCGGGTGCTTCGGGAAGTGGGGGCGGTGGACGTCCGCGAGGACGGACGGCGGCGCGTCTACCGGCTGAACGGCGAGGCGCTCAAGCCGATTCACGACTGGGTCAAGAGCTACGAGCGCTCGTGGACGGAGCGGTTCGACCGGCTGGATGCCGTGTTGGAGGAACTCAAACAGAAGGAGGCAGGAGATGGAGACGATGACGAGTAGCGGTACGGCGACGGTGACGCTCCCCGCGGACGACCAGATCCTGATCACGCGCGAGTTCGCCGCGCCGAAGCACCTGGTGTACAAGGCGTGGACGACACCCGAGCTGGTCAAGCGCTGGTGGACCGCCCGGCGCGGCGAGATGACGACGTGTGAGATCGACCTACGGGTCGGCGGCATGTGGCGCTACGCGATGGTGGCGCACGGCGGCTTCGAGGTCGCCTTCCACGGCGAGTACCGCGAGCTCGTCCCGAACGAGCGGCTCGTCTCGACGGAGGTCTACGAGGGGATTCCCGACGCCGAGGAGAACGCGGCGCTGAACACCCTGACTCTCGCCGAGGTGGACGGGCGCACCACCCTCACGGTCCTCGTGCAACACGCCACCAAGGAAGGCCGCGACGCGCACATCGAATCCGGGATGGAGGCGGGCATGCAGGACGCGATGGACCTGCTGGAGCAGGTCGCGATCTCGCTTCGCTGAGCAGGCGATCGCCGGGCCGCCGGGTCATCGCTCCGGTGGCCCGGCGGGGCCGCGATCGCAATCAGCCGGCGGCCGTCACCTCGTTGACGTGGGCGCTACCCGAGTCGAGCTCGGTAATCCAGAGGAGGAGAAAGCGCGCGTCGGTGTCGTCGAGCTCGAAGGTCGTCTTTCGGGCGAGCGTCTGCGCGGCGGAGATCGGGTCGCCGAACGACGTGCGGGAGTCGCCGGTGCGGATCTCGGCCGTGAACCCGGGAGTGTCCGTCGTCACCGTCAGCGTCTCGACCGCGGAGCCGCCGGTCGCGAGCACGAGACCGACCCCGGACTTGATCAGGCTGAGCTGGGCGTCGTAGCGCTCGGTGCGCCAGAAGGTGGAGAGCTTGCCGTCGGTGGCGAGGCCGGCTTCGTCGTCGTGCTCGCCGTCGCCGCCGTCGGGATCGTAGGAGCCGACACCGCGAAGACTCACGGGCTCGCCGCCGGCCGAGGTCGCGCCTGGATCCTCGTCGCTGCGCAGGAGCGCAACTCCGAGAACGGCGGCGGCCAGGAGCGCAAGCGCCAACCCGACCAACGCAAGCGTGCGGTTCGAGATCCGGCGCGAGCGGGAGCGCGTTCGCTCGGGCTGGGACGTCTGCGCAACCGGCGCCCTGACGATCATCGTGGCCTCGGTGTCCGGGCTATCGAGCTCGGCGAGACACGCCTCGAGCTCGGCGACGACGTCCTCCATCGAGCCGGGGCGCTCGCTCGAGCTCTTGGCGAGGCACCGCTCGACGAGCGCGGCGAGACGGAGCGGCGCCTCCGGTCGTGCGGCGAGGACGCTCGGCACCGGTTCGTTGACGTGCTGCAGCGCGACCGTGAGGAAGTTGTCGCCCGCGTACGGCACGTCCCCGGCGAGCAGCTCGTAGAGGACGACCCCGAAGGAGTAGACGTCCGTCTGGGCGTCGACCCGCTCGCCCCGCGCCTGCTCGGGGGCGATGTAGTGGCTCGTGCCGAGCACGGTGCCGGTCTCCGTGCGGCCGCCGACGGCCTCGAGCGAGCGGGCGATCCCGAAATCGGTGACCTTGGCCTGCCCGTCGCCGTTCACGAGCACGTTCTGCGGCTTCACGTCGCGGTGGATCAGGCCCTGCTGGTGAGCGAAGGCGAGCGCGCGTCCGACCTGCAAACCCACCTCCAGGACGCGGCGAATCGGCATCGGCCCGCCTCGGACGACGAGATCCTTCAGCGTCTCCCCCTCCACGAACTCGAAGACGATGAACTGGCGGCCGTCCGCCTCGCCGCGGTCGATCACGGTGACGATTCCGGGATGCGAGAGCTGAGCGGCGGCCCGTGCCTCGTGCCGGAACCGCGCGACGTAGTCGTCGTCCTCGCTGAAATGCTCGTGGAGGATCTTCAGCGCGACGTTGCGCTCGAGCTGCGTGTCGTACGCGCAGTAGACCGTCGACATCCCGCCCTTGCCGACGGCGTTCTTGAGCTCGTAGCGCTCCGCGATCCGTTCGTCCACCGGCGCCACGGTACCGTTCCCCCCGCTCGAGGAACGGTGCGCTAGAGGGTCGCGGCGAGTGCCTCTTCCCAGACCGCCAGCGCCTCGTCGAGCTCGGCGTCCGTGATCACGAGCGGGCAGAGGACTCTGATGCAGTTCCCGTACGTGCCGGCCTTGAGCAGGAGCAGGCCGCGCTGGAGCGCCTCGTCGATCACGCCCTGTGCGAGCTCCGGGGCCGGCGCCTTCGTCGCGCGATCCTCGACGAGCTCGAGCGCGAGCATCGCACCCCAGCCGCGGACGTCGCCGATCGCCGGGAATCGCTCCTGCCAGGCGAGCATCCGAGCGCGCATCGTCTCGCCGATCGTGTTCGCCCGCTCGACGAGCCCCTCGTCGTCGATCACGTCGAGGACGGCGAGCGCTGCGGCCTGCGCCACCGGGTTGCCGACGTAGGTACCGCCAACCGCCCCGTCGTGCGCCGCGTCCATGATCTCGGCCTTGCCGAGCACGCCCGAGAGCGGCAGCCCCGCTGCGATCGACTTGGCGACGACGAGCAGGTCCGGCTCGACGCCCGAGTGCTCGATCGCGAAGAATCTGCCGGTCCGGGCGAAGCCGGTCTGCACCTCGTCCGCGATCAGGAGGATCCCGTGCTCGTCGCAGAGCGCCCGCAGCGCGACGAGGTACTCGTTCGGCGCCGGATGGAAGCCACCCTCGCCCTGTTGCGGCTCGACGATGATCGCGGCGACCTGCGCGGCGGCGACGTGGGTGACGAAGAGCCGTCGCAGGTCGTCGAGCGCGGTCTCCGTGTCCGGCCCGCGATAGGCCTGCGGAAACGGCGCCCGGTAGACCTCGGGCGCCAGCGGCCCCATCCCGAGCTTGTAGGGATGCGGCTTCGACGTGAGCGTCATCGAAAGCAGGGTGCGACCGTGGAACGCGCCCTCGAAGGCGATCACGGCCGGCCGGCCGGTGAACAGCCGGGCGAACTTGACCGCGTTCTCGACGGCCTCGGTGCCGGCGTTGAAGAACGCCGCCTTCGCCGGACCGGTGAACGGCGCGCGCGCAATCAGCTTCTCGGCGAGCTCGACGTAGGGCTCGTAGGGGACGACCGTGAAATCGGTGTGGGCGAAGCGGCCGAGCTGCTCCTGCGCCGCCTCGACGACGCGGGGATGCGAATGGCCGGTGTTCAGGCAGCCGACCCCGCCGGTGAAGTCGATGAAGACGTTGCCGTCGACGTCGGTCAGCGTCGCGCCCCGGCCCTCGTGCGCCACGAGCGGCAGCACGATCGACTTCGCGTTCGCGATCACGGCCTGCTTCCGCTCGAGGATCGCCTGCGACCGCGGCCCCGGGACAGCCGTTCTCAGCTCTATCGTGCGCGTCGTCGCCACGGGCGCAGGATAGCTCAGGAGCCGGATCGTTGCATACATGAATACAGTCGATTCAGTGACGCTCGAGCCTGATCCGTTGCCCCGGTTCGAGGCCTGGTTCGCAGATGCCGCCGCTGCTGGAGTCGTTGCCCCCGAAGCGGCGGCGCTCGCGACCGCGACACTCGACGGGCGACCGTCGGTGCGAATGGTGCTCCTCAAGCACGCCGACGAGGAGGGCTTCGGCTTCTACACGAACCTCGAGAGCCGCAAGGCCGAGGAGCTCGCGGCGAATCCGCAGGCGGCGCTCCTCGTGTACTGGCAGGCACTCGGCCGCCAGGTGCGGATCGAGGGCCCCGTCGAGCCTGCGACCCGCGAGGATGCAGCCGCCTACTTCGCGACCAGACCTCGTGGAAGCCAGCTCGCGGCATGGGCGTCGCCCCAGAGCCGGCCGGTTGCCGGCCGCGCAGAGCTCGAGCGCCTCGTCGAAGAGGCGCGGGCACGCTTCGCGGAAACCGAGGTCCTGCTCCCAGATCACTGGGGCGGCTACCGGCTGCGCCCCGAGTCGTACGAGTTCTGGCAGCACGGAGACGACCGCCTCCACGACCGTGTCCGCTACGTCCGCGAAGGCAACGGCTGGCGCTCGGAGCGGCTCGCGCCGTAACGCGCTTTCCTAGCCTGCGGCTGGAGCGAGCGCGCCGGGCGTATAGACACCCGCCGCGTTCCAGAGCAGGTAGCCGCGCGCGCCCTGCTTCCGGGCTGCGGCGATCTGGGCCTGCACGTCCGCCAGCCCGTAGGTGCGGCCGTAGGAGAAGTCCTGCAGCCACGGGATCAGCTCCGCCTTGCTCGCCCGGAGCTCGCGTCGGAAATGGGAGAGCGAGAACTGGACGGTCTCGCCTGGCGCGGCGCTCGGATCGTCGAGCCCGTACTCGCCAGGCCCGTAGTGCGACGGGTAGACCATCGGGTAGACCGCGTCGACGTACTTCGAGATCCGCTTCGGGAACTGCCCGATCCCGAGGTCGCGCGTCGCCGCGAGCCCGAAGACGTCGGTCGAGACACGCACGCCGAGCGGCTTGAGCCGCTTCGAGGCGTAGTGGACGAACTCGGCGATCACCCAGGCCGGCGGCGTCGCCGTCTTGCCGGGGTAGACGATCCCCTCGATGTCCCCGTCGGTCGGGAAGCGCACGTAGTCGAACTGGATCTCGTCGAAGCCGGCGCGCGCCGCCACCTCGGCAATCGAGACGTTGTAGTCCCAGACCCGCCGGTCATACGGGTTCGTCCACCCGAGCCCGGCGTCGTTGCGCCAGACGGCGCCGCCCGGCGTCTTGATCGCGAGATCCGGCCTGCCCTCGGAAAGCCGCGGATCCTCGAACATCACGACTCGGCCGATCAGGTAGATCCCACGTGCGTGCGCCGCCTTGGCCACCTGGCGCGGCTTGTAGTACGGACGCGCCGCACCGACCTTCGTCGCGAGCGGAACCGCAGAAGCGACAAAACCGACCTCGCCGTTCTCGTCCTTGATGTCGAGCTCGATCGTGTTCAGGCCCTCGCGTGTCAGGTCGAGGTACTCCTCGAGCTTCCCGTCTAGCGAGGCGAGCGCCATCGTCACGTGGACGCCGCGCACCTCCTTCGGGAGCGCCCGCGGCTCGAGCGCGACCGGCTTCGGCTTCGCCACGGGTTTCGCCGTGGGCGGGGCGACCGCCTGGACGCCGTCCTCGGCGCCGGTGATCACCTTCGCGCCCGCCGCGAGCCCGAGGAGGCACGTGAGGAGCAGCGCGACGGCGATCGAACGGCGGCGGCGCTGCCTCCGACGCGCGGCCTCGCGCCGCGCACGAAAGCGCTCGTTCGGTTCCAGCGGCTCGAACAGCATCGACACGGGCGCGGGAACGGTACGCGTTCCGGGCGGTTCGTGCAGCGGCTCGCCGTAGAATCGCGCCGTGGTTCTCTCCGACCGGACGATCCGCCGCCAGCTCGCCGACGGCAGGATCGGGATCGATCCGTACGACGAGTCGCTGCTGCAACCGTCGAGCGTCGACGTTCGCGTCGACCGCTACTTCCGGGTCTTCCGCAACTCGCGCTATCCGTTCATCGACGTCAAGCAAGCACAGGAGGAGCTGACCGAGCTCGTCGAGATCGAGGACGAGACGCCGTTCATCCTCCACCCGGGAGAATTCGTGCTCGGTTCGACGCTCGAGCGCATCCGACTACCCGACGACCTGGTCGCGCGGCTCGAGGGGAAGAGCTCGCTCGGACGACTCGGACTCCTGATCCACTCGACCGCCGGCTTCATCGATCCCGGCTGGGACGGTCACGTCACGCTCGAGCTGTCGAACGTGGCAAATCTCCCGATCACGATCTACCACGGGATGAAGATCGGCCAGGTCTCGTTCGTCCAGATGAGCGAGGCGGCCGAGAAGCCCTACGGCTCGGGGGGGTTGGGCTCGAAGTACCAGGGGCAGAAGGGGCCGACCCCGTCCCGCTACTGGAGGAACTTCGAATGATCCTCGTCACCGGCGCGACCGGCTTCGTCGGCCCCCACATCGTCCACGCGCTTCGGGCCGAGGGCCGACAGGTGCGGGTGCTCGTGCGCGAGGGAACCGACACCACCCGCCTCGCCACCTGGGGCTGCGAGCTCGCCGTCGGCGACATGACCGATCCTGCCAGCCTCGAGCGCGCGGTCGAGGGCTGCGACGCCGTCGTTCACCTCGTCGCGATCCTCACGGGCAAGCCGGCCGAGTTCGAGCGGGTGATGACGGTCGGGACGCGCGATCTCGTGGCCGCTGCGAGCGCGGCCGGGGTACGCAGATTCGTGCTCATGTCCGCGCTCGGCACGACGGAGGAGACGAAGGAGCTCGTCCCGTACTACCGGTCGAAGTGGGAGATGGAGCAGACCGTGCAGGCCTCCGGGCTCGAGCACGTGATCCTCCGGCCGAGCTTCGTCTTCGGCGAGGACGGCGGTGCGCTCGCGCAGTTCCGGAAGATCGCGAAGCTGGCGCCGGTGACGCCGATCGTCGGACCTGGCACGCAGCAGATCCAGCCGATCTGGGTCGAGGACGTCGCCGCCTACTTCGCCGCCTCGATCGACAAAGCGGAGGCCGCAAACCGCACGTTCGAGCTCGGCGGGCCCGACGTCGTCAGCTGGAACGAGTTCTGGGATCGGTTGAAGGAGAGCCTCGGCACGAAGCGCCCGTCGATTCACCTGCCGTTCGGTTTGATGCGGCTCCAGGCCGCGGTCCTCGAGCGGCTGCCGAACCCGCCCGTCACGCGCGACCAGGTGAAGATGCTCCAAGCCGCCGACAACGTCGTCACGAACGACGACGCGGTCGAGACGTTCAGGCTTCCGCTCGTCCCGCTCGACGAGCAGCTCCGCCGCGCAGCCTGAGCCGTCCTGAAAACGAATCGGGGGCCCTTTGCAGGGCCCCCGAGACCGGTGACTAGCTTGGAGTAGGTAGGGGCGTTCCGGGCCGCTTCCTCTGAGCGGCGGCGCGTAACGCGACGTCCCCCACGCTGGCTAGACGATTCCCCTTGCAGGTACCGGGGACACGCCCCTACCCGCTAGTACCTCCACTGCCCGTACTGGAATCTGTCACTACCGGACCACCTCCTTTCCGCGGTACGCGGAGTGTAGCGACTTCGTCGGCGGCCGCTCTCGGAAGCGCCTTGCCGACTCTTACGGCCCTCTTAGGAGGGCTCGTTACCGTGCCCGCATGGACGCCAACGATCATTCCGAGACAACGCGCACCACCCGTCGAGGCTCACTCCTCAGCCTCGGCGGCCTCCTTGCCTCCGGCCTCGGCTGGAAGGTAGCCACTGCCGACGAGGCCGATGCCGCGGGCGTCGGTCCGGCCGCTGTGGCAGCCGGTCTCGTCACGTGCATCCTCACGCCGGAGCAGACCGAGGGCCCCTACTACATCGCGAACAGCCGGCTTCGGCGAGACATCCGGGACGGCCACAAGGGCGTGCGGCTCGACCTGCGCACGACCGTCGTCGACGCCTCGACCTGCAAGCCCGTCCGGAACGCGCTCGTCGAGATCTGGCACTGCGACGCCGCCGGGCTCTACTCTGGCTTCGGCGGCGGAGCGTCGAGTCGAACCTTCCTCCGCGGCGGGCAACGCACCGATGCGAAGGGCCTCGCCCGGTTTACCACCATCTATCCCGGCTGGTACCAGGGACGCACGGTTCACATCCACGTGAAGGTGCACATCGGCGGCAGCGTCGTCCACACCGGTCAGCTCTACTTCAACGACGCGGTGACGGACACCGTCTACCGCAAGGCTCCGTATCGCTCCCGCGGCGTTCGAACCACCCGTAACGCCGACGACTCGATCTTCAGGAACGGCGGCAGCCGCTCGCAGGTGCGCCTCGCGAAGGCCGCCGACGGCAGCTACGTCGCGACGATCGCGATGGGAGTCACGCGCTAGGGACGTCGACCTTGACCCAGCCGTCCTCGACCCGTACCGGGAAGGTCTCCACGGGCTCGAAGGCCGGCAGGGTCAGGGCGCTGCCCGTCGTGATGTCGAAGCGGGCTCCGTGCCGCGGGCAGATCGCCACGCAGAGCTCGGGCTCCCAATCGCCTTCCGCCAGCGGCCCGTCGTCGTGCGAGCAGCGATCCTCGATCGCGTAGAGCTTGCCGCCGCAGTTGTAGACCCCGATCCCCACGAGCCCCGCGTAGACGATCTTGACATGGCCGGGCGGGAGCTCGTCGACCGGGCAGACGTCGACGGTCAACGGAACGAGAGATCGTCGCTGCTCGACCATTCCTCCGGCAGCGGCGTCCCCTTGCCCTTGTTCAGCGCCACCTTGAGGACGCCGAGCCCGAGCAGCGCGCACTTGAGCCGGACCGGCGTGAGGGGGATCCCGATCTCGTCGAGCAGCTCCTCCTTCGGGAGCCGCGCCACCTCGGCCGCGTCGCGCCCGACGACGAGCTCGGTGAGCATCGAGGTGGCCGCCTGCGAGATCGCGCAGCCGCGGCCCTCGAAGCGGACCTCCGAGATCGTGTCCCCGTCGAAGGCGAGCGAGATCGAGATCTCGTCGCCGCAGAGCGGGTTCTGACCTTCGGCCTCCGCATCCGGGTGCTCGAGAACCCCGTGCCCGCGCGGGTTCCGGTAGTGGTCGAGAATGACTTCCCGATAGAGCTGGTCGAACTCCGAGCTCAACCGAGGCTCTTCTTGACCTTCTCGAGCCCGGCGACGAGCCGGTCGATCTCCTCGGGCACGGTGTAGAGGTAGAAGCTCGCCCGGTTCGTGGCGATCACGCCGAGCCGGTGCATCAGCGGCTGCGTGCAGTGGTGCCCGCCGCGGATCGCGACGCCCTCCCAGTCGAGGATCTGACAGACGTCGTGGGGATGCACGCCTTCCACGTTGAACGAGACGATTCCGGCGCGGCGCTCGACCGGCGGCCCGTAGGTCTCGATCCAGTCGAGCTCCGCGAGCCGCGAGAGCGCGTACTCGGTCAGCTCGTGCTCGTGCTGCTCGATCGAGTCGAGCCCGATTGCGCTGAGATAGTCGATCGCCGCCCCGAAACCGACGGCCTCGGCGATCGGCCCGGTGCCGGCCTCGAACTTGTAGGGCAGTGCGCCCCAGGTCGTCTCTTCCGCGCTCACCGTCCGGATCATGTGGCCGCCGAGGTTGAACGGCGACATCTGCTCGAGCAGCTCGCGGCGGCCCCACAGCGCTCCGACGCCTGTCGGCCCGCAGAGCTTGTGCGCCGAGAACGCCAGGAAGTCACAACCGAGCGCCTGGACGTCGATCGTGCGATGCGGCGCCGCCTGGGCGGCGTCGACGACCATGATCGCTCCCTGCTCGTGCGCCCACTCCGTCAGCTTCTCGACCGGATTGACCGTGCCGAGCGTGTTCGAGACGAGCCCGGTCGCGACGACCTTGACCCGACCCGCCGAGGCGAGGCCGTCGAGCGCGTCGAGCTGCAGCTCGCCGTTGTCGTCGATCGGGATCGTCCTGAACTCGGCGCCGGTGCGGCCCGCGATGTACTGCCAGGGGACGAAGTTCGAGTGGTGCTCGAGCTCGCTGACGACGACGAGGTCGCCGGGGCCGAGGTTGTCGAGCCCCCAGGCGTAGGCGACGAGGTTGAGCGCCTCGGTTGCCTGGCGCGTGAAGATCACCTCCCGCTCGGAGGGCGCGTTCACGAACGCCGCCACCTTCAGCCGCGCGCCCTCGTACGCGTCGGTTGCCCGCTCGGCGAGTCGGTAGACGCCACGGTGGACGTTCGCGTAGGAATGGGAGTAGAGCTCGGTCATCGCCTCGAGCACCTGCCGCGGCTTCTGCGCCGAAGCCGCCGAGTCGAGGAATGCGACCGGAAGGCCGTTCTGGAGCTCCTCGAGGTAGGGGAAGTCGGCGCGCACGCGCTCTGCATCGAGCTTCGCGACGGCGGTGACGGCCATGTCGCTCATGGTACTGACCCACCTGCGCTGGAGCTCTGGAGCCCGGGCGGGCGAGCCCCAGAGCGAGCGCTGCAACTAGGTGCTGACGCGAACGGCCAGACCCGACGAGCACGCGCTGTCGGCCTGAACCGTGAAGCCGACGGCCGTGTCGAAGGCACCCGCCGCGACCGGCAGCACCGATGCGCGCACGTTCGCCGCAATGGTCGAGCCCTTGATCAGGATCCCTGCCGTGGGACTCGAGTTGATCCCGGCGAGGCAGAAGTCGTTCGGCGTCGTCGCCCCACCGGCCAGCGTGACCGTGTGGGCATGCCACCCATCGGGCCTCTGGTGCGAGTCCCGCCCGATCACCGGATGGATGGTGAGCACGAACGCCTTGCTCGTCGCGAGGTCGACCCAGGCGACGCCGACGACCGGGTTCGACCGGACGAACGCGTCCGGATGCCTCGGGATCGCCGCCTTGCTCGTGGCGGACAGCGCCGCCGTCTGTCCGTTCTTGGCCGTCGTCTTCCACGAGGCGACCTCGAGGTAGTCGGGACCCGCCGCCGACGCGAGCGCGACCCCGACCGCGATCACCGCCGCAACCGGTACGAGAGCTGCCACAAGTGCGATTCGCCGCATGATTCCTCCCTTTGCCGTCGTTTCCAGGACAAACGTGCCCGACCTCCGGCGACGGCACGCCCCACCCGGAACCCGCTTACAGAATCCTGACAACTGTCCGACTGGCCCGGCTCGGCCGCTCAGGCCCGGCCTAGCCCCGCGGATCGACCTTGCCGTTCGAGGCCGCGCGGCCGGCGATCTCCTGCTCGCGCTCGACCGCCTGAGCCGCACCTTCGAGCAGGTCGGCGAGCACCTTCACGCGCTCGCGCTCGGAGGTGATCTGGAGGAGTCGCTGCTTCAGCTCGGGCGCGAACTCGAATCGGCCGGCCAACTCGAAGGAGAGCTGCTCGCCGCCGGCCGCCGGCTCCTCGACCTCCGCGCCGGTCAGCTCGACGAGCTTGCGGAAGAGCTCGAGCGCACGCTCGGCATCCGCGTTCTCGGCGGGATCCTCGGTCTCCTCGAGCGGCTCGACCAGGCCTGTCTGGAAGCTTCGGCCGCCAGTCAGCTCGAGCAGCCGGAATCGCTCCCGGCCTTCGACGACCACGTTCATGCGTCCGTCGTCGAAGCGATCCAGAACCTCGGTCACCGCGGCCCTCGTCCCGATCTCGCGCAGGCCGTCGTCGTCCGCGTAGACCAGGCCGAACTCCCGCTCGTCGGCGAGGCACTCGCCGATCAGCTCCTGGTAGCGATCCTCGAAGATGTGGAGCGGGATCTGCTCGGTCGGCAGGAGCACGATTCCGAGCGGAAAGAGTCCGAGCTCCGACACGTCACGAAGGTTACGCGCGCTCGAAGGCGGCGATCCGGAAGAGCGGGCCGTCGCGCTCGGAGGCAAGCGTCAGGCCGTGCTCCTCAGCGGCGCGCCGAAGCGCCTGGGGCGAGTGGACGAACGCTCGGAAGCTGCGGCGCCGTGCCCGCATGAAGCCGTTGCCCACCGTGAGGAAGAAACGAGTCCACCAGACGTCGCGCGGGAAGCTGAGCACGAGCGTTCGCCGGGCGAGCGAGGCCGCGATCCCGGCCAGCTCGACGCCGTCGGGGGTGCAGCAGACGACCTTGTTCAGGACGACGATGTCGGCTTCGCGGCGCGCCGCGGGGTCCGCGACGAGATCGGCGGTGCGGAAAGCCGAGCGCTCGCCGAGGCCCACTTCGGCGGCGAGCGTTCGCGCATGGGGCTCGTAGCTCGGCACGAGCTCGACGACCTCGCCCTCGCGCGCCCCCGCCTTGAGGAGCTCGAGCAGGACCTGGCCGATGCCGCCGCCGATCTCGAGCACCGTGGCGTCTTCCAAGCCTCCCGCCGCCGCGCGCCGGGCGAGCGACCGCGCCATTGCATCGGGCCCCTTGCGCCGGTACCGGCGCGCCGCCCGCTTCGCGAAGCGATCGCCGAACAGCTGCTCCTGCCCGTGCCGCGCGCAGCAGCTCACGAGCTTCGACCGAAGTGGCCGCGTGAGACCATCGACATCACGATCACGCCGTCCTGGTTGATCATCTCGCCGCGGATCCGGATCGTGCCGCGGTCGGGCCGCCGCTCGGACGGCGTCGCCTCGAGAACCGTCAGCCTGCCCTCCAGCGTGTCGCCGGGCCGGACCGGGGCAAGCCAGCGGAGCTCCTCGATCCCGGGGGAGCCCATGCTGGCAGCGCCGACGAGCAACGAGTCGACGTAGAGCCTCATCCACATGGCACCCGTGTGCCAGCCGCTCGCGATCAGCCCGCCGAAGATCGACTCCTGCGCCGCCTCGGGATCGACGTGGAAGGGCTGCGGATCCCACTCTCGCGCGAACGCAACGATCTCGCCCTCCGTGACCTCACGCGTGCCGAGCTCGAAGACTCGACCGGGCTCGAAGTCCTCGAAGGTCAGCTCGGGCATCGCCGAAGCGTATGGCTATCGTGGCTCGACATGAACGAGTACGTCTACACGATGTATCGAGCCGACAAGTTCTACGGCTCGGACCGCCAGGTGCTCGCGAACATCTCGCTCTCGTTCCTCCCGGGCGCCAAGATCGGCGTCCTCGGGCCGAACGGGGCGGGCAAGTCGACGCTCTTGCGGATCATGGCCGGGCTCGAGGAGCCGTCGAGCGGGATCGCCGAGCTCGCTCCGAACGCGACGGTCGGATTCCTCCCCCAGGAGCCCGATCTCGACTCGAGCAGGACCGTCCGCGAGAACGTCGAGGACGGGGTGCGACCGATGCGCGATCTGCTCGACCGCTTCAACGAGATCTCGGCGCGCTTCGCCGAGCCCGACGTCGACTTCGACGCGCTCCTGGCCGAGCAGGCGACCGTCCAGGACCAGATCGACCGGCACGACGTCTGGAGCCTCGACGCGACGCTCGACCGCGCGATGGACGCGCTCCGCCTTCCGGAAGCCGACCGCGACGTGACGACGCTCTCCGGCGGCGAGCGGCGCCGGGTCGCGCTCTGCCGGCTCCTTCTCTCCTCGCCCGACCTGCTGCTCCTCGACGAGCCGACGAACCACCTCGACGCCGAGTCGGTCGCCTGGCTCGAGCGCTTCCTCGAGTCGTACAAGGGCACCGTCGTCGCCGTCACCCACGACCGCTACTTCCTCGACAACGTCGCCGGCTGGATCCTCGAGCTCGACCGCGGCAAGGGCCTGCCGTTCGAGGGCAACTACTCGTCCTGGCTCGAGCAGAAGCAGGCACGGCTCGCGATCGAGGAGAAGACCGAGTCGGCGCGCCGCCGCACGCTCGCGCGCGAGCTCGAGTGGGTGCGGATGAGCCCGAAGGCGCGCCACGCGAAGTCGAAGGCGCGCGTCCAGGGCTACGAGAAGCTGCTCGCCGAGGAGCAGAACGTGCGGCTCGACAAGATCGAGATCCACATCCCGGCGGGCCCGCGGCTCGGCGACGTCGTCGTCGAGGCGAAGGACGTCGCGAAGGGCTTCGGCGACCGGCTTCTCTTCGAGAGCCTGACCTTCTCGCTGCCGCCCGGAGGGATCGTGGGCGTGATCGGCCCGAACGGCGCCGGCAAGACAACCCTCTTCCGGATGATCGCCGGCGAGGAGACCGCAGAATCAGGCGTCCTCACCGTCGGCGACACGGTCGAGCTCGCGTACGTCGACCAGTCGCGCGCCGGGCTCACGCCCGAGAACACGGTCTGGAAGGAGATCTCGGGCAACCTCGACACGATCGAGCTCGGCAAGCGGGAGATCAACTCGCGCCAGTACGTCTCGTGGTTCAACTTTCGCGGCTCGGATCAGCAGAAGCGCGTCGGCGATCTCTCCGGCGGCGAGCGGAACCGCGTGCACCTCGCGAAGCTGCTCCGCTCGGGCGGCAACGTGCTCCTCCTCGACGAGCCGACGAACGACCTCGACGTCGACACGCTGCGCGCGCTCGAGGAGGCGCTCCTCGACTTCGCCGGCTGCGCGGTCGTGATCTCGCACGATCGCTGGTTCCTCGACCGGATCGCGACCCACATCCTCGCCTTCGAGGGCGACTCGCAGGTGACGTGGTTCGAGGGCAGCTACCAGGAGTACGCCGACTGGGTCAAGGAGACCCGCGGCGCGGACGCGCTCGAGCCGCACCGGATCAAGTACAAGCCGCTCGTTCGCGCCTAGCCTGCCATGCTCGTTGCGCGAGGATTGGCTGCAGCAATCGTCGCCTCGCTCCTGCTGGCGCTCGTGCCGGGCGCCGACTGGGGCTTCCAGTTCGTCTACCCCCTCTTCTTCGCGCTGGGTGCGGCGACGACGACGTGGTGGCCGATCCTGCTTGCACTCCTGCTTTCGCCTTGGGCCGGCCTCGACTACGCGATCGAGCCGTATGACATTGCCCATACCGATTCGACCGACAGTGCCGCCGCCGCCGCGCTCTACGGCCTTTGGTACGCGACGCCGATCGCAGCCGTCGCCTTCGCAGTCGGCAAGCTCCTGCGCGCTTTCGCGCTGGCCCTCGGCTCGCACAACGCACCGCCCGCCTGATGGAGCCGGCGCGGCAGCACCACAACGTCACGCTCGGGATCCTGACGCTCGCCGGCATCGCGTTCTCGCTCCAGCAGACGATGGTCTTTCCCGCGCTGCCGACCTTCCAGGACGAGTTCGACACCAGTACCGCCTGGGCGACCTGGGTCCTGACGGGCTTCCTCGTCTCGGCCGCGGTCACGACCCCGATTCTCGGCCGGCTGGGCGACCAGTACGGGAAGGGACGGATGCTGATCGTCAGCCTGGGACTCTTCCTCGCCGGCTGTATCGGTGCCGCGGCGGCGTGGAACATCGGGTCGCTGATCGGCTTCCGGATCCTCTCCGGCGCCGGCGGCGCGCTCTTCCCGCTCAGCTTCGCGATCATCCGGGACGAGTTCCCGCCCGAGCGGGTGAAGGTGGGGATCGGCCTGCTCTCGGCCGTGTTCGGAGTCGGCGGCGGCCTGGGAATCGTCCTCTCCGGCGCTCATCGTCGACCACGTCTCCTGGCGCTGGCTCTTCATCCTCGGCTCGATCCCGGTGGCGGCGTCGCTCCTGCTCGTCCGTCGTTTCGTGCCCGAGTCGCCCGTGCGCACGCCCTCCCGCGTGGATATCCCGGGAGCGTTGCTGCTCGCCGGGGGCTTGATCTCGTTGATGCTCGCGCTCACCGAGGGCGAGGACTGGGGCTGGGGGTCGCCGGCGATCCTGACGCTCGCGGCGGCAGCGGTCATCTGCTTCGCGCTCTGGGTCGTCGTCGAGCTGCGCTCGCGCTCACCGATGGTGGACATGCGGATGCTCACGCATCGACCCGTGCTGCTGACGAACACGGCGACGATGGTCTCCGGCTTCGCGCTCTTCAGCTGCTTCGTGCTCGTCCCGACGTTCGTCCAGGCTCCTGTCTCGAGTGGCTACGGGTTCGGGGCGAGCGCGACGGAGGCGGGTCTCTTTCTCCTGCCGACGTCGCTCGCGATGCTCTTCTCCGGTCCCACCGCCGGGCTGATCGGGCGGCGTTTCGGCTCCAAGTGGCCGCTCGCCGGCGGCATGCTGATCGTCAGCGCCGCCGCGCTCGCGCTGGCGCGATCGAACGACGAGCCGTGGCAGGTGATCGCTGCGAGCACGGCGCTCGGGATCGGCGTCGGGTTCGCCTTCGCCGCGATGGTCGCGCTGATCGCCGAGAACGTCGACGCGACCGAGATGGGAGTCGCGACCGGGATGAATACCGTCGTCCGGATGATCGGGGCGGTCGTGGGAGGTCAGGTCGGAGCCGCGCTCTTGACCGCGCGGACGATCGGCGACAGCGGCGTGCCTGCCGAATCCGCGTTCACGACGACCTTCGCGCTGAGCGCGATCGCGGCGCTCGTCGCCTCGCTCGTGGCACTTTCGATCGTCAGCGCGCCGCCGCGCCGGCTCGTACCCGCGCGGACGTCGTAATCCTCGAGGACGAGGGCGAGTCCTCCTCGAGGAGGACCCGAGAATCCTCCCGCGCGACGGGCGATTTCGACCACCCGGCCGATGCGGGGAGCCGTGCCGTCGAAGCACCATCTGCCTCGACCCCCGACACGATGGAGATCCCGAGATGACAGAGCAGTTGAGAGAGACGCGCGCGGCCGGGCTGGATCTGCGGCCGCTGCGCGAGAACCTGGACGGCGACGCGATCGGCCCGGACGATCTGAGCTGGGACGAGGCCCGAAGCGCCTGGAACCTGGCGGTCGACCAGCGGCCCGCTGCGGTGGTGCTGGCGGAGTCCGCCCCCGACGTGGTGGCGGCCGTCACTTTCGCGCGCGAGCACGGCCTGCGGATCGCTCCTCAGGGAACCGGGCACGGCGCCGCCGCGCTCGGCGACCTCGACGGCACGATCCTGCTCAGGACGAGCCGGATGCGAGGCGTCGAGATCGACCCGCAGGCCCGGATCGCCCGGGTCGACGCCGGCGCTCTCTGGATCGACGTCGTCGAAGCTGCGGCGGAGCATGGCCTGGCGGCGCTTGCCGGCTCCTCCCCGGATGTCGGCGTCGTCGGCTACACCCTCGGCGGCGGGCTCTCGTGGCTCTCCCGCAAGTACGGAATCGGCTCGAATCAGGTCACGGCGATCGAGGGCGTCACGGCCTCGGGAGACTCCTTCCGCACCGACCGCGACAACGAGCCCGACCTCTTCTGGGCGCTCCGCGGCGGCGGCGGCTCGTTCGCGATCGTGACCGCGATCGAGTTCAATCTCTTCCCGCTCGAGGAGGTCTATGCGGGGATCCTCTGGTTCCCGGTCGAGCGTGCCGCGGAGATCCTGAAGGTCTGGCGCGCCTGGACCGACGACCTGCCCGACGAGATGACGTCGGTCGGCCGGATCCTCCAGTTCCCGCCGATCCCGGAGATCCCGGAGCCGGTGCGCGGCAAGTCGTTCGTGGTCGTCGAGGCGATCTGGCTCGGTGAGCCGGCCGAGGGTGCGCGCCTGCTCGAGCCGCTGCGCGGCCTCGGCCCGATCATGGACACAGTCGCGCCGATGCCCGTCGCCGAGCTGAGCCGCCTGCACATGGATCCGGAAGGCCCGGCTCCGGGAGTCGGCGACGGCGACATGCTCTCCGACGTCGACGACGAGCTGATCGACGCCTTCGTCGAGCGCGTCGTCGGGACACCGATCCTCTCGGCCGAGCTCCGCCACCTCGGCGGGGCGGTGGCGAGGCGCTCGTCACTCCACGGCGCGATCGACGCCTGGGAGGCGCCGTACATCACGTACGTGCTCGGGATCGCGCCGACCCCCGAGCTCGGCGCCGCGGTGCACGGCTTCGTCTCGCAGCTCATGAGCGCGCTGGAGCCGTGGGAGGCCGAGCACACGTACCTGAACTTCGCCGAGACCCGGCGCAAGCCGACGACGCTCTTCTCGAGCGCCAGCTACCACCGGTTGCGTCAGATCAAGGCGATTCTCGACCCGGACGACGTGATCCGCTCGAACCATCCTGTGCCACCCGCCCGGTGAGCATCCGACGGTCTCGTCGGACCGCATAACGGCCTCGAGCTCGACTAGCCGGGGAGCCAGCCCTCCTGATACGGGATCGGCAGATCTTCTGCGAACCCGGCGTACGCCTCGTCGGGCTCCGGCGTCGACGTCGCGACTCCCGCGCCGTGGCGCTGCGCGAGCTCGGATTCGGGGTAGATGATTCCCTTGTTCCCTCGCGTTCCCACCGCGAGGATCGCGCACGGCCCGTCTCCTGCGCCCACGAAGACGTGCTCCGTCCACGCCGGGCAGTGGACGAAGTCCCACGCCTGGAGCGCCCGCTCCTCGCCCTCGATCAGCAGCAGGCACTCGCCCTGGAGGACGAGGAAGTCCTCCTGCTCGTCCTCGCCGTGGTACATGCACGCCGGCTGGCCGGGCTGAAGGACGCCGATGTTGATCCCGAGCTGAGGGAACTTCGCCTTCGCGCCCTCGAAGCGCGTGAACGCGCCGAAGTCGCCGTCGAGCCAGCGCGCCTCCTTCGCGTTCAGCACGAACCAGCCTTCGCCTCCCGGGACGAGGCCGCCGTCACTGCGCTCGAGGGGAGCCTCGGGAACCACAGCCGCAGTCTCGCACGCGGCGCTAGCCTCCCGGCATGGATGCCGACGCGGTCGAGATTCGCGTCCTCGGCTGCCTGATCGAGAAGCAGCGGACGACGCCGGACGTCTACCCGCTCTCGCTGAACTCGCTGCGGCTCGCCTGCAACCAGGCGACGAACCGCGAGCCGGTGGTCGACTACGACGAGCCGACCGTGCGCGCCGCGCTCGAGAAGCTCTCGCGCCGTGGCTGGGTGCGGCTCGCGACCGGCCCCGGCAGCCGCACGGCGAAGTACCGGCATCTGCTCGACGAGGCTCTCGGACGAGTCCCTTCCCAGATCGCGCTCCTCGCCGTCCTGATGCTGCGCGGCCCGCAGACGCCGGGCGAGCTGAAGTCGCGCGTGGAGCGGCTCTACCCGTACGCGTCGCTCGAGGACGTCCAGAAGGCGCTCGAGGCGCTGATCGACGCCGAACTCGTCGCGCAGCTACCCCGTCGCCCCGGCCAGAGCCAGGATCGGTTCGCGCAACTCCTCGGCGGCGACCACGAGGCGGCGAGCGCCGAACGAGAAGGTGTTGCTCCAACACCAAGTCCGCTCGAGGAGCGCGTCGCCCGGCTCGAGGAGCAGGTGGCCGAGCTGCGGCGGATGCTCGCCGAGCGATGATCGTCGCCGACCCGTGGTTCGACTACCTGGCGCTTCCGGTCGCGCCGCGCATCCTCGCTCGCCGGAACGGACTGCTTCGCGAGGACGCCTGACCGCCCGGACCGGCGCTACCGTGCCCGCGTGAACCCGCTCGACGACATTCGCGCCGGCGCGAAGATCGTGAGAGAGCAGCTTCGGCGCACGGCCGGCCCCGAGGTCGAGGCGGTCTTCTCCGACCGCTTCGGCTCCCGTGCGGAGCCCAGGCCGCTCGCCGAGCTTCAGGCCGAGCTCGACGCGCTCGTCGGGCTCGAGACGGTGAAGGAGCAGGTGCGCGCGCTCGTCGCCTTCCTCCAGGTGCAGGCACGGCGGCTCGAGCACGGCCTGCCCGAGGTCGCGACGAGCCAGCACCTCGTCTTCCTCGGCAACCCGGGAACCGGCAAGACCACCGTCGCGCGGCTGCTCGCGGAGATGTACGGCTCGATGGGACTCCTTCGCAAGGGACAGCTCGTGGAGGTCGATCGCGCGTCGCTCGTCGGCCAGTACGTCGGCCAGACCGCGATCAAGACCGACCGCGCCATCCGACGAGCGCTCGACGGTGTGCTCTTCGTCGACGAGGCCTACGCGCTCACGCCCGGCGACGGCGACGGCCGAAACGACTTCGGCGCGGAGGCGGTCGAGACGCTGCTGAAGCGGATGGAGGACTACCGTCACCGCCTCGTCGTGATCGTCGCCGGCTACCCGCGACTGATGCGCGGCTTCCTCGACTCCAACCCGGGTCTGCGCTCGCGCTTCGCCCGCGAGCTCACGTTCCCCGACTACTCGGACGACGACCTGCTCGCGATCACCCGCAAGCTGGCGGCCGACGCGGCATACGAGCTGGGGCCGGGCGCCGAGGAGGCACTCGAGCGGATCTTCGCCGGCGCCAGTCGCGGCGAGGGCTTCGGCAACGCGCGCTTCGCCCGCACGATCTTCGAGCAGGCGCTGAACCGGCAGGCGCTCAGGCTCGCGGGGGTCGAAGGCACGGAGCTCGCCGAGCTCGACCGCGCCGACGTGATCACGCTCACCGCCGACGATCTGCTCGAGGCCGCACGCTCGCTCGGCGAAGGGGTCGAGGAACGACCGAGGCGCCGGCGCTGGCTGGGCATCTGAGCCGTGTCGGACGCCGAGAACGCCGCCCAGGCGCTGAGCCAGATCCGTGAGGTCTGTCTCGCGCTGCCCGACACGAGCGAGCGACTCAGCCACGGCGCGCCGACGTTCTTCTACAAGGGCAAGCGTGCCTTCGCGATGGTGCTGAACGATCATCACGGCGACGGGCGGTTCGCGATCTGGTGCGCCGCCGAGGAGGGCGTGCAGGGGATGCTGGTCGGGGCCAACCCGGAGAGCTACTTCGTGCCGCCCTACGTCGGTCACCGCGGCTGGCTCGGCGTCCGTCTCGACCGCGACCTCGAGTGGAACGAGATCGCCGGGCTCCTCGAGGACGCCTACGCGGAGGTCGCCCTCTGACGGGCTCGGATTGACGCGCGCCGCCGCCGGTGTTTTCATCGGCGGTGTCGGTATCCGCCCCGCGACGAGCGCCTGCGGCGCGGTGGAACCGCTTCGTTGTCCCGGCGAAAGGATGCGACATGGCCCTCTCGAAGCTGCTCACCACGACGGCCGCCGCGCTCGACCGGCGCTTCGGCTGGGATCGCCTGCCGCGGCCGCTCGGCGTGATCACGCTCGTGGGGCTTCGGACGCGCCTGCGTCACGAGAACCTGCACGACACCGGCACGATCGAGTCCGTCCAGCCGCGTCCCGAAGGCGACAGGCATCTGCGAACGCGGACGCTCGACGGCAGCTACAACGATCTCGCGGTGCCGACCATGGGCACGATCGGCGCCCGCTTCGGCCGCAACGTCCCGGTCGAGCGCACGCATCCCGAGCCGCTGCCGGCGTTGCTCGAGCCGAACCCTCGACTCGTCAGCCGGGAGCTCCTGACGCGAACGGAGTTCAAGCCGGCGACGATCGTCAACGTCCTCGCCGGCGCCTGGCTCCAGTTCGAGGTGCACGACTGGTTCAGCCACGGGAAGAACGTCGAAGAAGCGCCGTTCGAGCTCGAGCTCGCCGATGACGACGACTGGCCCGACCGGCCGATGCGGATCCAGCGCACGCGCCCCGACGCCAGCCATCCCGGCGACGGCTCGCCGCCGACCTATGTCACCGCCGACTCCCACTGGTGGGACGGCTCCCAGATCTACGGCAGCGACGCGGCGTTCGCGAGCGCGCTTCGCTCGAAGGAGGGCGGCAAGCTCCGCCTCGACCCCGACGGCCAGCTCCCGCGCGACCTCGAGTCGCTCGTCGACCTCACCGGCGTCGCCGGCAACTTCTGGCTCGGGCTCGCGCTCCTGCACACGCTCTTCACCCGCGAGCACAACGCGATCTGCGACCGCCTCGCCGAGGAGCAGCCGGACTGGTCCGACGACGAGCTCTACGACCGAGCCCGCCTCGTCAATGCCGCCCTGATGGCGAAG
The DNA here is from genome assembly GCA_963745775.1 of uncultured Gaiellaceae bacterium. Lineage (GTDB taxonomy): Bacteria > Actinomycetota > Thermoleophilia > Gaiellales > Gaiellaceae > Gaiellasilicea. The sequence continues at coordinate 41,304 of CAVUYY010000013.1, forward strand.
ATCCACACGGTCGAGTGGACTCCGGCGATCATCGCGCACCCGACCACGCGCTACGCCATGCGCGCCAACTGGTATGGGATCCTCGGCAAGCGCCTGGGGAAGCGCAGCTCGAACGAGGTGCTCGGCGGGATTCCCGGCTCGCCCACTGACCACCATGGCGTCCCGTACTCGCTCACCGAGGAGTTCGTGGCCGTCTACCGGATGCACCCGCTCCTACCGGACGACTTCACGTTCCGCTCGCTCGAGACGGACGAGGTGCTCGAGGAGCGGAGCTTCCGCGAGCTCGGCGCTCTGCACACGCGGGCGCGCCTGGACGAGCTGGGTCTGCCGAATGCGTTCTACTCGCTCGGAATCGCGCATCCCGGCGCGATCACGCTCCACAACTATCCGCGCTTCCTCCAGCACTTCGAGCGTCCCGACGGGACGGTGATGGATCTCGCTGCAACAGACATCCTGCGCGTCCGCGAGCGCGGCGTTCCGCGCTACAACGAGTTCCGGCGACTCTTCCACCTGAAGCCGGCAGACAGCTTCGAGGAGCTGACCGACAACCCTGAGTGGGCGAAGGAGCTCGAGCGGGTCTACGGCGACGTCGAGCGCGTCGACCTGATGGTCGGGCTCTATGCCGAGCCGCTGCCGAAGGGCTTCGGCTTCAGCGACACCGCCTTCCGCGTCTTCATCCTGATGGCGTCGCGCCGCCTCAAGAGCGATCGCTTCTTCACGCGCGACTACAACGCCGAGACCTACACCCAGGCCGGGCTCGACTGGATCGAGGAGAGCACGATGATCGACGTGCTGAAGCGGCACTACCCCGAGCTCGAGCCGGCGCTGCGCGGGGTCGAGAATGCGTTCGCGCCCTGGACGCGGGTCGGAGCGTGAGGGAGCTCGCGGACGGAGTCCACTGTCTTGGCGGGAAGAAGGGCGGCCGCGTTCGCGCCTTCCTGCTGGACACGGGCGGCGAGCTGACGCTCGTCGACACACTCTTCGAAGCCAACGGTGCCGGTGTCCTCGACGCGATCCGGCGGCTCGGCCGGAGCCCGAGCGACCTGAAGCGGATCGTCCTCACCCACGCTCATCGCTCACACCTCGGCGGGCTCGCGGCGGTGAAGCGGGCGACGGGGGCGACCGTGCTCGGCCACGCCTGGGAAGCGGACATCGTCGCGGGTGAGCGGGTAGCGCAGTCAGTCGGGCTCAAGCCGACGCGTCCGTTCCGCACCTATCCATTCCAGGTCGGGATCTTCCTCGGCCGGCCGAAGCACGCACCGTGCCCGATCGACGAGTCGGTGGCGGATGGGGCCGCGATCGGGCCGCTCGAGGTCCTGCACCTACCGGGACACTCGCCGGGCCACCTCGGCTTCCATTGGGCGGAGCGCGGCCTCGTAATCGCCGGCGACGCGATCGCGACGTGGCCCCGTTTCGAGGCGGGCTGGCCGGCGTTCAACCTGAACATCGACCAGCACCGCGTGTCGATCCGCCGGCTCGCGAGCCTCGACGCGAGCATCGTGGGCGTCGGTCACGGCGATCCGGTCATCCAGGACGCGTCCGCTCGCGTGCACCAGCTCGTCGGCTAGTGGGCTGGCGGCACCTTCCGCGGCCGCTGCTGCGTCGGGTCGCGCCCGCGTGGGCCGATCAGGACTACCTCGCCAGGCGCTTCGAGCGGGACGGTCCCGTCTTCACCTACCGCGAGCTCGGCCGTCCCGTCGTGGCGATCCGCGGAACCGCACGCGGACGGCACCTGCTGACCGAGGCCGCCGGCCGGCTCACCTCGCCGCCGCTCCCGTGGTCGCACCTGATCCCGTACGGCTTCATCCGTTTCATGACGCCCGAGGCGCGGAGCAGGTATCGGCCGCTGCTCGCGGCCGGCTTCACGCCGCGGGTCGCATCGGCACACAAAGACGCGCTCGCTGCCGCCTGTCGGGCGACGATCTCAGACCTCGACGACGAACGAGACCTCCGAGTCGCGCTGCGGGAGCTGGCCCTCGACCAGCTCGTGTTGCTCACGTCCGGCCTGCCGGCCGGCGATCCTGACGCCCGGCGCCTGCGCGAGTGCGCCGTCGCACTTCCCATCGGTCACGGACCGGTCCTGGCGCGCCGCCGCGCCCGGAGGCACCTGGCGGAAGGAACGGCGCTGCTCCGCGCACGCAGCCGCAGCGGCGACCCGTCGTTCGCCGGCGAGATCCTCTCACGGGCTGCCGGCCTCGACGACACCGTCGGCGGCAATCTCATCTACTTGATCCGCCTGGCCGCGAACGACGTCTCGGGCGCGCTCCACTGGCTCGTCTTCGAGCTCGCGCATCACCCTCGGTGGCTGGGCCGGATCGCAGCGGATGGAGCTCAGGTGGCAGACGCGGTCGTCGCCGAGACGCTGCGGCTCCACCAGAGCGAGTACTTGCTCCGCCGGGCCGCCGGCGAGGTCGACTGGGACAGGATGCGTCTACCCGCCGGTCGCCGACTCCGGATCTGCATCGCGGAGAGCCATCGTGAGCACGCCCTGTTCGCGTCACCGGAGACGTTCGACCCGGAGCGCTTCCTCGCCGCAGAGCCGCCGGGAGCCGACATCTACCGGCCATTTGGTGGGCCGCACACGTCCTGTCTCGGCGCCGGTGTGGCGCTCGCGATCCTCCGGATGTTCGCCTGCGAGCTCGCGAGGTTCGAGGTGTCCGTCACCGCCGACGGGCCGTCCGAGTACGACGACTGGCACTGGCGGCCGTCTCGTGGCTTCCGGATCGGCCTCTCAGCGCGCGACCGGATCTCCTAAGCGGTCGCGGTGATCGTGATCCCGCCGCGGGCCTTCTGGACGAGCGTCACGCTGACGCGCTCCGGCCCGAGCTCGAGCGCCTTTGCGACGTCGTCACGGATCCTGACGGCGAGCGCCTCGCAGAAGACGCCCTCGTTCCGGAACGACGCGAGGTAGAGCTTCAGCGACTTCGACTCGAGGCACAGCTTGTCCGGCTCGAACTCGATCGTCGCGACGTACATGTCCGCCTGACCGGTGATCGGGCAAACGGCGACGAGCTCGTCGCTCTCGAGCTCGACGTGCGCGACGCCCGGATTCGGGAACGTCTCGAGCCCGGCGTAGTGCTCGGAGCCCGCGTGACCGAGCGCGACGAACTCGGGAAGGGAGTCGCTCACGGCCGTATCGTAGACCCGTGCACCGCGTCTACCTCGCAGGCCCGCCGTTCGCGGAGGAGTACCGCCGTCGCGCGGCCGAGCTGCTCCGAGCTGCCGGCCACGAGCCGGTCGACCCGATGCGCCGCGACTTCCGGGGCGCCACCGAAGGGCGCGAGCGTGAGATCGTCGAAGGCGATCTCGCCGACATCGACTCCTGTGCAGCCGTTCTCGCCGACTTCACCCGTCCGGACGAGGGAACCGCGATGGAGGCGTGGTACGCGCACAGTCGCGGGATCGCCGTCGTCGCGTACACGGGCGGGGAGCCGGCGCATCCGTGGACGGTCTACGTGGCCGAGAGCGTGCACGCCGACCTCGCCGCCGCGACCGCGGCCGTCTAGCCTGCCGGCACGCAGGTCCTCCCGGGCAACGGCCGGACGCGGCGGATGTTCTGCCACGGGCTCGCCGGCGGGAGCAGCCCGAACTGCGAGAGCGCGAGCGGGAGTCCCGTGCGCGCTCGCATCTCGGCGGAGTGGATCCAGAAGCCGACGAACGCGTCGACCGTGGCACCTTCGTTCAGCCGGCGGAGCTCCCAGAAGAACTTGCCGGATTGCGACTGCTGGTCGACGACGATCTGGTCGGCGACGCTCCACCAGAGCTGCAGCGGCACACAGGAGCGCGCGATCGCGCGGACATGCGTGATCGGGCTGCGGGCCGCGTACGCGCCGGCGGCCGTGCCTGGGCCACCACCCATCTCTCGCCGGGCGAGCTCGCGGAGGCTCGCGCCGAACGGCTTCTTGCCGAGGAGCGTCCGGCAGGCGTTGTTGCAGCGGAGCCGGGTGAAGTTCCGGTACTGGAGCCCCATGTCGGTCACCGCCGAGAACGCCGCAGCGCCCGCCAGCAGCTTCGGATGGCGCGCGACCAGGAGCAGCGTCTCCTGGCCGCCCATGCTGCCCCCGAACGCGTACACCTTGCGCCGGTCGATCCGGAGCCACGGCAGGGTGGTGCGCAGGATCTCGGGCATCCGCGCGAGGTCGGCGATCTGGCCCGCGTAGCCCCACGAGTGGCCGGCGACCCGCCGCCCGCGCGCATCCGGGTTGACGACGGCGAAGGAGCCGCGGCCGGGCAGATTGCCCCAGAGGATCGAGTTCGAGCGCCCGCTCAGACCGCGACCGTGAGGAGAGATCACGAGCGGCAGCGGCGGGTTCGCAGCCGGCCCGTACCAGGATGGAAGCACGATGAACGCGCTGCTCGGCCGGCCGTCGTGGGCGATGTAGCGGATCTGCCAGCGCTTGACGGCGGTCACCCCGGCGGACGAGGCCGGCCTGCTGCTGCCGTAGCGGACGATGAGCTCCAGCCGACCACTGCGGCCGGAGAGGTCGATCGTCTCGCCGAGCCTCCCGCCCGGCGACGGCTCTACCGGCTCACCGCCGATCGTCACCGACTCGATCCGCTGGCCGCGAGGCAGGCGTAACCTCAGCTTCAGAGACTTGGGGACCGGCCGCTTCGGCACGTCCACCGTCGCGAGAATCGTGTCGCTCCGCGCTTCGAGCGAGTACGACACCGGCCCGAAGCTCGTCGCCGCGCGCTTGACCGCGATCCGCCGGCCGGCACGAAGCCACGGCCGCGGCGTCGCGAAAGCGAGCTCGAGCCCTGTCGGCGCTCCCGCCGGATCCCGGGTCTCGTGGACGAGCAGCGATCGCAGCGTCTCGAGAAAGGCAGCGTTGCTGGCGCCGTTCGGCGGCAGGTACATCGAGCGGAAGTAGCTGCCGCGAAGCGGCGCGACGCTCGCCGCCTCGCCGGAGACGAACGTGTTCGGCGTCATGGCGGTCCCGAGCGAGCCGTAGAGGCTGAGCACGAGCTGATCCGCGGCGTCGTTGTCCGCGAGGAAGCGTGCCGCATTGATCCCGTAGACCTGATCGGTGCCGGAGGTCGGAAAGGCCGGCTCCTCGTAGAGCGCGTAGGCGCCGGCGCGGACGACGCCGGCAAGGCGGGAGCCGTGGCGCAGCATGTAGCGGAGCGCCCCGGTCGCCTCGGGGCTGCCCGGCGCGAACAGCCCCGACGCGAGCGCATACGGGACGACGAGGTTCCAGTAGCTCCCGAGCCGCGCCTGGGTGAGCGAGTCGTACGGACGCTCGCCGTCGAGCAGGCGAGCGGGGATGAACAACGAGCCGTCGGCCAGACGCCGCTGCGACGAGCCGACCGAGCGGCGGAGCCCGGCCTCCAGCCTCTCCGCGAGAGCCTCGCAGCGGCGCGTGAGCTGCGCCTCGCCGACCTCGGCCCACGCGCGCCCCATCGCCAGGAGCCCCTGCCACACGGTCGCCTGCGAGTGGAGGCCGAGCACCTCGTCGGGGATGTCCGACGAATAGCGCTCCCGAGCAAGGAGCCCGGTTCCGCTCTCGTCGAGCTGTCGGCCGACCTCCTCGACGTAGCCGCGCAGCGTCGGCGTCGCTCCCTCGAGATACGCGCGATCACGCGTCAGGCGGTAGTGGAGCGCGGAGCCGATCAACCGCTTGCCGAGCTTCCAGTTCGGATACGGCGTGTCCTTCCGCGTCAGCGAGGTGCGCAGGATCGAGCGCGACACGCCGGAGTACCCGAGCGACCCCATCACCTCCGCGACGTCGACGCTTTCGGGGAACGAGAACTGCTCGTACGGGTTGCCGATGCTGTAGCGCCACGTCAGGAGGAGGTTCTGGATCAGCAGGTTGCGATAGGCGTCGTTCACGCGCTGCTCGGGGACGACGATCTGCGTCCCCTCGGTCAGCCGCTTGTTCCAGTACGCGCGGACGGCGCGGCGGGCGGTCTCGTAACGAGCGGCGCCGACGGCGATTCCTCGTCCCGCCGGGTAGTTGATCCAGGCGAGATAGACGGTCTGCCGGGTTCCGCGCCTGATCCGATAGGTCAGGACGGAGCGCTTGACGATCCCGCCGGCGCTGAACGCGAGCACCTGCCTGAGCTTGCTGACGGATGGCTTCAAGCGGAGTTGGACGATCTTTGCGGAGCCCCTCGTCGCGTCGACGTCGAGCCGGATGAAGCTGACGAGCGACCCCGTCTCGGACGTCCGCGCGGCGAACGACTCCTGCCGGTAGCGGGCACCCGCGGCGTCGGTGTAGGTCGTCGTCAGGATCGGCTGGTAGCCGTCGGCGAGCCGCGCCTGGCCGAGGCGGGCGAGGCACGAGCCGTAGCGCTCGCGGCCCTTGGCGCCGACGAGGATCGTCAGCCGCCGCCCGCCGACCCGCTCGGCGATCACCTGGCTCCCGTCGGCGACGTGGAGCGCGACCGACCCCGCCCCGCGCGCGTCGATCGGCTGGCCGAACGGGAGGTAGTAGACGCCCGACTCGGTCAACGGTCGCTTGCCGGGCGCGCGCGCGAAGAGGAGCGGGGGCAGAAGCTTCCGAGCGCCGTCGTAGGTGGGACCGTCGGGCGCCGCGAGGAGCGCGTTCCCCCAGACGTCGTGGTGCGTCCGCAGCGCACGATCGACTCGGCGCGTGTGCTCGGACGAAGCCCTCCGAGGTTCGCAACCGGCGGTCTTTGCCGGCGCCGTGTCGGCTTGCCCGACCGCGAGTGCCGCGCCGAGCACCGCAGCGGCCAGCACGACGCGAGGCGCGCCTCCCCGATGTCGAGCCGCCCGCACACTCCGATTGATACCGGAGCGGGATCGCCAGCGCTTCTCCGCGCGACCGACCCGGCCGGTCGCACAGGATCGAGACCGATCGAGCCCGCACGCGCAAGCGCGGCAGAGGTGTAACCGATTCCGGAATACGATTGAGCGGTGGCGACACGCGACCGAGCTTCCACGAGCGCCGAGCTGACCGCGCGAAACGCGGAGCTCGAGCGTGAGCGCGAGCTCCTCAACGCCATCGCGAACCATGCACCGAGCCTCCTCTGCCTCGTCGGCGCGGATGGGCGCGTCCGACCGGCGGCGACGAACATCGCGTTCGAACGCCGCCTCGGCTACGACCCGAGCGAGACCGGGGGCGACTTCTTCTGGGAGCGGTACGTGCCGCCCGAGGACGCGGCGATGGTTCGCGAGGTCATCGAGGCAGCGCAACGCGGCGAACCCCCCGTCGAGCAGGACGGATTCTGGCTGACCAAGGCCGGCGAGACCGTCAGCGTCGCCTGGTCCTGCACCGAGCTGCCGATGATCGAGAGCGGTCCGGTCTACCTGATCTGCGGCACGGACATCTCGGATCGCAAACGGCACGAGGAGGAGGTGCGGACGTCACGCGCACGCATCGTCACCGCAGCCGACGAAGCGCGGCGGCGCCTGGAGCGGAACCTGCACGACGGTGCTCAGCAACGTCTCGTCGTGCTCCTGCTCTCCCTACGCGCCATGAAAGTGAAGCTGGGTGGTGACCCCGAGCTCACGCGGCTCTTCGACGGGTTGATCGAAGAGCTGACGGGCGCGCTCCAGGACTTGCGTGAGCTCGCCCGCGGAATCCACCCGGTTGCCCTGAACAAGCGCGGGCTCGCCGCGGCGCTCCGCCTCATCGCCGACCGTGCCCCGCTCCCGGTCGAGCTCGAGCTACCTGCCGAGCGGTTCCCGGAGCACGTCGAGGCGACCGCGTACTACGTCGTCGCGGAAGCGCTCACCAACGTCGCCAAGTACGCTCGCGCGTCGACGGCCTCCGTGCGTGCCTCCCGGGTCGACGACCGATTGCGCATCGAAGTCGTGGACGACGGCGCCGGCGGGGCCGACCCGTCGGCCGGCAGCGGTCTCCTCGGACTCGCTGATCGGCTCGCGGCGGTGAGCGGCAGCTTCGAGGTCGAGAGCGAGCCGGCCGCCGGAACGCGGGTACGCGCCGAGATCCCGCTTTCCTGAGACATCTCCTTCCGACAGCTCATGCTTCGAGCGCGCGCCGCACCGCTTCCTCGAACGAGGTCAGCTCGAACGGGAGCAGCTTCCGCAGCCGCTCCTCCCGCACGATCGTGGGGCTGCGGAGACCCTCGACCAGCGGGCGCGCCACGGACGCGTTCACCGGCGTCACGAGCTCGAGCCACAGCGCCGACAGCGCCGGCGTCAGCACCGGAACCTCGACGATCCGCGGCTTCCGGCCGAGGAGAGCCGCGATCCGCTCGATCATCTGCCTGTAGGTCATCACCTCGTCACCGCCGGCGTCGAACGCCTTGCCGATGGCTTCGTCGTTGCCCGCGACCCCGGCCAGGTAGCGCGCGATGTCGTCGAGCGCGATCGGCTGCGTCGGCGTCGAGACCCAGCTCGGCGTGATCATCACGGGCAGCCGCTTGACGAGGCCGAGGATCGTCTCGAAGGCGGCGCTGCCCTTGCCGATCACCATCGCGGCGCGGAGCGTCGTCACTGGCACGCCGTCGGCGGCGAGTCGTTCGCCTGTTTCCCGCCGGCTCCGGAGATGCGCGGATGCGCCGGGGTCGTCGCCTCCGAGCCCACCCAGGTAGACGAGCTGCCGAACGCCGGCGCGAGCGGCCTCGCGCGACACGTTTTCCGCCGCCTCGCGATCCTGTCGCTCGAAGTCGCGCGTGCCGAGGGAGTGAACGAGGTAGTACGCGACGTCCGCGCCGTCGAGAGCTTCGGCGAGACCCGTGCCCGAGTGCACGTCGGCCTCTCGCCACTCAAGCCGATCGTCGGCGGCGCGCGACTCGCGCGAGACAGCGACGACCTCGTGCTCGGAGGCGAGGAGCGGCACCAGCGCCCGGCCGACGACTCCCGTCGCCCCGAACACCGTCACCCTCACGTCGCGCTCCCCCGCACCAAGAGCTCGAAGTACCGGCGGCTTACGGCAGCGTGGAACGGGCTCTGTCCCTTCGCGTAGAGCGCTCCGGTCCACCACGGCGCTCCCGCTCGCGCAGCGAGTCGCGGCAGATACTCCTCGACGGTGACACTGAGCTCGACCTCCCCGCCGTCGGTCGGACGCTGAGCCAGGGTCACGGAGCCGCCCGGCCGCAGGGCGAGCAGACCGCCTGCGATCGCGTAACAGGACGAGACGATCTCGTCCTCGTAGCGAAGCTCCGGCGGTCCGAACCTGAGCAGGGTCGCGCCGCCGAGCAGGCGCAGCCGCCCGCCCTCGTCGCTCCAGCTCGCACGCACGCCGCCGCGGGTGAAGCCGTCCACGGCCTGCCAGTACGTGATCCCGAGCCAGCGCGCACCCGCCTCGGACTGCTCCGCGACTGGCTCCGGCACGAGCACCCGCTGCCGCGACTCGAAGCCGCCGGAGTCGAGGATGCGCTCGTTCGTCTCCCAGCCGTGGAGACCGCTCACCGGCCTCAGGCCTGCGGGATCCGCGCTTCGAGCGCGGCGCCGAGTGCCTCGCGCACGGGCTCGAGCTCGATCCGGTCGAGCACGTCCTGGAAGAAGCCGCGGACGATCAGCCGCTCGGCCTCGTGGCGCGAGAGGCCGCGGGCCATCAGGTAGAAGAGCTGCTCGCGGTCGACCTGCCCGAGCGTGGCGCCGTGGGTACAGCGGACGTCGTTCGCCAGGATCTCGAGTCCGGGAATCGAGTCGGCGTGCGCGGTCTTCGAGAGCAGCAGGTTCCGGTTCTCCTGGTAGGCGTTCGTCTTCTGGGCGTCCTTCTCGACGCGGATCATCCCGCGCCAGACCGCGCTCGAGTCGTCGCGCAGCGCGCCCTTGAAGGCGAAGTCGGAGGTCGTGTTCGGGGCGATGTGCTCCTGGAAGGTGTCGTAGTCGAGGTGCTGCGTTCCGTCCGCGAAGTAGGCGCCGGTCACCCGCGAGGTTGCGCCCGGCCCGGCGAGGTCGTTCTGGATCCGGATCTTCCCCTTCTTCGAGCCGAAGCCGCCGGCGACCCAGTCGAGCTCGGCGTCGCGCTCGACCCGGGCATGATGCGTCCCGAAGTGCCAGGTCTCCTGCGAGGTCGACTGGACCGAGACGTACTCGACCTTCGCGCCCTGCTCGACGACGATCTCGACCGCCGCGTTGACGTAGCCGGACAGCTCCGGCGAGGTGGAGACGTACTCCTCGATCACGGTGAACGAGCTCTCCGGCTCGGCGACGACGAGCAGCCGCCAGAAGAGCGAGCCGCCCTCGACCGAGTTGACGATGCGGACGTAGAGCGGCTGCTCGAGGTGCACGCCCTTCGGCACGTGGACGAGCAGGCCGTTCTCCCACATCGCCGCGTTGTGGGCGGCGAACTTCTCGTCCGAGCCGACGAGCTCGCCGAGCCGCGGATGGTCGGTCAGCCGTTCGAAGCGAATCCCGTCCGGCACGCGTTCGAGCTCGAGCCCGCCCTCGGAGACGCGGACGATCCCGGCTGCCTCCAGCTCCAGCATTCCGGCCGCGCTCGCGACCCCTGACGCCCCGTTCGCCAAGAACGAGTCGGGATCGAACCCCTTCAGGTTCGTGAAGCGCCACGACTCGTCCGAGGTCGTCGGCATCGGCAGAGCGTCGTAGAGGCGACGTGCCTCCTCGCGTGAAGCGGCCATCACGCCTCGAACGGCGCGTAGCGGCGGTGGAGCATCAGCGCGTTGCCGTCGGGATCCTTGAAGAAGGCCATGTGGCACACGCCGGTGTCGAGTGTCTCGCCCTCGAACGCGACGCCCTTCGCCTCGAGCGCCTCGCGGGCTGCGGCGACGTCGGCGACGCGGAGCGCGATCTGCGAGCTGTGCGGGGCGGTGAACTCCTGCCCGACGTTGGTCGGGTCGATCAGGTACAGGCTCACGTTCTCGCCGAGCTGGTACTCGGGCCAGCCGCCCTCCGGGTCGCCGACGGGCGGCAGGCCGAGCGTCTCGCCGTAGAACCGCCGGGCCCGCGCCATGTCCGCGACCGGCACGGACACGAAGTCCGTCCGCTCGACGGTGATCACGAGTCGCTGCGCTCCCGCTCGCGCGGCGTGTAACGGTGGTGGAGCATCAGCGCGTTGCCGTCGGGATCCTCGAAGAACGCCATGTGGCAGACGCCGGTGTCGAAGGTCTCGCCGGCGAACTCGACGCCCTTCGCCTCGAGCTCGGCGCGCGCGGCGGGCATGTCTTCGACGTGCAGCGCGAGGTGCGCGGTCTTCTGCGGTGCGAACTCCAGCCCGAACGTCGTCGGCTCGTAGATCCCGAAGCACGTCTCGCCGACCCAGAACTCGGCGTCGCCGGTCTCGTCGGGGCGGAGCCCCAGCGTGTCGACGTAGAAGCTCTCGCGACCGCTTCCAGTCGGTGGACGGCACGGCGACGAAGTCGACGCCCGTCACCGGGCTAGCCAACGCTGCCTTCCATCTGCAGCTGGATCAGCCGGTTCATCTCGACCGCGTACTCGAGCGGGAGCTCCTTCGTGATCGGCTCGACGAAGCCGGAGACGATCATCGCGCTCGCCTCCGCCTCGGTCAGGCCGCGGCTCATCAGGTAGAAGAGCTGCTCCTCGCCGATCTTCGAGACCGTCGCCTCGTGGCCGAGGTCGACGTCGTTCTCGTCGACGCGGATGTACGGGTAGGTGTCGGAGCGCGACTCCTCGTCGAGGATCAGCGCGTCGCAGACGACCTTCGACTTCGCCCCGACGGCGCCCTTCGCGACCTCGAGCAGGCCGCGATACCCGGCGCGGCCGCCGTTCTTCGAGATCGACTTGGAGGTGATCACGGACGTCGTCTTCGGCGCCGCGTGGACGACCTTGCCGCCCGCGTCCTGGTGCTGGCCCTTGCCGGCGAACGCGATCGAGAGCACCTCGCCGTGGGCGCGGTCGCCCATCAGCCAGATCGCCGGGTACTTCATCGTCAGCTTCGAGCCGAGGTTGCCGTCCACCCATTCCATCGTCGCGTCCTCGTAGGCGACGGCGCGCTTGGTGACGAGGTTGAAGACGTTGTTCGACCAGTTCTGGATCGTCGTGTAGCGGCAGCGCCCGCGCGGCTTGACCACGATCTCGACGACCGCCGAGTGGAGCGAGTCGGACGAGTAGATCGGCGCCGTGCAGCCCTCGACGTAGTGCACGTAGGCGTCCTCGTCGACGATGATCAGCGTGCGCTCGAACTGGCCCATGTTCTCGGCGTTGATCCGGAAATAGGCCTGGAGCGGCAGGTCGATCGAGACGCCCGGCGGCACGTAGATGAACGAGCCGCCCGACCAGACGGCCGAGTTCAGCGCCGCGAACTTGTTGTCGTTCTGCGGGATGATCGTCCCGATGTACTGCTTGACGATCTCCTCGTGGTCGCGGAGGGCAGTGTCCATGTCGAGGAAGAGGACGCCCTTCGCCTCGAGGTCGGCCTGGAGCTTGTGGTAGACGACCTCTGACTCGTACTGGGCGCCGACGCCGGCGAGGTACTTCTTCTCCGCCTCGGGGATCCCGAGCTTGTCCCAGGTGTCGAGGATGTCGGCCGGCAGGTCCTCCCAGTTCTGGGCCTGCTTCTCGGTGGGCTTGATGTAGTAGTAGATGTTGTCGAAGTCGATCTCGGCGACGTTCCCGCCCCAGGTCGGGAGCGGGCGCGCCAGGAAGTAGTCGAGCGACTTGTGCCGGAACTTGCGCATCCAGTCCGGCTCCTGCTTGTGCTCGGCGATCGCCTCGACCACCTCGTGCGAGATCCCGCGGCCCGACTTGAAGAAGTAGTTCTCCGCCTCGTCCGAGTTCTTGAAGCCGAACTGGTACTCGTCGCGGATCCCGCGGACGATCTCGGTCTCGGAGGAGCTCATGCCGCCACCTCTTCCTTCGGCATCCAGGCCTCGTAGCCCTCGGCCTCGAGGCGCTGCGCGAGCTCCGGACCGCCGCTCTCGACGATCCGGCCGCCCACGAAGACGTGCACGTGGTCGGGCGTGACGTAGTTGAGGATCCGCTGGTAATGCGTGATCACGAGCGCGCCCATCCGCTCGCTGACGAGTTCGTTGACGCCGTTCGCGACGATCCTCAGCGCGTCGATGTCGAGGCCGGAGTCGGTTTCGTCGAGAATCGCGATCTTCGGCTGGAGCAGCGCCATCTGGAGGATCTCGACGCGCTTCTTCTCGCCGCCCGAGAAACCGTCGTTGAGGTAGCGCGAGGCGAGCTCGCGCGGCACCTTCAGGCGCTCCATCGCGGCGAGGATCTCGGTGCGGAACTCCTTGACCGGGATCGGATCGTCCTGGCCGCCGTTCTTGGCCTTCCGGATCGCGTTGATCGCGCTTCGCAGAAAACTCGTGACGGTGACGCCGGGAATCGCGTGCGGGTACTGGAAGGCGAGGAAGAGCCCCTTCTGAGCGCGGACGTCGGCACCCTCCTCGACGATCGATTCCCCGTCGAGCAGGATCTCGCCCTCGGTGATCTCGTAGGACGGGTGACCCATCAGCGCGTAGGCGAGGGTCGACTTGCCGGACCCGTTCGGGCCCATGATCGCGTGCTTCTCGTTCAGGTCGACGGCGAGGTCGACGCCCTTCACGATCTCGGTGCCGTCCTCGAGCGCGACATGGAGGTTCTTCAGTTCCAGAAACGCCAAGCTTGTGACTCCCTTTTTCGCAGCAGCAAGCCGGATTCAGCGCTGCTTCGTGACCTCATGGTAGCCGATCGCCAACGCAGCGACAGGGCCGGCGAGGGCTGCGATCGAGCCTACCTTGCCGAGCCGGAGCCGGGCCGCGGTCCAGCCGCTTCCGGAACGTGCGCGCTCGTCGAACCTGCCATGGGCGCCCGGATCGCCGGGGATCGGCTCGTGGAGTGCCGGCGAGTCGACCCTCGGCCAGCGTTGCGGCGGATGTCGACCTCTCGGACCGTCGCGGCGAGCGCTTCTGCCCTCAGAGTCTTCGCGCGGCCACGACGACCCTGGCTCCCCGCCTCCGGCGCGGGCCGTCGCCCGCCGATCCCGCTCGAAGCTCCGAGAACGACGACGACCTGATCGGCGAGCGGCGTCTTCATCCGGGCAGCCCATCCCCGGGTGCCCGGGCTTGAGGCCGGACAAACGATGGTAGAGTCGAGGTCATGCCATTCGGAATCGGCGTCACCGAGATGATCATCCTCCTGATCGTCCTCCTCGTCTTCTTCGGGCCGAAGCGCCTCCCCGAGATGGGCCGTTCGCTCGGGAAGGGGATGCGCGAGTTCAAGGATTCGATCTCCGGCAAGGACGACGACGACGAGCCGATCCACAAGCGCTACTCGACCGAGCTCCCGCCCGCCGAATCCGCGGATCAGGCGCCCGAATACGTCGACGTCGAGCCTCCCGAGCGTGACCGCGTCACGCGCGAGCGCGACACCATCACCTAGCTTCCAGCGACATGATCCGGAAGCGTTTGCCGCGCCGCCTCGGCCACGGCGAGGAAGCAACGCTGGTCGAGCATCTCGGCGAGTTGCGGACGCGCCTCGTGATCGCGCTCCTTGCGATCGTGCCGGCATTCGCGGTCTCCTTCGCGTTCCACGACCAGCTGATCGACTGGCTGACCCGGCCGCTCCCTGACGACAAGAGCCTCGTCACGCTCGGCGTGACGGAGCCGTTCACGACCGCCGTCAAGGTGAGCCTGGCCACCGCGGTCGCGATCACGCTGCCGATCCTGCTCTACCAGCTCTGGTCGTTCCTCGCGCCTGCGATCGAGGAGCGGATGCAGCGGACTGTCTCCGTCTTCGTCGCGCTTTCCACGGTGCTCTTCGTCGGCGGAATGGCCTTCTCGTACTTCATCGTGCTCCCGCGGGCGCTCACGTTCCTGACCAACTTCGGCGAGGAGAACTTCCAGATCGAGATCCGCGCCAGCTACTACTTCTCGTTCGTGACGGTGACGCTCCTCGCGAGCGGCCTCGCCTTCCAGATGCCGATCTTCATCCTTGCGCTGGTGCGCCTGCGGGTCCTGACCGCAGCCAAGCTGCGGAAGAACCGGCGGCTCGGCTACGTGCTGATGGTCGTCTTCGCGATTCTCCTGCCGACGGTCGACCCGGTCTCGCTCGCGCTCGAGGTCGCACCGCTCCTCCTCCTCTTCGAGCTCTCGATCTGGCTCTCGAGCTACATGGAGCGCCGCTGGGGGCTCGAGCCGGACTCCGACGAGTTCGGCGGCTTGTTCCCCGATCGGGAGTAGGACGAGGAGGGGTCGCAGGCGGCGCGACCGCCGCTGGCACCGCGGGCTGAGACTGACGCTGGACAGCGGCTTCGGGCCGGAGACCGGCGTCTGGACGTTCTAGAGTCCGCGCCGTGGCGCGGGTGCTCTCAGCGGACTGGGTTCTGCCCGTCGAGGGGGCGCCGATCGCGAACGGCGCCGTGGCGATCGAGGGCGACCGGATCGCGGCGGTGGGAACGATCTCGGAGCTCGGCGCGGGGGAGCACTTCCCGGACGCCGCGATCCTGCCGGGGTTCGTCAACGCGCATTCCCACCTCGAGTACGCGGTCTACGCCGGCTTCGGCGACGGCCGGTCCTTCGCGCCCTGGCTCGGGCTCCACATCGAGCGCAAGGCGCGGATCGGCCGCGAGGAGACGGAGGCGATCGCCCGGCTCGGGGCGGCGGAGTGCCTCGCCTCCGGGATCACGACCGTCGGCGACGCCGCCTTCGCGGGGGCAAGCGCGCACGCGTGCGCCGAGCTCGGATTACGCGCGATCGTCTACCTGGAGGTGTTCGGCGCGGATCCGGACGAGGCGATGCGGCAGTTCGAGGAGAAGCTCGAGTACGCGCGCCCCGCGCTCTCCGAGCGCGTGCGCGTCGGCGTCTCGCCGCATGCGCCGTACTCCTGCTCGACGGAGGTGTACGCCGCCTGCCTTGCGCTCGACGTCCCGGTGATGACGCACTTCAACGAGAGCCAGGACGAGCTCGACTGGCTGGAGCGCGGCGAAGGGCCGATGCGTCCCGTGGCGGAGTTCCTGATCGAGCCCGACGGCCAGACCGGAATCCGGCGTCTCGCGGCCGCCGGCCTCCTGGGAGCGGAGATCGTCGCCGCGCACTGTGTCAAGCTGGCCGACGACGAGCTGGAGCTGCTCGCGCGGCACGACGTTGCCGTCGCCCACTGCCCCCGCTCGAATGCGCTGCTCGGCTGCGGCGTCGCACCCCTTGCCGAGCTCAGAGCCGCGGGACTCCGAGTCGGGATTGGGACCGACGGAGTCTCCTCCGTGCCGTCCCACGACTTCTTCGACGAGCTCCGGGCCGTCCTCGCCGGGGCGCGCGCCCGCTCCGAGCGCGCCGACGCACTCTCACCGAGCGCCACGCTCGAGCTGGCAACGATCGGAGGCGCCCGCGCGCTCGGTCTCGCCGAGGAGATCGGCTCGCTCGTCCCGGGCAAGCGGGCCGACCTCGCCGTGATCGGCCTGGCCGGGTCGGCGTATCTACCATGGGAGGATCCGGCGGCTGCGGTGGTCTTCGGAGGCAGTCCGCAGCGCATCCTGGCTACCCTCGTCGACGGCGAGACCCGCTATGAGAAAGGAGGAGACCGATGGCCCGAGCTGATCGACGCCGCAGCGCGCGCGCGAAGTCGGCTGCTGGGCCGCGAGCCCACGCCCGCAACGTGAATCAATCGCAGAGCGCGAAGCAGCAGAGCATCGAGGACACGATGTTCTTCGTACGGATCCGCCGTCACGCCAAGTGGGTCTTCGTCTTCCTCGCGCTCACCTTTGCCGTCACGTTCGTCGTGTTCGGCGTCGGCGCGAACAACGCCGGCACGGGTATCGGCGACATCCTCTCGGGAAGCGGCTCCGACGGCGTCCCCTCGATCTCCGACGCGCTCGATCGGATCGAGAAGAATCCCAAGGACGCCGACGCACGGCGCGATCTCGCGACGGCGTACCAGGCGGATGGCCGAAACTCGGAGGCGATCGCGGCGCTCGACGCCTACATCGTGCTCCGGCCGAAAGATCAGGATGCGCTGCGCGAGCTCGCCGGCCTCCATCTGACCGACGCGAACCTGCGCCAGCAGGACGCCCAGAATGCGCAGATCCGAGCGGGCTATCTGAGCGCCGGCGCGACCTTTGTCGAGCCGCTGAAGCTGGGCAAGGAAGGCGCCACGCTCGGCGAGGATCCGATCACCACGGCGATCACGACGGAGGCGAACGAGGCGATCAACGCCGCGCTCGAGAGCGCGCAGACGTCCTACACCGACGCGGTCCAGACCTACGAGCAGCTCGTCAAGGTCGTGCCGAGGGATCCGAACGTGCAGCTCGAGCTCGCCCAGACGGCCGAGCAGGCCCGGGACTATCCGAAGGCGATCGCCGCGTATCAGCAGTTCCTGAAGCTGGCTCCCGACGACTCGAGCGCCGAGATCGTCAAGGCTCAGATCAAGCAGCTCCAGGCGGCTCTGCAACCAACGTCGTCAGGCTAGACTCACCCGCGTCCGACAACTTCGTTCACAACTGACGGCCAGACGGGGGCTCGCATGAATTTCGATGTCAAGACGGAGAAGCTGAGCGAGGAGCAGTACGTGATCTCGCTCGCAGGCGAGGTCGATCTCTATACGGCCCCCGAGTTCAAGCAGCAGTTGCTCGAGGTGATCGACCAGGGCGGACGCGACGTGATCGTCGACCTGAGCGACACGACCTTCATCGACTCGACGACGCTCGGAGTGCTCGTCGGCGGCGTCAAGCGCCTGCGCACGAACGAGGGGCAGCTCTCGCTCGTCTGCAGCGACCGGAACATCACGAAGATCTTCGAGATCACAGGTCTCGATCGCGTCTTCACGATCCACGAGACCCGGGACGCGGCCCTCGCCTCGCTCGGCTCGGGCTCGACCGCCTAGCTTGGTCCGCACGCTCGCCGGCGGCTGCGCGATCCTGGTCGCGGTTCTCGCTGCGAGCGGCTGTGGCACCGTCGGCCTCTCCGAGGCGGGCGAGGGGAACGCGACGAGCGGCAAGGAGTTGTTCGTCCAGAAATGCGGCACGTGTCATGTGCTCGCCGACGCAGGCACGAAGGGTCAGATCGGGCCGAACCTCGACGACGCTTTCCTCCAGGCACGGGCGGACGGGCTCGGCGAGTCGACGATCCAGTCCGTCGTCCGCGGTCAGATCGAGTACCCCGTGGAGAATCCGTCGACGGGAGCTCCCGGCATGCCCGGCCCGGACACCCTGCTCCCGGAGTGCGACGAGGGGCGAGAGGACGAGCCTCAGGGCTGCGTGGTCGACCAGAACGAGGCGGCGGAGGACATCGCCGCCTACGTCGCTTCGGTCGCGGGCCTGCGGACGGCGGCGAGCGCAGCCACGCCCAAGGTGGGTGGAGGCGGTGGCGGGCCTGACGGCGAAGCGGTCTTCGCCGCCGCAGGTTGCGGCGGCTGCCACACGCTGGAAGCTGCAGGGTCGACCGGGAACGTCGGCCCGAATCTCGACGACGCAAAGCCGTCGAAGGAGCTCGTGATCGACCGAGTCACGAACGGCAAGGGGGCGATGCCGTCCTTCGCCGACGCGCACAGCCCCGACGAGATCGCGGCCGTCGCCGACTACGTCGTCGCGTCGTCGGGCGGGTAGGGCGCGCCCACCGCGGGCGGCCCCACCCGCGCCGAGCTCCGCAAAATCAGGCGGTCAGCGCCGCGCAAGCCTCCTCGATCTGCCCTTCGAGCGAATGGTGCGGCTCGACGATCGCCTCGCCGGTGTCCAGGTCGAGCTTCAGCACGCCCGTGAAGTTGAACGGGATCTGGCCGATGATCATCAGGATCGCGGTTCCGTCCGGCTTGATCTGGACGTGGTCGGCACCGACGTCGCGGATCCGATAGCTGTTGCCGCCCGCCGTCACCGTCGCGAGGATGTTGATCGTCTGGATCTCTGCGGGGCCAGCGCCCGCACCTGAGAACGTCCGGATGATTACCTGCCCTTCGAAGTGAACCGTCACGTCCACGCCGCACTCCGCCGTCAGAAACGGATCGGCTTCGGTCTCGTCGACGTCGATCCGCTCGATCGTCGGCTTTCCAGCCGACGCGGCCGCGGTGATCACATGAGCGACGAGCGCGGCCACGAGCAACGCGATGCCCTTTCCCACCATCATTTTCCCCTTCCGCAAGGTTGGCCGCCCGGGTCTATCACGGTTTGCTCGGATCTGCAAGACGCCGAGAGACGGTCGCCGGCGTTGGGCTTAGCGTGCCGGCTGCTCCCGATCGAGATCCACGATGACGTGGGTGATCGGGACGTCGAATCGCTCCCTGGCCTGACTGACGACGCTGCGCTCGAGCCAGTGCGAGCGGCCCTCGGGATGGGTCGAGATCACGATCTCGTCGGCGCCGAAGGTGCGGAGCGCGTCCTCCATCGCCTGCAGCGGGTCGCCGTCTCCGACCTCGCCTCGCGCGTCGATCCCCTCGCGAGCAAGCTGGGCGAGACTGTCGTCGAGCCTGTGCTGCGCGGCCGCGCGGGCACCGTCCTCGTCGGAGGCCCAGTGGCGGAGGGGCGAGTTGAGCGCCGGCGTGACGACGAGCACGTGCTCGCGCACGCCCTCGGCCTTCGTGCGGAGCACGTCGAGTAGCTCGCTCCCGCCGACGGTCTCGTTCGCGACCACGAGGATCCGCCGCTCGTTCTCGCCGCCGCGGTGCGGAACGCTCGTCCGCTCGCGCGGCTCCGCCGCTCCCGAGCGCGTCCAGCGCCACAGCGCCAGACCCGTGAGGAGGAGGAACACCGCAAGCCCGACCCAGCGGTCGATCGCAGCCGCGGCGACGATCAGCGCGAAGTAGCCGACCGTGAGCAGCACGAACCGGAACGCCTCTGCCTCGCTGCGGAGAGGATTCCTGGCCACCAGATCTCCTCTAGATCAGGTAGATCGTCGCGTACACCACGATCCACATTACGTCGACGAAGTGCCAGTAGATTCCCGGGATCTCGACCCCGTGGTGGTGCTCCGCGCGTGTAGTGACCCCGGAACGCCCGCACGGTCGCCACCGCGAGCAGGGTCAGGCCGACGAAGACGTGCGCCCCGTGGAGCCCGGTCAGCCCGAAGAAGATCGTGCCGAAGGCGCCGTCGCTCGGGTTGAAGCCGATCCGGGCGTACTCGAGCATCTGCGTGATCAGGAACGCGAGCCCCATCAGGAGCGTCAGTACGAGGCCGGCCTTCAATCCCGCGCGGTTGCCGCGCTTCACCGACTGGAGCGCCCAGTGCATCGTGAAGCTCGAGGTGACCAGGATCGCCGTGTTCACCCCGGCGACGAAGACCGGCAGGTGGAACGGCTCGAGCGGCCACGGCTGCGCCTCGGGGTTGACGACACGGACGAAGAAGTAGGCGGTGAAGAAGGCGCCGAACAGCATCGCCTCCGAGGCGATGAAGAGGAACATCCCGAGCACGCTGGCGCTGACGCGCGAGCTCTGGTTGGCGATCGGCGGGCCGTGTCCATGGGAGTCGACACTGCCGGCATGCGCGCTCACGCCTCGACCTCCTCGGGCTGCACGACGATGTGCTCGACCGGCACGTTCGCCTCGCTCCGCAGCCGCGAGACCAGGTCGCGCCGCAGCCACGAGGAGCCGCGCTGCTCGGGGAAGGTCGAGACGAGGATCGAGTCGACGCGCTCGTCGCGCACCGCGTGCATCGCCGCCGTGAACGGATCCGGATGGGCGATCTGCCCATGCGCCTCGATCCCTTCGGCCCGGAGGCGCGCAAGTGCCCGCCGGAGCCGGCGCTCGGCCTCGGGGTGGTCGGCCTGCTCGGGATCGCTCTGCGGACAGACGATCAGGAAACTCGACCGCTCGCTCTCCTTTGCCTTCTCTCGGATCCTCTGGAGCAGCGGCTCGCCGACGACGGTCTCGTTCGCGACGACGAGCACGTTCTCGGCACCGGTGCGCGCCGCGACGTCCGAGGTCACGTGCTCGACCGGGCGCTCGCCCGCCAGCTTCCGGATCTCCTCGAGCAGATCACGGCGGCGCCAGCCGGACTTCGACTCGGGATGGGTGGAGACGATCAGCTCGTCGGGATCGTCGAGCGCGATCGTGTCCCGCGACGGCCGTGAGCGGGTCGTTGTCGACGACGTTTCCGAGGGCCGGAATCCCCGCCTCGCGCAGCTTCGCAAGCGTCCGGTCGAGCCGCCGTCCCGCCGCCGCTCGCCTCGTGTCCTCGTAGACGACATAGCCCTCGCTCGGCGCGCTCACGGGGGCGATCACGCTCACGAGAACCTCGGTTTCGCCGGCTCGAGCGCGGATCGCGTCGATCAGCTCGTCGCCCGTCAGCGTCTCGTTCGCGACGACGAGGAGCTTGCGCGGCTGAGCACCCACCGGCTCGACGCTCAACGTCTGACCTCCTCGTGCACCTCGGCATGCCCTCCGCCCAGCACGGCGTGCCGCGCTCCCGGGACGCCGTACTCGTACGGCCCAGCGACGACCTGCGGGATCTCGTCGAAGTTGAAGACCGGCGGCGGCGAGCTGACCTGCCACTCGAGTGTCATCGCTCGCCACGGGTTGCCGGGCGCGATCGGACCGCGATGCCAGCTCTGGATGATGTTGTAGAAGAAGATGATCGTCGAGGCGCCGAGCAGGAACGAGAACAGCGAGATCACCATGTTCCAGTTCCCGAACTGCTCCGCGTAGTCGGAGACGCGCCGCGGCATCCCCTGCAGCCCGACCCAATGCATGGGGAAGAAGGTGCCGTTGAAGCCGATGAAGGTGAGCCAGAAGTGGAGTTTGCCGAGCCGCTCGTCGTACATCCGGCCGGTCATCTTCGGGAACCAGTAGTAGACGCCCGCGAAGATCGTGAAGACCGAGCCGCCGAAGAGGACGTAGTGGATGTGCGCGACGATGAAGTAGGTGTCCGAGGCGGCGATGTCGATCGGCACCGAGGCGAGGAAGATCCCCGAGAGGCCGCCGAGCACGAACATCGACAGGAACCCGAGCGCGAAGAGCATCGGCGTGCGCAGGTGGATTCGTCCCTCCCACATCGTCGCGAGCCAGGAGAAGATCTTGATCCCGGTCGGGACGGCGATGATCATCGAGGTCACCATCATCGGCACCCGCAGCCACGGCGCCATCCCGGCCACGAACATGTGGTGCGCCCACACGGAGAAGCCGAGCACGAGGATCCCCATCAGCGAGAGCGCCATCAGCCGGTAGCCGAAGATCGGCTTCCGCGAGAAGACGGCGATCACCTCGGAGATGATCCCGAAGCCGGGCAGCATCATGATGTAGACGGCGGGGTGCGAGTAGAACCAGAAGATGTGCTGGTAGCCCAGCGCGTAGCCACCCTCGTCGACCCGGAAGAAGTTCGTGTGCATGATCCGGTCGAACATCACGAAGAACTGCGAGCCGGCGATGAACGGCGTCGCGATCACGACGAGCAGTGAGGTCGTGAAGTTCGCCCAGACGAGGAGCGGCATCCGCCAGAAGGTCATCCCCGGCGCGCGCATCGTGATGATCGTGACCAGGAAGTTGAGCGCGGTCATGATCGAGCTCGCGCCGGCCCACTGGACGCCCATGTTGAAGAAGACCTGGCCGAGCGGCTGGTCGGAGGCCAGCGGCGCGTAGCTCGTCCAGCCCGTCGCGAAGGCGCCGCCGGGGACGAGGAACGCGGCGAGGAACATCAGTCCCGCGATCGGAAGCAGCCAGAACGAGAGCGCGTTCAGGCGGGGGAAGGCCATGTCCGGGGCGCCGAGCATCAGCGGCACGGCGAAGTTCGCGAGCCCGGCGAAGGCGGGGATGATGAAGAGGAAGATCATCAGCGCCGCGTGCTCGGAGATCAGCCCGTTGAAGGTCTGCGTGTCGACGAACTGGAGGTCGGGCTTCGCGAGCTCGGCGCGGAACACCATCGCCATCAGCCCGCCGATCACGAAGAAGAAGAACGTCGTCACGAGGTACTGGACGCCGATCACCTTGTGGTCGGTGTTGACGCGGAAGTAGTCCTGCCAGCGCGTGGCGCCGTGGCTCGAGTGGTCCTCTGGCCGAGTGGGACGGCCGGAGACGTAGTACGCCCAGTAGTCGAACGCGCCGATTCCGGTGAGGAAGCCGAGAGGCGCCAGCGTCAGGGAGGCGACGACGGTGATGATCGTCCAGTCGACGATCGGCTCGTAGTGGGCGAGCCAGCGGAAGAAGACGACGAGCCCGAACCCGAAGGCCCAGAAGAGCGGGGTCGTCCACGCGGCGCGGAGATAGCCCGGCGCGCGCAGGCGGGCGAGGCCCTGCGGCGGCGGCGAGGCTCGGCGCGTGGTGCTCCGGCGGGCTGTGGACGATCTCGGTCACGCTGGTTGCGTCTCCATCCCTATTCGGCCTTGGGGTCGGCCAGATACTGCACGAGCGCGTCGAGCTGCTCGTCGGACAGCGACGAGCCGTACGTCGTCGGCATCACGCCGTCCTGGTAGCCCGGCGCGAGAGTCGCGCTCGGATCGACGATCGAGGCGCGGATCGACGCCGCGTCCCCCTCGAGCTCGTCGAGCGAAGGCCCGACCGCGGCGTCCGTGCCGGCGGGCCCGAAGGCGTGACAGCCGCCACAACCTGCCGCGGCGAACACCGCTTCGCCGTCCTCGGCACCGCCGGGCGCGCTCCCGCCGCCGGCCGCGCTCTCGAGGAACGCCTCGTACGCCGCCCGGTTCACCACCTGCACGCGCGCTCGCATCGTCGCGTGCCCGAGCCCGCAGAGCTCGGTGCAGACGACCGAGTAGTTGCCGATCCGGGTCGGCGTGATCGTGAGCGTCGTCTCGATCCCCGGGACCGCGTCCGACTTCTGGCCGAACTCGGGCACCCAGAACGAGTGGATCACGTCCAGCGAGCGCAGGGTCAGCTTGACACCCTGGTTGACGGGAAGCACGAGCCTTCCCGACGTCGTCTCGTCCGGATACTCGAACTTCCAGGCGAACTGCTGCGCGGTGACCGCGATCCGGAGCGGGTTCTCGCCGACGTCGTCGTTCTTCGCGAGCACGACGGCACTGACGACGGAGATCGCCGTCACGAGCACCGCCGGGATCGCGGTCCAGACGATCTCGAGCCCCGTGTGGCCGTGGATCGGCGGGCCGTCGCGCTCGTCGTCGTCGGCGGCCCTGAACTTGAGCACCGAGTACGCGATCGCCGCCGCGACGATCGCGAAGATCGCGATGCAGATCACGGTCGTGAACCAGAAGGTGAACTCGATCCGGTCCATCTCCTCCGAGGCGGAGGTGGGCAGCCAGGGAACGAGAACGGCGACGAGAGACGCCAGCGTGCCCGCAATGACGCCGTAGATCGTGATGCGGACGATCGAGCCCCTGCGCACCGCGGCGAGCCTACACGACGCCGTATCCGCGACCGGCCGTCATCCGTTCGATAGACGTCCCTGATCTCGACACACCTGACCGGGGCATACCCCGCAGATACCAAGGAGGACGACCGTGGGCGTTGGAGTGAGCATTCTGTTGATTGCAGCCGGAGCCATCCTGACCTGGGCGGTGAACGCCACGGTCTCCGGACTCGAGATCCAGACGATCGGCGTGATCCTCCTGATCGTCGGGATCGTCGGGCTCGTGCTGTCTCTGATCTTCTGGTCCTCGTGGGGCGGCTTCGCCAACGGCGGAACGCGCCGGCGGACGACCTACGTGGACGACGGCCCCGTCTGAGCCAGAGGAGCTCAGCGGCTTGACGAGAGGCGGCCCGAGGGCCGCCTCTCCTCGTTCTGACGGCTTCAGACCCGGCTCACGCGGCCAGCGGAAGCTCGAAGGCGAACGTGGAGCCGCGGCCCGCCTCGGACTCGACCCACAACCGACCGTCCATCCGGCGGACGATCTCCCGGCAGATGTACAGGCCGAGCCCCGTACCGCCGACGCCCCGGGTCAGGTTCGGGTCGACCCGGTAGAACTTCTCGAAGATCCGTCCGTGCTCGCTTGCCGGGATCCCGAGCCCCTCGTCCACCACCGAGATCCGGAGGCGTTCTCCGGCAGTCGCCAGAACGACGGAAACCCGCCCGCCGTCAGGCGAGTACTTGATCGCGTTCTCGACGAGGTTGACGAGGACCTGGCGAACCCGCTCGGCGTCGGCCGAGATCGCCGGGACGCCGTCCGGGATCTCGCTCGAGAGCTCGATCCCAGGCGGCAGGTGCGCCTTCGCGGCCGCGAGCACCGCGCCCACGAGCTCGGCGGGATCCGTGCGCTCGATCGAGACGTCCACCAGATCGGAGTCCAGCCGGCTCGCGAGCAGGATGTCGTTGACGATCCTCGCCAGGCGCTCGGACTCGCCGGCGACGACGCTCATCATCCCGTCGCGCTGCTCGGGTGAGAGCGGCACGTCTTCCCGCTTGAGCGTCATCGCAGCGCCGTAGATGGCAGCAAGCGGCGTGCGAAGCTCGTGGGAGACGGTCGAGACGAAGTCGCTCTTCAGACGCTCGATCGCCCGCTCCTCGGTCAGGTCGCGGAACGCGTAGACGATCCCTTCGCCGAAGGCAACCCCGGAGATGGACAGCCAGACCTCCCGTCCGTCCAGCTCGAGCGGCAGCGTCTCGGCGCGAACGACGCCGCCGTGCCGCCGCTCGGCAACGGGCGCCAGCCGCTCGACGTCCGCCCAGGCCGGGATCGCGTCGACGAGCCGACGCGCGAGCACGTCCGCCTCGCGCAGCCCCGTGATGGCCTCTGCGGCCGGGTTCCAGAGCCTGACCACGCCCTCCGAGTCGAGGAGGAAGACCCCGTCGCCGACGAACTCGAGCGCGCGCGACGCCTCCGCCCGCCGCTCCAGCTCGATCTCGGCCTGCTTCGCGGCCGTCACGTCGCGGAACGACCAGAGCCAGCCGTAGTAATGCCCGTCGGGCCCGCGCACCGCCGCTCCGTACCGATCGAAGACGCGGCCGTCCTTCAGGAGGATCTCCTCTCGCCCGACCTCCTCGGGGTGCGCGTAGAGGTACTGGACGCGGGCGATGAACGCCTCCGGATCATCCACCTTCTGCATCGCCGCGGCGAGTGCGGCCCCGTCGTCCTCCGCGGCGACGAGCTCCTCGGAGAAGCCCCAGAGCTCGGCGAAGCGGGCGTTGTAGGAGAGCATCCGCCCATCCGGCGAGACCAGCAGAAGGCCGTCGAGCGACGCTTCCTGCTGCGCTTCGAGAACTGTCGTCCGGAACGAGACTTCGCGGAAGAGCCGCGCGTTGTCGACGGCCACGGCGGCACGGCCGGCCAGTTCGACCGCAAGTGCAAGATCATCCTCCGAATACCGTCCCGGCTCGCGCGAGCCGATCGCGAGAACACCGAGGGACTCGCCGCGGGCGACGAGCGGCACGAGCATCAGCGAGCTCGAGCCGATCCGATCCAGGAGCTTCCGATCGGCTCCGAGCCTCGCGAGCTGGTCGTAGAACTCGGCCGAGACGTTCGAGATGAGCATGGGCTCGGCGCGCTCGAAGACTGCGACGACGGCGGCGGGCGAGTCGGGGCGAACCGCGTAGGAAGGCGGCAGCGCCTCGAGGAGCGGTTGGAGCTCCGGATCGGCATGAGCGCAGGCGACACGTTCCAGCGAACGACCCGCGGCCAGGAAGATGCTGATCGAGTCTGCCAGCCGCGGGACGACGACCTGGGCGATCCGCGCAAAGACGGCGTCGGCGTCGAGCGAGGAGGCGAACAGCTCTCCCGCCTCGGCGAGCACGCGCAAGCGCTCGTCGGCCTTCCGCTGGCGGGTGACGTCCATGATCACGGCACCGACGCCGGTGATCCCACCGTCCTCCGCGCGCACCGGGTAGTAGCTCGAAAGCCAGTGCCGCCGGTCGCCCGACCTGAGGCCGGCCTCGTCCGTCGACTCGTTGTGGACGACGGGCTCGCCGGTCTCGAGCACCTGCCGATACAGCGGCTCGAGCGTGGGCGCGAGCTCGGGCTTGACGTCGGCGAGCGACTTGCCGGCGTGCTCCGTCGCGGGCAGGTCGTTGATCTCGGCAAGCGCTTCGTTGACTCGGACGAAGCGAAGCTCGCGGTCCCAGAAGCCGATCCCGACCGGAGCGGAGATCAGGAGCGTGTCGAGCTGCGCGTACGACGACTGGACCGCCGTGTAGAGCGTCGCATTCTCGATGCCGAGTGCGATCCGGCTGGCGACCTCTGCCGCGAAGAGCGCGTCGTCGGCCGTGTAACGCCGTCCCGATTCTCCCGTGCCGAGCGAAAGCGTCCCGAGCGTGCGGCCGCGAACGATCAGCGGGACGACGACGTACGAGCATGGCTCGAGGAGGCGATAGAGATCGAGGTGGCGCTCGTCGAGAGCCGCGGCGCTCAGCACCGCTTCGTCGGCGTCCTCGATCAGGAGAGGCGCGCCTCCCGCGAGCACCTGCGAGGCCGGGTGCTGCGGATTGCCGTCGGGTGGATACAGCCGCCGGATCGTGCGCAGCAACGTCTCCTTCTCCGGATCCGTGTGCTTGAGAACCGCCTGGCGAAGCGGCTGTCCTTCCTCGACGAGGTCGATGATGCAGTAGTCGGCGACCGACGGGACGATCACCTCGCCGAGCCGCGTCAGCGTCAGCTCGAGATCCAGCGTCGAGGCGAGGACCGCGCTCGCGCCCTCGAGGAACCGCACCCGCTCGCCGGCGCGTCGCTGCTCCGTGACGTCGTGGAATGTGTTGATCGCAAGCGTGACCTCGCCCGCCTCGTCGCGCACGGGTGTCGCCCGCACGACCGACCAGCGCTCCTCCCCCGTCTCGTGCAGGCGGTAGCAGAGGGTTCGTTCCTGGGACCGCCCCGTGCGCAGGGCGACTCGCCCGGGTAGCTCATCGAGCCGCAGGGGACGCCGCTCCTCGTCCAGGAGCTCGAAGCGGGCGAGCAGCTCATCCAACGGAAGCACCAGCAGCTCTTCGGCCGAATCCACACCGACGAGCTGGGCGGCCGCATCGTTGGCATAGACGAGCCGTCCGGTCACGTCCTGCGCGGTAATGCCGTCTGCGATCGCTCCGACGATCGCCTCGAGCCGCCGCAACTCCTCTGCGGCGCCGCGCGGGACGGCCTGCTGGGCCGAACGCTCCTCGCCTCGCCGAACGGACACGATCCTTCGACCCCCTTGGGCGACTCGCGCGATGTTATCGGCGTCCGCGGCCCGCACTTGTGGCGGCCGGCGCGACCAAGAGGCGCCGGAGTCCTGCTAGTGGGCCGTGAAGGGATCGAACCTTCGACCTTGGGATTAAGAGTCCCCTGCTCTACCAGCTGAGCTAACGGCCCGAACGGCTGACTAGTGTAGCCGCGCATGAAGGTGCTCACCGTCGTCGGAAACCGGCCTCAGTTCATCAAGGCGGCGCCGCTTTCGCTGGCCCTGCGGACGGCTGGAATCGAGGAGGTCTCGCTCCACACCGGGCAGCACTACGACCGGACGATGTCGGCCGTGTTCTACGACGAGCTCGGGCTGCCCGAGCCGCTCTACTCGCTCGACCTCCGTTCCGCCGACACCGCGCTGATGCAGCCGGAGATCCTGGCCGTGCTCGAGCGCGAGCGACCCGACTGGGTGCTCGTCTTCGGCGACACGAACTCGACGCTCGCCGGAGCGCAGGCCGGAGTCGAGGCCGGGATTCGGGTCGCCCACGTCGAGGCGGGGCTCCGGAGCGGCGACCTGGCGATGCCGGAGGAGCGAAATCGAATCGAGGTCGACCGGATCTCGGCGCTGCTTCTGTGTCCCGACGAGGGATCGCGCGAGACGCTCGCGGCCGAAGGCGTGCCCGGCGAGGCGGCGGTCGTCGGCGACGTGATGGCCGACGCCGCTCGCCTCTTCGCGCCGCTCGCCAGGGAGCGGGTCTCGAGCGAGCGCGAGCCCGGCACCTACCTCGTCGCGACGGTGCACCGCGAGGCGAACGTCACCCAGCCACGTCTCGGACGGATCGTGGAGGGCCTGAACAGGCTCGAGGAGCCGCTCGTCTTTCCCGTGCATCCGCGAACGCGCGCCGCGCTCGAGCGCGAGAGCCTCGAGCTAGGCCCGCACGTCGAGGTAATCGATCCCGTCGGCTACCTCGAGCTCGTCGGCGCTCGCTTCGCAGGCCCGCGTGATCCTGACCGACTCCGGAGGGCTCCAGAAGGAGGCGTACTGGTACGGCATTCCGTGCGTGACGCTCCGTCCCTCGACCGAGTGGGTCGACACCGTCGCCACCGGCGCGAACGTGCTCGTGGACGACGATCCCGACCGGCTCACCGAAGCCGTGCGCAACGCCCGTCTGCCCGCCGGTCTACCCGCGCTCTACGGCGACGGCCACGCCTCGGAGAGGGTGGCAGAAGCGCTCCTGGGTAGGATCGGCGGCCGTGACTGACGTCGCCATCGTCGGAGCCGGCTACGTCGGCGTCCCGCTCGCCCAGGTCTTCGCCGAGGCGGGGCGCTCCGTCCTCCTCCTCGACGTCGATGCCGAGCGGGTGGCGCATGCTGAACCGCGGCGAGAGCTACATCGAGGACGTCCCGGCGGAGACGATGAAACGGCTGGTGGAGGAGCACGGGCTCCGCGCGTCGACCGACTTCGACGAGCTGCGCGAGTGCGACGCGATCCTGATCGCCCTCCCGACGCCGCTCTCGAAGCAGCGGGAGCCGGATCTCTCGATCGTCAAGGACGCCACCCGCGAGATCGGCAAGCGTCTCCGCAAGGGCCAGCTCGTGGTGCTCGAGTCGACCACCTATCCGGGAACGACGCGCGAGGAGGTGCTGCCGATCCTCGAGGAGGAGAGCGGACTCACGGCCGGCGAGGACTTCCACGTCGCCTTCTCGCCGGAGCGGATCGATCCGGGCCGCACGGACTACACGACGAAGACGGTGCCGAAGGTCGTCGGCGGAATCGACGCAGCCTCGACCGAGGCGGCCGCGGCCTTGTACGGCAGCGCGATCGAGAACATCCATCGCGTCTCCACGCCCGAGGCCGCGGAGCTGACGAAGCTGCTCGAGAACATCTTTCGCTCGGTCAACATCGCGCTCGTGAACGAGCTCGCGATGCTCTGCGACCGGATGGGGATCGACGTCTGGGAGGTCGTGGACGCGGCTGCGACGAAGCCGTTCGGCTTCATGCGCTTCGATCCAGGGCCCGGGCTCGGCGGCCACTGCATCCCGATCGACCCGTTCTACCTCACCTGGAAGGCGCGCGAGTTCGACTTCACGACGCGCTTCATCGAGCTGGCCGGCGAGGTCAACCAGAACATGCCCTACTACTGCCGCTCGGTCGTCTCGCAGGCGCTGAACCACGGCGCGGGCACGTCGCTCGCGAGCTCGAAGGTGCTCGTGCTCGGCGTCGCCTACAAGGCCGACATCGGCGACATGCGCGAGTCGCCGGCGCTGAAGCTGATCGAGCTGCTCCAGAACGCCGGCGCCGACGTCTCCTACCACGATCCGCACGTGCCCGAGGTCGAGGAGCACGGGCTCTCGCTCCGCTCCGTCGCTCTCGAGCCCGGCGCCTACGACGCCGTCGTGATCGTGACCGCGCACTCCGCGATCGACTACGAGCAGCTCGTCGCCGACGCCAAGCTCGTGATCGACTTTCGCAACGCCACCGGCCGAAACGGCGTGGCGAGCAGCGACAAGATCTGGAAGCTCTGATGCCGACCGTAGGCCAGGTCGGGCTCGGCTACTGGGGCAAGAACCTCGTCCGCAACTTCGACGACCTGGCGGAGCTGACCTGGCTCTGCGACGCCTCCGACGAGCTTCGCGCCCAGTTCGCGCCGCGTCATCCACAGGCGCGCGTCACCGCCGACGTCTCCGAGCTCCTCGCCGATCCCGAGCTCGAGGCGGTCGTGATCGCGACGCCGGTGCCGACGCACTACGAGCTCGCGAAGCAGGCGCTCGAGGCCGGCAAGCACGTCTTCGTCGAGAAGCCGCCCGCGATGAAGGGCGCCGAGATGGAGGAGCTCGTCGCCCTCGCCGAGGAGCGCGGGCTCGTGCTCATGCCCGGCCACCTGCTCCTGTACCACCCGGGCGTCCGGAAGCTGAAGGAGCTCGTCGAGACGGGCGAGCTCGGCGACATCCTGTGCGTCTACTCGAACCGGCAGAACCTCGGGATCATCCGCCGCGACGAGAACGCGCTCTGGTCGCTCGGCGTCCACGACCTCTCGGTGATCCTCTACCTGGTCGGCGAGGAGCCGGAGGAGGCGGTCGCGAACGGCAACGCCTTTCTCAACCCCGGCGTCGAGGACGTCGTCTTCTGCTACCTCCGCTTCCCGAGCGGGAAGATCGCGCACATGCACCTCTCCTGGCTCGACCCGCACAAGATGCGGAAGCTCACCGTGGTCGGGAACGAGAAGATGGCCGTCTTCGACGACATGGAGCTCGAGCGCAAGGTGACGATCTACGAGAAGGCGCCGTGGGAGCCGGCCGGCACCTACGGCGAGTGGCGAACGCGAACGGGCGACATCTTCAGCCCGAAGATCGCGAACGACGAGCCGCTGCGACTCGAGTGCGAGCACTTCCTGCGGCTCGTCGTGGAGGGACCGGGCGACCACCGCGAGGCGCGAGACGGGCTCACGGTCGTGCGCGCGCTCGACCGGCTGACGGAGTCCCTCAGAAAGCCGGCAGAGCGTGGCTGAGATCCACCCGACGGCGACGGTCTATCCGGGCACCGTGCTCGGCGACGGCGTCAAGGTGCTCGAGAACGCGGTCGTCGGAAAGCAGCCGACGCTCTCGCCCCGCTCGACCGCCAAGCGCGAGCCGCTGCCACCCGCGAGCCTCGGCGACGGCACGATCGTCTCGACCGGCGCGATCGTCTTCGCCGGGACGACGGTTGGCGCCAGGGTGATCCTGGGCGACCAGTCCTGCATCCGCGAGCGCGTCGAGATCGGGGACGACGTCGTCGTCGGTCGCGGCTCCCTCGTCGAGAACGACACGACGATCGGGGCGCTGACGAAGATCCAGGCCGAGGCCTATATCACCGCCTACTCGACGCTCGAGGACAACGTCTTCATCGCGCCGTGCGTCGTGACGACAAATGACAACTGGATGGGCCGGACCGAGGCGCGGTTCGGGAACATCAAGGGGCCGACGATCCGGCGCGGGGCACGGGTCGGCGGCGGGGCGATCCTCTGTCCGGGCGTCGAGATCGGCGAGGAGGCCTTCGTCGGCGCGGGCGCCGTCGTGACGAAGGACGTGCCGCCGCGCGCGCTCGTCGTCGGCAATCCGGCGCGAGTGCTGCGCGAGGTTCCCGACGAAGAACTGCTCGAGAACCAGTAGCGGATCGTCGCAAACCGTCGGGCTTGGCTACGCCTTCACGATCGTCAGCTTGTAGCGGCCGCTGCCCCGCGAGCCGAGCTTGACCTGGACGTAGTAGATCCCTCGCGCCGGGGCTCGGTACTGAAGGTACTCCCGCGCGCCCGGCCGAGCTGACTGAACGGCCATTCGGCCGAGCGAGGCGAAGCCGTCGATGCTCTTCGCGCCCGGCCGCCACACGATGAGGTTCGTGTCGGTGCCGGCAGGTCCGCGCACGCTGGCGTAGAACGGCTGCCCGCGCCGGAGCCGGATCGCGTAGACGTCGTTCTGGTCGTCCCAGTAGTCGAGCGTCGCCTGCAGCCGCTGCACCCGCCCCCAGACCGGCGCTGCCTGCGCGCCCAGATCGTCGTTCGGCTCCCGCGTGTCCGCGGGCGGCAGTGTTCCGGCCAGCGCGCGGAGCGCCGCGGCGACGTCGAGCCGCCCCCAGCCGGTGAGCGCGTCGCGGCGGAGCGCGCAGGCTCGGCACCCGGTCCCGGCGTTGACGTCGGCTGCCGTTCCGGTCAGGAGCGCGGTGACCTGCTCGGGCCGGAGCAACGGCCGGAGCGCGATCAGCGCAGCGGCGGCCGCGCTCACCTGCGGCGCGGCAAATGACGTGCCCTCGGCTTCCCGGTAGT
Source organism: uncultured Gaiellaceae bacterium (assembly GCA_963745775.1). Classification (GTDB taxonomy): domain Bacteria; phylum Actinomycetota; class Thermoleophilia; order Gaiellales; family Gaiellaceae; genus Gaiellasilicea. The sequence goes on from CAVUYY010000013.1 coordinate 73,861, forward strand.
CGCTCGGCCCGCAGCTCGAGTAGCCCTGCTCCGCACACTCCTTGAACGGCGCTGTGAGGGCACGCGGGAAGGTGGAGAGGAGGCTCTGGCCGGGAGCCGCGAGGTCGTTGAAGATCTTGTCCCGGTTCGAAAAGGCCGGCGAGGAGCCGTTCCGGGCGAGCGCGCTGACGCCCAGTACGTGCGGTAGCGCCGCGGGATAGCTCGCGAACGGCCAGGGCTGGGCGGGCGCGGCATCGCTGTTTCCGACCGCCGCCACGACAACGGCGCCCGTGCGCGTGGCGTAGCCGATGGCCGCCTCCTCGAGCGGCGAGTACGTGTCGCGGCTCGCATCGCGGGGATCCCTGACGCCGCCGAGGCTCATGTTGATCACGCGGGCCCCCTGGTCGACCGCCCAGCGGATCGCCCGCGCTTCCGACTCGATGTCGATCGAGCCGTCTTCGTCGACGACCTTCGCGATCAGCAGCTCGGCCGACGGCGCCATTCCCGCGACGCCCTCGGCGTTGTCGATGGTCGCGGCGATCAGGCCGGCGACGAACGTGCCGTGGCCCGTCGTGTCCTCACGAACCGACGAGCCGACGAAGCTCTTCGCCTCGACGATCCGGTCTCTGAGCTCGGGGTGGCCGGCGTCGATCCCGGAGTCGATCACCGCGACGCGGACAGGCGGCAGGAGCGGTAGCTCCGGCCAGAAATCGAAGGCGCGGTTCGCCGCCAGGTGCCACTGCTCGCGCGCGAGCGGATCGTTGGCCTCGAAGGCGGGGCGGCGACTTCCGAGCCGCTCGACGTAGGTCGCGCCGGGGAGCTGGCGGAGCCGGGGAGCGACCGCCCGCTCGACGACGACGGCGGGGAGCGGTGCAAGGCTCTCGCTCCCCGGGCCGAGGGCGCGCTGAAGCGCAGGGATCGCAGCAGGTGTGGCGACGCCGATCGCGAACCGCGCGGCGGCTGCGGGTGCCGGCAGCGCAACGGCGATCGCAAGCCCGGCGAGCGCAGCGGATGCGAGCCGGCGCGTGCTCATCCGAGCCGAAGCCGGGGACTCAACCCTTCGGCGAAACCACGGGCAGGAGCGACTCTGACGCGATAGACACCGGGCAAGACCTCGAGCTCGGCGAAGAAGCTCCCGACGTCGTCGACGGTCGCGTCACCGACGGGAAGCCATTCGTCGCCCTCGAGCAGCTGCACCTGGATTTTCGTTCCGGCACGGGCAGGAAGGACGGTGCCGCCGATTCCCCCGTCCTGCGCAGTCGCCTTGACGAGCGGGGCCACCGGCACCTCCAGCACCGGACCGGCAACCGTCCCGGTCGAGAGCCGGAAGCTCGTCGGCCCGACCAGCTTCGCGGTGAAGGCGAACGTGCCTCCCGCCGGCCTCGTCGCCACCTGCGTCCAGCTTCCGCCGGCCGTTCGCTGCGCGAGCACGACGTTCTTGAGGGCACCCGCGGTCGCCCGGATCGTCACCCCGCGGCCATAGGTGACGGCAACTCCCGGTCGCGTCAACGAGAGCGACACGAGTCCGGTGACCCACGTCGAGCGCAGCCCCAGGGCCGCACGAAAGGCGCCTGCGGGCACGACCTTCGAGCCCGCCGCCGTCCTGACGGTCGCGCTGCGAACCCGGCCCGATTCGGCTCGCGCGAGCTGGAGCCCGAGCACGGGGCCGGCGAGCGCCAGCCCCTTCCGAATCGCGGCGTCCGTCACCGGCGTCGGCCCCCAGCGGTCGACGGGAGAGAGCGCGCTGTGCGGATCGTCCGCGGCCAGGAGGTACGGAACAGCGGTTCCGAACGCCTCGGCCGCCGACACCGTGCGCCCGCCCGAGGTGGAGTGGAAGAGCGCGTCGACCGGCTTGCCGTCGTACAGGAGCACCCGGCCTGCCGTTGCCTTGATCGCCGCTGTCGCCCGCAGATCCTCGGCCGCGATCCCCCCGTACACCTGGCTTCGAACATCCGCGTAGAGGTCGAACGGCTTTCCCGCCAGCCGGTGTGCGAGCGCGTACGAGCGCGCGGCGACGGCCTGGGCCTTCAGCGCTTCTGCGGGCCAGGCTGCCGGCATCTCGCGCGGAACGACGCCGGCGAGGTAGTCCTCCAGCCCGACGACGTTGATCGCGGTCAGCTTCTTCGCCGAGACAGCGACCTCGAGCCGGCCGCGGTAGGCGACGCGGCCAAGCTCGAGCGGCGAGCTTCCCGGGAGGAAGACGAGAGGAGCGACGAACGGGGTCGGAACGCCGTTCCGCACCACCTCGAGCTCCGGCCCGAGCTCGAGCGACCCGGCCGGATGCGCGTGGATCTTGCCGAAGACGTCGCGGATGCGAAACGGCGCCTTGGAGGAGACGGTCAGCCCCGGCCGTGCCTCGGCGAGCAGCACCCGCACCTGCGCGACCGGACGCCGGGCCGAGTGTCGCGCCCGCGTAGTAGTGGGCGAGAATCTGCTCGTGCATCCAGCCCGCGTTCGCGAACCCGAGCGCGCCGTACTGGCTCATGCCGACCCCGTGGCCCCACCCGCGGCCACTCACGAGGAAGGTCGTCGCGGTCACGGGAGCAGGGGCGGCCGAGACGGTCCGGGCACGCGCATCCACCGCTGCCGCCCCCGCGAGCGCAGCTCCGATCAGTCCTGAAGCGATGAGAGCGAAAAGCGTGCGCCGCATGGTGGATCCTCCGCGGCTGAGGCTAGCGCAAGGCATCTCCACGTCCGGGCTTCTTTACCGAACCTTCAACTCATCCCTGCGGCTCGTTCCAGGCGTTTTTCTCTCAGGTAGCGGGGGCACCCAGGCTCGATGAGCGAGATCCTGCCCCCGCGTTATCGCCAACCGGAGCGCATCGCCCGCGGCGGGATGGGCGAGATCTACCGGGCCGAGGACGGCGTGCTCGGACGGATCGTCGCCGTGAAGGTGCTCGCCGAGCGCTTCGCCGACGACGAGGGGATCAGGAGACGCTTCACGCACGAGGCGCTCGCAGCGGCGCGACTGTCGAACGCGCCGAACACGGTCACGATCTTCGACGTCGGCGAGCACGGGAGCCGCCCGTACATCGTGATGGAGTACCTGCCCGGAGGCTCGTTGGCCGATCGCCTCGCGGCCGAGGGCGCCCAGCAGCCCGGACGCGCGCTGGCGTGGTTGCGGCAGACAGCCGCTGCTCTCGACGCCGCCCATGCCGCCGGGATCGTCCACCGGGACGTCAAGCCGGCCAACCTGCTCCTGGACGATGCAGGGAACGTTCGCGTCGCCGATTTCGGGATCGCGAGCGCCGTCGGTCTCGACTCCTTCACAGCCGCCGGCACCGTGCTCGGCACTGCCGGCTATCTCGCTCCCGAGCAGGCGCGCGGAGAGCAAGCGACTTCGGCAAGCGATCGCTACGCGTTCGCCGTCGTCGCCTTCGAGCTCCTCACCGGCGCGCGTCCGTTTGCGATGAACTCGCCCACAGCCGAGGCCGCAGCGCACGTCCAGGGTGAGATTCCGAACGCCTCGGCGCTGAACGGAGAGCTGCCGGCCGAGGTCGACGACGTGCTGACCCAGGGACTCGCGAAGGAGCCCGGCGACCGATTCGCAGCGTGCGCCGATCTCGTCCACGCGCTGCGGGAGGCGCTCGACACAGCCGCCGGCCGAACCGCGATCGGACACGTCCCTCCTGCGATCGGGCCGGCGCGGTCGCGGAACCGGCTACCGCTCGCCGTTGCAGGACTCGCCGCGCTGGCGCTCGCCGGGATCGGGTTCGCGGCGGTGCTCGGAGATGATGATCCGCAACAGAGCGCCGACACCTCGCCGCGCACGATCAAGGAAACGGTGACGCTCGAGGGCACGACGATCGTGGAGACGGTGACGACCGCGCCGGAGCCGGAGCCGACCACCCAACCCGAGCCGACCACGGAGCCCGAACCGACGACGGAGCCCCCTCCGACCGAGCCGGAGCCAACGGTGCCGAGCGGGAGCCCGTCGGCCTTGAACGACCAGGGCTTCGCGCTGATGCAGGCGGGTGAGTTCGAGCGAGCGCTTCCGCTCCTCGAGGCATCGGTCGCGGGGCTCGCGGGCTCCGGCAGCATCACCGAGGCGTATGCGAGCTACAACCTCGCGTTCACGCGCTTCGCGCTCGGCAACTGCGACGGCGTGCTTGCTCTGCTCGATCGCTCAGAGGCGGTGCAGGGCGAACGGAAGGAGATCACTCGGCTCCGCCGCGAGGCCGAGCGAAACTGCGGCGACGGGGACGGCTAGCGAACCGCCCAGGCCGATTCGACGATCGGAGCACGGCCCTTCATCGCCTCCCACCAGTCGCGATGGGCCTCGTACCAGCGCACGGTCTGCTCGAGCCCGGCCTCGAACTCGATCGTCGGCTTCCAGCCGAGCTCGGAGCGGAGCTTGGACGAATCGAGCAGGTACCGGCGATCGTGCCCCGGTCGATCCGGCACGATCGTCTTCAGGCTCTCGGGCTTTCCCGTCAGCTCCAGCACCAGCTCTGCAATCTCCCCGATGCTCTTCTCGACACCTGAACCGACGTTGTACGTCTCGCCGACCCGGCCGCGCTGGAGCACGAGCTCGATCGCGCGACAGTGGTCGAGCACGTGCAGCCATTCGCGCTTGTTCGCCGTCGACTCGTACATCGGCAGCCCGACGTCGTCGAGCGCGTTGGTGACGAAGAGCGGAATCACCTTCTCGGGAAACTGGTAGGGCCCATAGTTGTTCGAGCAGTTCGTGATCGTCACGGGGAGGCCGTATGTCTCGCTGTAGGCGCGAACCGCATGGTCGGCGCCGGCCTTCGAGGCGTTGTACGGCGTGCGCGGCTGGTAGGGCGTCTCCTCCGTGAACACCTCGTCGCTGTCGAGCGCGAGGTCGCCGTACACCTCGCACGTCGAGACGTGGTGAAAGCGCTCGACACCGTGCTGCCTCGCCGCTTCGAGCAGGATCTGAGTCCCGAGCACATTCGTGCGGAAGAACAACGTCGGATCGAGAACCGCCAGGCTGTTGTGCGACTCGGCCGCGAAGTTCACGATCGTGTCGATCTCGTGCGTTCTCAGAGTGCTGGCCGCGAGTTCCGCGTCGCCGATGTCGCCCTGGACGAAATCGATCCGATCTCCCAGATCGGCGAGATTCCTGCGATCGCCGGCGTAGGTGAGCAGGTCGTACACGATGACGCGATCGTCAGCGTGGTTCTCGCACCAGTAGCGAGCGAAGTTCGAGCCGATGAAGCCGGCACCGCCGGTGACGAGGACGCGCATCGGCGCAGCCTAGCGACACGTGGAAGGTGCGAATCCGGCACAGATCGGTGACACGGCGCAGCACCTTCGGTGGATAGCGTTCCGAGTGGGGGCCTCGCTCCCCCATTGGGGGCTGGTGGACCGACACGGCCTCGCGGAGGAGCTACCTGCGGACGAGCAGCTTCGCCCCGAGCAGCCGCGCGAGGCCGCGACCGCCGTTTCGCATCACGTGATCGTGGCTCCACCGGAACACGGGCCGCCCGAGTGGGGCGATTGCGTTCATCCACGGGATCGTCGTCTCGACCTCCCATTCGTAGGTGACCGCGGTGCCATGCCCTGCCCAGAGGCGCCAGCGACCCGTCCCGCGAAGCTGACCGTCCGCGTCGCCCTCGAGGAGAAACGGCGGCTCGACGCGGGTCGTTCGCATCCGGAACTCGATGTCGTACGGCAGCCGGCTCCGCCAGACGTAGCGGTGAACCGACCCGACCCCGTCGCCCTCGCCGTCCACGAGCCGCTCCGCAACCTTGACGCCGGGCCACCAGTCGGGCCAGTGCTCCGTCGCATGAATTGCCTCCCAGACCTGCTCGAGCGGAGCGTCGAGCCCCCAGGTCGTCAGGAACGAGTAGCGGGCCATCGGAACCGCTACGCGAGCCGGTCGAGGCAGGCGCGGAGCCCCTCTCGCCAGTGCGGGAGCGTCGGCGCGTTCTTCTCGCTTCGCAGCACGGAGTAGGCCGGACGAGGCGCCGGGCGACCGAGCTCGGCGGTCGTGATCGTCCGCACGCGGCAATCGAGTCCGGCCTCCGCGAAGATCGCCGCGGCGAACTCGGCCCACGTGCACTCGCCTGCGGCGGTGACGTGCCAGATCCCCGGTGGTCGCTCGAGCAGCTCGCGCGTCGCCGACGCCAGATGCCCGACGTACGACGGCGAGCCGCGCTGATCGTCGACCACGGCGACCTCGTCGCGCTCCGCTCCCAGCCGCAGCATCGTCCGGACGAAGTTGTGGCCCGTCGGCCCGAAGAGCCAGGAGCTGCGCACGATCCACGAGCCTTCGCCCGCCGCCGCCTCGCCGTGGAGCTTCGAGCGGCCGTAGGCAGAGATCGGATTCGGCCCGTCCGACTCCACGTACGGCTCGATGCTTGTGTCCGTCGAAGACGTAGTCCGAGGAGAAGTAGACGAGTGGCGCGCCGAGCTCGGCGACATTGGCGGTTCCCCCGACGTTGACCGCCGCGGCGCCCTGCGGATCGTCCTCCGCCCCGTCGACGTCCGTCCAGGCCGCCGCATGGAGGACGACGTCGGGCCGCTCCAGAGACGCCGGAGCTGGCAGAGCGACGTCCCACTCCGCCCGGGTCAGCGCAACGGCGTCGGGAAACTCCTCTCGAAGCGCCGTTCCGAGCTGCCCACCGGCTCCCGTGATCAGCAAGCTGCGAGGTCGCGCGGCGAGAGGATCGGCGTCTGAGTGCTCCAGAGGTGCTTCACGCGTGGATCCGCCCAGCAGAGCCCGTGCTCGTCGGGATTCTCGGCGTCGTACTCCTCGGTCACGTGGTAGAGGAAAAGGCAGTCCGTCAGCGCCTCATAGCCGTGCGCGTGGATGCCCGGGATGTAGATGCCGACGGGATTGTCGTCGCCGATGTCCTCGGTGAACGTCTCGCCGCTCTCCCGGTCGAGCACGACGACGCGCACCATCCCGTGTACGCACAGGAAGAGATCGTCCTGCCCGCGCTCGTGGAAGTGGAGCCCGCGGACGACCCCGCGTCTCGAAGAGACGAGGTTGGACTGGCGGAAGGGCTTCGGGAACGCTCCGGCGCGCATCAGCTCCGTGAACCAGCCCCGCTCGTCCTCGAACCGCCGGAGCGGGATCCTGAGGATGCCGTCGATCAAGCGACCTTGTTGACGCCGGTCCGGGCGATCAGGGCGCCGATCTCAGGGAGCGACTCCTGCGTCCCGGCGTCCTCCCACCAGCCGGTGACTCGATGCGAGGCGAGCACGCCTCGCTCCGCGTAGTGCCGGTTCACGTCCGTGATCTCGAGCTCGCCGCGGGACGACGGCCGTAGGTCGCGGATCAGGTCGAACACACCGCCGTCGTAGCAGTAGAGCCCGACCACGGCATCGCTCGAGGGCGGGGCGTCGTAGCGCATGTCGACGACGCCCGCCTTCTCGACGACGTCCGTCACCCGTCCGTCCTCGCCGTAGACGACGACGCCGAAGCGCTCCGGATCGGGCACCTCCTTGACGAAGACCGCCGCGCCGTCGTCACCGTCCACGAACGCGCGGAGCGCGGTGACCTCCGCGTACTCGAAGATGTTGTCGCCGAGGCAGACGATCAGCTTGTCGGCTCCGGCGAAGCTCTCGGCCATGCCGACGACCTGGGCGATCCCGCCGGGCTCGACCTGAACCTTGTAGGTGAGATCGAGGTCGAAGAGGGGCTCGCTCGAGCCGCGCTGCGGCATCCGCCCGTCGCCGAGGAGGTCGATCACCTGGCCAGCGTGGCCCTGACCCGTGACGACGAGCACGTCGTGCACTCCGGCGAGCTGGAGCAACTGGAGCGGGTAGTAGATCATCGGCCAGCCGCCGACCGGCAGCAGGTGCTTGTTCACCACGCGCGTCAACTCGCCGAGCCGCGTCGCCTCGCCCCCCGCAGCGATGAGTCCCTTGACGCTCACGACGGCGATGCTACTGCGGGACTGGCGAGGGGCGTCCGCTCGAGCAGCCAGAACGAGAGCTCGACGGACGGCCCGATCCCGAGTGCGAAGACGAGCGTGCCGATCCCGGCCGTTCCGCCGAGCGCGAAGCCGACAGCGAGGGCGAGGATCTCGATCACGGTTCGTGCCGTTCCGATCCGCAAGCCCAGCCGCCGGGAGGCCACGAGCATCAGCGAGTCACGAGGGCCGGCGCCCATGCTCGGCGCGATGTAGAACGCGGAGCCGGCCCCGAAGGCGGCGAGCGCGAGCGGAAGCAGGCCGATCCGCACCGGCAGCCCCTCGTCGGAGAGCGCCGCGATCCCGTCGACCGCCGAGAGCACGATCACGAAGCTGCCGACCAGTAGCGCGTTCAGGAGCGTGCCGAGGCCGATCCTGGCCCGCAACGCCCACGCGAGCAGGAGGATCACCGCAGACACGATCAGGTTCGCGACGCCGAACGAGACGTCGAGTTGCTCGGCGAGTCCCTGGTGGAGGACATCCCACGGCGGGAGCCCGAGCTCGGACTCGAGGAAGAGCACGATTCCCACCGCGCACAGGAAGAGTCCGAACACGATCGCCGCGAGCCGCAGCACGAAGCCGCCGCGCAGCTCAGGTGGCGTGTGCACGCCAGTGAAGCTAGCGAACGAAGAGCGCGGCGCCGTTCGTGCGGTCGCGAGTCGCGTACGTGCGCACGAGCGAGCCTCGCGCGGCGGGAACCGCGATCGTCAGGTAGCCCCTGGCGTCGGTCCGCCGCGTTCCGCCGACGAACCGCCACACCCCGCCGCTGCGCACCTGCACGCGGTAGCTCTGCACGCCCGCTCCGGGACGCACCTGCCCCCAGAGCACCACTCTGTCGCCGTTCCTCCCCGCCTGCACGAGCGGCAGCGGAAACGCCAGCGAGGCGAGCTTCGGCGCGCCGGTTGGCGAGAAGAGACCGCTCTGAAAGCGGCCGCTCGTCGGCTCGTCCGCGACGAGGTAGTGGATCAGGAGATCGACCCGCGGAACCTGGAAGACGCGAAGGGCGGCCTGACCCAGCAGCTCCGCCTGGCGCTGCTGCGAGACTCCGCCCGGACCCGTCTGGTAGGCGTACTCGGTCAGCCAGATCCGCTTGGCGCCGAACGCGCGCTTCACCTCGGAGAGCAGCCGTTCGATGGTCGCCATGGTGATCGTCTCGCAGCCCGCCTGCCTGCAACCGCCGCTGAATGGGCTGTCGGTCGGTCGTGCTGGATACGGATGGTGGGCGTACGCGTCGAGCCGCGCACCCGCAGCACGCATCCCGCGGATCCATTGCACCGGCGAGACGCCGGCCGAGCCCGCGCGTGGAGCGGTGACGCCGCCGGCGACCTTCGACTGCGGGCTCGCCTCGTGAATCGCAGCGTAGGCGGGGTTGAGCAGGGAGCGGACATAGACCGCCGGCGTGGTCGGCTTCAGCCAGCGGGCCTGATTCGGCTCGTTCCAGACGAGCCACTGCCGCACCCACGAGTAGCGGGCGGCGGCTGAGCCTGCGAACTGCGCGAAGCTCGCTGCGGTCGGCGCATAGTTGGGACCACGACCCCCGTTCGCCCAGCGCGGCGAGCCCACGAGGCCGACGAGGGCGTCGATCCTTCGCGCGCGCAGCCCCTCGAGGACGGCATCGCTCGAAGCCCAGTCCGGTGATCCGCGAGTCGTCTCGATCTCGTTCCAGTGCAAGTTGAAGCGGACGACGTCGACGCCGAGGCTCTCGAGTCGGTCGAGCCTGCTCTCGAGCGAGCCGGGACCGTGCGCGAGCCAAGCGTCGTCCTGGATCCCGAAGCGGACGCCTCCGGCCGCGCCGGCGGCGGGCGCCTGCGAGAGAATCAGGGCACAGAGAATCGCGAGCATGAGCCTACGCATGAGGGACGATGTCCCCGACGCCCCGATGCGCCACACATCAGGATTCCGTTAAGGGCTTTTTCCCTGGAATTGGCGCCCTTGGCGTTGCCAGCGGCGACGGCGCGACCCGGATCAGCCGCGCGACGCTCGCGGGCAGCCACCAGTTGTAGCGACCGAAGAGCCGCATCAGTGCAGGCACGAGCACGGCCCGGATCAGCGTCGCGTCGATGAAGATCGCGATCGCGAGCCCAAGGCCGAACTGCTGGAGACCGACGATCGAACCGGCGGCGAAGCCGGAGAAGGCCGCCACCATCACGATCGCCGCTGCCGTCACGATCCGGCCGGTTCGCTCGAGCCCGTGCGCGACGGCATCCTCGTTCGTCTCCCCCTCGTCCCAGAACTCGCGCATCCGCGAGACGAGGAACACCTCGTAGTCCATCGAGAGCCCGAAGAGCATCGCGAAGAGGAAGATCGGGATCCACGCCTCCACCTGGTCGAGCTGGTAGAGCCCGAGGAGCTCCGCCCCGATCCCGTACTTGAAGACGATCACGATCAGCCCGTAGGTCGCGGCGATCGCCAGCAGGTTGAGCACGACGGCCTTCAGCGGCAGGAGCAGCGAGCGAAACGCTCGCATCAGGGTGAGGTAGGTGAGGAGCAGGACGGCGAGCACGAGCCAGGGGAACGCGCCGTAGGCGCTGTCGATGAAATCGATCCCCTGCGGCGGGCCGCCGCCGGCCAGCACCGTCGCGCCTTCCGGAAAGCCGACCGCGGGGATCAGCTCCTCGCGCAGTCGCCGGGCGAAGTCCTGGGCGGCGAGAGCGCCGTACTCGTTCTTGCCGGCGACGGTGAGATACGCGTAGCGGCCCTCCGGGTCGATGTAGGGCGGCTGCGGCGCGAAGTCGACGCGGACGACCTCTGGATCGCGGCGCACCGAGGCGATCAGCTCGTCGATCCCGTTCTGGATCGCCGGCGTACGAATCCCGTTCGCACGACCGGAGTCGACGAGGATCTGGGTCGGGGCCAGCGCGCCGGGCCCGACGGCCTCGCGGAGGACGTTGAAGCCCTGGATCGATTCCGGCGACTGCGGGGTGCCAGACGCGGAGCCCGGCGTCAGCTGGAGATCGAGGACGGGCGCGGCCACGGCCACGAGCGCCGTCGCTCCGGCGGCGAGGTAGAGCAGCGGCCTGCGCATGATCGAGCGGGCGAGCCGAGCCCAGAGCCCTTGCTCGGCGTCGGTCGTCCCGGCGAAGCGAGGCACGGGCAGGCGTAGCCGGTCGCGGAGGAAGTCGGCGACGTGCACCCGCCTGGTCCCGCGCCGCCCGAACAGCGAGAGCAGGGCGGGCTGGAGCGTGAGCGCCGCGAGGATCGACAGCAGCGGAATCAGGAAGCCGCCGACACCCATCGAGACCATGAACGGCAGCGGCATGAAGAGCAGGAGCGCCAGGCCGATCGCGACCGTCACGCCCGAGAAGACGACCGCCCGGCCGGCGGTTGCCATCGTCCGCACGATCGCCTCGTCCGTCGGGTCGCCTCGCTCGAGCTCTTCGCGGTAGCGATAGACGATCAGGAGCGAGTAGTCGATCGCGATCCCGAGCCCGATCAGCTGAACGAGGTTCGTGACGTAGATCGCCATCGTCATGTAGTGCGCGACGATCCAGACGATCCCGAGGGTCGCGGTGATCGTCGAGGCGGCGACGATGAACGGCATCAGGACGGCGAACGAGAGCCCGAAGACGGCGAGCAGCACGAGCAGCGCGATCGGGAGCGCGATCGCCTCGCCCTTGAGCAGGTCCTCCTCGAAGATCGGGTCGAGATCGGCCTGGATCGCCGGCGTCCCGCTGACGAACGCCTCCGCTCCGGGCGGCCGGCCAAGGGCCTCGCGCACGCCGGCCGTAGCCTTCTTCGCCTCCGTGAGCTCGAGCGGCGAGCCGATCGTTCCAAAGACGACGTCGCGACCCGCCGTCTGGAGCGGCTGTGCGCGACCGCCCTCGACCGCCGCCGCGCCTCGCTCGAGCGCCGCCTCGAGGCCCGCCCTGGTCTCCGGGTCGGACGAGTCGTTGACGCGAAAGACGACGAGGAACGAGCCGTCGTCGCGTTGGCCGAACCGCTCCGCAAGCAGGGAGCGAACCTCCTCGGAGTCCGTTCCGGGCGTCGTGAACTCGTTCGAGAGCAGCTTGCTCAGGCCCGAGCTGAGCACGCCTCCGGTCAGCAGCACCGCCGCCCACAGCCCGACGAAGAGCCAGCGATGGCGCAGCACGAATCTCGTCCACCCCTCCATCCCGCGCGAAGTACTACCCGCTGGGAGACCTTCTCCGGGCCCGTCTGACCGCCTTGCGCCGCTTCACCGTGGGGGCGTGCCCGACGGCCGCGTACCAGACGTACACGCCGAATGCGAGTCCCGCCGCGAGCAGCCGGAGGATCCGTCGAATGGGCGCCACGCGTCGAATCCTATGTCGAGGGGTAGGCTGCCGTGGCATGGCGCGGCGCGACATCGACCGCCTGCAGGAGGAGATCGAGGAGCTCTTCGCCGACCTCTGGCAGGTGCCCCGCTTTGCGGGGACGAGGCACGGCTTCCGGCCGGCCGTCGACTGCTTCCAGACCGACGACCCGCGCGAGCTGACCATCGTCGTCGAGCTGCCGGGAGTCGACCCGGCGACCGTTCGGATCGCCGTCGAGGACCGCTCACTCACGATTGCAGGAGCTCGCCCGCGGCCTCGGAGCGAGGGCCAGGTCTACCAGCAGGTCGAGATCGAGTACGGACCGTTCCAGCGAACGATCCAGCTCACCGAAGACGTCGACGTCGCACGCGCCGGCGCCGGCTACGAACGTGGGCTGCTGACGATCAGGCTGCCGATCGCAGAACGCCCTGCGCGGCCGCAGCCGATCGCGATCGTGGTTCGGATGAGCGGATGAGCGAGAGCGACGCCGCCGAGCCCACGGGGGGAACCGCAGCGCTCGACGCTCTCGTCGAAGTCACCGCGATGCCCGAGCTGCCCTCGCGCCTCCCGGTGCTGCCGCTGAAGGAGACGGTGATCTTCCCCGAGTCGATGACGCCGCTCGCCGTCGGCCAGGAGCGCTCGATCAAGCTGATCGACGATGTCGTCGCAGGCGAGCGGATGCTGGCGCTCGTGACCGTCAAGAACGCCGAGGCCGAGCAGCCCGGGTGGGACGACCTCTACGAGGTCGGCACTGCAGCGCTCGTGCACAAGATGATCAAGGTGCCCGATGGGACGCTGAGGATCCTCGTGCAGGGTCTCCAACGCGTCCGGCTCCGAGAGCGGGTCGCCCACGAGCCGTACCTCGTCGCCGAGCTCGAGAATCTCGAGGACGCGATCCCCGATTCGCCGGACGTTCAGGCGCTGACCCGGAACGTCCAGGCGCAATTCGCCCGGATCATCGGAATGACGCCCTACTTGCCCGAGGAGCTGCAGCTCGCGGCGGCGAACGTCGAGGATCCGAGCGCGCTCTGCCATCTCGTCGCCTCGACCCTCCGACTGAAGACCGGCGAGCGCCAGGCGCTGCTCGAGACGGTGGACGTGCTCGAGCGGCTGCGCGCGGTGTCGGTGATCCTCGAGCGCGAGCTCGACGTCTCGGAGCTCGGCACCAAGATCCAGACGCAAGTGGCCTCGGAGATCGAGAAGGGTCAGCGCGAGTACTTCCTCCGCCAGCAGCTGAAGGCGATCCAGGAGGAGCTCGGCGAGGGCGACGAGCACCAGGCGGAGGTGGCCGAGCTCCGCGAGCAGGTCGAGGCGAAGGGCCTCCAGGGCGACGCGCTCAAGGCGACGAACCGAGAGCTCGGGCGGCTCGAGAAGCTGCCGCCCGCCGCGGCCGAGTACGGGGTGATCCGCACCTATCTCGACTGGATCCTGGCGCTGCCCTGGAACGAGACGACCCAGGACGACCTCGACCTCGACCGGGCGCGCGCGATCCTCGACGAGGATCATTTCGACCTCGACAAGGTGAAAGAGCGGATCGTCGAGCACCTCGCCGTCTCCAAGCTGAAGGGCGATCTCTCAGGCCCGATCCTCTGCTTCGTCGGCCCGCCGGGCGTCGGCAAGACCTCGCTCGGCCAGTCGATCGCGCGCAGCGTCGGGCGGAGATTCGTCCGCATCTCGGTCGGCGGCGTTCGGGACGAGGCCGAGATCCGGGGCCACCGGCGCACGTACATCGGCGCCATGCCGGGCACGATCATCCGCGCGCTGCGCGACGCCGAGTCGCGGAATCCCGTCTTCCTGATCGACGAGATCGACAAGCTCGGCTCCGACTCCTTCCGCGGCGATCCGGCGTCCGCCATGCTCGAGGTGCTCGACCCGCATCAGCACTCGACGTTCCGCGACCACTACCTCGATCTGCCGTTCGATCTCTCGAAGATCCTCTTCATCTGCACCGCGAACACGCTCGACACGATTCCTGGCCCGCTGCTCGACCGGATGGACGTGATCCACCTCTCCGGTTACACCCACGACGAGAAGCTCGGGATCGCCAAGCGCTACCTCGTGCCGAAGCAGCTCCGAGAGCACGGGCTGACGAAGTCTCGGGTCTCGCTCGGCGACAGGTCGTTGAAGCTGACGATCGCGGAGTACACGCGCGAGGCGGGCGTGCGGAACCTCGAGCGCCAGATCGCGACCCTCCTCCGCAAGGCCGCGACCCTCGTCGCTCGCGGCGAGAAGGGAAGGATCAAGATCGACGAAGCGCAGGTTCGCGAATGGCTGGGCCCGCGCCGCTTCTCCGGCGAGGCCCGCAAGCGGACGGCAGATCCGGGCGTCGCAACAGGGCTCGCCTACACCGCCGTCGGCGGCGACGTGCTGTTCATCGAGGCGACGGCGTTCCCCGGGAAGGGACGGCTGCAGATCACCGGTCAGCTCGGCGAGGTGATGCAGGAATCGGCGCAGGCCGCGCTCTCGTGGACGCGCTCGCACGCGGCTCGCGTGGGACTCCAACCGGAGTGGTTCGCGGAGCACGACATCCACATCCACGTTCCCGCCGGCGCGGTGCCGAAGGACGGCCCGTCCGCCGGGATCACGATGGCGACGGCGATCGCCTCGCTCGCCCGGGGCGAGGCAGTGGCCGAGGACGTCGGCATGACCGGCGAGATCACGCTCACCGGCCAGGTGCTGCCGATCGGAGGGGTGCGAGAGAAGGTGCTCGCCGCGCAGCGGGCAGGCCTGAAGCGGGTGATCGTGCCGCGCGAGAACGAGCCGGAGCTCCGAGAGCTGCCGCAAGAGACGCGCGACCAACTCTCCTTCGTGCTCGTCGACTCGATCGAGGATGTGCTGGCGCACGCCTTCTCCGGCGATGCGCTTGCCTCCCGCCGCCGCACCGCCTCCCGGGAGCAACAGGCCGCTGCGCCTGTACGGTGACCTCCCGTTTGGGAGCATCCCTTCGCGGCAACACTGAGCCCGCGACTACGACCTGAAAGGACGACCCAGCTATGGCCAAGACGAAGGACAGGCTCTACGACACAGCCGACACCATGCGCCCGTACGTCGATCGCGCGCTCCACGACGAGGATCTCCGCGGCAACCTGAAGGAAGCCTTCATGGCGGCCCGGGACGTCTATGCGGACGTGCTCGGCGGCCGCAACAACCTGACGGCAGCCGCGACGCGAGTGGCGACCGATAAGGACATCCAGGACAACCTGAGGAAGACGATCGAAGAGTTGAAGTCGGCGGCCGACCGAGTTCAGGGGAAGAAGGATCACAGCCTGCGGAACACGATCATCCTGCTCGGCGGAATCGCGGCCGCGATTCTCTTCAACCCGATCACCGGTCCTGCCACACGCGCCTGGGTCATGGAGAAGATCACCGGCGAGAGCTCGAACGACTTCGGCTATTCGTCGTCCGACTCGACTTCGAGCGGCAACTCCGGCACCGCCGCCTAGCCGGAACGAAGCAGCGCGCCGTCGCCCTCGGCCGAGACCGGGGCGACGAGCGCGCGCTGGAGCGAGCCGGGCTCCAGGCCGCTCGCGCTCGAGATGTCGGTCGAGCCGAGGAGGAATGCTCCCGGCCGCGGCGCGGTCGCCGAGGCGGGCACGGGCGGCGCCCAGCCACGACCGGCGGCGAACGAGACATCGACGAGTCGTCGCCAGGCCGTCAGGTAGGCCTGCGGATTCACGACCCCGTCGTAGCCGAGCGGCAGCAGTGCCACCGGATGAATCTCGAAATGGAGGTGGTACGGGGTGCCCTGCGCGTCGCCGGTGTTGCCGACGAAGCCGATCACCTGCCCGGCCTTCACCTCTCTGCCGTTCACGGCGAGCGGCGAGAACGCCGAGAGGTGGGCGTAGTAGAACTGGTTGCCGGAACGGTCCCGCAACCAGAAGCGATAGCCGCCGATGTCGTTCCAGCCCACGGAGAAGACGGTGCCGTCGGCGATCGCAAGGATCGGGGCGCCGAGGGGGGCGAAGATGTCGGCACCGTGATGCCACGTCACGACGGCCCGGGCCGCGCCGTACGTGTCGGAGAAGGACGACGGCCCGTAGACCGGGAAGACGTAGCCGCCGGGAGAGAGCGGCGCAGAGATGTCCGTCGGCGGCGTGCGCACCTTGGGGACCGGATCCTTGCCCGGCTCGGGCGGCTTGGGCAGCTTCGCGCCCTTGCCGGTGCGGCCCGGAGTCGCACGAGGCTTGGCGGGTTGCGGCTTCGCGATGGTCGTGATCGGCGGCTCGGCGGTCGGCGCGGGCGCTGCGATCGCGGTCTCCGCGTGACCGATCAGGATCTCGGTTCCCGCCGGCAGGCCGGCATGCTCGGCGCTCAGCGAGACCCGCACCGCCGTGACCGACGCGCGGCCGGTGACGGTCGCGCCCGCAGAGCGCTCGGCGCCGCCTTCGAGGAGGACGAGCGTGCCCCAGTCGCCGAGCGCAACGCGCTGGTTCGGAGCGACGCCGACAGCCTGGCCCAGGGCGACCACGTTCGTCACGGCAGACCCGGTCGTGTCGGCGGCGAAGCTCGAGGCCCGAGCTCGACCGGCCACGCTGTCGATCGTGATCTCGCCGTTGAAGAGGCTGATCCCGAGCACATCCGTCACGGCAAACGAGGCCGCGCCGGCATCCGTCAGGGCTGAGGCGCTCGACGAGAGCGCGCCCGTGCGTGCGACCGAGCCGTCGGCGGGATAGACGAACGCGTCGCCGACGGAGGTGTCGGCAGCGCCGGGGGCAGACGCTCCACCCGCGCTCGCGCCTCCCTGACCCGGCACGACGACGCTGATCGCGTACGCGCTTGCCGATGCCGTGGGCGTCTCGGCCGTGCTGCCGGAACCCGCGCCGAGAGCGGCGAGCGCCAGTGCCAGGACGAGCAACGTTGCGAGCCTGCGGTTCACGATCCCCCGAGACGCTGGACATCCGACACGAACACGTCGGCCCAGTGTAACCACGCCATAGTGAGAATGAGAATCGCTCTCATGTAGACTCGCACGCTTCGATGTCCGACGAACCGACCCATTCGAACCTGGCTCTTCCGCACGGAACGCGCCTCACCTCCCAGCGCCGAGTGCTGCTGGGTCTCGTCGCCGGCTGGCGCGGCAGCTTCACCGTCGCCGATCTCCACGAACGCGCGCGGCAGGACGAGCCCGGGATCGGATTGGCAACGACCTACCGGACCGTCGAGCTCCTGCGCTCGAGCGGCGCCGTCCAGCCCTTGCTCGGCCATCCGCTCGTCGGAGAGGGCCAGCACGTCTACGTGCGCTGCCGGCCGGAGCACCACCATCACCTCGTCTGCACGAGCTGCGGCGGAGTCGAGGAGACGGAGCTCTGCGCCGTGCCGCCCGCCGAGGAGCTGCAACGGCTGCACGGGTTTCGGCCGGCGGGTCACGAGCTCGACATCTACGGCACGTGCGAGCGGTGCGCTTGACGGAGAGCTGGATCGCGATTCCGCTCGCCGGCTTGACGGTCGTCTCGACCCTCGCAGGCGGCTTCGTGGCCCTCCGGCTTGCGAAGGAGCTGACGACGGCGATCGCGCTGAGCGGAGGAGTCGTCGTCGCGGTGGCGCTCTTCCATGTGCTTCCGGAGTCGATCGAGGCGGTCGACGACCCACAGCGGGTCGGTCTCCTCGTGGGAATCGGGTTCCTGGTCTTCTTCGTGGCCGAACGACTGCTCGTCCTGCACCATCGCGACGACGCGGAGCAGGCGAGGGCCCATGCCCACGTCGGCGCGTTCGGCGCGGCGGGACTCTCGCTGCACAGCTTCATCGACGGCCTGGGGATCGGGCTCGCGTTCGACCTCTCGCCGTCGACCGGCTTCCTCGTCTTCGTGGCGGTGATCTCGCACGACTTCGCGGACGGCCTGAACACGGTCGGCTTCGTGCTGCGCCAGTCGGGCGACCGCGCCCGCGCCGTGCGCTGGCTCACGGTCGATGCCCTCGCGCCGCTCGCGGGGGCGATCATCGGCTCGACGCTCTCCATCTCGGAGGCACAGCTCGGCGCCGCGCTTGCGGTCTACGCCGGCTTCTTCCTCTTCATGGGCGCGACCGACCTCCTTCCTCACGCGCACGAGCACCCCTCGGGGAAACGCGTGCTCCTGACGGTCGGCGGATTCGCGGCGATCCTGCTCACGAGCCTGATCGCGAGCCATTGACCGTCTAGTGCTTCTCGAGCTCCCGTCGGGCGAAGGTGCGAAAGCGCTCTCGGGCGTCCTCGTCTGGCCCGAGCGACTCCTCGCGGACGTACCTGGGATCGGCTGCGATCTCCTCGGCCACCGCCCGCACCTCGTGCGCCACGGCCGCCTTGTGCGCCGGATCCTTGAGCAGTAGCTCGATCCAGGTCTCGGTGCCGTCGTAGGGAGGCAGGTCGCTCTCGACGAGCAGCTCCCCGAGCTTCATCCCGACGCGAATGTAGGCGAAGGTGCGAAAGGCCAGGATGCGCTGGGGCGAGCCCACGAGCCGCGCGATCTCCGGATCCTCGTCCTGGAGCTGGGCGACGATGCTCCCGATCGGCTCGTCGACGAGCGGGAGCCAGATCTCCTCGTGCTCATCCGTCATCGGACGCAGCATAGGCCGCAGGGCGACGCGAGCGCCAGGCGAGTTGGGCCGCGACGAGCAGGAGCAGCGCGGCGAAGAGGCGTCGGAGCGTCGCCTCGGAGAGCGTGGTGGCGATCTGAACTCCGACCTCCACACCCGCGATCGACGCGAGCCCGATCACAGCGGCCGTGCGCCAGCGGACGTTGCCGTACTGCCGCTGGCGCCAGGTGCCGGCCGCGACGGTGGGGAGGATCGCGAGGAGGGACGTGGCCTCGGCGTCGAGCTGCCCGAGCCCGAGCCCGACGAGCGTCGGGACGAAGAGAATCCCGCCGCCGACCCCGAACAAACCCGCGAGAACCCCGGCTCCGAAACCCAGGAGCACCGCGAGCGCGATCGTTGTCGCGCTCACACGAGCAACCAGACCGCGAGCGAAGCGAGCAGCACGGCGAACCCGAGTGTCAGCGGTCGCGCGTCGAGGCGCTGCGCGAGCGTTGCGCCGACAACCGCCCCGGCCGCGGCCGGCAGACCGACCAGCGCGGCGTGACCGACGTCGAGATGCCCCTCGAAGCCGTACCTCGTCGCCCCGGCGAGGGCCGTGATCCCGATCGCCGCGAGCGAGGTCGCGGTCGCGACGTGAGCGGGAAAAGCGACGAGGAGGATCAGGAGCGGCACGATCACGGTTCCACCGCCGACGCCGAGCAGCGCGCTGAAGAGACCAGCAACAATGCCGATCAGGATGAGCCGCGGCATCGTCGTATCCTAGGCCGGTGGCCGGAGCCGACCTGATCGCGGAGCTGGCCCGGGAGCCCGAGCGGACCGCGCTCCTCCTCGACGTCGACGGCGTGCTGGCCCCGATCGTGGACGTGCCGCACGAGGCGACCGTGCCGGAGGAGACGCGGGCCGAGTTGCGCAGGCTGCACGCCCGTTACGCGCTCGTCGCCTGCATCAGCGGGCGCGCCGGGACGGATGCTCGACGCGTCGTCGGGCTCGACGAGCTCGTGTACGTCGGCGAGCACGGGCTCGAGCTCGTCCCGGAGGCGTCTGCGTGGAGCGAGAGGCTGCTGGGGTTCGCTGCGACCGTCGACTGGGAGGATGTCGAGCGAAAACCGCTGACGGTCACCTTCCACTACCGCCGGGCAGAGGACGATGCGGAGGCGCTGCGCATGCTCGAGGCGGTCGCGACCCGTGCTCGCGCGGAGGGCTTTGTCGCCCGGTTCGGCCGGAAAGTGCTCGAGTTGCGGCCGCCGCTCGCCGCGCACAAGGGCACGGCCGTCGCCCATCTGCTTGGCGAGCGACGGCTGGAACGGGCTCTGTATGCGGGCGACGACACGACCGACCTCGACGCGTTCCAGGCGCTCGCGGGCCTCGAGCTCGGCGTGGCGGTGGCGGTGGCGTCCGCCGAAGGCCCGCCGGAGCTGCGCGAGGCCGCCGACGTCGTGGTCGGCAGCCCCGCGGAGCTCCTCGAGCTGTTGCGCGAGCTCTAGGCCGCTTCGAGCGAGGGCACGAGCTCCGTCTCCGCCGAGAGCTCCTCGCGGCGGATCAACGTCATCGAGACGACGATCCCGAGCGCGGCGACGACCGCCGCGGCCCAAAACGCCCCCTGGAAGCCGTCGACGAGGGCGACCGGCTGGGCCGCGCCGTCCTCGGCAGCACTGGTGGTGAGGTTGATCGCGACCGCGGAGAGCGCCGCGATCCCGAGCGCCCCGCCGATCTGCTGCGAGGTGTTGATCAGGCCGGAGGCGAGCCCGGCCTCTGCCGGCTGTACACCCGCGAGCGCGGCGATCGAGATCGGGACGAACGAGAACCCGAGCGCGACGCCGATCAGCAGGAAACCGGGCAGGAGATCGCCGAGATACGTGCCGTCGACGGACACCTGCGTGAAGTAGAGAAGCCCGGCGGTGAGGAACGCCATTCCCGCGATCAGGACCGGCTTGACACCGAC
The DNA here is from genome assembly GCA_963745775.1 of uncultured Gaiellaceae bacterium. Classification (GTDB taxonomy): domain Bacteria; phylum Actinomycetota; class Thermoleophilia; order Gaiellales; family Gaiellaceae; genus Gaiellasilicea. Next base: position 94,449 of record CAVUYY010000013.1, read on the forward strand.
CTTGGTCACGAGCTGGGCGGCGACCCCCGACCAGAGGATCGCGGTTCCGGCCACCGCGAGGTATCCGATCCCGGTCTTCATCGCCGAATACCCGAGCACCTGCTGCATGTAGAGCGTCAGCATCAGGAACATCCCGAAGAGCGCGGTTCCGAGGATGAACCCGGCAACGTTCGCGCCCAGAATCGTGCTCGTGCGCAGGATCCCGAAGCGCATCAGCGGCTCGGGGTGACGCCGCTCCCAGGCGACGAACCCGGCGAGAAGCGCGCCTGCGGCCGCGAAGAGCGACCACGTCGTGGCCGAGCCCCAGCCGTAGTCGTTCGCCTTGGTGATCGCGAACACGAGCGTCATCAGACCGCTCGTGACGAGCACGGCGCCGAGTGCGTCGAAGCTCTTGACGCGCGCGTCGCGACTCTCCTCGAGGAGCATCGGGGTGAAGATGAGCCCGGCCAGCCCGATCGGGATGTTGACGTAGAAGATCCACTCCCAGCTGAGCGTGTCCGTGATCACGCCACCAAGCAGGACGCCTGCCGCGGCCCCGAAGCCACCGACGGCGCCCCACACGCCAAGCGCGATGTTGCGTTCCTTGCCCTCGGCGAAGGTCGTCGTCAGGATCGAGAGCGCCGCCGGGGAGATCACCGCTGCGCCGAGACCCTGCAGCGCGCGCGCCGCGATCAGCGAGCCCTCACTCCACGCCAGGCCGGCGAGCAACGAAGCCACGGTGAAGAGGATCAGGCCGGCGATGAAGATCCGGCGCCGGCCGAGAATGTCGGCGAGCCTGCCGCCGAGGAGCAGGAACCCGCCGAAGAAGAGCGCGTAGGCGCTGATCACCCATTGCAGGTTCTCCTGCGAGAAGCCCAGGTCGAGCTTGATCGAGGGGAGGGCGACGTTCACGATCGCGATGTCGAGCACGACCATGAACTGGACGAGGCTCAGGAGAGCCAGTGCGAACCATCTCTTGTTGGTCGAAGCAACCATTTCTTCCCTTCCGCGGTATGCTGAGAGCTTGTGAAGTTACAGCATGTGCTTGCGAAATGCAAGTAACTTCTATAGATTGTGAAGTGAGATGAAGCGCTACGACCAGTACTGCCCGATCGCCCACTCGCTCGGCCTCGTCGGCGAGCGCTGGTCGCTGCTCGTGGTGCGCGAGCTGATCGACGGGCCGAAGCGCTACACGGATCTCGTCGACGGGCTTCCGGGGATCGGCACCAACATTCTCGCGTCGCGCCTGCGAGATCTCGAGGCCGGCGGAATCGTCCAGAAGACGAAGCTGCCGCCGCCCGCGGCATCCACGGTCTACGAGCTCACCGCGTGCGGCGAGGAGCTCCGGCCCGTACTCCACGAGCTCGCGCGTTGGGGAGCACGCACCCTTGGTCCGCCGCCGGACGAGGCGTTGCGGCCGGGCTGGCTGCGGAACGCGCTCGAGATCGCGCTCTCACCCGTCGCGGGAACCGGCCGGATCGCCTTCCGCGTCGGGGGCGAAGAGGCTTCCGTCGTCGCCGGTCACGCGACTCCCGGGATCATCGAGGACTACGACGTCCTGGTCGAGACTGATGCGACCGGCTTCTACCACCTGCTCGTAGACGGTTCGTCCGACGGCGTCCGCGTCGAAGGCGACCGCGAGCTGCTCGCCCGCGCGATCAACGCGGTGGCGACAGAGCCGCTTCCCGTCTGAGCACGTCCCACGCAAGGCGGACATCCGCCTCGGTCGTGCGGGCGCTGCCGACCGCGAGCCGGAGCACGTAGCGGCCGTTGACCCTCGTGTGCGAGATGAAGATCTCCCCACTCGCGTTTGCTCGCTCGAGCAGCGCCTCGTTCTCCTCGTCGGAGCCTTCCCGCCGGAAGCAGACGAGCGAGAAATGGCGCGGTGCGGAGAGCTTCCAGCCGGGCTCAGCGCGGATCCAGCCCTCGAAGAGCTCGGCCAGCCGGATCGCCTCGCGGATCCGCTCCTGTAGCCCCTCCCGGCCGTAGCAGCGGAGGACGGCCCAGAGCTTGAGCGCGCGGAAGCGGCGGCCGAGCGCCGGGCTGTACTCGGAGAGGCTCGCAACCTCCTCGCTGACGCGGAGGTACTCGGGCACGAGGCTGAAGGCCGCGCGCAGATCGTCGGGGCGGCGCGTCCAGAGGGTCGAGCAGTCCATAGGGGTCACGAGCCACTTGTGCGGGTTCACGACGATCGAGTCGGCCCGCTCCCAGCCGGCGAAGTGATGCCGGAGCTCGGGACAGACCGCGGCCGAGCCCGCGTAGGCGGCATCGACGTGGAGCCAGACGCCCTCCCGCTCGGCTGCCTCGGCCACCGCGGTCACCGGATCAACCGAGCTCGTGGACGTGGTTCCCACCGTCGCGACGACAGCGCACGCCCCAGTGAGATCGAGCGCGTCCACCCGCAGGCGAAACGCGTCGTCCACGGGCGTCGCGCGCGGCTCGAGCTCGAGCAGGCGGCACGCCTTCTCGACCGACGAGTGCGCGTGCTCGGAGCAGACGACGACGCGAGCGCCCGGCTTGGCGTGGCGAGCTGCGGCGAGCGCCGTCATCGTCGCGGTCGAGGCGGTGTCTTCGATATGGCCGTGCAGTCCGGGCGGCAGCCCGAGGAGCTGGGCGAGCCAGTCGAGCGTCACCTCCTCCAGCTCCTGCAGCGCAGGCGACGTCCGCCAGAGGATCCCGACCTGGTTCAGACCCGCGATCAGGAGCTCGGCCAGGATTCCCGGCTCCGAGGCGGTGCTGACGAAGTAGGCGAAGAAGCGCGGGCTCTGCCAGTGGGTCAGGCCGGGCAAGAGAACGTCGTCGAGATCGCGGAGGACGTTCGCGAACGGCTCGGACTGCTCGGGCGGCGACGCGGGCAGCCGCGCGCGAATCTCCCCCGGCTCGACCTGCGCGAGCACCGGCAGCTCGCCGACGCGCTCGAGATAGGAGGCGACCCATTCCAGCGCCGCCGCACCGTCTTCGCGGAAGCTCACTTCCGGAGCTTCTCGATCTCGGCCCACGGGCGTGTGTTCAGGATCTGCTCCTTCGTCAGCCACGCGCGGCGGGCCTGCGCGATCCCGAGCTCGACGTAGCCGAGCGCGCCCGTCGAGTGGCCGTCGCTCGAGATCACGAGCGTGAGACCGGCCTCGCCGGCGAGCCGCGCGTTCGCATCGCGGAGATCGAGCCGGTCGGGCTGGGAGTTGATCTCGAGGAAGGTTCCGGTCGCGAGCGCGCCCTCCACCACCCGCTCGACGGCGATCGACGAGGGCAGCCGCTTGCCGATCTTGCGGCTCGTGAGATGGCCGATGCAATCGACGTTCGGGTTATCCATCGCCGCCAGCACGCGGCCGGTCGGATCGTTCTCGAAGCTCGCATGGACGGACGCCATCACCCAGTCGAACCGTGCGAGCACCTCGTCGGCGACGTCGAGCTCGCCGCTGGCACGGATGTTGACCTCGATCCCCTTCAGGATCCGGAAGGGCGCCAGCCGCTCGTTGAGCGCGGCGATCTCCTCCCACTGTCGCTCGAGGCGCCCCTCGCGCAGGCGCGGCGAGTGGTCGCACATCGCGAGGTAGTCGTGCCCGAGCTCCTTCGCGGCGAGCGCCATCTCCTCGAGCGTCGCCTTCCCGTCCGACCACGTCGAGTGGGAGTGGAGGTCTCCGCGCAGGTCGCCGCGCTCGACGAGCTTCGGCAGCGTGGTCCGCCTTCAGACGACAGGCGGGCGGCCGCCAGCTCGCCGCCGTTCTCGCGCAGCTCCGGCGGGATGTAGGCATAGCCGAGGTGCGCGTACACGGCCTCCTCGTCCTCGGCGCTGAAGACCTCGCCGGTCTCGGTGGTCGTGATCCCGTACTCGGAGACCGAGAAGCCCCTCCGAACCGCGTCCTCGCGAAGGGCGACGTTGTGCTCCTTCGAGCCGGTGAAGTGCTGGAGCAGGTTGCCGTACGACTCGGGCGGGACGACGCGGAGGTCGAAGCGGAGCCCGTCGTTCGAGATCACCGTCGCCTTCGTGTCGCCCTTCGCGACGACGTCCGCGACCCAGCGGAGCTTCGTGAAGTAGTCGATCAGCGCCGGCGCGTCGGTCGAGGTGGCGATGATGTCGAGGTCGCGGAACGTCTCACGGCGGCGGCGAACCGAGCCGGCCTCGGAGACCTTCACGGCTGCTGGATGCTCGCGGAGAACCGAGACGACGGCGAGCACGGCCGGCAATCCCTGCCCGAGGAGCCGGCGCGACTCGCGCGGGTCCTTCGGCGTCTCGGCGAGCGCCTTCAGGATCTTCGTCTCGGTCGTCGCGCCGAGGCCGGAAAGGGTGCGCACTCGCTCGCTCTCGGCCGCGGCCTTCAGCTCGTCCAGGGTCGTCACCCCGAGCTCCTGCCAGATCCGGCGCGCCGTCTTCGGGCCGAGCCCCGGCAGCCGCATGAACTTGACGACCTCCTCGGGGATCAGCGCCTTCCGCTTGGTCAGCGCCTTCATCTCGCCGAGCTCGACCACCTCGACGATCTTGCCCTCGATCGTGGCGCCGATCCCGCTCAGGCTCTTCGCTTTGCCGTCGAGCGCGAGCTGCGCGACCGGGCCGCCGGTCTCGCGAATCCGCGTCGCCGCGCGGCGGTAGGCGAGCACCCGGAACGAGCTCTCTCCCTCGAGCTCGCTCAGATCGGCCAGCAGCTCGAGCTGATCCGCCAGCTCGTCGTTCCTCGGCAGGGGGGCCACTGATCGCGATGATACGGCCGTGCCCGCCACAACTTGAGGGCGTGCGTCTGCCTCCCCACCTACAACGAGCTCGAGAACCTCGAGCCGATGCTGCGCGCGCTCGGCGAGGTGCTCGGCCCGGACGACCGCGTGCTCGTGATCGACGACAGCTCGCCCGACGGGACCGGCGAGCTCGCCGACCGGCTGGCGGCGGAGCTTCCGTTCGTCGACGTTCTGCACCGCGAGCGGAAGGAAGGGCTCGGACGCGCCTACATCGACGGCTTCCGGATCGCGCTCGAGCGCGGCGCCGAGCTGATTCTCGAGCTGGACTGCGACTTCTCGCACGACCCGAAGGACGTGCCGCGGCTGATCGCGGCAACCGGCTCGGCCGATCTCGTGCTCGGCTCGCGATACGTGCCGGGCGGCCGTGTGCGCGACTGGGGAGCGCTCCGCCGGCTGATCTCGCGCGGCGCCTCCCTGTACACGCGGCTCCTGCTGATGCCGGTGCGCGATGCGACCGGCGGCTTCAAGTGCTTCCGCCGCGAGGTGCTCGAGCGGCTCGACCTCGACGCGATCACCTCGCGTGGCTACATGTTCCAGATCGAGACGACCTTCCGCGCCCGCCGCGCCGGCTTCCGGGTCGTCGAGATCCCGATCGTCTTCTCCGACCGCGAGGTCGGCGGCTCGAAGATGTCGCGGGCAATCGTCGCCGAGGCGATCTGGAAGGTGCCGGCCCTCCGTCTGGCCGCGCTCGGAGGCCGGCTGTGAGGCAGGCGACCGACTCGAGCTTCGCGGACGACGTGCTCGCGGCGCGCGAGCCCGTGATCGTCGACTTCTGGGCGCCGTGGTGCAAGCCGTGCAAGGCGCTCGAGCCGATCCTGGAGGCGATCGCGGCCGAGCACGGACTCGGCTTGGTCGGACTGAACATCGACGAGCACCTCGGCGTGCCCTCTCGCTACGGCGTCCTCTCGCTGCCGACCGTGATCCTCTTCCGGGACGGCGAGCCGTGCTCGGAGGTGATCGGCGCTCGCCCGCGCTCCCACTTCGAGCGGGAATGGGCGTCCTGGCTTACGGCGACGTAGCCGGCGACCGCTCCGGCTGACGTTCCTGTTTCGCGCGCTTCGGCGCGCGATCAGTCGCGGTCTGGAAATTGCGGACTCGGGGGTCGAGCAGCGGGTAGAGCAGATCGACGATGAGGTTGAAGATGAGGATCACGGTGGTCACGAGCACCACGATCCCGAGGATCACGGGCAAGTCGCGACGGGCGAGCGAGTCGAAGAGGAGCGGCCCGATCCCCGGCAGACCGAAGGCCCGCTCGACGAAGATCGCGCCGCTGAAGGCGATTCCGATGTCCATCCCGAGCATCGTCACGATCGGCAGCATCGCGTTCCGCAGCACCTGCGTCTGCAGGAGCCTCCACTCGCCCATCCCGAAGGCACGCGCAGTGCGGACGTGCTCGGCGTCCATCGTCTCGATCATGCTCGCCCGGATCATCCGGGCGTAGATCGCGGCGAAGACGATCCCGAACGACATCCACGGGAGGATCAGGTGGTAGGCCCACTGAACCGGTCCGCCGCAGCTCTCCGTGGCGGTGAAGACCGAGCAGTAGCCGCCGATCGGGGTCCACGCGAGCTGGAAGCCGAAGATGTACGCGAGGACCAGGCTGATCCAGAGCGGGTGCGCAGAGATCCCGATCAGGACGAACACCATCCCCGCTCTGTCGAGCAGCGAGCGCGGCCGCAAGGCCGAGAGGATCCCGATCGGGAAGGCGAGGAGGAGCCAGAAGATGACACCTCCCAGGATGAGCGAGCCGGTCACGGGCGCCGCCCGGGCGATCAGCTCGGTGACGGGCTCGCGGGTGACGCGCGAGGTGCCGAGATCGCCGTGGACGAGGCTCCAGACGAAGGTGCCGTATTCGTTCACGAGCGAGAGCTGCTCGTCGCCGGAGGTGTCGTTCCGGAGCGAGCCCGGAGTCTGCACCGTGCGGAAGCCACGACGCACGGTCTGGTTGTTGCCGGGGAGGATGAAGAAGAGGACGTACGTGTACAGCGTCACGATCAGGAAGAGCACCGCGGCCCAGCCGAGGCGCCTGATCAGGTAGCCCAGCACCGTCGCCCTAGCTTTACGGTTCGCCCCTCGTCGCGCAACAGAAATTCGATCCCGCTAAACGAGGCCGCGGCTAGCATCCGATGATGAGCCAGGCGCGCGACGACGACCATGCGAAGTGGTACGAGGAGCGCCCAGGCTCGGATTCACGGGCCGCTCGTGCCGGCGGACGTGACGTACCGGCGCTGAGTTGGCGTCGGTAGCCCCCGGCAACTCGGCCCAGTCCGCGTGGCTGCAGATCCTCGAGGGCGAGGAGCTCGCCTACCTCGGTACGGAGCCGGCGCGCGAGGGACGCTCCGAATCGTTTCCGGACGACCTCGACCCGCGGGTCGCCTCGGCGCTCGTCGGGCTCGGGATCACGTCGCTCTGGCGCCACCAGGCCGAGGCGTGGGAGGCGGCGCGAGCGGGCGGGAACCTGATCGTCACGACCGGCACCGCGAGCGGCAAGAGCCTCGCGTTCAACCTGCCCGTGCTCGACCTGCTCGCGCGCGAGCCGAAGAGCCGCGCGCTCTACCTCTACCCGACGAAAGCGCTCGCTCAGGATCAGGCGCGGGCGCTGCAGGCGTTCGGGCTGAAGGGCGTGAAGCCGGCGATCTACGACGGTGACACGGAGACCGAGAAGCGCTGGCAGATCCGCAAGTGGGCGAACGTCCTCCTGACGAACCCGGACATGCTCCACGTCGGGATCCTCCCGCGGCACGATCGCTGGGGCGACGTGCTCTCGAACCTCCGCTTCGTCGTCGTCGACGAGGCGCACGTCTACCGCGGCGTCTTCGGCTCGCACGTTGCGAACGTGCTCCGGCGGCTGCGGCGGCTGGCGCGGGTGTACGGCGCCGAGCCGCAGTTCGTGCTGGCGTCGGCGACGATCGCGAACCCAGGTGAGCTGGCGGCGTCGCTACTCGGCGAGCCCGCGACGGTGATCGAGGGCGATGCGGCGCCGAGAGCGGAGCGGACGATCGCCCTCTGGAATCCGCCACTCACAGATCCCGAGCTGGGGCTGCGCGCGAGCTCGCTCGGAGAGGCCTCGCGGTTGCTCGCCGGCTTCACGCAGCGCGGCCTGCGCACGATCTGCTTCGCGAAGAGCCGGAAAGCGGTCGAGTTGATCCATCGCTTCACGGTCGAGCGCGTGGACGGGGCGACCGCGAAGCGGCTCGCGCCCTACCGCGCCGGCTACACGCCTGCGCAGCGGCGCGAGATCGAGGGGCGGCTGATGGCCGGCGAGCTGCTCGGCGTCACCGCGACCGATGCGCTCGAGCTCGGGATCGACATCGGCGCGCTCGACTGCGCGATCTCGGTGGCGTTTCCCGGCACGGTTTCCTCGCTGCGCCAGCAGTGGGGACGCGCGGGTCGTCGCGGTCACGGCGTCGCCGTTCTCGTCGCGAGCGAAGACGCGCTCGACCAATTCTTCATGCGCGATCCGGAGGCGCTCCTCTCGCGCACCGTCGAGGCGGCGATTCTCGACCACGCGAACCCGCGGGTGCTCGACGGGCACGTGCTTTCGGCGGCGTTCGAGGGGCCGATCGACGCGGCGGACGCCGAGACGCTCGGGCCGGAGGCGCTCGACCGGGCGGCCGTTCTACCCGAGTTGAAGCACACCGGCGCCGGCTGGATCTGGGCCGGCACGGACTATCCGGCCGCGCGGGTCGGCCTCCGCTCCGGCGAGCCGGAATCCTTCACCGTGGTCGACCGCGAGACCGGCTCCGTGCTCGGGCTCGTCGAGCGCTCGCGCGCCTATTCGACCGTGCACGAGGGCGCGGTCTACCTCCACCTCGGCGAGCAGCATCTCGTGCGGGCGCTCGACCTGGAGGCGCGCACCGCGCTTGTGAGCTCGGCCGCCGTCGACTGGTACACGCAGGCCAAGAAGGAAACGCAGACGGCGATCGTGGAGCCGCTACGGGTGGAGCCGCGGCTCGGGCTCGAGCTCTGCTTCGGTCGCGTCTCGGTGACCGAGCAGGTCGTCGCGTACCAGCGCAAGTCGATCAGCGGCGGCGACACGCTCGAGACGGTTCCGCTCGACCTGCCCGAGACGAGCTTCGAGACCGAGGCCGTCTGGTTCTCGCCGACGGCGAGGCAGCTCGAGGGGCTCGAGGAGATGCCGAAGCTCCTATCGTCGCTGCATGCGGCCGAGCACTCGCTGATCGCGCTGCTGCCGTTGTGGGCGATGTGCGACCGCTGGGACATCGGCGGGCTCTCGACGAACGTCCACTTCCAGACCGGACGGCCGACGATCTTCGTCTACGACGGCCACGCGGGCGGAGTCGGGATCACCGAGCGCGGCTTCGAGCGCTTCGAGGGCTGGGTCGAGGACACGGCCCGGATGCTCGCCGGCTGCCCATGCTCCGCCGGCTGCCCGAGCTGCGTTCAGAGCCCGAAGTGCGGCAACCTGAACGAGTTCCTCGACAAGGCCGGAGCGCTGCTGCTCCTGCGGCGGCTGCTCGCGAGTTGACACGCAATCGGCACGGTCTCGTCACACACTCGTGACGAGATCCTCGATAGCGTTTCGGTAGGGACACCCGGGGTGCCCCTGGGGGTACGTAGGGGCACCTGTCGATTCCGTTGCCTCCCGTTCGTCACCATGGTGAAATCGACCGTAAAGGAGGCTCGATGCAATACCTGGCGATGATCTACGGCCCTGAGGGCCGGTGGGAGGCGCTCTCCGACGACGAGCGCACCGCCGTCTACGCCCGCTACACCGCGTTCGCCGACGACGCCCGAGAGGCCGGTGTGCTCGCGGACGGTGGTGAGCTCGCCGCCACGACGACCGCCACCACGGTCAGGGTTCGAAACGACGAGACGCTCGTCACCGACGGCCCCTTCGTCGAGTCGAAGGAGGCGCTCGGCGGCTACTTCCTGCTCGAGTGCGAGTCGATCGAGGATGCCGTCGACTGGGCCGCGCGGATCCCCGGCGCCGAGATCGGCGCGATCGAGGTTCGCCCCTGCTACGTCGACGAGTCCGAGGAGGCCGTGGCATGAAGTACGCGCTGCTACTGACGAACAGCCAGGAAGATCGCGAGCGCTGGGCCACGATGGCCGAGGACGAGCAGGTGGCCGCAAGGGCCGCCGAGGTGCCGAAGTGGAATGCGCTCTTCGGCGAGCTCGGGGCGAGCGGGAAGCTCCTCTCCGGCAGCGAGCTCGACGATCCGGATACCTCGAAGACCGTGCGGCTGCGCGAAGGCGAGCGCGTCGTCACCGACGGGCCGTTCGCCGAGACGAAGGAGCAGATCGGAGGCCTGATGGTGATCGAGGCCGACGACCTCGACGAGGCGATCTCGATCGCCGCGCGGATCCCTGTCGCCGAGCGCGCCTCGGTGGAGATCCGCCCCTTCGTCGGTTGATCGAGCCCGTCTTCCGCGAGGAATGGGGCCGTGCGGTCTCGATCCTCACCCGCGTCCTCGGCGATCTCGCACTCGCCGAGGACGCGGTGCAGGATGCCTTCACGATCGCCCTGGAGCGCTGGCCGCGCGACGGCACCCCCGGAAACCCCGGAGCCTGGATCGTCACCACTGCCCGGAACCGTGCGATCGACCGGATCAGGCGCGAGCAGGTCTTCGCGCGCAAGGCCGAGCTGCTGGCGCGACTGGAGTCGCTGCCCGCCGAGGAGGACGACGTGAGCTCGATCCCCGACGACCGCCTCTCCCTCGTCTTCACCTGCTGCCACCCCGCCCTCGCCGCGGAGGCCCGCGTCGCGCTGACGCTCCGCGAGGTCGCCGGCCTGACGACGACCGAGATCGCACACGCCTTCCTCGTCGCCGAGCCGACGATGGCGCAAAGGCTCGTCCGCGCGAAGCGGAAGATCCGCGATGCCGGGATCCCGTTCCGCGTCCCACCCGACCACGTGCTCCCAGAGCGGCTTCGCTCGGTGCTCTCCGTCCTGTATCTCGTCTTCAACGAGGGCTACTCGGCGAGCGGCGGCGGCGAGCATGTCCGCGCCGACCTCTGCGAGGAGGCGATCCGGCTCGCGAAGCTGCTTGCCGTCCTGATGCCCGACGAGGCGGAGGCACTCGGCCTGCTCGCGCTGATGCTCTTCCACGACGCGCGGCGGGACACACGCACAGCCGCCGACGGCACGATCGTCTTGCTTGCCGAGCAGGATCGACGACGCTGGAACTCGGATCGGATCGCAGAGGGAGTACGCGTCCTCGAGCGAGCGATGTCGCTCCGAAGCCCCGGGGCGTACCAGATCCAGGCGGCGATCGGCGCGCTCCACGTCGAGGCTCGACGGCCCGAGGACACCGACTGGGCTCAGATTGCCGGCCTCTACGCCGCGCTCGCCCACGTGGACGCCTCGCCGATCGTCGCGCTGAATCGGGCGGTGGCCGTCGCGATGGCAGAAAGCCCGGAGCACGGGCTCGAGCTGATCGAGGAGATCGACCTGCCGGGCTACCACCTCCTGCCGGCGACCCGCGCCGACCTACTTCGGCGCCTCGACCGCCGCGACGAGGCCGCGGTCGCCTACATCGAGGCGCTCTCGCTCGAGATGAACGAGGCCGACCGGGCGTTCCTCGAGAAGCGGCTCGCCGAGGTGGTGGATTCGGCGAACAGCCGATCCTGATCTCCGGCTGCATCGGCCCCTGCGGCACCGATCACCCGTCACGTCGGCGCCATCTGCAGCGCCTGGCTTGCCGAGTCTCCCGCGCGAACGTAGAGAATCGGCCCCATGCGGGTCTCGGCCAAGGTGGACTACGCCCTGCGCGCCACCGCTGAGCTCGCCGCGGCTCAGCTCGATCCCGAACGATCGGGCCCGCTCAAGGGCGAGCGGCTCGCCACGGCCCAGCAGATCCCGCTCAACTTTCTCGAGAACATCCTGCTCGAGCTGCGCCGGAGCGGGATCGTCGCGAGCCAGCGCGGCGCCGAGGGCGGCTACTGGCTCGCGAAGCCGGCGGCCGAGGTGACCGTCGCCGACGTGATCCGCGCCGTCGAGGGGCCGATCGCGACCGTGCGTGGCGCGAGGCCGGAGGACGTCGCCTACACCGGCTCCGCAGCCGCGCTGCGCGACGTCTGGATCGAGCTGCGAACGAGCATGCGCGGCGTGCTCGAGACGACGACGCTCGCCGACCTCGTCGAGCGATCCAGCTAGGCGAAGACCCGCTCGCGGAGCGGGTTACGTGAACGTCGTGTGGCGCGTGGGTCTGACATAGACGGTCTGACCGGATCCAAGGTCGAGCAGTTCCGCTTGGTCGCGGGTCGTCTCGACCGAGAGACGCCCGCCGTCTTCGCCGACGAGATCCAGCCGCACATTGAATCCGCGGTGGACGACGCGGTCAATGACGACTTGGCGAGTCGAGCCGTTGGGCTCGAGAGTTACCTCGAGATCGTGGGGCCGCACGAACGCGTCACCGAGCCGGTGCGCTTGACCGACGAACGTCATCACGAACTCATTGGCCGGCCGCTCGTAGACGTCGCGTGGTGAGCCGATCTGCTCGACCCTTCCGTTGCTCATCACCGCCACCTCGTCGGCGACCTCCATCGCCTCCTCCTGGTCGTGCGTGACGATCACCGTCGTGGTGTGCGTCTCGTCGTGGAGACGCCGCAGCCATTCCCGAAGCTCGGCTCGCACGCGGGCATCGAGCGCACCGAACGGCTCGTCGAGGAGAAGCACGGTCGGGTCGATGGCAAGCGCTCGGGCGAGGCCCATGCGCTGCCGCTGCCCACCCGAGAGCTGCGACGGGTACCGCTTGGTAAGCCCCTCGAGCTGCACGAGCTTGAGAAGCTGGTTCACGCGCTCGGCGATCTCAGCCTTCGGACGCTTGCGAACCTTGAGGCCGAAGGCAACGTTGTCGTACACCGTCTTGTGCTTGAACGCTGCGTAGTGCTGGAAGACGAAGCCGACGCCGCGCTCCTGGGGCGGACGTCCCGTGACGTCCTTGCCGTCGATGAAGACGCTCCCCAGGTCTGCGGTCTCCAGCCCGGCAACGATCCGCAGCAGCGTGGACTTGCCACTGCCGCTCGGGCCGAGAAGCGCCGTCAGGGATCCCTTGGCGACCTCGACCGACACGTCGTCGAGCGCAACGAAATCGTCGAAGCGCTTCGAGACACGCTGGATTGAGATCGACATTAATGCCTGCTTTCTTTGGGTTGGACGACGATCATGAGGATCAGAATGAGGATCGCCGTCCCCGCGAGCACGAAGGATATGCCGTACGCCGGAGCATAGTTTCCGTATGCGAATTGGTAGGCGTCCTCGACACGGAGCGTCGCCGTCTGCGTCTGACCGGCGATGTTGCCGGAGACGAGCGCTACCGCGCCGTACTCGCCGATGGAACGCGCGGCGGTGAGCACGACGCCGTAGACGACAGCCCACCGGATCGACGGGAGGGTGATCCGCCAGAAGGTTTGCCAGCCCGAGGCGCCGAGCGTCTGCGCTGCCTGCTCCTGCTCGGTGCCGATCTCGCGGAGCGTGGGTACGACCTCGCGCGCGACGAAAGGAAGAGTGACGAAGATCGTCGCGAGCACGATCGAGGGGGTGGCGAAGAGGATCTCGTAGCCGTTGCGCTGGAACCAGGAGAACCAGCCGTTGATCCCATACAGCACGACGAGCGAGAAGCCCACGATCACCGGCGACAGCGAGAGCGGCAGATCCACAAAGGCGTTCAGGAAGCCCCTGCCCCGAATGTTGCTGCGCACGATTACGAGCGCGCAGACGATCCCGAACACGGTGTTGACGACTACGGCAATCCCCGCGACCAAGAGGGTCAGCTTGAACGCCGAGATGGTGGTCGGATCCGTGATCGCCGCCCAGGCGCCGTCCAGGTCCTCCGCGGTGCGCCACACCATCATGGCAATCGGCCCGATGAGAATGAGGGACAGGTAACCGAGCGCAACGAAGCGGAGCGTGAGCCTACCCACGGTCGTGCCTTGTGACATACCAGCGAAGCGAGCCGATCCCGAGCAAGACCGCGAACGAGATCAGGAGCAACACGACAGCGATCGCGGCAGAACCTTCGGGGTCTTGCTCGATTCGGTAGAAGAGATGGATGGAGGCGACCTCGGTCTTGAACGGGAGGTTGCCCGCGATCAGGACGATCGCCCCGATCTCGCCGACCGCCCGAGCGAATGCCATAGCCACGCCCGACAGGATTCCCGGGAGGATGTTCGGCAGCACAATGTGCCGAAACGTCGCGAGGTTGCTCGCCCCGAGCGACTTGGCGGCGTCCTCCAGCTCGGTATCGAGCTCGATGAGCACGGGCTGAACCGTGCGAACGATGAAGGGCAGCGTGACGAACAGAAGGGCGATGTAGACCGCGCCTCGGGTGAAGGTCACGTCGGCATCGAAGTGAAACGAGCCGATCGTGAAGTCGAGCGGCGTTCGCGGGCCGTACAGAGCCATGATCACGAGACCGGCAACGATCGTGGGCAGGGCGAACGGCAGGTCGATGATCGCGTTCAGGACGCTCTTGCCCCGGAACGAGTCGCGGACGAGGACCCACGCGATGATCGTCCCGAACACCGTGGTAGTGAGGACGGCGAGGGTCGAGATGATCATCGTCAGCTTCAGCGCCGCGACGGCCTGCGGAGAGGAGACGACGTCCCAGAAGCCAGACCAACCGTTGCCGGTCGACTTCCACACGACGGCCGCGATCGGGAGCACGACGACGATGGTCAGGAAGGTCGTGACGAACCCCACTTGCAGAGAGAGAGCCGACGTGGCTCTCCCCCTGCGGTGCGCGGCGGGCGCCGGGAGACCCGGCGCCTCGATGACGGTGTCAGCGGCCAGCGGGACCGCCGAGGATCTCCTGCATGATGCTCTTCTTCGGGTCGAACCACTTCTTGTCGACAGCGCGCCAGCCCCCGAGCAGCTTGTGCGTGATCTTCGTCTCGCCGGCGCGGACGGGGAACTTGCTCCGGAACTCGGTGAGCGCCTGCTTGTTGACCGGGCGATACCCGTTCTCGGCAAGGATCTTCTGCGCGGGATAGGTCTTCAGGAACCGCGAGAACGCATTCCACTCGGCCTTGTTCTGGCTCTTCTCGATGGCCGCGATGTAGACGTCGATCAACATCGTCTGGCGCGGAATCACGAACGGGATCTTGCCGTTGATCGCCTCGCTCTCGAAGGTCAGCAGGACGTCGCCCTTCCCCGAGAGGAATGTGTTCGTGGCGTTCGACCCTGACGAATCCTGAGAAACCACGTTGTTCTTGTAGAACTTCCGCAAGTAGTCGATGGCTTGCTTCTCAGTCCTGCCAAGCCGCCGCTGCGCGACGTACCCGGCGAGGATGTTCCACTTGGCGATCCCGCCAGTGAACGGATTCACGGTCACAGCCTGGACGCCCGGCTTGACCAGGTCGTTCCATCCCTTGATCTTCTTCGGGTTGCCGTTGCGCAGAGCGAATACCACGGTCGAGTTCCAGACGACGCCGTTGTAGCTCTGCTTGTTCCAGTTCGGGCTGATGAGCCCCTTGTCGACGAGATCGTTGATGTCGTTGCCGGTGTTGAGGATCACACCGTCCGCCGGCAGCCCGTTAGCTACTGCCTGCCCCTGGGCCGAAGAAGCACCGTACGACGCCCGGACGTTGATATCCGACCCCGCCGGCGTCTTGCGGAACTCTTCGATCAGCTTGGTCAGCACCGGACGCGGAGTCGAATACGCCACGAGGTTGAGCGTGACCGCCTTCGTACTCCTCTCGGCTGCTGTGGCCGAGCCCGCAACAGCCGTTACGACCGCCACCAACAGGACCGACGCCCAGACGAACCTACTTCGATGCATGAAGTCTCCTCGAGTCGTAGACCAGCCACCGGGCCGAGCCCGACTGCCGCCGAATGACACCTTTTTGATCGACAAGGTCTAGCATAAGGAATGGATATGCGTCAAATAAGCATCTGTGACGTGTCCAGCGCGCCTGTCCTTTCGTCGTCGCCGTGGTAGGAATCTCCCGATGACGGCGACGCGGAAGGCACGCAGCGGGGTGCTCATCGCAGGTGGCGGCTTCGCCGGCGGCTACGTGGCTCGCCTGCTCGGTCGAGCCGGCGCGACCATCGTCAGCCCCGAGAACTTCATGCTCTACACCCCGCTCCTGCCCGAGGCTGCGTCCGGGACGCTCGAGCCGCGTCACGTCGTCGTGCCGCTACGGCAGATGTGCCCGCACGCAGAGCTCCTGCTCGGGCACGTCCGGGCGCTCGACGAGGAGCGCCGCGTCGTCTCGGTGGAGACGACCGGCGCCGGCTCGTTCGAGCTCTCCTACGAGCACCTCGTCCTCGCGCTCGGCTCCGTGGCGCGCACGCTCCCGGTGCCGGGCCTCGCCGAGCACGCGGTGGGCTTCAAGGATCTCGCGGACGCGATCCACTTGAGGAACCGCGTGCTCGGCCAGCTCGAGACGGCGGCGGCCCAGCTCGACGACGCGGAGGCTGCGAACCACCTGACGTTCGTCTTCGTCGGCGCGGGCTACGCAGGAGTCGAGGCGCTCGCCGAGCTCTCCGATCTGGTCGCCGACGCGCTTCGCTTCTACCCACGGCTCGCCCGAGTCCGACAGCGTTGGGTGCTCGTCGACGGAGCGCCGAAGATCCTGCCGGAGATCCCGCCCAGGCTCGGCGACTATGCGGCGCGCGAGCTGACGCGGCGCGGGGTCGAGATCTACGTCGGGACGACGCTCGAATCCGTCGGCCCCGCCGAGGCCGTGCTCTCGAACGGGCTCCGGATCCCCACGCACACGCTCGTGTGGACGGCGGGCGTGAAGGCTCACCCGCTCCTCGGCGAGCTCGGACTGCCGCTCGACGCGCGCGGTCGAGTCGTCGTCGACGCGTTCCTCCACGTCGAAGGGCGCGATCGCCTCTGGGCGCTCGGCGACGCGGCGGCGGTGCCGAACCCGTGCACGCCGGCACGCGTCGACCCGCCCACCTGCCAGCACGCCCTTCGGCAGGCACGGCGGCTCGCGAAGAACCTCCAGGGACACCCCGAGCCCTACAGCTACAGAATGCTCGGCCAAGTCGCGACGCTCGGGCGCCATCGCGGGATCGCGGACGTGCTCGGCCTGCGCCTGAGCGGCTTTCCGGGCTGGTTCGTGACTCGCAGCTACCACCTGCTCCAGCTGCCGCTCCTGAGCCGCAAGCTCCGCGTCGTCACCGACTGGACGACCTCGCTCTTCTTCCGCCGCGACATCGTCGAGCTGTCGATGCTCGGGCATCCGCACCGGCTCGGTCGTTCCGAGGAGAGTTGAGGCTCCGCCGGCGCGCTTGACTTCGCCTCGGCGCCCGTTATCGTCGGTCCGAGGCAACGAGGGAGAGCGATGACCACCCTGTTCGTTGCTGCGGCAGCTGGATCCGCGCCGTGAGCGCGCGTTCCGACGACGACGCCCTCGTCGCTGCCCTCGCCCGAGCGTCGGTCGAGCGAGCCGCACCCGAGGAGTTGCCGCTCTTTCGCGCCACGAGCGAGGCGTACTTCGACGATCCCTCGGCGCTCGAGCGGCCGAAGTCGCGCGACGACGTGCTCGGCTTCGGCGTCGACGCGGCCGTGATGCTCGTGACGCCGGTGGCGCTCGCGGTGGCAAGAGACGTGATCCAGTTCATCGGAACGCACTTGCGCGCGCGGGCGGAAAAGGAAGGCGAGGGAGCGATCGACCGCGTCCTCGACCGGCTGCTCCGGCGCGACGACGAGCCTGCCGCGACTCCGGCGGGGCAGACCGCACCGGCGGAGCTGACGGACGAGCAGCTCGAGCAGGTGCGAACCCTCGCGCTCGAGAAGGCGAAGCAGCTGAAGCTCTCCGACGCGAAGGCGGAGCTGCTCGCCGAGTCGCTCGTCGGCAGCCTCGCGACGGCGTGAGCGCAGACAGCGGCCCCGCTCCCGAGCCGCAGCCGCGGCTGAACCCGTTCGTCTTCCCGTCGGACACGACGTTCCGCTTCGCGCTCCTCGTCACGGCCGTGCTCGGCGCCAGCCTCTACGTCTGGAACTGGATCTTCTTCGCGGTCCGCGACCCATCCGACCAGCTCGCGAAGCTCCGGGACTGCTTCCAGCTCTCGCCGCTCGTCACCGGAGTCACCGACCTCGACGCGTTCTCGGCGGCGAGCGATGCGTTCAGCGCCTGCGTCAACGGCGCCTACCGAGAGAACGTCTGGTGGATGCTCGGCGGCACAGCAGGGTTGATCCTCGTCGCGCTCGTGCTCGTGCTCGCCGCGCCGCACTGGATCGAGCGACGCCGGGGACTCGTCCCTCTGAGCGAGGAGGACGCGCCGACGGTGCTGGCCCGGCTGCGGGAGCTCGTGCGCGAGGCGGGGCTCGAAGACCACGAGCCGCGCTTCGTCTGGAATCCGCTCGATCCGGCCCCGACCGGCCTGGCCTACGGCCACTTCGGCCGCTACTCCGTCGCGCTCACCGGCGGACTCGTCACGCGGCAGATCGCCGATCCGCCGGCGTTCGATGCGGTCGTGCGTCACGAGCTCGCGCACATCCGCAACCGGGACGTGGACACGACCTACATCACGCTCGCGATCTGGTACGCGTTCCTCGCCACCGCGGTCGTCCCGTTCGTGCTGACGCTCCTCGACGAAGGGGCGGAGACGATCGCGCGTGTGTCCTGGAGGCTCGCCGCGCTGGCGCTCCTCGTCTACCTCACCCGGAATGCCGTGCTGCGCTCGCGCGAGGTCTATGCCGATGTGCGCGCCTCGATCCACGACGGCCGCGACGGAGGCCTGCGTCGCGTGCTCGCGGGGCTGCCGGCGCCCGCCGCAGGCTGGGCCGGGCGCCTTCGGCGGCTCCATCCCGATCCCGCAGTCCGGCTTCGGGCGCTCGATGACACACGGCCGCTCTTCCGCTTCGGCCCACTCGTCGCATTCGGCTCGGGAGTCGCCGCGACGATCGCCTACGAGAACGTGGTCACGCTCGTCGCGTTCTTCGACCTCGATCCGATCGACATGCGTTTCATCGCAGCGCTCGCGTTCGCCCCCTTCGCAGCCGGAATCGTCGGCTACGCCATCTGGCGCGCGACCTTCGCCGCCACTGCCGACGGCCGGCCGGGGATTCCAACGCTGTGGCTCGGGCTCGCGCTCGCTGCGGGCTTTCTGCTCGGGCCGGAGCTTTCGCTCGCGCAGACCGCGGCCACAGACGACGACGCGCTGCTTGCGTCGCTCATCCAGGGGGAGGATCTGCTCTGGGGCGTGGCGCTCGTCGTCGGCCTCGCTCTGTTCACGGGCTGGCTCGCCGCCGTTGCCGCGTACTGGCTCCGTTCGCTTCGCAACCGCACGCCACAGGTCGCCTCGGCCCTCTCGCTCCTGGCTGCCGCAGCCGTGCTCAGCGTCTTCATGGCGGTCTTCTACATCGCCCGCGACACGCGCACGATCATCGACGCCTCGGCCGCCTCGACGAAGCAGCAGCACGCCCAGGTCGCGGAGACGGCGTGGGCCGGGCCGGTCTGGCTCTGGCAGGCGCTGATGGATCCCGCCTTCCTCGTCGTCGTCCACCGACCGTTCATCCTGCCCGCGCTCGTGCTCGTCTGGGCGGTCCCGCTGGCCGCCGCGTTCTGGCGCGGGCGCTCGGGGGAGGACGCCGACTGGGCCTTCCTCGAGCCCGGCGGCAAGCTGCGCCAGCCGTCGCTCGCCCTCCGCCTCATTCGCCCGCTCGCGGTCGGCCTCGTGGCGGGGCTCGCCTTCTGGGCGCTGGTGCTGCTCCTGCGCTTCTCGCTTCACAACGGCGTCTCGGCGGAGACCCGCGCCGAAGACGCCTTCCTCTCCTCGTTCTTCTTCCGGACGCTCGTGCTCGCACTCGTCGTCCAGGCCGCCGCCGGGGGGATCGCCGCGTACGTCTCGCGGAATCCCGTCCGGCTCGTCGACGCGCTCGCTGCCGGCTTCGTCGCGGGAGCGATGGCGAGCCTCGGCATCCTGGGCGGCCCGGCAGTCGGCGGCTGCATCGACCCGCTATCGCTCAACCCCGGTCCTTGCGCCTGGACCGTGTCGGGGTCGTTCTCGTGGGACGTCTTCCGCCAGGTGGTGGCGCAGGGCGCCGTTGGCTCGCTGGCCGGAGGGGCTCTCGGGATCGGTCTCCGCGCCCTGCTCGACCGGCGCGGCTCCGACGAGCTCAGCCCCGCAGGCGTCCCGGGCTAGCGCAGCGATTTCAGCGCGGCCGCGAGCGACTGCCGCGTCGTCAGCACGCCCTCGAAGAGGTCGCCCTCGCGCGCGACCCGGTCGAGCACGGCGTCCATCGTGAACGCCGCCGGATCGAGCGAGGCATTGACCTCCTCCCAGCGCAGCGGCGTCGAGACGGGGGCGCCCGGCTTCGGCCGGACCGAGTAGGCCGAGGCGATCGTCTTCCCCTCGCCGTTCTGGTTCGAGTCGATCAGGACGCCCCTCCGCTTCGCCTTCGTCCACTCGGTCGTCGCGAGCCTCGGGTGCGCGCGCGCGATCGCTCCCGCCACGATCTCCGAGAAGCCACGCGTCTCGTCGAAGCTGTGCCGCCGGTCGACCGGCACGAGGATGTGGATTCCCTCCGAGCCGCTCGTCTTCGGAAAGGAGACGAGCCCGACGAGGTCGAGCACCTGCTTGACGAGGAGCGCCACCTCGATCGTCTCGGCGAAGCCGACGTCGGGAGAGGGGTCGAGGTCGAAGAGCACGAAGTCGGGCCGCGACGGCTTGTCGACGCGCGAATACCAGGTGTTCAGGTCGATACAGCCCATGTTCACGACCCAGAGCAGCGCCAGCTCGTCGTTCACGAGGAGGAAGTCGATCTCGCGGCGCGTGCGCGGCGAGTCGCGCGTCGAGACCTCGAAGCGGCGCGTCGGAATCCACGCCGGCATGTGCGAGGGCGCGTCCTTCTGGAAGAAGAACTTGCCGTAGGCGCCGTCGGGATAGCGCTTCATCGTGAAGGGCCGATCGCGCAGATGCGGCACGACGACAGGCGCGACGTCGCGGTAGTAGGAGAGGAGGTCGCCCTTCGCGATCCCTTCGTCCGGCCAGAACGGCTTGGTCAGGTTCGAGAGCTTGAGGACGCGCCGGCCGCGCTTCACCTCCGGACCGATCGGCTCGCGCTCGCGCCGCACCTCCTCGGGCTTCTTGTCCTCGCGCAGGCCCTGATAGGACGGCGCGCGGAGGCGGCCGTCGTGTGTCCACTCGGCGAACTCCACCTCGCAGACGAGCTCCGGCTCGACCCAGACGATGTCGGCCTTGCGCACCTTCGCGAGCTTCGGCGCCTCTGCGAACGGGGTGCTCGGGCGCTCGAGCGGGCGGAGCCGAGCGAGCAGGCGCTCGATCTCGGCCCGATCGAAGCCCGTGCCGACGTTCCCGGCGTAACGGAGGCCGCCCGCCTCGGAGACCGCGAGGAGCAGGGATCCGAAGCGCCCCGTCCGGTTTCCCTGGCCCTTCGTGTAGCCGGCGATCACGAACTCCTGGCGATGATGGGTCTTCAACTTGAGCCAGGCGCGAGAGCGCCTGCCGGGCTCGTAGGTCGAGTCGGCGCGCTTGGCGACGATCCCCTCGAAGTGCTGCTGGCGTGCCGCCGCGAAGAGCGCCTCCCCGTCGTCGAAGGCCTCGGAGAGCTGAACGCCGCCCGGGCGGCGATCGACGATCGAGGCGAGCCGCTCCCGCCGCTCGACGAGCGGCAAGGCGACGAGCGGCTCGCCCTCCACCTCGAGCACGTCGAAGGCGACGTAGAGGTAGACGGTTCCTTCCTTGCCCTGCTGCATGGCGGAGAAGGTGGCGCGGCCGTCTGCGCCCACGGCCACGACCTCGCCGTCGAGCACGCAGTCAGGTGTGCGAAGGCTCCGCTCGAGCGCCCTGACGACGGCCGGAAAGCGCTCGTCGAGCCTGTTCCCGTTGCGGCTCGTGAGCTCGACCTCGCCGCCTCGCATGGTCGCGATCGCGCGGTAGCCGTCCCACTTGACCTCGAAGAGCCAGCCCTCCCCGCGCGGCACGTCGCTCGCGAGCGTCGAGAGCATCGGCTTGTAGCCGCGGCGCTTCGAGGCCGGCGCGTCCTCCTTCTTCTTGACGAGCAACCAGTTCTTCTCGTCGCCCGAGAGCTTGGCAGGAACCAGCGTCCAGAGCCCCTCGAGCCGCTCGCCGTGGAGGTGAACGGTCAGCCCACCGTCGCGCTTCTCCTCGACGAGCTCGTAGGTGCCGCGATCCCAGATCTCGACCGTGCCCGCGCCGTAGTTCCCCTTGGGGATCTCGCCCTCGAAGCCGGCGTAGTCGAGCGGGTGATCCTCGACGTGGACGGCGAGATGTTGCGTTCCCGGCTCGAGCGGGACGCCCTTCGGAACCGCCCAGCTCGCGAGCGCCCCGTCGCGCTCGAGCCGGAAGTCGTAGTGGAGGCGCGTCGCATCGTGCCGCTGGACGACGAAGATCGGCTCCTTCGGATCGTGGCGCGACGACCCCGCTTCCTCTCCGGCGAACGGCTCGGGAGTGGTGTCCGGATCGCGTTTCCGGCGGTACTCACGGAGTGGCGGCATGCTCGTTTCCTCCCCGTTCGCAAACGAGGTTTCGCCGCTCGGGACTGGGGGATGCAGACCTCACGCGGGGGTCAGTTGAGGTCGGCGATTGCCGGCCTCAACGCATTCTGGAGCCGTTTCGGAGCGCGCACTGCTGCATCTGACTTTCGAACAGGGGAAAAGCCTGTGGAAGATGTGGAAACCCGGATCGCTCAGGCCAAGACGCCCATGGAGCGGAACTTTCGGCGTCGTCGAGCGCGTAGGTCGGCTTGGGGAATGTTGTCAAGCCCGTCGAGAGCATCGGCGAGGGCCGCGCCGAGCAATCTCGCCGATTCGTCGTGGCTCACGTGGGCGCCTCCGACCGGCTCCGGAACGATCCCGTCGATCACTCCCAGCTCGAGACAGTGCGCCGCGTCGGGCTTGAACGCTGCGGCCGCCTTCTGTCGCTCGCCGGCGTCGCGCCAGAGGATCGCGGCGCAGCCTTCCGGCGAGATCACCGAGTAGATCGCGTTCTCCTGCATCAGGACCGTGTCGGCGAGCGCGATCGCGACAGCTCCGCCGGAGCCGCCCTCGCCGATGATGCAGGCGACCGTCGGCACCTTCAGCCGGGCCATCACGGCCTGCGAGCGCGCGATCGCGCCGCCCTGGCCGTGCTGCTCGGCGGCGACGCCGGGGTAGGCGCCGGGCGTGTCGACCAGCGTGACGAGCGGGAAGCCGTGGCGCTCGGCGAGCTCCATCACGCGGATCGCCTTCCGATAGCCCTCTGGGTAGGCCATCCCGAAGTTGCGGTTCGTCCGCTCCTTGATGTCCCGCCCCTTCTGGTGCCCGATCAATGCGACGGTGCGACCCTCGAGGCGTCCGATTCCGGTCACGAGCGCGGCGTCGTCGGCGCGGCCGCGATCTCCGTGCAGCTCGAACCAGTCCTGGAGAAGCCGCTCGACGTAGTCGAGCGTGTACGGGCGCTCCTCGTGGCGCGCGAGCTCGACCTTGTTCCAGATCTCCTCGTCGGTGGGCTCGGCCTCGATCCGGTCGAGCTGGCGCTTGAGCCGCTCGAGCTCGCCGGAGAGCCGGGCGCCGCGGAGGAGATCGAGACCGCTCAACTTGCTCAACCGGTCCCTGAGTCGGATCTCTGCTTCATTTGCCATCACGATCCTCCCCGAAGAGCCGCAGCAGCCGCGCGAGCGCCGGTCGCAGCTCCGAGCGCGGCACGATCGCGTCGACGTGGCCGAAGCGGAGGTTCGACTCGGCGCGGCCGAAGTCGTCCGGCAGCTTCTCCCGTGTCGTCTGCGCGACGACCCGTGGCCCGGCAAAGGACATCAGAGCCCCGGGCTCTGCGAGGAGCACGTCGCCGAGGCTCGCGAAGCTCGCGAGCAGGCCGCCGGTCGTGGGATGGGCCATCACGCTGAGGAGCGCGCACCCGGACTCGTGCAGCTCCTCGACGGCGCACACGGTCTTCGGAAGCTGCATCAGCGCCAGGATTCCCTCCTGCATGCGCGCGCCGCCGGACGCCGAGATCGAGACGAGCGGCATTCCGGCCGTCGGCGGCGCTCTCGCAGGCGCGGGCGAACTTCTCCCCCGTCACCGACCCCATCGAGCCGCCCATGAACGAGAAGTCCATGACGGCGAGCTCGCAGGGCTGCTCCTCGATCGTGGCGCTGCCGATCACCATCGCGTCGCCGAGCCCGGTCGCGACCTCGGCCTCGGCGAGCCGCTCCTTGTACGCCCGCAGATCGAAGAACTCGAGCGGGTCGGCGGAGCGGAGATCGGCGGCCTCCTCGACGAAGCTACCGCGGTCTGCGAGCTGCTCGATCCGCTTCCGCGCCTTCACCGGGAAGTGGTGGCCGCAGTGCGAGCAGACCCTCAGCGCCGCATCCAGCTCGTCGTCTCGATAGTGGGAGCCGCAGGTCGGGCAGGTATTCGGGTGCTTCTTCGGCGGCGGCTCCGGCGCGTGCTTGTGCTCGATGGAGACGTCGATCCTGCTCGCTTCGGCCATGCCTGATCTTAGACCTGCTCCCCCGGCCCGAGGTTGCACCTGCGGACGGGCTCAGAACCCGAGCGCCGCGCAGAGCCGGACGAGCTTCGGCTCGTTCGCGGGATCGGCGACGAGCCCGGAGAGACCCGCGCCGGCGACGCGCGAGCGACCGGCGATCGAGCGCAGCAGGGCTTCGAGCTCGTCGAGGCCGAGCCCGTCCGGCTCCGGCATGAAGACTGCGAGCTCGCCTGGCTCGACCGAGTCCCCGTCGAGCGCGACGTAGACGGAATCGGTGCCTGCGAGGGCTCGCTCGACGGCGCCGTCGGCTGTCTGGATGCGTGCAGTGTGGATCCCTGCCTGAGCGATGAACTCGACCTCGGGGGGATCGAGGTTGCGCGCGCCGACGAGTGCCACGTTCGCCGCGTCGATCGAGCCGTCGTCGACGAGCGTTCGCAACGGCATTCCCCAGGCGTCGCCTGAGGGCGAAGAGGCCGGCGTGTTCAGATCGCCGTGGGCGTCGATCCAGATGACGGCAAGCGTCTCGTCGCCGGAGGCAAGCCGTTCGATCGCCCCGAGATGCGCGCAGCAGCAGCCGCCGAGCACGAGCGG
The DNA here is from genome assembly GCA_963745775.1 of uncultured Gaiellaceae bacterium. Classification (GTDB taxonomy): domain Bacteria; phylum Actinomycetota; class Thermoleophilia; order Gaiellales; family Gaiellaceae; genus Gaiellasilicea. The sequence goes on from CAVUYY010000013.1 coordinate 119,119, forward strand.
GCGGTCCGGCAGCTCCGCGGCGACCATCAGCGTCTGCTCGGCGAGCGACGACGCCTCGACGACGCCCGCCTCGGGATACGGCAACTCGAGCCAGGCGGCGGCCGCCATCGCTTCCCCACCACTGCCCCAGGCGCGGGGCACTCGCACGAGGCCGGCGCCGAACTCGCGGCCGCACGAGTGGCACTGGTACTCGGGTCCGATCGCGACGGCCGTGAGCGTCCTGCAGTCGGGGCAGCGCGCGCGAAGCCGGCTCACGTACGCAACTCCCAGGTGTCCGTGCGGCGGACCGGTCGCATCCCGACCCGCTCGTAGAGCCGCACCGCTCCCGTCGTGCTCTCGGCGTCGACGCTGAGCCCGATCCGCGTGAAGCCGCGCACGTAGAGCGCTCGAAACGCGTGCCGGAGAAGCGCCTCGCCAAGGCCCCGCCGCCGCCACTCCGGCCGCACGCCGAGCAGATCGACCCAGCCGAAGGCCGGCTCTCCCGAGAAATGCGGCGCGCAGAGCGCGAAGCCGGCGATCTCGTCGCCGTCGAGCGCGAGGAACCAGAGCGTGGGATCGAAGAACTCGCGGTCGCGTTGCCAGCGCCGCCACTGCTCGAAGCTCTGCTCGTGGAAGTCCCAGTGGTCGGCGAAGGCGTTCATGTGGGCGGCGTGGATTCGCTCCTCTTCGCCCTCTCGCATCGACCGAACGGCGATCCCGTGCGGCAGCTCGGGCGGCTCCGGCGGGGCGGCGAGCTCGACGCGCATCTGGAAGGAGTGGCGGACGATCGCGAACCCCAGGCTCGCGATAGGCGTCGGTCGCGACCTCGTCGATCGAGGGCGCGTAGCCGCGCAGCAAGGCGCCCTTACCTGCGCGCTCGCGCGCCGCCTCGAGCAGGACGCGCGCTGCCTCGGCGTCCAGAGCGCGCAGGTCGATGCTCCAGCGTCCAGCCTCCTCCGAGAGGTCGGCGTATCCGACCGGCCGCCCTTCGACCTCGGCCAGCCGCATCCAGATGTCCGGCAACGTGAACCAGTCCGAGATCGTCGCCGGCGCCAGGTCGCGCTCGCCGTAGAGGTTGCCGGAGTGGGCGTTGAGCAGCTCCGCGATCGCCGGCGCGTCCTCGCGCGTCGGCTCACGAAGCCGCACGCAACTCCTTCTCGTAGACGATCGCGTGCCAGAGCGTCCGCATCCCGGCGCGCTCGTACACGCGGGTCGCGCCGGTCGGGCTCTCGGCGTCGACTCCGAGGCCGATCCTGCGTTCACCGCGGCGGAAGAACTCTGCAAACGCGGTCTTGAGGAGCGCCTCCGCGATCCCCTGGCGGCGGTAGGCGCGTCGCACGCCGACGATCTCGATCCAGCCCTGGTCCGGGTCGCGGCGCTGCTCGCCCAATGAGGACGCCGGCGATCTCGCCGTTGGGCCTCGGCCACCCACCAGAGCGTCGAGTCGAACGTCTCGCGGCCGTAGCGCTTCTGCTGCCATTTCTCCCAGGGCGTCGGTCGATGCTCCCAGTGGTCGGCGAACGACTCCTGCTGGGCGGCGTGAAACGCGCGCGCCTCTTCCGGGTGACGATACGAGCGGATCTCGATCCCGGGGACCGCGCTCGGGCACCGGCTCCTCGTCGAGCTCGATCGCCATTCCACGGAAGCCGCGCACCGGCTCGTAGCCGCGCTCGCGGTAGAAGCGCGCGGTCTCCTCGTCCTGATCGAGGGTCGCGTTCTGGATGTAGACGCGCTCGCCCGCCGGGACGTTCGGCTCCTCCTCGCGCGCCCGCTCCTCGGTCAGCGCGCAGGATCTCCGAGCCGATCCCCCGCCCGCGAAGCTCGGGATGGACGTAGCCGTCCCCGTTCAGCCGGCTTCCCTTGGCGCTGAAGTCGGCATAGCCGGCGACGCGCCCGTCGAGCTCGAAGAGCCAGGCATCGCGCGTCAGGTCGAGGTCGCCCCACATCGAGCGCAGCTCGCTCGCCGTCCAGTCCGAGTCGCCGGCGACCGCGATGTCGGTGACGCGCATCAGCTCGAGCACCGCCTCGAGGTCGTCCTGCTCCGGCCTCCGGACGTTCATCGCGGGACGAGCTCGTCGAGCGCGTCCGGAAGCCCGACGAGGTCCGGCAGCTCGACGTCCGGATCGTGCTTCGCCTCCTCGCCGAGCCGGTTGATCCAGACCGTCTTGAGCCCGAGCTCGCGCGCCGGCGCGATGTCGTGGAACAGGCTCGCCGCGACGTGGACATGGTGCTCGCGATCCGAGGTCAGCTCGTCGAAGCGTCTCCAGTGGCCGTGCTCCGGCTTGTAGGAGCCGACGTCTTCGGCAACGACGACGAGGTCGAACGGCACGCCGAGCTGTCGCTGCGAGGCGGCGATCAGCTCGCGGTCCGAGTTGGAGAGGATCGCGAGGTTCCAGCCACGCCGGCGCAGCTCCGCAAGCGCCTCGGGTACTTCCGGAAACGCCGGCCAGTCCGGCAGCGACTGCGGCAGGACGCCGCTCTCCCCCTCGGGAATCCCGTAGCCGAGCTCGTTCGCCAGCCGCTCCAGCGTCAGCGTCAGCACCTCGGCGTACGAGCGATAGCGCTCGGCCTGGATCTCCGGCTCGAGCTCGTGGTAGCGGCGCAGGAGGTCGGGCGCCTGCTCCGCGCCGTAGAGGCGTTCGAGCACGCCGCCGATCCCGGCGTTCCAGTCGATCAGGGTGCCGTAGCAGTCGAAGGTGGCCCAGCGGGACATGCCGGGAGCTTACTGTCGAGCCTGATGCGGATCGAGTCCCTGCACGAGGACGTCTGGCCGGTGGTCGCCGGGATCTACGCCGAAGGGATCGCGACCCGGAACGCCACCTTCGAGACCGCCGTTCCGTCGTGGGAGGAGTGGGATGCCGGCCATCTCGAGGAGCATCGCCTCGTGGCGGTCGACGAGACGGGCATCCTCGGCTGGGCGGCGCTCGCCCCGATCTCCCGGCGGCCCGCGTACGCCGGTGTCGCCGAGGTGAGCGTCTACGTGGCCGGCCGGGACCAGGGCCGTGGCGTCGGCCGCTTCCTGCTCGCGGCTCTCGTCGAGAGCGCAAGGGCAGGCGGTCTCTGGACGCTCCAGGCCGGCATCTTCCCGGAGAACGAGGCGAGTCTGGCCCTCCACAGAGCACTCGGCTTCCGCCGAGTTGGAGTCCGCGAGCGGATCGGCCGGCTCGACGGCGTCTGGCGCGACGTCGAGCTCTTGGAGCTACGCCTCTAGCGTGCGGAAGACGACGCAGGCGTTGTGGCCGCCGAAGCCGAACGAGTTCGAGAGGCCGACGCTGACCTCGGCCTGCCGCGACTCGTTCGGGATGTAGTCCAGGTCGCAGGTGGGATCCTCGACCTCGTAGTTGATCGTCGGGGGCAGGACGCCGCGATTCGTCGCGAGGATCGTGAAGATCGCCTCGACCGCGCCGGCTGCGCCGAGGCAGTGGCCGGTCGCTCCCTTCGTCGAGGAGACCGGAATCCGCCGCGCATTCTCCTCGCCGAGCGCGAGCTTGAGCACTCGCGTCTCCGAAGCGTCGCCGAGCGGCGTCGACGTGCCGTGGGCATTGATGTAGCCGACGTCGCTCGCGTCGATTCCCGCGTCGCGCAGCGCCATCGTCATCGCCCTCGCCGGGTTCTTGCCCGTGGGGTCGGGCTCGGTGATGTGGTTCGCGTCGGAAGAGACGCCGTAGCCGAGCAGCTCGGCATAGATCGTCGCCCCCCGCTCCCGCGCGTGCTCCAGTTCCTCGAGCAGGACGACGGCGCCGGCCTCGCCCATCACGAAACCGTCTCGCCCCGCGTCGAACGGACGCGACGCACGCTCAGGATCCCCGTTCCGTCGCGAGAGCGCTCGCATCGCCCCGAAACCCGCGATCCCGACGCGAGTGATCCCGGCCTCTGTGCCACCGCAGAACATCGCGTCCGCGCGCCCAAGCCGGATCGCGTCCGCGCCCTCGCCGATTGCCATGTTCGACGCGGCGCAGGCCGTGCACTGCGAGGAGAGCGGCCCGCGGGTCCCGAGCTCCATCGAGACCCAGCCGGCGCCCATGTTCGGGATGATCGCGGGGATCGAGAACGGGTTGATCCGGTCGGGGCCTCGCTCTACGAGGGTCTGGTAGCAATCCTGGAAGGCGCCGAGCCCGCCGATCCCGGTCGCGATCGACGCGCCGATCCGATCGGCGTCGCGCTCGATCTCGATCCCCGAGTCGGTCTCGGCCTGCCGCGCTGCGGCGACCACCATCTGCGCAAAGCGGTCGATCCGTCGCGCCTGTTTGCGATCGATCCACTGGGTCGGATCGAAGCCCTTCAGCTCGCAGGCGAAGTTGACCGGGAACTCGCTCGCGTCGAACTGCTCGATCGGTGCGGCGCCCGACTCGCCCGCGATCAGGCTGGACCACGTGGTCTCGACGTCGTTGCCGAGCGGGGTCACCATCCCGAGCCCGGTGACGACCACGCGTCTCCTGCCGTTGTCAGCGCTCATCTCTCCGTCTCACATCCCCAGGCCACCGTCGACGAGCAGCACCTCGCCCGTGATGAACGAGGCTGCGTCGGAACAGAGGAAGCGTACCGCGCCGGCGACGTCACCCGGGTCTCCGAGCCGGCCGAGCGGCGTGTTCGTCAGCATCGCGGCGGTCGCGTCCTCGGGCAGGACCTCGGTGAGCTGAGTCTTCACGTAGCCAGGCGCGACCACGTTCGCACGCACGTTGCGAGACCCGAGCTCGCGCGCGAGCGACTTCGTGAAGCCGATGATCCCCGCCTTCGAGGCGGCGTAGTTGGTCTGGCCCCAGTTCCCGTGGACACCGACGATCGAGGAGACGTTGACGATCGAGCCGGCGCGCTTCTTCATCATCGGCCGGGTCACCGCACGGCAGGTGTAGAAGACCGACGAGAGGTTGGTCTCGAGCACCGTGCGCCAGTCGTCGTCGGACATCCGGGCGAGAACGCCGTCGCGCGTGAGGCCCGCGTTGTTGACGAGGATGTCGAGCTCGCCGGCCTCCTCGACGAGGCGCTTCGCCTCGTCCGCACTCGAGACATCGGCCTGGATCGCCCGCCCGCCGAGCTCGCTCGCGAGCGCCTCGGCCTCCTCGCGCCCCGACCGGTAGCCGAGCACGACCGTCGCGCCGGCCGCTGCGAGCTCGGTCGCGATTGCGGCGCCGATTCCCTTCGAGGCGCCGGTGACGAGCGCCGTTCTGCCGTCCAGCGAGGCGAACGTCATGCGGTGTCCAGCGCCTCCTCGACCTTGTCGAGGCCTGCGAGGTTCGAGACGGAGATCGCCTTGACGCTTCGGTCGATTCGCTTGACGAGCCCGGAGAGGACGTTGCCGGGCCCGACCTCCACGAACGTGCTGACGCCGCCCTTGATCAGCTCCGTCGCCGATTGGGTGAAGCGGACGGGTGCCGTGAGCTGGTCGACGAGCAGCGTGCCGAAGCGCTGGCAGGGCTCGATCTTGGCCGTCACGGTGGACATGAACGGCGCCAACGGGTCATGGAAGCCGATCCGGTCGATCGCCGGCCGCAGCCGGTCGGCGGCGCGGGCGACGAGCGGGCTGTGGAACGCCCCGGAGACGCGCAGCTTGATTGCTCGTCGAGCGCCGAGGGACTCGGCCTCGGCGCAGAGCTCCTCGACGGCCGCATCTTCGCCGGAGACGACGATCTGGCCGGGACAGTTGTAGTTCGCGGGCCACACGCCCAGGATCTTGCGGCAGAGGTTCTCGACCACCTCGTCCTCGAGTCCGAGGATCGCCGCCATCGAGCCCGGATGCTTGCGCGCGGCCTCGGCCATCGCCAGGCCACGCTCGCGGACGAGCCCGATCGCCTCACCGTTCGACATCGCCGAGACGGAGGCGAGCGCGGCGAATTCCCCGACGGAGTGGCCGACGACGACGTCCGGCTCGATCCCGCGCGCCTTCAGCGCAGCGAGCACGGCCAGGCTCGTCGCAACGAGCGCCGGCTGCTGGACCTCGGTCTCGAAGAGGTCCTCGAGCGGCGCCTCGAAGCAGAGCCGGGCGAGGTCGAGCCCCGCGGCTTCGCTTCCGACCCGGAACACCTCCATCGCCGCCGGCACCGCCTCGGCGATCTCCTTGCCCATCCCGGGCTCGAGCGAGCCCTGTCCCGGGAAGCAAAACGCAACCTTGCTCATGCCTGTTGTCCTTCCGAAGAAGGGGGCTCATGGGGGAAACATGGTTTCCCCCATGCTGAAAACGCAACCTTCGTCATGCAGCCTTCCTCTCCGTCCACTCGATCAAGGCGGAGCCCCAGGTGAGACCCGCTCCCATTCCCGTCAGCAGCACGAGCTCGCCCTCGTGCAGGCGCCCATCCGCCTCAGCCTCCGCGAGCGCGAGCGGAATCGAGCCTGACGACGTATTGCCGTAGCGATCGACGTTCACGACCACCTTCTCCTCCGGAATGCCCAGCTTCCCGGCCGCATGGTCGATGATCCGGCGGTTTGCCTGGTGCGGGACGTAGACGTCGACGTCGGCGACCGTCTTGCCGCACTCGGCGAGCAGCTTCTCGGCCGACGAGACCAGCACGCGGGTGGCGAACTTGAAGACCTCGCGGCCGTTCATCTTCACGAACGAGTCGGGATCGTCGAAGTGGCGCGAGCCGCTGCCGGGAAGCCAGAGGTGCTCGCCCCCCGCGCCGTCCGCGCCGAGCTCGAAACCGAGGAACCCGCCACGGTCGACCCGCTCCAGCACGACGGCTCCGGCGCCGTCGCCGAAGAGCACGAGCGTCGAGCGGTCGCTCCAGTCGAGGATCTTGGAGAGCACGTCACCGCCAACGACGAGCGCTCGCCGCGAGAGCCCCGAGGCGAGCATGCCGTAGGCCTGGGCGATCGCGTACATGAAGCCCGTGCAGCCCGCGAGCAGGTCGTAGGCTCCGGCGTCGGCCGCGCCCAGACGGTCGGCCATGATCGCCGAGCTCGTCGGGAACATCATGTCCGGCGTCACCGTGGCGCAGATCAGGAGGTCGATGTCCTTGCCCTCGACACCCGCCCGCGAGAGCGCTTCCTGAGCCGCGGGAAGCGCGATGTCGGTCAGCGCCTCGTCCCGCTCGGCAAACCGCCGCTCGCGGATTCCCGTCCGCTCGACGATCCACTCGTCCGTCGTGTCCACGAACTGCTCCAGATCCGCATTGGTGTAGACACGCTCGGGGACGTTGGCCGCCAGGCCGGTGATGCCGACCAGCGCTCCGTTCGCCGAGCCGATCACGAGGACTGATCCACCGCGAACGTGAGAGTGCCGCGCACCGCGAGCTGGCCGCCGACCGTGGCGCGCGCCTTGCCTCGGCCGATCGGCCCGCGCACCTGCTCGAGCACACACGTCAGCTCGAGCTCGTCCCCCGGACGGACGAGCCGCTTGAAGCGGACGTCGTCGATCCCGGCGAAGAGGGCGAGCCGGCCCTTGTTCTCGGGCTCCGAGAGCACGGCGACCGCGCCGGCCTGAGCGAGCGCCTCGACCATCTTCACCCCGGGCATGATCGGGTTGCCGGGGAAGTGGCCGGCGCAGTCCTCTTCGGTCACGAGCTTCCGCGCGACCACTCTCGCTCCGGGCTCGAGCTCGATCACCTCGTCGAGGAGGAGAAACGGTGCGCGATGGGGCAGGATCGCCTCGATCGCGGCCCGATCGAGCGGCAGCGCCGTTGCGGGGACGCTCACGCGCTCAGCCTCTCGTTCAGCCGGTCTTCCAGCCGATCCCGCAGCCCGTTGCGGGCGCGATGCGCATAGCACTTCGCCGTTCCGACCGGCATCCCGGCCGCGCCGGCGATCTCCTCGAAGCTGAAGTCGAACGCGTCCTTGAGGACGACCACCTTCGCCTGGGCGGGCGCGATCTGGGCGAGGCAGACGCCGAGCTCGGCTCGCAGCTCGGACGCTTCGACCTCTCCGGCCGGGCCGAGCTCGCGCGAGACGCGGCGATCCTCTTCGAGCGGCTCGCACCTGCGGGCGACCTGGCGCTGGGCGACGTCCCGACAGGCGTTCACGGTCAGCCGGTGGAGCCAGGTCGAGAACGCCGACTCGCCGCGGAACTGCGGGAGCTTCACGCACAGCCGGGCGAGCGCGTCCTGTGCCGCGTCGCGCGCATCCTCTCGATCGCGCAGGAGATGCCCCGTGAGTCGCTCGACCTTCGGCGCATGCCGCTCGCAGAGCACCGCAAGCGCACGACGGTCGCCGTCCTTTGCCCGCCGCACGAGAATCGGATCGCTCAGCCGCTCGTAGACGAGCTGCTCGCGTCGGCGGGCATTGTCGACGGGACGAGGCTGGCGGCGCGGCGGCTGCACCGCTCTATGCTAATCGGCTAGCGGCGTGAGACGGGACGGCTCGGATTGCCGGCCGGATCCCAGGCGACGATCCGCACGACGCCGGAACGCGGAATCCCGTAGATCGGCAGCTTCCCGGCTTCCGGCGCCTGGCGCTTGAACGTGCGCCCGCCGGCCCGAACCGTCAGCTCCGCCGACTCGCTGACCTCGAGCCTGAGCGGAAACCGCTGGAGGATCTTCAGAGTGGGCGCGCGCGTGTCCGAGACGAGCGGAACCGCGATCGTCGTCGTCCCGATCGGATCCGTCGCCTCGAGGATCGCGTCGTAGCTGCCGTCGAGGAGACGCCCGATCCGCTTGCTTCCGTCCCACTCCAGCCGCTGCGCTCCCGGCAGCAGCGGACCTGTGAACGGCGTCGCGACCCACTTGCCGTCGCGGAGCACCCGCAGCCGCACCTCGGCCGGGCCGGCGAGCACGAACCTGAAGGCGACGCGATCGGCGCGCCCGTCGCCGTTCGGCGAGAACGCCGGGCGAGGCGAAACGAACCCGCCGAGCGTCCGCGTGACGCCAACCTGAACCGAGGCGACCGCGATCCTGCCGCCGGTCCCCTTCGCCTCGAGCGAGATGGTGTACAGCCCGTCGGGGAGGCCGAGCGCGTCGAAGGCGACGACATGCTCTCCGGGGCGCCGGTACGCCCTCGGCAGCGCCTGGACGATCGCGCCGCTCGCATCGAGGACGCTCACCGAGACGTTGGCGCCCTCGTTCAGCGTGTAAGTGACGCTCGTCGCGTCGGCCGCGCCGTCGTCGTTCGGCGAGATCGTCTCCGGATCGGCGGCGAGTCCGGCGATCCGCAGCTCGGCGCCCGGGCCGGCGACCGTGCCCCCGAGCGAGCCGGCCACCGGCGTCGCCCCGGCCGTCGCGATCGAGAAGGTGTAGGGCCGACGCGGCGCCAGCGTCGCGTCCCACGTCCAGTCGACGCTCGCGCTCTGCCCCTCGGTACCGGCCACCGAGATCCCGCTCGCGTCGAGCACGTCCACGGACCACGGAAGCGCGGACGAAAGCCGGGCGCGGAAGCGCACCTTGCCGGGCACGGCTCCGGTCACGAGCGGCGCAAAGAGCTTCGGCAGCCCGATCGCCCGAGCGTTGCCCGCGAGCCCGTTCAGCAGGTTGTAGAGCGCGGTGCCCGGACAGTCGGTGAAGCCCGTGTCGCGGTGGCCGGAGACCGCTCGCAGGAAGACAGGGAGGCCCGAGGGGAAGCGCTGGTTGCCGTTCGAGATGAACGAGAGGGTCGAGAGCGGGTCGACGTGAGCCTCGTCGAGCCGCCAGGCGAGCAGGCGGGCGAGCGAGTCTCGCGCCGCGCCTGCCACGGCGAGCGAGCCGTATTCGCCGAGCACCGCGACTCCGACGGAGCCGGTGTTGAAGCCCTCCGCATGCGCGCCGACGACGTTCTCGTCGATCCCGCCGCCGCGACCCTCGAAGACCTTGCCGAACCGGTCGACGAGAAAGTTGTAGCCGATGTCGTTCCAGCCGTTTCCCTTGACGTGGTAGACCTGGATCGCCTTCACGATCGCCGCCGACTGGGCCGCGTCGTAGCCGTTCCCGCCCGCTGTGTGATGGACGATCGCGACTCTGAGCGCCGTTGCGACGGCGGGCTTGGAGCGGACGATCGACTCGTCGGCCTTCCAGCCGGAGCGGGGCACGATCGCCGGCATGCCGGCACGCTGCAGCGTCCGCGGCGGCACGTACGAGGGCTCGCTCCAGACGAAGTGCGCTCTCAGGCGGGTGACGGTGCCCGAGCGCCGATACTGGATCCGGTCGGACGGTCCGACCCACCACGGGTTCCCGAGCCGCCAGCCCTTCGCGCGCGCCCGCTCGGCCGTCCCCGAGTCGGGCTGATCCTCGGCCTCCGGCGCTGCGTCCACCCATTCGCTCCAGCGGCCCCCGAGCGAACGGGTGCGGAACTGCACGCTTCCGGCTCCCCGCCAGTGCACGCCGACGAGGTTGAATCTCGAGGGAGCACTCGCAAGCACGCGGCTCGACCCGACTGCGACATCGCGCGAGACGATCGTCGCGTCGCTCGCCCGGGCCTCCACGGGCAGCGCGGACGCGAGTCCGAGCAGGAACAGGAAGCCAAGCTTCTTCACGGGGTCAGCCAACAGTGGCGATTGTCTTCTTTCCCCACAAGCGCGACGACCCCTGCTTGACCGAATCCTTACGAACACCCCGCACAGGCTAGAATCGGCCTGCCTTGCACGCTTTGCTCTCGCGGGGTCTGCGGCTCTCGCTCGCCGCGGCAGCCGCGCTTCTGCTCTCCGCCCCGGCGACGGCCGCAGACGCGCCTTCGCGCGTGCTCGTCGCGGAGTTCCAGAACGACGTCAACCCGGTGACGCAGGAGTACTTGCTCGACGCGATCGAGCGCGGGGAGAGCGAGGGATTCGCCGCGGTCGTGATCGAGCTCGACACACCCGGCGGCCTCGGCTCCTCGATGCGCGCGATCGTCAAGGGGATCCTCGCGGCAAACGTGCCCGTCGTCGTCTACGTCGCGCCCTCCGGGTCGAGCGCGGATTCGGCCGGCGCAGTGATCGGGATGGCGGCCGACGTGCTGGCGATGGCGCCGCAGACGAACATCGGCTCCTCGACGCCGATCACGACGGGCGGCGAGGACTTCTCCAAGGATCTCCGGCGCAAGATCGTCAACGACGCCTCGGCGTACATCGGCGAGCTGGCGCGCGAGAACGAGCGGAACGTGGCCGAGGCTCGGAAGATGGTGACCGAGGCGTCGAATCTCGGCGCCCGAGAGGCGGTGCGCCTGAACGTGGCCGACGTCCTCGCCGCCGACTACGACTCGCTCTTCCGCCAGATCGACGGCACCGTGCCGCCGACCAAGCCCGAGCTGACGATCGACACGCCCCCGGGAACGACGATCGAGCGAACCGAGATGTCGACGTGGAAGAGCATCCTCGACCTCCTGATCGACCCCAACATCGTCGCGCTGATGCTCTCGATCGGGCTGATCGGAATCGTGGTCGAGCTCTGGAACCCCGGGCTCGTCTTCCCGGGCACCGTCGGGGCGATCTCGCTCGTCGTCGGGCTCTACGGGCTCCAGGTTCTCCCGGTCTCCGCCGCAGGTCTGCTCCTGATGATCCTCTCGGCTGCCTTCTTCATCGCCGAGGCTTCGTCGTCTCGCATGGAGCACTGTCGGTGGCCGGCGCGGTCACCTTCGTGATCGGCGCGCTCCTCCTCTTCGACCCCGCCGGAGAGGCGTACCAGGTGTCGATCCAGGTCGCGCTCGCGATCGCGCTGACGCTCGCCGGGATCTTCGGGTTCGCGCTGACAAAGGCCGCGACCGCCCGCAAAGCTCCCTCGGCGGTGGGTACGCACCGGCTCGTCGGCGAGGCGGCTCAGGTCCGAGGCGACGGCTTCGTCTTCGTCGACGGCGAGCTCTGGCGCGCCCGGACGACCGACGGGTCACCACTCCGCCCGGGTGAGCGCGTCCGCATAGAGTCGGTTCAGCAGGAGGAGCTCCAGCTCGTCGTCGCAAGCCCGGATCCCGCTTCGGAAAGGACCTAGATGTCGATCACCCTGATCGCGCTCGCCGCCGTCGTCTTCATCCTCCTGCTGTTTCTCTTTGCGGCGATCAAGGTGGCGCGCGAGTACGAGCGCGGCGTCATCTTTCGGCTCGGCCGGCTCCTGCCGGAGCCGAAGGGACCGGGTCTCTTCCTCCTGATCCCCGTGATCGACCGGATGGTCAAGGTCGACCTGCGCACGATCACGCTGAACGTGCCTCCGCAGGAGGTGATCACGAAGGACAACGTCCCGGTCAAGGTGAACGCCGTCGCCTACTTCCGGATCATCGAGCCGAAGAACGCGATCGTCCAAGTCGAGAACTTCATGGTCGCGACCTCGCAGATCGCCCAGACGACGCTCCGCTCGGTGCTCGGTCAGCACACGCTCGACGAGCTGCTCTCCGAGCGCGACAAGATCAACGCAATCCTGCAGAGCATCATCGACGAGGCCACCTCACCGTGGGGCGTCAAGGTCTCGATCGTCGAGGTGAAGGACGTCGAGATTCCCGCAACGATGCAGCGCGCGATGGCGCGTCAGGCGGAGGCCGAACGGGAGCGGCGCGCCAAGATCATCGCAGCCGAGGGCGAGTTCCAGGCCTCGCAGAAGCTCTCCGACGCAGCCGACGTGATGGCGAAATCGCCGATGGCGCTGCAGCTGCGCTACCTGCAGACGCTGCTCGAGATCGGCGCCACGAACTCGTCGACGATCGTCTTCCCCGCCCCGATCGACATGCTGACGGCCTTCATGCCGAAGCCAGGGGGCTCGGCCGGCGAGAGCAGCTCGAGCTAGACGAGCTGCTTGTTCGTCTCGCGAAACCGCCGCGCAGCGTCGATCGCGGCGCCGAGGTTCAAGCCCTTGTCCTTCGCCTGCTTGATCAGCATCACGGTCTCGAGCGCCTCGATGTCGTAGATCCGCTGCTTCTTGCCCTTCGTGGGGATCTGCGCCTTGTTCGTCCAGTAGTCGAGCTGCATCTTCGAGATCCCCGCGATCTGGCAAACCTGGCCGAGATAGAGCTCGACTTTGTCGAGATGGTCGGTCAGATTTATCGGTTCAAGCAGGTCGAGCTGATTGCTGTAAGCCATATCGAACCCTTTATCGGCTGGGACGGCGACCCCTCTAGAGGGAGATATACACCGTTTGCGGTGGTTTTGGAAGCGGGGGCCGGGCGACGAAGGCGCGTCGCGTCAGCCGTCGTCCGAGCCGGTCGTCGCAAAGCCGTCCTCGTCGAACTGCGGCTCGGCCGCCGGCTCGATCCCTGCCTCGTCTGCCGCGGTTGCAGCGGCAGCGATCGACGCCTCGGCCGACGCGTCGCTCTCGACCACGGGGGCGAGGCTCGAGACCGTCTCGTCCCCGCGCAGGCGCATCACGATCACGCCCTGGGTGGAGCGTCCCGCCCGCCGAATCCCTTCGACCGGCATCCGGATCACCGTTCCGCCGGTCGAGATCAGCATCACCGCATAGCCGTCCCGGACGACGCGCGCGCCGGCGAGCTTGCCCTTCGCCTCGGCCAGCTGGACGGTCTTGACCCCGAGCCCGCCACGACCCTTCCTCGGGTACTCGTGTAGCGGCGTGCGCTTGCCGTAGCCGTTCTCCGTCACGACGAGGAGGTCGGCGTCGTCCTCCGCCACGTTCACCTCGATCACGTCGTCGCCCGAGCGCAGATTCATCCCGCGCACACCGGAGGCGGCGCGGCCCATCGAGCGGACGTCGTTCTCGTGGAAGCGAATTGCCTGGCCGAACCGGGAGACCATGATGATGTCGTCGTCTCCGTCCGAGAGCCGAACCCCGATGAGCTCGTCGTCCTCGCGCATCTTGATCGCGATGATCCCGTCCGCCTTCAGGGGCGTGTTGTACTCGAGGAACTCGGTCTTCTTGACGACGCCCTTCCTGGTCGCAAAGACGAGGAACTTCGACTCCTTGTAGTCGCGAGTAGCGATCACGGCCCGCACCGACTCGTCCTGGCGGAAGGGAAGCAGGTTGACGATCGCGCGACCCTTCGACTGGCGCGAGCCGAGCGGCAGCTCGTGCACCTTGAGCCGGTAGACCTTGCCGACGCTCGTGAAGAAGAGGATGTAGTCGTGCGTCGAGGCCACGAAGAGGTGCTCGATGAAGTCCTCGTCCTTCAAGTCCATTCCCATGACGCCCTGGCCACCGCGCCGCTGCTCGCGGTAGGTGGTGACCGGCAGCCGCTTGATGTAGCCGGACTGGGTGATCGCGATCACCATGTCCTCCTCGGCGATCATGTCCTCGAGCGAGAACTCGCCCTCGGCCGCGATGATCTCCGTGCGACGGTCGTCGTTCTTGCCGTAGATCGTCTTCAGCTCCAGCAGCTCCTCACGGATCAGCGCGTCGATCCGAGCCGGGTCGCCGAGGATCGCTCGGAGCTCGGCGATCTTCTCCTGGAGATCGTTGAACTCGTCCTCGACGCGCTTGCGCTCGAGCCCGGTGAGCGCGCGGAGGCGCAGATCGAGAATCGCGGTCGCCTGAATCTCCGACAACGCGAATGCGGACATCAGCTCCTCGCGTGCCCCGTCGGTGTCGTCGGCGCCGCGGATGATCCGGATCACCTCGTCGAGGTTGTCGAGGGCGATCAGGTAGCCCTGGAGGACGTGCGCCCGGTCTTCCGCCTTGCGGAGCTCGAACTTGGAGCGCCGCGTGATGATCTCGCGCTGGTAGTTCAGGTAGTGCGTGACGAGCTCGAGCAGGGACAGCGTCCGCGGCACGTTGTCGACGAGCGCGACGGCGTTGTAGCCGAACGTCGCTTGCAGCGAGGTGTGCTTGTAGAGCTTGTTCAGGACCACCTGCGGAATCGCGTCGCGCTTGAGCTCGATCTGGATCCGCATCCCGGTGCGGTCGGAGTGGTCGGCGAGGTCCGAGACCTCCGTGATCACCTTCTCCCCGACGAGGTCCGCGATCTTCTTGATCACGCCGCTCTCGCCGCCCTTCTTGACCCCGTACGGAAGCTCGGTGACGACGATCGCGCTCTTGCCGCCTCGGAGCTCCTCGACGTGGGCACGGGCGCGCATCACGATCCGGCCGCGCCCGGTGCGATACGCGTCGCGGATCCCGCTCCGGCCGACGACGATCGCGCCGGTCGGGAAGTCGGGGCCCTTGACGTGCTTGATCAGGTCCTCGACGTTCGCGTCGGGCTTGTCGAGGAGCTGGACGATCGCGTCGATGATCTCGCCGAGCCGGTGCGGCGGCATGTTCGTGGCCATCCCGACCGCGATCCCGGCCGAGCCGTTCACGAGCAGGTTGGGGAAGCGGGACGGGAGCACGTCCGGGACGCGCCGCGACTCGTCGTAGTTCGGGACGAAGTCGACGGTGTCGGCGTCGATGTCGCGCAGCATCTCGGTCGCGATCCGCGCGAGTCGCGCCTCGGTGTAGCGCATCGCCGCCGGCGGGTCGTCGTCGACCGAGCCGAAGTTGCCCTGCCCGTCGACGAGCGGGTAGCGCAGGCTGAACGGCTGCGCCATCCGGACGAGGGTGTCGTAGATCGAGGCGTCGCCGTGGGGGTGGTACTTGCCCATCACGTCGCCGACCGTCGCAGCGGACTTCTTGTAGGGCCGGTTCGGCTGGAGACCCGCCTCGTGCATCCCGAAGAGGACGCGGCGGTGCACCGGCTTGAGGCCGTCCCGCACGTCGGGCAACGCGCGCCCGACGATCACGCTCATCGCATAGTCGAGATAGCTCGAGCGCATCTCCTGCTCGAGCTCGCGCGGCTCGATCCGGCCGCTGCCGAGGCCTCCGGGGACGAGATCAGACATCGAGGAAGCGCACGTCTCGGGCGTTCTCCTCGATGAACGCGCGGCGCGGTTCGACCTGGTCGCCCATCAAGGTCGAGAAGAGCCGGTCGGCCGCCGAGGCATCCTCGACGTCGACGCGGATCAGCAGCCGCTTCTGCGGATCCATCGTCGTCTCCCAGAGCTGCTCCTCGTTCATCTCTCCGAGGCCCTTGAATCGAGAGAGCTGCAAACCCTCCTTCGCGAGCTCGAGCGCCTCGCCGCGAAGCTCCGCGAACGTCTCGGCCTCGCGCCGCTTCCTCCCGGAGACGAGCGTGTACGGCGGCGTGCCCACGACCTCGACGAGCTTGGCGTAGGCCTTGCGCAGATTGCCGTAGATCGGCGAAGCGACGAGCGCGGCCGGAACGGTGACATGGGTGGCCGCGCTCGTCTCGGTCTCGACGACCTTGACCTCGATCGAGTGCTCCCCGCGCGCGCGGATCGTCAGCGCGTAGCCGTTGTCGGTCGTCGCGATCACGGCGTCGTCGAGCGCCCCGAGCGAGCCGAACTCGGTCGCCACGAGGCGGTGCGTGACCATGAAATCGGCCGGCGCGGCGCCATAGTCGGCGCGGAGCCGGGCGAGCCAGCCCTCGAACTCGACGAGCGCGCGCACGAAGCGGCCCCAGCGAGCCTCCGTGAGCTTGAGCGGCTCGCCGCCGGAGGACGCGACCTCGAGATCGCCCACTCGCTCCCGTACGAGCAGCTCCTCGAGCTGGGCGTCCTTCTCGAAGTAGAACTCCTGGTTGCCGAGCTTCACCTTGTAGAGCGGCGGCACTGCGATGTAGACGTGTCCGCGCTCGATCAGCTCCGGCATCTGGCGGTAGAGGAAGGTCAGGATCAACGTCCTGATGTGCGACCCGTCCACGTCGGCGTCCGTCATCACGATCACCTTGTGGTAGCGGAGCTTCGCGATGTCGAACTCGTCGCCGAGCGAGGTTCCGATCGCGGTGATCATCGCCTGGATCTCGTTGTTCGAGAGAACCTTGTTGATCCGGTTCTTCTCCGAGTTGATGATCTTTCCGCGGAGCGGCAGGATCGCCTGGTAGGTGCGGTCGCGGCCCATCTTGGCCGAACCGCCGGCGGAGTCGCCCTCGACGATGAAGAGCTCTGCCGCCTCGGGATCCTTGATCGAGCAGTCGGCGAGCTTGCCGGGCAGCGACATGCTCTCGAGGGCGCTCTTGCGGCGGGTCAGCTCGCGCGCCTTGCGAGCCGCCTGGCGTGCGCGCTGGGCGGAGATCGCCTTCGCCACGATCTGCCGGGCATCCTGCGGATTCTCCTCCAGGAACTCGGCCAGCTGCTGGTTCACGACCTGCTTGACGAGACTCTCGATCGGCGGGTTGCCGAGCTTCGTCTTCGTCTGGCCCTCGAACTGCGGGTGGCGGAGCTTGACCGAGATCACCGCGGCGAGACCCTCACGGACGTCCTCGCCCTCGAGGTTGTCCTCCTTCTCCTTCAGCAGGCCCTTGTCGCGCGCATAGCGGTTCAGCGTGCCGGTGAGCGCGGCGCGGAAGCCGGAGAGGTGGGTGCCGCCCTCGTGCGTGTTGATGTTGTTCGCGAACGAGAACACCGACTCGACGTAGGACGTGTTCCACTGCATCGCGACCTCGAGAGCGCCGTCGTCGTTCTCGCCCTCGAAGTAGACGATGTGCTTGTGGATCGGATCCTTGGCGTCGTTGACGTAGGCGACGAAGTCCTTGATCCCGCCCTCGGCGTAGAACTCGTGACGATCCTCGCCCTCGCGCTCGTCGACGAGCGCGATCCGCAGACCGCGCGTCAGGAAGGCGGTCTCCCGGAGCCGCTGCACGAGCGTCTGCGTCGAGAGGTCGAGCTCCTCGAAGATCTCGGCGTCCGGCAGGAAGGTGATCGTCGTGCCGGTGTCGTTCGCGACTCCCGACAACCTCGACGTCGCCCAACGGCACGCCCCGAGCGAACTCCTGGCGGTACAGCTTCCCGTCTCGGCGGACCTCGGCGCAGAGGCGCTCCGACAGCGCGTTGACGACCGAGACGCCGACACCGTGGAGTCCGCCCGAGACCTTGTAGCCGTCGCCGCCGAACTTGCCTCCGGCATGCAGCTTGGTCAAGACGACGGTCAGGGCGGAGTCGCCCGTGTCGGCCATCGCGTCCACAGGGATCCCGGAGCCCCAGTCCTTGACGGTCACCGAGTTGTCGGGATGGAGCGTCACCTCGATCCGCTCGTTGCGGCCCGCGAGCGCCTCGTCGACGGAGTTGTCGACCACCTCGTAGACGAGATGGTGGAGCCCGCGCGAGCCGGTCGAGCCGATGTACATCCCGGGCCGAAGCCGGACCGGCTCGAGGCCTTCGAGAACGGTGATGTCCTTTGCGGAGTAGTCGGCTGTGTAATCGGTTTCGGTCATGAAAAAAGCCCTGCAAATAGCCATCTTGCGGGCGGAGAGCAGTGTATCAGAAAGCGCGGTCGGAGCGGCTTCGCGCGAGGCTCGCCGCAACGGCTCTCGCGACGCTCTCGCGGAGCTCGTCGTCCTCGATCCGAGCGGCGACGACGGCACCTTCCGCGGCGTCCCCGGGAGCCACCGCCGGAGGCGTCGACGGGGTCTCGTCGCTCGGCGCGACCTCCCGGCCCGGGATCGGGCCCGGCACGAATCGAACCTTCGGCGGAGCGGCTGTGCCGAGCGTTGCCGCGAGCCGCTCGAGAATCGAGCTCGCAAGCATTCCGAGCTGGAACGCCCAAACGGCGTCGCTCGCATGCACGACGAGCACACCGTCACGACCGATCCGCGCGGGCCACGCGCGCCTCGCGTTCTCCGCGCCGACCGCTGCCGGCCAGGCGGCCACGATCGCGTTCAGGCTCCCGGCTGCTGTCGGATAGTCGCGCTCGGAGCCGACCCGGTCGAGCTCGCGCCTGATCTCACCGTCGAGGCGCTTCATCGGTGCACGTTCACCACGCTCACCACACCGGGCGTCACCTCGAGCAGCTGCGCCGGCGCAAGCGGCAGCGCTTCCGCACCCGTGGCCGTCACGATCGCCTGCCCGACGAGACCGATTCGCTCCGCCAGCGTCCTTCGACGCGCAGCATCGAGCTCGGAGAGGACGTCGTCCAGCAGGACGAGCGGCGGCACACCCCGCAGCTCGGCCAGCACCTCGGCCTCCGCGAGCAGCAGCGAGAGAACGGCCAGCCGCTGCTCGCCCTGAGAGCCGAAGCTCCGGAGCTCGCGTGAGCCGGAGCGGATCGCAATCTCGTCCAGATGTGGCCCGAGCCCGGTCACGCCGCGCTCGACATCCCTGGCGAGCCTCGCCTCGAGCGCGGCTACAGTAGGCGGCTCGCCTTCGTAGTCGAGCGTCGTAGCGGGGAGGCCGAGCTCGCCCGCCCGCTCTCGAAACGGGGCCGCCAGCAGCCCCAGCGCCTCGCGCCTCGCTTCGACGAGTTGGGTGCCGAGATTCGCGACTTGCTGCGTCCACGGCTCGATCGCAGCCGTCGCGCCTGCGCCTCCTCCGGCCCGGCGAAGCGCGGCGTTCCGTTGGCCGACGGCGGCGGCGTAGTCGATCGGCAGGGTCGCGCGGCCCGGGAGCAGCCGCGAGAGCGAGCGGTCGAAGTACGCGCGCCTGACAGCCGGAGCGCCCTTGACGACCGCAAGCCGGTCGGGGGTGAAGACGAGCGTCGACACCTCGCCTCGGAGCTGCTCGGTCGAGCGCAGCGCAGCGCCGTTCAGCTTGGCGCGCTTGCCCTGGTGGGGCTGGATCGTCAGCTCGAGCTGGAGCGGCCGGCCGGAGCGCTCGCCGCCCAGAGCGATCCTGGCCCCGTCGGCGCCGAGACGAACGAGCTGAGCGTCCGCTCTCGTCCGCGGCGAGAACCCCTGAGTCCCGACGTGGAGGGATTCGAGCAGGTTCGTCTTGCCGGCTCCGTTCGCGCCGGTCACGAGCACGAGCCCCGGCTCGAGCTCGAGCTCGAGCCGAGCATACGAGCGAAACTCACGCAGGGAAACCGCGGAGACGATCAGCGTCGGCCGAGACTCACACAGTCCGACGGGCGACCCGGCTCAGCGGTCAGCCCGCCAGCCGGATCGGCATGATCAGGTAGGTGAAGTCCCCGGTCGTGTCGACGAGGATCGCCGGGCGGAGCGGGTTGATCAGCTTGACCTGGACGTCCTCGCCGACGATCGAGTCGACGCCGTCGCGCAGGAACTCGGCGTTGAACCCGATCACGAACTCGTCGCCGGTATAGCTCACCGGCAGCGACTCCTTGGCCTCGCCGACGTCCTGGGTCTGGGCCGAGACGGTCAGCTCTCCCTCCGCGAAACGGAGCCGGAGCGGCGAGTTGCGCTGCGCCATCACGGCCACGCGGCGGACCACGTCGCCCAGCTCGGCTCGAGCGATCGTCAACTCGACCTCGAACGTCTCGGGCAGAAGCTGGCGGTAGTTCGGGAACTGGCCGTCGATCCGGCGCGTCGTCAGCCACGCCTCGCCCCCGCCCGGCGAGCTCGCGCCGAAGACGACGTGGTTCTCGTGGACGCCGAGCTCGACGGTGTCCCCCCGGCGAGTCGCGGAGAGCTCCTGGAGCGCGCGTGCCGGGATGATCGCCTCGAGCTCCGGGGCTGTCGGCCTCGAGCTCGGTCTCCTTGACCGAGAGCCGGTAGGAATCGGTGGCCACCATCACGAGCTTCCCGGCCTCGAAACGCACGAGGATCCCCGTGAGTACCGGCCGCGACTCGTCCCGTGACGCGGAGCGCGCTACCCGCGAGATCGTCTCGAGCAGCGCCTCGCGGTCGATCGAATGCAGCTGCGCGTCGACGGCGGGGAGGCGGGGGAAGTCCTCGGCCGAATAGGTGTTCAGGCGGTAGGACGTCGTTCCGGAGACAACGTGCGCGACTCCCTCCGAGGGGCGGTACTCGAGCGTCACCTCGCTCTCCGGCAGCAGCCGGGCGAGATCCACGAGCAGCTTGCCGGGGACGACGACAGCCCCTTCGCCCTCGACCTGCGCGTCGAGCGTCGTGCGGAGCGACAGCTCCATGTCGGTCGCAGCCAGCGAGAGCGAGCCCTCTGCCGCGGTCAAGAGGATTCCGGAGAGAACCTGCACGGTGCCCCGGGTGGAGACCGCGCGCGAGACCACGCCGAGCTTCGCGACGAGCTCGTCCTTCGAGACCGTGATCTTCATTCCCGTCGCCTCGGTCACCGGCTCGAGCCCCGTCTCCAACTCGACCTCCGCTGTCGCCTCACTATTCATCGTTCTCCTTTATTTTTTTCTCGTAGCAGTCATAGGGAGTGTGGACGACGGGGAAGACGGTAGCGAACGGCTTCCCGAGCGGGTTTGCGCGGTGGGTCCACACGGTGGAGAACGGCGAGTAACCCACAGGCAAGAGCGGTTTCGAAAGGTTTCCACAGAAATCAGCCGGCTTGCTTGATCCGTGCGGTCAGTTCCTGCACAAGGTTGAACACAGACCTGTCCTCCCGGATCATCCCCTCGATCTTGGCGTTCGCGTGCATCACGGTCGTGTGGTCACGGCCGCCGAACTCCTTGCCGATCTTCGGGAGCGAGGAGTCGGTGAGCGCGCGCGAGAGATACATCGCGACCTGGCGGGGATACGCGATCGCCTGAGATCGCTTCGCGCTGCAGAGCTCGCCGATCGTCATCCCGAAGCGCTCCGAGACGGTCTCCTGGATCCGGCGGATCGAGATCTCGACGGGCTGGCCCTGGGGGAAGACGTCCTTGAGCACGTCCTCGGCCAGCTCCACCGTCATCGCGCGGCCCGTGAGCGACGAGAGCGCGACGACCCGGGTCAGCGCGCCTTCGAGCTCGCGGATGTTCGTCGTCACGCGCTCCGCGACGTAGGTCAGCACGTCCGGGTCGGGCACGTTGATCTGGTCGGTCTTCACCTTCTTGCGGAGGATCGCGATCCGCGTCTCGAGATCGGGCGGCTGGATATCGGTGATCAGCCCCCACTCGAAGCGCGAGCGCAGCCGCTCCTCGAGCGTCGCGATCTCCTTCGGCGGCCGGTCGGAGGAGAGCACGATCTGCTTGCCGGCCTCGTAGAGCGTGTTGAAGGTGTGGAAGAACTCCTCCTGCATCCGGTCCTTGCCCTCGAGGAACTGGACGTCGTCGACGAGCAGCACGTCGTAGGTCCGGTAGCGCTGCTTGAACCCCTCGATCCGCTTGTCGCGGAGCGAGTTGATGAAGTCGTTCATGAAGGTCTCGCTCGTGACGTACCGCGCCGTCAGGCCGTTCCCGTGCTCGCCGACGTACTGGCCGATCGCCTGGAGCAGATGGGTCTTCCCGAGCCCCGTCGAGCCGTAGATGAAGAGCGGGTTGTAGGCCTGCGCCGGCGCCTCTGCGACCGCCAGGGCAGCCGCGTGCGCGAAGCGGTTGGACGAGCCGATCACGAAGAGGTCGAACGTGTACTTCGGGTTCATTCCCCCGAACGCGGCCGGATGCTCCGGAGCCACGCGCGGCGGAGCCTCGACCGACGCGACCCCGTCCTCGCTCCGCTGGGAGGAGAACCGCGAAGCCGAGAAGTCCCGCACGGTCAGCCGGACGCTCCGTTCGTGCCCGGTCGCGTCCTTGACGGCGGCGCGGATCAGGCCGAGGAAATGCCCCTCGATCCACTCCCGGGTGAAGTCGTTCGGGACCGCCAGCGTGAACGCGTCGTCGGAGAGCTCCGCTCCGGCTGCCTCTCCGAACCACGTGCCGAACGTCGCTTCGTTCAGTGCCCCTCTGAGCCGGCCCGAGACCTCGTCCCACAGGCTGTCCGCAGTCAGCTCGATCTGGTGCTCCACGCCGACGCCTCGGCTCCTCTCACAGCTCGCAGGGAGCGGCGAGCATAGCAGCGTCCGGCGGCCGGCTCAATCCCAACAGCGAATGGAAAATACCGCTCTGAGCAGGGATTTTAGCTCACGCAGAGTTATCCCCAGCTGGGGATAACCTGTGGGAGAACTGTCGTCCCGGTCGCGTTTTGCGGCCCTTTCCACGTCCTCGAGGATCTGTGGATAACGGACTTCGGCGACCCTCGTCTATACTTTTTCGCTCCGCCAGCCCGGCGGCTTTTTTCCGACGGAAGCGAATCTCTCATGAAGCGCACCTACCAGCCAAACGTCCGCCGGCGCAAGCGCAAGCACGGCTTCCGCGCGCGCATGTCAACCAAAGCGGGACAGGCGATCCTGAAGCGCCGCAGGGCGAAGGGCCGCAAGCGTCTTTCTGCCTGACCGCCCTCGTCGACGTCACCCGATCGCCATCAGCAGAGACACGACGCAGCGCCGGAACCGCCTCTCCCGCTCCCGGGACTTCGACGCCGTCTATCGCCAGGGCCGGTCGGCGACGACGCGGTACCTCGTCCTCCACTGGTTCCCGCGCGACGAGGATCGCCCTCCGCGCCTCGGTCTGGCGGTGCCGAAGTCGGTGGGAAACGCGGTCGCGCGCAATCGAGTCAAGCGCCAGCTCCGCGAGACGTGGGACGAGCTCTCCTCCCTGACCGACACGGGTCACGACTACGTGCTCGTCGCGCGGCCCGGCCTCGCCGAGCCAGCCGACACGCGCGGCCACGAGTGGCTCGTCGAGCGCGTGACCGAGATTCTCGAGCAGGCCAGAATCATGGAGCAGACCCGGCGCGGGAAGGAAGCCACGTGAGGATTCTCGGAATCGCGGTCGTCCAGGCCTGGCGGCACACCCTCGGCCGCCTCACTCCCGAAGGCACCTGCAAGTACCACCCGAGCTGCTCCCAGTACGCCCTCGACGCGTTCGAGAAGCACGGGCTCCTCAAGGGCGCCGCGAAGGCGGGCTGGCGGCTTCTGCGCTGCAACCCGTGGAGCCACGGCGGCGTGGACTACGCATGATCCTGGCCGGGATCCTCACGCCGCTCGAAGACCTGCTCACGTGGGCGCTGACGAACCTCCACGACACGGTCGGGCTCACGTGGGCCTGGTCGATCGTCGCCCTCGTCGTGATCGTCCGGATGCTGCTCGTCCCGCTGACGGTGCGCCAGATCCACTCGATGCAGAACCTGCAGGCGCATGCGCCGGAGATGAAGGCGCTCCAGTCGAAGTACAAGCACGACCGCCAGAAGATGAACCAGGAGCTGATGGCCTTCTACAAGGAGAACCAGATCAACCCGGCCTCCTCCTGCCTTCCGATCATCGCTCAGATCCCGGTCTTCATCGGTCTCTTCTTCGTCCTCCGCGGCTTCGAGAACGAGATCTTCCCCGCCTACCAGGCGATGGGCGAGGGTCCCGAGGATCTCGAGTGGCTGAACCTGATCAACATCATCGAGAACACGAAGGTGGGCTGGGGGCCGCTGCTCGTCGTCATGTACGCGATCAGCCAGCTCACGTCGACGTACCTGATGTCGGCCACGATGCAGCCCGCGCAGCGGGCGCTGATGCTCATTCTCCCGATCGCGTTCATCCCGTTCGTGCTCAATTTCCCGGCCGGGCTGATGCTGTACTGGCTGACGACGAACCTCTGGACGACCGGCCAGGGTCTGATCACGCGCAAGCTGACGCCAAAACGCGAACCTCCTCCCAAGAAGAGCTCGCGGACGCCGCCGAAGAGCGAGGTCGCTGCGGCTACGGCGGGGCGGAGAAACCGGCCGAGGCGAAGCCGGCTCCGGCCGGCCCACCGCGCGTGAAGAAGGTCAAGCGCAAGAAGGGCGGCGCCCGCCGGTGACCGAGCTCTCGGTCGAGGCGACCGGAGAGACGGTCGGCGAGGCGAAATGGTCGGCGCTGCGCGACCTCGAGCGGAAGCGGCCCGGCCTCGACAAGTCGGCGGTTCGCTTCCAGGTCGTGAGCGAGGGGGAGCGAGGCCTGCTCGGGGTCGGGTACGAGCCAGCCAGGGTCGTGGCCAGCATCGAGGACGACCACGTGGCGGAGCATTTCGCCTCGCCGGCGCCGGCCGGCGAGGACGAGACAGCCGACGGCGCTCGCCTTCGCGAGCTCGTCGAGCGAATCGCGCACGAGCTCGGGATCGACACCCGGATCGCGATCTCCGAGACGGACGAGGAGCTACGGGCGACGTGCGACGGGGCCGAGCTCGGGATGCTGATCGGCAAGCACGGGCAGACGATCGACGCGATCCAGTATCTCGGGAGCGCGATCCTCTACCGCGGCCGTTACGACGAGCGGAAGCGGGTCGTCGTCGACGCAGCCGGGTATCGAGCTCGCCGGCAGGTGACGCTGGACGCGCTCGCGCTCCGGCTCGCCGAGCAAGCATCGGCGACCGGTCTGCGCGTCGAGCTCGAGCCGATGACGGCCGTCGAGCGCAAGATCGTGCACGAGCGGCTGAAGGACGATCCCGAGATCGAGACGCTGAGCGAGGGCACCGAGCCGAATCGCTACGTCGTCATCCTCCCGCGCAACGTCACGCTGTCTAGCGACGTTCTCGAGCGCTGGCTCGCTGCGGTCGTCGCGACTCCGGGGCTCACGGCGCTGAAGGATCCTGAGGAGGCGCGGCGCGTCTTGCTCGACGACGCGCTGCGCGGGCCTGGAGCTCGTGCGCGGCTTCGAGGGGCCGATCGTCGACGTTGGCTCCGGCGGCGGGACGCCGGGGATCCCGCTGGCGGCGTCACTTCCCGAGCGCACGTGACGCTGCTCGAGGCGGAACGCCGCAAGACCGAGTTCCTCGAGCGCTGGACGAGCGAGCTTCCGAACCTGAGCGTGGTCTGGGGTCGGGCGGAGAGCCAGGCAACGGAGCGTTACAAGGTCGCCGTCGCCAAGGCGCTCGCCAACCCTCCCGTCGCGGCCGAATGGTGCCTGCCGCTCGTCGAGGAGGGCGGGGCTGTGATCCTCTGGGTCGGCCCGAGCGCCGAGCCCGAGCGAGTCGCGGCGGTAGCGAAGCAGGTCGGAGGCGGGCTCGGCGAGTCGCCGCCGGGTTCCTCGTTCTTCGCAAGCTAGGCCGACGCCGCCGGGCTTTCCCCGCCGGCCCGGCATGGCCAAGAAGCGTCCGCTCGCCTAACGCGAGCTCAGGTGCTTGCTCAGCGTCAAGTAGCCCGGCTATTCGGCGTTGGCCTCCGACTCTAGCCGCCCCTCTCGCTACGCTGGAAGCGTGCCCGGGACGATCTACGCGCTTGCGAACCAGAAGGGCGGAGTCGGCAAGACGACGACTGCGGTCAACCTCGCCGCCTGCCTCGCCGAGGCGGGCGAGCAGGCGCTGCTGGTCGACCTCGACCCCCAGGCGAACGCGACGTCGGGGCTCGGCGAACGGGGGAACGGAAGCTCGAGCTACGACCTGCTCGACGGCGCGTCGGTGGCGGAGGTCGCACGCCCCACGCGCTTCGCCAACCTGCAGCTCGTGCCCGCGAAGCCCGATCTCGCGGGCGCCGCCGTCGAGCTCGGCCGGCATGCGGACGGCGAGCGCTATCTCCAGTCGTCGCTCGCCGGCTCGCGCGAGCGCTACCGCTTCGTCTTCCTCGACTGCCCGCCGTCGTTCGGGCCGCTGACCGTGAATGCGCTGGCGGCCGCCGACCTCGTGATCGTGCCGGTGCAGGCGGAGTACTACGCCCTCGAAGGGCTCTCCCAGCTGCTCGGCTCGATCGAGCTCGTCAAGAAGCGTCTGAATCCGAGGCTCGGGATCGCCGGGATCCTCCTGACGATGGTGGACGGACGGACGAAGCTCGCCGCCGAGGTCGAGGCGGAAGTTCGCCGGCACTTCGGCGACCTGGTCTTCACCACGACCGTGCCGCGCTCGGTGCGCCTCGCCGAGGCGCCGAGCCACGGTCTCCCTGCGATCGCGTACGACCGCCGTTCCTCCGGGGCGGAGGCGTACTGGAAGGTGGCGATGGAGCTTGTCGAGCGGCGCTAGCGCACGGACGAGGGCTGGGACGGGGCCTCGAGGTTCTGATCGGGGCGGCCTTGGGCGGATCAGCCCGGCGGCCCGGAGCTCGCCCACCTGCCGGTGGATTCGATTCACGCGAACCCGCGCCAGCCGCGGCGGCGCTTCGAGCCGGAGGCGACCGCGGGGCTCGCGAGCTCGCTCAAGCAGCAGGGCGTGCTCCAGCCGATCGTCGTGCGTCCTCGGAACGAGGGCGGGTACGAGCTGATCGCCGGCGAGCGACGTTGGCGCGCGGCCCGCGAGGCCGGGCTCGCAACGCTGCCGGCGCTCGTACGCGACGCCGACGACCGCGAGACCCTGCTCCTGGCGCTCGTCGAGAACGTCGCGCGGGAGCAGCTGTCGCCGGTGGAGGAGGCGCGCGCGTACGCGTCGCTCGTCGACGAGTTCGAGCTCTCGCTGGGCGACGTGGCCGAGCGGGTCGGCCGTTCCAAGCCCGCCGTCTCGAACCGCCTGCGGCTGCTGGAGCTGCCGGAGGAGGTGCTCTGGATGGTCGCGCGCGGCGAGCTGACGGAGGGCCACGCCCGCGCGGTGCTCTCGCTGCCGGAGCACGACGAGCGGAAGCGGCTTGCGAAGCGGATCGTGCGCGAAGGCATGTCCGTCCGCGGGGCCGAGAAGGCGGCGCAGGAGGGCGGCGCAGTCCGTCGACCGCGCGCGGCGGCGAGGATCGATCCGGCACTCGCCGAGCGCGCCAGGGCGGCAGCCGAGCGCCTGACCGGGCTCCCGGCCCGCGTCGCCGCGGGCAAGCTCGAGCTGCATTTCGGCGAGGAGCTCCGCCTCGAAGAGCTCGTCGAGACGCTGGAGGCTCTCTAGCGACCGGGAGATCCGCCTCGGCAAGCCCGCCGAGAGCCGAGTGCCTCGACGCAGGAGCTCGAGTCCGAGGAAGCGCATGTGACCGAGCTGGTGGGCCGCGAAGCGGCCCCTTTAGGGATCTTCGCGAGAGTGGCATCCGCTTCCGCGGATGCCACTCTCTTGCAAAAGACATGGGCGATCCTGGATTCGAACCAGGGACCTCCGCCTTATCAGAGCGGCGCTCTAACCAACTGAGCTAATCGCCCGCGCGGCGACGGATTCTAGCCGGAGCGCTAGTGGAACGAACGTCGTCCGGCGCACGTAGTCCTCGACGGCGAGGAGGAAGTGCTCGTCGCCTGCGATCTCGGCGATCGTGCCCTTCGTTCGTTCGTCGAGCTCGTCGTCGCGGTGGATGTTCGCGATGAACGGCCGCAGGGTGCCGTTCTTCGACATGGCGGCCATCCGGAGGCAGAGACGCTTCGTCTCCTCGTTCTGAGCGACCGCCTCGAGCGATTCGATGTCGTGGAGCCACAGATCCACCATGGAGAGTCAACGCCGCCGGCGCCGGGCTGGTTACGGAGGTCCGAGGGGTGGCTACACTGCGTCCGAGGCCAGGGATGCGCGAGATGCTGATCTACGGGGTGAGCTTCGACCTGGTCGGCAAGCAGCCGATCGTCCTCTTGAAGACGGCGGACGGGAACAAGTTCCTCCCGATCTGGATCGGTCACGCCGAGGCGGCAGCGATTCTCGTCAAGCTCCAGAACGCGGCGCAGCCGAGGCCGATGACGCACGACCTCCTCACGGACATGCTCGGCCAGCTCGACGCGGAGATCGTGGCGGTCACGGTGACGGAGCTCCGGGAGAACACGTTCTACGCGCGGATCACGCTGCACCAGAACGGCTCCGAGCTCGAGATCGACTCCCGCCCGTCGGATGCGATCGCGCTCGCGGTCAGGGCGGGCGCGAAGATCTTCGTCGCCGACGAGGTGATCGACGAATCCGGAATCGAGTTCGAGGGCGAGCACGGCGAGCACGACGAGATCGCGGGAGTGACCCCGCTCGCGGAGCTCGACCCCGACGAGTTCCGGCGCTTCCTCGACACGGTCAGCCCGGACGAGTTCGCGCGCGAGGAAGAGAACTAGCCCGTCTAGCGGCCGACCTCGCGCTTCGTCAGGTCGAGCAGCGCCGTCACGAGCTCGTTCAGGCCCTCGCGCGAGAGCGGGCCGCGATTGGTCTCCTCGAGATGGGCGCGCAGCCATTCCTCGCGCGCCGGATCGAGGAAGCCGAGGCCGTGCGCCTCCTTGACGCGCTTCAGCTCGGCGACGAGCTCGAGCCGGCGGTTGAACGCCTCCACGAGCCGTTCGTCGAGCGCCGTGAGCTCCTCGCGGAGGGCGCGGATGAGGTCGTCGCCGGTCACGGGCGCTCCTGCCAATCGAGCTCGATGGGCTTGTCCCTGCGCGGAAGTGTTAGCAGCCGAAACGGAAAGGCGAGCTGCGGCTTCCCGGGCTGAGCCAGCGTCGGCGTCCGCTCGCGGATCGTGACCACGACCCGCCGGCGTTCCTCCCGAACCTGGAGGACGTCGAGCGCGTAGGCGCTGCTCGAGCGAGGACCGGCGGCGATGAGGACGGCGCGTCGGCGTTCGAAGTCGATCGGCGGGACGGTCGCCGACGGGCCGAGAGCGGCGCGGAGGGGCGCGACCTCGTCGAAGGCGGCGAGCTGCGAGTGCGCCGGCGCCCCGAGCGTCCGGGCCGTGAGGTCGCGCCAGGGAAGCTCGCGTTCGCCGCCGTGCGCCCACAGCGCTTGCCAGGCGAGCCAGGCTGCCGCAAGCACCGCGACCGCAGCCAGGGCGCTAGAGGTAGATCGTGACCGTCGCACCGTGCGGGTGGCCGGCGAAGAGTTGCGGAGCGATCCACATCGGAACGCGGACGCAACCGTGCGAGGCCGGGTAGGCGGGCACGGACGGATAGCCGTGGATCGCGAAGCCGCGGAGGAAGTACATCGGGTACCAGAGCACCCAGTCGAAGCCCGTGACCTTGCGGTAGACGCGCCACGTCCCGAGCGGCGTGTTTCCCGTCGCGCCGGTCGAGACATGGACGACGCGCTCGACCTCGCCGCCTCGAACGTCGAGCAGCACCTGCCGCGTCTTGTCGACCTCGATGTGATCGAAGCCGCGCGCGCGGGGCGCCGGGATTCCGGCTCGCGCGAGGAGCCGCCAGAAGCCGGCATCGACCCGGCCGGTGCGAGCGATTCGATGCACCTTCTGGAAGGCCGTGACGGCCTCGAGCGTGTCCGTGCCGTACACCGAGTCGACGCCCCGAAGCGCGTAGCGCAGCTCCGCCAGGCGTCGCTCGAGCGCCAGCACGCTCGGGCCTTCGGAGCCGAGCGAGAGCGCCGGGAGCACGACCGAGGTCGCGAGCGACCTTCGAACGCGAAAGGAAGCCGGGCCGTCCGGTGGAGCTCACGACTGCGCGAACGCTTCCAGCCACCGCGGTCGCAACGACGTGGCGCAGCGGGGAGCCGGACCGCTTCGACGCGATCAGCCGACCGCCTCGCCGCAGCTCCACCCGGAGGGTTCCGGCCCTCGCCGGAACGAGCCGAGCGACGACCGTGAGCCTGTCGCCGACCGCAGCAGTCGTCGCGAGCGAGGTTTCGAGCCTCGGCCGAACCAGGATCGGGCGCGGAGCGGAGCGGGCCGCTCCGTAGCGGGCTTCGTAGCGGCCTGGCGCGCGCAGCCGCACGAGGGCTCGAAAGCGACCGTCGGCGCGGACGCGAGCCGAGGTCACATACGTGCCGTCGCGATAGATCTGAACCCGGGCGTTCACGACCGCCGGGAGCAGGATCCCGCCGAGCCGACCGGGCGGTCGTAGTCGGCGACTCGTGGTGCCGTCAGGGTGACCGTGCGCTTCCCGATCGACGATCTCGACCTGCGCCCGACTCGTCTCGCCGCTCGCCGCGACGGCGGTGACGACCGCGACGTAGCGCCCCGGCGCGTAGACGTGGCGGACGGTCGCTCCCGCAGCGCCGGTCCCGTCGCCGAGATCCCAGGTGTAGCCGGCCGGATCCCCGCTCGCGCTCAGGGAGACGGCGAGTGGCCCGACGCCGGTTGCCGGGGTCGCGGTCGCGACGACGGCCGGAGGAGCCGCGGCGGCGCCGGCTGCGAAGACGAGTCCGGTCAGAACGACGAGCGCTACCCGCACGCGCCTGACAATAGCCACCGCTCAGGCGGCGACTGCCACGATCAGGCTCGTGGCGTTGAAGGCGCAATGGACGAGCATCGCGGGATAGATGCTGTCCGTCCGGAGCCGCACGACGGCAGTCACGATCCCGAAGACGACGAGTGCCGGCAGCGCCAGGAGGAGCCCGTGGCCGAGCCCGAAGCAGATCGCCGTCGCGAGCACCGCGACCACGGGGCCGAACCGCAGGAGGAGGGAGAGCCCCGCGCCGCGATAGAGGAGCTCCTCGACGATCGGGCCGACAAGCGCGACGGCGAGGAAGTTGGCGGCGTAGGCACCGGCGCGGCTCGAGTCCCAGCCCTCGGGTGTCAGCCCCTGCTCGTCGCCGGCGTCCAGCGCGAGCAGGAGCAGGCCGGCGCCGACGAAGATCGCGACGTAGCCGCCGAGCGCGTAGCCGAGCGCCCGCCGCCACGAGCGAGGCCTTCGCAGGGCGAAGAACTCGGTTCGCGGGAAGCCGCGGCCGATCCCGAAGACGACGATCCCGAGCAGGATCGCGTAGACGACGATGCTGCCGATCGCCGTCTCGTAGCGGTAGAGAACGTCCTCGGGAGGCTTGCCGCCCGTCGCGCGACCGGCGTATCCGAGCGTCGCGAGCGCGGCGACGAGGAGCAGCCACGCGACGAGCCGGCCACCCCAGCTCGGCTCGGCTGCAATCCGCGCCTCGCTCGGCCCGCCGTCGCTCGTGCCACCGTTGCTCATGCGACCCATTGCCACAGGGCCCATTGCACCACGGCGACGCCGAGGAGCGCGGCGGAGACCGCCGTCAGCGCGGCATGGAGGCGAGGTCGAGCGCCGAGGACGGCCAGCACGAGCAGGAGCGGGAAGAGCACGAGCCCGAACCGCGACATCGAGAGCAGGGGCCAGCGCTCCGACGGAAACGAGAGCGGGATCGCCAGGCTGAGGAGCGCGAAGAGCCCGTAGGGCGCGCCGAAGCGACGCCACGCGAGAGCGGCCAGGCCGAGGAACACAAGCGTGAATGCGAGCTGCTGCACGTTGAGGGCGTCGTCGCGCGCGGGCCGATCGGCGAAGAGGACGGCGATCCCGTCCCAGAGCCCGCCGAGCGGGCCGAGCGGCGAGAGCTCGCGCTGCCAGATCCCGTCCTGCGCCCGCAGGAACGCAAACGGCTCGTCGATCCAGATCCCCAGGAGCAGCGGATACGTCGCAGCGACGGGGATCGAGGCGGCCAGTCGAAGCAGCGCGCCTCGCCGATCCTCGGAGCGCCAGGCGAGGACGGCGAGCGCCGGCAGGAGCGCGATCCCCACCGGCCGGGTCAGCATCGCCAGCCCGGCCACCATTCCCGCGCCGAGGAAGCGCCCACGCTCGGCGAGGAGGAACGCTGCGAGCACGAGCAGCAGGTAGAGCGACTCGCTGTAGACCGCCTGGAGGAAGAGCGCGGTCGGGAAGACGGCGAGGTAGAGCACCGCGCGCCGGGCCCCGTCAGTCCCGAGCCGCTCGCTCGCGAGCCGGTAGAGAAGGACGAATGACGCTGCGCACGCCGCGAGCGAGAGCAGGACGCCGGCAAGCACGAAATGGTCTCCGAGCGCCCGTCCGAGCAGCGCCACGAGCCCCGGATAGAGCGGGAAGAACGCCGGCGTGCTCGACGGTGCTGCGGCGTAGCCGTCCTCGGCGATCCGGAGGTACCAGTCGCTGTCCCAGCGCGCCCAGACGTCGATCCCGTAGCCGAGCTCGTGCAGGCGGGGACTGTCCCAGCGGTCGGCCTCCGGGTGCCGGTTCGGCTCGAAGACGAGCAGCGCGAAGATCGCGAGCAGCCACAGCGCGATCCGGCTCCAGAGGAAGAGCTCGAGCGCGGGACTTCGCCGGGCAGACCGGAGCCGCTGACCCACGTCCACGAGGCCTCGGATCATAGGCTCGTCTGAGGAACCGGCGTGCTTCCGTCGAATCGAGCGGGATGGAGCTCTGGCAGCGCCTGCTTGCGATCGGGATCGTGCTCGTGGCCACGATCCTGTTGGCGCGAATGATCGACAGGCTCATTCTCGGCGGCAATCGCAGCCCCGAGGCGCTCACCCGCTACCGGGTGCTGCGGCGGACGATCAGCGTCTCGATCATCACGGTCGGCCTGCTCTCGGCCTTCCTCGTGATCCCGCAGGTCAGGGCGATCGCCGGCGGCCTGCTCGCCTCGTCCGCGATCGTCGGCCTGATCATCGGCTTCGCCTCGCAGCGGACGCTCGGCAACTTCGTCGCCGGCGTGATGATCGCGATCACACAGCCGCTCCGGCTCGGCGACTGGATCGAGGTCGCCGGGGTCGGCGGGACAGTCGGCGGCACGGTCGAGGAGATCGGGCTGATGTACACCTTCATCCGCACCGAGGAGAACGCCCGGCTCGTGATTCCGAACGAGAAACTGGCGTCGGATACCATCCGCAACTCGACGATCCGCAGTCCAGCGAAGTTCGCGCAGGTCACCGTGCAGGTTCCACCAGCCAACGATCTCGCCCCGCTGCTCGAAGCGCTCCGCGAGGAGGTTTCCGGCGAGCAGGACGAGGTCTTCGTCAGCGCCCTCGAGGGGTCACCGACCCTGACGATCCGTGCGTGGACCGAGAGCGAGGCGGCGGCTGAGCGACTGGAGCACGACCTCCGACTGCGCGTCCACACGCGGCTGCGCGAGCGCGGGATCTTCGCGTGAGCCCGCCCTCCCGAGGCCGGGGCCGGCGAAGCGGCGGCCAGGTTCGGCTGCCCGACCCGACCGGGCGTTACGGCGCGAAGCGGCGCAAGCGCAAACGCCTCGAGCGCAAGCGCGGCCGCCGTCGCGGTGTCGTGCTCGGCGCGGTCGCCGCCCTGGCGCTCCTCGCCGTCGTCGCAGGCGGCGCGGTCACCTCCGTCGCCAGCTTCGGCACCTCCTGCGACCTCAGTGCCTTGCGGCGCGTCGAGATCGGCCAGAACTCGTTCGTCTACGCGGCGGACGGCTCGATTCTCGGCGGGATCCCCTCGGAGCGGAACCGCCAGCCTGTCCGGCTCGGCCGGATCAGCCCGTGGATGCCGAAGGCGACGATCGCGATCGAGGATCGCCGCTTCTACGAGCACGCCGGGATCGATCCGAGCGGGATCGCTCGCGCCGTCTGGGCCGACGTCCAGGCCGGCAAGGTCGTCCAGGGCGGCTCCACGATCACGCAGCAGCTCGTGCGCAACCTCTACATCAGCCGCGAGCAGACCTTCCAGCGCAAGCTCAAGGAGGCCTGTCTCGCGATCAAGCTGAACCGGGCCTGGTCGAAGAAGAAGATCCTCGCGACCTACCTGAACCAGGTCTATTACGGCAACCTCGCGTACGGGATCGAGGCGGCGTCGCAGACGTACTTCTCCAAAGGCGCCCATCAGCTGACCCTGCCCGAGGCGGCGCTGCTGGCGGGCATGCCGCAGGCTCCCTCCGCCTACGACCCCTTCAACCGCACCCGGATCGCGACCGAGCGCCGAAACCAGGTCCTCCGCGCGATGCTCGAGGAGGGGGCGATCGACCGCGCCGCCTACGACTGGGCGGTCAAGCGGGGGCTCGGACTGAAGGCCGGCAAGCTCTACCGGACGATCCGTGAGCCCTACTTCTTCAGCTACGTCCGCGACGAGCTGATCGCCGAGTACGGCGTCGCGACGGTTCGCTCCGGCGGGCTCAAGGTGTACACCACGATCGACCCGCGCTTCCAGCGCGCTGCCCAGAAGGCGATTCGCGAGACGCTCTACGAGAGATCCGATCCCGCAGCAGCCGTGATCTCGATCGACCCGCGGAACGGCGCGATTCGAGCGATGACGGCGGTCACGCCCGGCGTGCGCGCGAACCAGTTCAACCTGCTCTCCCAGGCGAAGCGCCAGTCGGGATCGACGTTCAAGACGTTCGTGCTCGCGGCGGCGGTCGAGCAGGGGATCAACCCGGCGACGTCGACCTATCTCTCGGCGCCCTTCTTCTACCGGCCGACGCCGAACGGGGACTGCGACGACGGCAGCGGAGGCTGGTGGTGCCCCGAGACGTACGACCACAGCTATACGGGCTGGACGTCGATCGAGCGCGCGACGATCCGCTCGGACAACACGGTCTACGCGCAGCTGACCCTCGACGTCACCGCCGAGGCCGTGGCCAAGATGGCGACGAAGCTCGGCGTCCGCTCGAAGCTCTCGACTCCTGACGGCGACTACGTTCCGTCGATCGGGCTCGGCTCGATCGAGGTGTCCCCGCTCGACATGGCCTCGGCCTACGCGACGCTGGCCGCCGGTGGTGTCTACTCCGAGCCACGCGCGATCGAGCGGGTCGTGCTCGCGAACGCCAAGGAGGACACGGAGGCCGGCTGGGGCAAGCCGAAACGGCGCCGGGTGGTCTCGGACGGGGTCGCCTACACGGTGACGAAGATCCTGGAGCAGAACGTCCAGTACGGCACCGGGACGGGCGCGAGCTACGGCCATCCCGCCGCCGGCAAGACCGGCACGACCGAGGAGCACTCCGATGCCTGGTTCGCGGGCTACACGCCGCGGCTGCAGACGACCGTCTGGGTGGGCTACCCGCGCGGGAAGGTGCCGATGACGAACGTGCACGGGATCAGCGTCTCGGGCGGGAGCTTCCCGGCGCAGATCTGGCGGCTCTTCATGTCCTCGGCGATCGGTCAGCTCGAGCCGCTCTCGTTCCCTGAGCCGACGGACTATCCGGAGTGGCAGAGCTTCGAGCGCGGCACGTTCGGCCGCTCGTTCGGCTACTCGGACGACTCCGATTCCGACTACGTCGCCCCGTCCACCGAGACGGAGACCGAGACCGAGGAATCTGAGCCCGAGGAGACGCCGGCTCCGTCCACCACGACCGCGGTCGCACCCCCGAAGCCGAAGTCCGCGACACCGCCGCCGGTCGTCCCGCCGGTCACTCCGCCGACGACGACCGAGCCGCCACCTCCGCTCGAGCCCTGAGCGCTCGCGTCCGCTCCGCCTGGCGCCCGCTCGTCGCGGCGTCGGCCGCGCTCCTGCTTCTCGGAGGCTGTGTCACCGCCGCGTGGCTCGAGGGAGCACCGCTCGCGCCATCCGACGCGGGTCGCGGCGGGGGTGACGGCGGCGGCTGGGTCTGGGTCTTCTTCGCCTGTCTCGCGGGCGCCTTCGCGCTCTATCTCGCGGCCCTGTGGTTGCTCGGCGGCGCGCGTCCGTCGCTTGCGGCGGTCGGCGTGCTGGCGGCGGCGATCCAGCTGCTCCCGCTCGGGGCCCCGCTCCTTCTCTCGACGGATGCCTGGGCGTACTGGCAGTACGGGGAGATCGCGGCGGCGGGTGGAAATCCGTATCGGGATCCTCCGAGCGAGTTTCCCGACAATCCCGCCTACGAGCATGCCGGGTTTGCGTGGCGCGACACGACCTCCGTCTACGGGCCTGCTTTCACGCTCGGCTCGGAGGGCGTCGCCCGGGTCGTCGACTCGAGCGCGGACGCAGCCGCCTGGACGTTCAAGGTGCTCGCGGCGCTCGGGATGCTCGCGCTCACGGGCCTGGCCGCGAGGCTCGCCCGAGACAGGGTGGCCGCTGCGGCGCTCGTCGGGTGGAATCCCCTGTTCGCGATCCATTTCGCCGGAGGCGGTCACAACGACTCGGTGATGCTCGCGCTCGTCCTTGGAGCGCTCGTGCTGGCGGCCGCTGGGCGCCGCGGGCTCGCCGGCGCGGCCTGGGCGGTCTCGATCCTCGTCAAGTGGATTCCGCTCGTCTTCTTTGCCCTTCGAGCAGTCGAGGCGCGCGCAGCCCGGTCGCCCCGTGGGTCACCTTGGCTTCGCGCTCGCGGCGGCCTCGATCGGCGCGCTCGCGTGCTGGCGGTACGGCCTCGACTGGCTGCGAGCGTTCGGCCCGCTCGCGCGCAACGCCGAGGAGCAGACGAGCTACTCGCTGCCTGGTCGCCTCGAGCAGCTCGGCCTCCCGCACGCCCTCACGCTGCGCTGGCGGCGCTCGTCCTCGTCGCCGGTTTGGCCTGGCTCGCGCGCGAGGCGTCGCGCGGCCGCGTGCGGCTGGGCCGGGCCGGCTGCCTGCTGCTCGCGACGACGCCCTGGCTCACCCCCTGGTACGCGATCTGGGCGCTCCCCCTGGCCGCGGCGGAAGGCGATCGGCGCGCCCAGCTCGTGGCGCTCGGCTTCTGCGCCTATCTCCTACCCCAGACGATTCTTCTAGCGCCGCCGGAAGACGACGATCCCGTCTTCCTCGAAGACGATCCGCCAGCGCGGATCGAGGCGCAGGCGCCGGAGTCGCTCGCTCGTCGCGAGCGGCGCGATCCGGTCTGCGTAGCCCGGACTGGTCTCGTCGGCGGCGATCCAGGTCGCACCGTCGAAGACGGGGAAGCTGAGCACGCGCCGTCGCTCCGAGAGGTGGCCTCCGAGCGAGTTCGTCGCGCTGACGACGGCATCGTCGGGAATGACGTCGAGCGCGCGCTTCGCGACGCGGTCGTGGGCGCTGACACGGTGCTCGCGCGATCCGAGCGTCTCTCCCCCGGGGAACGCCCGCCAGATCGGGATCGCGCCGAGCGCGTAGTTCGCAACGACCCCGGCCACGACGACCGCGGTGACGAGAGGCCGAAGTCGACCTCCGCGCGCCCGCAGGCGGGCGGCGCCGAGCACCGCCGCCACCATCAGTCCGGGGATCGCCGCGGCCGTGTAGTGGAAGTGGATCGAGGTCTGCGTTCGCGTCGACGAGAGGAGGTTCGCGGCGAGCTCCGGCAGGGCGGTGAGGGCAGCGAGTGGCGCCAGGAGCGGCAGGGCGAGGAGCGGCAGCACGAGCTCCAGGAGGTAGGGGATGCCATGCCCGTCGAACGCCTGCTCGACGATCCGAACGGGGTCCGTGATGGCGGTCTCGAGAATCCCGAGCGGCGAGCCGCCGACGGCGCGATAGCGGCCCTCGAAGGGCGAGGAGCCGGCGGGGGCGAAGTGTGGGACGACGACCCCGATCGCGAAAGCGGCGACGGCGACGCCGGTGATCGCGATGATCGCGCCGGCGAGGCGGCGTCCTCGCGCGAGGGCGTACCAGACGCCGAGCGCAGCAACCGCGAGGGGAACGTGCTCCTTCGTGAGGCAGGCGAGGGCGGCGACGATCGAGAACGCGACGAGCCGGTCCTCGTCCAGGAACCAGAAGGCGAAGAGGAGGAGCGGCGTCGCCAGCGCCACCGCATGGAACTCGTTGAGCGCGAGCCACTGGGTCGACGGGTAGAGGAGGTACGCGAGCCCGAAGCCGAGCCCCGCCCAGTCGGAGTCGAGGTGCTTTCGCGCCAGCAGGAAGACCGGCCAGGCGCCGAGCGCGATCGCGGCCGCCTGGGCCGTCAGCAGCATCGTCGGATCGGGCCAGAGCCACCAGAGGGGAGCGAAGGCCGCAAGGATCGGGTCGAAGTGCGCGCCGAGCCTCGAGATCTGCTCGCCCTGGAGATCGGTGACGGAGAGCACGTCACCGTGTGCGGTCGACCACACCGCCTGCGTCATGTTGCCGAGGTCGAACCGGCCTGTGCTGAACGCGAGGTGGCGCAGGATCGAGAGGGAGGCGAAGCCGGCCGTGAAGGCGGCGACGGCCGCCCAGAGGACGACGACGGGCCTGAGGCTCACCGGCGGTTGGCGGCCCGCTCGAGCTCGGCCTCGAGGAGGCCACGCCAGCGGTCGCCGAGGACCTCCTCGCTCGCGTGCTCCCCGTAGGCGGCGAGGCCTCCGGCGCCAATGCGACGCGACAGCTCTTCATCGCCCGCGAGCCGGCGCACTGCGGCGGCAAGAGCGGCCGGATCGCCGGCCGGAACGAGGAGCGCGCTCTCCTCGTCGCGCAGGAGCTCTCGCGCCGCCGGCGTGTCGGCCGTCACGAGCGGGATCCCGCAGGCGAGCGCCTGAAAGGCCTTGTTCGGGATCACCCGGGCCGCCTTCTCGGACGTCCCGAAGATGCCGAGCGCGCAACCCGCGCGCTGGATCTCCTCCGGCAGCTCTTCGTACTCGACCCACTCGACCCACTCGACATTGGCCGGCCGGCCGGCGAGTAGCGCGTCGAGTTGGCCGCTGCCGACGATGCGAAACGGGATCTCCGGCGCGAGGCGAGCAGCCTCCAGGATCGTCTCGAGCCCGTGCAGCGGGATCAGCTTCCCCACGAAGAGAACGTGGAAGCGCTCCCGCGGCTGCCAGCCCGGCCGAAAGAGCCGATCCTCCGCGCCGACGAAGCACACCTCCACCCGATCGCGGCGGATCTCCCCGAGCTCGGCCAGGAAGCGCGCGTTCTGAGCCGTGTCGGCGACGACCAGGTCGGCGCGACGCAGTGCAATCCGATCGACGTGTTGCAACACCGACGCCGGCGGCGATCCCCGCGCGAAGCGGCCGCGATCGTCGACGAGCGTCTCGGAGAGCGAGACGAGAGGATTGAAGACGAGCGGACGCCTTCGCGCGATCCGCCGCGCCGCGGGCATGTCGAAGTGGCCCGGGTAGCCGACGATCATCACGTCGAACCGTTCCCGTCGCCCGCGTAGGAGCAGCCCTGCCTCCGCCAACCCGACCCGGACCGCCGCGCCGAGGCCGAGCGACCACTTGTGCCGCCGCCGCTCCCAGACGCTCGCGTGACGCTCGATCACCTCCACGCCCGCCCCGCGCAGGCACGAGATCACCTGGGCGTTGCGCGGGTAGTCCCGCTCATACGTCCCGAAGTAGAGAACCCTCACCTATCGCAGGATCTCGTCGACGTGCAGGTCGGCCGCTTGGCGCTTGCCCGCGCGCTCCTCGTGATGGCTCGTGATCAGCTCGCTCAGGAGGCCGAGCGAGAGGAGCTGGATCCCGACGACCACGAGAAGGACGCCGAGGGTCAAGAGCGGCCTGTGTCCGATCGCCTCGCCCGTCAGCTTGAGCACGGTGAGGTAGGCGAGAACGAGCCCGCCGAGCAGGGACAGGACGAGACCGAGGCTGCCGAAGAGATGGAGCGGCCGATGCCGGTAGCGGCCCATGAAGGTCACGGTGAGCAGGTCGAGGAAGCCGCGCACGTAGCGCTCCATTCCGTACCGCGAGCGGCCGTGCTCGCGCGGCCGGTGGTTGACCGGCACCTCGGCGACGCGGAAGCCGCGGTAGTGGGCCAGAACCGGGATGAACCGGTGCAGCTCGCCGTAGATCCGCAGCCCGTCCAGCACCTCGGCCCGATACGCCTTGAGCCCGCAGTTCAGATCGTGGAGCCGCAGGCCCGACATGCGGCCGCTGACGCTGTTGAAGATCCGCGACGGAACCCGTCGGCTCAGCGGATCTCGTCGCTTCGTCTTCCAGCCCGAGACGAGATCGAAGCCCTCGTCCAGCTTGGCGAGCAGGCGCGGAATCTCGGCCGGATCGTCTTGCAGGTCGCCGTCGATCGTGACGATCACGTCTCCGGTCGCCTCCTCGAAACCGGCCTGGAGCGCGGCTGCTTTTCCGAAGTTCCGGCGCAGGCGGACGATGCGCACGTTGTCGGCGGCGTCGTGGAGTCTCGTCAGCGCGGAGAAGGTGCCGTCGGTCGAGCCGTCGTCGACGAAGATCGCCTCCCACGGCCGCCCGATCCCGTCGAGGGCAGAGGCGAGCTCGTCGAGCAGCAGCGCCACGCTGCGCTCCTCGTTGTGAACCGGGACGACGACGGAGATCACGAGCGGAGCCTAGCCACGCCGCGCGGCTAGCGTACGCGGCGATGCCGCCGCTTCTCTCGATCGACGAGGCGCTCGCTCTGGTGCTCCAGCATGCGAGACCGCTCGGCGCCGAGCTGGTTCCAATCGAGCGCGCCGCCGGCCGATTCCTCGCCGAGGACGTGCACGCCCGCATCGACCTGCCGCCGTTTCGAAGCTCGGCGATGGACGGGTTCGCCCTCCGGGCTGCCGATACGCCGGGCAGCCTGCCCGTGGTCGCGCGGATTCCGGCCGGGCGACCAGCTGCGGCAGCGCTCCGAGCCGGCGAGGCGATGGGGATCGCGACCGGCGGGGCCGTCCCGGAAGGAGCCGATGCGGTTGTCCCGATCGAGCTCGTGGAGGATCGGGGAGACGTGGTCGAGGTACCCGCAAGCGTTGACGCATCGGCCAACGTTCGTGACAAAGGTAGCGATCTTCGAAGCGGCGATCTCCTGCTGCCCTCCGGCAGTCGCCTCGGCCCCGCCCAGATCGGCGCGCTCGCCGCTGTCGGTCTGGCGGAGGTTCGTTGCGGCCGCCGGCCGCTGGTCGCGATTCTCAGCACCGGCAGCGAGCTC
Organism: uncultured Gaiellaceae bacterium; assembly: GCA_963745775.1. Lineage (GTDB taxonomy): Bacteria > Actinomycetota > Thermoleophilia > Gaiellales > Gaiellaceae > Gaiellasilicea. The sequence goes on from CAVUYY010000013.1 coordinate 159,632, forward strand.
CGGCGGCCCGGCGTCGAGCTCGGCCCGGGCGAGATCTACGAATCGAACGCTTCGATGATCGCGGCCGCGCTCGAGAGCGCCGGTGCCGAGGTGACGCGACTCGAGCCCGTTGCGGACGAGCCGGGCCTCCATCGGGCGGCGCTCGAGCGAGGCCTCGAGGCAGACGTGCTCGTCAGCTCAGGCGGCGTCTCGGTCGGCCCGCACGATCTGGTCCGCGAAATCGGCGCCGAGCTCGGCATCGACCAGGTCTTCTGGGGCGTGGCGGTGAAGCCGGGCAAGCCGCTCGCCTTCGGCCGGCGCGGAGACACGCTCGTCTTCGGGCTCCCCGGCAATCCCGTGTCGGCGCTCGTCGCCGTCGAGCTGTTCGTCCGGCCGGCGGTGCTCGCCCGTCAAGGCGCCTCCGAGCCGGCGCCCGCGTACCTCACGGGGACGCTGGTTGCGCCGCTGCGTGCGAGCACGGCCCGCGACCAGCTCGTTCGCGCGCGCTCGAGGATCGAAGGCGGCGAGGTCGTGCTCGAGCCGCTGTCGGGTCAGGAGTCGCACATGATCGCTCGGGCGGCGGGCGCCGACGTGCTCGTGCTCGTGCGCCGGGGGGAGCGCGATCTCGTCGCGGGAGACAGGCTCCCCTTCCTCCGGCTCTAGCTAGCTTCGTTCGGGCTAGCCGGCGGCGTGAACGCGGTCGGCTTCGCGTAGACGATGAACCGGTGCGAGGCGAAGAAGCGAGGATGGCAGGCCTGCAGAACGAGCTGCTCGCGGCCCTTCGAGCGAAGCACCGAGAGCTCGTTCGAGGCGACGATCCGGGAACCCGTGACGGCGTACTCGAAGGTGCCGTAGGGCAGCTCGAGGAAGATCCTGTCGCCTTTGCGAAGATGGTCGATCCGCGAGAAGGGCGCGCCGTAGGTCGTGCGGTGTCCCGCGATGTAGACGAGCTCGCCCTGGCCCGGCATCGCCGAGCCGAGGTACCGCCCGGGGCCGCGCTTGAGCGTGGACGAGCGCGTCCCGTTGACGACGACAGCGTCGAGGTCAAGCCTCTCGATCCGCAGCTTCGCGATCGCGTCGCCCTCCTTGGCCGCCCGCCGCCATGCTCCCGCCTCCAGCTCCAGAGCCCGACGGCGCTCCGCCGCAGAGGCCACGTCGGAGCCGGTGACCGGCCGCCGGTTCTCGAAGCTCCGCTCGAGGCTCTCGGCGAGCTCGCGCTGCTCCACGCGGTTGACGACTGCCGTCACCGGGTCCTGCCACTGCCAGACGGTGATCGCCCAGGCGAGCAGCCCGACTCCGACGACGATCAGGAGCGATCCGGCGATCCGGATCAGCCTGCTCATCGCGCCTCCCGAACGTCCTGGCCCGTCGGACACACTCTGCTGATCGGCACGTGCTCGGCGGGCTTGAGCAGCGGCCGCGACGGCACCGCGCAGCGAGCGGCGCGAACCGGGAGCCCGGCTATCGGGATAGGGGGCGTAGCGGCCGACAGCGAGCGCCGAGAGCTGGGCGGCGACGGCGAGCCAGCCGAGCGCCAGCAGGCCCACGAGCCACGGGACGTAACCGACGCCGAGGAGAGAGAGCAGATACCAGGGCGCATCGAAGCCGAGCGAGTAACGGCGGGCGAACTCGAGCACCAGTAGCCCTGGCCCGAGCATGCCGGCGGCGAGCAGGACGAGTCGCGCAGGAGTGGTTCTGGCGTGGGGAAGCCAGAGCCAGGCGTAGAGGGACGGCAGGACGAAGATCAAGGCGAACGGATTCGTCGCCACGACGAGGAGGGTGACGAGCCCGAGCCCGAGCAGGGCCGTGGTGTAGCCCGCGAGCAGCTCCTCGGTCGTTGCGCGCCGCTCCGGGATCAGTCGCTGTCGGCTGACCAGCCAGCCGGCGAGGAGCAGCACCGTGAGGATTGCCAGCCCGATCGCCGGCGGCTCCCGGACCGCCGCGAGATCCGGGGGAAGCGGGCGCGGCTCGGCATCCGGGAAGAGCCCGAGCCGCGCTCCCACGACGAGCAGCAAGCCGGCATAACCCCAGAAGGCAAGGCGGTTGCGGAGGCTCCGAGCAGCCGCGCCGAGCGGAATCCGACGTCGCCGGCAACGAGCGAACAGGTCGACGGTTGCGATCAGGAACGGCAGGAGCGCCGCGAAGAGCGCGAGCTCGATCGTCCAGCCGCGGACGAGACGCCGGTCGAAGTAGACGTACGCCGTCGTGTCTCGCGTCAGCTCGAGGCCCGCGTCCAGGGAGCTGAGCAGGTTCTGGGCGGCACGGCCCATCTCCCCGAGCCGCTCCAGGTTCAACGGCTCGTTCGCAAACGGGGTGGCGGGGCGCTCGCCCGCCGTCGTCAACGTCAGCGCGGGAATCCCGCGAGCGACGAAGGGGCCCTGTTCGCCGAGCGTGTGCGGAAAGCCCAGGTCGAGCAGCTGCTCGAAGGCGCTGGGCCGCCGGGGCTCGGTTCCGAGCTCCTCCACGAGTCGCGTTGCCGCGGTGCGCACGAGCACAGGCGACGGCGAGCGTGGCTCGTCGCCGGCGAGCAGCAGCCGCGCAGGCCCAGTTCCGGCAATCGCATCGAGGTTGACGACCGCGACCGCGTCGTCCCGATACCTCGATGTCTCGGCGAAGCGTGCTGCGCCGAGTCCGCCGTAGGCCCCTCCGTCCGTGGAGACGAAGACGAGCGTATGAGCGGGAGTCGCCTGTCGTCCCGACCCGTCGCCGGCGGGCGCGAAGGCGCGGGCCAGCTCGACCAGGGTCGCCGTTCCCGAGGCATTGTCTTTCGCCCGCCCCTGGCCCGTGTTGTCCCGGTGCGCCACGAACACGATCGCCCGCGGCGACGGGCCCGGAACCACCGCCACGAGATTCTGCAGCTCGACCCGTCCCTTGCCCGGCACGGCCGCCGTGAACGTGTCGGCCTCGGTTCGGAGTCCGTAGAGCCGCAGTTGCTCGGCCAGCCACCGACCGGCACCCAGCGCGCCTGCGCTTCCAGGCGAGCGATCGGGATACTCGCGCGCGAGCTCGCCGGCGAGCCCGGCCGCGGCGTCGGCGTCGAAGGTCGAGGGCAGCGTCGGCGGCGGGAGCGGCTGGGGCCGGGCGACCGTGAACGCGGCGAGGAGCAGCGGGAGCGCGACGAAGAGCCACGTGCCTCGCACGAGCCTCGCGTTGACCGGCCGCTCGAGCGAGCCGAGTCGCGCTCGACGACGGGCGGCCTTGGCAGCCTGCGCGGAGGCTCCACGGCGCGGGCGTCGAGGCGCACCGCTGGGTTGCGGCGGCGACATGAGGAGTCCAGTGTAGGCCGAGCGGAGGCTCTTCCTCGCCGCCCGTACCATGCGAGTGCGATGGCCGAAGCCTCGACCATTCTCCTCGTCGACGACGAGGACTCCGTCCAGAAGCTCTTGACGTATCCGTTGGAGCGGGACGGCTTCCGGGTCGTCGTCGCCCGGGACGGCGAGGAGGCGCTGCAGCGGTTCGCGGAGGAGTCGATCGACCTCGTCGTGCTCGACCTGATGCTGCCTCGGCTCGACGGGCTCGAGGTCTGCAAACGGCTCCGCGCCGACAGCACCGTCCCGATCATCATGCTCACGGCGCGAGACGACGAGCTCGACAAGGTGCTCGGCCTCGAGCTCGGCGCCGACGACTACATCACGAAGCCGTTCTCGATCCGGGAGTTCCGCAGCCGGGTTCGCGCCCTCCTGCGGCGCGCTTCCGCTCCTCGTCCGGGCGAGCGTTCCGAGGACGAGGAGGTGATCGAGGAGGGCGAGGTGCGGATCGACGTACCGCGCCGCGTCGTCGAGGTGCGAGGAGAGGAGGTGCAGCTCACCTTCGTCGAGTTCGAGCTCCTTCGCGTGCTCGCCGCTGCGCCAGGCCGCGTCTATTCCCGCAGGCAGCTCCTGGAACGGCTCCGTGGCGGCGCCGACTACCGCGAGCCGCGGACGATCGACGTCCATGTCCGCCATCTGCGCGAGAAGATCGAGAGCGACCCGCGTGAGCCTGAGCTGATCCTCACCGTTCGGGGCGTCGGCTACCGCTTCCGCGACCGGTGAGCCTCCGGCCGTGATCAAGGGAATCCGGCTCCGACTCGCGCTCGCGCTGCTCGGGGTCGTTGCGGGCGCCCTCGTCGTGGCGTACCTGATCGTCGTCCCGACCCTCGAGAGCCGGCTCGTGGACGCGAAGATCGACCAGCTCGAAGCGAACGCCGTCACCGTCGCCGATTGCATCAAGGCGACGGACTTTCCCTGGCAGGAGTGCGCCGATACGGGCTCCGCCGTCCTCAACGCCCGGGTCGTGATCTACGACGTCCTGCAGCGCGAGCCGCCGGCGCTGCAGATCCTCGCCGACTCCCGGCCGGCGTCGTCGCAGGACGTCGAGCACGACATCGTGGCCGAGTTCGCGGCTACGACGGGCGAGTCCCAGGGAGGCACGGTCAGCCGAAGCGAGGAGGAGTTCGCCGAGGCAGCGCTGCCCGTGACCGCCGACGGGCCGATCGTCCTGCTCAGCAGCTCGCTCGCCGATCCGCTCTCGAGCATCGCCGTCGTCGAGCGCCGCCTCCTGGCTGCGGGCGGAATCGCCCTGTTCGTGGCGTTGCTCCTCGGCTACGCCGGCGCCTCAGTGCACGCCAGGCGGATCCGGCGGCTCGAGCGCGCCGCTGAGCGGATCGCCCGCGGCCGGTTCGACGAGCCGGTGGTGGATGGAGGCAACGACGAGCTCGGCCAGCTCGCAGCGGCGTTTGAACGGATGCGCGGGCGGCTGGAGATGCTCGATCGAGCGCGGCGAGAGTTCATCGCGAATGCCTCCCACGAGCTGCGGACGCCGCTGTTCTCGCTTGGAGGCTTCCTCGAGCTGATGACCGACGAGGACCTGGACGAGCCGACGCGTCAGGAGTTTCTCGAGACCATGCGCGAGCAGGTGGCGCGGCTGACGAAGCTGGCCACCGATCTGCTCGACCTCTCCCGGATGGACGCCGGCCGGATGCACGTCGAGGCGGAGCAGGTCGATCTCGCCGCCGCCGCGCAGGTGCTCGCCGGCGAGTTCCGTGCGGTCGCCGAGCAACGGCGGCACACGCTCGAGCTGGGAGAGGACGGGCGGGCCGTGGCCGTGGGCGACGAGCTCCGGGTGCTCCAGATCGGCCGCGCGCTCGTCGGGAACGCGCTGACCCATACGCCGCCGGGAACGAGCATCACGGTCAAGACCGCTCGCGAGCGCGACCGCGCGACGCTGAGCGTGGTGGACGACGGCCCCGGGATCCCCGCCGAGCACCTCGAGCACGTCTTCGACCGCTTCTACCGCGCGGAGGGCGACGTGGCCTCCGGCAGCGGGCTCGGCCTCGCGATCGCGCGGGAGCTGGCGATCCTGATGGGAGGCGATGTCGAGCTCCACTCAGCGCCCGGCAGCACCGTCGTGACGCTGTCGCTGCCCGCCGTTTCGGCAGGTGTCGTGGACGAGTCCGAGCGCTTGACCGTTTTCACGTGAAAACGGGCCGGGCGGCTACAGTTGGCGGGATGCGTCCAGCCCTGATCGCGGTGGTTGCGCTCGTTTCGGCGGCCCTGGGCGCGTCGGGTGCGCTCGTGCTCGGCAAGTCGGCCGGGTGGATCGACGACGACGCCGCGGTCCAGACCGTGGTGGTTCCGGCCGAGCCCGGCGAGACCGGCGCGGCGCCGATCGCGACCCCGCTGGCCTCGAACCGATTCGATCCCGCAGCGATCTTCGCTCGGAGCTCGCCTGGGGTGGTGACGATCTACTCCGTGTTTCCCGGCGGCGGGCGCTCGCAGGGCTCCGGCTTCGTGGTCACCTCCCAGGGCCACGTCCTGACGAACTCCCACGTGATCACGACCGCCGGTGAGAGCGAGAGCGCGGTCCGCGGCGCCCAGCGCGTCTACGTGGTCTTTGCGGACGGCGATCGGCTGCCGGCCACGATCGTGGGCTGGGACCTCTTCGACGACACCGGCTTGATCAAGTTCGACCCCAAGGATCACGCGGTCTCGTCCCTGCCTTTCGGCGACTCCGATTCTGTGGTCGTCGGGGAGCCGGTGGCCGCGATCGGAAGCCCGTTCGGAAACGAGAACTCGCTCGCGGTCGGCGTCGTCGCGGCCGTTTCGCGCTCGATTCCGTCGCTGACGTCCCGCTACAACGTCTCGAATGCGATCCAGATCGACGCTCCGATCAACCACGGCAACTCGGGTGGCCCCCTGCTCGACGGGCGCGGCCGCGTGATCGGGATCAACGCCCAGATCCGCTCGGACTCTGGCAACGCCGAGGGGGTCGGCTTCGCGATCCCGATCAACTCGGCGCGGCGGTCGATGGAGCAGCTGATCGCCACCGGCCGGGTCGCCTATGCCTACATCGGGATCACCACGCTCGACGTGACGCCGGCGATCGCGCGCCGCTACGAGCTCGGAGCACAGAGGGGCGCGCTGATCGAGGAGGTGGTCGACGACGCACCGGCCGAGCGCGCGGGCCTGAAGGGGTCGAAGCGACGGGTCGTCTTCAACGGTTCCCCCGTCAGCCTCGGCGGCGACCTGATCGTCGCGATTGCCGGGGAGCAGGTGGTTCGGGCGGACGACATCGCTCGGATCGTGACCGAGCGACTTCGCCCCGGCCAGCTCGTACCCGTGACCGTCGTTCGAGGCGGAACCGGCAAGCGGGAGATCGTGCGCGTTCGGCTGGTCGAGCGCCCGGAGAACCCTCAGGGCTGAGCGGTTTCGCCGGGTCGCCGTTTAGTTCAGGCGCCGGCGCGGTATGACCCGGGACAGACCCTTCGTTACCCTTGCACAGTTTTCGGTAGGAACGGAACGGGGAGATCGTGGAAGAGCGACCAACCGAGCTGGACGGCGACCGTGGCAGCCGAGTCGTGACCTTGACGATCCCGGCCAAGCCGGAGTACATCACCCTCTCGCGACTGGCTCTCACTGGCCTCTCCCACGTGCGGCCGCTCGCCGAGGAGACGCTCGCCGAGCTGAAGCTCGCGCTCACCGAGGCGACGTCGAACTCGGTTCGCCATGCCTATGCGAACGGGGAAGGCCGTGTCCAGATCAGCTTCGAGCTCTGCGAGGACAGGCTCGTCGTCGAGGTCTCGGACGACGGTTCCGGCTTCCCCCAGACCGACGAGAGCGCCAGTCGCGAGCAGGAGCTGAGTGAGGGCGGGCTCGGGATCGCGATCATCCGCTCGATCGCCGACGAGCTCGTGGTCGAGTCGGAGCCTGAGGGCGGCTCGCGGCTTCGTTTCGTGAAGCGTCTCTAGCGCGATCGGCCGTGTCGGCGCGGCGCAAGCTGATTGTCGTCTCCAATCGTGGCCCTGTGGGCTACGAACGGGATTCGGCTGGGGTGCGAGTCGCGAAGCGGGGCGCGGGCGGGCTCGTGACGGCGCTCGCTCCGCTCGTCTCTCACCACGACGTCACCTGGATTGCGAGCGCTCTCTCCGCCGAGGACCGCGCCGTCGCGGAGCAGGGCGTCTTCGAAGAGACGGCGCAGGACGGATCTCGCTACCGCCTCCGCCTCGTAGCGCATGATCCGAGCGCGTACCACCTGTACTACAACGTCGTCGCAAATCCGACCCTGTGGTTCGTCCAGCACCGGCTGTGGGGCCTGAAGCACGAGCCGGGCGTGGGGCTCGACGACGCCTGGCAGGCGGGATACGAGGTCGTGAATCGGGCCTTCGCGGAGGCCGCCTGCGCCGAGCTCGAACGTGAGCCGGCCGCCACCGTCTGGTTTCACGACTACCACCTCTACCTCGCCCCGAGATTCGTTCGAGACGCGCGCCCCGACGCCCTCCTGTCGCACTTCACCCACATCCCCTGGGTCGATCCCGACGAGTGGGCCGTCCTTCCGCCGCCGATCGTCCGAGCAATTCACGAGGGCCTGCTGGCCAGCGACGTCGTCGGCTTCCACACCCACCGCTGGCGGGACGCGTTTCTCGCCACGTGCCGCTCGCTCGGGCTCGAGCCCGAGCGCACCCTCGTCACCGCCAACCCGATCTCGGTCGACGTCGCGGAGTTCGAGGCGCTTGCCGAAAGCCCCGCCGTGCTCGAGCGGGAGCGCGAGCTCGAGGCGACGAGATCCGAGCAGCTGATCCTGCGCGTGGATCGAACCGACCCCTCGAAGAACGTCGTTCGGGGGCTCGAGGCGTTCGAGCAGCTCCTCGAGCGCCGTCCCGACCTCATCGGCCGCGTGACGATGCTGGCCCTTCTCGACGCTTCGCGCCAGACGATTTCCGAGTACGTCGTCGAGCGGGATGCGATCGAGACAGCCGCGGCGCGGCTCGAGGCGCGATTTCCGGGCTCGCTCCGGCTGAGGATCGCCGACGACTTCCTTCAGTCGATCGCCGCGTACAAGCAGTTCGACGTCCTGCTCGTGAATGCCGTCATGGACGGGCTCAATCTGGTTGCGAAGGAGGCGCCACTCGTGAATACGCGCAGCGGCGTCGTCATCCTCTCCACGAACGCCGGCGCCTTCGAGGAGCTTGGCGACTGGGTGCTCGCCGTCGATCCTGACGACCTCGCGGGTCAGTCCGCGGCGCTCGAGCAGGCGCTCGAGCTCGCGCCTGACGAGCGGCAGCGCCGGAGTGCGGCGATCCGCGAGCACGTCCGAGCGCACGATCTCGGCCGCTGGATCGAGGAGCAGCTCGCGGATCTCGACCACGCGACTAGCATGCGGTCGTGACCGACCTCTCGCACGTCGACGCGGCCGGCGCGGTGCGAATGGTCGATGTCGGAGCCAAGCCGCTTTCCCGCCGTCGCGCGGTCGCCCGCGCCACGGTGCGAATGGCTCCCGAGACCGCTCGACGGCTGCGAGAGCTTCCGAAGGGCGATGCCCTCACGACGGCCCAGCTCGCGGGAATCATGGCCGCGAAACGGACGAGCGAGCTGATCCCGCTCTGCCATCCGCTGCCGCTTTCTGCGATCGACGTCGACCTCGACGTCGTCGAGGCGGCCGTGGAGATCACCGCCTCCGTGGAGACGACCGCCCAGACCGGGGTCGAGATGGAGGCCCTCGTCGCAGTCTCGGTTGCCGCGCTCACCGTCTACGACATGGCCAAGGCGATCGACAAGGAGATGGTCATCGGCGAGGTCGCCCTTGTCGAAAAGGTGAAGGAGCCCGCATGAACGCTGCGGTCCTGACCGTCTCGGACGGTGTCGTTGCAGGATCGAGAGAGGACGCGAGCGGTGACCTGCTCGCGGTGCTCCTGGAGGCCGACGGCTACGACGTGACCCGCCGGATCGTGCCCGACGAGACGGATGCGATCGCCGCCGCGCTGCTCGAGCTCGCGGACGAGGCTCGGCTCGTGCTGACGACGGGCGGAACCGGGGTGGCTCCGCGCGATGTCACGCCGGAGGCGACGCGCTCGGTGATCGACCGCGATGCACCGGGGATCGCCGAGGCGATACGAGCCGACGCGATCGCCAAGACGCCGCATGCCCTGCTCTCTCGGGGCGTCGCCGGGATCTCCGGCCGGACGCTCGTCGTCAACCTGCCGGGCTCCCCGGGCGGCTGCCGGGACGGCTTCGCGGTCCTGCGTCCGGCGCTCGGCCACGCGCTCGAGCTGCTCGCGGGCGAGCAGACGACGCACCGCCAGACGTGACCGCCGCCGCCGTCGGGCTGCCCAGACGTTTCGCCGCGCTCGTCAAGCTCGAGCACACCGTCTTCGCGCTGCCGTTCGCCTACGTCGGGATGCTGCTCGCGCTCGACGAGGTGCCGGCTGCGGCGGACTGGCTCTGGGTGACGGTCGCGATGGTCGGGGCGAGGACGCTGGCAATGGGTCTGAACCGGCTGATCGATGCGGAGATCGACGCGCGCAACCCACGCACCGCAGCGCGAGAGCTGCCCTCCGGGGCTCTCAGCCGGATCCAGGTGCTCGGCCTCTGCGCGGCGGCGCTCGCTGTCTTCCTCGCTGCCGTCTTCCAGCTCGACCCGCTCGTGCGCTGGCTCTGGCCGATCCCGGTGGCGCTGTTCGTCGTCTACCCCTATCTCAAGCGCGTGACGTGGCTCTGCCATCTGTGGCTCGGCGTCTCCCTCGGCCTTGCGCCGGTGGGCGCGTGGGCCGCCGTGACCGGCGAGCTGCCGTGGCAGGCCTGGACGGTCGGTGCCGCGGTCGCGCTCTGGGTTGCGGGGTTCGATCTCTTCTATTCGCTCTTCGACGTCGAGCACGACCGTCGGGAGGGACTCGAGTCCTGGGCGGTGCGCTTCGGCGAGCGCGGCGTGTTCGCGGGCGCGCGTCTGCTCCATCTCGGAGCGATCGGGTTGCTCATCCTTGCCGGGACGGGGCTTGACGTCGGCAGCTCCTACTGGCTCGGCGTCGGCGCGGTCGCAGGATTGCTTGCGTATGAGCATTCCCTCGTTCGCCCGGGTGACCTGCGCCGGCTCGACGCGGCCTTCTTCACCGTCAACGGGGTGATCAGCATCGTCTTCTTCGGCTTCGTGCTGCTCGACGTGCTCGTCGGCTAGGGAGAAAACGTCACACTCTCGCCACCGTGACGTCACGATCCTGTGCAGAAATCCTCGCTAGCGTGAGCTCAGGGGGCGCGATCCGCCCCCCTGGGGCCACGTGGAGCTGCCCGCGGCGTGGATCGCTGCGGTCGCAGCTGTGACCGCACCCGGGTCGGCGAGCTCGCTGATCGAGGCCCGCGGGCTCGAGAAGCGCTACGGGCCCAAGCGGGCGCTGCGGGCGGTCGATCTCGAGGTCGAGCGAACCGGCTTCCTGGTCGTGACCGGCGCGAACGGGACCGGGAAGACGACGCTGCTCCGGCTCCTCGCGGGACTGGCGACCCCTTCGCGCGGAACGCTCACGGTTCGTGCCGATCGGCACGAGCTTGGCTATCTCGGGCACGAGGGCTTTCTCTATCGCGAGCTGACCGCGGCCGAGAACCTCGACCTCTACGGTCGGCTCTACCACGTTCCGGAGCGACGCGAGCGCATCGGGATGCTGCTCGAGCGCTTCGGCCTCTGGGACGCCCGCGGCGAGCGTGCCGGCGCCTATTCGCGCGGGATGCTCCAGCGCCTCGCGCTCTGTCGCACGCTCCTCCACGAGCCTGCTCTGCTCGTCCTCGACGAGCCGTTCACGGCGCTCGACGCAGAAGGAGCGGATTTGCTCGACGGGCAGCTCGCCGAGCTCAACGGAGTGCGGACGATCGTGCTCTCGACGCACGATCCCGAACGGGTCTCGGCGCTTGCGACAGCTCGGCTGGCGCTCGCGTGAGCTATCTCGCCGACGTCGCGACGCTCGCCCGCAAGGATCTGCGACTCGAGCTCCGCGCGCGGGACACGTTGCCGGCGATGCTCCTGTTCGTCGTCTCGACGCTCGTCGTCTTCCACTTCGCGCTGCCCGAGGGCGCCGACGAGGTTGCGGCGCAGGGCCTGCTCTGGGTGGCGCTCCTCTTCACGGCCCTGCTGGGACTCGCGCGGGCGTGGGCGCCCGAGCGCGAGAGCGGCGCGCTCGAAGGGCTCGTGCTCGCGCCGTGCGACCGCAGTGCGATCTGGCTCGGCAAGGCGGCGGCCGTCTTCGTGTTCCTCGCGGCTGTCGAGCTCGTGGCTCTGCCTGCGTTCGCGCTCTTCTTCGGCTCGGTCGATGCGGCCACGATCGTCGGCGTCGTCCTCGCGAGTGTGGGAATCTGCGCGGTCGGCACGCTGCTCGCCGCGATGGCCGCTGCGAGCCGGACCCGCGAGCTCGTGCTCCCGCTCCTCTTCCTGCCCCTCGCGATCCCGCTCGTCGTCGGCGGCGTCGGCGCCAGCATCTCGCCGGATTCGGGCCGCTACCTGGCCTTTCTCGCGCTGTACGACGCGATCTTCTCGATACTGTGCTGGGCGTCCTTTGAGTACGTCGTCTCCGAATAGCCTCGCGCCGAAGAGCGCTGTCCCGGTGCTCGCTGCGCTTGCGGCGGCGCTGATGGGGATCGCGATCGTGTTCGCCTTCTTCGTGGCGCCGGAGGACGCCGACCAGGGGATCTCGCAGCGGATCTTCTACTTCCACGTCCCGATCGCGCTGACCGCCTACGCCGCATTCGGCTGGGGCGCCTTCAAGGGTCTGCTCCTGCTCTGGCGGAAGGAGGAGCGCTACGACCTCGAGAGCTACGTCGCGATCCATCAGGGCACGATCTTCGGCTCGCTGACGCTGCTCACCGGCTCGATCTGGGCGAAGGCCTCGTGGGGCCACTGGTGGCTCTGGAGCGAGAACCAGCTCGTTCTCTTCCTCGTCCTCTTCCTCTTCTACTCGGCCTACTTCATGCTCCGCTTCTCGATCGAGGAGGGGCCTCGGCGTGCGAACATCTCGGCCGTCTACGCGCTTTTCGGGGTTGTCCTGATCCCCGTCAGCTTCCTGGCGATCCGACTGGCGGAGAACATCATCCACCCGACCGTGTTCACGCGCGACGGCCCTCAGATGAGCGGCGTCATGTTCCTCACCTTCTGCATCGCCTGGGTGGCGATGTCGGTGCTCGCCTACACGCTGTACCGGCTCGAGTTGCTCGGCAAGCGGCTCGACTCGAACCTGCGCGAGCTGCGCGAGGCGCTGACATGAGTGTCCGACCGGAGGTCGGCCGATGAGTCAAGCCGAGTACGTGGCGGCCGCGTACGGCGTCGTCTTCGTCGCGCTCCTCGTCTACGTCGCGATCATCGCGGCGAAGCTCGCCCGGCTCGAACGGGAGACGGCGGCGCTCGCCGAGCTCGCGCGGAACCGCCGGGCCGATGTCTGAGCTCCTCGTCGTCCCGGCCCTGCTCGCCTACGGCGAGGCGGCGTTCGCGTACGCGGGCGAGCTGCGCGGGCCCGGGCTCGCGGGGCGGCTCGCGACGTGGGGCGTCCGGCTCGGCTGGCTGGCGCAGACCGCGCTCCTCGTCGGCCAGGCCGCCTCAGCCGACGGGTTTCCCTGGGGAACCTGGGCGGGCGCGCTCAACCTCTTCGTCTGGCTCGTCGTCGGCGCCTACCTGATCTGGGGCTGCCGCCCGCGCTACCGGCTGCTCGGCCTTGCAGTCATGCCGATCGCGGCCGTCCTGTTCGCGCTGGCCTGGGTGGGCGGGGGAACGGGGCTCGAGCAGGGAGACGACTCGGGGATCGTGCTCGCGATCCACGTCGGCCTGATGCTCGCCGGCTTCGCGAGCCTCACTCTGGCGGCGGGTATGGCCGCTCTCTACGTCTGGCAGGAGCGACGGCTGAAGCGCCACGCGCGTCGGGTCCTTCGCGTGAGCGTGCCGCCGCTGGATGCGCTCGACCGGCTCGCCGCCCGCGGCGTCCTGGCCGGGCTCGCGCTCCTCGCATTCGGCATCGCTGTCGGCGCCTCGCGATTCGAGCGGGGCGATCTCGATGCCGCGATGATCGTCACGTTCGCGATCCTGGTCGTCTACGGCGCGCTGCTCGTGCTCCGCCACGAAGGCTGGCGCGGTCGGCGCGCCGCACTCCTCAACCTCGGGGGGTTCGCGCTCGTCGCGATCGTGCTTCCTCTCACCCACTTCGCGCAATGAGACTGACTCTCGTCGGCGTCTCGCACCACCGCGCTCCGATCGAGCTTCGCGAGCGGGTCGCTCTCGACTCCGACGCCGCGTCGGCACTTGCCGCGCGGCTCGGGCACGAGGCGGTCGTGCTCTCGACCTGCAATCGCACCGAGCTCTATCTCGCTCGACCCGAGGCTGGAGAGGAGCTCGCCGTGGCGACGCTGACCGACCTCGCGGGGGATCGGGCCGAGGAGCTCGGCGCCGTCCTGTACCGGCTCGGCGATGAGGCAGCTGCGCTGCATCTCTTCCGCGTCGCCGCCGGCCTCGACTCGCTCGTGCCGGGCGAGGGCGAGATCCTGGGTCAGGTGCGGAGCGCCTTCGAGGCCGGCACGACCGGGCCGTTCCTCGACCGGCTGTTCAGGCAGGCGCTGCACGCGGGCCGGCGAGTTCGCGTCGAGACCGCGATCGGCGAGAGCCCGGCCTCGGTTCCGGCTGCCGGAGCGGCACTCGCCCAGCAGGTGTTCGAGAACCTCGACGAGAAGCGGGTGCTCCTGCTCGGAGCGGGCAAGATGAGCGAGCTGACGGCCCGCAATCTCCGCTCGCGTGGCGCACGTGTCGCAGCGGTCGCAAACCGAACGCTCGAGCACGCGCAGGAGCTCGCCGACACGCTCGGAGCGCGCGCGCTCGGGCTGGACGATCTCGGCGACGAGCTCGCGGCAGCCGACGTCGTGGTTGCCTCGACCAGCTCGCGCGAGCCGATCGTCCGCAAGTCGGATCTTGCCGCCGTACTGCGGGCAAGGCGCGGTCGCCCGCTCCTGCTCGTCGATCTTGCCGTGCCGCGCGATCTCGATCCGGCGATCAACGAGCTCGACAACTGCTTCCTCTACGACATCGACGATCTCGAAGCCGTTGTCGCCGAGACGATCACCGGGCGGCGGACAGAGGCCGCCCGCGCCGAGCAGCTCGTCGCAGCCGAGGGCGATCGCTTCCGCCGCTGGCAGGCGTCGCTCGATGTCGTCCCGACGATCGCTTCCCTCCGCGCGCTCGTCGAGGAGATCCGCGACAGCGAGCTCGAGCGAGCCGGCTCCAGGCTCTCCGAGAGCGAGCGGCGGCACGTCGAATCGATCACGTCGCAGATCCTGGCCAAGCTCCTCCACCTCCCGACGATCCGGATGAAGGAGGCGGCCGCGGCGGCCGATGGGGTGGTCTATGCTGACGTCGTGAGGCATCTTTTCGGCTTGGGTGAGGAGGAGCGACGGGCATGACGACGCGATTTGTCACCGGCCGGCCGCTGCCGCTCCAGGCACCAACCGCGTTCGTCCGGATCAGGCCGACCACCGCCCGCGCGTGTGGCGAGTCGAGGCCGAGTACCCGCCGCCGCTGTGCTCATCCGCGTCGGGTCTCGCGGCAGTAGGCTCGCGCTCACCCAGGCGGAGCGTGCCGCCGCGGCGCTGCGCGGACCGCCGGGTGGTGGACAAGGGATCGAGATCGCGCTCGTCCCGATCACGACCGCGGGCGACCGCGACCGGACGAAGCCGTTCGGGCAGATCGGCGAGCGCGGCGTCTTCGTCAAGGAGCTCGAGGAAGCCTTGCTCGCGGGTCGGATCGACGTGGCCGTCCACTCGGCCAAGGACATGACCTCGACCGATACCGAAGGCCTTGCCGTCGGGGCCTATCCGGCGCGCGAGGACCCCCGCGACGCTCTCTGCGGCGCCCTGCGTCTTCGGCCGGGAATGCGGATCGGAACAGCCTCCGTTCGCCGGCGGGCGCAGCTCCTGGCGCTCGAGCCGACTCTCTCGATCGAGCCTCTGCGGGGGAACATCGACACTCGCTTGCGGAAGCGCGGCGAGCGCGGACTCGACGCGGTGATGCTTGCCGCCTGTGGACTCGACCGACTCGGGCTCGGGAGTGAGATCGGTCACCGGTTCGATCCGGGCGAGCTGCTTCCGGAGGCGGGTCAGGGAGCGCTCGCGCTTCAGGTCCGGGCCGGCGAGGAGCAACTCGTCGCGCGCGCGGACGACGAGGAGACCCGCCGCCGTGTCGAGGCGGAGCGGCGTTGCGTCGCGCTCGTCGGCGGCGGCTGCCTCGCGCCGGTTGCGGCCTATCACGACGGCGACACCCTGACCGCACTTGTGGCCGACGAGGACGGAGCCTGGATCGAGCGCCGTAGCGGGAGCGAGGCCGAGGCGATCGCAGCCGAGCTGCTGGCCGCCGTGCGGTGAGGATCCTCGTCACCCGGCCGCGGGGCCAGGAGGCGGAGCTCGTGCGCCGGCTCGAGCGGCTCGGCCACGAGCCGATCGTCTGTCCGCTGATCGAGATCGAGCCGCTCGGGAGCGAGTCGATCGACGTTTCCGGCTACGACTGGGTGATCGTCACGAGCGTCAACGGAGCGCGCGAGCTCCGGCGGCGGCTCCACGGAGCACCTGCGCGGGTCGCCGCGATCGGCGCGGCGACGGCCGAGGCGTTCGGAGGCGCCGACCTCGTGCCGGCCGTCTCGACGCAGGAGGGCCTGCTCGCGGAGCTGCCACGGCCCGCCGGGCGCGTGCTCTTCGCAGGCGCGGAGGGGGCGCGCCGACTGCTCGCGGACGAGCTCGACGCAGATGTGGTGACGCTCTACAGGACGCGCGAGCTCGTTCCGGACGAGCTTCCCGAGGCCGAGCTCGCCGTGCTCGCGTCGGCGTCGGCGGCGCGAGCCTTCGGGCGCGCCGGATCGGCGATCCCGGCGGTCTCGATCGGCCCGGAGACGACGGCGGCAGCCCGCTCGGCAGGGGTGGAGGTCGCCGCAGAGGCGGCGTCGCACGACCTCGACGGGCTCGTCGCGGCGATCGTCTCGGCCTCGCGTTAACCTCACCGTCGTGGCATCTCCCCGCGCGTTCGTGACGTTCCTGAGCGACTTCGGGCTCCAGGACGACTTCGTCGGCACGTGTCACGGCGTGATCAAGCGAATCGCGCCGGATGCGGAGATCATCGACATCACCCACGGGATCCCGCGCCACGAGATCCTCCAGGGAGCGCTCGTGCTCGCGAATACCGTCCCCTACATGCCCGTCGGCGTTCATCTGGCAGTCGTCGATCCCGGCGTCGGCAGCCAGCGGCGGGCGCTCGCGCTTCGAGACGGGGACGGCCGCCTCTACGTCGGGCCCGACAACGGGCTCCTCGTTCCCGCCGCGACGCGCGCGGGGATCGCGGCGGCGCACGAGCTCGCGAATCCCGAGTACGCGCTCGACTCGGTCTCGCGCACGTTTCACGGGCGTGACCTGTTCTCGCCCGCCGCAGCGCATCTCGCGCTCGGAGTGGCGCTCGACGAGCTCGGGCCGCCGATCGCGGTGGACGCGCTCGTCCGGCTCGACCTGCCCGAGCCCGAGATCGGGCAGACCCGCATCGGTGCGTCGATTCTCTACGTGGACAGCTTCGGCAACATCGCGCTCAACCTGACACGGGAGCACGCCACCGGGGCTGGAATCGCGCCGGGGATGCAGGTCGAGCTCGAGCTCGCCGGCGAGCGCGTGTTCGCGACCGCCGCCCGCACGTTCGCCGACGCTCGTCCGGGCGACATCATCCTCTACGAGGACAGCTACCGGAACATGTCGCTCGCGATCAGCGGCGGCAGCGCTGCCGAGATGTTGCACGCGCGAGCCGGTCAGTCGCTGCGGATCAACGTCCTCCAGCCGTAGGCGCCGCAGGCAGCGGTCGGGTCTGTCAGACTCGCCCGCACAAGGACGTTCGCGGCACGGTATCACCGGCCCGGACGTCCTTTCTCTGTCCGGGCCCGTGGAACCGGACAGTCAGTGGCGAGAGCCGGACTTGAACCGGCGACACCACGGTTTTCAGCCGTGTGCTCTACCAACTGAGCTACCTCGCCTAGCAGTCCAAGCGTAGCCGAGTCGAACGCGATCGGGTCTCGAGCGGCACGGTTGCACGAACCATCCCTGGAGCTCCGTCCTGCGAGTAGGGTCTGCGGCCGTGACGTCCAAGCAGGTGGCGATCATCGGCGCCGCGCTCGACCTCGGCGCCGGCCGGCGAGGAGTCGACATGGGGCCTTCGGCGATCCGCTATGCGGGGGTCGAGGAGCGGTTGACGGGGCTCGGCTACACGTGTGTCGACTGGGGCAACGTCGAGACGGCGGTGCTCGAGGCGACCGCCGTGCAGGACGAGCGCGCGCGGTACCTGCCCGAGATCAAGGCCGCGTGCACGCACGTTGCCCGGCTGGTCGAGGTCGCGCTCGACGACGGTCAGCTTCCGCTCGTCCTCGGCGGCGACCACTCGATCGCGCTCGGCACGCTCGGCGGCCTCGCCCGCGCGCGCGGCACGACGGGCGGCGTGCTCTGGATCGACGCGCACGCGGACCTGAACACGCCCGAGACCTCGCCGAGCGGCAACGTGCACGGGATGCCCCTGGCCGCCGCGCTCGGGATGGCGGGCGAGCTGTTCGCAGAGCAACGGCTGGACGATCCCGGCGGTGACCCCGGACCGGGTCGCGCTCGTGGGCGTCCGCTCGCTCGACGACGGCGAGCGGCGGCGGATCCGCGACCTCGGGCGTCCGGATCTACACGATGAGCGACGTCGACCGGATCGGGATCGAGCGAGCGGTTCGCGAGTCGCTGGCCCACATCGGCGGGCCCGGCTTCGTCCACGTCTCGCTCGACATGGACGCGCTCGATCCGGAGGTCGCGCCGGGAGTGGGCACTCCGGTCCGCGGCGGCCTCTCCTACCGCGAGGCGCACCTCGCGCTCGAGCTCGTCGCCGAGTCGGGGCTTGCGGGCTCGCTCGAGGTGGTCGAGGTGAATCCGATCCTCGATCGCGAGAACGCGACCGCACAGCTCGCCGTCGAGCTCGTGGCGAGCGCTCTCGGCAAGACGATCCTCTAGCGAACAGCCTTCTTCACGAGCGCGCCGAGCTTCTTCTCGTCGGCCGCGCTCAGCTCCTTCAGCGCGAAGGTCGTCGGCCACATCGTGCCCTGGTCGAGGTTCGCCGCGTCGTTGAAGCCGAACGTCGCATATCTCGACGCTGAACTTCTCCGCGGCCTGGAAGAAGCAGACGACCTTGCCGTCCCTGGCGTACGCGGGCATCCCGTACCAGGTCTTCGGCCACAGATCCGGCGCGGCGGCGGTGACGATCGCATGGAGCCGCTTGGCCATCGCCCGATCCGATCCCTTCATCGCGGCGATCGCCGCGAGCAGGTCGCGTTCGCCGTCCGCCCTGTTCTTGTTCGCGCGCGCTTCCGCTTTCAGCTCTTTCGCGCGCTCCTTCATTGCGGCCTTTTCCTCGTCCGAGAAGCCCCCGGACGTGCTTGTCCTTCGCGGTGGTGCCCTTGGCGGAGCTGCTTCGCTTCCGTCATTGCAGGTTTCCTCCCTCGTGACCTCTGACAGGGACGAGCTTCATGCTAGGCGCGGTCGGCGGCGGCGACCCAGGCTCGGCCCGGCAGGCTGATTCCGTCGGCGTTCGCGTACGGCTCGAGCGCCTCCGCGACTGCTCGCTCGAACCGCTCGCGCTCGGGCTTCGTCAGCCGCTCGAGCGTGGTGCGAAACATCGACGAGAGATCTCTCGTCACCTCCCAGTACTGCGCCGGCGACGCGTAGCGCATCTCGACCTCGACGCTCTCGAGCCGCGGCTGGTCGAAGCCGGACGACGCGAGCAGCGAGCGCAGCCGGTCGGGATCGCCGAGCCGAAACGGGCCGGGCGCGTCCGGTTCCGACGGCTCCGCGAGGCCGAGCTGCAGCATCGTCCGGCCGATCGTCGAGCCCCACGGGTTCTCGGGCGCCGTCGCCCACACGGCGAACGCGAGCCGCCCGCCCGGTCGCAGTACCCGACACGCCTCCGCGAAGCCGGCCGAGACGTCGGGGACGAGCATCAGCGCGAAGCGCGCCACGACCCGGTCGAACGACCCGTCGTCGAAGTCGGTCGACTCCGCGTTCGCGACCGCGAACGTCAGGTTCTCCGCTCGGCCGATCCGCTCCTCGGCCGCTTGGAGCATCCCCGGCGAGTTGTCGGTCAGCACCACCTCGCCGCCGTCGCCGACGACCGGCAGCAGCAGCTCGCCGACCTCGCCGAGCCCGGCCCCGAGCTCGAGGATCCGCTCGCCCGGCCGGGCGTCGAGGAGCTCGAGCAGCCGCTCGGTCACGGGGCGGCTCGCCTGCGCCAGCCGCTCGTGCTGCCGCGTCCAGCCCGGCGCGGAGCCGTCCCAGGCAGCCGCGCTCTCGTGCGCGCTTATGCCGCGACCCCAGCGGAGAACTGGGGCAGGATGTCCTTCCCGTACGCCTCGAGCGTCTCCTCCTGGCCGTGGGTCATCAGGTAGATGTTGAACTGGTCGACGCCGATCGACTCGAGCTCCCTCAGCTTCTCGGTCGCCTGCTCGGAGTTGCCGAGCACGCAGAAGCGGTCGCAGATCTCGTCGGTCACGAACTCGCCGTGCTTCGCGCCGACGCGGGAGTGCTCGCTGTAGTCGTAGAACTTCCGCGCCTCGACGTAGTCGGTGAGCACCTTCGGGACGACGGAGCCGTCGGTGCCGTAGCGGTCGATCAGGTCCTGGACGTGGTTCGAGACCATCGCCGGGAACCAGCGCACCTGCTCGCGCGCGTCGGCGAGGTCGTCCGAGATGTGGCTCGGCGCGCTGACGATGCACTTGAGCGCGGCGGGATCGCGCCCTGCCTCGGTCGCCGCTTTCCGGGCCGTGTCCATGATCCACTGGATGATGTCCGGGTCGGCGAGCTGGATGATCACGCCGTCGCCTTGCCGCCCCGCCACCGCGAGCGCCTTCGGCCCGTAGCCCGCGACGTGCATCTCGATCTCGGGAAGCTCCGGGCGAACCCACTTGAGCTGGAGCTCCTTCTCGTTCCAGGTCACCTCCCGGCCGTTCATGAACGGCTTGATCATCTGCAGCGCTTCCTCGAAGTCGGCGACCTTCATCGGCTTGCGGCCCACGAAGCGGACGGCCGAGTCGCCCCGTCCGATCCCCATGATCATCCGGCCGTTCGAGATGTCCTGGAGGGTGGCGTAGGCGCTCGCGAGCACCGTCGGGTCGCGCGTCGCCGGGTTCGTGACCATGTGGCCGAGCTTGATCGTCGAGGTCTGGTCCGCCAGGAGCGCCATCACCGGCATCGACTCCTGCCAGAGCACGTGCGAGTCGTAGGTCCAGCCGTACTCGAAGCCGTGGGACTCGGCGAGCTTCGTCAGCTCGATCAGGCGCGAATAGGGCGGATCGGGCAGGACGGTGACGCCGAAGCTGAGCATGGGCTCTCCAAGGAGGTAGGGGAGGGAAAGCGGCATTCTCCCCCGAATCGGGCCGGGTGGCAACGTGGCCCTACTACCTCTTCGCGGTCGTCGCGGGGGCGATGCTGCCGTTCCAGTTCGGGATCAACTCGGTGCTCGCGCGCTACGTCGACGGCTCGGCGCGAGCCTCGCTCGTCTCGTTCGCCGTCGGCACGCTCGCCCTCCTCGTCGCGGTGCTCGTCTTCTTCCGCGGCGCTCCTTCCATGCGAGCGCGTTGCCGAGGCGCCCTGGTGGGTCTGGGTCGGCGGCCTCCTTGGCGCCTTCTACGTGCTCGGGAGCGTCGTCACCGCGCCGAAGCTCGGCGCCGCGACGCTCGTGGCGCTGATCCTCGCCGGCCAGGCTGCGGCGTCGCTGACGGTCGACCACTTCGGCCTCGTCGGCTTCGAGGAGAACCCGGTCACGCCGGGTCGGCTGCTCGGGATCGCCCTCGTCGCGGCGGGCGTCGTGCTCGTCCGCGTCTTCTGAAGCTTGTGTTGGAGCAACACAAGCTCGGCGCGTCGCCGGCGGGAGGCTGCGAAGAGCTGCGCCCACTGCTCGGCGTCGAGGTCACGCGGCTGAGCGTCGAGCGCAAAGCCGAGCGCGGGAGCCAGCCGCTTGAGCTGGAGCGGCGAGAGCGACGAGCGGAGAGCGCGGCGGATCGAGGTCTGCGAGGCGAAGGCAGAGGCGAGGAACTCCCAGTAGGCCGCGCCGAGCTCCGGCGGGACGAGCGGCCGCGGACGGCGTGTGAGCCGAAGCACCGCGGCATCGACGCTCGGCGGGGGCGAGAAGGCCGTTCGATGGAGGCGGCGGACGATCGAGACGTCGAACCAGGCGCGCCAGTGGCTCGAGCGCAGCGTCGCGGGCCAGACGGCGGCGTGCTTCGATGCGAACTCCCACTGGACGATCACATCCGCTCGGCTCAACGGGAGCAGAGGATCGCGGAGCAGTCCGGCGAGGATCGCTCCGGATGCGGCGAACGGCAGGTTGGCCACGACCGCGAACGGCTCCCGTGGCCAGCAGTACGAGGCAGCGTCCCCGTCGACCACCGTCAGGGACGTGAACCGATCGAAGCGCCTGCGCAGCCGAGCGGCCAGCGTGGGATCGCGTTCGATCACGAGAACCGTGGCGCCGGTGCGGACGAGCGCGTGCGTGAGGACGCCGGTACCTCCACCGACCTCCACGATCAGGTCGCCGCGAGCAACCTCGGCCTGCCCGACGATGTCGGCTGCGAGCCGGCTACTGCGGAGGAAGTGCTGGCCGACCGCTCCCCGCTGAGGGGGTCGCTGCCGGACGGACACGGAACGTCACCATCGCCATCGTCCGGAGAGCCTAGTCGAGCCCGAGCGCACGCCGCACCTGCGGATCGGCCAGCGACTCGCCGACGAGGTCGGCGCCGTCGAGGACGACGCCCGGGAAGGAGGGAATCCCGATCACGAACATGCCGGCCGCGCGCGCCGACGCCACGCCGGTCGGAGAGTCCTCGAGCCCGATCGACCGAGACGGCTCGGCGCCGAGGAGCTCGCACGCGCGGAGGTAGACATCCGGCGAGGGCTTCGGCTCCGCGACCTGGTCGCCGGTGACGACGACCTCGAAGTGACGCGCCATCCCCGCGCACGCGAGCGCGCCGTGAACGAGCCGGCCGGGCGTGTTCGAGGCAACGGCGATCGGCACGCGCGGCTTCAGCTCGAGCACGAGCGCTTCGGCACCGGGAAGCGCCGTCGCCTCCTCGAGCAGCCGCCGTTCGACTAGGTCGAGCAGCTCGAGCCCGAGCGGCTCAGCGCGTCCGGGCTGGTCGAGCAGGCGCGCCAGGATCTGCGAGCCGTCGTAGTAGCGACGTCCCGATCAGAGCCCGCTTCTCCTCGTCGCCGAAAGCCTTGCCGTAGCGGTCGAAGAGCTCCTCCTCGGCGCGCGTCCAGCACGACTCGGTCTCGAGCAGGAGCCCGTCGCAGTCGAAGACGACCGCCGCCGGCGGTGAGGGCGGTCGAGTCAGCTCTTCGCGAGCCCTATTGATCTGTCAGCCAGGCGATCGTCTTCGACGCCAGCCTGTCGAGTGCCTGAACGGCAAGCTCGAGATGCTCGTGCCTCGTGTCCTCGAGCTTCGTGTGCGAGAGGCCGCGCAGGCTCTGGACGAAGAGCATCACCGTCGGCACGCCCGCGCGCGAGACCTCGGCGGCGTCGTGCAGGGGGCCGGAAGGAAGCCGGTGCGACTCGCCGGCGACCTCGCGGATCGACTCGTCGCAGAGGTCGATCAGCGTGCGGGTCGAAGAGGATCGGCTCGATCTGCCAGATCCGCTCCGTCTCGACCTCGAGCCGTTCTTCTGCGGCGAAGCGCTCGCACGCCTCGCGCGTCTGCTCCCACATCGAGGCGAGCTTGCCGGCGTCGAGATGGCGCAGGTCGAGCAGCTGCTCGGCGGTCTCGACGACCGAGGTGACGATCCCCGGCCTGCAGACGACGCCGCCGCTCGTCAGCACCGCGCCGCCGCCGACCCGCTTGGCGATCTCGCGCAGCTCGAGCGCGAGCTTCGCCGCTCCCGCGAGCGCGTCGCGGCGCTGGTCCATCGGCGTCGAGCCGGCGTGCGCGGCCTGGCCGCGCCAGGTGATCCGGTGGCGCTCGACCCCGAACGTCCCGAGCACCGCGCCGAGCGGCAGCCCGAGAGCCTCGAGCACGGGGCCTTGCTCGATGTGCAGCTCCAGATAGGCGGCCGCGCTCTCGAGCTGCGACCGGGCCTCGAGCGCCCGGTCGAGCTCGACGCCGTATTCGCGCAGCGCGTCCGGAAGCGCCACGCCGTCGCGGTCGCTCAGCTCGCGCAGCTCGTCCTGGTCGGCCATCGATCCCGCCGCCGCCGAGGAGCCGAAGAGCGAGCGCCCGAAGCGGGCGCCCTCCTCGTCGGCCCAGTTGACGAGCCGGACGGTCACGGGCGGCGTCCCCTCGCCGGCGATCCGGCGGAGCACCTCGACCGCCGCGACGAGGTTCAGACAGCCGTCGAGCCAGCCGCCGTTCGGGACCGAGTCGATGTGGCCGCCGAGCAGCAGCGCCCGATCCGAGTCGCCGCGCAGCGTCCACCAGCGGTTGCCGGCCTCGTCCACCTCGGCCTCGAGCGGCAGCCCCTCGAGCTTCGCACCGAGCCACTCCTGGGCCTGCGCCCACGTCGGCGTCCAGGCGACGCGCTGCGCGCCGTCCTCGTCGCCGGTGAGCTCGCGGAGCTCGAGCAACTCCGCGACCGTCCGGGAGGGCTGAGCGGCACGCGGCGAGCATACCGTCGGCAGTTCCCCGGTCGAGCCTCGGGTTCGCCGTGTGGTAAGCAGTAGCGGTGGCGAGTGCAGCGGTCGTTCAGCGCGTCGAGCCGCGCAGCAACCCGGTCGGCCCGGCCCTCCGCAGCGCGGGCCTCTCGTTCCTCGTCCTGCCGTTCTCTGCGCCGCTCTGGGAGGCGTACAAATGGGTCGGCGAGCGCCTGGAGACGCTGGCCCTTCCCGGTGAACGAGCGGACGATGCCGCACGTCTACGACATGGTCGGCCAGCTCTTCGAGCCTTCCCGTCGCAACGGGCCGCTCCTGATCGACGTGCTGCTCGACGCGGCAGCATTCACGGCGAAGGAGGCCGCGGTCGGCTTCGCGCTCGGCGCCATCGCCGGCTTCGCTGATCGCGGTCGTGCTCTCGCAGTCGCGCCTGCTCCAGCGCGGCTTCCTGCCGTACATCGTCGCCTCGCAGACCGTGCCGATCCTGGCGATCGCGCCGATGGTCGTCGTCTGGGTGAATCCGAAGCTGCCGGGCGTTTGCCGGGTGGGGCGCCGTTGCGGTCATCTCCGCCTACCTGACCTTCTTCCCGGTCACGATCAACACGCTGCGCGGGCTGCAGTCAGCCGATCCGCGGGCGGTCGAGCTGATGCACTCGTATGCGGCGAGCCGCCGTGGAGATGCTCTGGAAGCTGCGCGTGCCCGGCTTCGTTTCCGTTCCTCTTCACCGCCCTGAAGATCGCGGCGACCGCGGGCGTCGTCGGCGCGATCATCGGCGAGCTGCCCTCATCGATCCAGGACGGGCTCGGCGGGGCGATCCTCAACTTCAACCAGTACTACGTCAGCTCGACCGCCGAGCCTCTGGGCGACGAACATCATCGCGGCGGCGCTCGGGATCTCTTCTTCGCGGTCGTCGCTCTCGCCGAGAAGCTGCTCGTCCGCCGGGCCCCGGAGAACGTCGCATGAGCGTCCAGCCGAGCCCAGGCGCCGTCTCGGTAACGTCGCCGTGCGACGTCTCGAAGCACTTCGAGCAGGGCGGCAACGTGCGGCGCTCGCAGGACGATCGACCTCGACGTCCGGCGCGGCGAGTTCGTCTCCCTGATCGGCCCGTCCGGGCTGCGGCAAGTCGACCCTGCTCCGGATCATCGCCGACCTGATCCAGCCGACCGAGGGCACCGTGCACGTGAACGGCAAGACCGGCGCACCAGGCCCGGATCGACCGCGACTACGGAATCGTCTTCCAGGACGCCGTCCTCTTCGACTGGCGCACTGTCGCCAAGAACATCTCGCTTCCGCTCGAGCTGGCCGGCTGGAACCGCCGCCGGCGCGACGCGCGCGTCCGCGAGATGCTCGAGCTCGTCGAGCTGACGGGCTTCGAGAACCACCATCCGTGGCAGCTCTCGGGCGGGATGCAGCAGCGCGTCTCGATCGCGCGCGCGCTCTCGTTCTCGCCGGCGCTGCTTCTGATGGACGAGCCGTTCGGGGCGCTCGACGAGATGACGCGGGAGCGGCTGAACATCGAGCTCCTTCGGATCTGGGAGGCCGATCTGCGGGCTCGACCGTCGTCTTCGTGACCCACTCGATCGCCGAGGCGGTCTTCCTCTCGACTCGCGTCGTCGTCATGTCGGCCCGGCCCGGCCGGATCGCCGGGATCGTCGAGATCGACCTGCCGCAGCCGCGCGCGCGCCGAGACGCGTGAGAGCCGCGCTTCTTCGAGCTCATCACCGAGGTGCGGCGAGCTCCTCCGCAAGGGCCCGCCGACGAGGCGATCGAGGGCACACCGATGCGCCGCTTACGTGGCCGAGGAGGGCATTGAGGAGGGATCGTGAGTCGGTCGGCGTCGCCGGGCCGCACGCTCGGCCGCCGCGTTGGCCGAAGGCTGACGGACTGGCTCCCGCGGCGGTCGTGCTCGTCGGTGGGATCCTGCTCGGCTGGGGCTCGTGTCGCGCTCTTCGACGTCCAGCGCTTCCTGTTGCCCGAAGCCGTCCGCGATCCTGGACACCCTCTGGGAGCGGCGCGACGACGCTCTTCGCCGCCGGCTGGTACACCTTCTCGGAGGCGTTCGGCGGCTTCGTCGTGGGCTGCTCGGCCGGCGGTCGCTCGCCGCGATCGTACTGGCCCGCTTCCGCCGCCTCGCCCGCGCGCTGCTGCCGTTCGCATCGCCGCGAACGCGGTTCCGATCATCGCCTTCGCTCCGATCGCGAACCAGTGGTTCGGCCCACTCGAGAAGACGTCGAAGATGGCGATCGCGGCGATTCTCGTGCTTCTTCCCGGTGCTGGTGAACACGCTGCGCGGCCTCACCTCGGTGCGCCCCTCGTCGATCGAGCTCATGCGCTCGTACGCGGCCGGCGAGGTGCAGATCTTCCGCCGGGTACGGATGCCGAACGCGCTTCCGTACATCTTTTCCTCGCTGAAGGTGGCGACCGTGCTCGCGATGATCGGCGCGATCGTGGGCGAGTACTTCCTCAGCTCGCAAGAGCTCGCTCGGCTTCCAGATCAGGAACTCGGCGGCGCTCTTCCAGTTCGAGGTCGCCTGGGCGGCGATCGTCGTCGCGAGCGTGCTCGGGATCCTCTTCTACGCATCGGTCGCGCTCGTCGAGCGGACTGACGATGAGCTGGCACCCGTCGACGCGACGTGAATGACGTCGACCGGCATGAGATGGTGCGCACAGAGATCGGGACGACCGAATAGAGAGCAACCACATCGAAAGGAGGGTCTCATGAGGGGACGGGCATGGCTCGTGCTTGCAGGGATCCTGGCCGCGCTGCTGCTCGTCGTGGCCGGCTGCGGCGGTGAACGACGACGAGGCGGCGGACGACGGAGCGACCGAGGAGGCGTCGGCCGAGCCGGATCAGGTGACGCTGCAGCTCAAGTGGGTCACGCAGGCGCAGTTCGCCGGGTACTACGCGGCGCTCGAGGAGGGCTACTACGCGGACGAGGATCTCGACGTCACGCTCAAGCCCGGCGGCCCGGACATCACACCCGAGCAGGTCGTGGCGAGCGGTCAGGCCGAGTTCGGGATCGACTGGCTGCCCGCGCTCCTCGCCGCGCGCGACCAGGGCGGCGATCTCGTCAACATCGCGCAGGTCTTCAACAAGAGCGGGATGACCGAGTTGACGCGCAAGGACAGCGGGATCACCGACGTCGCCGGGATGCGCGGCAAGAAGGTCGGCGTCTGGTGCTGCGGGAACGAGAATCGAGCTCTACGCGGCGCTCGTCAAGAACGACATCGATCCGAAGTCGAAGGACGACGTCACGATCGTCAACCAGCCGTTCGACATGAACCTGTTCCTGAACGGCGACGTCGACGCTGCCGCGGCGATGACCTACAACGAGCTGGCGCAGGTGCTCGAGACCGAGAACCCGGACACCGGCGAGCTCTGGTCGCTCGACGACCTGAACGTGATCTCGATGGAGGACGCGGGGACTGCGATGCTCGAGGACGGGATCTTCGTCCAGGGCGAGTGGATCGCCGAGGAAGCCAACCAGGACATCGCCAGGCGGTTCCTGAAGGCGAGCTTCAAGGGCTGGGCCTTCTGTCGCGACAATCTAGGACGAGTGTCTCCAGCACGTGCTCGACAGCGGCCCGACGCTCGGCGAGGGACACCAGCGGTGGCAGCTGAACGAGATCAACGCGATCACCTGGCCGAACGATGCCGGGATCGGGATCATGGAGGAGGCTGCGTTCCAGCGGACGGCCGACATCGCCAAGCAGTTCGCGGTGATCAAGGCCGAGGCGTCGACCGAGGCCTATCGCACCGACCTCGCCGAGGCGGCCGTGGCCGAGCTCGAGGAGGAGGACGTGGACGTGAACGGCGCCGACTGGGAGAAGGAGACCGTCGAGGTGACGGCGGGTGGTGAGTAGCGGAGTCGGCAAGTAGAGGTAACGACCGAGAAGGGAGATCCGCATGTCCGTTCTGATCAAAGGCGGCCGCGTCGTGACGGCGGTGGACGACACCGTGGCCGACGTCTTCGTGGACGGCGAGCGGATCTCCCTGATCGGCGAATCGCTCGACGTCGCGGCCGACCGGGTGATCGACGCCGCCGGCAAGCTCGTCCTCCCGGGGGCGATCGACCCGCACACGCACCTCGACATGCCTTTCGGGGGGACGACGACGATCGACGACTTCACCTCGGGGCACGCGGCGGCGGCGCGCGGGGGCACGACGACGCACGTCGACTTCTGCATCCAGCAGCCGGGCACGAGCTTCGGCGACTCGCTGGCCATGTGGCACGCCAAGCGCGAGGGCAAGGCGCTGATCGACAACGGCTTCCACATCGCGGTCACCGACCTGAAGGAGGGCGGCACGCTCGAGGAGCTCGCCTCGCTGCCCGAGCAGGGGATCACGTCCTACAAGCTCTTCATGGCCTACAAGGGCGCGCTGATGGTCGACGACGAGACGCTCTTCAAGACGATGGAGGTCGCCGCCGAGACCGGCGCGCTCGTGATGGTGCACGCCGAGAACGGCGACGCGATCGACGTGCTCGTGAAGAAGGCGCTCGCGGCGGGGAACACGGATCCGGTCTGGCACGCGCGGACGCGGCCGCCGGAGACCGAGGGAGAGGCGACGAACCGCGCGATCCAGCTCGCGCGCGTCGCCGGTTGTCCGCTCTACGTCGTCCACGTCTCCTGCAAGGAGTCGGTCGACCCGATCATGCGCGCGCGCGAGCTCGGCTGGGACGTCTGGGGCGAGACCTGCACCCAGTACTTCTTCGTCGACGAGACCTTCCTCGAGCGGCCCGACTTCGAGGGCGCGAAGTTCGTCTACACGCCGCCGCCGCGGGCGAAGGCGAACCAGGACGTGCTCTGGAACGCGGTCCGCACCGACGTGCTCTCGGCGATCTCGACCGACCACTGCGCCTTCCTCTGGGACGGGCAGAAGACGATGGGCCGCGACGACTTCTCGAAGATCCCGAACGGCGGGCCGGGGATCGAGGACCGGGTGCGGCTGATCCACCACTTCGGCGTCTCCGAGGGCCGGATCACGCTGAACCGGATGGTCGAGCTCCTGGCGACGAACCCGGCGAAGCTCTTCGGCCTCTATCCGCGCAAGGGCACGATCGCGGTCGGCGCCGATGCCGACCTCGTGGTGTTCGACCCCGAGAAGCCGTACACGATCACCGCCGCCGCACAGGAGTCGAAGACGGACTACAACCTCTACGAGGGCACGGAGGTGGTCGGCGACGTCGAGACCGTGCTCCTGCGCGGGAACGTGATCGTGGACGGTGGCGAGGTCGTCGCGGAGCCGGGCAGCGGGCAGTTCGTCAAGCGCGCGCGCTTCGGCGAGCAGTTGCGCACTCAACCGGCAGGAGTGCCCACGTAGGCACGCTCGACGCCCTGCTCGGAGCGGCGCTCGCCACCGTCGTGGTCGTGGCGACCGTGGACGCCGTCCGGAACAGGGATGGGAGCAGCGAGCCTGCGGCTGCGACGACGACCGAGCTCGCGGAGCGCGACGAGTTCGCCGACCAGGCCGTCGCGCTCGGGCTGCGTGGACAGCTGCTGCTTCGCGACGACGGGTGTCGCGAGCAGGTCGTGAGCTTCCCGTCGTTCGAGCGAACCGAGGACTCGAGCGTCTGCGTGCCGCGTGGCACCGAGTCGCCCAACGGCAGCCTCGTCGCCCGCTGCCTGGGCGACGTGACCGAGATCTTCTATGTCTCGGACGGCGGACTGCAGAACATCGTTCCGGGCTGCGCCCCGGCCTGGCGGCCGGACGACATCCTGACCGTCGCGCACGAACGAGAGGTCGTTCGCTTCCGCCCGTGTCCCGGCCGCGCCGCCTGCGCCGAGCCCTTGATTCCGGCCTCGGAGCTGGAACGGGCCGCGCGGCGGCATCCGACCGGACCTGCGCTGGGATCTCTGCGCGTGCTCGTCGACGGGATCGCCTGGCTCTCCGAGACGCGGGCCGCCGTGCTGCTCTCGATCCGGATCGGCCCACGGCTCGACGGGCTCGGCGCGCTGAGCCAGATCGCCTTCTTCGAGCGCGGTCGGCTCGAGGCGACGCCGGGCTACTTCCGCAGGACGGGCGGTACGCTCGCCGGAAGCCCGCGCGGCACGTACGTGACGCAGACGCCGGACGTGATCCTCCGCGGCGACGGCTCGCAGGTCAGCCTGCCGCCGCACCTCCGCGACGTGCGCTCGTTCGCCTGGTCGGACGACGAGCGCTTCCTCGCGGTCGCCACCCGCCTCGCCGTCCACGTCCTCGACGTGGGGAGCCTCGAGCGCTTCGACGGGACTGGCGGTGGGCTGCGCTCGCTCACGCTGCCGCGCTCGGTCATGCTGTCGGGGGCAACCGAGCTCGGCTGGCGCGATTAGGCTGCGGCCGCGGGCGACGCGGCTACCTGACGGTGATCGCAAACCGCGCGCGGCGGGTGTTCCCGCTGGAGTCGGTCGCCGAGCACGTGATCGTCGTTCGCCCGGCTGCGAAGAGGCTGCCTGAGCGGGGCGTGCAGGTAACCGCACGAGTCCCGTCGACCTCGTCCTGGCCGTCACTGCGTAGCGCACTCGCACGCGGGTGGCGCCGGCGGGTAGGCGCACCGTTTTCGAGACGGCACCGGTCAGCGCCGGCGCGGTCGTGTCGAAAACGAGTCCCGGCGCGACGATCGTCCCGTTCCAGGTATCGCGAGCTGTCTCGCCTCTGAACACGCTCGAGCTGAACTGCAACGTGCCGGACGCGTTCGCGTAGACCCCGGAGCCGCCCGTGATCGCGACGTCGAACGGCCCGGTGTTCGCCGGGGCGGTCTGGCCGCAGATCTCCCGTGGCACGGAGAGGCGGATCTCCCCCTTGCCCGCAACCGCGATCACGGCCGTCCGGAACTGGATGACGGGGCAAACGGGATCCGCGAACTCGACCGTCTTGACATAGGTCACAGTCGCACGACCCAGTCCGGGCACGCTGCCCGTACCGAGAAACCGCACACACTCCAGGTCGGCAGGCGTACCAGGCGGGCAGAAGTCACCGAACTTCCAGCTCATGTCGAGGATCGCGTGCACGCGCAGCTCGCCGGTCGTGCGACGGGGCCCTGCAGCCGCCACCGTCGCGATCAGCAACGCTCCCGCGAGCGAGCCGACGAACCACAGCGCAGCAAGACGCTTCATTCCGGTCTCCTTCTCCGAGAGGGTCGGGCAACGGTTTCGGTGCCGAGCGTGAGGATGGTCGAGCGCACGTCTGTCCTTTCTAGAAGCTGCAGGTCGAGTCGGACGGCCTCGGCGCGTCGAGCCGGAAGGCTCCCGTGGCGGGAACGTCGAGGTAGACGACGTAGAGCTCGAGCGGTTGCGACCCTTCGTTCCGCCCGAAGTGGACGTTGCCGTAGCCTCGATCGACGACGACCTCACCGGTCTGGTAGACCGCGCCCTCGCACTCCTTGGCGTCGCCTTCATAGAGGGTGAACTCGCCGGACTTGACGAGGACGAGGGCCGGACCGGGGTGGGTGTGCCAGCCGGTTGAGCCGCCGGGCGCGATCAGCACCTGCTGGACGACGACGTCGCCGGTGTTCGATGAGTCGTGCAGCTTCAGCTTGAACTGACCTTCGAGCGTTCCGCGGGCGAGCACGGGCCCGCCGAGGATCCCAGAGCCGGGGGTCGCGAGCGCGATCGTCGCAGCGATCGCGGCGATCGGGAGTGCGAGACCGATGATCACGAGCTTGCGCATCGTCTTCCTCCTTCGTCAGGCGCTGACGGTCTGGACGCGCTCGAGCGCGCCGAGCTGCTCCAGGAGCGTCAGCAGGTCCCAGTTGACCCACGCGTCGGCGATCCGATCGCCGACGACGTGGTAGATCGCCGTGCAGCGCGCCTCCCAGCTCCGTCCCGTCGGCGGCACGCCGTGGAACAGGCCCCGGTGGGTTGCGCGGCCGACGAGATGGACGGCGACGAGGTCATCCGTCGCAAGCACCGGGCCGACTTCGACCTCGAGATCCGGAAACGCTGTCCGGAAGCGCGCCACGCGCTGGCGGAGCTCGTCGTTCGAGATCAGCTCGGCGGGGTCGGTCTCCTGGTCGCCGGTGAGCACCTCGGCGAGGTATCGCTCGACAACCTGCTGCGCGTGGCCGGACATCCATCTCCCCTGTCGCTGGTCTCGACGGTAGGCGCGTTCGGCCGCCGCTCGATGAGCGGGAGATGAGGCTTCGATGAGGATGTGGGCCGTCTAGCGGAGCTGCGAGCGCCAGGCCTCGTTGAGGCGGTAGCCGCTGCCGCGAACGGTCTCGAGGACGGAGCGGCGTCGCCGAACTTGGCACGGAGGGAGCGCACGACGACATCGACGACGTTGCTCCCGCCCATGTACTCGGTGCCCCAGACCTCGCGCAGGAGCTCCTCGCGCGAGACCGTCCTTCCCTCGCGGCTCCGGAGGTGGACGAAGAGCCCGAACTCGAGCGGCGTCAGCGTGACGCGCTCGCCGTTCACGTGGAGCTCGCGGGTGTCGTCGTCGAGCCCGGCTCGTCCTCCAGTGCAAACTCGGCGGCGACGAGTCGTCAGCTAGCCGTCGACTGAGGCAGGTGCGAAATCGAGCATCACGCTCGTGTAGATCGAGCCGTCGAGCTAGACGATTCGTCTGCGATCGGGCGGAAGCCGAGCTTCTCGACGACCGGCCAATAGGTCGGCACGTCCTGCACGACGACGTAGATCTGCCGCAGGGCGGGACGCAACGCCATGTACGTGCGCTTCACGTCGAGCCAGGATGCGGCTTGCGACGCGCATGGGAGATCCCGCGTTCCCTGTCGAGCCAGCGTCGGAACCCGAGCACCAGTTGCCGCTTCGGCACCGGCTGGTCGCGGAGGTGCTGCGTCCAGGAGTCGACGACCGGATCGGGTACGCGCTGCGGCGGGAGGTGCGTCGTCTGGAGGAGGCTGGAGAACCCGACGACGATCCCGTCCCGATCGCGGCTGACCGAGAAGGTCTCGGGCGAGTCCTCCCACCAGCGGCGAAGCAGGCCCGCCGCAGCCGCCCCTTCGTGTGCCGCTGCGATCGCCTCCATCGCCTCGGCATCGCCCGCGCGCGCCGGCTCGATCGCGAGCGGCTGAGAACCGGACGGGAAGAAGGCCTCGCGAACGACCGGATTGTCGATCAGGTAGAGCATGTCGGCGGTGTAGCGCCAGAGGTCGACCGGCGGAGCCTCGCGCACCTCGCTGCGCAGTTGTCGCCAGGCGGAGCGCCGGTACCGCCGATGTTGAACGGGGTTCGCACGTGCAGGAAGTCAGCGACGCCTCGCGCACAGCATCGTGGATCGACGATCCCGTCGCGTCCGGCATCGACGAACGGGAGGTCGAGCAGCAAACCCATCGCAGCGCTCGGGTCCGGATCCTCGAGCATCGACGCGAGCAGGGGCTCGGTCGTCCGGCGCACGACGGAGGCCGCTTCGAGTGCACGCCGCGCCAGCGGATCGACGGGCTTCTTCGAGGTACAGCCGGGCGAGCTCGCTAGATGACCCGAGCCGTCGCCGCATCCTCGAGCTCGCGTTGTGGATGCTCTGCGATCCCTGCTGCTGCGAGAGTCAGTGCGAGCGGATGCCCGCGGGCGATCCTGTTCAGCCATGTCGCCGCTGCCGCAGGGACGCCTCGCCGGGCCAGAAGGGCATGCGCGTCCTCCTCGCCGAGTGGCCCGAGCGGCAGGGTCTGGAAGTCGTCGCCGAGCGAGTACCAAGCAGCGACCGGCGGCCTCGACCAGCCAGGACGAGGTGCGTGCGGGCAGGCAGCACTTGCGCGAGGTCCTGGCGGAGCCAGGTATCCATCAACCTGAAGAGCTCGTAGTGATCCAGAGCGAGGACGACCGGAGCAGAGAGCTCGGTCAGGTGCTCCACGAGTCCGCCCGTCATCCCGGATTTGCCGATCACGCGTCGTGGAGGCCGCGTTCGGTCGGCTCGACCGTCCGGCAGTCGAGAGCGATCACGTTCGCGCCCGCGTCGCGGGTGTCGCTCAGGAATGCTCGGAGCAGCGCGGACTTGCCGATTCCGGGAATCCCGTGTAGGAAGATGACGCGGACGTCATCCTCGAGCGTCAGGCGCATCAACGTCCCGAGCTCGTCGTGCCGACCCACCGGGCGATTGGCCCGCTCTCGAAGCCCGACCGTCGCCATCCGCGGAGTGTGACGGAATCCGGTCCGGATTACGAGTAGCTGGACCGGCGACTAGATTGCGAACCCGTGGCCCGCCGCATCCGCCTCTCCGCACCCGATGCGGCCGAGATCGCCGCCGCGTTTGCGGAGCTGCGCGCGAGCCTCGAGGTCTCGCTCGAGTTCCCGGACGAGGTGCTCGCCGATGCGGAGCGCTCCGTCCGCGCACCTCGGCTCCCCGACCATGACGAGACGGCGATTCCGTTCGTCACGATCGACCCGCCGGAGTCGATGGACCTCGACCAGGCGCTCCACCTCGAGCGGCGCGGTCAGGGCTACCGCGTCCGCTACGCGATCGCCGACGTAGCCGCGTTCGTCACCCCGGGCGGGCCGATGGACGTCGAGGCACACAAGCGCGGCCAGACGCTCTACGCGCCCGACGGGAACGCCCGGCTCTATCCGCCGGCGCTGTCCGAGGGCGCCGGCAGCCTCCTGCCCGACGAGATCCGCCCGGCCATCCTCTGGACGATGGAGGTCGACGGGACGCGGCGAGGGAATCGAGGTCGATGTCCGCAAGGCGCTCGTGCGCAGCCGGGAGAAGCTCGACTACGCGGGCGTGCAGCGCTCGCTGGAGGATGGGACGGCAGGCGACTCGCTGAACCTGCTGCAGGAGGTCGGCCTGCTCCGTCAGGAACGCGAGGAGCGGCGCGGCGGGATCGCGCTGCCGATTCCCGAGCAGGAGGTCGAGCAGGGCGAGAACGGCTACGAGCTCGCGTTCCGCGCGCCGCTCCCGGTGGAGGGCTGGAACGCCCAGATCTCGCTGATGGCCGGCCAGGCCGCGGCGGAGCTGATGCTCGGCGCGCAGGTCGGGATCCTCCGGACGCTGCCGACCGCCGATCCGAAGGCGGTCGACCGGCTGCGCAGGGCCGCGAAGGCTCTCGGCGTCGACTGGCCCGCCGAGCACACGTTCGCCGATGTGATCCGCACGCTCGACCCGGCGGTGCCGGCGCAGGCGGCGTTCCTCGCCGAGTCGACCGTCCTGCTCCGCGGCTCGGGCTACGCGGCCTTCGACGACGAGGTTCCGAC
Source organism: uncultured Gaiellaceae bacterium (assembly GCA_963745775.1). Taxonomy (GTDB): domain Bacteria; phylum Actinomycetota; class Thermoleophilia; order Gaiellales; family Gaiellaceae; genus Gaiellasilicea. The sequence continues at coordinate 194,625 of CAVUYY010000013.1, forward strand.
CGGGGCGGTTCACGCAGGGGTCGGCGCGCCCTATGCCCATACGACTGCGCCGCTCCGGAGGCTCGTCGATCGCTACGTCGGCGAGGTCTGCGTCGCCGTCTCCGCCGGGACGCAGGTGCCGGATTGGGCGGATGCGGCCCTGCCGGGATTGCCCGAGACGATGGAGCGGTCGAACCGGAAGGCGCAGCAGTACGAGGCCGGGATCATCTCGACGGTCGAGGCGGCGCTCCTCGAGCATCGGGTCGGCGAGACCTTCGAGGCGGTCGTCGTCGAGGTGGACGAGCACGACGGCGGCGGCACGCGTCCAGCTCACCGAGCCGGCGGTCACCGCCCACTGCGAGGGGGACCTGCCGCTCGGCGAGCGCGTCAGCGTCAGGCTCGAGCTGGCCGACGTCGCCAAGCGGCAGGTTCGCTTCCGGCTCGTCAAGCCTTCGTAGGAATCCCGTCGAGCAGCGCCCGCGCTTCGCCGGCGAGGACGAGCGAGCCCTTCTCCAGCGCCAACGCCTCGGCCGCTCTCGAGCGCGACCGCCGCCTCGGATCGATTGCCCGCGGCGAGGAGCACCTCGCCGAGCGCGACATGGGCCTCCGCCGTCATCTCGAGGTAGTCGGTCGGAGCGAGAAGCTCGAGCGCTGCTCTCGCGTAGGCGACTGCGTCGTCGTGCCGGGCTCGCGCCGTGGCGATGCCGGGCACGAACGAGCGCCACGCCGGCATGTGTCACGAAATCGTCTGCAGACGTCATCTGCTCGCATTCGTCGACGATCGCCGCGGCCTCGTCGAAGCCGCTGCTGCTGGACGAGAGCCAGTGCGAGGTTCGCGCCTTGCGTCGAGCGGAAGCCTTGCTCTCCGGCCGCGCCGAGCGAATCCCACGCCTCCCGGAAGATGCGCTCCGCGGCGTCCCACTCGCGCGCGCGAAGCTCGACCGCGCCGCTCTCCTCGGCGAGCGTGCTGCCGATCAGCGCCATGCCGCGCTCGAGGTTCAGCTGGCGGAGGCCGGCATAGAACTCACGCGCGGCGTCGAAGTCGCCACGCGCGGCGAGCGCCACGCCTCGCCGGTCGAGCAGCCCCGCGCCCAGCGGCCGCCGAAGCGATCTCCCACCCTCGCGAGTCGCTCGTCGACGAAGCGCTCGAGCTCCGACCAGGGCGTCCGGCCGAAGCGCATCGCCGTCACGATCAGCGCCACCGCCTCGGCCTCGAGTGACGGCGCCGACGCTCGCCAGCGCGTGCTCGATCGCGCGTCGCGCCTCCTCGGCCGCCTCATCCGCACGGCCGATCCAGAAGCAGAGCCAACCGCGAGCCGTGTGCGCCCTGGCGAGATTCTCGTCGTCGCTCGCGTCGCGAAGCTCGGCGATGATGCGGTCGAGCTCCGCAGCGAGCACGGTACCTCGCCTCCGGAATGGCCACGCCTGAAGCACTCCGAGAATCCGGGCGCGAGCGACCACCGGGGCTTCCAGGCCGAGTGTCGCTCCACGTTCGACCGCCTCTGCGATGAGCGCGTCGCAGCGCTCGAGGTCGCCCAGGCCGTAGACTGCGCCTCCGCGAGCGCAGCCAGGACGGGGACGAGTGCAGGGTCGTCGGGCCCGAGGAGCTCGATTGCGCGCGTAAGGAGGTTTGCTGCCGCGTGCATGTCAACCCGATCGAGTGCCTGGACACCGGTGGCGGCGAGCAGTGCGGCCGCTCGCGCTGCCAGCTCCGGCGCCGGTTTCCCGAGCTCGAGCCTGTAGCGCGCGGCCTGCTCCAGGTGGTAGCCGATGATCTCGTCGAGCTCGACGAGCTCGTCGCCGTGCTCGCCCATCCAGTCCGCGAAGCGCTCGTGCAGCTCGGCGCGGGTCGCCTTCGGCAGAGCCTCGTAGGCGGCGTCGCGGATCAGTAGATGGCGGAAGCGGAAGGCGTCGTCGCCGGCCAGCATCGCCGGGCTGGGACGGACGAGCTCCTTGCGTACGAGTCCCAGCAGATGCGCCGCGACTGTCGGCTCCTCTGGCTGCGAGTGCCTGGACGGCGCCGCGGTGGAACACCTGACCCTCGACCGCGCCGCGCTCGAGCGTCGCCCGCTCGGGCGAGGCAGCTGATCGAGTCGCGCGGCCAGCAGCGCCTGGATGGTCGGCGGCACGCTGACCTCGTCTGCCCCGCGTTCGTGCACCATCGCCAGCATCTCCTCGACGAAGAGCGGATTGCCCTCGGCCGCCACGGCGATTCGCCGGCGGAGGCCGATGTCGAGGGGATGACCGTCGAGCAGTCCGTCGATCAACTCGTCCGTCTCGTCCGCCGCGAGCGGCTCGAGCAGCACGCTCGTGGCGTTGAGCTTGCCGCCGCTCCAGCCCGGCCGTCGGTCGAGCAGCTCGGGGCGGGCGAGGCAGACGAGCAGGATCGGCGCGTCACGGCTCAGGTCGGCGACCTGCTCGACGAGGTCGAGGAATGCCGGCTCGCCCCAATGGAGATCGTCCAAGAGGACGATCAGTGGACGTTCGGCCGCCCGCGCCTCGAGCAGCTTGCGCACGCCGAAGGCGATCTCGTCGGTCGCCGCCTGCCCGTGGCCGAGCAGGGCGTCGACGGCGGGATCGTCCGCCGGCTCGGTGCCGAGGAGCTGCTTGACGATCTCGACCGCGGGCCAGTACGTAATCCCCTCGCCGTACGACAGGCAGCGAGCGCTGACGACCGTTGCGTCGATCTCTGCGAGGAACTCCTGCGCCAGGCGCGACTTGCCGACGCCCGCAGGCCCGAGGATCGTGAACAGGGCGCAGGCCCGCTCCGAGAGCACGCGCTCCCAGGCGCCGGCCAGCAACCGCGACTCTCGCTCACGGCCGACGAGAGGTGCGTCGAACCGCCGGATGTACGCCTCCTCTCCGGTGATCGCAACGAGGCGGTAGGCCGTGAGCGGCTCGGACTTCCCCTTCGCCTCGAGCGGCGGAAGCAGCTCCACGTCGACCGCGTCGCGGATCAGCCGGTAGGTATCCGTCCCGAGCAGCACCTCCCCGATCCCAGCAGCCTGCTCGAGGCGAGCCGCGACGTTGACGGGGTCGCCGGTGACGAGCGTGTCGCCCTGACCGGTGACGACCTGGCCCGTGTTGACGCCGATCCGGACCTCGATCTCGACCGAGTCGCGGAGCTCCAGCGCCGCGCGCACGGCGCGGAGCGCGTCGTCCTCGTGCACCTGCGGCACGCCGAAGACGGCCATCACGGCGTCGCCGATGAACTTCTCGACCGTGCCGCCGTGACGCTCGATCGCCGCGCGGGCCGTCTCGAAGTACCGCGTCATCGTCGCGCGCGTCGCCTCCGGATCGAGCCGCTCGGCGCGCGCGGTCGAGCCGATCACGTCACAGAACAGCACGGTCACGGTCTTCCGCTGCTCCCGAGGACGCTCGGCCTCGGCGAGGGCGCCGCCGCACGAGTCGCAGAAGCGGGCGCCCTCCCGGTTCTCGGCTCCACAGCTTGCGCAGACGGTCATCGCTGCGGAGCCTAGACAGTGATCGCGGCGAGCGCTGTCCCCGTCGCGATCAGTCTGGGTCGAGCAAGTCCGCCCGCTCGAGCAGCTCGGCCATGTCTCTCCTAGCGCGTCTGCGGGAAGCCGAGGTCGACCTTCGAGGTGGCCGGGTCGGGCCAGCGCGAGGTGACGACCTTGCCGCGGGTGTAGAAGTTGATCCCCTCCGGCCCGTAGATGTGCGTGTCCCCGAAGAGCGACGCCTTCCAGCCGCCGAACGAGTAGTAGGCGACGGGCACCGGGATCGGCACGTTGACGCCGACCATGCCGGCCTCGACGTCGAACTGGAACTGGCGGGCGACGCCGCCGTCGCGCGTGAAGATCGCGGTGCCGTTCCCGTACGGGTTCTCGTTCACGAGCGTCAGCGCCTCGTCGTAGGTGTCGACGCGGGTGACGCCGAGCACGGGGCCGAAGATCTCGTCCTTGTAGGCGTCCATCTCGGGCGTGACGTCGTCGAGCAGGGTGACGCCGAGGAAGAAGCCGTCGCCCTCGGGCGCCGTCTCGCGGCCGTCGGTGACGACCGTCGCGCCCTGCGCGCTCGCGCCCTCGACGTAGCCGGCGACCTTGTCGCGATGCTCCGCGGTGACGAGCGGGCCCATCTCGACGCCCTCGTCGAGCCCGTTGCCGACCTTGATCTTCGGCAGCCGCTCCTTGATCGCCGCCACGAGGTCGTCGCCGACTCCGCCGACCGCGACGACCTGGGAGATCGCCATGCAGCGCTCGCCGGCCGAGCCGTACGCCGCGCTGACCGCCGCGTCCGCGGCCATTTCGAGATCGGCGTCCGGCAGCACGATCATGTGGTTCTTGGCTCCGCCGAGCGCCTGCACGCGCTTGCCGTGCTTCGTGCCCGTCTCGTAGATGTAGCGCGCGATCGGGGTCGAGCCGACGAAGCTGACGGCCGCGATGTCCGGGTGCTCGAGGATCCGGTCGACCGCGACCTTGTCCCCGTGGACGACGTTGAAGACGCCGTCCGGCACCCCGGCCTCCTTGAGCAGCTCGGCCGTCAGGATCGACGCGGACGGATCCTTCTCCGACGGCTTGAGGACGAACGTGTTCCCGCACGCGAGTGCCGGCCCCCACATCCACATCGGGACCATCGCCGGGAAGTTGAACGGCGTGATCCCGGCCACGACGCCGAGCGGCTGGCGGATCGAGTAGACGTCGATCCCGGTCGAGGCCTGCTCCGAGAAGCTGCCCTTGAGGAGATGCGGGATCCCGCAGGCGAACTCGATCACCTCGAGCCCTCGCGCGACCTCGCCCATGGCGTCCGAGAGCACCTTGCCGTGCTCGGCCGTGAGCAGCCGGGCGAGGTCCTCGCGATGCTCGTCGAGGAGCTTGCGGATCCGGAAGTAGATCTCGGACTTGCGCGAGAGCGAGGTCGCGCGCCAGGCGGGGAACGCCGCCTTGGCGGCGGCGACGGCGCGGTCGATCTCCTCGACGGAGGCGAAGTCGACGGCGCCGGACTGCTCGCCCGTCGCGGGGTTCCAAACGGCGCCGCTGCGGCCGGACTCGCCGGCGACGGCCGCGACCGCCGATCCAATGGTTGATGCGCTTCGTCTCGGTTCGCGTCTCGGCGGGGGCTGCTGCGAGCTCGGTCATCCGTCTACCTCCTGAAGGTGATCGAGAGGAGCGTATCGCTCATCAACTCTTCACACAGGCGCGCGATGATCGCGGCGTGCTCCGCCTCGTCGTCGTGATCCCGGTGCTCCTGCTCGTCGCGTGTGGCGCCTCCCCCACGCACGCGGACTGGTCGGGACCTGCGGAGCTGCGACCGAGCGACGGCAGGCTCGAGGTGGACGAGTTCCGAGCGCACGCCGACGCCGTCGACGAGGAGTGGGAGCGCGATCCGGAAGCGCTGGCGCGCGAGTATCTCGGCGGTCTCGAGGGCGAGGTCAGCCTGGACGGCACGCAGGTAACGCTCCTCCGAGACGATCTTCAGGACGACTCGGTCGAGGCCGAGCGCTTCGTCCTCGAGCTCGAGCAGAACGACGAGAGCTGGAAGCTCGTCTCGGCACGGTGGGAGCAGCGCTGTCACGCCGGGCGTGGCCATCAGGTTTTCAGTCCCGAGCTCTGCGTCTAGGAGCACTGCCGTCTAGGATCAGCGCGATGGCGACGATCGAGACGAACGCGGAGCTCGGCGAGCAGGTTCGGGCCGACGCGAAGGAGTACGTCCTCCACTCCTGGTCGGTGCAGGACGCAATCAACCCGATTCCGGTCGCCGGCGCCGAGGGGCGCTACTTCTGGGACTACGAGGGCAAGCGCTACCTCGACTTCGCCTCGCAGCTCGTCAACGTCTCGATCGGCTACGGGCATCCGAAGCTGATCGCGGCGATCAAGGAGCAGGCGGAGCGGCTCTGCACGATCGGCCCGCCGATGGCGACCGAGCCGCGCTCGCAGCTGGGGCGCCTCCTCGCCGAGGTCACGCCCGGCGACCTGAAGATGTCGTTCTTCACGAGCGGCGGCGCCGAGGCGAACGAGAACGCGATCAAGCTCGCCCGCTGGTACACCGGGCGGCACAAGATCATCGCCCGCTATCGCTCCTACCACGGGGCGACCGCGGGCGGGATGACACTCACCGGCGACCCGCGCCGCTGGCATGCCGAGCCGGGGATCCCGGGCGTCGTCCGGATGCTCGATCCCTACACCTACCGCTGTCCTGCCGGCCATCCCGATCCGTGTCCCGTCTGCACGGGCGCGCCGCACCTCGAGGAGATCCTCCAGTACGAGGGCGCGCACACCGTCGCCGCCGTGATCCTCGAGACCGTCACAGGCACGAACGGCGTGATCCCGCCGCCCGACGGCTACCTCCGCTCGATCCGCGAGACCTGCGACCGGCACGGGATCCTGCTGATCCTCGACGAGGTGATGGCCGGCTTCGGCCGCACCGGCCGCTGGTTCGCCTGCGACAACTGGGACGTCGTCCCGGACATCCTGACGATGGCGAAGGGGATCAACTCCGGCTACGTCCCGCTCGGCGCGATGACCGTCTCCGAGCCGATCTCCGCGTGGATCCGCGACAAGTTCCTGGCCGGCGGGCTGACGTACAGCGGGCATCCGCTCGCCTGCGCCTCGGCCGTCGCCTCGATCGAGGCCTTCCGCGAGGAGGGGATCGTCGAGAACGCTGCCGAGCACGGGGAGTACCTGGCGACGGCGCTCCCCGCGCTGGCCGAGAAGCATCCGTCGATCGGCGAGGTGCGCGGCCTCGGCCTCTTCTGGGGCCTCGAGCTGGTGAAGAACCGGGAGACGCGGGAGCCGCTCGTCCCCTTCAACGCGGCCGGCGAGGCTGCCGCGCCCGTCGCGCGGCTGGCGAAGGCGGCGCTCGAGAAGGGCCTCTACCTGATGACCCACTGGAACGTCGTGATGGTCTGCCCGCCGCTGACGATCACCCGCGAGGAGCTCGACGAGGGGCTCGCGACGCTCGACGAGGCGCTCGCGATCGCCGACGAGTACGCGGTCGGCTAGCCGCTGATGCCCTGGCGGTCGCACCTCGCCGGGGTGCTTCGCCATCCGTCCGAGCCTCGCATCCTGCTGTTCCGGAGCGACCGTGTCTGGCGATTGCCTCGCGCCGTCGTGAAGGAGGCGGTTTGGGTCGCGAACGCAGCTGCGGTGGTCTCCGCATTCGAGCGCCGGCTCGGGACGAGACCTTGGCTCCTGCGGCAGCTCCGATTCGAGGAGCGCGAGGAGGCGCAGCGGCTCGACGCCGTGTTCGAGCTCGAGCTGGCCGATCCGCTGTGGGAGGCGCCGCCGCATGGGCGCTGGGTCGAGTCGGGAGACCTCGACCGGCTCCGCGTCGACGACGCCGACGAGCAGCTCCTGCGCTCGTACCTCGACGAGCTCGGCTCAGGCGCGATCCCGGAGCAGCGCCCGCCGTGGGCGCGAGCAGGCTGGGCCACGGATGCTCGCGACTGGATCCAGCGCGAGACCGCGCGGCTCGGGCACGTCCTCGTCGGGATCGAGCAGGTCAAGCACTGGAGCATCTCGTCCGTCCTGCGTGTCCGGACGAACGGTCCCACGATGTACTTCAAGGTGCCTGCGCGGCTGCCGCTCTTCGTCGAGGAGGGGATCGTCACAGCACGGCTGGCCGAGCGCTTTCCGGGCTATGTTCCGGCGCCGCTCGCCATCGAGCCCGAGCGAGGCTGGCTGCTGCTCCCCGAGTTCGACGAGCTCTTCCCATGGACGGCGCCGCTCGAGACGAGGGCTGACGCACTCCGCCGGTTTGCCGGCCTCCAGCGGCGCAGCGCCGCCGAGATCGACGAGCTCCTGGCGGACGGCTGCCTCGATCGCCGGCTCGAGGTCCTGGAGGCGCAGATCCACCCACTGCTCCACGATCCGGTGGCGACCGCTCGGTTCACCGCCGACGAGACCATCGAGTTGCGACGGCTGGAGCCGGCGCTCGAGCAGCTCTGCAGGCGCCTCGACGCGCTCGGGCCCCCAGCGACACTCGTCCACGGGGACCTGCACATGCTGAACGTCGCTCGCCTGAACGGGGAGCTCGTCTACTTCGACTGGACGGACGCGTGCATCTCGCATCCGTTTCTCGATCTGATCTCGCTCCAGTGGGAGCCCGACGAGACGAGTCGAGCAGTCCTCTTGAACGCGTACCTCGAGGGCTGGGACGGCGCGGCCGAGCCCGAGCTCCTGCAGGAGGCCGTCGAGCTCGCGGCGGTCGTCAGGCCCCTGCACCACGCCGTCTCCTACCGGACGATCGTCGCCGGACTCGAGGAGTCCGCCCAGGGCGAGCATGCGACGGACGAGTTCCTGCGGGAGCTGCTGGCCCAGATGAGGGAGCGCGCCCGGGCCGCGAGTTGATCCTCTAGCCGGCGCAGGAGCCCGGGCCGACGCCCGGGAGACGGCCGAGCAGCTCCGAGAGCTGCGCGACCTCGTCCTCGCTCAGGGTCTCGCGGAAGAGCGAGCGCAGGCGCTCCGTGTGGGTCGCGCGAACGCAGGCGAGGGTCTCGGCGCCTTCCGCCGTCAGCTTCGCCCAGGTGACCCGAGCGTCGCCGTCGCAGACGCGGTTCTCCGTCAGGCCTGCCTCATTGAGACCCTCCAGGAGCCGGGTCACGCCCGACGGCGTCAGCATCAGCAGGCGGACGAGGTCGGTCCGGCGCAGGCGCTGATCGTCGGCCTGCGAGAGATGGAGCAGCGTCTCGAAGTCGTTGATCGTCAGCCCGCGCGGGGTCAGCGATTCGGCCTCGAGCTCGCGTCGCAGGATCGTCTGCGCACGCATCAGGCGGGCGAACGCCTCGAGCTCTATGGCTCGTGGTTCTAGGAGTTGCGATCCAGATACTTGACGACTCAAGGTTTTACCTCTATAGTTGTTGAGCACTCAAAGAATACACGACCTGAGAGGGAGCTGCAATGAGCACAGCACATGACACCACCGCGCCTGAGACCACCGCCATTCCGACCGGCACGTTCGGACTCGACCCCGTCCACTCGAGCATCGGCTTCGCCGTCAAGCACAGCGGCGTGATGACGTTCAAGGGCAGCTTCGGTTCCTACGACGCGAGGCTCGTCGCCGGACGGCTCGAAGGCAGCGCCGACGTCTCGAGCGTCGAGGTGGACGATCCGAACCTCACCGGTCACCTCCAGACGCCCGACTTCTTCGACGCCGAGCGGTTTCCGGAGCTGCGCTTCGTCTCCAGCTCGATCGAGCGCGACGGCGACGTCGTCTCGATCGCAGGCGACCTGACCCTCCGCGGCGAGACCCGGGCCGTCGAGCTCGCCGGCACGATCTCCGGCCCGATCACCGACGGCTACGGCAAGCAGCGGCTCGGCCTCGATCTCGAGACCACGATCAACCGTCGCGACTTCGGAATCGACTGGAGCGCCGAGCTCCCCGGCGGCGGCCAGATGCTCGCCGACGACGTCGTGATCACCGCCAACCTCGCGCTGACCCAGTCGTCATGAGGATCCTCGCGCTCAGCGGCAGTCTCCGGGAGGGATCCCACAACACCGACCTCCTGCGCGGGGCTGCCGCGGCGGCGCCCGACGGGATCGACGTCGAGCTCTACCACGGGCTGAAGGAGATCCCGCCCTACGACGCTGACGACGACGTCCCGGGCGAGCTGCCGCTCGCGGTCGCGCGCTTCAAGCAGGCTCTCGCCCAGGCCGACGGGATCTTGATCTCGACGCCCGAGTACAACTCCTCGATCCCCGGCGTGCTCAAGAACGCGCTCGACTGGGCCTCGCGCCCACTCGTCGAGTCACCCGTCCGCAACAAGCCCGTCGCGGTGCTCTCGTCGAGTACCGGCATGTTCGGCGGCGTCTGGGCGGCGGCGGAGACGCGCAAGGTGATGGGCGCCCTGGGCGCCCGCACGCTCGAGGACACGGTGGCCGTCGCGAAGGCGGACACCCGGCTCGCGGACGGCGTCGACGCCGAGCTTCTGGCCGAGCTCCGCGCGGTCGTCGACGGGCTCGCCGCAGCCGTCGCCGAGCGCCACGCGCTCGCGGCCTAGAGAAACCGCTCGACGGCCGCGACCGTCTCGTCGAGCGCGTCCCAGAGCACGGTGTGCCCACCTGGGACGCGAACGACCTCGAGTTCCTCGCCGAGAACGGCCAGGTGTGCGTCGAGCAGATGGTCGTACGGGATGTACGACTCCTCGCCCAGCACGAGGAGCGTCGGCACGCGGGCGAGCTCGAACGGCGGCGGCTCGCGGCTCATCTCGCCATAGGCGGCGATCACGGCGCTCTGGAGATACCGGTAGCGCCAGCGGCCGTCGCGCTCCTCGACCAGATGCTCGCGGAGCTCCGATGCGACGAGCTCGCGCGGCGCCCGTGAGAGCCGGCTCTCCTCGAAGCGGCGGTCGATCGCCTCGTCGAAGCTCGCATACGAGCGATCGACACGCGCACCCTCCGCCCCGTTCAGGGCCGCGTTGCCGGAGATCAGGAGCGCCGGATCGAGCAGCACCAGCCGCTCGACTGCCTCCGGCGCGGCGGCGGCGACCTCGAACGCGATCCGTCCGCCGAACGAGTGCCCGATCCAACGGATGGGCTCGTCCACGAAGCCGTGCTCCTGGAGCGTGTCGAGCGCATCCTCCACGTGCTGCTCGAGGATCCAGGGCGGCTCGTACTCGGAGTCTCCGTGCCCGCGGAGGTCGAGAGCGACGACGTGGAAGCGAGCGGCGAGCCGCTCGGCGAGCTTCGTGAAATGGCGGCCGTGACTCGTGATCCCGTGCAGGCAGGCGACGACCGGCGAGCCGCGCTCGCCCCATTCGTGGCTGTGCAGGGTCACGAGCCGACCGTCGCCAGCGGTGCGGATGCGAGCTCGGTGCGGCGTGTGTCGGCGTCGTTGACGAGCGACCACACGACGACGCCTTGCTTGTCGATCAGGAAGGTGCCTCGGACCGCGGCTCCCTTCGACTCGTCGAAGACACCGTAAGCCCTCGCCGCGGCGCCGTGAGGCCAGAAGTCCGAGGCGAGCGTGTAGCTCAGCCCGAGCTCCCGCTTCCAGGCCTGGCGCGCAGGAGCCGTGTCGCACGAGACGAGCAGCACCTCCGTCTCGGCCTCCTCGAACGAGCCGCGATTCTCCTCCAGGTCGCGCGCCTCGTCCTCGCAGACCGGGGTGAACGCGAACGGGTGGAAGACGAGCAGGAGGTTGCGGCGGCCGCGGAAGTCGGCAAGCCTCACGCGCTCCGAGCCGTCGACCTCCAGGTCGAAGTCAGGCGCCTCGCTGCCGGTCTCGATCACGCTCATCCCCCTCATCGACGTCGCCCGCTGGGCGAACCTCGTCTTTGCCGCCCGGGCGATAGTACCGCCGTCCGCGCAGCTCTTCGGGGAGGTAGTCGAGCTCGAAGCCGCTCGGATCCGTGTGCGGGTCGATGTAGCCCTCGCCGTGCCCCAGCTTCTTCGCTCCCGCGTAGTGCGCGTCGCGGAGCATTGCCGGCGGCCGGAGGTTGCCGCCCTTCCGCACGTCCTCGCGCGCCTCCCAGATCGCGAGCGCGCTTGCCTTCGACTTCGGGGCGCCCGCGAGGTAGATCGCCGCCTGCGAGAGGTTGAGCTGCGCCTCCGGCAGGCCGACATGCTCGAGCGCGTGCGCCGCTGCGACCGCGACCTGAAGCGCGCGCGGATCGGCGTTTCCCACGTCCTCCGAGGCGAAGATCACCATCCGGCGGACGATGAAGCGTGGATCCTCGCCGCCTTCGAGCATCGCGGCGAGGTAGTAGACGGCGGCATCCGGATCGGAGCCGCGCATCGACTTGATGAAGGCGGAGACGAAGTCGTAGTGCTGGTCGGCGCCCTTGTCGTAGCGGAGCGGCCGCTTGCGGGCGGCGTCGTCGACGTGACGCTCTTCGAGCGGGACTCCCTCGGCGACCGCTGTCTCCCAGGCGAGCTCGACCGTGTTGAGGGCGGTGCGAGCGTCGCCGCCCGCGCGGCGCGCGATCGTCAGCGCCACGTCGTCCGGCACCGAGGCGCCGATCGCCTCGGCGCCGCGCCGCACGACCTCCAGCAGCTCCTCCTCGCCGAGCGCCTCCAACTCGACCACCTGGCAGCGGGAGAGCAGCGCGGAGTTGACCTCGAAGTACGGGTTCTCGGTCGTGGCGCCGATCAGGATCAGGAGGCCGTCCTCGACCGAGGGCAGGAGCGCGTCCTGCTGGGCCTTGTTGAAGCGATGGATCTCGTCGAGGAAGAGGATCGTCCGCTGTCCGTTGCCGCCGAGGCGGTCGCGAGCGCCCTGGAGCACGCGGCGGACGTCGTCGACGCGAGCGGAGACCGCCGAAAGCTCCTCGAAGTAGGCGCCGGTCGTCTCGGCGACGATCCGCGCCAACGTCGTCTTGCCGACGCCCGGCGGGCCGTAGAGGATCAGCGAGCGGAGTCGATCCTCCTCGATCGAGCGGCGCAGCGCCGATCCCCGCCCGAGCACGTGCTGCTGGCCGACGAGCTCGTCGAGCGTGCGCGGGCGAACGCGCTGGGCGAGCGGCGCGTAGGCCACCGAGCGCTCCCGCGCGGCGTCTGCGAAGAGGTCGGACATGGGCGAAGTATGCTCCGGCCGTGGCCACTCACGAGGCTCCCCCGGAGGCAGAGGACTTCTCCCAGCCGATCCTGCCGGGCGACGCCGGCAGCGACTACGAGCGCTACCTGAACACCGTCGGCCTGCTCGCGCTCCAGAAAGGGCCGGACGAGTGGGTGCATCGCGACGAGCTCCTCTTCCAGGTCGTGCACCAGTCGTCCGAGCTCTGGCTGAAGCTCGCCTGGAACGACGTCGAGGAGGCGGTCGCGCACCTCGGCCGAGCCGAGCAGGAGCCCGCACTGCGCCTGCTTCGCCGCGCCTCTCTTTGCCTCGTCTATGCGACGACGCAGCTCGACATGCTCGAGCAGATGTCGCCGTGGGAGTACCAGGAGATCCGCAAGGTGCTCGGCCACGGGAGCGGCTTCGACTCGCCCGGCTGGCGCGAGATCCGGCGCGTCACACCCGCGCTCGGCCAGGCGTTCCACGCGCTCCGCGAGCAGGAGGGCCTGAGCGTCGTCGACATCTACGTGCAGGGCCGCGAGCGGGAGCTCCTGTACCAGCTCGCGGAGGCGCTGATGGAGTGGGACGAGCGGATCTCGATGTGGCGCGTCCGCCACTACAAGGTCGTCGCCCGCGTGATCGGCGACTCGGTCGTCGGGACTCAGGGGACGCCGGTCGAGGTTCTCGGGCGCCTGATCCACCACACGTTCTTCCCTGAGCTCTGGCGCGCCAGGAACGACCTGACGGCGCTCTCGCAGCAGTCGTGAGCAACGCCGCCGTGTGGTGGGGCGAGGGCACGTACGAGCGGCTCGCGGAGCTGCTGGCGCCGATTCACGACAAGCTCGTCGAGCGACTGGCGCCGACCTCGGGTGAGCGGTTCCTGGATGTGGCGACGGGCACGGGCGCGGTGGCGATTCGCGCGGTGCGAGCGGGCGCCGCGGTGACCGCGTGCGATCTCGCTCCCGCGATGATCGAGAAGGCACGGGCTGTGCCCGGCTCCGAGGCGATCGCGTTCGATGTCGCCGATGCTCGGTCTCTGCCGTACGAGGACGGATCCTTCGACGTCGTCGCCTCCGCCTTCGGCGTCATCTTCGCGCCGGAGCCGGCGGCAGCCGCGGCGGAGCTCGCCCGCGTCTGCAGGCCCGGCGGCCGGCTCGGCCTCACGACGTGGGTTCCGGACGAGGACGTTGCCGCGATCTACGAGCCGTTCACGGGTCGAAGCACGATCCCGCCGGATTCCTGGGGCGAGGCCAACAGCCTCGAGCGCCTGCTCGGCGACTCGTTCGGGCTCGAGGTCGAGCGGCACACGTGGTGGGTGACCGGACGGAACGGCGCGGAGGTCTGGCGCCTCTACTCGACGTCGGCGCCGCCGCTGAAGGCGCTCCTGGAGTCGCTCCCGGAGGAACGGCGGCCTGCGCTGCGGAACGCCTTCGTCGACCTCTACGAGCGCTATCGCGACTCCGACGGCGTGCGCTATCCGAACGAGTACCTGCTCGTCGTCGCCACGCGACGGTCTCTCGGAACGAACACGGAAGGAGGGTGATGTTCGAAGAACTGAAGTCGAAGCAGAGCGTCATGTGGGGAAGTGGCCCATATGAGCGGGTCACCGCCAACCTGCTCGACGCGCAGGAGGACCTCGTGCGGGCGCTGGAACCTCGTCAGGGCGACCGGTGGCTCGACGTCGCCACCGGAACGGGCGCGGTGGCTCGCCTCGCGGCCCGTGAAGGCGCGGATGTGACCGGACTCGACCTCGCTCCCGACCTGATCGCGACCGCCCGGGCCGCGAACGACGTCGACGCGCTCTCGATCCGGTACGACGTGGGGGACGCGGAGTCGATGCCGTACGACGACGCGTCGTTCGACGTCGTGAGCTCGACCTTCGGCGTCATGTTCGCTCCCGACCACGAAGCCGCCGCGCGTGAGCTCGCTCGCGTTTGCCGGCCGGGCGGCAAGCTCGGGCTCGCCTGCTGGCGGGAGGAGAGTGGCGCCGGCGACATGTTTCGCGTGATGCGGCCGTTTCAGGGGGCGCCCCCCGCCGGGATCGGGAATCCGTTCGCCTGGGGCGACGAGGATCACGTCCGAGCTCTCCTCGGCGACGCGTTCGAGCTCGAGTTTGCAGAGCTTGATTGTGTGAACCGGCTCGCGAGCTCCGAGGAGGCGTGGGAGATCTTCTCGACGTCGTACGGACCGACGAAAGTGTTGGCGGATTCGCTCGACGACGAGCGACGAGACGCCTTGCGGAAGGCCTGGATCGAGCTCTTCGAGCGCTCGCGCGAGGGTGAGGGGATCGCGCACCACCGTCTCTACCTCCGCGTGCTCGGCACCAGGCGTCCGTGAGCGAGCCGAGGATGCGCGACGAGGCGGTCGGGCTGCTCCAGACGCTGATCCGTCTGAACACGGTCAACCCGCCCGGGAACGAGACGGTTGCGGCCGAGGCGCTGGCCGACTACCTCCGTCGTCAGGGAGTCGAGTGCGAGCTCTACGCGCGCACCCCGGAGCGAGCGAACCTCGTCGCCCGGATCCCGGGCGGTGACGGGCCGAGCCTCGCCTTCCTCAGTCACACCGACACGGTCGTCGCCGACGCGGGGGAATGGTCGCGCGATCCGTGGTCGGGCGACCTTGCCGACGAGCACGTCTGGGGCCGCGGCGCGCTCGATATGAAGAACCAGGTCGCAGCGAGCGCGGTCGCGTTCGCGTCGCTCGCGCGGGAGGGTTTCGAGCCGGCCGGCGACCTCGTCTTCATTGCCGCCGCCGACGAGGAGGTCGGCGAGTCGTTCGGGCTCGAATGGCTCTGCGAGGAGCACCCGGACGCGGTGCGCGTCGACTACGTGGTGAACGAGGGCGCCGGCGAGCGCATCGAGCTCGGTGGCAAGCCGTACTACCTCTGCGCGAGCGCGGAGAAGATGACCGCGCCGTTCCGGTTGCGGGTCCACGGGCGGAGCGGCCACGCCTCGGCGCCCGGAATCGCCGACAACGCTCTCGTCAAAGCGGCGCCGCTGATCGAGGCGCTCGGCGCCTATCGACCGGAGCCTGAGCTCATCCCCGAGGTCGAGGCGTTTCTCGACTCCGTGCTCGGCGAGCAGCCCCCGCCGGACCAGATCCTCGCCCGGCTCTCGGAGGTGGGGGCGGTCGCCGTGGAGCTGGTCGAGCCGCTGCTCTCGCTGACCCTCTCGCCGACGATCATCGCCGCGTCCGAGCGGCGAAATGTGATCCCCGCGACCTGCGATGTCACCGTCGACTGCAGGATCCTGCCGGGGAAGACGCCCGAGGACGTCGAGCCGATCATCCGCGGCGTGCTGAATCGAACGGGTGTGGACGAAGGGGACTACGAGCTCGAGTTCCTGGAGCGCTGGGGCGGGACGCGCTCGCCCATGGAGACGCCGCTGTGGCGCGCGATCGAGCGCTGGGTGGACGGAATCGAGCCTGGAGCGAAGCTCGCGCCCGTCTGCTGTGCCGGTTTCACCGACTCGCACTGGCTGCGCGACGCCTTCGGCACCGTCGCGTACGGCTTCTTCCCGATGCGGGCGATGGATCCCGAGCTCGCCGCGCGGCTGATCCATTCGGCCGACGAGCGCGTTCACGTCGACGACCTCGAGCTCGGCGTCGAGTTCCTTCGCGAGCTCGCGCGTTCGCCGCTCCAGTAAGGGGGCCGGATCGTGCTCGAGCTCTGGTCGCCGGACGGAGCCTTCGCGCGGATCGAGGCGTATCTGCGCGAGCGCGGCTTCTTCGCCGCAGGCGGCGAGGAGCTCGTCGCGGACGTCTACCTCGGCTACGGCCTCTCGGAGCCGCTGCGGCGCTCGGCGGCCCCGTCGCCGCCGGAGCCGTGCCGGCTCCCCCTCGCGGCCGTGTCCGTTCGAGACACGTCCGAGGGTCTGTCCCTGGGACATGTCCGGATCGGCCGGTCCCAGATCGGTCGCTGGCGGCGGAGCTGGACGGATGACGAGTACGGCGCCGCCGTCGACGCGGTCCGCGCTGCGATCGAGCGCGGCGACGTCTACCAGGTCAACCTCGTCCAGCATCTCGCGGCGGACTTCGAGGGCGACCCGGCGAGCCCTCGTCGCCGCGCTCGAGCCCTTCCGCCCGCTCGCGCCCTATCTCGCCGGCGAGGGCTGGGCGATCGTCTCCGCATCGCCGGAGCTCTTCCTGGCCCGGCGCGGCCGGCGCGTCTGGACGATGCCGATCAAGGGCACCCGGCCGCTCGGCGAGCACGTCGAGGGCGCGAAAGACGAGGCCGAGCACGTGATGATCGTCGACCTCGAGCGCAACGACCTCTCGCGCGTCTGCGAGCCCGGCTCGGTGCGCTGGCCCGAGCTGATGGCCGAGCGCGAGCTCGCCGGCGTCACACATCTCGTGTCGCGGGTCGAGGGAACGCTGCGCGAGGACGTCTCGCTCGCCGAGCTCCTCGCCGCCACCTTCCCCGGCGGCTCCGTCACCGGCGCGCCCAAGCTCGCCGCGCTCGACGAGATCGCGCGGCTCGAGCCCGTCGGCCGAGGCGCCTCGATGGGGGCGCTCGGCACCGTGCGCGGAAACGGCGATCTCGAGCTCGCGCTGACGATCCGCACCTTCGCCATCGCGGACGGACGGATCCATCTCTGGGTCGGTGGCGGAATCGTCTGGGACTCCGACCCGCAGGAGGAGATCGAGGAATCGTGGACGAAGGCGCGACCGCTCCTCTCAGCAATCGGCGCCCCACTCGAGGTCAACGCATGACACTGCTCGCCGTCGCGGTCGGCGGCCGCGGCCTCGTCGATCCGGACGAGCCGGTGCTCCGCGCCGACGACGAGGCGCTGCTGCGGGGTCGCGCCGCCTTCGAAACGGTGCGCGTCTACGGGAGGCAGCCCTATCGCCTCGCCGCGCATCTCGAGCGGCTGGCGCAGTCGGCGGAGCGGATCGGCCTCCCGGCGGCAAACGTGCTCGAGCTCGCCGAGCTCGCGACCCAGGCGGTCGAGGCTGCCAACGCCGGCGACGCGGTGCTTCGCCTCTTCTGGACGCCTGGAAACGGCGAGGGCGCGCCGACCTCGCTCGCGCTCGTGAGCTCGCTCCCCACTCACTACGACGCGCTCCGCGAGCGAGGCCAGCGTCTGATCTCGCTGCGCGGCGTCCGCGCCGAGGCGCCGTGGCTCCTGCCGGGCGTGAAGTCCACGAGCTACGCGGTGAACATGGCGGCCGAGGCCGAGGCGAAGCGCCAGGGCTCCGACGACGCCGTTTTCGTCGACGGCGAGGGAGTCGTCCTCGAGGGGCCGACGACGAACATCTGGTGGCGACGCGAGCGGACGCTCTTCACCCCGGCGCTCGAGCTCGGGATCCTGGCGGGGGTAACGCGAGCCGCAGTGCTCGAGCTGGCCGGCGGGCTCGACTATGACGTCGTGGAGGGAACCTTCCCGCTGGCCGACCTCGCCGCAGCCGACGAGGCGTTCACCTCGTCGTCCGTTCGCGAGGTGATGCCCGTCACCGAGCTCGACGGAGAGCCGCTCGGCCGCGGCCCGGCGGCGGACGAGCTCCAGGCGGCGCTGCGTGCTGAGGCTACGCTGATGCCATGAGCGAGAAGGCCATCAGCGAAAAGCCCATCAGCGAAAAGAAGGTGCGGCTCGGAGGCATGGCGCTCTCGAACGGCGTGCTCGTGCACGGCCCGACCTCGTGGGCCTGCGCGATCCGCAACGACGCCGGCGAGATCAAGGTCGCGTCGGCGCGCAAGCGCGTGCTCGCGCCGCGGCTGCAGCAGCCGTTCATCCGCGGGCCGATCAAGCTGATCGAGTCGTTCGCCTTTCTGCCCGAGCTCCGTCGCAAGCTCCCCGAGGCGCGACTTCCGTTCGAACGGCCGTCGATCCTCGCGGCGACGTTCGCCAGCGCGATGACGGTGCAGCTCGTCCGCCGCTCGAACCGGCTCGGCGACGCGGCGCGCGAGCTCCTCTCCGGCGCACTCTCGCTCACCCCGGCGCTGCTTGCGCTGCGCGGCGGCGAGCTCGCGGCCTACCACGGCGCCGAGCACGTCTCGATCGGCACCTACGAGCACGGCGTCAAGCGCGCGAAGGAGCACGAGCGCTGTGGCTCGCACCTGATCGGGCCGCTGCTCGCGGCGTCCGCCGCCGGCAACGTCCTCGCCGCGCGCGCCCCTGTCAGGTACCGCGGCTCTGCTCGCATGGCGAGCTCGATCGGCGCGGTCGGCGCGGCGGTCGAGGTCTTCGCGTGGATGACGAAGCATCCCGACCACCCGCTCTCGAAGGCGCTCGCGCGACCCGGCCACGAGCTCCAGCACCGGATCGCGACCGCCGAGCCCTCACCGGCGCAGCTCGAGGTCGCGGAAGCCGCGCTCGCCGCCTGTCTGGAGCTGGAGCGCTAGATGGCAACGCGGGAGCGCACCGAACGGCTGCCTCCCGAGATCTTCGAGCTCCCGGTCGAGAAGATGCGGGAGGGCTACTACACCGACGCCTACTTCAACCACACGCGCGAGACGTTGCTCGCCGACGGCCGTCACCCGCGGGTCGTGATGCAGGTCTTCCAGCGGACCGCGGCGATGCTCGGCGGGATCGACGAGGCGATCGCGATCCTCAAGCTCTGCTCGCACGACTGGGAGGCGCTGACCGTCCACGCCCTCCGCGACGGCGACCGGATCGAGCCGTGGGAGAGCGTGCTCACGATCGAGGGCGACTACACCCTCTTTGCGCATCTCGAGACCGTCTACCTCGGCGTCCTGACGCGCCGGACGCTGATCACCACGAACGTCGCTCGCGTCGTCGAGGCCGCGAACGGGAAGTCGATCATCTTCATGCCGGCGCGACACGACCATCACCGTGTCCAGA
Source organism: uncultured Gaiellaceae bacterium (assembly GCA_963745775.1). Taxonomy (GTDB): domain Bacteria; phylum Actinomycetota; class Thermoleophilia; order Gaiellales; family Gaiellaceae; genus Gaiellasilicea. The sequence goes on from CAVUYY010000013.1 coordinate 213,851, forward strand.
CCGGCGACGGCTATGCGGCGTACGTGGCGGGTGCGATGATCGGCGCCCCGATCGGCGTCACCTCGGACGCGCAGGCTTCCTGGTGGGGCGGCCGCGGCGTCGGCACCGTCCCGCATGCGCTGATCGCGGCCTACGGCGGCAACACCGTGCTCGCGGCGACGAAGTTCGCGGAGTGGGCCGGCGACCTGAACATCGTCGTCCTCGTCGACTTCGAGAACGACTCGGTGCGGACGTCGCTCGAGGTCGCTCGAGCGCTCGGGCCGCGACTCTGGGGCGTCCGGCTCGACACGTCGGGCCAGCTCGTCGACCGCTCGCTCTGGGACGAGCTGGGCGACTTCGATCCGCGCGGCGTCAACGAGCGGCTCGTCCGCAACGTGCGCGACGCGCTCGACGCGGACGGCTTCGAACGCGTCAAGATCGTCGTCTCCGGCGGCTTCACGGTCGAGAAGATCGGGCAGTTCGAGGGATCGGGCGTGCCGGTCGACGCGTACGGGGTCGGCTCGTCGCTGATCCGCGGTCAGAACGACTTCACGGCTGACATCGTGCTGACCGACGGTCGCCCGTCGGCGAAGGTGGGCCGCCGCTTCCGCCCGAACGAGCGGCTCGAGCTCGTCTCCTAGCTCTTCTCCCAGACCGAGACGTGCGTGTCGCTCTCGCTCGTGAACGGCTCGCGCCGCCAGCCGCTCCAGCGCTCGCGGAGCGTCATTCCCGCGAGCTCCGCCATCAGGTCGAGCTCGGCCGGCCAGACGTAGCGGAACGGGATCGAGTTTCGCTCCAGACGGCCGTTGGCGAGCGTGACGTGGTGTGAGACGAGGCCCTGGTTCGCGACGTCGTACTCGTCGAGCCCCCAGCGCGTCTCGCTGAAGTGGAAGGCGTGGACGGTCTCGCCGGGCGGGAGCCGCCGGAGGCCGGGGACGCCGACCTCGATCACGAAGGCGCCGCCGGGCTCGAGGTGGGCGGCAACGTTGCGGAAGCACGCGACCTGAGCCGCCTGCGTCGTCAGGTTCATGATCGTGTTGAAGACGAGGTAGGCGAGCGAGAACGACCCGTCGACGGTCGTCGTCGCGAAGTCGCCGATCGTGACGCCGATCGTCTCCCCGCCCGGCTTGGCGCGCAGCCGCGCGACCATCGCGTGTGAGAGGTCGATCCCGTGCACCGGCACGCCCCGATGGGCGAGCGGGAGGGCGATCCGGCCGGTCCCGATCCCGAGCTCGAGCGAGCGTCCGTCGCCGGCGAGCCCGGCCAGGAAGTCGACGGTGGGATCGACGACCGCCGGGTCGAACATCTCCGCGTCGTCGTCGTACCGCGCGGCGACGCTCTCGCCGAAGTAGCCGTCGTCGCCTGGCATCGCCGGAATCTAGCGGCCAGCCTCCGTGCGGATCTGCGCGGCCCGCATAGACTGCCTCGCTCACGGACACCATGCCGCCCCGGTCGCGGCTGACCTCATGGGATGGAGGACTCCTGCATGCTCTTCCACATCACGCAGTCGCACGCACCTCAGGACTGTCCTTACGGGCGGGGAGGCTCGCGCTCGCTCTTCGACGGTGACTCGAAGGACGTCAAGATCCTTGGCTACTGGCTGGCCTTTCCGCAGCACACGACGTACCTCGTCGTCGAGACCGACGACATCCTCCACCTCCAGGAGTTCCTCAAGCCGGGAGCGGGCGTGACGACCTGCGAGATCGCGCCGGTCAGCGACATGCCCGTGCCCTAACCCGGCGTTCCGCCTGCTGTCGACGACCCGAACTAAGCTCTTGCTGAAGCCGCCGATGGCCAAGCGCTCAGCACAGATATCCGGAGGGGAAAGCCCCGCCGAGGGGGCTTCCTACACGACCCGCCCGCTCGACGCGTCCACGTGGGACGCCTTTGCGGAGCTGGTCGAGCGCAACAACGGGGTCTACGGAGGGTGCTGGTGCATCGCCCATCACTCCGAGTACCAACGCGGCGTCAGCGATCCCCGCACTCTGAAGGAGGAGCTGGTCAGGGCGGGTCGCGCGCATGCCGCGCTGGTCTTCGACGAGGACGACCTCGCGCAGGGCTGGTGCCAGTACGGCAGTCGGGAGGAGCTCGGGCTCAAGCACCAACGTGAGTACGCGAAGGACCCGCCGCCTCGGGCGCGCTGGCGGATCGCCTGCATCTTCGTCGACAAGGGCCATCGCGGCCGCGGAGTCGCGCGGGCCGGGTTGGAGGGAGCGCTCGCCCAGATCGCCGCCGCCGGGGGCGGACTCGTCGAGGCGATTTCCGAAACGACCGCCGGCCGGGAGGCTCAAAGCCGGTTCCTGTTCAGCGCGACCGCCGAGCTGTTCGAGCAGCACGGGTTCTCGAGGGGACGGCAGGTCGGCAAGCACGCGTGGATCCTGAGCCGCGAGATCGACCTCGCGTAGCGGCTGACAGCGGGTGCGCGTTTGGGGTTTCTACCGTTGCGGAGCAGTTTGCGTGAGCTCGAACAGTTCGTACGTCTCGAGGTCACCTTCGTGCTGCGTTTCGCCACGGCGCTGCATGCCGAGCTTCTCCAGCGCGCGCAGAGATGGCTTGTTTTCGCTCGTCGTGAGCGCGACCAGCCGATCCAGCCCGACTCGACCGAAGCAATCCGCGACGCCTAGCAGCGTCGCCTCAGTCGCGATGCCTTGGTTCCAGTGTGCGGGGTGAACGACGCAGCCGACCTCGATCGCGTTCGGCAAGATCCCCGACCAGCCCGGGCCTATCGGGTCGAACTCGACTCGGCCCAGACGCTCGTCAGTCGATCGGTCGAACACTGTCCAAGTCCCAAAGCCCAGCTCCTGCCACCGCTCGATCCACCGGCGTAGCTGACGCTCGACTTCCGACCGGGGGCGCGGCTCACGGCCTGGGAGCGCCAGGATCTCCGGTCGGTTGCGCAGCTCGAAGTAGAAGTCGAGGTCGTGCTCGCGGGCGGGGCGTAGTACGAGACGTTCATTCATGAGCTCCACGCCGTCCACCGTAGGCCACGCGCAACTGTTGAGCCAGCGAGAGTGCGGTCTTCGGCTGGGCCAGCGTTCGGGAATGACGCCTCAGGGGCTCTCCCGTCGCGAACGTTCAACCGACTAGGCGATCTCCTCGGCCAGCCCGATGAGGATGCCCTCAGGGCCTCGGACGTAGCAGAGCCGATAGACGTCTTCGTACTGCACCACTTCGTCGACGAGCTGCGCGCCGTGTCTGCGGAGCCGGACGAGCGTATCGTCGAGGTCGTCCACGGCGAACATGACACGCAGGTAACCGAGAGCGTTCACCGGCGCGTTCCGGTGATCGGCGACCACAGGCGGCGCGAGAAATCGCGAGAGTTCGATCCGGCCGTGGCCGTCAGGCATCCGCATCATGGCGATCTCGACGCGCTGGTCGCGCAGTCCAGTGACGCGCCCTGACCAGTCTCCTTCGATCATGGCTCGCCCTTCGAGTTCGAGGCCGAGCTCGGCGAAAAACGAGATCGCGGCATCGAGCGACTCCACCACGATGCCGACGTTGTCCATCCGTTGAAGCGTCACGCGGCCCACTCTAGTCCTGTGGTGTGCGGCTATCCCGGCTGCTCGGCGAACATGGCGACATCATCGAGGGCATCGTCGGCGCGACCGCCGATATCGGCGTCAGCGGACAGCCGCCTCAGCAGCGCTACCGACTCCGGCTGAATCGTTCCGAAGCGTCAGTCGCGTCCAAGGAACGAGCGGGGCCGCCCTCGACCGGCGGCCCCGTCGCTCGTCGTAAGGAGGGCTTACGAGCTCGGCTCGTACTCGCCGAGCTTGTACTGCTTGTTGAGCGCCTCGCTGCGAAGCCGCAGCGCGCGCACCCACGGTGGCCCGGAAGTCGCCACGGATACCGCAGTGACCGGCGCATACGCGCCGAGCCCGTACTGCTCGTTGAGCGCGTCGCTGCGCGCTTCGAGCGCCTTCCTCCACTCCTCGCCGCCGCCGCCGCCTCCGCTCACCGCCGCGCCCGAGCCGATCAGGGCGACGATCGCAGAAGCTACGAGGATCGAGCCTTTCGTGCGAGCTTCCATCGTGGACTCCTTCTGTCGGTGAGCCGCTCCGTGCCGCTCATTGGGTGCAGAGTCCTATGGGCCCCCCACGGGGCGCCCATTTCCCGGTAACGCGGCGGTAATGGAGAATGCTCCGGCTCCTGGCCACCGATCGGAGGCGCATGCAGGTTCGGATTCTCGGCCCGCTCGAGGTGTCGGACGACGGTCGCGTCGTCGAGCTCGGCGCGGGGCGACAACGCGCGTTGCTCGCGCTTCTCGCATTGCACGCGCGCGAGATCGTCGCGACAGATCGTCTGATCGAGGAGCTCTGGGGCAGCTCGCCTCCGCCGACCGCTGCGAAGGCGCTCCAGAACCTCGTCTCGCAGCTTCGACGCTCACTCGGCGCGGATTCGATCGCAACGAGACCTCCCGGCTACGGCCTTCGGCTCGATGCCGACGACCTCGATGCGAGGCGGTTCGAGCGTCTCGCGGCAGAAGGACATCGTCTGCTCGAGGACGATCCCGGCCGAGCCGGGCAGACGCTCAGAGAGGCGCTCGGATTGTGGCGAGGACGCGCGCTCGCCGACTTTGCCTACGACAACTTCGCACAGAGTGAGATCACTCGACTCAACGAGCTCCGGCTCGGGGCGATCGAGGATCGGATCGACGCGGACCTGGCAATGGGTCGAGCGACGGACGTCGTGGGCGAGCTCGAGCCGCTCGTGTCGGCTCATCCGCTGCGCGAGCGGCTGCGAGGCCAGCTCATGCTCGCGCTGTACCGGAGCGGCCGCCAGGCAGACGCTCTCGAGGCCTACCGCTCGGGCCGGCGGTTGCTGGACGAGGAACTCGGGCTCATGCCGGACGACGAGCTCCAACGCCTCGAGAAGGCCATCCTCAACCACGATCCTTCGCTCGAGTCGCCGGTAGCTGTGGGGGCCGAACGGCCCTCTGTCGCACCGGGTCGCCGAGCGTCGCGTACCAACGCGCCGCCTCCCGACTCGGTCGCTGTGATCGACCCGCAGCGCTCCCGGGTTGTGGGCCACGTGCTCGTGGGGCGAAGGCCTGTCGCCCTCGCGATCGGCCACGGCTCGGTCTGGGTCGCCAACGCAGACGACGGAACCGTCTCTCGAATCCGTCAAGATCGCCACGAAGTCATCAGGACGATCGGAATCGGAGCACCGGCGATCGACCTCGCCGTCGCCACCGATGCGGTCTGGGTGGCGAACGGGAGCGCCGGCACGGTCTCGCGCATCGATCCCCGCGCCGACGCCGTCGTCGAGACGATCGACCTGAAGGGCTCGAGCGAACTCGCCTGGAACACGACCTACGCGGTCGACGCCGATGACGATTCCGTCTGGATCGCCGCGGGACGTCACCACGTGCTCCGCATCGATCCGGCGACGAACGAGCCCTCCGCGATCATCGACGTCGGCCATGTACCGATCGGCGTGGCGCTTCGCCAGGAAGCACTCTGGGTGGTGACGACCGCAGAGCGGGCTCTACGCATCGAGTCGCACACGAACACGGCCACGACCGAGGTGCCCGTCGGGGACCCCGTCGCGGTGACGGCCGGGAAGCAGGCTGTCTGGGTCGCTGACTCGCGAGGCCAGGTCTGGCGCATCAACCCGGACACGGGAACGGTGACTCAGACGACCCCGGTTGGCAGAGGGCTCGTGGGCCTGTCCGCGACGGATGGAGCGGTGTTCGCGGCCAACAACGCCGACGGCACCGTCGTCCAGATCGATCCGCAGGACGGCCAGGTTGTCGGCCGTGTCTCTGTTGGCCATGCGCCGACGGACGTGGCCTCTGTGGACGGCATCGTCTGGGTTTCGATCCAGAGCGAGAGCGCTATGTGACCGAGGTGGCGATCGGGATCTTCCCGGCGACGATCTCGGCCCTGACGTCCTCGATCTCGGCCTTGAGCGAACGCGGCACCGCCGCGCTGATCGTGCCGAGGCCGACACCGCCGTTCTCGAGCGAGAAGGTGGACGTGCGACCCGTCACGAGCGACCCGCGCACGAGCTCCTCGATGGTGTCGAACACGGCCACGTCGAACCTCACCAGCGCGCTCGTCAGTATGTGCGGGCCTAGATGCGATTGGTCGACATCGACGCCGATCCCCCAAATTCCGCGCTCGCTTGCCGCTTCCAGCACCCCAAGACCGCAGGCGGCGGCGACCTGGAACACGACTCGAGAGCCCTTCGCGATCTGGCTCAGGGCGACCGATCTGCCTTTCACCGGGTCGAGGAAGTCGTCGGTGTAACCGTTCAAGGTCGCAACGCGTGGATTGGCTCCTCCGGCGCCTGCCTGGTAGCCGGCAATCCACCGCTCGACCCCCGCTATCTGCTCGCCGCCCACGGAGCTGATCACCTCCTCCCCGGGAGAGAGCGTCAGCACGAGCGCAGCCAGGTGGCCAGCCAGATACCCGGCTTGCTCTGCGCTGAACGCGAGGCCCAGGACGTTCTTCGGGCGGTCCGCCAACTCGTCGTGGGGGGCGTCGATGATCGCGAACCTCGTTTCGGGAAACGCGGTGGCGACTCTGTCGATCGCGGGGGCGGCAAAGACTCCCATTCCGAGGACGAGGTCGTACTTCTGTCGGGCGAGCAGTGAGAGGCTCGGGACATAGCCTTCCTTCGGGGCCGGAGTCAGTACACGCCCGCTGATCCCCAACTCTCGGACGGCCCGCTCGAGCCCGAGGTAGGCCCCGTGGTTGTAGGGGTCGTCGATGCCTTTCGGCTCCATGACGAGTCCGACTCTGAGGCGCCTGTCGCTCACCACCGGTCTCATCTTGTCCGATGCTCTTAGGCGGCGCCCTAGCCACGAAGCGCTTCGCCGACGCAGCCCGGCCACTCGCTCAGCGGCTGCGTGGAGCGGACCACGTGCGCCCCCGCGTCTGTGAAGCGCGCGAACGCCGCATCCGCGTCGTCCGTGTGGTCGACGATGCCCGGGACGACGACGGACGAGGTGCAGTCTTCGAGCAGATAGACCTTCTCCTCCAGGTGCCGGTCGCGCACCGTCTCGTCCTCGAGCAAGTCCTGGATCGTCCAGGCGACGCAGTGGCTCTTCGCCTGGCCGGCGATCACGACCGCGTCGAAGCGAAGGAGCTCCTCGATCAGCGGCTGGTTTCGGCGCCCGAGCGGCTCGCCGTCGCGATCCTCTGCCACCTCCGGGCCGAGCATCGAGTAGTGCTCCGTCAGCGGGTAGTCGCCCTTCGGCTGGTAGCCGGCCGGCGCGTAGCGCGCGATCGTGTGGAAGAAGATCGCCTCCTCGACCGCCGAGACGAGGGTGTGCCCGATCCCGCCCTGAAGGGCATGGAACGGCCAGATCGTGAGGGCATACTTGCCACCTTCCTCGAGCGTCCGGGTGTAGTAGCGGAGGTGCTCCTCGGCGTAGCTCGGGTCGAGTCCCAAGCCGTTTGCCGCGGCCGGGTTGATCCGCCAGCGGCCCGACGCCACGTCCTCGGCCGTGACCTCCGTGAACGGTTCCGGGTGGCGGCCCTGCTCGTCGAGCAGCAGCACTCGGTGAAAGATCTGGAGCGCCTGATGGGTGTCGAGCGTGGGAAAGACGTGCGTGATCGCGCCGACGTTGCGGTAGACGAACTCGCAGAGGCGGCGTGAGTCGTCGAGTGCGCCCATGCCGGAGCGGCCGCCGACGAAGAGCTCGAAGCCGGGCGTGCAGAACGTGTTCTGGACGTCGACGACGACGAGCGCGATCCGGAACCGATCGGCCGCGGCCGGCCCCAGCGCGTGCTCCGCGCGCCAGCGTGTCGCGTCCTCGAACCGCGCCGCGTAGTCGACGCGCCACACCTCGCCGACCCGCTCGGGTGCCCAGTGGGGCGGCAGCGGGAGCGGCGAGACCACGGCGCTAGTGTTGCAGCGTGCTCCCGCCGCTCGTCCAGCGAGCTCTCGCGCTCGCCGAGCGGAGCGGCTTCGAGAAGTCCTGCAGCGACGAGGCCGGCCGCTTGCTCCAGGTGCTCGCGGCCCAGCGCGGCCGCACGCGCGTCGGCGAGATCGGGACGGGCTGTGGGGTCGGCGCCGCCTGGATCCTCTCCGCGCTCCCGCCCGAGACGCCGTTCCTCACCGTCGAGCTCGACCCCGAGCGAGCTGTCGCCGCGGCAGAGCTGCTCGCCGACGACGAGCACGCCCGCGTCCTCCAGGGCGACTGGGCCGAGATCCTCCCGGCCGAAGCCCCGTTCGATCTGCTCTTCGCCGACGGCGGCGGCCAGGCGATGAAGACGAACCCGGCGGTTCTCGACCTGCTCGCGCCGGGCGGGACGCTCGTGCTGGACAACCTCACGCCCGGTCGCCCCGGCCCCGATCCGGTCCGCGAGCTCTGGCTCCGCCACCCACGCCTCGCCGCGATCGAGCTCCAGCTCTCTCCGCGCGAAGCGGCGATCGTCGGAGTTCTTCAAGCTTCCTAGGCGGCTGCCGATAGAGAACCGATGCCGAATCTCGGGGAGATGCTCAACGCCCTCGGCTCCGCCGCGTTGACCTGGTTGCCGCTGATCTTCTTCGGGTTCCTGATCTACCTGATCTGGCGCTCGCTCCAGTACATGCCGCGCGTGAAGACGCAGGCGATCGTCTCCGACTCGAGCTCGTCCGTCACCTGGGCCGACGTGGCCGGCGTCCAGGAGGCGAAGGCAGAGCTGCAGGAGGTCGTCGACTTCCTCAAGTACCCGAAGCGCTTCCAGCGGCTCGGCGCGCGGGTGCCGAAGGGAATGCTCCTCTACGGGCCGCCCGGCACCGGCAAGACGCTGCTCGCGAAGGCCGTCGCGCACGAGTCCGGCGCGAAGTTCTACTCGCAGAGCGCCTCCGCCTTCGTCGAGATGTTCGCCGGCGTCGGCGCCTCGCGGATCCGCAAGCTCTTCCAGGAGGCGCGCAAGAACGCGCCCGCGATCATCTTCATCGACGAGCTCGACGCAGTCGGAACCGCCCGCGTCGGGCAACGGCTTCAACCGCGAGCACGACCAGACGCTGAACCAGCTCCTCGTCGAGCTCGACGGCTTCGACGAGTCGGCCCAGGTCGTCGTGATGGGCGCCTCGAACCGGCTCCAGGACCTCGATCCGGCGCTGCGACGCCCGGGCCGCTTCGATCGCCAGGTGCTCGTCTCCCCGCCCGACCTCACCGGCCGCCAGGAGATCCTGGCAGTCCACACGCGGGGTAAGCCGCTCGCCGAAGGAGTCGATCTGAGCGTCGTCGCCCGCCAGACCGCCGGGCTCACGGGCGCCGAGCTCGCCAACATCTGCAACGAGGCCGCCATCTTCGCCGGCCGGCGCGAAGGGGAGACGATCGAGCTCGCAGACTTCGAGGGCGCGATGGAGCGGGTCGTCGCCGGCCTCCAGCAGCGCCGGGTCGTCTCGGACAAGGAGAAGCGGATCCTCGCCTTCCACGAGGCCGGCCACGTCCTGCTCGCGCACCTGATGGGTGACCTGCTCCCGATCCAGAAGGTGACGATCGTCGCGCGCGGCGACGCGCTCGGCTACGCCTACTACCTGCCGACCGAGGATCGCTACCTGCACACCCGCGAGGAGCTGCTCGACGTGATGAAGATCGCGCTCGGTGGCCGCGCTGCCGAGCAGCTCGTCTTCGGTCGCGTCACGAACGGCGCCGCCTCCGATCTCGAGAAGGTGACGGAGATCGCGCGGGCGATGGTGTTCGACTACGGGATGTCGTCTCTCGCCTCGGCCCGGACGATGCGCGCCGACAACTACGCGCTCTCGGAGGAGACGAAGCGGATGCGCGACTCCGAGCAGGCTCGGCTCACCGACGAGGCCTACGAGGAGGCGCAGCGGCTGCTCTCCAAGCACCGTCGCACGCTCGACCGGATCGCCTCGGCGCTGCTCGAGAAGGAGACGCTCGACCGCCACGAGCTCCGCGAGCTCCTGCACGAGCTCGAGCCCGAGTCGCGCGCCTCCGAGACCATGGGCACCGTGAGGGTGCTTTCGTAGGAGCAACTAGGATCGACCGGGTGCAGGCCCGCGGTATCCACCATCTCGGCGTCGCGGTGCACGATCTCGACGAGGCCCTCAGCACGTACCTCGAGCTCTTCGGCGGCCGCCTCGAGCATCGCGCCACGGTTCCGGATCAGGGCGTCGAAGCGGCGGCGGTGCTCGTCGGCTCCGGGCGGGTCGAGCTCGTCTCGCCGCTCGGCGACGACACCCCCGTCGGCCGCTTCCTCGCGAAGCGCGGCCCCGGAATGCACCACGTCGCCTACGAGGTCGCCGACGTGGAGGTCGCACTCGGGGAGCTCGAGGAGTCCGGCGCGCAGCTGATCGACCTGACGCCGCACGAGGGGCTCTTCGGGCTGCAGGTCGCATTCGTCCATCCCGACGCCGTCCACGGCGTCCTCACGGAGGTGGTTTCCCTTGGCTGATGCCGATTCCGTTCGACTCGAGCTCGCCTTCGACGGCGGCCAGATCATGGGTGCGGTCGTCACGGGCGCCGGCGCCGACGAGCTCGAGCGCGTGCTCGCGGCCGGAAACGACGAGACGTACGTGCTCGACGCCAGCGACGGCCGTTACACGGTCGCGCTCCGTCGGATCGTCTGGGTCAAGCGCTACGCCCGCGAGTCGCGGGTCGGATTCGGGATCTAGCTGGCCGGGGAGACGAGGCGCGTGGCGGAGACGGTGCAGAAGAGCCCTTCGGGCGCGGAGGTCCGCAAGCTCGTCGAGCGCGCACAGCTGGGCGAGCGGGCGGCGCTCGAGGAGCTGTACCTGATCCATTTCGATCGGATCTACAGCTACCTCCACATGACGGTCGGCAACCGCCACGACGCCGAGGACCTGACGACGCAGACGTTCCTCCGGATGCTCGAGTCGATCGGCAAGTTTCGCTTCCAGGCGGCGCCGTTCTCGGCCTGGCTCTTCCGGATCGCGCACAACCTCTCGATGGATCACTTCCGCGCCAACCGCCGCTGGCAGCCGGAGGAGGAGGTTCCGGAGCCGCGCGACTCGCAGGAGCGCTCCGCCGAGGACGAGGCGTTCCAGGTGATCGGCCGCCAGTCGATGCTCGACCTGATCGAGTCGCTCTCGATGGATCAGCAGCAGGTGCTGACCCTCAAGTTCGTCTTCAACTTCTCGAACGGCGAGGCGGCGACGATCCTCGACAAGACCGAGGGCGCGGTCAAGAGCCTCCAGCACCGGGCGCTCGGCTCGCTCCAGCGGCAGCTCGCAGCGGCGAACGCCGAAGAGAGCTAGATGGCTCTCGAGGTTGGAATCGTCGGCCTGCCGGGGGCGGGGAAGACGACGCTTTTCACGGCGTTGACGAAGACCGGCGGGGCCGGGTTCGGCAAGGAGAACGTCGGGATGGCGACGATCGCCGACGAGCGGCTCGGGCAGCTGGCCGCGCTCGTGGGCGCACGAAAGGTGACGCCGGCGACGATTCGCGTCGTCGACGTGCCCGGGACCGGGCCGGCGCTCCTCGGCGGCTTGCGCCAGGTGGATGCCGTCCTGGCGGTCGCCGACGGTTTCACGCCCGGCGGCGATCCGGCGGCCGACCTCGAGACGCTCCAGCTCGAGCTGCTCGTCGCCGATCGCGACCACGTCGAGCGCCGGCTCGAGCGCGTCGAGAAGCAGGCGAAGTCCGGGGACGCGGCGCTGCGCAAGGAGCTCGAGGTGCTGACGGCGCTGCTCGCTCACCTCGACGCCGGTCACACGCTCCAGGACTTCGAGGGCGAGCTGCCCGGCGAGCTCGAGCCGCTGACGACGAAGCCGCTGATCTCGATCGTCAACGGGCCGGGCGGGATCGACCTCCAGCTCGAGGCGGAGCTCGCGGAGCTACCCGAGGAGGAGGCCGCCGCCTATCGGGAGGGGCCGTCGGCGCTCGCCGAGATCGTGCGCCGGCTCTCCGAGGCGCTCGGTCTGATCACGTTCTTCACCGCGGGCGAGAAGGAGACGAGGGCCTGGACGCTGCGGCGTGGTGAGTCGGCGCTCGACGCTGCGGCGACGATCCACTCCGACATCGCTCGCGGGTTCATCCGGGCCGAGACGATCACGGCGGGCGACCTGCTCGAGGCCGGCTCGCACGCCGAGGCGGCGCGGCGCGGGACGCAGCGGCTCGAAGGCAAGTCGTACGAGGTGCAGGACGGCGACGTCCTGAACATCCGCTTCAACGTCTAACCGGCCGCGAGGAGCGCGGCTCCGCCGAGCACGGCCGCTGCGCCGGCGAGCTGGATGCGGCCGAGGCGCTCGTGCAGGAGCAGCGCCGCGAGCGCGACCGTCACGGCCGGATAGAGCGACGTCAGCACCGAGACCACGCTCACGAGCCCACGGGTCGACGCGAGCGCGAAGAGGACGTTGGCGCCGACGTCGCAGACGCCGACGGCGAGAACCGCGATGAGCACCCGGCGGGACATCGCGAGCGAGACGCCCACGGCGAGCGTCGCCACGAGCGCCACGGTCGACGACGTCAGCCGCGCCACGAGGACGGCCCAGGAGGGGCTGTCGTCTGCGGCGATGTCCAGGAAGACGAAGTAGAAGCCGAAGCCCAGCGCGGCGACGAGCGCGAGCCCCACCCCGGACGCTACGCGCGCTCCGACCTCGCCCTCCGGACGCGAGACGAGCGCGAGCCCGAGCAGCGCAACGAGCGCTCCCACGACCTGGAGCGACGACGGCCGTTCGCCGCGCACGATCCCGACGGTGAACGGGATCGCCGCCGCGACCGCCGAGATCGGCGCGACGACCCCCATCGCTCCGATCGCCATCCCACGGTAGAGCCCGCCGAGGCCGAGCAGGCCGCAGAGACCGGCGGCCACCGCGGCCAGCGCCGCACGCGAGCCGAGGAACGGCTCACCTGCGACGAGCACCCACACCGCGACGGCCGCTGCCCCAACGGCCTGCGAGAGGAGGAGGACGGCGAGGACGTGGGCGCGGCGGGAGGTCAGACCGCCCAGGAAGTCGCCGACGCCGTAGGAGACGGCCGCGCCGAGCGCGAGGAGGATCGCGGCCACGCCGGAGGCTCAGTCGGTGCCGACGGGCCGCGTCGCGGCGACGGCATCAAGCTGGTTCGCGTGGTAGAGCACGGACGCCTCGGCTGTGCGGGCGGCGCCTCGGTCGTGGTGGCAGGCAACCGCATGCAGTAGCTCCGCGCGCACCGCGGCATCGAGCCCGTCAGCGCGTTCCTCGATCAGCCGAAGGCCGAGGTGGACGTGGCCAAGCAGGCGCCCCTCCTCGGTCGGCCGGAACGCCGGCGCCCGACCCAGCTCGCGAGCTCGTCCGACGTCGTGGAGCAGGGCGGCCGCAAGAAGCAGATCTGCGCGCAGGCGGGGGTGGAGCTGAGCGGTTTCTCGGGCTAGCGTCGCGACCCCGACCGTGTGCTCGAGCAGGCCGCCCGCGTAGGAATGGTGCGTCTCGGCCGCCGGGAGCGTGCGGAGCGCGGTTCGGAGCTGCGAGTCGTCGGTGAAGCGACGCACGACCGCCACCAGCCCCGCGTGCGAGATCTCCGCCGCGAGGAACTCGAGGAACCCATCGAGCTCGTCGGCATCGCGGCGCAGCCTGGGCGTCAGCTCGCCGGGATCCGCGTCGGCCGCCTCGACCGAACGGACGTCCAGCTGCAGCCGTTCCCCGAACTTCGAGACGCGGCCGAGCACGCGCACGGCATCGCCCTCGGCGAAGCGACCGTCGAGCAGCTCGACGTCGTTCCAGATCCGGGCCTCGATCCGCCCCGTCGGGTCGACGAGCTCGAGCGAGAGGTACGCCGCGCCCTTCTTCGTCCGCAGCCGCTGCTTGCGCGCGACGGCGTAGACGCCCTCGACCACCCTGATCCTCGGCAAGCTCGTTGATGCTGCTCACGAGCTGAGTCTAGGAGGTAGATAGGCTCGCGCCGATGGCGGTCGTCAAGCCCTTCCGCGCCCTGCGCTACGACGAGGCGAAGGCGGGCCCGCTCGAGATCGCTCGTGGCGCCGCCCTACGACGTGATCTCCGCCGAGGAGCGCGCGGAGTACCTCCAGGACCCGCACAACGTCGTCCACCTGACGTTGCCGGACTCCGAGCAGGAGGCGGCGCAGACACTCGAGCGCTGGCGAGCCGAGGGCGTGCTCGTCGAGGAGCCGCCTGCGGTCTGGCTGCTCGTCCAGGACTACGTCGGTCCCGACGGGGTCGAACGGCGCCGGAGTGGAATCGTGGCTTCGCTGAAGGTCGAGCCGTACGAGAACGGCACGGTTCTGCCGCACGAGCGCACTCATGCCGGCCCGAAGGAAGGGCGGCTCCGGCTCCTGCGCGCGACCGGCGTCCAGCTCGAGCCGATCTTCCTCCTCTACGACGGGCCGCCGCCGGTCGAAGCGCCGGAGCGGCGACCCGATATTGCCGTGGAAGGCGCGAGCCTCTGGCGGCTCGACGATCCCGCGGTCGTGCGCGCGTTCGACGACAAGCAGCTCCTGATCGCGGACGGCCACCATCGCTACGAGACCGCGCTCGCCTACCACGAGGAGGAGGGGACGCCTGCGAGCGCGCAGATGCTCGTCGTGCTCGTCTCGACCGAGGATCCCGGGCTCGAGATCTTTCCGACGCACCGCGTCTTCGCCGGTCCCAAGCGGCTGGAGGGCGAGCGCGAGCCGGTGGCCGATCCCGAGGTCGCGCTGGATGGAATTCGTGTTGGAGCAACACAAAGCCCGACGGTCGTCGAGGTGACCCGCGACGGCGCTGCGATCGTCCGGGGCGAGGACGGCCTACTGGACGTCCAGCTCGTCGACACGCTCGGGCACGACGGGATCGCCTACACGCCCGATGCGGCCGAGGCGCTGCGGCGCGTGCGCGAGGGCGAGGCGGGGGCCGCGTACCTGATGCGACCGACGCGGATCGAGGACGTCTTCGCCTACGCGCGGCGCGGCGAGGTGCTGCCTCAGAAGACCACGTATTTCTTCCCCAAGCTCGTCACCGGGCTCCTCTTCCAGCCTCTATGAGCCCCTGGCTCGAGGCCTGTCGCGCGTCCGTCGCCGACATCCGCGGCGTGCTCGCCGACCTCCCGACGCGCGCCGAGCGGGAGCCCGTCGCGAAAGTGGGCGAGGGCGGGGACGACACGACCGCGATCGACGCAGCTGCGGAAGCAGTGGTGATCGCGCGGTTGGCGCAGGTCGAAGAGGGCTTCACGCTCGTCTCCGAGGAGCTCGGCGAGGCGAGCTACGGCTCGGGTGGCCCGTGGCGCGTCGTCGTCGATCCGATCGACGGCTCACTCAACGCCAAGCGCGACATCCCGTTCTTCTCGCTGTCGATCGCCGTCGCCGACGGGGCCGACGATGGGCGACGTCTGCTTCGGCTACGTCTACGACTTCGGCTCGGGCGAGGAGTGGACGGCGACGCGCGGCGGCGGCGCGCAGCTGAACGGGCGCGCGCTTGGCGCGGTCCGCCCGAAGGACGAGATCGAGATCCTCTCCTTCGAGGCGACGACGACCGCCGAGGTCGCCGACAAGGCCGCGGCCGTCGCCGGTCTCGCGTATCGCCTGCAGGATCATGGGCTCGCTGGCGATCTCGCTCTGCCATCTCGCCGCCGGCCGAGTCGACGGCGTCTGCTCGCTGAAGCCTGCCCGCTCGGTCGACATCGCCGCGGGGCAGCTCCTCGTGCGGGAAGCCGGGCTCGCGATCGACCTCTTCGAGGCACCCCCGTTCGAGGCGGCGCCGCTCGACCTGATCGGGCGCTCCCGCGTCGTCGCGGCCGGAACGCCCGAGTTGTGCGCGGAGCTCGCTCGCGCCCTGACGAGCTAGGGCTACCCTCTGAGCATGGCGATCGACCGCGACGAGATCCTCCGCGCGCTCGAGCGGGTCATCGACCCGGAGCTGCAGAAGCCCGTCACCGAGCTCGAGATGGTGCGCGAGATCGAGATCGACGGCCCGGACGTCCGGGTGACGATCGCGCTGACCGTGGCCGGCTGTCCGCTCCGCAACTCGTTCCAGGAGCAGGTCGCCGAGCACGTCGGCACGCTCCCCGGCGTCCGCCGCGTCGAGCTCCGCTTCGACGTGATGAGCCCCGAGGAGAAGGCCGCGCTCTCGACTCGGCTTCGCGGCGGCCGGCCCGAGAAGTCGATCTCGCTCGACCCGCGAACCCGGGTGATCGCGGTCGCGAGCGGCAAGGGCGGGGTCGGCAAGTCCTCGCTCACCGTCAACCTCGCCGCCGCGCTCGACGCGCAGGGGAAGAGCGTCGGCCTGATCGACGCGGACATCTACGGCCACTCGATCCCGCACCTGCTCGGGATCAACCAGCGGCCGATCGTCGTCGACAAGATGATCGTGCCGCCCGTGCGCGGCCGGCTCAAGTTCATCTCGATCGGCAACTTCCTCGACGAGAACGGCCCGGTGATGTGGCGCGGCCCGATGCTCCACCGCGCGCTCGAGCAGTTCCTCTCGGACGTGCACTGGGGCGAGCTCGACGTGCTCGTGATCGACATGCCGCCCGGCACCGGCGACATGGCGATCTCGCTCGGCCAGCTCCTGCCGCGGGCCGAGGTGCTGCTCGTGACGACGCCGCAGCCGCTCGCCCAGGAGGTCGCCTCGCGCGCCGCCGTGATGGCGCAGCGCACCGGCCAGCGGCTCGTCGGCGTCGTCGAGAACATGACTGGGGAGGCCTTCGGCGCCGGCGGCGGTGAGCTCCTCGCACGCCAGCTCGAGATCCCGTTCCTCGGCTCGGTGCCTATGGATGTCCAGCTGCGCGAGGCGGGCGACCGTGGCGAGCCCGTGGTCGAGTCGCGGCCCGGTTCGGCTTCGGCTCAGGCGATCATCGGCGATCGCGGAGCTCGTGGCGACCCCGCGGCCCGGCGCGATCCAGAAGCCGCTGACGCTGCTCGCATGAGCGCGACCAACGGGCGCGCGGCCGCCTTCTTCGACCTCGACAGGACGCTGCTGCGGCGCTCGAGCGCGCTCGCGCTGGCGGGCTCGTTCCGCGAGCACGGCGTGATCGGTCGCGGTCAGCTCGCCAAGGCAGCCGCCTGGCAGCTCCTCTTCGTGGCCCGGGGCGCCGGCGCCGAGACCGTTCGCAAGGCCTCGGAGGACGGGATGATGATCCTCAAGGGCTTTCGGGTCGACGACCTCCGGACGATGGTCGCCGAGGCCATGGAGCCGGTCCTGAAGCCGCTCGTCTACTCCGATCCGCTCGCGCTCGTCGCACGGCACCGGGAGCGCGGCGAGCCCGTCTACATCGTCTCGGCGACGCTGCAGGAGATCGTCGAGGAGCTCGCGCGCGAGCTCGGCTTCGACGGTGCGCTCGGCTCGACGTGCGAGATCGAGGACGGCGTCTACACCGGCGTCTCGCTCCGGGCGTGCCACGGGGAAGGCAAGGCGGCGGCGGTTCGCGAGCTCGCCGAGCAGGAGGGGATCGACCTCGCCGCCTCGACCGCCTACTCCGACAGCCACACCGATTTGCCGTTCCTCGAGGCGGTCGGCAACCCCGTCGTCGTCAACCCGGATCGGAGGCTCGCGCAGATCGCCAGGGAGCGCGGCTGGCCGGTGCGCGAGTTCAGCGAGCTCGCCTTCCCGGCGGTTCGCCGGCTGCGGCCGGCGCTCCTCGGAATCCCGCTCGCGCTCGGAGCAGGCGCCGCCGTTTGGGCCGCGCGTCGGCGTGCAGCCTGACGAAGCGCGGAGTCGCCTCGCGGCGCTCGGGTTCGGGGCGGCTGACGTCGAGACGCTCTTCGCCCACTTCGACGACGCCGAGCAACGCGGCAAGCTCGGGCACGGCCACGCGAGGATCGAGTGGCTCGAGACGCAGGAGCTCGAGCCGGCGGCGCGGCCCGTCAAGGCGGCGAGCTACCCCGGCTTCGACTTCTGGGAGTCGCGCGGCGCACTCGGCTATCTCGTGCTCGCGGAGATCTGCGCCGAGCTGGCCGACGCGGAGCCTTGGCCCGTGCGAGTGGTCGCAGCCGATGCGTTCCCGACAGGCCACCTCGGCTACTGGGTTCGCGGGCTCGCCGAGGCAGGTCTCGTCGCCGCGCTCACCGCCTCCTCGCCGGCGCGGCTGCCGCACCCGGACGGCGGCGAGCCGCTCGTCGGCACGACCCCGCTCGCGATCGGGCTTCCGAACCCGGAAGGCGAGCCGATCGTCGTCGACGTCTCGATGGGGGCCGTGACCTACGGCGACGTGATCCGCGGCGCGGCACAACCGGACGAGCTCGTCCCGTTCGGCGGCGAGCAGGCGCACAAGGCGTTCGCGCTCGCGGTCGGGCTGGAAGGACTGATCTCGTCCTTCGTCGGCGACCAGCACGGAATCGTGCTCGTGGCGGCGAAGCCGGAGTTCGACGGCTTCGCCGAGGATCTGCGCGTGCGCGCCGCAGGGCTTCGGCTCCCGGGCGACTCCTAGCCCGCGGCCGGGAAGCGCGGGTCGGCGCGGATCGAGTCGAGATCCTCGTCGTCGGAGGCGTACTCGCGGAACGTGTCGCCGCCGAGCTCGACCGCGCGGTTCAGGTCTGCGAGCGCTGCCTCGGAGCGACCGGCGAGCGCCTCCCAGCAGGCGCGCTGATAGAAGAGCATCGGGTGCTCGGGATGGTGCTCGAAGCCTGCGTCGATCTCCGCGATCGCACCCTCGTGGTCGCCCGCTTGGCCTTTCGGCGTTGCTGCAAACCAGGATTCCCAGGCCGAGACCGTGTAGGGCTCGCCCGGCTTGCCTCCCAGCGCGAGCACGGTCGTCGGCGCCTCGAGCGCGACCGCCTCTCTTCGAACAGCTGGGTCGCGCAGGAACACGAGCGTCCCCGCGGGCGCGTCGATCTCCTCGCCGTCGAGCGTGAAGCGGGCGTGTCCGGCGACGACGACGTAGAGCTCCTCGTGCCCGTTCGACTGCTCGGTGTGCTCCTCGACGACCTCCTGACCCACCTCGGTCGCGGTGTAGGCGTTGACGCCGAAGGCTCGGACGTCGAAGTGGCGGCGGACCGGCGTCCAGCGCAGCGTCCCGGGCCCCGGCAGATCTTCGATCTCGTCCAGCTTCGCGGTGTCCCAACCCGTCATCCGCTCTTCCTCCTCAGCGCTTCCAGCACGACAGGATCGACAGCGTCCTCGCCGTCGACGCGTTCCTCCAGGTTCTCGACGCCCGCCCAGTCTGCGAGGTTCGAGTAGCCGAGCTTGCCGAGCCGCTCGTCCAGCTCGGCGCGCAGCTCGTCGTCCACGGGCAGCCAGGCGGAGCGTGGCGTCTTGCCGAAGAGCGCGTCGTGGATTCCGTAGAGCCTGCGTAGCTCCTCGATCGGGCGCTCGTGGTCGTCGACGCGGAGATCGACGACGAGGTCGGAGAGCCCGGCGTAGCCGCCGTCGCGCTCGACGACGAGCAGCGAGGCGGACTGCTGGCCGCGGCGATCCCCACCCGCAGCCTGCGCCGCGGCGAGGCACTCGATCAGGCGCTCGGCCAGAGGGCCGGACGACGACTCGAACGTCTCCGCGAGCGCGTCGACGGTCTCCGTGGACACGAGGATGTTCCCCTGCGCCGCGTAGCCCGTGCCGGTGCGGCCGCCGGCCCAGTCGTGGCAGCCCGAGCCGGTGAAGCTCGCGCCGCGCCCTGCCGCGTCGACGATTCCGAGCTGGCGGCTCTCGCGCTCGTCGTCGGCCTCGGTCAGCCGGCGCACGACCTCGTCGGCGGCCAGCCCTTGGCGCAGGAGCGCGAGCCCGTCCGGGCCGTAGCGGGGGTTGGCGTAGGACTGGGTCGCGACGGCGCCGACCTGTGGCTCGGCCCAGGGAACGACCGACCCGACCGCGAGGAACTTCGACTGCACCGCGACGCCCCACTGGGCCGCCTCGAGGTCGCAGGCGACGATCGAGTAGGTGCTGACGGGTGGAGCGAACGAGCGCTTGTGTTGTTTCAACACAAGCTCACCCATAGGTCAGCTCGGTCAGGTCGAGCGCGAGCAGCTCCTCGGACGGCACGAGCACCGACGCCACCTCGGGCCGGGCGAGCGCCGCCTGCACCCGCTCGGCAGAGTCCGCGCGGACGACGACGGGCGTCCCCGCCTCGTGCGCGGCCCGCAGCGCCTCGAGATCGGAGACGTCGTCGAGCACGAGCGCGTCAGCCACGTCGAGCGCGCCTTCGAGCGCAAGCTCAGGCACCCGCCGACCCGTTCGGCCGTACCAGCGCTCTCTCACAGCTCGATCGACCCGCCCGGCTCCGGTGCCTCGACCGTCACGTCGAGCCCGAGCTCCGCCGCCTGCTCCCGCAGCTTCTCGGGTGTGCCCGTGAGGACGGGGAACGTGCCGTAGTGGGAGGGAACGCAGCGCTTCGCGCCGAGCAGCTCGAGCGCGAAGGCCGCCTCGCGCGGGCCCATCGTGTAGTGGTCGCCGATCGGGAGCACGACGAGATCGGGCTCGTAGATCCGGGCGATCAGGGCCATGTCGCCGAAGACGTTCGTGTCACCTGAGAAATAGAGCTTGAAGCCGCTCTCTAGCTCGATCACGAGCCCGCACGGCTCCCCCGCGTACGTCCCGTCGTTGGTGCTGGAGGAGTGCTGCGCGTGCGTGAGCGTCACCTTCACCCCGTCGAGCTCGACGGTGCCGCCCTTGTTCGGGTCGCGAACGTCCTCGACGCCCTGGCCGCCCAGCCAGTCGGCGAGCTCGACCGGCGCCACGACCGTGCAGCCGAACTTCCCGGCCAGCGCGATCGCGTCGCCGTAGTGATCGCCGTGCCCGTGCGTGATCAGGATCGCATCGACCCGCTCGGGCTCCTGCTCGCCCTCCGGGCAGGTCGGGTTCCCGGTCAGGAACGGATCGACGTAGATCCGCTTGCCGCCCGGGGTGTCGACACGGAAGGCCGCGTGCCCGAGCCACGTGAGAGTTCCGTTGGTTGCCATGGCCAGGAGCGTACAAAAGGGCGCGTAGAGGACCGTCCGACCGCGCGGCGAACATGCGCGCGATGCGGCTTCGCCTGCTCACCGTCGGCCTCGTCCTCGGCGCTGCCTTCGCCGACGCCGCCGGAGCGCACGGGCTCGCCTACTACGCGCTCGTCGTCGCCGTCCCCGTAGCGGCCGTCGTCGCCCTCGCAGCGCTCGGGGCCGTTCTCGACGGCAGCGCTGCCGAGCCGCTCGACCGGATTCTCGCCGGGCTCTCGGCCGCAGTCGTGCCGTTCCTCCTTCTCGGCGCGGCGGTCCGGGCGCCGCTCCTCGAAGGCCGCCCACCGCCCACGATCGGCGCCACGTGTGTCCTCGTCTGCCTGGCGCTCTTCGCCCTCCAGACGCTCCTCTCCGCCACCGCCGCCGCACCGCGCACCCTCCGCGCAGCTCGGGCCGCCAAGTAACACAGCTGTTACTCGGTCAGAACGGCAGCGACGACGCGGCGTCGCGCGCCAGGTCGATCAGCGGCTGGACGAAGAAGAACGAGCCGACCGTGACGACGACCGAGGCGAAGACGCCGCTCGCGAGCAGCGGATCGAATGGCGGCGAGCCGCCGGCGATTGCCGGCCGCAACGCGGCCGGCTCCGGCCGCGTCCACATCGCGAGCAGCACCCGCAGGTAGTACGTCAGCGAGATCGCAGTCGCGATCACGCCGGCGACGACGAGCCACCACAAGCCCGCCTCGTACGCGGCCGAGAAGACGTAGAACTTGCCGACGAGCCCGCCCGTCAGCGGCATCCCCATCAGCCCGAGCAGGAAGACCCACATCGAGGCGCCGAGGAACGGCCGCTCCCAGAGGAAGCCGCCGAGGTTGTCGAGCGTGACCGGCACCCCGAGCTCCCGCTCGCGCGCCGCGACGACCGCGAACGAGCCGATCGACATCGCGCTGTAGGGGATCAGGTAGTACATGAGCGCCGTGGCACCGAGCTCGCTGTTCGCCGCGATCGCGATCAGCATGAAGCCGGCGTGCGAGACGGAGGAGTAGGCGAGCAGCCGCTTCACGTCCTGCTGGACGAGCGCCGCGATGTTCCCGACCGCGAGCGAGACGATCGCGATCACCGCCACTGCAAGCGTCCAGAGATGCTCCTGCTCGGGGAAGGCGACCGTGAGGATCCGCAGCGTCAGCACGAGCGCCGCCACCTTCGTCGCCGCCGACATGAACGCGGTCACGGAGGTCGGCGCGCCCTGATACACGTCGGGCGTCCACATGTGGAACGGCGCCGCGGAGACCTTGAAGCCGAGCCCAGCGATGATCATCGCCAGCCCCGCGAGCAGCAGCGCGTCGTCGGTGGCGCCGGCTTCGGCGATCGCCGAGAAGCCGAGCTCGCCGGTGGCGCCGTAGACGAGCGCCGAGCCGAAGAGCAGGATCCCCGAGCCGAAGCTGCCCACGATCAGGTACTTCAGGCCCGCCTCGAGCGAGGTCTCCCGATGGGTATCGAGCGCGCAGAGGATGTAGAGCGAGATCGAGAACCACTCGAGCCCGAGGAAGAGCGTCATCAGGTTCGACGCCCCGACGAAGAAGATCATCCCGGCACCTGCCGTCGCGAGGAGCGCGTAGTACTCGCCGCCGTGGTCGCGGCGCTTCTCGCCCCAGGAGACGAGCACGGAGAGAGCGCCGGCACCGGCCAGGACGATCGCGGCGAGCGCCGCCCAGCGGTCGCGCGTCATCGACTCGCTCAGGAGCGGCTGGGGCTCGGGCGTGCGGTCGAAGAGGACGCCGGCGAACACGCCGGCGGTGACGAAGCCGGCGAACGTGACGAAGGCGGCGAAACCGCGGCGAAACCACGCCGGGCCGATCACGGCCGCGAGGAGCGCGATGCCCGCCGCTGCGAGTAGCGCGAGCGTCGGCGAGAGCGCCAGCCAGTCGACCTTCGGCGTCTCGATCATTCGGGCGCCTCGGCGGCACTGCCTGGGACCGGGAAGTTGCGCTCGGTGATCGACGCCGGCGAGGCCGAGAGGAAGAGCAGCGCGGCGACGAGCGGCAGCACGACCGCGAGCTCGGCCGGACGCAGGTCGTGCGCTTCGTCTCGGACTGCGTCCCCGCGCGAGCGGTGGAGGACGGCCGAGATCAGCCGCAGCATGTACATCGCGGCGAGGATGATCGCCACGGCGCCGACGACCGCCCAGCCCCAGCCCTCGGCGTAGATTCCGGCGAGGATCAGGAACTCGCCCGCGAACGAGACCGAGCCGGGCACAGCGAGCGCGATCACGCCCACGACCAGCAGGACCGTGGCGAGATCGGGCCGTCCGCGCGCCATCCCGCCGAGCCGCTCGAACGCGCTCGTGCCGGTCCGCGTCTCGAGCATCCCGGCCAGGAAGAAGAGGGTCGCCGAGACGAGTCCATGGGCCACGGACTGGAGGATCGCCCCGTTGACGCCGAGCTCGTTCAGCGAGAAGAGACCGAGCACGATCAGCCCCATCTGCGCCATGGACGAGTAGGCGGTGACCGAGCGAATGTCCCGCGCCCGGAACGCGAGCAGCGATCCGTAGATGAGCCCGATCGAGGCGGCGACGAGAATCGGCACCTGGAAGTCCGCGACCGGCTCCGGGAACTTCGCGATCGAGATCCGGAAGAGGCCGTACACCGCGGCCTTCGAGACGACGCCCGAGAGGATCGCGGCAACCTCTGCCGGCGACTCCCGGTAGGCGTCGACGAGCCAGCCGTGGAACGGGAAGAGCGGCGCCTTGACGGCGAAGGCTGCGAGGAAGCCGAGGAAGATCCAGTTGTTCGTCGAGACACCCGATTCGACGAGGTCGAAGGTGCCCTGCGAGAGGCCGAAGCCGATGATCGCCGCGAGCATCAGGAGCGAGCCGGCCATCGTGTAGACGACGAACTTGAGCGTCGCGAACGCGCGCCGTTCGCCGCCCCAGACCCCGATCAGGACGTAGATCGGGATCAGCATCGCCTCGAAGAAGACATAGAAGAGGAGAAGATCCTGAGCCGCGAAGACCCCGACGATCGAGCCTGTGAGGAAGAGCAGCAGGCCGTGGTAGGCGCTCGCTCGCTCGCGGTTCGCCCACGTCGCATAGCCGATCGCGGCGGCGCAGACGACGACCGTCAACCCGGCCAGCCACAGCGAGAAGCCGAAGAAGCCGACGTGGTAGGAGACGCCGAGGTCGCTGAACCAGCTCTGGCGGTCGACGAGCTGGAGGTTCTGGGCGAAGTCGAACTGGCGCACCGCAACGACGAAGAGCGCGACCTCGGCCAGCGCGATCAGCGTCGCCAGAACACCGGACGCGCGGTCGGGGAGTGGCAGGAGCCAGACGAGCAGCGCTCCGGCGAGCGGGCAGGAAGATCAGCGCGGTCGTCACTGCAGTGGCCTCACTGGACGGCCACGAAGACGACGATCAGGACGGCGACCGCGGTTGCGATCGCGAGCGCATAGCTCCGGAGGTAGCCCGTCTGGGCCTCGCCGAGCGCGTCGCCTACCCGGCGTGCGCCGAACGTGAGGCCCGTGATCGAGCCGCCGATCAGCGGCTCCTCGATCCAGCGCCGCAGGGCTCCGGAGAGCCAGACCGCGGGCCGGTAGAAGATCGCGTCGTAGAGCTCGTCGAAGTAGAGCTTGTGCTCGAGGATGTCGCGTGTGGTGACCGCCCGTGGCAGCTCGCGCCTGCGGGCCACGTAGAAGAACCAGGCGATCCCGATCCCGAGCACGCCGAGCGTGACCGCTAGCGCGCTCGTGACGTAGTCCTGCGTCGTCGTCGGCTCGACGAGCGGCTCGGCGACGCCGTGAAGCCAGTCGCCGAAGGGATGCCAGATACCGGGGACGTGCATCCAGCCGCCGACGAGGGCGAGCCCGGCGAGGATCGCGACCGGGACGGTCATCGTCCACGGCCCCTCGCCGTGCCCGTGGCCGCCGTGGCTCGCTTCGGTGTGTTGGCGGACGAGGGGAGAGGGCTCGCCGAGGAAGACGACGAAGAGCAGCCGGAAGGTGTAGATCCCGGTCAGGAGCGCGCCGAGCAGGCCCACGACCAAGAGGATCACACCGTAGGTGCCGCTCGCGAGGGCGGCGGCGAGGATCGAGTCCTTGGAGAAGAAGCCCGCGAACGGTGGGATCCCGACGAGCGAAAGCGAGCCGATGAGGAACGCCAGGTAGGTCTTCGGCATCGCCTTCCGCACGCCGCCCATCCGGCGGATGTCCTGCTCGCCGGCGAGGTGGTGGATGACGAGCCCCGCGGCCATGAAGAGCAGCGCCTTGAAGAAGGCGTGCGTCATCAGGTGGAACATCCCGCTCGCGTAGGCGCCGAGCCCGACCGCGAGGAACATGTAGCCGATCTGCGACATCGTCGAGTAGGCGATCACGCGCTTGATGTCGGTCTGCACGAGCGCGACGAAGCCCGCGACGACGAGCGTGAGCGCGCCGAGGCCGGCAGTGAGATCCTGAACCGACGGCGCCAGCTCGAAGAGCGGGTGCGCGCGCACGATCAGATAGACGCCCGCGGTGACCATCGTCGCGGCGTGGATCAGCGCGGAGACGGGCGTCGGGCCCTCCATCGCATCCGGGAGCCAGGTATGGAGCGGGATCTGCGCCGACTTCGCCACCGCGCCGCCAAGGAGCCCCAGCGCGACGAGGTTGACCGTGGTCGAGGACATGGCCTCGGCACCCGCGAAGGCCTCGCCGAACTCGAGCGTCCCGGTCGTCCAGATCAGGACGAAGAAGGCGAGCGCCATCGTCGCGTCGCCGAACGCGTTCATGATGAACGCCTTCTTGGCTGCGGCGACCGCCTCCGGACGCTCGTGCCAGAAGCCGATCAGCAGGTACGACGCGAGGCCGACGAGCCCCCAGCCGACGAGCAGGATCAGGAAGTTCCCCGCCTGGACGAGCAGGAGCATCGAGAAGACGAAGAACGACATGTAGGCGAAGTAGCGCCGCTCCTCCTCGTCGCCGTCCATGTAGCCGACCGAGTAGAGGACGATCAGGCCGCCGACGCCCGAGACGATCAGCATCATCGTCGCGGCGAGCGGGTCGACGAGCAGCGTCAGCCCGACCTCGAAGTTCCCGGTCGAGAGCCACGTCCAGGCCGTCGTCAGCGCCTGGCGCTCCTCCTCGCCGCGGCGGAGGAGTCCGACGAACGAGGCGATCGCGCCGCCGAAGGCGACGAAGACCGAGATCGTCGAGATCCATGCGGCGGTGCGCCGTGTGATCGAGTCGCCCATCGCAGTGATCGCCCACGCGCCGGCGAGCGGCGAGAGCAGGCAGATCCAGGCCCCCTGCGTCATCTCATCCTCGCAGCAGCCGGAAGCGGTCGACGTCGAGGACGAGCTTGCGCCGCGCGATCGCGACGATCAGGCCGAGACCGACGACGACCTCGGACGCGGCGACGGCCATTACCGCGAGCGCGAAGATCTGGCCGTCGTGGTCGCCGTGGAGGCGCGAGAACGAGATCAGAGCGAGGTTCGCCGAGTTGAGCATGATCTCGAGCGAGAGGAGGATGATCAGAGGGCTCCGGCGCATGAGCACGCCGAGCGTCCCGATCGAGAAGAGGAGCGCCGCAACCACGAGGTACCAGGTGACCTCAGGCCCTTGCATCGAGCTCCTCCTCCGCGCGCGTCTTCGTCCCGAGGATGACCCCGCCGACGGCGGCGACGAGGAGCACGATCGAGGTGATCTCGAAGGCGAGCAGGTGGTCGGTCAGGAAGAAGCGCCCGATCTCGGCGGGGCTGCCGAAGGCCGCCTCGACCTCGGCCTCGTCGGCGAGCAGGTCGCCCGCTTTGAGCCCGATCACGACGACGATCTCGACGAGGAGCGCGGTCGCCGCGACGACGGCGGCGGTCGAGACCCAGGACGCGCCCCCGGCGAACGGGGCGTCCGCTCGCCCACCGAGGTAGGCGATCACGAAGAGGAACATCACCATCACGGCGCCGGCGTAGACGAGCACCTGAGCCGCCGCGACGAACTCCGCCGAGGCCAGCAGGAAGAGGACGGCGAGCGAGGCCAGGTTGCCGATCAGCGCGAGCGCCGAGAAGAAGGGGTTGACGAACGAGACCACGGCGATCGCCGAGCCGAGGCAGGCCGCGGCCGCGACGAGCCAGATCGTCCAGACGAGGACGTTGCCCATCAGGAGAGGACCTGTAGGCGGGGATCGGCGTGTCGTAGAGGTCGCGGTCGGCCACCGGCACCGTCTTCATCGGCGGGGCCAGGAGCATGTCCTTCGTGTAGATGAGGTCGTCGCGCGAGTACTCCGAGATCTCGAACTCGTTTCCGAGCGTGATCGCGTCGAACGGGCAGGCGAGCTCGCAATAGCCGCAGAAGATGCAGCGGCTGAGGTTGATCTCGTAGATCCGCGCATAGCGCTCGCCGGCCGAGACACGGTTGGCGGCGGTGTTCTCCGCCGGCACGACCCGGATGCAGTCTGCCGGGCAGGCGGCGGCGCAGAGCGAGCAGCCGACGCACTTCTCGAGCCCGTTCTCGTGGACCTGGAGCCGGTGCCGCCCGCGGAAGCGCGGGTAGACCGGCCGCTTGTACTCCGGGTACTGCTGCGTGATCGGCTTCTTGAAGATCTGCCGGAACGTGACGGCGAAGCCCTTCGGCGTCCCCCAGCCGCTGCTCACAGCCAGACCACCAGGATCGCGGTCACGACGGCGTTGATCGTCGCCACCGGCAGCAGCACCTTCCAGCCGAAGCGCATGAGCTGGTCGTAACGCAGTCGCGGCAGCGTCGTCCGGATCCAGATGAAGATGAAGAGCAGGAAGATGAGCTTGAGCAGGAACCAGATCGGGCCGAGCCCGTCGAGCACGAAGAAGTGCCAGCCGCCGAGGAAGAGCGTCACCGCGAGGCCCGAGAGCGTGATCAGGTTGATGTACTCGCTCATCGTGAAGAGGCCGAATCGCATCCCGCCGTACTCGGTGTGGTAGCCGGCGACGAGCTCCTGCTCGGCCTCGGGGAGGTCGAAGGGCGCGCGTGCCGTCTCTGCGGTGCCGGCGAGCAGGAAGACGACGAAGCCGACGAACTGCGGCACGACGTACCACCACGTCCCGTCCTGGCCGGCGACGATCTCGGTCAGCGAGAGCGAATGCGCCATCAGGACGACGCCGAGGACGCTGAGCGCGAGCGAGACCTCGTACGAGACGAGCTGCGCGCAGGTGCGCATCGCGCCGAGGAGCGCGAACTTCGAGTCGGAGGCCCAGCCGGCGACGATGAAGCCGAAGGTGCCGATCGAGCCGATCGCGAAAATGAGAATCAGCGCGATCGGGACGTCGGCGATCTGACCGTCGACCTGGTAGCCGAAGATCTCCCAGCCCGGGCCGAAGGGGATCACCGCGAACGTCGAGAGCGCCGTGAAGGCGGCGACGAAGGGCGAGGCGATGTAGAGGACGTCGACCGCCGAGGCGGGGAAGAAGCTCTCCTTCCGGATCAGCTTCATCAGGTCGGCGGCGGGCTGGAGGAGCCCGAACGGGCCCGCACGATTCGGCCCGTAGCGAAGCTGCATCCGCCCCATCACCTTCCGCTCGGCCAGCGTCAGGTACGCGAAGCCGACGAGGACGAGGTTGATGATGATCAGCGACTTGATCACGCTGATCCACCACGGTTCCGTCATGCCTTCACCACCTCGACGTCGCGGTGGAGGTCGGCCGCGTGCTCGTCCGCGATCCGGATCGTGCCGGCGGCGAGGCTCCTGCTCACCTGGGCGCGAAGGGCGACCGACGTTCCGTTGGAGCGGATCGTGACGGCATCGCCAGCTCGCGATCTGGCGGCGCTCCGCGTCGTCGTGGGCGAGCTCGACCTCGGCTGCGGGGCGCTGGAACTGGAGCTCGGGGATCCGCTCGACGGCCGGGCCGGAGAAGAGCGGCCGGTAGCGGAGCAGGCGGAGCGTTCCGAGGAAGTGCTCGGCAGGAGCAGCCTTCGGCGACGGAATCGCGGCGACCGGCCGCGGCTCTGGCTGCACGAAAGGCGTGCGTGCAGGAAGCGGCGCCCGCTCACCGACCTCGCCGAAGCTGGCCTCGCCGCCGAAGACCGTCTCCGCCAGCTCGGCGAAGACGAGCGACGCATGCGGCGAGAGCTCGACGCCGAAGCGATCGGCCAGCTTCGAGATCCAGGCGAGCTCATCTGGCACGGGCGCGATCACACTTCGGCGCAGGCGCTGGACGCGACCTTCGAGGTTGACGAACGAGCCGTCGCGCTCGAGGTAGCTCGTCGCCGGGAGCACGAGATCGGCCCAGCCGACGGCGAGCCCGTGGTACATCGTGATCGCGAGCACGTGCTCGGCCTTCTCGGCGAGCGCGCGCACCGCGGGATCGGCCGCTGCCTCGTCGCCGGAGACGATCAGGAGGCCGATCGGCTCGGGGTTCGACTCGTCCCCGTCCGCTGCCGCGGCCCAGGCCTCGGCTACTCCCCGGCCGTTCGGCGTCGCGGGCAGATTGAAAGCCGAGCAGCCGGGCTTGCCCTCGAAGCCGAGCGAGTGCGCAAGCTCCGCGAGGCGGGCGCCGCCGCCACCGGCGCGTCCCGACCAGATCAGCACGGCGCGGTCGGAGCCACGCAGCCGCTGCTCGAGCTCGGCGTCGGGCTTCGGCTCCGCCAGCTCGACGACCTCGGCGCCGTTTCGGCGTGCCTGCTTGATCCACAGCTCGACGATCGGGGCGCGGTCGGCGACGCGCTCCTCGCCGATCACGACGACGAGCTCCGCGTGCGCGATCGAGGAGAGCGGAGCTCGGAAGGCGTCGAGCGCCGAGGAGGTTGCCTCTGGCAGAACGGCGGAGTTGGCGCCGAGCCCGGCGCGGAGGAGCCGGCCGAGCGCGTAGGCCTCCTCGATCGTCTCCGAGCCCGAGAGCGCGGTCACGATCCGGCCGCCCGCGCCGCGCAGGAGCGCCTCGGCCCGATCGAGCGCGTCGTCCCAGGAGAGCTCGGTGAACCCGCGCCGGCGCACGCGCTCGAGCGGGGTCGTGATCCGGTCCTCGGCGTAGAGGTGCGGGTAGGCGAAGCGGCCCTTGTCGCAGAGCCAGCCCTGGTCGACCTCGGGATGGTTGCGGGAGAGGATCCGCTTGACCTTGCCCTCGCGCGTCGTCGCGGTGATGTTGCAGCCGACGGGGCAGAGCCCGCAGACGGTCGGCACGTTCTGGATCTCCCACGGGCGCGCCTCGAAGCGGTACTGCGTCGAGGTGAGCGCGCCGACCGGGCAGAGCTCGATCACGTTGCCGCTGAACGGGTCGCGGTAGGGCTCGTCCTCGAAGGTCGTGATCATCGACATCGCGCCACGGTTGCGGGCGACGAGCTGGCCGTCCTCGGCGACGCTCTCGGAGAAGCGCGTGCAGCGGTAGCAGAGGATGCAGCGCTCGCGGTCGAGCGCGATCGTGGGCGAGATCGGGATCGGCTTGTCGAAGGTGCGCTTCGGAAAGGTCATCCGCGTCTGGCCAGGGCCGTAGCGGAAGGTCAGGTCCTGGAGCGGGCACTCGCCGCCCTTGTCGCAGACCGGGCAGTCGAGCGGATGGTTGACGAGGATGAACTCGAGCGTCGCGTTCTGGCCCTCGGCCGCTTCCTTCGAGGTCGCGCCGGTGCGGACGACCATCCCGTCCTGCGCGGTGAGCGTGCAGCCGGCCTGCAGCTTCGGGATCCCCTCGACCTCGACGAGGCACATCCGACACGCCCCGACGGGCGGCCCGAGCCGCGGCTCGTAGCAGAAGACCGGGATCTCGATCCCGGCGACGGCGGCGGTCTCGACGAGCCCGGTGCCCTTTGCGACCTCGACCGCGCGTCCGTCGATCGTCAGCGTGACGTGCTCCGGCGCACTCACGCGGGCACCTCGGCGACGGGGCCGTGCGTGTGCTGGTCGACAGGCGCGAACAGCGACTCGAGCGACGACTCGCCGCGCATCGGGCAGCCGCCGTCGAAGTGCGCCTGGAACTCGTCGCGGAAGCGGTCGATGTAGCTCGCGACGGGCATCGCGGCCGCATCGCCGAGCGGGCAGAGGCACTTGCCGAGGATCCGGTCGCAGACGTCGAGCAGCAGGTCGAGATCGGCCTGGCTCGCCTCGCCGTCCTCGAGCTTGTGGAGGATCTGCACCATCCAGCGCGTGCCCTCGCGGCACGGCGTGCACTTGCCGCACGACTCGTGCATGTAGAACTGCGCGACGCGGAGGCCGAGCTGCACCATGCAGGCGCGATCGTCGATCACGATGATCGCGCCGGAGCCGAACATCGTCCCGGCCTCGGCGAGCCCGTCGTAGGAGAGCGGCGTGTCGATCTGGTCGGCCGTCAGCACCGGCACCGACGAGCCGCCCGGGATGATCGCCTTCAGCTCGCGCCCGTTCGGGATCCCGCCGCCGAAGTCGTAGATCAGCTCGCGCAACGTCGTCCCGTTCTCGAGCTCGTAGTTGCCGCCGCGCTCGACGTTGCCGGAGAGCGAGAAGACGCGGCTACCGGTCGAGTCGGCCGGCCCGATCTTCGCGTACTCGGCGCCGCCGAGCTCGATGATCGGGGTCACGGTCGCGATCGTCTCGACGTTGTTGACGAGCGTCGGCGACGCGTAGACGCCCGAGATTGCGGGGAACGGCGGCTTCGAGCGCGGCTGGCCGCGCTTCCCCTCGAGCGACTCGAGGAGCGCCGTCTCCTCGCCGCAGATGTAGGCGCCGGCGCCGCGGTGGATCACGACGGTGACCCCGCCGAGCAGGTCGGCGGCGCGGATCTCCTCGAGCGCCGCGCGCAGGACCTCGAACTCGGCGAGGTACTCGCCGCGGATGTAGACGAAGACGTTCTTGGACTGGATCGCGTGGGCCGTGATCAGCGCGCCCTCGAGGAAGCGGTGCGGGACACGGAGCATGATCTCGCGGTCTTTGAACGTGCCCGGCTCGGACTCGTCGGCATTGATCACGAGATAGATCGGCTTCGGAGTCGCGTCGGGCTTCGGGATGAAGCTCGCCTTGCGCCCGGTCGCGAAGAAGGCGCCGCCACGGCCGCGCAGATTCGAGGCCAGCACCTCGTCGATCACCGCCTGCGGCTCCATCGCCCGCGCCTTCGCGAGCGCGGCGAAGCCGCCCGCGGCGCGGTACTCGTCGAGCTTCGTCAGATCCCGCTCGTCGGCGCCTGCCAACACGATCGACCTAGCCGGCACGAAGCTCCTCCACGATCGCGGGCACGTCCTCTGCCGTCAGCCGCTCGCGGTAGCGGTGGTCGACCGCCGCGACCGTGCCCCAGCCGCAGCCGCCCGCGCACTCGATCGTCCGCAGGGTGACGTTGCCGTCCTCGGTCGTCTCGCCGGCCCGGACGCCGAGCTCCTGCTCGAACGCCTCCAGCACCTGCTGCGCACCGACGAGCGCGCACGAGACGTTCGTGCACACCTCGACGAGATGTCGCCCGATCGGCTCCAGGTGGAACATGTCGTAGAAGGACGCGACCGCCATGCAGTAGGCGGGCGTCTCGCCGAGTCCCTCGGCCACCTCGCGAAGCGCGTCGGGCGAGAGCCAACCGTGCTTTTCCTGGCCGAGCCGGAGCGCCGGCAGCGTCGCCGAGCGCGGCTCCGGATAGAGCGCCATCAGCTCGCGGATCTCGTCGTAGAGAGTCTTCGGTTGCGCTGCGCTCATCGGTCCGTGTCCCCCATCACGGCGTCGAGCGAGCCGACGACTGCGATCAGATCCGCGATCGCCACGTCTCCCATGCACGTCGCGGTCGCCTCGAGCGCGACGAACGAGGGCGCCCGGAACTTGACCCGCCACGGCTTCGGCCCGCCGTCCGAGACGACGTAGACGCCCGACTCGCCGCGCGGCGACTCCACGGCGACGTAGACCTCGCCCTCGGGCACGCGATAGCCCTCGGTGACGATCTTGAAGTGGTGGATCAGCGACTCCATCGAGGTGTGCAGCTCCTCGCGCGGCGGGAGCACGACCTTGCGGTCGTCACTGATCCACGGCTCACCCTGCATCTCCAGGAGCCGATCGACGCACTGGGAGATGATCCGCGTCGACTCGCGCATCTCGTCCATCCGGACGCGATAGCGGTCGTAGACGTCGCCGCCGTGATACACGGGCACCTCGAAGTCGACCTGGTCGTAGGCGAGATAGGGCTCGCGCTTGCGCAGATCCCAGTCGACCCCGGAGGCGCGCAGCACGGGGCCGCTCTGCCCGAGCGCGATCGCGTCGTCGGCCGAGAGCAGCCCGACGCCACGCGTGCGCTCGAGCCAGATCTTGTTGTCGTCGAGGATCGCCTCGTAGTCGTCGACCGCCTTCGGCATCCGCGCGCAGAACTCGCGCGCCTGCGCGTAGAAGCCCATCGGGATGTCCTCCGCGAGCCCGCCCGCCTGGAAGTAGCGGGTGTGCATGCGTACTCCGGTGACCATCTCGAAGAGGTCGAGGACGAGGTCGCGCTCGCGAAACGTGTACCAGAACATCGAGATCGCGCCGATCTCGAGCGCCGAGGTACCGAGGTAGACGAGGTGCGAGTGGATCCGGACGAGCTCGCAGAGCGCCATCCGCATCCACGTCGCCTTGCGCGGCACCTCGAGCTCGAGCAGCTTCTCGATCGCGAGCACGAAGACGAGCTCGTTGTACTGGAAGCTGACGTAGTCGACCCGCGCGGGGTAGGTGACGCCCTTCCACCACGTCTTCTGCTCCATCGTCTTCTCGAAGCCGGTGTGCAGGTAGCCGATCACCGCGGAGATCCCGACGACCTGCTCGCCGTTCAGGTCGACGACGAGGCGGAGCACGCCGTGCGTGGAGGGATGGTTCGGGCCGAAGTTGACGGTGAGGACGTCCTCTAGCGGAACCTCCTCCGGGTTCGGCGTCAGCACGGTCGGGATCGGCGAGGGGATCCGCGAGCCTCTATAGATCTGCGCGCCGCGCGCGACGGTGGCCACTACTCGTCCCCGGAGAAGCGGACGGGCTCGCCGCCGATCGGGTAGTCCTTGCGCAGGGGGTGGCCCTCCCAGTCGTCCTCCATCAGGATCCGGCGCAGGTTCGGGTGACCGTCGAACGAGATCCCCATCAGGTCGAAGGCCTCGCGCTCGTGCCAGTCCGCGGTCGGCCAGAGCGGCACGACGCTCGGCACGCTCTCGCCCTCGTCGAGCCAGACCTGGAGGCGCACGCGCCGCGAGTCCGCGGCGAGGCGCAGCAGGTGGTAGCTGAGCGAGAAGCGCTTCGGCTTCGGCTCGGGGCGGCGCCCGTATCCCTGCGAGCCGGGCGCGTTGAGGTCGCGGCCCCCGGCGGTGCCGATGTAGCCGGCAACGCCGAGCTCGCCCCAGCCGAGGTAGTCGGCCGCGGCAATGTCGGCGAGCACGTTGAACCCTTCCTCGTCGCGCAGGTGCGCCGCCGCCTCGAGCAGCCGGGCGGGATCGACGACGAGCGTCGTCTCGCCGAACGCCTCGCGCGTCTCGACGAGCCCCGGCACGCCCTCGTAGCCCACTAGGAAGCGACTCCGCGAATCTGGTACGCGGGCGGCACTCCCGCCATGACCTTCTCGTGCAGGCGGATGATCCCCTCCATCAGAGCCTCGGGCCGCGGTGGACAGCCGGGCACGTGGATGTCCACCGGCACGATCTTGTCGACGCCCTGGAGCACGGTGTAGTTGTTGAACATCCCGCCGGAGCTCGCGCAGGCCCCCATCGCGATCACCCACTTCGGCTCCAGCATCTGGTCGTAGACCTGGCGGAGGGGCGCGGCCATCTTGTGCACGACGCGTCCCGAGACGATCAGGAGGTCGGCCTGGCGCGGCGACGAGGAGAAGCGCTCCATCCCGAAGCGGGCGATGTCGTGGCGGGACGAGACGATCGCCATCATCTCGATCGCGCAACAGGCGAGCCCGAACGTGTCCGGCCACATCGAGTTCGTCTGCGCCCAGGCGACGGCCTTCTCGAGCGTCGTCAGCCCGAGCGCGTCCTCCAGGTTCTCGACCTCGGTCTCGAAGACGCCCGGGCCCTTCGTCGGCCAGAGCAGCCGCTCGCTCTGCAGGCCCGCCTTCGCGAGCGGCCGCCTCGAGGCGCGGCTCTGATCGATCGACTTGTCTACCGGCACGGCGCTACTTCCATTCGAGCGCGCCCTTGCGCCAGATGTAGATGTAGGCAAGGCCCAGGATCGCGACGAAGACGCCGAACTCGACGAGACCGAACCAGCCGAGCGCCTCGAGCACGATCGCCAGCGGGTAGAGGAAGACGATCTCGATGTCGAAGAGGATGAAGAGCATCGCCGTCAGGTAGAAGCTGACCGTGAAGCGCTGCTTCGTCGGCGCTCCCTCGGAGACGCCCGACTCGAACGGCAAGAACCGCGCCTTCACCCGCTTCTGCGGCGGGGTCGCGAAGAGAAACGAGAACGCGATCATCGAGGCCGGGATCACGGCTGCGAGGAAGGCGTAGACCAGGAAGGGGAAGTAGTCGCCGAGCATCCGGTTCGCGCGAACGCTACCAAGTCGCGCTCGGACGCACGAAGAGAGGTGAAAGTCGTGGAACCAAGCGATCTGGAGCTGTCACAAAGTCGCCCTCTCGGTGGCCTCCAGACCCGGTGCTACCATCCGCTCATGGCCACGATCGAAGAGGCGACGGACGAGGGTACGACGCTCGTCTCGCTCACCGCAACCGCGGCCGACAAGATCCGCGAGCTGATGGCGGAGGATCCGAGTGGCGAGAGTCAGGTTCTCCGCGTCGCGATCCAGGGTGGCGGCTGCTCCGGCTTCCAGTACGGGCTCGGCTTCGACACCGGCGCCGCAGAGGGCGACGAGCTGATCGAGCAACACGGCGTCACCGTCGTGATCGACCCCCACAGCGCGCCCTATCTCAAGGGAGCGACCGTCGACTTCCTGACCGGGCTCGCCGAGTCGGGCTTCAAGATCGACAACCCGAACGCCCAGGCCTCGTGCGGCTGCGGCCACTCGTTCACGGTCGAGGAGGGTGCGGACACCGCACCCGCCGACGCTCACGCCGGCGGGGCCTGTGGCTCCGGCTGCTCGCACTAGTACGCGGCCCGAAGCTCGGCCGACGAGAAGACCGTCATGACGGAGCCGGAGGAGCTCGGCCGAGGCGGGCGGTTGCGGGGCGGTGCCGCAGGCGAGCTGGTGGCCGCCGCCTACTCCGCCGAGAGCGCACATGGCGCGCGGCTTGCCCGCGGCCTGTCGCTCGCGGATCTCGCCCATGCAGTCGCCCTGGTCGAGGGCGGCGACCTCGCAGGCGACGACGCACGCGCACTCGTGCGAGGTCTGCTCGAGCTGCACGCGATTCCCGGTGACGAGTTCCCGTGGGATCCGTCGCTCGGCGATGCCTTCAATGCCCGCGAGGCCGAGCTCGAGCGGCGGGTGGGCAATGCGGCGGCGGGATGGCTGAGCGCGGGGCGTCCACGCCGCGAGGCCTTTCGCGTCGGGCTCCGTCTGACCGCGCGTGGAGCCGCGCGGGACCTGCACGACGCCCTCACCGACCAGGCCGCCGTCCTCGCGCGACACGCGCGCGCGACCCAAGACGCGCTCGCGACGGACTACACCTACCTGCAGCCCGCCCAGCCCACCACCGTCGGGCACCTGCTCCTGACGTACGCCTATCCGGCGCTCCGGGATGCCGAGCGCGTGCGCACCTCGCATACCGCGCTCGGGGCAAGTGTCGCCGGCGCCGGTGGCAGCGCGGGCTCCCGCTGGGCGCTCGATCGAACGCGGCTCGCCGAGCTGCTCGGCTGCGACGGGCTGGTCGAGCACGCGAAGGATGCGGCGTGGCAGGCGGACGTCTACGTCGAGCTGCTCGCAGCCCTCGCGATCGCGGCAACGCATCAGAGCCAGCTCGGCCAGGACTTCGAGATCTACGCGAGCCAGGAGTTCGGGCTCGTCGAGCTCGGCGATGCGCACAGCCGAGCGAGCGCGCTGATGCCGCAGAAGAAGAACCCATACGCGCTCGCCGCGATCCGGACCCAGGCCGGACAGGCTGCCGGCGACCTGGCAGCCGCACTCGCGACCCTGCACACCGGCTCCGCTCGGACGGATCATTTCCACCTTCTGAACGGCACGGTCCCGCGGGCGCTCGACGAGGCGGTCGCGATCGCGCGGCTCACGGCGTCCGTGCTGAACGGGATCGAGTTGCGGCCGGCGCGGTTCGAGCAGGTCGCGCGGGAGAGCTTCGTCACGGCGGCCGACGTCGCCGATGTCCTTGCGCTGGAGGGCGGCCTCGACTACCGCAGCGCGCACAAGGTCGTCGGACGAGCCGTCCGCGACCTCGTCGAGGCCGGAGAGCCGCCGTCGGCGCTCACGCCGGCGCGCCTGGCCGCGGCAGCCGAGGCCGCGATCGGGACTCCGGTCGAGCTCGACGAGGCGACGCTGCGTGCGGCACTCGATCCCGCTGCGTGCGCCGCAGCTCGCCGGCAGATCGGCTCCTCGTCGGAACGCGGCGATGGACGCGATGCTCGCGGGGCTCGACGCGACCCTGGCGGAGAACGAGTCGTGGAGCGAGGCTGCGCGGGAGCGCGAGACGTCTGCCGAGGCGGCGCTGCTCAGGCGAGCCCGCGAGCTCGCCTGAGCCCAGCTACCTAACCGCCGCAGGCTCTAATCCGACTTGGCCAGCTCGTGCAGGCGGCCGAACTTCCGGTCGAGCTCGTCGTCCGGCGGCAGCTCTCCGTCCGGGGTCGCCTGGTCGACGACATCCGGGAGGACCTGCGCGACGGCGTCCGCCGCCTCGTCCTCGCTGACTCCGAGCTCCTGAGCGATCCGCGAGAGCTCGCCCTCGTCCATCGCCTCGCGGACGTCGGCCGCGTCGGCCGGCTCGTTCGGCCCGGTCGAGACCCAGGATTGGCCCTTTTCGCCCTTTCCCTGCTGCTGGAGCCGGCCGAGCAGCTTCTGGAGGCCGCCGTTCATCAACATCGAGGCCACCATCGGCAGCAGCATCCGCAGCATCGGATTGCCGCCGAGCCCGCCGCCGGACAGCGAGCCTCCGCGAGCGCCGCCGCCGAGGATCCCACCGAGCAGATCGCCCGAGCCCGCCTCCGCCGCCCGCGCCCTTCACCAGATCGTCGAGACCGCTCACTGCTCACTCCTTCGCTCGAGGTGTCGCTGGATCGGCTGTACGTTCCCAGAATCGTGCGAGCGGGGTCGCGCTCACTCGCCGCGCACCCTTCGCGCAAGCCGACGCGCGTCCGCTTCGGTCGGTGTCGCGATCCGGATGTGAGGCGCATCGACGATCCCGTTCGGGTAGACGTCGAAATCGACCTCCGGGAACGCGACGATCTCGTCGCCGACGACGACGGCCAGGTGGTGCCAGGCCTGATCGCGCTCTCCGACTCGCGCGACCACCTTCGTCAGCCGGGCAAAGGCGCCGCGGCCGCGGGGCGTGAGCCGGACGAGCACGACCGATTCGCCCGTTTCCGCCTCGGCGCGACGCGCGCTCGAGCGATCGACGTCGGCATCGGTGAGCGCAGGCCCTTCCAGCAGCGGATAGCGAAACGCCCGCGGTGGCGGCTGCTCGACGATCCCCGGGCACACCGTCTGCGGTGGCCCGCACCGGAGTTGTCCGTCCTCCCCGGGTGAGCCGATCGCGGCCTCCAAGTGGTAGACGGCGAGCCGTTCGTCGTCGTCCGCCGCAGCCGGCGCAAAGGAGGAGCAGCAGCCCGGCGAGGACCACCTTCATGTTCCGTAGCATCGCTCAGGTGACCCCAACGACCAAGTTTCGCGTCGCGATCGTCGGCTCGGGCCCGGCCGGGTTCTATGCGGCCGCCGCGCTGCTCGGCGCCGACCTCGAGATCGAGGTCGACCTGCTCGAGCGACTGCCGACGCCGTGGGGGCTCGTGCGCCTCGGTGTCGCGCCCGATCATCCGAAGATCAAGGCCGTCTCGCGCGCGTTCGAGAAGACGGCGCAGCAGCCGGGCTTCCGCTTCTTCGGGAACGTCGAGGTCGGCCGGGACGTCTCGCACGAGGAGCTTTCCGGGCTGTACGACGCCGTCGTCTACACGGTCGGCGCGCAGACGGATCGCCGGCTCGGGATTCCGGGCGAGGATCTGCCCGGCTCCTTCGCCGCCACCGAGCTCGTCGCCTGGTACAACGGCCACCCCGACTTCCAGGGTCTCTCGTTCGACCTCTCGCACGAGCGGGCCGTCGTGATCGGGAACGGCAACGTCGCCCTCGACGTCGCGCGCATGCTCGCGCTCACGCGCGAGGAGCTCGAGTCGACGGATACGACCGATCCGGCAATCGAGGCGTTCGTCGGCTCCGGGATTCGCGAGATCCTCGTCGTCGGCCGGCGGGGGCCGGTGCAGGCAGCGTGGACGCCCGTCGAGGTCGGCGAGCTCGGCGAGCTCGCCGGCGCCGACATCGTCGTCGATCCGGCGGAGCTCGAGCTCGATCCCGCAAGCGAGGCGGAGCTCGCGGCCGCGCCGCCCACCGTTCGGCGGAGCATCGACCACCTACGAGAGTTCGCGGCCCGGCCGCTGTCGGGCAAGCCGCGATCGATCCGGCTTCGCTTTCTCGCCTCGCCCGTTGCGATTCTGGGTGAGGAGCGCGTGGAGGGGATCGAGCTCGTCCGCAACGAGCTCGTCGACGGTCGAGCCGTCCCGACCGACGAGCGCGAGACGATTCCGTGCGGCGTCGTGTTCCGCAGTGTCGGCTATCGCGGGATCGGCCTACCGGGCGTGCCGTTCGACGAGCGCTCCGGGACGATCCCGAACACCGGCGGCCGCGTCGAGCCCGGCCTCTACGCGGCCGGCTGGATCAAGCGCGGGCCCAGCGGCGTGATCGGGACGAACAAGAAGGACGCCGTCGAGACGGTGGAGCTGCTGCTCGAGGACGCACGAGCCGGGCTCCTGCCGCCACGCGGCGAGGAGACGCTGGAGGCGCTCCTCGAGGCGCGCGGCGTAGCCGCTGTCATGTACGCCGGCTGGGAGGCGATCGACCTGGCCGAGCGCACGGCAGGCGAGCCGCATGGCCGTCCGCGGCTCAAGCTCTGCAGCTGGGACGAGCTCCTCGCCGCGGCTAGACTCGCCTCGTGAGCACCGAGACCAGGCGGAACCTCTGGGGTGGGGAGACCGAGAAGGCAGTTGCCAACTTCCCCGTCTCCGGCGAGCCGATCCCTGTTCCCGTTGCCCGCTGGCTCGGCCGGATCAAGGCAGCGGCAGCTCGCGTCAACGCCGAGCTCGGGTTGCTCGACGCCGACAAGGCGGAACGAATCGCCGCCGCCGGCGACGCGATCGCGAACGGCGACCACGACGACCAGTTTCCGATCGACGTCTTCCAGACCGGCTCCGGCACGAGCTCGAACATGAACGCGAACGAAGTCATTGCGGCGCTCGCCGGTGAGGACGTGCATGCGAACGACGACGTCAACATGGGCCAGAGCTCGAACGACGTCTTCCCCTCGGCCGTCCATCTCGCCGCGCTCGGCGAGGTCGAACACGATCTTCTCCCGGCGCTGGAGCGGCTCGCCGCCTCGCTCGAGGCGAAGGCGAGGGAGTTCGACGACGTCGTCAAGTCGGGCCGAACGCACCTGATGGACGCCGTCCCGGTCACGCTGGGTCAGGAGTTCGGCGGCTATGCGGCGCAGGTGCGGCAGAGCGTCGAGCGCGTGCAGGACTCGCGCAAGCGGCTCGGGCAGATCCCGCTCGGAGGCACGGCCGTCGGCACCGGCTTGAACACACACCCGCAGTTCGCCGAGCGCGTGCGGCAGATCCTCGTCGACGATACGGAGCTCCAGATCTCGGCTCCTGCCGATCCCTTCGAGGCGCAGGCCGCTCGCGACGGGCTCGTCGAGGCCTCCGGCGCGCTGAAGACGGTGGCCGTCTCGCTGACGAAGATCGCGAACGACCTGCGGCTGATGGGTTCCGGCCCGCGTGCCGGGCTCGCCGAGATCTACCTCCCGGAGCTCCAGAAGGGCAGCTCGATCATGCCCGGGAAGGTCAATCCCGTCATCCCCGAGGTCGTCGACCCAGGTCGCCGCGCAGGTGATCGGCAACGATGCGGCGATCACTGCCGGCGGGATGCAGGGCCACTTCGAGCTGAACGTCTTCGTGCCGCTGATCGCGCGCAACCTGCTCCAGTCGATCGCGTTGCTCGCCTCGGCTTCGCGCCTGCTTGCCGAGAAGTGCGTGGACGGGATCGCGGCCAATCGCGAGCAGTGCGAGCGGTACGCCGAGCTGACGCTGGCAGCCGCCACGGCGCTCAACCCTCACATCGGCTACGACCGGGCAGCGGAGATCGTCAAGACCGCCGCTGCTTCCGGTCGCTCGCTGCGCGAGGTCGCGCGCGAGGCCGGCGTCGACGACGAGACGCTCGATCGCGCGCTCGACTACCGGGCGATGGCAAGGCCGCACGGCTGATCTCTGGAGGAGGCCGCCGCCGTCGAGCGGTGGTTAAGCCAAAGGTCTTTGCAACTACGCCTCAATCGCGTTAGGGTTGCCCCCGAAAGCCCGTGCAACCGCACGGCATCCTGACTCCAGGGGGAGGACCGTCGTGAAGAGATTGGTGGTGGCGCTTGCCCTCGCGGCGCTCATGCTCACAGTGCCGACCGTCGCGTCTGCGGCGGGCGGGAACGGCAAAGGCGACGTGATCGACGTCGGTCGCGACGTGAAGGTGAAGAAGCCGAAGAAGGGCCAGCTGCCGCAGGCGGCGCCGCTCTCGGCGGTGGCCGCGGCCGCAGCGGACGAGCTCGAGAGCCCGCCCGTCGGAACTCAGAAGATCTGGCCGCTGATCAACTTCGTCACCGGCCAGTTGAACGTCCAGATGTTCACCCTTCGCGCCGTCGGCTCCCGGACGGAGATCTGGGTGTCGAACACGCTGAACTTCCCGGGCACCGACTGCCGCAACGATGGGCAGCGGAACGTGATCACCGACCCGCAGGCGGCGTACTTCGCGGACGAGTTCTCGAACCAGATGTACCCGAAGCTGACCGCGAACTTCAGCTCACCGCCGAGCCGGGACGGGTCGGGCGCACCACTCCCCGCTCTGCTCGGAGCACCCCCGGACTACTACGCCGGGCCGGGCAGCAAGATCGTCACTCTCATCGCCAACTTCCGCGACGAGAACTTCGCGGACATCACGTTCCCGTCGTACGTGGCGGGCTACCACTCGTCCGACATCAACGAGTTCGTGAACCGCAACGTGATGTCGATCGACTCCTACGACTGGCTGCACCGCACCGGTGCGAACCCGCCGAACGAGCCGTCGGCAGAGCTCTGCCTCAACCGCACGGCGCAGGCGTTCAAGTACGAGGGGATCTTCGCCCACGAGTACCAGCACCTGCTCGAGTACTGGGCGAGCCCGGGTGAAGCCACGTGGGTCAACGAGGGCCTTTCCGACTACGCGATCTCGGTGACGGGCTACGGGTTCCCCGCACGTTCGATCTACGAGGTGGGCTGGGACGGCCACATCCAGACGTTCCTCGGCTGGCGATCGCTGCAGACGCCCGCCAACCTGATCCCGCAGCCGAACGGCGGCGCCGAGAACTCGCTCACGGTCTGGGAGGACCAGGGCGGTCTCGAGACGCTCGCCGACTACGGTGCAGCGTGGACGTTCATGGAGTTCCTGCACGGACGCTACGGCTCCGCGTTCATGACGGACTTCCACAACGAGGACGTGAACGGACTCGCCGGGCTGCAAGTGGTGCTCGACCGCTACCTGACCGGTAAGACCACGCGCGAGCTGATCCACGAGTGGGCGGCCATGGTCGCGCTCGACCGCTCCATCGACGCGGGTGCGAAGATCCGCGGCGCCGGGAGGGAGAGCGACTATCAAACGCCGACGCTGAACGCAGCCATCCACTGGGAGAACCCGCAGTCCTACTCGACGCCTGGAGCACCGCCGAACGGCTCTGACTACGTCGCGCTGCGCGATGCGTCAGGGGCGTCGCTCGACGCGAAGAGCATTCGCTCGATCGAGATCACGGCTCCCACGCATCACGCGGCCGAGCCACTCGGGTGGACGTCCGAGCTCGAGGCCGGCGACGCCGTCCTCGCCTCGGGCGCTGCAGCCGACCTCGACCGCTCGATCGTCCGATCGATCTCGGTGCCGGCGACGGGTGACCGCTCACTCGTCTTCGACACGCGCTACAACATCGAGACGGGTTGGGACTTCGGCGTCGTCCAGATCTCCACGGACGGCGGCCTGCGCTGGACGAGCATCGACAACGCGACGACCACCAGCGATCACGACGGCGGCGCCCTGGGCTCGATCGTCGCGCAGCTGCCGGGCTTCAACGGCACCGCCGGCTGGAGCACGCAGACGTTCGATCTGGCCTCGTACGCCGGTCAGACCGTTCTGCTGCGCTTCCGGATGCTGACCGACACGTTCACGCTCGGGAACAACCCGGACGAGAGCGGCGCCGGCTGGTGGATCGACGATGTCAAGGTCGGCGGCGTGCTCATCTCCGACGGCACGCTCGCCGGGTGGAGCACCCCTGCTCCTCCGATCGAGGGTCTGACGCTTCAGCTTGTCGGTCTGGACTCGACGAACGGCACGCAGGTCCTGCTCGCGCAGGTGCCGC
The DNA here is from genome assembly GCA_963745775.1 of uncultured Gaiellaceae bacterium. GTDB lineage: Bacteria > Actinomycetota > Thermoleophilia > Gaiellales > Gaiellaceae > Gaiellasilicea. Next base: position 256,947 of record CAVUYY010000013.1, read on the forward strand.
TGGCAGACGGCCGTTCTGCCTCGCTCTCGGGTGGCGCGCTGCGGAGCCTGCTCGGGAACCACGCCGGCCGCGTCGGGGCGATCGTCACCTATGACGAGTCGACCGAGGCGATCGAGGCATACGCGCCGTACACGCTCCGCGTCAACGGCGTCGTGCAGCCCGGCGGCAGCTGATCCGCTGACGGACGTGGTGACGGGAGAGCCGCCTCAGGGCGGCTCTCCCGTCGTCCGCCACGCCGACTCGCCACGCTCTAGCGCTTGCTCGTTCGCGGCTCCTTCGGCGGTCTGGGTCGGGCGCAGGAGCTCGAGTGGCGGAGCAGCGCTCGGCTGCCCTGCGAGCCGGCTGCTCGAACGATCAGCTCGGAGCAGCGCTCGATCCGAAGGTCGAATCCGATCCGGAGGCGACCTCTCGACGAGGCGATCGCGGTCCGCGTGCCCTGCACGCCTCTTGGATCTCGCGATCAACCGCACGACCTCGCCCACCCCGAAGCCCCGGCCCTCGATCGCGAGCGGTGTCGTTGCGGCGACCGCGAGGGTTGCCCGGGGTTCGGGTGTGCGGGTTGTGTCGGCTCCGGCCGTCAGGCCGAGCACGAGCGTGGTGAGTGCGGCGGCAACGGCGGTCTGCATGGGCTCTGCACCCATCCAAACGAGGGCGAGCTGCGACCGCATCCCACCTTCGGGGGACGCGGATTCGCCTTGACATCTGCTAGCGCCCCGCTACGATCGGCTCCACGCCCGGAGTCGCTTCGGGCTTTTGCTTGGGATCCGTCATCTAGGGGAGAGGGAGAACTCGAATGAGGCATCCGTGGCGCCTTTTAGGCGCACTCACGATTGCGTTCCTCGCCTTTGCGTTGCCTGCGGCCGCCGTGCCGGATCAGGGCAAGGCCAAGAGCGAGCGGGCGAACAAGGGGACGAAGCACGACTTTCGTAGCCCGATGCAGAAGAAGTACGACGCGGCGCTGAAGGTCGCGCTGCAGGACAAGGTCAAGGGCAAGGCCAACGGCAAGGTGCACGCCGCGAACGGGCAGTTCGTCCAGCTCGCGCGCGAGGGCACCGATCGCGTCTTCGTGGTCATCGCCGAGTTCGGGAACGCACGTCATTCCTCGTTCTGCGATCCCGGCCAGACGTGTGCCTTCCCGCCCGACGGCAGCGCGCAGCGCTACAACGGGCCGCTCCACAACGAGATCGACGCGCCGAATCGCGCCATCGACAACTCGACGCTGTGGCAGGCCGACTACAACCAAGGCCCACTACGAGAACATGTACTTCAACCGGATGGCGGACGTACTTCGAGCATCAGTCCTCGAACCGCTACTCGGTCGCCGGTGACGTCAACGGCTGGGTCAAGGTGCCGTTCAACGAGGCCCGCTACGGCCGCGACTTCTGCGGCGGGATCGTCTGCAACAACACCTGGTTCCTGATCCGCGACGCGATGTCGATCTGGGTCAAGGGTCAGCTCGACGCCGGCGTCTCGATGACGGCGATCCAGACGTATCTCAAGTCGTTCGACATCGCCGACCGCTACGACTCGGACGGCGACGGAAACTTCTCCGAGCCCGACGGCTTCATCGACCACTTCCAGATCGTCCACGCAGGTGGCGACCAGGCTGCCGGCGACCCGCATCAGGGCACGGACGCGATCTGGTCGCACCGCTGGTACGCCTCGATCACCGGCGGCGGCCCGAACGGCTACCCGGGCGTCAACGCCGGTAGCGGCGGCGCCTCGGGCGGTCTCCCGGGTGGTCTCCCGAACAACCCGACTGACGTCTGGGTCGGCGACTACACGATCCAGCCCGAGAACGGCGGCCTCGGCGTCTTCGCGCACGAGTACGCGCACGACCTCGGCCTGCCGGATCTCTACGACACGTCCGGCAACACGGGCGGCGCGGAGAACTCGACGGCTTTCTGGACCCTCATGTCGTCCGGTGCGAACATCGGCGACGGCGGCCCTGACGGGATCGGCGACAACCCGACCGACCTCGGTGCGTGGGAGCTGTTCCAGCTCGGCTGGCTCGGCTGTCCGACCTGCCCGGGCGGAGCGTTCTACGACGTCGGGTTCGCAGGCACGAAGTCCGAGCACAAGCTCGGCCCGAACGACGCCGCAACCAAGAAGGCGCAGGCGTTGTTCGTCGTCCTGCCCGACAAGAAGCGGATCGACAACATCGGGGCGCCGAAGTCGGGCTCGTGGATGTTCTACAGCTCGATGGGCGACGACCTCAACACCACGATGACGAAGTCCGTCTCGGGCGGCGGCGCGCTGACCGCCCAGGTGAACTTCACGATCGAGGAGCACTACGACTACGCGTTCCTCGAGGCGTCGAGCAACGGCACCACGTGGACGCCGCTCGCTCACCAACCTCTCGCAGCCCGCCTCGGAGGATCAGAGCGGGCTCAACGCGAGCGGGACCGGGATCGACGGCACGACGAATAACGCGTACGTCGCGCTGACGGCCACCGTGCCGGCCGGCACGACGGCGATCCGCTTCCGGTACACCACGGACGGCGGGCTTGCCGAGAAGGGCTTCCTGATCGACGACATCGTCCTCGCGGGGGTCACGATCGGGACTGCCGAGACCGACTCCGAGGGTTGGGTCTTCGACGGCTTCCGGCGGACGACCGGAACCGAGGAGAGCTTCCACTTCAACGCGTACGTCGCCGAGAACCGGCAGTACGACAACTACGACGCGTCGCTGCGGACGGCCTACAACTTCGGCTTCCTCGATTCGAGGCCGGACTGGGTCGAGCACTACCCGTACCAGAACGGCCTCCTGATCAACTACTGGGACAACTCGTTCGGCGACAACAACGTCGGTGACCATCCCGGTGGAGGCCTGGTCCTGCCGGTGGACGCGCATCCGAGCTTCCACCACAGCTACGACGGGCATCTGCTTCGCCCGCGCATCCTGAGCTACGACTCGACCTTCGGGCTCGAGCGTACGGATGCGATCACGCTTCACAAGAACAGCCAGCCGGCGACGATCGCGTCGCAGGCTGCCGTCCCGGTCTTCGACGACACGAAGACCTGGTGGTTCAACTGCGAGAGCGCGGGCCACGCCGAGGCGTGCACCGGCAGTCATGTCGGTCGGTACCAGCCCGGCTGGAACGGCGTCAACGTGCCGAAGACCGGGACGCAGATCCGGGTCAAGAGCACGAGCGCCCAGGGGAACTTCATGCAGGTCGAGGTTTCCGCCAGCAAGTAGCGCTGCTTCATCGCTTGACGCCGAAGGGCGGGGGAAACCCCGCCCTTCGGCGTTGAATGGGCGCTGCGCCGCAGCCGGGCTGCGCTAGTAGGCGACGGCGCCGCGGCCGGTCTCGGCCGCGTGCACCTGCTCGTCTGCGCGGTAGCTCGAGCGGACGAGCGGGCCGGCGAAGACCGAGCCGAAGCCGAGCGCCTCGCCCTGCTCGCGCAGCCAGCGGAACTCGTCAGGGTGCACCCAGCGGTCGATCGGCGCGTGCTTCGAGGAGGGTTGGAGGTACTGGCCGATCGTGACCACGTCGACGCCGTGCTCGCGGAGGTCGCGCATCGTCTCGACGACCTCGTCGTTCGTCTCGCCGAGGCCGACGATGATCCCGGACTTCGTCAGGACGTCGTAGTCGGCGAGCTCCTTCGCGCGCCGCAGGAGCCAGAGCGCCCGGTCGTAGTCGGCCTTGCCTCCGCGCATCGCTCGATGGAGCCGGCGCACGGTCTCGATGTTGTGGTTGAAGACCTCGGGGCGCGCAGCGAGGACCGTCGCGAGCGCCTCCTCCTCGACGCCGAGGAAATCGGGCGTCAGCACCTCGACCGAACAGTCCGGGCAGCTTCGCCTTCAGCGCGCGGATCGTGGCCGCATAGTGGCCGGCGCCACGATCGGGAACGTCGTCGCGATCGACCGACGTCACGACGACGTGCTTGAGCCCCATCTGGAACGCCGTCTGGGCGAGCCGGAGCGGCTCGAGCGGATCCGGCGGCGTGTCCGGTCGCCCGGAGTGGACGTAGCAGTAGCGGCAGGCGCGCGTGCACGTGTCGCCGAGGATCTGGAACGTGGCGGTGCCGCGCCCCCAGCACTCGGCGATGTTCGGGCAGCGAGCCTCCTCGCAGATCGTGTTCAGCTGCGCGCCGTGGATCAGCTTCCGGACGTCGAAGTAGCGGTCGTTCGCGCTCGGCGCGCGGACCTTCATCCACTCGGGTCGGCGCGGCCGCTCGGCAACTGGAAGCGAGGTTTCCATCGCCTCCGAGTCTAGATGGCAAGGCTCAGTCACTTGCATCGAAACAGATCTTTCGAAATACTTGCTTCGACATGGCACAAGGCGATCTGTTCCTCGACGATCCGCGGGCGCTCCGCGCGCTCGCGCACCCCGCACGGCTCGCGATCCTCGACCACCTCGGCGCGGAGGGGACGGCAACGGCGACCGCGTGCGGGGCGGCCGTCGGCGTCAGCGCGTCGGCCGCGTCGTACCACCTTCGCGCGCTCGCCCGCTTCGGGCTCGTCGAGGAGGCCGAGGGCGGCCGGGGTCGCGAGCGGCCCTGGCGCTCGCGCGGGGTCGGCTTCTCGTTCGAGACGGCCTCGGCGACCGGCCCGGCCGCCGAGGCTGCGGCGATGCTCCTGAGCTCGCAGCTCGTCGAGAGCGGCGAGCGCTGGACGCGCGAACACGTCCTCGGGGAATCGCAGCTCCCCGAGGAGTGGCGGCAGCGCGAGCCATCTGGCGAACAAGACCCTCGTCCTCACGGCCGCCGAGGCGGAGGAGCTCGTCGAGCGGCTCGAGGAGGTGCTGCAGCCGTACCTGCGCAGCGGCCGCAGCGAGGCGCCCGAGGACGCGCGGCACGTTCGGCTCCTCCTGCGCCTCTTCCCGCGCGAGCAGCGGCCGTGACCCGCGTCCCGCTCGCGGCGCTCCTCGCGGCGAACGTCGTCTCGATCACCGGGAACCGCCTCACCCAGCTCGCGATTCCCTGGTTCGTGCTCCAGACGACGGACAGCGTCGTCCAGACCGGGCTCGTCGGCTTCTTCTCCCTGCTCCCGTTCGTGATCTCCTCGGCCCTCGGCGGCGTGATCGTCGACCGGTTGGGCTACCGCCGCGCCAGCATCGTCAGCGACCTGGCGAGCGGCAGCTCGGTGATCCTGATCCCGATCCTCTACCACACGGTCGGACTGCCGCAGGCCGCGCTGCTCACACTCGTCTTCGCAGGAGCGCTTCTCGATGCGCCGGGCCAGACGGCGCGGGAGGCGATCCTCCCCCAACTCGTCGAGCGGGCGGGCACGACGCTCGAGCGCGGCACGAGCCTCTTCGACGGCGTCTCCCGGGCCGCGAACATGCTGGGCGCCCCGCTCGCGGGCGTGCTGATCGCGGTGATGGGGCCGGCGAACGTCCTGATCCTCGACGCGGCGACGTTCGTCGTCTCGGCGCTTCTGATGCGGCTCTTCGTGCCTGCGTCGGAGCCCAAGGACGAGGAGGCCGTCCCCGAGCGGTACTTCGCCCAGCTCCGGGAGGGCTACGCGTTCCTCTGGCGGACGCCGCTCGTCCGCGCGATCGTCGTGATGGTGCTGATTACGAACATGCTCGATGCCGCGATGGGCGGCGTCCTGATGCCGGTCTACGCCGACCGCGTCCTCGGGAGCGTCGTCGCGCTCGGCCTGATGAGCGGCGCGATGGGGGCGACCGCCTTCGGCGGAACGCTCTTCTTCGCCTGGGTCGGCCATCGGCTGCCTCGCGTCGCCACCCTCGTGGCAGGGTTCACGCTCGGGGGGCCTTCGCGCTTCTTCCTCCTCGCCGCGATGCCCGGCGTCGGGCCGGTGATCGTCGGCTTCGCGATCGCCGGAATCGGGATCGGCCCGATCAACCCGATCTTCGGGACGCTCCAGTACGAGCGCGTCCCGGAACGGCTGCGGGCGCGCGTCTTCGGCGCCGTCACGGCAGGTGTGATGGCCGGAGCGCCGGTGGGCGCGCTCCTCGGTGCCGCCTTCGTCCAGTGGATCGGCCTGCAGGCGACGTTCGTCGTCTTCGGACTCGTCTACCTCGCCTGCACGCTCAGCCCGCTCTTCGTGCCCGCCTGGCGTGACGCGGGCAGGCGCCCCGCCCTCGCGAACTCGCCCTAGCTAGCGCTCCAGAAGGTCAGCCAGTTGCCCTCGTTGTCTTCGACGGTGAACTCCGCCTGACCCCACGGACGATCGGCCAGCGGATCGACGATTCGCGCGCCGGCTGCTTCCAGCCTGGACTGGAACGCTGGGAGATCGGTGGCCTCGATGTAGAGGGCGGTGGACGAGGGGGAGCCGAGCCGCTCTCGGATCGCGGCGTTGTACTCCTCGCCGTAGTGATCGGCCGCGGTCTCCAGCATCAGCCGGGCGTCACCGCGCGCGAGCGCCGAGTTGCTCTCGTTCTCGCCACCGCGCTCGAGCGTGAACTCGAGCGGGCCGAGGTAGAACGCGAGGGCCTCGCCATCTCGCGGACGCGAAGCGCGGGGATCACGCCGTAGCTGCTCACGAGCGCAACGCTCCCGCCTGCAGCTCGAGTGCGGACTCGGCGGGCAACTCCTCCAGCTCGAGCTCGAAGACCTCGGCGAGCGCCGCGAGCGCGTGGGGGCGCACCTCGTCGACCGTCACCGGCCGGCCGAGCTCACGCGCCATCGTCGTGAACGCAGCGTCCTCGAGCCCGCAGGCGGTGATCCACTGCGTGAACGGGGCCGGATCGAGATCGACGTTCAACGCATAGCCGTGCGTGGTCACCCACCGCGAGATGTGGATTCCGATCGACGCGATCTTTCGCGGCGGCGGATGGATCCAGACGCCGGTCAAGCCGTCGATCCTCTGCCCATCCAGCCCGAATGCTGCAAGCGTCTGGATCAATGCCTCCTCGAGGTCGCGGCAGTAGCGCTTGACGTCGCGCCCGTGCCGGTTCAGGTCGAGGATCGGGTAGCAGACGAGCTGGCCGGGGCCGTGGAACGTCGACTTGCCGCCCCGGTTGGTCTCCACGAGCTCCACGTCCGCCCCATCCGGGATGTGCAGCTCCGACTCCTCGGTGCGCCGGCCGGTCGTGACCGTCGGCGGGTGCTCGAGCAGGAGGATCGCGTCGGGCCCGCCCTCTGCCACCTCGGCGGCGACCCTCCGCTGCAGCTCCCAGGCCTCACGGTACGGCACGAGGCCGAGATTCAGCACAGACGCGCCGCTCATGCCTTGAGGCTGCTGGGGGCTACGACGCCCACGGGCTCCTCGTCGAGGGGAAAGCGGCGAGCCCGAGCGCGAGAATCGCGGTCAGGAGGATGCCGATCTCGTCCTGCCAGTAGCTCGTGTCGGCGGCGAAGTTCTTGCCGAGCGTGTCGAGGATCGAGAAGAGGACGAAGAACGACAGAACGCCGGCCACGGCCGCGACCACGCGCACGGCTGCGGGCCTCGTCCGGACGAGCCACCATGCGAAGGCGCCGAAACCGGTGACGAGCAGCACGGCGCCGGCGAGAAGGAAGACGGCTGCCAATCCGGTGGCCGTCGTCTCGCCGTCGGTGATGAAGATCACGAGGAGCTTGAGCAGGAGCGAGACCCCGCCGGCGGCCAGGAGCAACGCTGCGAGCCGGCCGGAGCCGAGCCTAGTGACTCGCTTCACCGGTCATTCGTCCTGCGGCAGGAGCGAACGCGCGTCCTCGAGGTCCTCCGGCCGCACGAGCACCTCGCGCGCTCCGCCGAACTTCGTTCCCGATTGGGTCGTCCGGTGGTCGCAGACGATGTCCGCCGAGCGCAGGAGGCCGCAGATCATCTCCGCCTCCTGCTCGGTGGAGACCGTGGTCAGGACGCTAGTAGTCACTCTCGCCCCAGCTCTCGAGCCGCTTGCGGAGGTCGCGGAGGAAACGCCCTGCGAGGGCACCGTCGACCAGGCGATGGTCGTACGTGAGGGTCAGGTTCATCATCGGCCTGATCGCGATCACGTCCTGGCCCAGCTCGTCCTGGACGACCCAGGGTCGCTTGACGACCGCGTAGGTGCCGAGGATTCCCGCCTGGGGCTGGCTGATCACCGGGGTTCCGTGGAAGGTGCCGTAGCCCCCCGGATTGGTGATCGTGAACGTTCCGCCCTGGACGTCGTCCGGGCTCAGCTTCTTGTCGCGGGCTTTCTGCGCGATCTCGACGACCGAGCGAGCGAGGCCGAGCAGGTTCAGGCCCTCGCAGTTCTTGACGACAGGGACGATGAGCCCCTTGCCGTCGGCGAGCTCCACCGCGAAGCCGAGGTTGACGTAGTTCCGCGTCACGATCTTGTCGCCGCGGATCTCGCCGTTGATCCAGGGGTACTCGCGCAGCGTCTCGACCGTCGCCCGTGCGATGAAGGCGAGATAGGTCGGGTTGACGCCGTAGGCGGCCTCGAACTCCTTCTTCAGCTTGCCGCGGATCGCGACCACCTTCGACATGTCGACCTCGATCGCGCTCGTCACGTGCGCGGAGGTGTCGAGCGAGCGGCGCATGTGCTCGGCGATTCCGCGGCGCATCGCCGTGAGCGGCTCGAGCGTCTCGCCGGCAGCGGGCTCCCCTGTCGCGACAGGCGCGGCTGCGGGCGCTGCCTGGGGCGGCGGGGCGGTGGCCGCCGGAGCTGGGGCGGGAGCAGGAGCGACGGGCGGGGCCGGTTCGGGCGTCGCCGGGGCCTCGGGAGCAGCCGGGGCCTCAGGAGCAGCCACGGCTTCCGGAGCAGCCTGAGCGGAAGCGCCCGACTCGACGAAGGCCAGGATGTCCTTCTTCGTCACCCGGCCGGCGTTGCCGGTGCCCTGGACGCGGCCGACGTCGACGCCGTGCTCGGCGGCGATCCGCGCAACGACGGGGGAGACGAAGGTGCGACCGTTGTCGGAGCCGGACGCGGCTGGAGTTGGCGCCTCGGCGGGCGGAGGCGTCGGAGCCGTCGGCTCGGCGGTCTCGCTCGCTGCGGCCTCGGACGCATCGGCAGCTGCCTGGGTGGCGGGCTCCGGAGGGGCTTCCGTCGGCGCCGCCGGCTCGGCGCCTTCTACCTCGGAACCGGCCGGCGCGATCACGGCCAGCACGGCGCCGACCTCGACGGTCTCGCCCTCCTGCACCATGATCTTCGCGACGATCCCCTCGCCGGGGCTCGGCACCTCGGTGTCGACCTTGTCGGTGGAGATCTCGAGCAGCGCCTCGTCGCGCGCGATCGGCTCCCCCTCGGACTTCAGCCACTTCGTGATCGTCCCCTCGGAGACCGAGACTCCCATCTGGGGCATCACGACCTCGATCTGGGTGCCGGTAGCCATTCCTTCCCCCTAGTACGCCGCTAGCTCGCGGAGCCCCTTCACGACGTCGTCGACCTGCGGGATGTACGCCTTCTCGAGCACCGGCGAGAACGGGACCGGGCAGTCCGGGGCGCAGATGCGCTTGACCGGCGCATCGAGATCCTCGAACGCCTCCTCGGCGATCGTTGCGGCGATCTCGCCGCCGAAGCCGCCGGTGCGCGTGTCCTCGTGGAGCACGAGCACCTTGGAGCACTTGCGCACGCTCTCGAGCACGGCCGCCTTGTCCCACGGCATCACCGTGCGCAGGTCGATCACCTCGACCGAGACGTCGTCGGCTTCGAGCTGCTTCGCGGCTTCCTCGGCGGTGTAGACCATCGCGCCCCATGTGATCACCGAGATGTCCTCGCCTTCGCGGTGGGTGCGCGCTTTCCCGATCGGCGTCACGTAGCGCTCGTCCGGCACCTCGCCCTTGATCCGCCGGTAGAGGTGCTTGTGCTCGAAGAAGAGGACCGGATTGGGATCCTCGATCGCCGCCACGAGCAGGCCCTTGGCATCCTCCGGCGTCGCCGGGCACACGCACTTGAGCCCCGGGATGTGCGCGAACGAGCTCTCCGGGTTCTGCGAGTGGAAGGGGCCGCCGGAGAAGCCGCCGCCGGACGGAAGCCGAACGACGATCGGAACCGGCGTGCCCACCCGGAAGCGCTGCTTTGCCGCGACGGTGACGAGGTGATCCCAGCCGCAGGAGATGAAGTCCGCGAACTGCATCTCGGCGACGGGGCGCATCCCCATCATCGCGGCGCCGCTGCACGCGCCGAGGATCGCCGTCTCGGCGAGCGGCGAGTCGATGATCCGCCACGGCCCGAACTCCTCCTGGAAGCCGAGCGTCACCTTGAAGGCGCCGCCGTAGACCCCGACGTCCTCGCCGATCACGAAGACGCGGTCGTCGCGCTGGAGCTCCTGCCGGAGCCCGTCGCTGATCGCCTGGAGGTAGGTCTTCTCGGCCATGCTTGTCCCTTACTTGTGGTGCGGCGTGTCGAGGTCTTCCGGGGTCGCGTAGACGCCCTCGAGGAGCGTCGCCGGATCGGGCTGGGGCGAGTCCTCGGCCCTGGTCAGCGCGTCGTTCAGGATCTTCTTGACGCGCGCGGCGATCTCGTCCTCCTCCTCGCGCGTGAGCTCGGCGTTCTCGATCAGCCAGCCGCGGAAGCGCTCGATCGGATCCCGCTGCGCCCACTCCTCGAAGAGCTCCTTCGGGACGTAGAACGCGTCGTCGTGGACGGCATGGCCCTCCATCCGGAGCGTCTTCAGCTCGAGCAGCGTCGGCCCGCCGCCCTCGCGCGCCTTCTCGATCGCGGCCTTCGCCTCTCGGTAGACGGCGAGCACGTCGGTGCCGTCGACGACGACGCCTTCGAAGCCGTACGCCGCGGCACGATCGGCGAGGTGCTCGACGGCGTAGCCGAGGTGGCTCGGCGTCGAATAGGCGAACTGGTTGTTGTCGCAGACGAACACGACCGGCAGCCGCCGCACGCCGGCGAGGTTCATCGCCTCGTGGGCGTCGCCCCGCGCGGCCGACCCTTCGCCGAACCAGCCGACGGCGACACGACGCTCTTCGCGGATCCGGAAGGCGAGCGCGCAGCCGACTGCGACCGGCAGCATCGCGGGCAGATGGCTGACCATCGCGATCATTCCGAGCTTCGCGTCGGCCATGTGGACGTTGCCATCGCGCCCGCGCGTGGGCCCGTCCTCGCGGCCCATGTACTGGGCGAAGATCTTCCACGGCTCGACGCCGCGCTGGACGTGGACGCCCATGTCGCGGTGGAGCGGCGTGCCGACGTCGTTCGGGCCCATCGCGGTGGCGACACCGACGGCCGCCCCCTCGTTCCCGCGGCCGGTGTAGAACGAGCCGGGGATCTTGCCCTGCTTGTAGAGGATGTGGCCGCGCTCCTCGATCCCGCGCGTGACGAGCAGGTGGCGGTAGATCGCGAGCAGGTCCTCCCGGTCGAGGCCCGCCTCCCGCACTTCGCTGAACGAGCCGACCGGCTCAGCCTCCCGCACTGCCATGGGCCGAACGATATCGGCCGGCGGGGGATCGGGCGCGGATGGCCGGCTACGCGGCGAGCACGGGCTCGTCGACGTCGATCTGCTCGACGTCGGAGCGCTTCAGCATCAGCGCGAGCAGGATCGCGCCGGCGGCGAGGAACGCGGCGCCCGCGATGTAGGCGACGTGGAAGCCGTCGACGAGCGCCGCCGCCTCGTCGCTGCCGCTCTCGAGCGAGCTCGTCGTCTCGGCCGTCGCGAGCGTCGAGAGGATCGCGAGCCCGAGCGCGCCGCCGATCTGCTGCGACGTGTTGAGGAGCCCCGAGGCGAGCCCCGCGTCGCCTGCGGCGATCCCGCTCGTCGCGATCAGGGTCACGGGCACGAACGTCATCCCCATCCCGATCGAGATCAGCATGATCCCGGGCAGGAGATCGGTGAGGTAGGTGCCGTTCACGTCGAGGCCGAGGAAGAGCAGCATCCCGATCGCGCCGAGCGTCATCCCCGCGATCCCGACCGACCGGAGCCCGATCGCCTTGACGAGGAACTGGGAGAGACCGGCGCCGATCACGATCCCGAGCGTGAAGGGCACGAACGCGAGCCCGGCTTCGATCGGCGAGTAGCCGAGCACGCGCTGGAAGTACAGCGAGTTGAAGTAGAACATCGCGAAGAGCCCCGCGGCGACGAGCAGCATCACGATGTTCGCCGAGCGGATCGTGCGCTGGAGGAAGATGCTCAGGCGCACGAGCGGCTCCGCCGACCGGTGCTCGATCCAGACGAAGGCGGCCAGCAGCACGACCGAGAGGACGCCGAAGCCGAGCGTGTGCAGCGAGAGCCAACCCTCCTCCTCCGCCTTCACGAGCCCGTACACGAGCGCGATCAGGCCTGCGGTCACCGTGACGGCTCCGGCGACGTCAAAGGCCTTGTGCGCCTTCTCGTCCTTCGACTCCGGGACGTAGCGGAGCGAGAGCACGAAGGCGGCGATCCCGACCGGGAGGTTGACGAAGAAGATCCAGGGCCAGGAGAAGAGGTCGGTCAGGATCCCGCCGAGCAGCAGGCCGACAGCACCGCCGCCGGCCGCGATCGCGCTCCAGACGCCCATCGCCTTCGTCCGCTCCGAGCCCTCGGCGAACGTGGTCGTCACGATCGAGAGCGCCGCGGGCGAGACGAGGGCGGCGCCGAGGCCCTGGAGCCCGCGGGCGAGGATCAGGAACTCGGACGAGGTCGCGAGCCCGTTCAGGAGCGAGGCGACCGTGAAGATGACGAGCCCGGCCAGAAAGAGCCGCTTGCGCCCGAGCAGGTCGCCCGCGCGGCCGCCGAGCAGCAGGAAGCCGCCGAAGATCAGCGTGTAGGAGTTGACCACCCACTGCAGCTCGGACGACGACATCTCGAGGTCCTCCTGGATCGAAGGCAGCGCGACGTTCACGACGGTCGCATCGAGGATGACCATGAACTGCGCGATGCAGACCAGGCTGAGGACGAGCCAGGGATTGGTGCCTTTGGCGGTCACCGCGTCGTTCTATCAGTCGTCGCTGGAGACGCCGGTACGGTTATCCCGACATGTCGGATCGCGCTCGGCCGAAGCGAAACTGGATCCAGGAGGAGCGCCGCAAGACGCTCGGCGACTACACGTCCTTCTGCCTCGGCTGCGGCTCGGTGTGGCGCTACTTCCTCGAGGGCGAGGCCGAGCTTCCCGCCGAGTGTCCTCACTGCGGCGGCGAGACGCGGCACCGCTGCCCCGCCTGCGCCGCGCCGTTTCCGTCGGCATTCGCGGTCGAGTGCGAGGAGTGCGGCGCCGAGGTGCGGCCGCCGGAGGTGCTCGGTGTCCGGATCCGCAAGCCCGGCAAGTAGCTCTCAGCCTGGCAGGCTCTGAAGGAGGAAGACCGCCACAGGCTCCTCGCGACCCTTGACCTCGACCTTGCCGAGCGGCTCGAGCTGCGCGCCCCAGAGGCGCGCGGCCGTCGCGGCTCCGATCGCGACGCCGCCTGCGGGGGCGAGGCCCTCGATTCGGGAGGCGAGGTTGACCGTATCGCCGACGACGCTGTACGTCCGGCCGCCGGTGAGCGAGCCGAGGACGCCCGCGCTTGCCGATCCCGTGTTCAGGCCGACGCGAAAGCGCGGCCAGGCGGGTTGGGCGGCGGCGACCGTCTCGGCGGCCTCCTGCAGCGCGAGGGCGGCGCGGGCCGCCCGCTCGGGATGGTCGTCGTCGGTGCCTTCGAAGATCGCCATCACGGCATCGCCGATCAGGCGATCGACGTTGCCGCCGTGACGCTCGACGGCGGGGATGGCCGCCTCGAAGTAGGCATTCAGCATGCGCGTCACCTCCTCCGGGCCGTGCCTCTCCGAGAAGGCGGTGAATCCCTGGAGATCGGCGAAGAGGACGGTCACCTCGGTTTCGGCTCGATCGAGATAGAGCGCGCCGAAGCGCTCCTCGTGCCATTCGCGGTGGGCGCCGAACGCGATCACGGCGAACGCGATCAGCATCAGGACGTGCCATTCCCACCACGACAGCTGCCAGTTGCGGGAGACGGCGACCGCGGTCATCGCCTCGGCGAGCAGCGCGAAGGCGACCGCGAAGGCCAACAGCAGGGTCGACCGCCGAGCGCGGTAGAGCGCCAGGTAGCGGGTGACGGCGAAGACATAGAGCGCGATTCCGAGGATCGAGAGCGCGAGAAGCGGCGCCGAGAGCCGCTCCGGCACGGCGACGTCCTCGAGCTCCGGAGTCCAGGCGAGCGAGGCGAACGTCCAGAGGGCGATCGCGGCAAGGAGCGCTCGTTCGATCCGCTTCGAAAGCTGGAGGACTCGTGCGGTGCCCAGCCGGTCGAGGTCGAGTGCGGAGGCTGCCGCGAGTGCGCCCGCGAGCACGAGCCCGGTCGGGGTCGAGATCGCGAAGCCGAGGTTCGGCGCGTCGAGGAGAACACCCGGAGTCGCGAGCGCGTGGAGAGCGAGGAACGCGGCGGCGGCCAGAAAGGCGAGCGAGACGAGATGGACGCGGCCGTCCCCGCGCCGGCGGGCGGCCGCGCCCGTCGAGTACGCGAGGATCACGTTGAGGCTCGCGGCGATCAGGACGAGCCAGAAATGGGCCGGGTTGTGTTGCCAGTGCAGATCGGCCGCCGGGAGGGCGAGGAGGAGCGCGAGCCCGACGAGCGGCAGGGCGAGCAGCGCCACGGCCGGGGTCAGTCCGGTCTTCGGGGTCAGCGCTGCCTGGGCCATGAAGCCGCCGCCTCGAGCGAGAGAAAGGCATGGACGTCGGTCACGGCCATTGCGCCGTCGCCGACGGCGCCCGCGACCCGTTTGACGGAGGCGGCGCGCACATCGCCCGCCGCGAAGACTCCCGGAACGCTCGTCTCGAGCGGAAGCGGGCTTCGCTCGAGCTGCCAGCTGCTGCCTTCCGTGCTCCGCCGCGAGCACCTCGTCGCCCGTCAGGAGGTAACCCCAAGCGTCGCGCAGGATCTCCTCCGGCAACCAGCCCGTCCGAGGGCGCGCGCCGATCAGGATCACGAGCGCGGCGGCCGGTAGCAACTCGGCCTCGCCGCCTGCCCTGCGGAGCTCGAGCCGCTCCAGGGAGCCGGCGCCCTCAGCTGCTCCTACCTCGGTTCGGTAGCGGACGTCCACGTTCGGCGTCTCTTCGATCGCGTCGATCAGGTAGCGGGACATCGTCTCGGCGAGGCTCTCCCGGCGAACGAGGATCGTCACCTGGCTCGCGTAGCGGGCGAGATGAAGCGCCGCCTGCCCCGCGGAGTTGCCGCCGCCGACCACGAAGACCGGCTCTCCCGCGAGCGCCTGCGCTTCCGACATCGAGGCGCCGTAGTAGACGCCGGCCCCCTCGAGCTCCGCCAGCCCGGGCGCGTCGAGCCGTAGGTACTCCACGCCGAGCGCGAGCACGACCGCGTGCGCGGTCACCTCGACGCCGTCGGCGGAGCGGATCGCGATTCTGTCGCCCGTGCGTTCGAGACCGACGACGCGCTCGGTCAGCCGGAAGCGGGTGCCGAAGAGCCAGGCCTGCTGATACGCGCGCTGGGCGAGCTCGCCGCCGCCGAGCCCGCGCGGGAAGCCGAGGTAGTTGCGGATCAGCGAGCTCGATCCGGCCTGGCCGCCGACCGCCCCTCCGTCGAGCACGGTCGTTCGCAGGCCTTCCGAGGAGCCGTAGACGGCAGCCGAGAGCCCGGCCGGGCCTGCGCCTACCACGACGAGGTCGGCCTCGTGAGGCTCGAGCTCGGTCGGGAAGCCGAGCGCCCGCGTCAGCTCGGCGGCGCTGGGATCCGCGAGCACGCTGCCGTCGGCGAGGGTGACGGACGGCTCTGTCGCGTCGGCCTGCGCCTCGAGCCGATGCGGGATCCCGAGGCCCGAGATCGTGGCCCGGAGCGCATGGGCGCGCGTCGACCGGGGTTCGGCGACGATCGTGGCGCCCGCCGGTCCCTCACCGCGGAGTCGGGCGGATTCCTGGAGCAGCTCGGCGATCGTCCGGTGAAAGACCTCGTCGGGGCTCGTCGTCGGCCGGAGCACGTAGAGGTCGATCCAGCCGCGCGCCATGCTCTTGAGGACGAGCTCGGCGAGCGGGCGATCGAGCCAACCGAGCCAGGGGAGCAGGAGCCCTCGACGGGCCGCGGGATGCAGCGCACGGACGCGGGCGAGGAGCTCGGCGCCGCGCTCCCCGGCCGCGAGCACGACCGCCACCTCGTGCCCGTTGCGGCTCGCTTCCTCGAGGATCGTCGTCAACTCGTCGTTCGTGCAGCCGCTGACCGCGTAGTCGGCGGCGTATCGCCGCTCCAGCTCGGCGGTAACGCGGCCGCGCTCCGCCGAGTCGTCGTCGGCGACCACGAGCAGCGGTTTCCGGTCGGGTGGCGTCACGGTGGCTCCGCCGTCATCCTACGACCGGGTCTCTAGAACATCGACCCGATGATTTGCGAGAAGCGGATCACGGTCACCGTCTCGTCCTCGGCGACCTCGCGGTTGTAGAGCTGGCCGAGGAAGCGCGCCATCTCGTCGGTGCGGCGGATCTCGGGGTTGTCGTGCTCGATCTCGCGGGGCGACAGCTCGCGGAGCTCCTTCACCTCGACCTTGTCGATCACGGCGTCGAACACCTTCTCGCGCTGTCCGTAGCGGACGCCGACGAGAACGGTCACGATCATCCCCTTCTTGTACTTCGCCGACTTGTCGCCGAGCCGGATCGTGGCAGTCTTGCGCTGGGTGCGCAGCTGGTCGGCGACGAGCGGCGAGTAGAAGTTGAGGGCGAACATGGCCACGGCGGGGTCGGGCGCCACTATAGAGCCCCAAAAAGGAGCGATGGCATCTAGCGAGTCGAGCGCGCCGAGTCGTCGCTCGCAAGCGCTTCCAGCGCCTTCCTTGCCGCGTCACGCTCGCCGCCGTAGGCGAGCAACCGCGGCGCCTCCTCGAGCGGCAGCCAGCGTGCCTCTGCGACCTCGACCTCCATCCCGGGCGGGATCCTCCCGATTCGGCCGCTCCGGTAGCGGAGGAGGATAGAAGCTGACGACCTTGAAGATCCGCGTGCCGTCCGAGCGGGTGTAGGTGTACTTGATGTCGGCGAGCTTGCGGTCGAGCCGGGCGTGCAGGCCGGTCTCCTCGTAGGCCTCACGGATCGCCGTCTCAGCCGGGGTCTCGCCGGCGTCGATCCAGCCCTTCGGCAGCGCCCAGGTCGCCTCGCCGCGCCCGGTCGGACGGATCGCGGCGAGAAACCAGCGACCGCGGAACCGCCGGACGAGCACGCCTCCTGCGGAGAATTCCCGTTCCACGCAGACGTTTGTAACATAGTTCGCATGGAGCCATCCGCGCGAAGTTGATTCTGGCTTGAAGCCTGATACTATCGCCCTGGCACTCAGAAACCGAGAGTGCCAGGTCGTGTCACAAAGTCTGAATCAAGGAGGCACCACATGAATCTGCAGCCTCTTGGTGACCGCCTGATCGTGGAGATCCTCGAAGAAGAGGAGATCACGATCAGCGGCATCGTGCTGCCCGACACCGCCAAGGAGAAGCCGCAGCGCGGCCGTGTCCTGGCAGTCGGTCCCGGCCCTCGCGACGAGGACGGCGAGTACATCAAGATGGACGTCGAGGAGGGTGACGAGATCATCTTCTCCAAGTACGGCGGCACCGAGATCAAGGTCGGCACGGACGACGTGCTGATCCTGCGCGAGTCGGACGTCCTGGCCAAGGTCGTCGGCGATCGCGCCGCCGTCTAGGAACTGCCCAGCTCTTAGGAAGAAACAGAGAGGAACACAGATATGGCTCACAAGGAGCTCAAGTTCAACGAGGACGCGCGCCGCTCGCTCGAGCGCGGCGTCAACATCCTCGCCGACGCGGTCAAGGTGACGCTCGGGCCGAAGGGACGCTACGTCGTCCTGGACAAGAAGTTCGGTGCCCCGACGATCACGAACGACGGCGTCACGATCGCCCGTGAGATCGAGGTCGAGGATCCGTTCGAGAACCAGGGCGCGCAGCTCGTCCGCGAGGTGGCCACGGCGACGAACGACGTCGCCGGCGACGGCACCACGACGGCGACCGTGCTCGCCCAGGCGATCGTCCGCGAGGGCCTGAAGAACGTCGCCGCCGGCGCCAACCCGATGGGGTTGAAGCGCGGGATCGAGCAGGCGGTCCTCTCGGTCGTCGAGGATCTGAAGAAGCAGTCGACGGTCGTCTCGGGCAAGGAAGACATCGCCCGGGTCGCCACCATCTCCTCGCGCGAGCGGGAGATCGGCGACGTGATCTCGGACGCGATCGAGAAGGTCGGCAAGGACGGCGTCGTGAACGTCGAGGAGGGCCAGACGTTCGGCCTCGAGCTCGAGTTCACCGAGGGGATGCAGTTCGACAAGGGCTACCTCTCGCCGTACATGATCACCGACGCCGAGCGCATGGAGGCCGTGCTCGACGACCCGTACATCCTGGTCGCGAACCAGAAGATCGGGGCCGTCAAGGACGTCCTGCCGGTGCTCGAGCAGGTCATCCAGGCCGGTCGCCCGCTGCTGATCGTGGCGGAGGACGTCGAGGGCGAGTCGCTCGCGACGATCGTCGTCAACAAGCTGCGCGGCACCTTCACCGCCGTCGCCGTCAAGGCGCCGGGCTTCGGCGATCGCCGCAAGCGGATGCTCGAGGACATCGCGATCCTCACGGGCGCCGAGGTGATCACCGAGGAGATGGGCCTCAAGCTCGAGAACACGAAGATCGCCCAGCTCGGCAAGGCCCGTCGTGTCGTGATCGACAAGGACTCGACCACGATCATCGACGGTGCCGGTGACGCCGAGGGGATCAAGTCCCGGATCAAGCAGCTGAAGGCGGAGGTCGAGAACACCGACTCCGACTTCGACCGCGAGAAGCTCCAGGAGCGCCTCGCGAAGCTCGCCGGCGGCGTCGCCGTCGTCAAGGTGGGCGCTGCGACCGAGACGGAGATGAAGGAGAAGAAGCATCGCGTCGAGGACGCGCTGCAGGCGACCCGCGCGGCTCTCGAGGAGGGCATCGTGCCGGGTGGCGGGGTTGCGTTGATCAACGCGATCTCCGCGATCAAGCTCGACGAGCTCGAGGGCGACGAGAAGACGGGTGCGCAGATCATCCGCCGTGCGCTCGAGGAGCCGCTCCGGCAGCTCGCCTACAACGCCGGGCTCGAAGGCTCGGTCGTCGTCAACCAGGTTCAGGGCGCCAAGAAGGGCCAGGGCCTGAACGTCGACACGGGCGAGATCGAGGACCTGGTCAAGGCCGGGATCATCGATCCGACGATGGTCACGCGCTCGGCGCTGCAGAACGCAGCCTCGATCGCGAAGAACATCCTCACCACCGAGGCGATCGTCGCCGAGGCCCCCGAGAAGGCCGGTGTCGGCGGCGGCGGCATGCCCGACATGGGTGGCATGGGCGGCATGATGTAAGGAGCACGGGGGAAACCATGTTTCCCCCGTGAGCCCCCTTCTTTCTCGCAGCCGCGAGAGGAAGTGGGTCTGGGCTCCCGCCCGGCAGAGCCGGGCTCCGCCCGCCGCAGTGGGCTCTCGGGCTCACGAGGAAGAATCGAAGGGCCGGCGCGAGCCGGCCCTCTCGTTTGCGACCTCGTGCCCGCCGACTTCGTCCAGGGAGTGGGCGGCGACTCCCGGCTCGCCGGCTTCCGGCCCGAGCACGTCGAGGTCGGGAACGGCCAGTCGGGCTCCGCCCATTTCACGGCGACGGTCGAAGTCGTGGAGTATCTCGGCGATGAGCAACTCGTCCATCTCGCCGGCGGCGATCGGCACCTGCTCGCCAAGCTGCCGATCGAGGAGCGACTCACTCCGGGTCAGGAGCAGGAGTTCTCGATCCCGCGCGAGAAGCTGCACGTGTTCGACGCCCAGACGGAGCTCGCGGTCTCGGCCTGACCACGGGGCGGCGGCATAGGCGCGCCGGGCACGCCGCGGCTGGTCTACGTCGGCCACGCGACCGTCCTGATCGAGCTGGACGGCGTCCGGTTCGTCACCGATCCGCTGATCGGGCGGAGGGTGTTGCACCTGAGCCGTCGGGTCGGGATCGACATCGATCAGGCCGTAGCGGGGATCGACGCCGTTCTGATCTCTCATGTCCACTACGACCATCTCGACCGTGCATCGCTGCGGCGGTTCCGCAAGGGCACGACGGTCGTGGCGCCGCGGGGGTCGGGCCATCTCCTCCGGCGCTTCGAGGACGTGCGCGAGGTCGAGGTCGGCGACGAGACCCAGATCGGCGAGGTCGTCGTGCGCGCGACGCCGGCTGACCATGTCGCGTTCCGGCCGACCGTGCGAGCGGCGGCCTCGCTCGGCTTTCTGCTCGTAGGCTCGCGGCGCGTCTACTTCGCCGGCGACACGGATCTGTTCGACAGCATGGCGGAGCTCTCCGAGTCGCTCGACGTGGCGCTGCTTCCCGTCGCCGGCTGGGGGCCGCGACTGCCGCCGGGCCACCTGACGCCGGAGAGCGCCGCACAGGCGCTCCAGCTGCTCCGCCCGAAGATCGCCGTGCCGATTCACTGGGGCACGTTCTCGCTCCCCGGCCGACCCGCGGAGACCGCGGCGCCCGAGGAGTTTCGCCGGCTCGCCGCCGAGCTCGCGCCGGAGGTCGAGGTGCGGATCCTCGAACCCGCCGACGCGACGACGTTCTAGGCGTCCGCCGGCGAGAAGCGGAGCTCGTAGACGGGCGGGTCAATCGATTTCCCTCGGGACCGGCGGCGGAATGCTCGCGACGCGATATCGACGCCAGAAGAGCCCGTATGCGGCAGCCCCGGCGGGAATCGGCAGCCAGAACGAGATCAGCCGGTAAGCGAGCGTGGCCACCGCGGCGGGAGCGGCGCCCACGCCCGCGAGCGCGAGCATTCCCGTCAGCCCGGCCTCGACGAAACCGAGACCGCCCGGGGTGAGCGGGATCATCCCCAGGAACGAGGCGGCCACGAAGGCGAGCAGGACGAGCGAGGACCGCGGCTCGGCGCCGACCGCGCGCAGGCAGGCGAGGAGGGCGAGGTAGTCGAAGATCCAGCGGCCGGCCGAGGAGAGGACGGCAGCCTTCCAGCGCGTCCCGAACGCCGTGCGAAGGAAGTCGCGCTCGCGCAGGAGCCGGTCGGGAAGCTCGCTCATGGGGCGCGAGCGGCGCAGAGTCTGGTTGAGGAGCCGTTCGGCCAGGCCGCCGACGAAGCGGAGCGGCCGGTCGGAGAGGAACACGAGCGCCCCGCCCGCGAGCGTGACGACGAAGACGCCGACCCCCACGAGCGCCGCCTGGAAGAGCCCAGGGTCGATCTCGGTGCCGGCGAGGAAGGCCGGGACGCTGAGGAGCGGCAGGGCGAGCACGGTGCCGAAGAGGAGCACCGAGACGCCGGTCAGCGCCGAGGCGATCCGCCCACCCGGGAAACCGGCCTGGACGAGCATCCGGTACTGCAGCGCAACGGCCGCCGCACCTCCGGCGGGGATGATCCGGCCGAACGCGTTCCCGGCGAGCTGCGACGTCGAGACCGGGAACCAGCTCCGGGCCTGGAGCGCGATTCGCTGGAGCTCCCAGATCGCGAGGAACGAGAGCGCCTCGACGCCGAGCGCGACCGCCACCCAGCCAGGCGTCAGCTGGAAGAGCTCGCGCCACGAGGTGAAGACCTCGAGCAGGCTCGGCAGGAGCACGTAGAGCGAGATCAGAGAGACGAGCAGGAAGAGGGTCCGGCCGGCGAGCCGTCGCTTGCGATGGCGCCTCGGCCCCAGCACGCGCGTCGCGCTCAAGCGGATCGGCCTCGGCTCGCGCGTGTCCGTCGCTCGTCCACGGTCGCATTGAGAACGGCCGAGCCGACAATCACGCGGCCGACGAGATAGAGGGAGAAGAGCAGCGCGGCCGCGACCCCGAGCGCCCCGTAGGTGTCGACGCGCTCAGCGACCAACCGGGTCGTCACGTAGACGTTGAACGCGTTGATCAGCAGCATCCCAAGCCCGACGAGAGCGGCTCCCGGAACGAGGGCCGTCCAGTGGACGTCGCGGCGAGGAAGGCGCACAGAGAGGAAGAGCCAGGCGCCGGCGAGCAGCAGTCCGTAGAGGAGGAGCGCGGCGATACCGCCGCCCTGGTCAGCCTCGCGGATCCAGCCGAGAATCACCGCCCCGGCCAGCTGCACGAGCGCCACGCCGCAGAAGATGCCGAACGTCTGCGGTGAGACGTGAACCGCGCGGCCGGAGCCGTGCCAGGCGATCGCGTGGACGATCGCCACCGCGCGGTAGAGCATCCCGGTCGCGTAGACGAGGATGGGAAGGGTGACGACGAAGATCGTCCAGCGGGCGGAGTTCGACGAGGCCTCGGCGATCTCGCCGGCGATCAGTCCCGGCAGGCCCGCGCGCGAGACGACCTCGGACGTGCTGAGGTTGGCGATGTCTGCGTAGATCCCGATTCCTGCGACGAGGAAGAGCGAGAGCGGCAGGAGGACGACGAACAGCCGGTAGGCGAGCGCGCCGCCGAGCATGCCGCCGCCGATCGTGGAGTCGCGCTCGACGACGTCGAAGCCGAGATCGACCGTTGCGTGGCGGCTCCGTGCGGCCTCGACCCTGGAGCGGAGGATGCGCGCGCGCAGCGTCCAGTGCGCGATCCGGCCGGCGAGCGTGGGCGGCGGGTCGAATCCCGGCTCCGGCGGCTCCCGCTCCCCCGAGTCATTCGGCGTGCTGGGATCCGGAGCGCCGGGCAGCGACGCGCTCACACGGCGGCGCGGGCGGGGGCGTCAGCGGATTGCGTCACTCCCGCAGGGCGGTGCACGAGTCCTCTTCGCTGAACGCCTGCTCGAGCTCCCCGCCGGGATCGAGCGCCAGCAGGCGCTCGAACGTCGCGGATGCCGCGGTGGCGGCGGCCTGGAGCTCGGCCGTGATCGCGGAGAGGTTCGCGACGACTCCCGAAACGGACTCGCTGGATCCCTCGAGCGTCTCTTCGACGCTGTCCCTACTGCTCTCGAGCGATTCGGCCAGCTCTTCGATCTCCGCGCGGGCCTCCTCGCCCGAGTCCGTCTCGGGCGGTCCCAGATCGCGAAGCTCGTCGACCAGCGCCTCCGTCGACTCGACCGTGTCGTCCGTCGCCTCGCGCAGCGAATCGGCCGAAATCGAGGCCGGATCGTCGCGGAACCCATCCACGGTCGCCTGTACCTCGGCACGCCAGTCGCCGATGCTCGAGCAGACGCTGTCGGCCCACTCACCGGCCGAATCGGTCTCGTCGCCCCCACAGGCGCTGAGCGCGAGTACGAATGTTGCGAGACCCACTGCGAGAACGGTGCGGCCCATGGGGCGAGCCTAGCACCGTCAACCCGTGAGCTGGATTTCAGCGGGCAGCTCGTGGCGCTCCTCGACGGGGTCGAGCTCGACACGGGTGCGGGCATCGAAGTAGGCGTACGACGTGGTCAGCGCGACGAACGGCATCGCAAGCGCGTAGATAACCCCAGCCGCGACGTTGAGGAGCGCAAGCGGAGCGCTCGTCAGGAGGATCAGGAGCGCCCCGAGGAAGGGGCCGGCGGCGAGCGCGAGGATCGCGCCGGTGCCGACAAGCGACGCGACGCGCAGCCACCGGCCGTGGACGAGCTCGCTACTCCGGCGCAGACCGGCGAGAGCCGAGCGACTCTCGAGCTCGACGACCTGGGCGAGGAGCGACCAGCGAACTGCGAGCCAGACCGCCACGGGTGCGAGGACGACGGTTGCGTTCAGCGCTGCACAGATGGCGACCGCAATGCCGAGACCACCGAGGAGCGGGCGCGTCTTCCCGAGCGCGATCCGGAATGCCCGAATCGGTCCGACCGGGCGGCCGCTGTCGATCTGGACGAGGGCGCAGGCGGTCGCTGCCTGGACGAGCGCCAGACCGAGGAGGGTGATCGTCGTCCCGACCGCCACGACGAGGAACAGCGCCCCGCCGGCCGTCTCGCCGGACGTGTCGATCCCGAGGAGGCCGAAGCCGCCGAGCACGATCGCCTGGAGGATCGAGATCGCGATCCCGAGTGGGATGAAGAGGATCCCGATTCCGAGGAAGAGCGGGGCGCGCCGGATGTACATCCGGGCCGCGGCCGCAAGGATCTGACCCCACGCGCGCCGGCGCGCGAGCCGAAGCGGCGCCGTCGGTCGCCAGGTCGCACGCGAGATTCCGAGCAGCACGAGCGCAGCCAGCGCGGCGAGGGCGAGGAGAAAGGGAACAGGCTCGTCGAGCAGGCGTCGCAACGCGTTGGAGGCGCCGGCGATCGCACCGCAAAAGAAGTCGGTCGTGTCCGTGCCGAGCGCGCCGCCGGCCGGCACGGCGTAAGCGCGGTCGCGCCAGTTCTGCGAGATCCGGATCGGCTCCGTCCACGACTCCTTCTGGTTCGGGCCGGTGGGGCCGTTGAAGAAGGCCCGTTGCAACTCGCCCCAGCGGCCCTCGAATGCGATCCATGGGAAGCGCACGCGCGCCTCGTCCGGGTCGCTCGGAATCGTCCTGACCACCGGGCGGATGTCGACGCTCGGCCCCGACGTGTCGTCACAGCCGACGCCCTGCTCCGCCGAGCTACCGAGGTAGAGCGCCGACTCGAAGAAGTTCGCGTGCGATCCCGCCGCCGGATAGACCACCGGGTGCGTTCCCTGGACGAGCTCGAGCTTCTCCTCGCCCAGCTCGCGCCCTCCGAGCCCTCGTGCTGGCTGTAGCCGACGGTGACCGGCTCGCGGCCGAGCGCCTCGCTCGCGTCGGCCGCCTCGAAGATGAGCTGGATGTTCTCCCAGTCGCCCTCGTGCGTGTTGTTCCAGTCGTTGAAGACGTAGTAGAACCAGTACTGGAGTGCGAGCCGGCCCGGATAGCCGGGATCGGTGGCGACGTGGGCGTAGACGGCCGGCGCCGAGCCCTCGCTGAGGCGGTCCGCCCAGCGCTCGTAGCTGCAGCCGGGGTCGAGCGCGTTCCCCGGAAAGTCGAGGTGGTACTCGTAGAGGCTGCTCGAGAGTCGCTCCGCCGCGGGGCCGACCTCGATCAGGTCACCGGAGCCCCACGGCCCGCGGAGCGCCACCGTCGGCTCGTCGAAGAGGACGTCGACGTCGAGCGGCGCGTACGACTCGCCGTAGCCGCAGTCCTGCGCCTGGGCGACGAGCCGGACGACCGGCGCGTAGCGTTCGGCCAGCGCGGTCTCGTCGGCGAGGTCGGCCGACGCGGGCGGAGTCGCGACGAGCGCGAATACGGCGATGAGCAGACAGAGGAGCAGGCGCCGTCGGCGCCGCGGGCTCACTCCTCTGCCGCCGTGGACGAGAACAGATCCAGCCCCAGCCGCCGCGAGAGGAACGCGGCCACGAGCTGGCCCTTGACGCTGTTGCCCGCCGCGTCGAGCCGTGGCGCGAACGTGCCCAGACCTCCCTTGCCGGGAGAGACGGTCACGATCCCGCCGCCGATCCCGCTCTTGCCCGGCAGTCCACGTCGTAGAGCCAGTCGCCCGAGGTCTCGTAGAGCCCCGCGGTCGTCATCACGGCAAGCGTGTGCCGGCAGACCGGCTCGTCGACCACGCGCACGTCCGTCAGGGGGTTGACCCCGCCGTGGGCGAGGGTCGCCCCCATGGCGGCGAGGTCCTGGGACGTCACCTCGAGGCAGCTCTGTCTTGTGTAGAGATCCGTTGCCTGGACGCGATCGAAGTAGATCCGGTCGTGGCTCTCGAGCAGGCGGGCGAGCTCGCGGTTTCTGTGGTTCGTTCTCGAGGCCGACTCGTAGACGTCGTCGTTCACGACGAGTGTCCGGCCCGCGAAGCGCGAGAGCCCGCCGCTGATCAGCTCCCATTTTTCCTCGGCGGTAGCGCCGGGCACGAGGCTCACCGTCGCGATCGCGCCGGCGTTCACCATCGGGTTCGTCCGTCCGTCGGCGGTCCGCTCGAGCGAGTCCAGGGCGTTGAACGGGAGGCCCGTCGCGTTCACGCCGAGCTTCGCGCGCGCTTCCTCGGAACCGATCAGCTGGCACACGAGGGCGAAGACGAACGGCTTGGCGACGCTCATGATCGTGAACGGGGACTCCGCGTCGCCCGCCATGTGGCTGCCGCCGCGGTTTCCAACGACGCAGACGCCGAACAGCTCGGAC
The DNA here is from genome assembly GCA_963745775.1 of uncultured Gaiellaceae bacterium. Taxonomy (GTDB): domain Bacteria; phylum Actinomycetota; class Thermoleophilia; order Gaiellales; family Gaiellaceae; genus Gaiellasilicea. The sequence goes on from CAVUYY010000013.1 coordinate 282,663, forward strand.
GGCGCGCGAGCGAGTGCCGGGTAGACCTGCGAGTTCTCGCCGTCCTGCACGTTGCGGAAGCGCTCGTGGGCCTCGTCGACGAGCGCGCGCACCTCCTCGGGCGACGGTAGCTGCCCGGTCGAGACGAAGCGCGGGCCGGCCTGCTCGTCGGCCAGACTATCCATCGGCCCCCACAGTGGAGGAGAGTACGGGAGGAGCTCCGTCAGGTGGGCGGGTTCGAGCGCCTTCGCTCCCGCCGAAGCGGAAGCCGGACGGGCAGCAGCCCGCCCGGCTCGACCGCGCCAGCTTCAGCTCGAGAGCGCCTTCGCCTTGATCGCGTCGAACTCCGACTGGGAGATCGCGCCGCTGTCGAGGAGGCCCTTCCCCTTCTCGATCTCGGCGGCGGCGCCGCCGCTGCCGGCCGTCGTCCTGACGTAGTCGTCGAACGCGTCCTGCGAGCGCTGCGCTTGCTTGACGTTTCGCTGGGCCATCCCGTCGCCCTGCGAGATCATGTAGATCAAGAGCCCGAGCAGCGGCGCGACGAGCACGAAGATCAGCCAGAGCGCCTTCTTGCCGCCCGAGGCGTCGTCTCGGCGGAAGATGTCGCCGATCACGTGGAACAGCATCATGAAGTAGATGAAGATGAAGTAGATGATCAGGATCGACCAGAAGAAATCGATGAAGCTTGCTGCAACCATGGGTTTGCTCCTGTAAGAGACGGCGGGGGAGAGACGACCCTACCGCGCCAACAGCCCGCCAACCTCGTCAACCGGCGAGCCGCGGCGCCGGCTCCAGCCGCGCACGTGCACCCAGCTACCATCGACCGATGAGCGATCAGGTAGCGATCGTGGTCCCCGGACACGGCGCCGGGCGCTGGCGCGGCGAGTACCGGATCGGCTCGCGCTGCCTCGCGCTCGTCCGGGAAGCCGAGCGTCTCGCGGAGACTCTCCCCGCCGCGACGGTCGTCTTCAGCGGCTGGTCGCCGGCAGGCGGTCGCTCGGAGGCGGAGCAGATGCAAGCGGCGTGGCGCGGCCCGGACGTCGAGCTCGTCGTCGAGCCGACCGCCGCTGTGACCGCCCAGAACGCCGCCCGGACGCTGCCTCTGCTGCTCGAGCGGGGCGTCCGGAGGGCAGTCGTCGTCTGTGCGCCGCTGCACCTCTACCGGACGCGCTACTTCTTCTCGCGCCCGACGAGCCGAACGGCGTGACGACGGAGTTCCACGTCGCCGGGGTCCCTAGGACGCCGGCTGCGCTCGCCTGGGAGCTGCTCGCGCTGCCGGCCTGTCCGGTGCAGCTCCGGGCCGCTCGCGCCGAGTTGGCGCGGCTCGGATGAGCGACACCGTCGTCTTCATCCCGGCGTGGAACGAGGAGCAGAACCTGCCGGATGTGCTCAGGGCCTTGCACGAAGAGCTTCCGGACGCCGACGTGCTGGTCGTGGATGACGGCTCGACCGACGGGACGGCCGACGTCGCGCGGGAGCACGGCGCGACCGTGCTCTCCCTCGACGGCAACCGAGGGCTGCCGATCGGAATCGCTGCCGGCTACAACTGGGCGCTCGAGCGCGGTTATGCCTACTGCGGGCGGGTGGACGCCGACGGGCAGCATCCGGCCAAGGAGCTCTCCCGGCTCCCGCGCTCGTGAAGGCGGACGAGTGCGACGTCGCCGTCGGCTCGCGCTTCGTCTCCGGCGACGGGTACGAGCCCTACCGCTACCGCCCCAGCGGAGCGCGCGTCCGGACGGCCGCGCTGAGGCGAGCGATGGCGCTCGTGCTCCGCCGCCCGTTCGCTGACGCGACGAGCGGTCTCTACGCCGTCAACGCGAAGGCCCTGCCGCTTCTCGCCGTCCCCTTCGCAACGAAGGCCCCGGAGGTCGAGGCATGATCCGGATCGTCGACGCGGGCCTCCGGCTGCA
>CAVUYY010000014.1:0-10745 GCA_963745775.1 uncultured Gaiellaceae bacterium
TCCTCGATCAGGTAGGAGGGCTTCCACCCGGAGACGACGCGACGCGAGTCGAAGTACGACTCGTCGCCGACCACGCCGCCGGTCACGCGCCGGATTCCGAACGCCCGCACGCCGCGTGCAAGCTCACGCAGGTCTGCACGCGACAGCGTCGGATCGCCGAACCCTTTCAGCACGAGCTCCCCGCGCCACGTCGTGCCGTCGAGCGCGCCGTCCCCGAGGACGTCGGTCTCGATCTTGAAGTCGGAGCCGAGGTCGTGCAGCGCCGCAAAGGCGAGAGCGAGCTTCTCGGTCGAGGCTGGTAGGAAGCCGCGCTGCGCGTTGAGCGCAAAGACCTTCCGGCCCGTGCGGAGGTCGATTGCGACGGCGCCCGTCTGGGCGCTCTGGACGTGCGGGACCGCCAGGGCTTTCGCCAGGCGGGCCTCGAGCGGGGCGGCGGCCCGGGCGGACCCAGGAGCCAGCAGCGCCGCCGCGAGGGCGATTACCGCCCAGGGGCGTGGGCCTGCCCGCCGGCCAAGATGGGCCGCCCGGCCCATGCCCCTCCTCACGCCGGAATCCATAATCGTTGGCGACCCTCCAGGTCCTTTTCCATGACGGACATGAACCCCATCTTCGCTGAGATCGAGGCGATCCTCGACGACGGCACGCCCCGTGCGCTCGACGAGATCGAGGATACGTTGACCACCGGTTACGCCGCGGCTCTCGCGCTCGAGGCCGATCGTTGGCGGATCGAGCGCCGGATCACCGAGCTCGCCGGGCAGCTCGGCGGCGGGGCGGATTTCGAGCTCCACCGGGCCGAGGAGATGGTCGGGCTCGCTCAGCGGCTCAGCACGGCTGACATCGACCTCATCCGCCTGCGCGACGTGCTCGGCTCACTCCGCGAGCGCGCAGACGCGGCCCGCGCAGCGGCTTAAACGATTCCCGACTTGACTGCGTAGACCGCCGCCTGGATGCGGTTGTCGATCTGCAGCTTCATCAGGATGTTCGAGATGTGGTTCTTGACCGTCTTCGGGCTGATGTGCAGCTCGCCGGCGATCATCGCGTTGTCCTTGCCGTTCGCGATCAGCTTCAGCACTTCGATCTCGCGGTCGGAGAGCTCGGCACGGATCGTCTCCGCGATCGCTGGGACGCTGCTCGTCGAACGGACGCGCTGAAGGACCTTCGAGGCGATGTTCGGCGAGATGAGCGACTCGCCGATCGACGCTGCGCGGATCCCCGCCATCAGATCCTGGATCGACGAGTCCTTGAGCAGGTAGCCGCACGCGCCCGCAAGGATCGCGTCGAGCACGTCGCTGTCCTGGTCGGAGATCGTGAGCACGAGCACGCGGGTCAACGGCGCGATCCCGGTGATCTGTCGTGTCGCCTCGACGCCCGTCATTCCGGGCATGTTGAGATCCATCACGACGACGTCGGGCGCGAGCTCGCGGACCGACCGAATCGCATCGCTCCCCGCTGCAGCCTCGCCGACGACCTGGATCCCCTGCTCCTCGAGCAGATTGCGCAGCCCGGTCCGGAAGAGGTCGTGGTCGTCGACGATCACGACCCTGAGCGCATCGTGCCGAGGCTCGGTCGACTCCACCTGTTGCGTCATGTCCCCCCGCCGTCGTGTTGGGCCGAGTCTAACCGTGGAGCGTGATCGTCACGATCTTGCGCCCCCAGGCCAGCGCCAGTTCGACGCTCGGGAACCAGAGGTCGATCGTCGCTCCCCGCACTGCGCCGCCGGTGTCGGCAGCCACGGCCTCGCCGTAGCCAGGGATCGTCATCCGGGTGCCGAGCGGGATCACCGACGGGTCGACGGCCACGATCCCCCAGCCGGTCGGGAGGCCGCTGGCGGTCCGGCCGCGGAGCGCATAGCCCGTTGAGGAGACCGTCATCGTCTGCTCGCCCCCCGTGTACGCAGGTGTGGGCGCCGGCGCGGCCGTCGGCGCGGCCGCCGCCATCGTCGTCGCCTCCGGGGCCTCGAGCTCCTGCGTGCGCTCGCCGGCGGCCTGAGCCGTGCTGCGGACGCGCGCGAGCCGACGTGCGTTGAACCCGCGTTCCCTCGCCAGCTGGGCGAGGTACGCGGTTCGCTCGGCGCGCGCCGCGGCGAGGGACGAGGCCGTCGACGCCGCGGCCGACTCTGCCTCGCGCAGCGCCGCGACGCGGGCCACCACGCGCGTCTTCGCGGAGGTCAGATCGGCTCGCGCCTGCCGGACCTTGCTCAGCAGGTCACGGTCTCCCGAGGCGATGCTGCGGAGCCCGTCGAGCCCGCCGATCGCCTCGTCGAGCGACTCGGCGCCGAGCAGGATCGCAACCGGGTCGAGCTGGCCCTGCTGGTAGAGCTGACGGATCCGTGCTCCGAGGTGCTCCTCGGCGATGTAGGCCGACTGCCAGGCGACGTTGAGCTCGATCCGGAGCCGCGTCAGGCGCGCCTCGGCGGCTTCCCGCTGGTCGCTCAACGTCGCCAGCCGGGAGCGCGCCACGGCGAGTCGGGCCTCCAGGGAGTAGAGCTCCTGCGTGGCCGCCCGCTCCCTCGCCGCGAGGGAGGTGTCCCGCTGCCTCAACTCGGCCGCTCCGCCCGAGGGCGCGGCTGCTCCGCCCGACGAGGGAAGCGCCAGAATCGCCGTCAGACTCAGCAGAACCGCGAGTCGGCGCGCTGCGAGCATGCTCGAGCATCCGCGCACGAGGCGGGAGGCTACCAGACGATCCATGCTTGTAACACCGGTGATTTGCCCGCGTGCGGCGATTTTCGGCCTGTTCAGGCGTTGCAGGCGTCCGTAAGGGTTGGTACCCTCCTCCCCTTGTGACGGCCCCCGCCCCGTGGGTCGCGCACTCGAGGAGCTGGAGACTATTCGACTACCCCGCCGAATCCTCTCAGCGCTTTTGCTCGGTCTGACCGCGATCCTCGCGACAGCCGGCGGAGCGACTGCAGAGCCGTCGCAAGTCGAACAGCAGCAGGCGCGAGCCCAGGGCGTGCTCGCGCAGATCCAGCAGATCGACTCGGAGCTGAGCCACGCGATCGAGGCGTACAACCTCGCCAACGTGAAGCTCGACCGGATCAAGAGCGACCTCGTCAGGAACACACGCCACCTCGGCCTCGCGAAGCAGAACCTCGGCAGCGCCGAGAAGCGCCTCGCGGACCGCGTCGTCTCGCTCTACACCTCGGGTGAGGAGAACTCGACGGTCGCCGTGCTGCTCGGGGCGTCGAGCCTCGACGAGTTGCTCGACCGCATCGAGACCGCGAACCGCGTGTCCGACCAGGACGCGACGACGCTCGGGCAGGTGATCCGCTACCGCGCGCAGGTCAAGCGTGAGCGCATCCAACTCAAGCAGGCGCGCGTCGCGCAGGGCCAGATCGTCGCGACGAAGGCGTCGCAGAAGGCTTCGATCGAGAGCCGGCTCCAGCAGCGCCAGTCGATGCTCGCCGGGATTCAAAGCGAGATCCGCCGGATCCAGGCGGCGGAGCGCAGGCGCTCGCTCGCGATCGCGGCAAGCCTGCAGGGCCAGACCTTTTCCAGCTCGGCATCGGGACTCGGCGCAGCGGGCGTGACGCCGGACGGCGCCGTCGTCGCGCCACCGTCGCGCTACGGCGGCGTGGTCGGGATCGCGATGCGCTACCTCGGCGTGCCCTACCGCTGGGGCGGCGCGTCACCGTCAGGCTTCGACTGCTCCGGCTTCACGATGTACGTCTACGCGCAGATCGGCGTTTCGCTGCCGCACTACACCGGCTCCCAGTGGGGCATGGGCACGCCGGTCTCTCGCGACCAGCTCGAGGCGGGCGACCTCGTCTTCTTCAACGGGCTCGGGCACATGGGTATCTACATCGGTGGGAACAACTTCATTCACGCGCCGCACACCGGCGACGTTGTGAAGATCTCGAGCATGACCGGCTGGTACTCGTCGACGTATGTCGGCGCCCGTCGCCTCTAGCTAGTGATGTGAGTGGACGACCGCGTGGCCGCGGCCGCGCGCGATCAGCCACCTGTTGACTGGATACGCCGCCAGGAACGCGACCGCGAGCGCGAACGCGAGACTTCCCCAGAAGAGGGGGTCCGCCAACCCTGCCTCCATCGCACCAGGGACGACGAGGAGAACCGCGTTGTCGACGAGCTCCATCACAGCGATCGAAATCGTGTCGGCGGCCAGCGCAATCCCTGCCGCAGCCCCGAGCGCGAGCCCGGAGCGGAGCAGCGGCACCGCAGTGACTCCTCGATCAGGTAGGAGGGCTTCCACCCCGAGACGACGCGCCGCGAGTCGAAGTACGACTCGTCGCCGACGATGCCGCCGGTCACGCGCCGGATCCCGAAGGCCCGCACGCCGCGCGCGAGCACGCGCAGGTCTGTGCGGGACAGCGTCGGATCGCCGAAACCCTTCAACACGAGCTCGCCGCGCCACGTCGTGCCGTCGAGCGCGCCGTCCCCGAGGACGTCGGTCTCGATCTTGAAGTCGGAGCCGAGGTCGTGCAGCGCCGCGAAGGCGAGCGCGAGCTTCTCGGTCGAGGCGGGCAGGAAGCCGCGCTGCGCGTTGAGCGCGAAGACCTGCCTCCCGGTGCGGAGGTCGATCGCGACCGCACCGGTCTGGGCGCTCTGGACGTGTGGGACGGCGAGGGCCTTGGCGAGGCGGGTCTCGAGTGGGGCAGCTGCCTGGGCGGGCGCTGGAGCCAGCAGCGCCGCCGCGAGGGCGATTACCGCCCAGGGGCGTGGGCCTGCCCGCCGGCCAAGATGGGCCGCCCGGCCCATGCCCCTGCTCACGCCGGAATCCATAATCGTTGGCGACCCCTCCCGGTCCTCTTCCATGACGGACATGAACCCCATCTTCGCTGAGATCGAGGCGATCCTCGACGACGGCACGCCCCGTGGGCTCGACGAGATCGAGGATACGTTGACCACCGGTTACGCGACGGCGCTCGCGCTCGAGGCCGAACGCTGGCGGATCGAGCGTCGGATCACCGAGCTCGCCGGCGAGCTCGGCGGCGAAGCGGACTTCGAGCTGCACCGGGCCGAAGAGATGGTCGTGCTGGCTCAGCGGCTCAGCTCGTCGGACGCCGACCTCATCCGCCTGCGCGAGGTGCTCGGCTCACTCCGCGAGCGCGCAGACGCCGCCCGCGCTGCCGCCTAAACGATTCCGGACTTGACTGCGTAGACCGCCGCCTGGATGCGGTTGTCGATCTGCAGCTTCATCAGGATGTTCGAGATGTGGTTCTTGACCGTCTTCGGGCTGATGTGCAGCTCGCCGGCGATCATCGCGTTGTCCTTGCCGTTCGCGATCAGCTTCAGCACTTCGATCTCGCGGTCTGAGAGCTCGGCACGGATCGTCTCCGCGATCGCGGGAACGCTGCTCGTCGAGCGGACGCGCTGAAGGACCTTCGAGGCGATGTTCGGCGAGATGAGCGACTCGCCGATCGACGCTGCGCGGATCCCCGCCATCAGGTCCTGGATCGACGAGTCCTTGAGCAGATAGCCGCACGCCCCCGCGAGGATCGCGTCGAGGACGTCGCTGTCCTGGTCGGAGATCGTGAGCACGAGCACGCGGGTCAACGGCGCGATCCCGGTGATCTGTCTCGTCGCCTCGACACCCGTCATCCCGGGCATGTTGAGATCCATCACGACGACGTCGGGCGCGAGCTCGCGAACCGAACGAATCGCGTCGCTCCCCGCCGCTGCCTCGCCGACGACCTGGATCCCCTGCTCCTCGAGCAGGTTGCGCAGCCCGGTCCGGAAGAGGTCGTGGTCGTCGACGATCACGACCCTGAGCGCGTCGTGCCGAGGCTCGGTCGACTCCAGCTGCTGCGTCATGTCCCCCCGCGTCGTGTTAGGCCGAGTCTAGCCGTGGAGCGTGATCGTCACGGTCTTGCGTCCCCAGGCCAGCGCCTGCGCCAGGGTGGGGAACCAGAGGTCGATCGTCGCTCCCCGCACCGCGCCGCCGGTGTCGGCGGCCACGCCCTCGCCGTAGCCCGGGATCGTCATCCGGGTGCCGAGCGGGATCACGGACGGGTCGACGGCGACGATCCCCCAGCCGGTCGGGAGGCCGCTGGCGGTCCGGCCGCGGAGCGCGTAACCGGTGGAGGAGACCGTCATCGTCTGCTCGCCTCCCGTGTACGCCGGTGCGGGCGCCGGCGCCGACGTCGGTCGCTGCCAGCGTCGTCGCCTCCGAGGCCTCGAGCTCCTGCGTGCGCTCGCCCGCGGCGCGAGCCGTGGTGCGCACGCGCTCGAGCCGTCGTGCGTTGAACCCGCGCTGCCTCGCCAGCTGGGCGAGGTAGGCGCTTCGCTCGGCACGCGCCGCCGCCAGGGACGAGGCGGTCGACGCCGCCGCCGACTCGGCCTCGCGCAGCGCTGCGACGCGGGCCACCACGCGCTTCTTCGCCGAGGTCAGGTCGGCCCGCGCCTGCCGGACCTTGCTCAGCAGGTCCCGGTCGCCCGAGGCGATGCTGCGGAGCCCGTCGAGCCCGCCGATCGCCTCGTCGAGCGACTCGGCGCCGAGCAGGATCGCCACCGGGTCGAGCTGCCCCTGCTGGTAGAGCTGGCGGATCCGGGCTCCGAGGTGCTCCTCGGCGATGTAGGCGGACTGCCAGGCGACGTCGAGCTCGATCCGCAGGCGCGTCAGGCGGGCCTCGGCGGCCTCCCGCTGGTCGGTCAGCTCCGCCAGCCGGGAGCGCGCCACGGCGAGCTGAGCCTCCAGGGAGTAGAGCTCCTGCGTGGCCGCCCGCTCCTTCGCCGCGAGGGAGGTGTCCTGCTGCCTCAGCTCGGCCGCTCCGCCCGAGGGCGCGGCGGCTCCGCCCGACGAGGGGAGCGCCAGAATCGCCGTCAGACCCAGCAGAACCGCGAGTCGGCGCGCTGCGAGCATGCTCGAGCATCCGCGCACGAGGCGGGACGCTACCAGACCATCCATGCTTGTAACACCGGTGATTTGGCCGCGTGCAGCGGTTTTCGGCCTGATCAGGCGTTGCAGGCGTCCGTAAGGGTTGGTACCCTCCTCCCCTTGTGACGGGCCCCCGCCCCGTGGGTCGCGCACTCGAGGAGCTGGAGACTATTCGACTACCCCGCCGAATCCTCTCAGCGTTCTTGCTCGGTCTGATTGCGATCCTCGCGACAGCCGGCGGAGCGACTGCAGAGCCGTCGCAAGTCGAGCAGCAGCAGGCGCGGGCGCAGGGCGTGCTCGCGCAGATCCAGCAGATCGACTCGGAGCTGAGCCACGCGATCGAGGCGTACAACCTCGCCAACGTGAAGCTCGACCGGATCAAGAGCGACCTCGTCAGGAACACACGCCACCTCGGCCTCGCGAAGCAGAACCTCGGCAGCGCCGAGAAGCGCCTCGCGGACCGCGTCGTGTCGCTCTACACCTCGGGTGAGGAGAACTCGACCGTTGCCGTGCTGCTCGGGGCATCAAGTCTCGACGAGCTGCTCGACCGCATCGAGACCGCGAACCGCGTGTCCGACCAGGACGCGACGACGCTCGGGCAGGTGATCCGCTACCGCGCGCAGGTCAAGCGCGAGCGCATCCAGCTCAAGCAGGCGCGCGTAGCCCAGGCCCAGATCGTCGCGACGAAGGCGTCGCAGAAGGCTTCGATCGAGAGCCGGCTGCAGCAGCGCCAGTCGATGCTCGCCGGGATTCGCAGCGAGATCCGCCGGATCCAGGCGGCGGAGCGCAGGCGCTCGCTCGCGATCGCCGCAAGCCTGCAGGGTCAGACCTTTTCCAGCTCGGCATCGGGACTCGGCGCAGCGGGCGTCACGCCGGACGGCGCGGTCGTCGCGCCGCCGTCGCGCTACGGCGGAGTGGTCGGGATCGCGATGCGCTACCTCGGCGTGCCCTACCGCTGGGGCGGCGCGTCACCGTCGGGCTTCGACTGCTCCGGGTTCACGATGTACGTCTATGCGCAGATCGGCGTCTCGCTGCCGCACTACACCGGCTCCCAGTGGGGCATGGGCACGCCGGTGTCGCGCGACCAGCTCGAGGCGGGCGACCTCGTCTTCTTCAACGGGCTCGGCCACATGGGCATCTACGTCGGTGGCGAACAACTTCATCCACGCGCCTCACACCGGCGACGTCGTGAAGATCTCGAGCATGACCGGCTGGTACTCGTCGACGTATGTCGGCGCCCGTCGCCTCTAGCTAGTGATGTGAGTGCACGACCGCGTGACCGCGGCCGCGCGCGATCAGCCAGCGGTTGACGGGATACGCCGCGACGAAGGCCACCGCGAGCGCGAACGCGAGGCTGCCCCAGAAGAGCGGGTCGTCAAGGCCGGCCTCCATCGCGCCCGGGACGACGAGGAGCACGGCGTTGTCGACGATCTCCATCACCGCGATCGAGATCGTGTCGGCGGCGAACGCGATCCCCGCGGCCGCGCCGAGCGCGAGCCCGGAGCGAAGCAGCGGCACCGCCGTGAACGCGTAGCCGAAAAGAACGCGAGCACGATCGCGAGCAGCGATCGTCGGAGCGTTGCCCCAGCCGAGCGCGGTCCCGATCGCCACGCCCGAGCACCTCGCCCATCGGCGCAGCCGGTCAGGCAGTGCCAGGTCGCGCTGAAGGCGACGCGATTCAGCGATTGCTCGGGGTGGCCGTGCTGCATCAGACCTCCTTCGACCAGGGGACATAAGGTCCTCCCCTTGACATCAGACACTCGTGTCTGCTTTACTAATCCAGACACTACTGTCTAACTTAGAGAGGACGACCAAATGCATCCCCGAAGGCACTCCCACACCGCACTCAAGAGTCACGACACCGGCACGGAGCCGACGCGAGCGGACAAGAAGAGCGGGCCGCTGCTGTTCGTCCTGCTCATCGCCCAGCTGATGGTCATTCTCGACATCACGGCGGTGAACATCGCCCTTCCGAGCCTCGCGGCTGACCTGAACCTGACCGGCTCCGACATCAGCTGGACGATCACGAGCTACTCGCTCATCTTCGGGAGCCTGCTGCTCTTCGGGGGGCGTGCAGCCGATCTCCTCGGGCGACGCCGAATGTTCCTGACCGGCCTCGGCATCTTCACGGCCTCGTCGTTCGCGTCCGCGATGGCGGGCACGGCAGGCGTCCTGTTCGCCGCGCGGGCGGGCCAGGGTCTCGGGGCAGCAATGCTCTCCCCGGCGGCTCTCGCGATCATCATGACCGCCTTCCAGGGCAACCAGAGGGCAAAGGCTCTCGCCGCCTGGGGAGCAGTCGGCGGCGCCGGCGCTGCGATCGGTGTGCTCGTCGGTGGTGTCCTCACCGAGTTCGCCGACTGGCGCATGATCTTCTACGTCAATCTCCCCGTCGCAGCTGGACTCGCGATCGCCGCACTGAAGATCGTCCCGGCCGACACTCGGAAGCCGCGCTGGCGCGGGCTCGACCTCCGCGGCGCTGTCCTCGCGACGACGAGTCTCGCCGCGATCGTGTTCGCGATCACGCAGGCCGACGGTGCCGGCTGGGCCTCCGCCCAGACGCTCCTCTTCGGCATCGGCGGCCTCGCGGGCCTCGCCGCGTTCGCGGTCGTTCGAGCGTCGCACCGACACACCGCTCCTCCGCGTCGAGCGGCTGGCCGATCGAGCGGTCGGCGGCGGGCTCTTCCTGATGCTCGCCGCAGCCGGTTCGATCTTCGGCCTCTTCCTGCTCAGCTCGCTCTACCTGCAAAACGTGCTCGGCATGGGGCCGCTCAGCACCGGACTCGCCTTCATTCCGCTCGCGCTCACGGCGGGCGTCGGCGCGCACGCGGCCGGACACCTCGTCGGCAACCACGGCGTTCGCGGCCCGCTCGTGGGAGCGTTTCTCGTCACCGCGGCCGGCATGACGCTCCTCGCGCACGTCGGCGAGAACGGCAGCTACCTCCGTGACGTGCTGCCGGGGATGCTCGTCGCCGGAGCCGGACTCGGCGTCGCCGTCGTCTCCGTCTCGATCGCCATCCTGACCGGCTCCCGCGAAGACGAGACCGGAATGATCTCCGGGCTCAACTCAACCGGACACGAGATCGGCGGCACGATCGGGATCGCGATCTTCTCGACGATCGCGGCTGGGAGCGGCGCCCTTGCAGGACCGCAGGCCGCATCGGGTATCGCGCACGCGTTCGTCGCAGCCGGACTCCTCGCTAGTGTCGCCAGCTTGGTCGCTCTGGCAGTCCTGCCGCAGGCACGCCACTTCGTGCCGAAGTTGAAGCTGAACCCCAGCGCGATGCCGACCCACTAGCGATGGCAAAGCCGACGACACCTGCCAAGCCGTCCGTCCCGAAACGCCGCCGGGCAGACGCCGATCGGAGCGTCGCCGCCATCCTCGACGCCGCCCTCGAAGCGCTCGCGAGCGATCCCGACAGCAGCATGTCGGAGATCGCTCGCCGCGCCGGGGTGGTCAGGGCGACCATCTACGTCCACTTCCCTACGCGCACGGCTCTCCTCGACGCCGTCATGGAGCACGCGGTCGCGCAGGTCGTCGAGGCGATGAGGGGCGCCGAGCCCCAGCGCGGCGAGCCGGTGGAGGCGCTCGAGCGAGTGCTCCGAGCCACCTGGCGCCAGCTCGCCCACTTCCACGCGCTCCTCGCGCTCAACACGGCCCGGCTCTCGGCGGAGGAGCTCCACCGCCGCCACGTCCCCATGCTCGACCAGTTGGAGCCCCTGATCAAACGCGGCCAGAAAAAGGGCGTCTTCCGAAGCGATCTCCCCGTCGCCTGGCACCTCGCGGTGATCCGCGCAATCGTGCACACCGCGAGCAGGGAGATTCAGGGCGGCCGAATTCCGGAGTCCAAGGCCGAGGCCGCCATGCTGAGCACCGCCGTCTCCGCGATCTCGAAGCCGACGAGCTAGCCGGC
>CAVUYY010000015.1:0-209728 GCA_963745775.1 uncultured Gaiellaceae bacterium
GCTACGACTCGAGCGGCTTTCCGCCGTTCGCCGTCACGGTCGACATCGTGATCCTGACGATGGCCGGGGGGCTGCTCCAGGCTCTGCTCGTCCGGCGGGGCGAGGCGCCGTTCGAGGGGATGTGGGCGACGCCGGGCGGTTTCAAGCGGCCGGACGAGACGCTGGACGCGGCGGCGAGGCGCGAGCTCGCCGAGGAGACCGGCGTCGACGTGCCCAGCCTGCTGACGCAGTTCGGCGCGTACGGCGATCCCGGCCGCGACCCGCGGATGAACGTCGTCACCGTCGCCTACCTCGCCGTTCTTCGCGACGTCGGCGAGATCGTCGCCGGCACCGACGCGGCGCACGCCGCGCTCGTTCCTGCCTCCGAGATCCTGGAGCAGAGGATCGAGCTCGCCTTCGACCATCTGCGGATCGTCCGCGACGCGGTCGAGCGCGTCCGGGTCGAGCTCGAGGTCTCGGGCATCGCGACGGCATTCGTCGGCACCACCTTCACGATGGCCGAGCTCCGAGCGGTCTACGAGGCGATCTGGGGCGTGCAGCTCGACGCGGCGAACTTCCGCCGCAGCCTCGTGGGCGAGGGCGCCCGGGGCGAGGGTGGCTGGGTGATCCCGACCGGCCGGACGGCGCGACCCGGCCGGGGCGGCGGCAGGCCCGCGGAGCTCTACCGGGCCGGACGCGCGTGGCAGCACGGCACGCCGATCCATCGCGGTCAGCGAATCGACGAGAGGAAGTGAGCGCATGAGAGCCGTCGTCCACGATCGGTACGGACCTCCGGAGGTGCTGCGCGTCGACGAGGTCGAGCAGCCCGTGCCGGCCGACGACGAGGTGCTCGTCAGAGTCCTCGCCTCGACGGTCACGCGCGGGGACGCCTTGGGCGTGCGCAGCGAGGAGTACCAGTTCACGCGCGTCTTCACCGGCATTCGCCGCCCGAGGCGGACAGGCATCGGCACGGAGTTCGCGGGCGTCGTCGAGGAGGTCGGAGCGGCCGTGACCGAGCTCCACGTCGGCGACGAGGTGTTCGGCGTCGCGAGTGGAGCGAATGCGGAGTACGTGACCGTTCGCGAGAGCGGGGCGATCGCGCCGAAGCCGCCAGGGCTGACGTTCGACGAGGCGGCGGCGGTTCCCGACGGCTCGCTCCTCGCGCTGACCTGCCTGCGGCCGGGGTCGCCGCTCCAACAGAAGAGCGTCCTCGTCTACGGCGCCGCGGGATCGGTTGGCACGGCTGCGGTTCAGTTGCTCGCCCATCACTTCGAGGCGGACGTGACGGCGGTGTGCGACACGAAGGACGTGGACGTCGTACGGGCGCTCGGCGCGCGCGACGTCCTCGACCGCTTCGCCGAGGACTTCACGACGAACGGCGAGACCTACGACGTGATCTTCGACGCGGTCGGCAAGCACTCGTTTCGCCGCTGTCGCAGCTCCCTGAAGCCCGGCGGGATCTACATCTCGATGGATCTCGGGTTCCTGTACCACGTGCCGCTCCTCGGTCTCGTCACCCGCTTCGTCGGGAGCAGACGGGCGACGCTCGGGATCGGCCGCTATCGCAAGGAGGACCTCCTGCTCGTCAAGGAGCTCGTGGAAGCGGGGAAGTACCGGCCCGTGATCGACCGGACCTACGCGCTCGACGAGGTCGTCGAGGCGACTCGCTACGTCGAGACCGGCCAGAAGACCGGCAACGTCGTGCTCCGCGTCGCTGCGACCCGCGAAGAGGACGTACCGGGCGCGCCCCGACGGCTCGAGGCTTCATTTTGAACGGCCTCAGAGGATGAGCTGGCTGTCGCCGAACTCGTGCCAGCGGTAGCCGCGCTGGACGGCGGCTCGGTAGCTCAAGTCGAGCAGCTTCTCGCCGGCGGCTGCACGGAGCAGGTCGAGATGCGACGACTCGGCCTCGTGCAGGCCAGTGAGCAGGCCGTCCACGGCCCAGAGCCCGCGCTCCGGGGTGACGACGAGATTCGTCCAGCCCTCGCCGGCGACCACGGTGCCGTCCGGTCGAGCCGTGGTCTCGAGCGCGCGGACGACGGTCGTTCCCGTCGCGACGACGCGTCCGCCCCAGCCGCGGACGGCGTTCACGAGCCGCGCGGTCTGCTCCGGAACGCGGTATCGCTCGGGGTACGGTCGCTCGTGGCTCTCCTGGGAGGAGACGCCGGTGTGCAGCGTGATGGGAGCGACGAGGACGCCACCGGCGACGAGCCGGGTGACGAGCTCGGCCGTGAACGGGCGGCCGGCGCTCGCCATCTCGGCGCTCCCGGGCTCCGTCGCGTAGACGTTCTGGTAGGCGGAGAGCGGCCAGCTGCGCGGCACGTAGCGGTAACGGATCGGCCGGCCGTGCTCGGCGAGAAACGCCTCGACCCCGACGGGGAGCTCGAGCCGCGCGAGCCAGAGCCGCGCTGCTGAATAGGGGGCGACGATCTCGGCATGGGCGCCGCCGGGGAGTGCGAGCCGCTCGCCGACCTCGACGGCGCCGAACGGGTCGTCGCCCGAACGGAGCTCCACGATCCAGTAGTGCTCGGGATCGCGATCCTGCGCCGGCGTCGAGAGTCGAAGCTCGAGCACTGCGCCATCGGTGCGTGTAACCGGCAGCGCGGCGGCGAGCGTGGCGGACGTGTTGACGACGACGAGATCGCCGGCGCGCAGGAACCGCGGCAGCTCGGCGAAGCGGCTGTGGAGGACGACGCCGGTGGCGCGATCGCTGACGAGCAGGCGCACGTCGTCGCGGCTCCGTCCACTCGCCTCCGGCGGCTCGTGGGCCTCGAGCCGCTTCGGCAGCTCGAACGCGAGCGAGGTCACGCCGCGACCTCTGCGAGCTCTCTCGCGCGGTAGAGGCCGCTCGGCAAGTCGCCCTCGATCAGCGCGAGGAAGCCTGGCACGCTCTCCTCCGGCAACGGCCGGTCGGAGATGTCCTCGCCGGGAAAGGCGTCCTGCTGCATCTGGGTGCGCATGTCCCCGGGATCGACCGCGTAGGCGCGGAGGCCCGGATTCTCGACCCCGAGCACCGCCGTGAGGTGAGCGAGCGCGGCCTTCGACGAGCCGTAGCCGCCCCAGCCCTCGTACGCCTCGACGGCGGCGTCGGAGCTGACGTTGACGATCCGCGCTCCCTCGCCGAAGCGCGGCAGCGCGAGCTGGACGAGGGCGAGCGGCGCGACCACGTTCACCTCGTACACGTGCCGCAGCGCCTCGAGCCCGTAGTCGCCGAGCGCCGGTAGCGGCCCAGGCGGTGGCGGTGGGCCGAGAGTGCTGGCGTTGTTGACGAGCAGGTCGATCGGAGCTCCCGCCGCGTCGACGAGCCGCGCGCGATGCTCCGGATCGGCGACGTCGCCCGCAATCGGGACGACCCCGTCGAGGCCGGCGACGGCGCGCTCGAGCGCATCCGCGTCGCGCGCGTCCACGACGAGCCGCCAGCCGCGCTCGGCGAGCGCGCGCGTGAGCGCGAGCCCGAGCCCGCGAGAGGCGCCGGTGACGATCCCGTTCACTCAGGCCGCCTCGGCCGGGACGCCGTGACGCTCGACGACTCGGTCGTAGTTCAGCCGCAGCAGCGCGATCGCGTCGCGCACGTCGGCCTCGTTCTCGAGCCGCCTGCGACGCGTAGCCCGGCTTGCCGGGAAAGACCGGGTGGTAGTCGATCCGGCCCTGCTCCTTCAGCTCGGCCCACACCGCCTTCGGAAAGCCGATGTGGAGCGCGTGGTCGCCGTGGAGGTGGCCGATCTCCTTCCGGCCGACCGTGAAGCCGTACTCGCCGCGGCTGCCGTAGCCCGCCTCGACGCCCGGCCACGCGGTGACCGCGGCCGTGATCTGCTCGCTTGCCGTCATCGTGGTGCTCCTCTCGTTCGCTGTCCTCCAGGATCGCCGCGGCCGGGTCTCGGCCGCCAGGCGCAATTGGTCCTAGGACCGGGGAACGAGACCCGCCCGAACGGCGAGCACGGCCGCCTGCGTGCGATCGGTGACGCCGAGCTTCGCGAGCACGTGGGAGACGTGGGTCTTGACGGTCTTCTCGGCGAGCTCCAGCTCGCGGGCGATCAGCTTGTTCGGGAAGCCTCGCCCGATCAGGATCAGCACCTCGCGCTCGCGCGGGGTGAGCCGGTCGAGCGGCTCCTCGCCGCCGTCGGCCGAGAGCGTCTCGACGAGCCGGGCGGCGACGACGGGATCGATCAGCGTCTCGCCGGCGTAGGCGAGCCGAACCGCTCGCGCCAGCTCCTGCGGCCGGGCGTTCTTGAGCAGGTAGCCGGCCGCGCCGGCTCGGAGCGCCGGGAGCAGCTTGTCGTCGTCGAGGAAGCTCGTGAGGACGAGTCACGCGCGCGGCCGGCACGCGCTCACGCAGGATTCGCATCGCAGAGAGGCCGTCGAGCCGTGGCATGACGAGGTCGAGCACGATCACGTCCGGATCAAGAAGCGTGGCCACCTCGATCGCCTCGCGCCCGTCCGCTGCCTCGCCGACGACCTCGATGCCTTCCTGGAGCTCGAGGAAGGCGCGCAGTCCTTCGCGGACGACCGCGTGGTCGTCGGCGATCAGGACGCGGATCGCTCAGCCATCGTCGAGCTCCAGCCTCACCGTCGTTCCCCGCCCGGGCGCGGAGC
This sequence comes from uncultured Gaiellaceae bacterium, assembly GCA_963745775.1. Classification (GTDB taxonomy): domain Bacteria; phylum Actinomycetota; class Thermoleophilia; order Gaiellales; family Gaiellaceae; genus Gaiellasilicea. The sequence goes on from CAVUYY010000015.1 coordinate 4,573, forward strand.
TGATCGCGAGCCGCCCGCCGAGCCGCTCGGCGCGCTCCTGCATCGAGGTCAGCCCGAGACTCCTTGCTCTCGTCTCGCCGCCGTCCGGGTCGAAGCCGACGCCGTCGTCCTCGACCTCGAGCACGAGACGGCCGTCCTCGGCGCCCAGCCGGACGCCGATCCGGGTCGCGCCGGCGTGCTTGATCGCGTTCTGGAGCGCCTCCTGCGCGATCCGGAGCACCTCGCGGTCACGCGGCGGATCCGGAGCGCCGGCTCATCGGACAGGTCGAGCTCGAGCTCGTGCGGCCCGAGCCGGCGCAGCAGCTCCACGTGCTTGCGAAGCGCGTCCGCAAGGCCGTCCCGCTCGAGCTCCGGCGGACGAAGCTCGAAGACGAGCGAGCGGAGCTCCTCGAGCGCCTCTTGCGCAAGCGACTGGAGCCTCGCCACCTGATCGCGTGCCGCTGCCGGATCGCGCTCGAGCAGCGTCGCCGCGGCTTCGGCGCCGAGCACGAGCCCGAAGAGCTTCTGGCTGACCGCGTCGTGGAGGTCGAGCGCCAGCCGGTTCCGCTCCGCGACGATCGAGAGCTCGCGCGTCTGCTCGTGCAGCCGCGCGTTCGCGATCGCGATGGCGGCATGGGCGGCGAGAAGCCCGATCAGCTCCTCGTCCTCGTCTGTGAAGTCGTCCGCGTCGAGCTTCTCCGTCAGGTAGAAGGCGCCGATCACGCCGGTCGGCGAGACGATCGGGACGCCGAGGAAGGAGCGCATGTCGGGGTGCGCGGGCGGCCACCAACCACGGAAGCGCGGGTGCTCGTGGATGTCGCGCGTGCGATAGGGCGTGTCCGCGTCGAGCATCGCGCCCAGGACGCCGTGCTGCCGCGGCAGCGGCCCGAGCGAGGCGATCAGCCCGTCGCTCATCCCCGACGTCAGGAAGCGCCGGAAACCGCCCTCGCCGTCCGGGAGCCCGAGCGCCGCGTAGCGCGCTCCGGCCAGCTCGCGCGCGCTGTCGACGAGGCGCTGCAGGACCTCGTCCACCGAGAGCCCCGCCGCGACCGCCAGGACGGCGTCGCTGACGGCTCGGAGCGTCGGGTTCAGCCCTCCGGTCATCCGTTCGGACGATAGACCTCCGAGCCACGTCCTCCGCGGACGCGTCCCGCAACTCGATCCTGTTTACACGACGAGCGTCGCGTCGTACCATCGAGGCCAGTGATCGCCCAGTCCCGCCCGGCGCTTGCGCTCGCGGCGGCGGTTGCGGTCCTGCTCGTCGGCGGCACGGCGGGAGCCACCACCGCACCCGGAGCGGTCGAGCGCGCTCTGACCGTCACGGTCCGGGGCGCGGGGTCGGTGACGATCGAGCCGCCGGGAATCGTTTGCGAGGACCATCTGTCGGCGCCGCTACGAACCCGGCACGCGGGTGACGCTGACGCCGCGCGGCGGCCGGCTCGTCTCCTGGGTAGGGCGCGTGCGAGAACGCGGAGAAAGACCTGCGTACTAACGCTCGATACGGACACGAGGGTTCGGGCGGTCTTCGTCGTGGAAGTGACGCCACCGCCGTTGACCACAGACCCGCCGCCGGTGCACACAGACCCGCTCGAGAAAGCGCTCGGCCGCCTCCGCCCGGCGAGCGTCGCCTTCAACACGCCGACCACGCTCCGCCTCGGCGAGTCGACCGAGATCCAGCTCCTGCTCTCGATCCGCGAGCCGCTCGCGAGGCTCGAGAAGCAGATCGCCGAGATCGGCGAGATCGAGGGCGCCACAGTGCGTGTCTCCGACGACATGGAGGCGCGCTTGACCGGTCCCGGCTTCGAGATCGAGGCGATCAGCGATCCCCGCCAGCTGGTCGTCGAGAGCGAGACCACCGGCTGGAAGTGGGAGATCGAAGCCACCGAGACCGGGAGGCATCGCCTGCACCTGACGCTGACCGCGTTCATCGAGGTCGACGGGGAGCGCCGCGCGCGAACGGTGCAGACGTTCGAGCGGACGCTCGTGATCGACGTGACGTGGACGAGCCGCGTCTCCGGCTTCGTCGACGACAACTGGCAGTGGCTCTGGAGCGCGATCCTCGTTCCCGTCGGCTTGTGGGTGCTTCAGCGCCGGCGCCGCACGGCAGCGTCAGAGCCAGGGTCGGGCGCGCCGGCTCACGACTGAATGGACGGATGGAGGAGGGGCACGGCGGACGACGGGCCGGCCCGGAGGACGGCGAGGAGCGACGGTGGCGTGAGCACCCGCGCCTCGCTCCCGCCGGGCCGAGCGCGCCGCTCCGCATAACCCGACGCCGTCCAGCGCAGCAGCTCGCTGCCGAGGACGAGCCACGGCGCGCCCTCGTCCAGGACGAACGCTCCGTCGGGAAGCTCGTCGAGCGGCGCGTCGTGCCGTCGCTGGGTGCCGTCCTCGGCCACCCGCTCCTCGTGGAGCTGCGCGTCGATCGCATCGGCGCCGACCTGGCCCGGATGGAGCTCGCGCCAGAGCTCGCCGAAGCGGACGTAGTCCTCGCGCCGGCAGAGCGCGCAGGGCCGGTGGCCCGGCGGCGAAGGCCGTCGCCTCGTCGAGGAAGAAGAGCTCCGTGAAGCGGCCCGGCTGGAGCAGAGGCTCGCGATGCCAGCCGCGGAACTCGAGCCGGCAGGCGATCCAGCGCTTGCCGTTGAAGCGCCGCCGGATCGTCCCTTCGGCGTCGTGGAGGCAGCCCCGATTGCCGTAGACGAGCCCGCGTCCGGGCTCGGCGACGAGCTCGCTCGTGGGTGTGACGCGATTCTGGAGCGGCATTCGCAGCTAGCGGTCGAGCCGCGTCTCCTCGAGGTCGAGGTCGCGGAGGATCGGGTTCATGATCTCGTCGCCGATCCGGCCGACCCGGCGCAGCTCCACGAGCGCGCGCCGCTCCGCCTCCAGGAGCTCGCGCCGCAGCCGCTGGTAGTCGGCCGAGCGCTCCTCGATCGCGCCGTCGTCGCCGTCGTCGAAGCGAGCCGAGAAGCGGCTGAGCCGGAACTCGTACATCCCGCGCAGCCGCTCCACCGTGTCCTCGCGCGCCCAGCCCTCGGGGGCGAGCTCGTCCAGGCGCGCCAGCCCCGCCTGGGCCGCCTTGACCCTGGCCTTCGCCTCCTCCCGCTCGGCGGCCGCCGCATCCGACTCGAGCCCGAGCACGCGGATTGCGAACGGGAGCGAAAGACCCTGGCCGACGAGCGTGACGAGGATCACGCAGAAGGCGAGGAAGATGACCAGATCGCGACCCGGAAAGGGAGTTCCGGCGTCGGTCGTGAAGGGGAGGGCGAGCGCGGCGGCGAGCGAGACCGCCCCGCGCATCCCAGCCCAACCGATCAATGCCGGCGCCTGCCACGGCGGCGACGGATCGCGCTCCCGGATCCGGCGGCTGAGGCGCCGCGGCAGGTAGGTGGCGGGAAAGACCCAGAGCAGCCGCACGACGATCACGGTCGCGCCGATCGCAGCGCCGTAGCGGAAGAGCGTCAGCCCGGACGTGCCGTCGAGGTTGTCGAGAATCGCGGGGAGCTGCAGGCCGATCAGGACGAAGAGGACGGCGTTGAGCACGAACGTGCCGATCTCCCAGACGGCGTCGCTCTGCAGCCGCACCTCGGCGTTCGTCAGCTCCGGCGTGTGCCAGCCGAGGTAGACCCCTGCGGTCACCGCAGCGAGCACGCCGGACACGCCCAGCACCTCGGCCGGCAGGAAGGCGAAGTAGCCGGTCATCAGCGAGATCGTGATCTCGACCGGCGGATCGTGGAGCCGGCGGCGAGCCTGGCGGACCACCCAGCCGACGGCGAGGCCGACGAGCACGCCGCCCACGGCTCCGAGGCCGAAGCGAAGACCGGCACCCCAGAGCGAGAACGAGCCCGAGACGACGGCGCCGACCGCGACGCGATACGCGACGAGCGCCGTCGCGTCGTTGACGAGTGACTCGCCCTCGATGATCGCGACGATCCGCCGCGGCACCCCGAGCCGGCGCGCAATCGCCGTGGCGGCGATCGGATCGGTGGGCGAGACGATCGCCCCGAGCGTGAACGCGGCCGCCCACGGGAGCTCGACCACTTCGTGCGCGACGACGGCGACCGAGACCGTCGTGGCGAGCACGAGCCCGATCGCAAGGAGGCCGATCGGCCGGATGTTCGTGCGGAGGTCGCGGAGCGAGGTGAAGAAGGCCGCGCCGTAGAGGAGCGGCGGCAGGAGGACGACGAGAACGAGGTCGGGCGGCAGCTCGAGGTCCGGGACGCCGGGCGCGAAGCCCGCTGCGAGCCCGCCGAGCACGAGCAGGATCGGATACGGCACCTGCACGAACGGCGCGAGCGCGAGCAGCGCCGCGATCGCAGCGAGGAGCGCGAGGAGGACGAACGCATCGTGGTGGTCGACCCCCACGAACCGAGCGTAGTGGAGCGATGCTTGTCGGCCGTCGATCCGGGAAGATGCGAGCGATGAGCGCCGGAGAGATCGCTGCCAAGGGCCGTCGCGCCGGCCAGAGCCCCTGGGTCGAGCGGCTCGGCCGCGCCGGCCTCGTGGCCAAGGGCGTCATCTACGCGGTGGTCGGACTCCTCGCGATCAAGGTCGCGCTCGGCGGCCGGGAGGAGAGCCCCGACCGCCAGGGTGCGCTGCGCACGATCGGCGAGCAGCCGTTCGGCAAGGGCCTGCTCGTCCTGCTCGTGCTCGGTCTCGCCGGGTATGCGCTCTGGCGGCTCGCCCAGGCCGTGCTCGACCGGGACAGCGAGGGCGAGGACGCGAAGGGGCTCGCGAAGCGCGGCGGCTCGCTCGCCAAGGCGGCATTCTACGGCGCGCTCTGCGCCCTCACCGTCTCGGCGCTCCTCGATGACGAGAGCCGGAGCGGCGGCGGGAACGAGAAGCAGACGACGGCGGGCGTGTTCGACCTCCCGGCAGGCCGCTACCTCGTCTATGCGGCGGGAATCGGGTTCATCGCCGCCGCGGCGTTCAACGGCTACCGCGCGGTCACGTGCAAGTTCAACAAGAAGCTGAAGCAAGGCGAGATGAGCGACGCCGAGGAAACCGCGGCAACCGGCGTCGGGATTCTCGGTCACCTGGCCCGGATGATCGTCTTCGCGCTGATCGGGTGGTTCCTCGTCAAGGCGGCCTGGGAGTTCGACTCGAAGGAGGCGCGCGGGCTCGACGGCGCCCTGCTCGAAGTCGCGCAGGCGCCCTACGGCGGCTTCCTCCTCGGCTCGGTCGCCGTCGGGCTGATCGCCTACGCGCTCTACTGCTTCGTGCAGGCTCGCTACCGCGACGTCTGATGCGCGCCGCCGCGCGCACGATTCCCTTCGAGTGGTACTCCGATCCGGACGTCCTGCGGCTCGAGCGCGAGCGGATCTTCCGGCGAGCCTGGCAATACGCCGGGCGCTCCGACCAGGTCGCCGCGCCGGGTGCCTTCTTTGCGTGCGAGGCGGGAGAGATCCCGATCGTCGTGGTCCGCGGCAAGGACGCCGAGCTGCGCGCGTTCCTGAACGTCTGCCGCCACCGCGGCTCGCTCGTCTGCGAGGGCGAAGGCAGGCGCGAGACGCTCCAGTGCCCCTACCACGCCTGGACGTACGAGCTCGACGGCTCACTCCGCTCGGCGCCGCGCGCAGACCGCGAGGCCGAGTTCGACGCCGCTGAGCTCGGCCTTCGGCCGGCTCGAGTCGACACGTGGGGCCCGTTCGTCTTCGTCAACCCGGATCCCGAGGCGGCGCCGCTCCACGAGACGCTCGCCGAGCTCCCGCAGCTCCTCGCCTCTGTCAGGCGTCGAGCTCGACTCGCTCCGCTTCCTCAAGCGCTCCCACTCCGAGTACGCGGCCAACTGGAAGGTCTGCTGCGAGAACTTCCTCGAGTGCTACCACTGCCAGGTCGCCCACCCCAGCTTCTCCAAGGTCGTCGACGTCTCGGCCGACGCCTACGTGCTCGAGCCGAGCCGTTTCTTCTCGACCCAGCTCGGCCCGGTACGGGAGCGCTGGGCCGGCGCGTTCGACCCGCGCGGCCCGATCGAGCGCGGCCAGTTCCACTTCGTCTGGCCGAACCTGACGATCAACGTCATGCCCGGACACCCGAACCTCTCGATCGGACCGGCCGTCCCGAGCGGAGCCGAGACGACCACGCGCTACCTCGACTACTTCGTCGGTCCGGACGTCGACGAGGCATGGCTCGAGGAGATGCTGGCCTTCGACGACGAGGTCGGAGCCGAGGACACCGTGCTCGTCGAGCGCGTGCAACGAGGCGTGAGAACCGGCGCGCTGGAGCACGGTTTCCTGCTCCCGGAGTCCGAGCAGCTGGTCGCGCACTTCCAGCGCCTGCTCGTGGACGCGCTCGCAGATTGAGTCAGCACGACCTCTGGTGAATATCTGGTAAACACCGCCCTCGTGCGCCTCAGCCTCGTCCCGCGCCCCACCGAGTTCTACGACCTCTTCGTCCGCGCCGGTGCGAACGCGCTCGAATGTGCGCGGCTCGCCGAGACCCGCTTTCGCGAATATCCGAACTCCTCGGTCAGCCAGGAGGACGTCAAGGCGATCGAGACCGAGGGCGACACGATCACGCGCGAGCTGATGCAGCTCCTGAACACCCAGTACGTGACCCCTTTCGACCGCGAGGACATCTACGAGCTCGCGACGAAGCTCGACGACGTCGTCGATTACATCGACGAGGTCAGCGGCCTGCTCGGGCTCTACGGCGTCGAGTCGGCGACGAAGCACGCGGTGGAGCAGTGCGCGATCCTCGTCAGCTCGGTCGAGCAGCTCGCGCTCGTCCTCGGCCGCCTGAAGGGGATGCGCGGCGTCCAGGAGCCGCTCGTCGAGCTGAAACGGCTCGAGGACGAGGGCGACCGGATCGTCCACGACGCGATCGCCGCCCTCTTCCGCGACGACCGGATCGACCCGCTGATCGTGATCCGCTGGAAGGACATCTACGAGGGGCTCGAGCGCGCGATCGACTCGTGCGAGACCGCGGCCAACGTCGTCGCGAACATCGCCGTCAAGAACGCCTAGGCCGTGGAGGACCTCACTCTCGTCGCGGTCGTCGTCGTCGCGCTCTTCTTCGACTTCACGAACGGGTTCCACGACACCGCCAACTCGATCGCGACGAGCGTCTCCACCCGCGCACTGTCGCCGAGGGCGGCCGTGATCAGCGCGGCGATCCTCAACTTCCTGGGCGCGTTCGTCTCCCTCGAGGTCGCGGCGACAATCGCGAAGGGGATCGTCATGCCGGAGGCGATCACGCTGGACGTCGTCCTCGCCGGCCTCGTCGGCGCGATCACCTGGAACCTGATCACGTGGTACCTCGGTCTCCCTTCGAGCTCGAGCCACGCGCTGATCGGCGGGGTGATCGGCTCGGCCGTGGCAGCGTTCGGTTTCGACGTCGTCAACTGGCAGGGAATCCGCGAGAAGGTGCTGGTCCCGTCGCTGGTCGCGCCGTTTGCCGGCTTCTTCCTCGCTGCGGCGCTGATGCTCTCGATCACCTGGCTGATCCGCCGGCGGGCGCCGGGCACGATCAACCGGGTCTTTCGGCGCCTCCAGCTCGTCTCGGGCGGCTTCGTCGCCTTCACCCACGGCACGAACGACGCGCAGAAGACGATGGGGATCATCGCGCTCGCCCTGATCTCGGCTGGTCATCTCGCGCCGGACGCCGACCCCCCCACGTGGGTGATCGCGAGCGCCGCGCTCGCGATGGCGGCCGGCACGTACGCGGGCGGCTGGCGGATCATCAAGACGCTCGGGACTCGGATCGCCAAGCTCGACCCGCCGCAGGGCTTCTCGGCCCAGACGGCCTGCGCCACAATCCTCTTCACGACCGCCCACTACGGCTTCCCGGTCTCCACCACCCACACGATCTCGGGCTCCGTGATGGGCGCCGGGGCCAGTCGTCGCCTCTCGGCCGTCCGCTGGGGCGTCGCGGGCAGCATCGTCGTCGCCTGGGTCATGACGATTCCCTGCGCGGCAGCCGTGGGCGCGCTGATGGAGCTCGTGACGCGGCTCCCCGCCGGGGACGCAATCGTCTTCGTGCTCGCGTCGCTGATCGCTACCGCGGCCTTCGTCGGCCGCCGCTGGCAGACCCGCCGGCTCGCGCTCGCTCCCGCGCCCGCGCCCGCGCCCGCCTGACGGTCGTCTCCAGCTGGTGAACGAGCGGCGGCGAGGTGGCGAGGAGCCTTGCCTGATCGCGGGTCGCGTGGCATAGAAGAGGCCTTGTTGCTCGCCCTGATCGCCCAACGCGCGACCCCGACGAACCTTGCGCTCGTAGCGGCGGCGCCGCGCGGGGTCGAGATCCGGATCCTCACGCCCGATCGGGCGGTGGGCTCAATCGGCCCCGGCGATGCCGTGCTCGGCCGGCTCGACGTGCTCGAGACGCTCGACGGAGTCGACGACGGGCTCTGGGCACTCGGCTCCCTGGCGGCCCGCGGCGTTCACACGCTGAACCGCGCGAGCGCGTTGCTGGCCGCGCACGACAAGCTGCTGACCGCGCGCCTCCTTCTCCGTGCCGAGCTACCGCACCCGCGCACGGGACTGCTCTCCGCCGATCGTCCTTTGCCGGAGCTCGTCGGCCCGGTCGTCGTGAAGCCGCGCTTTGGGAGCTGGGGTCGCGACGTCGTCTGCTGCCTCGACCAGAAGGCGTTCCGGCGCCACGTGCGGGAGCTCGAGGGGCGCCCATGGTTCCGGACGCACGGCGCTCTCGTCCAGGAGCTCGTGCCCCCGCTGGGTCACGATCTGCGAATCGTGGTGGCCGCGGGCACGGTCGTCGGTGCGATCTCTCGCGTCTCGGCGCCCGGGGAGTGGCGGACGAACGTCGCGCTCGGCGCCTCCCGCGTCCCCGTCGAGCCGCCCGGGCTCGCCTGCGACCTCGCCCTTCGGGCCGCCGCCGCGGCCGGCGCCGAGCTGCTCGGAGTCGACCTCCTTCCGGACGGCGAGGGCGGCTACACCGTGATCGAGCTGAACGGCGCCGTCGAATTCACCGCCGAGTACGCCGTCGACCGCGACCCGTTCGCGGCGGCAGCATCGGAGCTCTCGCGGCTGGCGCTTCGCCGTCCGCAGGAGACCCCGCGTCCGACGTTGCTGCCGCTCCCGCTCGAGGCCTAGGTTCTGTTTCTCTCGAGCTGGGCGAGCAACGGCAGATCGCGCTCGTAGGAAAGGCGCTCGGCGGCGGCCTCGGGGCTCAGCCACGCGATCTCGTCGACCTCGTTGTTCGGAACGAAACCGCCGTCCTGCACGGTCATCTGCCAGTAACGCACGACCTTGGGCCGCCCGCGCGAGTCGGTGTAGCGCGTCGAGGCGAGCTCGGGGCCGAGCAGGCAGCGGAGGCCCGTCTCCTCCTCGACCTCGCGGAGCGCGCACGCTTCCTCGCTTTCACCCCGCTTCGCTTTCCCCTTCGGAAAGGTCCAGTCGTCGTACTTCGGCCGATGGACGAGCAGCACCTCGAGCGCCGGCCGGACGACGAGCCCTCCGGCAGCTCGTACGATCGTCGGCCGCTGCCGGACGGAGCCCATCCCCGGGACAGTAGAGAGTGCCGTCGCGACGATTGCGGTGAACGATCGAGCGCCACCCGGAGGCGGCGCTCGATCGGGTGATGACCCGGCCGCGGTCTAGCCGAACGCGGTCTTGAGGGCGACCCGGAACTGGTAGCGCGCCTTCTTCAGCTGGCGGTCGGTCAGGGCGATGAAGCCCGCCTGCTTCGCGATCGCCTTCTCGTTGTTGAAGATGTAGCCGATGAACGACGCCACCTCGGCCCGCTTGAACGAGGGCCGCTTCGCATAGATGAAGAGCGGCCGCGCGAGCGGCTTGTAGGTGCCGCCCTGAACCGACTTGATGCTCGGTGCGATGCAGCCCTTGCCGTTGTCGATCTTCACGACCTTGAGGTTGGCGGCGTTCTCCTCGTAGTAGGAGTAGCCGAAGTAGCCCATGCCGCCGCGCTCGCCGGTGACGCCTTGGACGATGATGTTGTCGTCCTCGGTCGCCAGGTAGTCCGAGCGGCTGGCCTTGGCCCTGCCGTTGATCACCTCGGTGAAGAAGTCGAACGTGCCCGAGTCGGTGCCCGGGCCGAAGAGCTTCAGCGGCACATCCGGGAAGCTCGAGCGGATGTCCTTCCAGCTCTTCACCTTCGAGCCGGTGTTCCACGTCGCCTTCAGCTCGGCGGTGGTGAGGCAGTCGGCCCAGGTGTTCGACTTGTTGACGACGACCGAGAGACCGTCGTTGGCCACGGTGAAGGCGACCCACTTGACGCCGGCATCGCGGCACTTGATCGCCTCCGAGTTCCGCATCGGGCGCGATGCGTTCGCGAGGTCGATCTCGTCGCGACAGAAGCGCTCGAAGCCGCCGCCCGTGCCGGAGATTCCGACCGTGACACGCACCCCCCGGTTCTTCTTCTGAAATCCCTCCGCGGCGGCGATCGCGTAGGGGCCAACCGTGCTCGACCCGTCCGCGGTGATCGTGCCGCCAAGCGCCGTGACGCCCGCCGTGGCGGTCGCCGCGAGCACGACGGCGCCGAGCGCCGCCAGGAGTACTGCTCTTCTCATGTCTCTCCCCTGATCTCGGTTTGTTGCATGCGGCCCGAGTGTCGAGCCGGGGAGAGCGGGCGTGGGCTGAAAACCGGTGTCGAAGTCGTGAGGAACCGGTGAACGCGCTAGCGATCGCCGACGTGGCGCGCACCGTCGAGTCCAGCCACCAGGTCGTCGATCAGGTCGGCGATCTCGTCGCGGATCGCCCTCACCTCGTCGACGGATCTCCCGGCCGGATCGGAAAGCTCCCAGTCGACGTAGCGCGTGCCCGGGATGTACGGGCACGCGTCCCCGCAGCCCATGGTCACGACCACGTCCGCCCATTCAGCGTCCGCTCGGTCGAGCTCGCGCGGAATCCGGTCGGCGAGGTCGATGCCGAGCTCGCCCATTGCCGTCACGACCTCCGGATGAACGGTCGCGGCGGGAGCCGTGCCAGCGGATCTCCCCTCGTGTCGACCCTGTGCGGCGAGCCCGAACAGCGCCTCCGACATCTGCGAGCGGCCGGCATTCTGCTTGCAGACGAAGAGAACCTTCGTCATGCGACGGCTCCGGCAGAAGGCGTCTCGCCGCGGATCAGCTGATAGGCGAGAGCGCCGAGCGCAGCGCCCAGCAGAGGGCCGGCGAGATAGATCCAGAGCGAGCCAAGCTCGCCCGCGACGACCGCGGGACCGAACGAGCGGGCGGGATTCATCGAGGCGCCGGAGACCGGCCCGCCGACGAGTGCCCCGAGCGCAACGGTGCCGCCGATCGCGACTGCGGCGGCCTCGCCGACGGCCCTCGTGTCGGTCGCAACGGCCATGATCACGAACATCAGGAAGAACGTGAGCACGACCTCGAAGAGGAAGGATTGCGCGGCGGAGCCCGCAGGCGCCGTGCGCCCGATCCCGGCGACGTCACCGAGAGAGGCGCGGAGGAGCGCGGCGGCGGCGATCGCCGCTGCGAGCTGCGTCACGACGTAGGCCGCCGCCCGAGACCACGGGAAGTGGCGCGTCAGGGCAAACGCCACGGTCACCGCAGGGTTGAAGTGCGCGCCCGAGACGTGGCCGATCGCGTAGATCATCGTCATGATCGCGAGCCCGAACGCGAGCGCGATCCCGACCTGACCGAGCCGACCGGTCTCCGCGTCGACCATGATCGCGCCTGCCCCGGCAAAGACCAGCGCGAATGTCCCGATCGCCTCTGCGAGGAGGGCTCGCAACGGGCTTCCGCTCAGCAGCAGCCGGCTCGTTGCACGACGGGCAGCTCGCCGCGCGCCGCCTCGACTCGAACGGGCTTGGTCGCCTTGACGATCGCGCCGTGCATCCCGTCCGCGACCTCGTGGGTGAAGGTGACGCTGACGTCCTCGAACCCGGCCGCCTCGAGACCCTCCACGTACTCGCTTTGCGAGAGGGCGCCTGCGATGCAGCCGACGTAGCTGCCCCGCTCGGCCCGCTCGTCGGGGGCGAGCCGATCCTCGGCGACCACGTCGCTGATCCCGATCCGCCCGCCGGGCCGGAGCACGCGCGCGAGCTCGAGCAGGACGGCAGGCTTGTCGACGGAGAGGTTGATCACGCAGTTCGAGATCGCGACGTCGACCGACTCCGCGGGGAGCGGTATCGGCCTCGATCACGCCCTTGAGGAAGATCGCGTTCCCGATCCCCGCCTCGGCGGCGTTGCGCTGCGCCAGCGCGAGCATCTCGTCGGTCATGTCGAGCCCGTAGGCGCGTCCGGTCGGGCCGACGCGCTTGGCGGAGAGGATCACGTCGATCCCGCCGCCCGAGCCGAGATCGAGGACCGTGTCGCCCTCGCGGAGGTCGGCGACCGCGGTCGGGTTGCCGCAGCCCAGGCTGGCGAGCGCTGCGGTGTCGGGAAGGTCGCCTCGCTGCTCGGCGTCGTAGAGCGCCTCGCCGAACCGGGCAGTGCCGTCGTCGGCGCAGCAGGAGCCGCTCCCGCAACCCGGGTTGGCCTCACCGCTCGTGACGGCGACGGCAGACTCGGCGTAGCGCCGGCGCACTTCCTCTCTCAACTCGTCGGCAGTCGTCGTGGACATCAGCAACACGCTCCTTTCAGGTCGGCGACGGCGGCGAGCTTCTCGACCGCGTCGCGCTTCAACGAGAAGTAGGCCCACTTGCCGCGCTGCTCGCGCTCGACGAGGCCGGCGTCGACAAGCTTCTTCATGTGGTGGGAGACCGTCGGCTGCGCCAGCCCGAGCGGTCCGTTCAGCTCGCAGATGCAGACCGGCTCGCCCGCTGTTGCGAGGCAGTTGACGATTCGCACCCGCGCTGGATCGCCGAGCGCCTTGAAGAGCTCGGCCGTCGCCCGCGCTTCCTCGGCGGAGAGGGCAGGCTGGTCGAGCGGCGCGCAGCAGGTGATCGCTTCGGTGAGAGACATATCGACGTCCGTCAATATATCGACGGACGTCGATACGTGTCAAGTCGAGCTCACTCCTCGATGCGCAATACCTCGCCGGCGCCGCCCGGATCGCCGAGCCCGCCCTTCTGCGAGACGTAGATCTCGCCTTCAGCCCCGATCGCGACTCCCGTCGGGCGAAGCAGCGTTGCCGTGACGATCGTGCGAGTGCCGTCCGGAGCAAGCCGCACGAGCCGCCCGGGCCCCCCGAGGAACACCGGCGCGGAGGCGTACTCGACGAGATAGATGCTGCCGTCGTCACCGAAAGCGAAGTCGGTGATCATCTTGAAACCGCCCGCGTAGAGCTGCGGCGCCTGTCCGGGCACCACGCGGTAGATCCCGGCGGAGCCTGCGACGAACGGCGCACCGGTGAGCTGGCTGACGTAGAGCGCCCCGTCCGGGCCTCGCTCGACATCGGTCGGCACCGGGTCGGAGTTGAGGAACGGCGGCGGAGCTGGAAGCGGCGCGAACGTCGTCACGAGCGACACGTCTCCGTTCGCCCCCACCTCGAGCAGGTCGTTGCCGCCCGCGTCGGTGACGTATCGGCGCCCTGGCTCTGCGAGCAGCCCGTACGGGTTCGAGTCGAGCGGGCCACCCGCCGGGTTGTTGGCAGCCTCGAAGCCGCCCACGTCTGCGATCACGCGCCACTCACCGCTCGGTTGGAACTTGACGAGCGTGGCCATGAGCGAGCCGACGTCGCCGAGGCCTGCCCGCAGGGTCGGATTGCCGCCGAAACCGATCGCGACGTAACCGCCGCCGCGACCCTGGAACGACACGTGCTGCGGTCCTGAGACAGCCCCCTCGCCCAGGTTGATGACGGAGGGCAGGCCGGTCACGACCCGCTCCTGCTCGCCCTTCCAGAGCCGCGAGATGCCGCCGGTCGGGCTGTAGCAGCTCGGACCGCGCGCCAGCTGCACGCACGGGCCGCCGAGCTGCCCGGTTCCGGCCTCGGCCACGTACAGGCCGCCCTCGGGACCCCAGGCGAGTCCTCGCGGGTTGTCGAGCCCGCTCATCGCGACTGTGATCGAAGCCGCCGGTGCCGCCGTTGCGGCGAGGCCGGCGACGACCACTGCCGCCGCCAGTGCTGAGATTGTTCGAAGCATCTGTACCGCCTCCTCCTTCACTGTTGAGCTACGGCTGATCCGGGATCCGCTCGACCTCGATCCGCTTGCCGATCGCGGTCGAGCGCAGGCCGCTGACGAGCACGTTCCCGGCGGGGTCGCGGAGCTCGAGCACGGCCACCGCCGTGTACGTCTCGCCGTCCTGCGACAGCCGGCGGTTCGCGTTGATCCTCCCCGTTCCCAGATACACACCGGTGGGGCTGAAGCGGTGCATCACCATCGTCGTGGCGAAGGTGCGGTCGCCCACGTATTCCCACGTGCCGATCGCCGGACTGCGGAACATGGTGTCGCTGCCGGTCTCGACCATCGACCCGTCGCCGGTGAAGGTATGGAGCGTCACGAGCGACGGAAACGCCGGTCCCCGATCGACCGTCGCCTCCCACGACCCGACGATCCCGTTCGCCCCATGCCTGCCGGCATCGCCTGACGACGCGGAGATCGCTCCGGCGACGATCATCGCCGCCAACGCGAGCACCGCGATCGCACCGAGTATCGACTTCTTCGCGAACATCGTTCGTCCCTTCCGACGCGCCTCGTCCGAGGTCGCGTCTCTGTGGTGTGCGGTGAGCGTGGACCGGGCCGGTTGAGCGCCGACCGAGCCGCGGTGGAGAACGGGTTCAGGCCGGTGGTACGGGCGGCGGCGGTCGCCAGGACCGCCACCGCCCGTCTCGCCACCAAGATCCGTCTCTAGAAGCGGTTGCACTCGTAGTAGCCGATGGCGCGGGCGAAGACGTAGAGCGCGCCCGTCTGCGCGCACGGCTGTCCCGCGTACAGATCCAGACGGATCAGGTGGACATGACCCTGGAACTCGCCGGCGGGGTTCCATGCCATGGCCGTGTACGCCGCACGACCGTCCTCCCCAAGCGGCGGGATCGGCGGCCGGCCCTGAGCCGGGTTGAAGCACCGCACTCCGACCCGGGGACAGGCGGGACGAAGCACGTCCAGCCCTGCTCCGCGAGCTGCTCGGGCGAGGGTCCCTGTGCCAGCCCCGGGCCGGCGGTCAAGCCGACGACGGTGAATGCGCCCGTCAGGCAGAGCAACGCGACCGCTCTCCGCAGGTTCCTCGGTACCGACTTCTTCCCCAACATCTGTCGTCCCTTCCGACGCGCCTCGTCCGAGGTCGCGTCTCTGTGGTGTGCGGCGAGCGTGGACCGGGCCGGTTGAGCGCCGACCGAGCCGCGGTGGAGAACGGGTTCAGGCCGGTGGTACGGTCGGCTCGTCCTCACGGAAGGCGGTCATGGAGTTCCGGATCCTCGGCCCGCTCGAGGTTCTCGACGGGCAGCAGACGGTGCGGCTCGGTGCCGCCAAGCAGCGCGCGCTGCTCGGCGTCCTGCTCCTTCACGCAAACGAGACCGTCTCCAGCGCGCGTTTAGTCGACGAGCTTTGGGGCGAAGGCCCTCCGCCAACGGCGGAGAAGCTCGTGCAGGGCTACGTGCATGCCTTGCGCAAGACACTTGGCGCCGGCGTCGTCGTGACGCGCGCGCCCGGTTACGAGCTTCGGGTCGAAGCCGGCTGCCTCGACGTCCAGGAGTTCGAAAGGCTGATCGACGAAGCCCGCGCGAGCAAGCTCGAGCAGGCGGTCGAGCTGCGTGCGCAGGCACTCGCCCTCTGGCGGGGGCCGCCTCTGGCAGACGTCGTCCTCGAGGGGCCGGAGCGCAACACGCTCGCGCGCCTGAGCGAGTTGCGGCTGACCACCCAGATCGAGCGGATCGACGCCGAGCTCGCGCTCGGTCGCGACGCGCAGCTCGTCGGGGAGCTCGAGTCGCTTGCTGCTGCGAATCCCTACCAGGAGCGGGTGGCCGCGCAACTGATGCTCGCGCTCTATCGCTCGGGAAGGCAGGCGGAGGCGCTCCACGCCTACCAGACGGTTCGCCGCGCCTTGAGCGACGAGTTGGGACTTCAGCCGGGCCAGGAGTTGCGCGGGCTCGAGGCTGCGATCCTGCGGCAGGACGAGACGTTGACGCCCGACCGCAACGTCGCGCGCGGCGCACCGCCCCCCACCGAGCCGCCGAGCTCTCCGCCGGCTCCGTCGCGCCGCCGGCGTTCGCGCCTCGTCCCGGCGCTCGCGATTCTCGTCGCTCTCGGTGTCGCGGCGACGGCAATCCTCGTCTTCCGCGGAGAGCCCGCGCCGGTCACGGTCCCGCCGAACTCGGTCGCGGTGATCGACGCCAAGACGAACGAGCTCGTAACCACCGTTCCGGTCGGGATCCGTCCGGGCCCGATCGCGGCCGGCGGCGGCTTCGTCTGGGTCGGCAACCTGCAGGACAGGAATCTGTCGAAGCTCGGTGCGCAGGGCACGCTCGTCAGGACGATCCCGCTCGACGGCCGGACACCGACCGGGCTGGCGTGTCGGCGCGGGCGCAGTCTGGGTGGCGCACGGACGGCTGGGGCAGCTCTCCCGCGTCGATCCCCAGTTCGGTCAGGTGACGAAGACCGTCGAAGCGGCCGGCAGAGGGCCCTACTCGACGAACGGCAGCGTCACGACCGGCGTCGGCTCGGTGTGGGCCGTCTTCGGCGACTCGACCCTCGCGCGCGTCGATCCGAACGACGTCCGGGTAACCGGCTCGACGCTCGCCGGGGGAGCGCCTGCCGGCGTGGTCGTCGGCAGTGGTTCGGTCTGGGTCAGCAACTCCGACTCGGCGAACGTCCAGCGATTCAGTCCCGTCACGTTCGAGGAAGGCCCACTGAAGGTGATCCCGGTGGGCCGGCGCCCGAGCGGACTGGCCTTCGGCGAGGGAGCGATCTGGGTCGCGATCACGGGCGACGACCTCGTCACCCGGATCGACCCAGGCTCGTACGCTGTCTCGTCGATCCCGGTCGGTGACGGGCCGACCGCAGTAGCGGTCGGGGCGGGCGCGGTCTGGGTGGCGAACACCGCTGCCGACACGATTTCTCGCATCGATCCGGCGACGAACAAGGTGGTCGAGACGATCGAGCTCGGCAACTCGCCGGCGGGGATCGTCGTCGCGGCGGGCTCCGTCTGGGTGACGGTACAGGCGCCGTGAGACCAGCTACTTGAGGCAGACGGCGGTCAGGTCGAGCGCAGGCCGGAGGACGATGCAGCCCACGCGCGAGGAGACGAGCGTCACCTCGCTGAGCACGTCGAGCGCGGCGAGCGGAGCCGCGCCGCGGGCGAGGCGCACGTCGAGCGCGCCGTACGCGCGACCGCGGTCGCCCGCCTCGGGCACGAGCGCGGCCTGGCGCATCAGCCGGTCGTAGTCGCCCGACTCGAAGCGCGCGAGATTCGTGCCGCCGATGAACTGGCGGTCGAGCAGGGCGTTGAGATACGCGTACGGGTCCATGAAGTTGGGTGTCCAGAGAACGAGCGCGAGGTCCCATGGCTCGCCCTGGACGGCGAGCTTGCCGACGTATGCCGCCGTCGCGATGTGGATCGGCAGCGCCTTCACCTCGAGCTCGAGCCCGATCTCTGCCAGCTGGCGCTTGACGAGCTGCGCCGCCGCCAGCGGCAACGAGAAGTCGGTGGTGTAGATCACCGCTTTTCCGCCGCGGGTATTGCCCGCCGCGAGCTCTCGCGCCTTCTCCACATCGGGGCGTTCGAGCGGGTAGATGTCCGCGTCGTCGGATCCCGGCAGCGTGGAGGGCAGGTACTGGTCGGTCAGCTCGCTCGAGAGTGGGCCGGCGAACTGGAGTGCCCGCCGGCCGAGGGCGTAGTTGACGGCGCGTCGCAGCTTCGGATTGTCGCGAAAGAGCGGTCGAGACGAGTTGAACGCGAGCATCCTCAGGGTCAGCCCCGGCTTGACGAAGAACTGCGAGCGGTTGATGCCGTACGTCGAGACGAGAGCCAGGGACGGATCGAAGTAGATGCCGGCGACGGTATGACCCCAGTCGGCCTCGCCCCGTTTGACGCGGTTCAGCATCTCCTGCGGCGACGCGGCCCGGAGGTCGACGTCGAATCCGTCGACGTGGTGCGGCCGGCTGCCGCCGTAGAAGCGGTTGCGCCGGATGACGACGCGCTCGCCGGGTCTGTACTCGGCGACGTAGTACGGCCCCGCTCCTGGGAACGCGTCGACTCCCTCGGGATCGGGGGGCAGCGTCGGCGGCACGGCGCAGAAGAACGGCGTCGTCGTCCGAGCCGCGAAGTCGGACACCGGGCGCGTGAACCGGACGACGAGCGTGTTCCCCCGGGCGACGACGCCCGCTGCAGCGGGCGTCTTCCCGGCCCGCACCTCGGCGGCGCCGACGATGTCGCGTACCAGCTGGACGCCCGGCGAGGCAACGCCCGGGGCGAGCATGCGGTTGATCGCGCGAGCGAAGGCACTTGCCCGGACAGGGGTTCCGTCGTTGAAGCGAAAGCCGCTGCGCAACGTGAACGTGTACGTACGGAGATCGCGGGAGCGCTTCGGCGGCCCCGCCGCCACCTCGGGCACTGGACCGAAGCTTGCCGGCGGCGGCTTGTCTGGATACGTCAGGAGGCGCGCGCAGACGGTGTCGAGCAGCGCCCAGGCGGCGGGCGTGTAGGCAAGTGCCGGATCGAGGTGGTCGATCCCGGAGCCGGCGGCGAGGCTGATCCGGAAGATCCCACCCTCGCGGACTGGAGCGTTCGTAGCCGGGGACGCCGGGCTGGGCGAAGATCGCAAGCCCGCTCGCGATCCCGAGGGTCAACAGCAACGTGTACACCCTGCGACGTCTCACGTTCGGACCGCCCTTCCGTGTCTCCGTCCCCTGCGAGAGCGTAGAACGTCGGCGCCGAAGTCTCAACCTGTCCTCTAGCGGCGATCGACCGCCTCTCAACCGCGCTCACCGATCCTGCCGGCATGAGGTCGATCTCAGCCGCACTCGTCGTCGTCGCGGCGGTCGCCTTGACGATGAGGGCGGTCCCGGGGCGCGAGGCTCCGGCCCGCGGGGCGGCTCCGGTCCCGGTGCTCGAGCCGGTTGCGTCAATTCCGCTCGGGGTGATTCCCTCCGCTTTCGTCGCAACCCCGAACCGAGCTCTGGGCGTCGGCGGGGATCGAGGGCGTGATTCGGGTCGACCCACACAGCGGCCACATCCGCGCCCGGATCCCGACGGGTGGCGCAGTGATCGCGACGCTGGCCGGCGGAGGAGTCTGGGCGGTAGACGTGGCCGACGACCGGCTGCTCGAGATCGATCGCGCGCAGAACCGGGTGACGCGCGAGCTTCGGGTCAGCGGCTTGCCGACAGGGGTGGCGGCGACCAAAGGCCGGCTGTGGGTGGTCGGACAGGAGTACGCGAGCGTCAACGTCGTCGACGCAGGCTCGCTCACGCCGCTGACGGTCCTCCGCTTCGAAGCAGCTGAGCTTTGGCCTGCCGGAATCGTCGCCGGACCACGTGGGATCTGGTTGATCACGGGCTGGCGGAGCGAGGCGAGCCTGATCGATCCGGAGACGCTCGCGGTCGTCGCACGCGTCCGAGTTCCTCACGTCGATTCGCTGGCAGCCTGCGCCGACTCGATTTGGGCCGCTCGCTCCGCCGCGGGCTCAGGGCTCGTGCGCATCGACCCCTGGAGGCTCGCGGCCGATGTTGTCGACTTGCCGCAAGACGAGCCGGTCACTGCACTCGCCTGTGACGACGCCCTCCACGTGGCCGTCCCCGGCGCTCTCCTCGAGCTCGATTCACGCACGGGCGTCACCCTGGCGCGCCGACCGATCTCCCGGCAGTACCGCGTCAGCGCGCTCGCCTCGATCGGACGCGATCTCTGGGCAGCGGACGAGGCGAGCGGAGCTCTGCTTCGGTTCCGGCTCGGCTTACCTGACCACGTAAAACTCAGTGAGAGGCGTCGGTGAACTCGCGGAACTCGCCGGTGACGAGGTACGCGGTCTGCTCGCCGACGTCGACGGCGTGGTCGCCGATCCGCTCGAGGCAGCGGGAGACGAGGATCATCCGGAGGCCCCACTCGCGCATCTCGACGTCGTGGCCGATCTCGAGCAGGCGGTGGACGACGCGCCGGTTGGCGCGGTCGATCAGCTCGTCGAGCTCGAGCAGCGACTCGGCCGCGATCCGGTCGCGCTCCTCGAGCGAGCGCATGGCGACGCGGATCATCTGCTCGGCGCGCTCGCCCATCTCCTTGAACCCATCGAGCATCGACTCGTCGGGCGCGAGCTCGTGCGAGAGCTTCGTCAGCTTCGCGATCGTGACGCAGAGGTCGCCCATCCGCTCGAGGTGGAGGTTGTCGTGGAGGAGCGCAAGCACGAGCCGGAGGTCGCTCGCGACCGGGGTCTGCCGCGCAAGCAGGAGCTCGATGCCCTGGGCGACGACCGCGTACTGCCCGTCGACGTCGTCGTCGAAGGCGATCACCTCGTCGGCCAGCTCGTCGTCCTGCGTGCAGACCGCCTCGACTGCGCCTCGGAGCGAACGGAGCACGAGCTCGCCCTCCAGCCGGATCGCCGACTCGAGCGCCTCCAGCTCCTCCTGGAAGCTGATCCGCGAGGGCTGCCTTGCCTCGCTCACCCGAACCGCCCCGTCACGTAGTCCTCGGTGCGCTTGTCGGCCGGCGTGGTGAAGATCTTCGCCGTCCGGTCGTACTCGACGAGGACGCCCGTGCGCTTGCCCCCGTCCGGCGCGACCTCGACGCTGAAGAAGGCGGTCATATCGGCGACGCGCGCGGCCTGCTGCATGTTGTGCGTGACGATCACGATCGTGTAGTCGCGCTTCAGCTCGTGCATCAGGTCCTCGATCCGCGTCGTCGAGATCGGGTCGAGCGCCGAGGCCGGCTCGTCCATCAGGATCACGTCCGGCTCGACCGCGAGGCAGCGCGCGATGCACAGGCGCTGCTGCTGGCCGCCCGAGAGGCCGAGCGCGGACTCCTTCAGCCGATCCTTGACCTCGTCCCAGAGGGCCGCCCGCTGCAGCGCGGACTCGACCCGCTCGGAGAGGTTCGCCTTCAGCCCGAGCACGCGCGGGCCGAAGGCGATGTTGTCGTAGATCGACTTCGGGAACGGGTTCGGCTTCTGGAAGACCATCCCGATTCGCCGTCGCACCTCGACCGGGTCGACGTCGTCCGCGTAGAGATCCTTGCCGTGGTAGAGCACGTCGCCTTCGACCTTGGCGCCCGGGACGAGGTCGTTCATCCGGTTGAAGCAGCGGATGAACGTGCTCTTGCCGCAGCCCGAAGGGCCGATGAAGGCCGTGACCGCGTTCTTCGCCACCTCGAGCGAGACGCCGCGGATCGCGACGCTGCCGCTGTACGAGACGGTCAGGTCCTCGACCTGGAAGACGGCTTCCTTGGGCTCGAAGTCCGTCGCGACGACAGGGGCGAGGTCGATCTCAGTCATTGTCACCAGCTTCTCCGATAGCGATTGCGGATGAAGATCGCGAACGCGTTCAGCGTCAGCAGGATCCCGAGCAGGACGATGATCGAGGCTGCCGCGAGGTACTTGAACTCCTCCTGAGGCAGGCGCAGGAAGCTGTAGATCTGGATCGGCAGCGCCGTGAACGGCCCCAGGATCGTCGGGTCGAACGAGATGTAGGTGACGGCGCCGATCAGGATCAGCGGCGCCGTCTCCCCGATCGCGCGCGAGAGGGCGAGGATCGAGCCGGTCGCGATTCCCGGCACCGCGGCCGGCAGCACCTGCCGGGAGACGACCTGCCACTGGGTCGCTCCCAGCGCGTAGCCCCCCTGGCGGATCGAGTCGGGGACGGCGCGAATCGCCTCGCGCGCCGCGATGATCACCGTCGGCAGCACGAGCAGGGTCAGGATCATCGCGCCGGCGAGGAGGACGCGTCCGAGCCCGAGCCCGCGCACGAGAAACGCGAGCCCGAGGATCCCGTAGACGATCGAAGGAACCGCGGCGAGATTCTGGATGTTGATCTCGAGCAGCTTGTTGTACCAGCGGGTCTTGTCCGCGTACTCCTCGAGATAGATCGCGGTCGCCACGCCGATCGGGACGACGAACGCCAAGCAGCAGCGCGCCGATGTAGAGCGTCGCGAGAATCGCCGGGCGCGCACCCGCCTCGTCCGGATCGGTGGAGGGTGGATTCGAGAGCAGGGTCCAGTCGAGATAGGAGAAGCCGTCGCGGAAGACGTCGACGAGCAGCGCGCCGAGCGTGATGAAGCCGACGCCGAGCGCCAGCAGGAGCGAGAGCTTGAACAGCCCGCCCTTCAACCCTCTACTCATTCATACGCCTCTCGGTACTTGCGCACGAGCCGGATCGCGAAGACGTTCATCGCGAACGTGAGCAGGAAGAGGGTCGCGCCGACGGCGAAGATCGTCTTGTACTCGAGCGAGCCCGTGGGGACATCCCCCGCCCCTGTGGCCGCGATGAAGGCGGTCATCGTCTCGGCGGCCTCACGCGGGTCGAAGCTCAGATTCGGCTGTTGGCCCATCGCGACGAGCACGATCATCGTCTCGCCGACCGCGCGCGAGATCGCGAGCACGAACGAGGCGACGATCCCGGAGACCGCGGCAGGGACGACGATCCGCGTCGCCACCTGCACCTTGGTCGAGCCGAGCGCGTAGGCACCGTCGCGGAGGTCGCGCGGGACCGCACCCATGGCGTCCTCCGAGAGCGAAGCCACGGTCGGCATCAGCATCACGCCCATCACGAGGCCGGCGGAGAGGGTGTTGAAGATGTCGACCTGGATCCCGAGGTCGCGCAGCAGCGGAGTCACGAAGGTCAGCGCGAAGTAGCCGAAGACGATCGTCGGGATCCCGGCCAGGATCTCGAGGGCCGGCTTGAGGATCCCACGCGTTCTGGGACTCGCGTACTCGCTCAGGTAGATCGCCGCGCCGAGGCCGAGCGGCATCGCGACGAGGCTGGCGATCGCGGTCACGAGCAGCGTTCCCGAGATCAGGGGAAGCACGCCGAAGCTCGCCGGCTCGAAGAGCGGTGCCCAGGTCGTTCCCGTAAAGAAGTCGACGCTGGAGATCTCACGGAAGAACTCGACCGCTGGGACGAAGAGCGCAAAGACGATCCCGACCGTGGTCGCCACCGAGAGAAGCGCACAAAGGGCGAGGACGCCCTTGACGACGTCCTCGCCGATCCTACGCCGCCCGCTCAGAGATCCAGGGCGCAGACGAGGCTCCGCGCCTGCAGTGAGCTCGGGAGTCGCCACCTACCTGGTTGCTGCCTCGAAGTCGCTCTTGGCCTGCTCGAGCTGCTCGTCGGTCAGCGGCACGAACTGGGAGCTCTCGGCGATGGCCGTTTCGTTGTCGAGGATGTGCTGTACGAACGCCTCGACTTCCGGTCGCTCGAACGACTCCGTCTTCGCGTAGATGAAGAGCGGGCGCGAGAGCGGCTTGTAGGTCCCGTCCTGCGCCGTCTCGACACTCGGCGCGACACAGCCGTCGCCGCCGTCGATCTCGACCGCCTTGAGGCTGTCCTGGTTCGCCTCGAAGTAGGAGAAGCCGAAGTAGCCGAGGCCGCCCTTCTCGCCGGTGACGCCCTGGACGATCACGTTGTCGTCCTCGCTGGCGCCGTAGTCGGAGCGGCTCGCGCCTTCCTCGCCGTTGATCTCGGCGGTGAAGTAGTCGAACGTGCCGGAGTCGGTTCCGGGGCCGAAGAGCTTCAACTGCTGGTCGGGAAAGCTCTCGTCGACCTGGTTCCAGTTGTTCACCTTCGAGCCGGTGTTCCAGATTGTCTTCAGCTGCTCGACGGTCAGGCACGTCGCCCAGTCGTTCTCCGTGTTGACGACGACGGTGAGCGCGTCGTTCGCGACCTGGAACTCGACGTACTCGATCCCCTCCTGCTCGCAGGCGGCAATCTCCTCCTCCTTGATCGCGCGCGAGGCGTTCGAGAGGTCGGTCTCGCCGCGGCAGAAGCGCTCGAAGCCGCCGCCCGTGCCGGAAACGCCGACGGTCACCTGGACACCGGGCTCGACGTCCTGGAACGACTCTGCGGCCGCCGTCGTGTAGGGGCCGACCGTGCTCGAGCCGTCGGCCTGGATCCGCCCCGAGAGGTCGCCGCCGCTCTCGGAGGTCGTGGCCGACGTGGTCTCGCCGCCCGCCTCGTCGTCGCCGTCCCGGCCGCCGCCGCAGCCGGCGAGCGTGGCGGCGAGGGCCAGCAGAAGCGCGATCTTCGTGAGTGAGTGCATGGGCCGAGTTTCCCGGCACCCAGGTCTCGGATGGGGTACCTCATGGTGAAGATCCGGTGAAGGGATGGTGAAGAGGACTGCGGGCGCCGTGCCCGCCGTAGCCGCGAAGTGGTGCCAGCCGCACCTGCTCAGCGCTCGCGTTGGCCCAAAGTGAGTCCATGACCGCTCTCCGGCCTGAGATGGCGAGGCTCGCGCTCGCAGCCTGCCTCGCCGCCGTGCTTCTACTCGCCACGGGCTGCGGTGTTGGTAGCAGCGACGAGGGCGAGATCTCGGCTGCGACCCAGGGTTACCTCGAGGATCTCGCCGACGGCGACGCCGGCGCCGCCTGCGAGCGGCTCGTCGAGCCGGCGCAGACCGCGGACTGCGCCGGCGAGCTCGAGCGGGCGGCGGCGCGACAGCCGCGCGGCGCGATCGACGACAGGATCGAGGGAGCGAGCGAGATCGCGGTCGACGGCGACACCGCGACCGTCGGGCTCGAAGGCGGAGGCACGATCGAGCTGGAGCGCACGGCCGCGGGCTGGCGGATCGTGTCCGGCTACCCGCGCTAGCTTCGCGTCGGGAAGACGCAGCGCACTTCGAGCCCGCGGCCGCGACCGCCGCGCGCCTCGACCGTTCCGCCGGCCGACGCGACGACGTGCTTCACGATCGCGAGCCCGAGGCCGGTTCCGCGGGAGGCGCGCGAGCGGTCGGCTCGGTAGAAGCGCTCGAAGAGCCGGAGCAGATCGGCCTCGTCGACGCCGCCGCCGTTGTCGGCGATCCTGAGCACCACGCTGTCGACGTCCCGCTCGACCGAGAGCCGGGCTGTCGAGCCGGGTCCCGCGTAGCGAATCGCGTTCTCGGCGAGGTTCTGCGCGACCACGTGCAGCATCCTCGGCCGAACCTCGATGCGCGCATCCGAGTCGCCGGCCACCTCGAGCGCGACCCCGGCTCGCGCGGCACGCTCCTCGAGCTCGGCCGCGACGTCGTGGAGAACCGGGAGCACCGGCGCCGCCCCCAATGCGACGACCCGTGCCCCGGACTCGAGCTCGCTCAGGAACAGCACCTCGTCGATCAGCTCGCGGATCTGCTCGACCTCGCGCCGAGCCTGGTCGACGAGGTCGGCGACGTCCTCACCCGGGAGCAGCGCGAGCTCGAGCAGCGAGAGGAGACGGGCGAGGGGCGTCCGGAGCTCGTGCGAGACCGCGGCCGTGAAGCCCGAGCGCAGCTCCTCGTAGGCCGCCATGTCGCCCACGCGGGAGAGGTAGACGAGCCGTTCGTCCCGACCGGCGACGGCGTAGGGGACGACGAGCGCGTGCGCGCCGTCGAGCAGCTCGTCGGGAAGCTGCGCACCCTCCCGCACTCCGTCGAGCGACTGGCGGGCGCGGCGACTGGCGGCGAGCACCACCCCGTCGGCGTCGACGACGACCACGGCCTCGCGGCTCTCCTCGAGCAGCACGCGGCCTCGTTCGGCGTCCGCCTCCACGCTCCCGGTTGTAACAGAACCGACTTCACCAGACCGTTACCAGTCGGTAACCCTCCGACAGCCTCTCCGCGCTGCATGATTCACCCGATGGCGAAGGTTCTGATCATCGAGGACGACGACGTGATCGCGCAGGGGATGGCGCGGCATCTTTCCGTCGCGGGCTTCGAGGCCGTCGGGGTGGCGAACGGCGAGACAGGTCTCGCGCGGCTGCGCTACGAGCGCCCCGACGTCTGCGTGCTCGACCTGATGCTTCCGGGAGTCGACGGCTGGAAGGTGATCGAGCAGGCGCGCGGCGAGGGGATCGGAACGCCGATCGTCGTCGTCAGCGCGCGCGGCACCGAGCACGACCGGGTGCACGCGCTCGAGATCGGCGCCGACGACTACCTCGTCAAGCCGTTCTCGATGAAGGAGCTCGTCGCCCGCGTGGGCGCCGCCGCCCGCCGAGGAACCCGCGCCCAGGATTCGCGCCGAGGCGAGCAGATCGAGATCGAGGAGCTCCGCCTCGACCCGCGGAACGTCCAGGCCTACGTGGACGGCGCCAGCGCCGAGCTGACGCCGACGGAGTTCCGGCTCGTCTACGCGCTCGCGGTCGACGAGGGCCGGGTGCTGACGCGCGACGAGCTGCTCCAGCGCGTCTGGGGCCGCCGCGCCTCGCATCGCGACCGCACCGTCGACGTCTTCGTCCGCAAGCTGCGCGAGAAGATCGACCACCGGGCGCCGCGGCACACCTTCATCCAGACGCGCTACGGCGTCGGCTACAAGCTCGAAGCCGCGCCGAAGTAGTCGCGCGACGACCTAGACGCCGCTGACGTACAGGATCACGAGCGAGCCTCGCGGCACGCTCGCGCCGCCCGCGGGCGTCTGGGAGAGAACCGTCCTCGCGGGGGATCCGCTCTCGCCCTGCGTGATCGTGAGCGCCTCGAAGCCGGACTCGTCGAGTCGAACGCGCGCCGCAGGGCCCCGGAGCCCGTTGACATCGGGAACGGCCGCGGCCGCTTCCGGCGTGGCGCCGTTCGAGACGTTCACCTGAACGGTGTCGCCGCTCTGGAGCTCCGTGCCCGCGGGTTGGGCCTGGGCGATGATCCTTCCCTGTGCCTCCTGCGAGGGTACGTAGCGGACGGCGACCTTCAAGCCCTCGCTCGCGGAAGCTCCGCGCGCCGACCGCGAGCTCCTGTCCGACCACGTCCGGGACGGTCGCCGACGCCGGCGTGCTCGGCTCGGTCGCGGTCGGTCGTGGTCGTCGGCTCGGTCGTCGTGGTCGGCTCGGTCGTCGTGGTCGTCGGCTCGGTCGTCGTCTCACCGGGCGCCTGCGCCACGTTCAGCCGCACCTTCGTCCCAGCCTTGACGACGACGCCGGCAGCAGGGTTCTGCGCCAGCACGGTTCCGCTCGCCCGCTCGGACGGAACCGAGACGAGATTCGCCTCGAGGCCCGCGTCCCGAAGCGTCGCGGTGGCCTCCGACGAGGTCGTGCCGACGACGTCGGGAACCTCGACAGGCTCGCGCCCCTTCGAGGCGGTGAGCTCCACGGTCGACGCCCTCTTCGAGCTCCTCGCCCGCCGCCGGATCCTGCTCGGCGATGGTCCCGGCCTCCTGGTCGGAGAAGACCTCGGTCACGTTCGCCTCGAAACCGGCCTCCTCCACGGCGGCGACGGCATCGGCCGTCTGCTCGCCGACGACGTCGGGAACGTCCCCGCTCGCCGGCCCACTGGAGACGGTCAGCCGCACGGTCTCGCCCTCCTCGAGCTCGGTCCCGCCCTCGGGATCTCTGCTCGACGACGACGCCGGTCGGCCTCTCGCTCTCCGCCTGCTCCGACTCCGGCTCGAAGCCGGCCTCGCGCACGGACGCTTCAGCGGTCGCCTCGAGCTGGCCGACGACCACCGGCACCGTGTTCGTGTCCTCCTGCGAGAAGTACCAGTACGCGCCGAGCCCTCCGAGGACGAGCAGCAGGAACGCGAGCAGATACGGCCAGATCAGCGGCGGCTTGCGCACGACCTCTTCCTCGTGCTCCTCGACCACGGCCGTCTCGTCGACCAGCGCCGGGTCTTCCCGGACGACCGTCTCCTCGCCCCAGTCGTCGCGGACGACCGTCTCCTCGAGCTCGCCTTCGGGCAGATCGTCCGGCGGAGGGTCGTCCGGGGGCAGGTCGTCCGGGTCGCGCGGCGGCTGATCCATCGGGCGGAGTATGCAGGCGGGGCCGGACGGCCTTAGGGTCGCTGCCGATGGACGCCTACCGCACGCCGGACGAGCGCTTTGCCGATCTCCCCGGCTATCCGTTCGCGCCGAACTACGTCGAGCAGGACGGCCTCCGGCTCCACTACCTCGACGAAGGCCCAGACGATGACAGAGCTCCGCCGGTGCTCCTCCTCCACGGCGAGCCGACGTGGTCGTACCTGTACCGCAAGGTCATCCCCGAGCTGACGCCGACCGCCCGCGCGATCGCGCCCGACTACTTCGGCTTCGGCCGCTCCGACAAGCCGCTCCGCGTGGAGGACTACTCCTTCGACCGGCACACGGACTCGATCCGGAGGCTCGTCGAGGAGCTCGACCTCCGCGACCTGACGATCGTCGTCCAGGACTGGGGCGGGCCGATCGGCCTGCGGGTCGCCGTCGAGCAGCCGGATCGCGTGGCCCGGCTCGTGATCATGAACACCGGGATCGGCGGCGGCCGTCCGCCCTCGGACGAGTGGCTGCGCTTCCGCGCCTTCGTCCGCCGCCACGGCACCGACCTCGTTCCCGGCCGGCTCGTGCGGATCTCGTGCGTGCAGCCGCTCGACGACGAGGTGGAGGAGGCCTACAGCGCCCCGTGGCCGGTGCCGGAGTCGAAGGCCGGCGTCCTAGCGTTCCCCGAGCAGGTGCCGACGGAGCCGGAGCATCCGAACACGCAGCCCCTGCTCGCCCTTCGCGACGCGCTCGGCCGCTGGGAGAAGCCCGCGCTCGTCCTCTTCTCCGACTCCGATCCGATCTTCTCGCCTCGGGTGGCCGAGAA
The DNA here is from genome assembly GCA_963745775.1 of uncultured Gaiellaceae bacterium. Classification (GTDB taxonomy): domain Bacteria; phylum Actinomycetota; class Thermoleophilia; order Gaiellales; family Gaiellaceae; genus Gaiellasilicea. The sequence goes on from CAVUYY010000015.1 coordinate 32,976, forward strand.
GATCGCCGCTCACATCCCCGGCGCGCTGGAGCCAGAGATCGTGGCCGGCGCCGGCCACTTCCTCCAGGAGGACAAGGGAGAGGAGATCGGCGCCCGGATCGCGCGGTTCGTCGCTAGTTCGCGCTGATAGGCGGAGCGTCGGTGACCGGCGGCTCGGCCTCCACGTCGTAGCGCGGCAGCCATTCGAGCCACTTCGGGAGGTACCAGTTCCGGTCGCCGAGCAGCTCCATCGCCGCCGGTACGACCACCGAGCGGATCACCGTCGCGTCGAGCAGGAGCGCGATCGCGATCCCGAAGCCCATCTGCTGGAACATCACGAGCTCGCCGCTCGCGAAGCCGGCGAAGACGACGATGATGATCAGCGCCGCCCCCGTGATCAGGCGCGCGGTCGTGCGGACGCCGAACCCGACCGCATCGCTGTTGTCGCCCGTCTCGAGGTAGCGCTCGCGGATCCGGCTGAGCAGGAAGACGTGGTAGTCCATCGAGAGCGCGAAGAGGACGGAGAAGAGGAAGAGCGGCAACCACGCCTCGATCGCGTCCACCTGCGCGAAGCCGAAGAGCTCGTTGCCCACGCCCCTCTGGAAGACGAGCACGAGGATCCCGTAGGCGGCGCCCACCGAGAGCAGGTTGAGCACGATCGCCTTCGCGGCGACCACGATCGAGCGGAACGCGATCGTGAGCAGGAGGAAGCTGAACCCGAGCACGAAGACGAAGACGAGCGGGCAGCCAGTCGGCCATCAGCTCGCGGTAGTCGACGATCTCCGCGGTCTCGCCGGTGACGTAGGTGCGTGCGCCCGACTCGCCGAGCGCCGCCGGGACGACGTCCTGACGGAGTCGCTCGATCGCCTGGACGGCCACCTCGTCGCGGCTGTCGCCGCCGACGAGCGCCTCGACGATCGTGATGTCGCCGTTCGGGCCGACCGAGACCTCGGGATCCTGGAAGGCCGGATCCGCGGCCAGCGCGGTCCGCAGGCGCTCGACTCCTGCCTTGATCGGCACGGCGTTCGCGTCGCCGTCGACGACGATCTCGACCGAGTCGACCGTGCCGACGCCGAACTCGCGCTCGAGGGCGAGGAAGCCGTCCTTCGACGCATAGCCGTCGGGGATCGTCCGGACTCCCGCCGAGCCCGTGCGCAGGTCGAGCGCCGGCAGGGCGAGCGCGACGAGGACGCCCACGGAGACCACCAGGCTGACGACCGGTGCGCGCTGGACGCGCGCCACGATCGCGCCCCAGAAGCGCCCCTCGGAGGTGGCGCTGCGGCTGAGGAACGGCAACCGAAGCGCGTCGACGCGGTCGCCGAGCACGGCCAGCACCGCAGGCAGGAGCGTCGTCGCCGCCGCGACCGCGGTGATCCCGACGAGCACGGCTCCGGCGGCGAGGCTGCGCATGATCGTGTCGGGAACGAGCAGCATCCCGAGGAGCGCGATCACGAAGGCCGAGCCGCTGAAGAGAACCGCTCGGCTCGCCGTCCGTCCCGCCGCCTCGATCGCCGCCTGCTTGGCGCGACCCTCGCCGCGCTCCTCGCGGAAGCGAGAGACGATGAAGAGCGAGTAGTCGACCCCGAGCGCGAGCCCCATCGCGGTCAGCATGTTGACGACGAAGAACGAGAGCTCCCAGGCCTGGCCCACGAGCGCGACGAGCGCGAGCGCGACCGTGATCGCGACGATCGCGAGCAGGAGCGGGACGAGCGAGGCGACGACGGCGCCGAAGACGAACAGGAGGACGAGCAGCGACGCGGGGAGGCCGAAGAAGAGCTCGCCCTCCTTCAGATCCTTGTTCGAGATCGTGAGGAAGTCCTCGTCGGCGGTGAACTCGCCTGTGATCGCCGCCTCGAACGGCCCCGCATCCACCCGCTCGACCACCTCGATCACCCGCTTGATCCCTTCCTCCGCGTCAGGGCCCATCCCGATCGCGAGCACGGTCGCGTCCTTGTCGGGTGAGACGAGCGTCGCGTCGCCGTCCGCGTAGAAGGTGCGGATCGACTGCGTCGCACGCGTCGCCTCGAGCTCCGAGACGAGGTCGTCGACCGCTCTCCGCACCTCCGGATCGGTTCGCACGTCGCGCCCTGGCGCCCGCACGATCACCAGCTCGTTGACGAAGTCGCCGGGCTCATGCTGCCGGATCCGCTCGTTCATCACCGCGTAGCCCTGCTGCGACTCGGGGTCGTTCGTCACGGTCGAGTCGGTCGTCAGCGCCGAGGGCAGGAAGGCGGCGATCACGCCGATCGAGAGCAGGAAGACCAGTCCCCACAGGAGGAGCATGCGCTTCGGCCGGAGGGCGGCGGCTCGGGCGAGCCTCTCGGTCACCCCCTGAACGCTAGCGGGTCGGGCGCCTCGGAATGAGTCGTTCCTGCTAACGTTCACGACGTTAATGATTAATGTAGTTAGCTCCGACCCTCTGGCCGTCGCCAACGAGCTGCGACCGGCGTTGCTGCGGCTCTCGCGCGAGCTGCGCAAGGAGACGGAGAGCCTTGGTGTCACGAGCCGCCAGGTGACCCTCCTCTGGCTGATCCGCAGCAACCCGGGCCTGAGCCTGCGCGAGCTCGCCGCCGAGGAGCGGATCTCCGCGCCCGCGCTCTCCGGACACGTCGACCGCCTCGAGAAGGCGGGCTTGATCCAGCGCACCCGCGACGAGGGCGACCGCCGCAGGGTCGGGCTCACGCTCACCGAGGAAGGGGCGGCCGTGCTCAAGCGCGTCCGTGCGCGCCGCACCTCGTGGCTCGCCGAACGGCTGAAGGGGCTCGAGCCCGCGGAGCTCGAGGCGATCGAGGCCGCCCTCGTCCCGCTCGGGAAGCTCCTGTGACGGCGGCTCTGCTCAAGCTGAACGCGCGCACGTTCGCGAGCCTGAAGCGCCACCGCAACTACCGCCTCTTCTTCACCGGCCAGCTCGTCTCGGTGATCGGGACGTGGATGCAGAACATCGCGCTCGCCTGGCTCGTGATCGAGCTGACGTCCTCGCCGGTCGCGGTCGGGATCCTCGCGTTCTGCCGCTTCGTGCCCTTCACCGTCTTCGGCCTCTTCGCCGGCGTCGTCGCCGACCGCGTCGAGAACCGCAAGCTCGTGATCGGAACCCAGCTCGTCTCGATGCTGCTCTCGGCGATCCTGACCGTCGTCGTCCTCACCGGCTCGGCGACGCTCTGGCTCGTCTACGTGCTCGCGGCGCTCGGCGGCTGCGCGCTCGTCTTCGACGCGCCGGGCCGGCACGCGCTCACCTTCCAGCTCGTCGGCCGCGAGGAGCTGCCGAACGCGGTCGCGCTGAACGCGAGCCTCTTCAACGCGTCGCGGGTCGTCGGCCCGTCGCTCGCCGGCGTGCTGATCGCCGCCTTCGGCGTCGGCGCCTGCTTCGCGATCAACACGGTGAGCTTCCTCGCCGTGCTGGCGTCGCTCCTCCTGATGCGGCAGGAGGAGCTCGTGCCGGTGAAGCGCGACGCCGAGCCGCCGTCGATGCTGCGCTCGATCGGCGAGGGGCTCCGCTATGCCCGGGTGACGCCGGAGGTGCGGCTGATCCTCGCGATCGTCACCGTCGTCAGCACCGTCGGCTTCAACTTCCACGTGATCCTGCCGCTCCTCGCCTCGGAGACGCTCGACACCGGGCCTGAGGTCTTCGGGATCCTGTCCGCCTGCTTCGGGGCCGGCGCGCTCGTCGGCGCGCTGCTGACGGCCGCGCTCGGCCGGGCGAGCTGGAAGGTCCTCGTCGCCGGAACGGGCGGCTTCAGCCTCACGCTGCTCGCAATCGCGCCGCTCGAGAACGTCTGGGCCTGCGCGGTGCTCCTCTTCGTCACCGGCGCCTGCTTCACCCTCTGGACGTCGAACGCGAACGCGATCCTCCAGCTCGGCGCGCCCGATCACCTGCGCGGCCGCGTCGTCAGCCTCTTCCTCTGGGCCTTCGCCGGGCTCGCGCCGCTCGGCGGCCTCCTCGCCGGCTTCCTCACGGACGTCGGCGGCAACGCAGCTCGCGTTCCTCGTCTCCGGAGCCACCGGGCTCGTGATGACGCTGATCGCCGGCCGCCACCTGCAGCTCCGGCGCGACGCGGCGAGAAGCACGGTTTTACACCGCTCTAACATGGAGGGCACGACACCCTGACGATCGGCGACGACAATGCGCGCATGTCGTCGAAGCGGTCGAAGGCTCTCTGGGTGGTGGCGGCGCTGCTCGCCGTGAATGCGGTGCTGCTGGCGGCCCAGCCCGGGTTCGCGCTCTCGAGCTCGCTCCCCCGCTCGCTCGGGCGGCTACTTCTTCGGGCCGAAGCTCGTGCGCGCCGAGGTGCTCGTCAAGGACGACGGCGCGCTGCACGACTACCGGATCGACCGCGGGGTGATCCGCGACAAGAGCCCCGGCTCGCTGACCCTGCGCGAGCGCGACGCGACGGTCGTCACGATCGCGGTCGCTCCGAACGCGTCGATCTCGCTCAACGGCCGCTCGACGTCGTTCTCGGCGCTCCGGCGCGGGATGGTCGCGACGGTCATCCGCGACGGCGATTCCCCGGCCGGCGAGGTTCGCGCCGCCGGCAGATGAGTGCCGCGACGCCGGGGGCGCAGCTCCTGCTCGTCGAGGACGAGGAGTCGATCGGCTCGCTCGTCAGCGCCTATCTGGAGCAGAGCGGCTACCGGATCGCGTGGGCCCGCACGGGAGAGGACGCGCTGCTCGACCTCGACCGGATCCGGCCGCGGCTCGTCATCCTCGACGTCGGCCTGCCGGGGCAGGACGGCTTCGACGTCTGCCGCGGGATCCGCGCCCGCTCGTCGGTTCCGATCGTGATGCTGACCGCGCGCGACGAGGAGGTCGACCGGGTCGCCGGGCTCGAGGTCGGCGCCGACGACTACGTGACGAAGCCCTTCTCGCCGCGCGAGCTTGCTGCGCGCGTGAAAGCCGTCCTCCGTCGCACCGAGCCCGCGCCGCAGCCGGCGAGGCTCGAGCTCGGCGACGTCACGGTCGACACCGAGGCGCGCGAGGTCACGGTCGCGGGCGAGACCGTCGAGCTGACCGGCAAGGAGTTCGACCTGCTCGCCTACCTGCTCGACAATGCCGGGATCGTCGTCTCGCGCGATCTCCTGCTCGACCGCGTCTGGGGCCTCTCCTATGCCGGCGGCACGCGCACGGTCGACGTGCACGTCGCGCAACTCCGCCGGAAGCTCGGCCGACCGGACGCGATCCGCACCTTCCGGGGGGCGGGCTACAAGGCCGTCAAGCCGTGACGCTGCGGGCGCGCCTCTTCGCGGCGATCGGGCTCGTGGCGCTCCTCTCGCTCGTTCTCGCCCTCGCGATCGGCGCGATCCTCACCCGCCGAGCGGTCGAGCGGAACACGCTCAGGGACGTCTCGGCCCAGTTCGACCTCCTCGTCGAGCGCGAGCGCGAGGCGATCCTCCCCTTCTCGCGGCTGAAGTCGCTGCAGGTGTTCCTCGAGCGCCAGGACGAGCGCGTCGTCCAGGTTCCGCTCGACGGCTCGTCGCCGCTCCTGCCGCCGGAGCGCGCGGCCGAGCTCCGCCGCGGCGCGCGGCTCGACGGGACGCTCGAGAGCGACGGCACGCGCTACCTCTACGCCGCCCGGCTCGTGCGCGGCAAGGGCTTCGTGCTCCTGCGGCCGGCGAGCTCGACGAACTCCGCTTGGCGGCCGCACATCGAGGGGCTGATCATCGCCGCGCTCGTCACGGCGGCACTCGCGGCGCTGATCGCGTTCCTGCTCGCGCGGGCGATCGCGAGGCCGGTTCGCCGCGTGGCCGAGGCGACGCGCGGGCTCGCAGATTCCGCCGACGAGCCGCAGCTCGTCCCGGTCGAGGGCCCGCGCGAGCTGGCGCTCCTCGCCGAGAGCTTCAACGAGGTCGCCGTCCAGCTCGCGAAGGCACGCGAGGCGGAGCGCGCGTTCCTGCTCTCGGTCAGCCACGAGCTGAAGACGCCGCTGACCGCGATCCGCGGCTACGCGGAGGGGCTGCGCGAGGGCGTGCTCCCTGCGGACGAGGCCGCGGCGGTCATCGTTCGCGAGTCGCTGCGGCTCGAGCGGCTCGTCGGAGACGTGCTCGATCTCGCCCGGATGCGCAAGGCCGAGTTCAGCGTCCGGCGCGACCGGATCGACCTGCGCGCGACCGCACTCGATGCGCTCCGCCGCTACGAGGCCCAGGCGCGCGAGTTCGGAGTGGCGCTCGAGGTCGCCGGAACGGACGAGGCGCCGGCGATCGGCGATGCGGATCGCACGCTCCAGATCCTCTCGAACCTGGTCGAGAACGCGCTGCGGCTGACCCCGGCCGGTGGCTCGGTTCGCATCCACGCGCTGCCCGGCGAGCTGCGAGTCGAGGACACCGGCCCGGGCCTCCAGGCCGAGGAGCTCGAGCGCGCCTTCGAGCGCTTCTACCTCTACTCCCGCTACGGCCGCGAGCGTCCGGTCGGAACCGGGCTCGGCCTCGCGATCGTCAAGGAGCTCGCGACGGGGATGGGCGGCTCGGTCGAGGCTGCGAGCTCGCCGGGCCGGCAGACGGTCTTCACGGTCCGGCTTCCGCACGCACCCGCGACACGGGCCGCCGGCGACCTCGCGCGCGTCTGAGCGTTTTACGCGCGTTTTACGTTCGGCGAACGGCTGGCTGACAGGCGATGGAAAGGATGCGCTCGTCAGCTCGAACTACGAAGGGATTTGGAATGAAGAGCACGAGAACGATCGTCGGAGCGCTTGCCGCACTCGCGCTGCTCGTCGTGACCGGCGCGGCGCTCGCGCACAGCGTCACGTCGATCAAGGGCACGAGCGGTAACGACACGCTCACCGGCACCTCGGAACGCGATCGGATCGTCGCGCTCGCCGGGGACGACACGGTCAACGCCGGCGACGGCAACGACCGCGTCCACGGGAACCGCGGCAAGGACACCCTGAACGGCGAGGGCGGCAACGACCGCATCCTCGGCGGCGCCGACGACGACACGCTCAACGGCGGCGACGGGAACGACCATCTCCGCGGGCGCCGCGGCAACGACACGGTCGACGGCGGCAACGGCAACGACGTGATCTGGGTCGGGCGCGGCGCCGACGTCCAGAACGGCGGCGACGGCGACGACAAGCTGCACGCGCTCGCCGACGACGACGAGCTGGACAAGATCGACTGCGGCTCCGGCAAGGACACCGTCTGGCTGAACAGCAAGGAGAGCGACTCGCACACGAACTGCGAGATCGTCAAGACGGTCACGATCACGACCGACGGCGGCGACGACTAAGGGGGAGGCCGAGCCGAGGAGCCGGGGGCGTCCTGCCTCCGGCTCCCTAGGGCTCACCGGGCAGCGGCTCCGTCTCGACGAGCCAGATCGGCCCGTCGCCGCACTCCACGCGGCGCGAGCCGTCGCCGGGGTCGCGCAGGCTCGTTCGAACGAGCCGGACGCGCTCGCCGTCGAGCTCCGCGACCGGAGCGACGAGCTTGCTCATCCCGAGCATCAGGTTCCAGGCTCGTACCTGGTCGTGGATCCTCCGGGCCGGCTGCGACCAGTCCACGCGCACGTAGTCGTCGTCCTCGAAGTGGCCGGCCCAGCTCGCGCCCTCCTCCGGCTGCGGATCGCCCGGGATCGCCGGCCGCGACCCGCTCGAGCACGCCCGGGAGGAGACCCAACGCCGCCGCGCCGATCTTCGGGCCGATGTCCGTGATCAGGAAGTCGTCGTCCTCGATCGGGATCGACGTCTGCGCGAGGATCCCGCCGGTGTCGAGCTCGGCGTCCATCCGGTGCCAGGTCACCCCGAAGCGGCCGTCTCCTTCGCGCAGCGCCCACGAGAGCGGGATCGGGCCGCGGTGACGCGGGAGGAGCGCTGGGTGGAGGTTGATCGACCCGAGCGGGGCGACGTCGAGGGCGGCCTGGGGCAGCTTCCACGGGAAGGCCCAGCACATCATCAGGTCGGGCCTGAGCGCTCGCAGCAGCGGCTCCACCGACCATTTGTCCCTGGCGAAGAGGAGATCGAGCCCGTCCGGAACGGTCGCGTCGCCGAGGATCAGGTCCGGCGGTCGCTCCCTCAGCGCCCGCGCGGTGACGACCCCCACCGGCTCGTGGCCGAGGTCACGCAACACCGACACGAGCCGCTCGACGATGGGCGGCAACATCGAGACGATCGCGATCCGCCAGGGCTCAGCTGCGGCCACCACCGCAGGCTATCGTCGGCCTCGTGCCCGCGCACCTCGTCTACTTCGCCGCTCTCAGCCTCGACGGCAGGATCGCCGGACCGGACGCCGACCTCTCGTTCCTGCAGACCCTGACCGGCGCCGAGAACGACTACGAGGCCTTCTTCGCGGACGTCGACTCGCTGGTCATGGGCGCGGAGACGTGGGCGTTCATGGTTCGTCACGGCTCCTGGCCGTACGGCGCCAAGCCGACCTGGATCGTCACGCATGCCGAGTCGCTCGAGCCGCTCGAAGGAGCGGTCGTCGAACGGTTCGCCGGCGACCTCGCCGAGCTGGTTGCCCTCCTCGACGAGCGCGGCCTCGAGCGCACCTGGCTCGTGGGCGGCGGCGACATCGCAGGCCAGCTCCTCGCCCACGACCTGCTCGACGAGCTGATCCTCACCGTCGCGCCGACGCTCGTCGGCCGCGGGCCCGGCCCTCGCAGACGGCGCCTTCCCGCTCCGCCGCTTCGAGCTCACGGGGTTCACGCGCTTCGGCGACGACGGCGTCCGGCTCGAGTACCGGCGCGCCGCTAGGAATCCTCGCGCACCCGGCCGCGTTTGAGAGTCCACTCGCGCATGCCGACCCCAGCCTCGATCCAACGCACGTACCTGATCCTGCTCCTCGGCAACACGCTCGCGGCGTCGTTGATCTGGGGGATCAACACGATCTTCCTGCTCGACGCGGGGCTCTCGAACCTCGAGGCGTTCACCGCGAACGCGTTCTTCACTGCGGGCATGGTCGTCTTCGAGGTGCCGACGGGGATCGTCGCGGACACGATCGGCCGCCGCGTCTCGTACCTCCTCGGCACCGTCACGCTGGCGGTGACGACGCTGCTCTACGTCGTCCTCTGGATGGTGGAGGCGCCGTTCTGGCTGTGGGCGATCGTCTCGATGCTCCTCGGCCTCGGCTTCACCTTCTTCTCGGGCGCGGTGGAGGCGTGGCTCGTCGACGCGCTGGCCGCAACCGGCTTCGAGGGCAGCCTCGAGTCCGTCTTCGGGCGGGGCCAGATCGTCATGGGGGCGGCGATGCTGACGGGCTCGGTGGCCGGCGGCTACATCGCCCAGGCGACGAACCTGGGCGTCCCCTTCGTGCTGCGCGCGGTCGTCCTCGTCGTGATGTTCGTGCTGGCGTTCGTCCTGATGCGAGACCTCGGCTTCACGCCGGTGCGGGGGGCCGGCGTCGCGCGCGGGATGCGGCGGATCTCCAGCGCCTCGATCGAGTACGGCTGGCGCGTGCCCGCAGTGAAGTGGGTGATGCTCGCCTCGCCGTTCACCGCGGGAGTCGGGATCTACGCGTTCTACGCCCTGCAGCCGTATCTGCTCGAGCTCTACGGCGATCCGGAGGCGTACGGGATCGCCGGCCTCGTCGCGGCGATCGTGGCCGGCGCTCAGATCCTCGGCGGGATCGCGGCGCCCTGGATCAGGAAGCTCTTCGCCTGCCGGACGACGGCGCTGATGGCCGCGATCGCCGCGAGCGCGCTCACCCTCGCGCTGATCGGCATCCTCGACAACCTCTGGGCCGTGATCGCCCTGATCGCGGTCTGGGGCTTGCTCTGGTCGGCCTCGACTCCGATCCGCCAGGCCTACCTGAACGGCCTGATCCCGTCGCAGCAGCGGGCCTCGATCCTCTCCTTCGACTCGATGCTGGGCTCGACAGGCGGAGTCGTCGCCCAGCCGGTGCTCGGCCGCGCGGCGGACGTCTGGGGCTATCCGGGCTCGTACCTGCTCGGCGCCGGGCTCTCGGCGCTCGCGCTGCCCTTCGTCTACCTCTCGCACCGCCAGCACGAGCCGGCCGACTACATGGTCGGCCCGCCCCCACCGGTCGAGCCGACAGCAGGCCGCCGCGCAGACGTGAAAATGGGACGGGTGGGGCCGGGACATCACCGGCCCCACTCGTCGTCTCCCCCACCTGATAGATGCGCGAGGAGCGCGGAGCTTGCGCGGCCAGATGTAAGGAGTTTGTGCGAGCGCGTGAGGGAGTGCCCCTATGGGGCATCTTTCCTATCGTGGCGACCACCGCGACCGGGATCCGCGCTGCGCGCGAGCTGGACGAGCTCTACCGCGCCCACGCGGCCGAGGTCTATCGCTACGCCTACGCCGTCCTCGGCAACGCGGCGGACGCGGAGGACGTCATGCAGACGACCTTCGTCAACGCTTTGCGCGCGCTCGAGCGGGGCGAGAAGCCGCGCAAGCCCACGAACTGGCTGATCACGATCGCCCACAACCTGATCCGGCAGCGCTTCCGGCAGCAGCAGTCGAGGCCGCACGAGGTCGAGCTCGACCGCGACATCGCCTCCTTCGAGGCCGACGACGACGGGCCGTCGATCGACGATCTCGTTCGCGCGCTCCAGCGGATCCCGCCCACCCAGCGCGAGGCGCTCGTCCTCCGCGAGCTGGAAGGTCGCTCCTACAAGGAGATCGCCTCGATCCTCGACGTCTCGCCCACCGCGCTCGAGACGCTGATCTTCCGCGCCCGGCGCTCGCTCGCCGAGGAGCTCGAGAACCTCGTCACGTGCGACCGCGCGGAGCTCGCGCTCTCGCAGCAGACCGATGGCCGGCTGGGCCGGAAGGAGCGCAAGCGGCTCGTCGCGCATCTGGACGAGTGCCCGAGCTGCGCGCGAGTCGCGGCGGCCGGGATGAAGCGCCGGCGCGCCTTCAAGGGGCTCGCGATCCTGCCGCTTGCCGCTCTCGCTGACACTCTTCAAGGGCGCGCCGAGCGCGTCCGCGGCGGTCGGGCTCTCCGCGATCGGCGGCGGCGCGGCGGTCGGCGGTGGCGCGGTCGGTGGTGGCGTGCGCGGCGAAGGTCGCCGATCGCGGTCGTCGCGGTCACGGTCGCCGGCGGCGCGGGCTACGAGGGCGTCCAGCAGACCAGGGAGCCGGCGACCCCGGCGAAGGCCGTTGCCGCGAAGGTCGCTCCCGCCAAAGGTGCGTCCGCGAAGACCGTCGCGGCGAAGGTGGCTCGCGTGAAGCAGCTTCCGGGGAAGGTCGCCGCGAAGAAGGCGGATCACGCCAAGGCGAAGGTCGCGAAGGCCGCGGCGAAGGCGGACACGGCGACGAAGCGCGCTCGCACGCCTGTGCCGACCGGTCGTCCCGCCACCTCGCGCTCGGAGACGGCGAAGCTGCCCGGGAACAACGGCCGCGACGAGTCCGCTCCGGGACTGAAGAAGGCACTCGGCAAGACGAAGCGACCGCTCGAAGGCGAGGCGGAGCCCGGCAAGAGCGCAATCGCGAAGCTGCGCCCGCGCCCGGCCGCGAAGCCGCTCCGCGAGCAGCCGGTGCGAGCGAAGGTCGCGAAGCCGAAGCCGCGCAAGCTCGCCCCGCTCGACCGCGGACGAGCGCCCAAGAACTAGCGCTTCCGTCCCGCTCGATCCCGTCCGGTGCGCGCGCGAGGATGCGCCGCAACTCGGACGAAGGAGGGTCATGCGGCAAGAGCCGGAGCGCTGGGCGCTCTACACAGGCGTGGTTGCGGTCGTTCTCTGGATCGTCGGGATCTTCGTGGTCGAGTCCGGGGCCGTCCCCGACGAGAACGCGACCGACGCGGACTACCTCGCCCACTACCAGGCGGACGACAGCAGCATCCTGATCGGGAGCTGGATCTTCATGGTCGGCTGCCTCGCGTTTCTCTGGTTCGCAGTCGTGCTCTGGCGCAGGCTCGCCGACGCGGAGATGGGCTCGCGGATGTACTCGAACGTCGCGTTTGTGGGCGCGGTCGCGACCGGAGCGTTCGCATTGCTCAGCACGGGTCCGGACGTCGCGGCGGCTATCCAGGAGGACGACCTCAGCGGCGTCCGCAGCAGGGTCGATGCAGGTGCTCGGCGACGCGTTCTTCGTAGGGGCGGAGCTGACCGCGATCCTGCTGATGCTCGGAGCCGGGATGGTGGCGCTGCGCACGGGCGTGTTCCCGAAGGCGTGGGCGTGGTTCAGCTTCTTCCTCGCGCTTGTCCTCGTGATCGGCCCGATCGGCTGGGCGGCGCTGCTCTTCGGGCTCCCGATCTGGATCCTCGGAACGACGTTCTTCCTCGTTCGGCGGCGAGCGACGACTGCCGCAGAGCCGTCCGCGCCACGCGCGTAGCCGGGATCGAGAGCGGGAGGCGGCGGCGACCGCCTCCCGCTCGACTATCGAAGCGATGTCTTGACAACGCAGGAGCGAGTCGGCATCATGGTTGACTTCAACCGGCCGAATTACCGGCCATCCGATCCGAAAGGAGGTCAGATTGTCTCAAAACATCTTCCGCGTCTGGCCTCCGCTCACGGCCTAGCCAGCGCCGTCCCCGGAACCGCACCTCGGTTCCTCCACTAGTCGCAGCTCAGCCGCCTCGACCTTCTGAAGCGCTTGATCATGCGACTGCCGCTATCCCGCGGTCACAACACGACGCGCCCTCGGGCGCCAGCAACCAATCCGTAACGGAAGGAGAAATCGCGCCGTGATTTCCAGGCTCGATATCGACAGCACCGCCACTTCGATGCGATTCGAAAGGAGGAATCATGCTCGGTCACGAACCCGAAATTGCCCGTCTGCTGCACCGTGAGCACACGGAGCGTCTCACCCGTGCCGCCCGCCGGCCTGCGACGCCCGCACCTGGCCCCGCAGCCCAAGAGTTGGCACGCCGCAAGCGTCGCATCGGCCTCGCTCACCTGCATCTGCGAGCCCGTGTCTAGCCGCCGCGGCTCACCGCCCGCCCGGGGCTGACCGACTTCCACGGTCGATCAGCTCCGGGCGCGCCTCGTTCAGACCGGGATGGTCAAGCTCTCGATGTCCTTCGGGTAGTCGGTGAGCACATCGATTCCGTCCGGAGTGACGACGACCGTGTCGGAGTGGCGGAAGCCGCCGACGGTGTCCGAGTAGAGGCCCGGCTCGATCGTGAACACCATGCCCGGCTCGATCAGCGTGTGGTCGCCCACGTCGAGGAACGGCGCTTCGTGGTTGCGGAGCCCGATCGCGTGGCCGACGTGCTGGCGCCAGTACGGCAGCAGGTCGTTCGCCTCGAAGTAGCGGAGAACCGCGCCGTCCACGTCGGCGCAGGTCACGCCCGGGCGCAGCGCGTCGAACGCCACCTCCTGCGCCGCGACCGTGTGGTCGAACAGGCGGCGCATCTCGTCGGTGGGCGGGCCGACGATCAGCGCCCGTTCGAGCTCGGCGTTGTAGCCCCAGATCGGGGCGGCCGTCTCGGTGACGAGGACGTCGCCTTCCTTGAACTCGATGTTGTGGGCGACCGCGTGCGCCCAGGCGCTCTTCAGCCCGATCTGGCCGCGGTAGCCGGCCGAGACCCCGTCGGCGGACGACTGCTGGCCCGCGTACGAGGGGCCGAGCGCCTCGAGCATCGCGAGCGTCGCCTCGTGCCCGGCCCGGAGGCTCGCCTCGGCCTCGGTCGCGCCGGGCCGGCTGTACTCCTGCAGGAGCCGGTGCGCGTGCTCGCACCAGCGGGCGCTCTCGCGGATCAGCTCGACCTCGGCCTCGCTCTTGCGCACCATCATCCGCTCGATGAACGGGGCGAGCGGGGTCACCGGCTGGCCGGTGACCTCGCTCAGCGACGGGCCTGCGTAGCCGAGGATGCCCGGGTAGCCGTCCTCGTCCGCGCCCAGCGGCCCGGCGATGCCGACGTCGGCGAGCACGCGGGCGAGCAGCCGCATCGGATGCTCCTCGCCCGGATACTCCGGATACGACTCGACGTGCTCGAAGTCGGCCTCGTCGCGGACGCGCTCGACCTCGAACTCGGGCACGAACGCCGTCAGCTCGCCGGCGCCGTTCGCGATCACGGCGACCGGCCGCTCGGTGGCGAGGAACTCGAAGGCCGTGAAGTAGCGGATGTAGTCCTGGCCGAAGAGCACGTAGCCCGTGAGCTTCTGGCTCCGGACGTGCTGCAGGAGGGTCTCGCGCCTGGCCTCGGAGCTCGTCGGACGGGATTCGGCGGTCGAGGTCATCGGCCCTGCGGCGCGCTGCGATCTCAGCGTGCGTCAGCGTTCGGGGCCGCACGGTCTGACTCGGCCCGGTCGGAGCCGTAGCGCTCGTAGACTGGGCGGGCATTGCCCTAGCCCTCGCGGGTGCGCGTCCACAGCTCCCCGACACCCCGGTCTCGGATGAACTCGTCGACGAGGTCGAGCGTCGCCGTCGCGAAGCGCCGTCGCTGGTGGCTCTCGTCGATGAGCTGCTTCCAGAGAAAACGCGGGATGTAGTCGGGGTTGACGACCTCGTCGGCGATCATCACGAACCCGACCGGCGTCTCGTCGGCGTCAGATCGCCCAGTCGCGGGCCTGAGCGATCGGGCGCCTGCGCTGCTTCGAGCAGCGACTCGCGGACACCGCTGACGAAGCGGCTCTGCCCCGGCGTGACGTGGAGGGCCTCGGACCGCGCTCACCGATTCGACGTCGCGTGATCGGCCGGAGAGAAACCACCGCCCGACCCTAGACACGACCGCCGCCGCAGGGTCGTCTGAGCGCCATCCGACGAACGAGCGGGATGCCCGGCGCACCACGGATTGTGGCGGCCGAGCCTCGACGCGGATCGCGCTCAGGGCGGCGCGCTGTCGGGGAACGTCGAGCACGGTGTTCGCCGGATCGCTCGTTGATGCTCCTCGGGGCGAACGGTACGATCGCCATTCCTGCGGCGCCGAGGTAGGCAGGCTCAAGAGGTCACTCACAGCCGACGAGGAGTCTCGTGACGGGGACGCTCGTAGCGACCAGCACAGTCCACGATCGACGGCGTCGTAGACCCACGTGCGGCGAGCGGGTGGAGGCGTGACGGAGACCGACGGCGGCTACTCGTTCCAGCGCCAGGCGAGATCCAGCGGGCTCGTGCTGGGCCGCAAGACGCTATCGAGGGGCCGGCGGGGACCGGCTCGAGCCAGTCGGGGAAGTGGGCAGACATGGTCATTCTCGCTGCCGAAGTACGTCGGCTCGACCACGCTGTCCGGAGAACTCGAGTGGAACGCGATCGTGCTCAGAGGGGAAACCTCGTCGACTCGATCCCGAAGCTCAAGGACGAGGCCGACTGCGCGACCTGTTCGTGCACGAGGAGCGGCGAGTTCGGCGCCCGCCCTCGCGGAACAGGGCCTGGTAGACGAGTACGAGGTCTACCTGAACCCCCTCGTCTGGGGCAGCGGGAACGTCCACGTGCTCGGAGACAGGGGAACCGTGCGGATGGCACTCGACGATCGTACGGCGGTCCGACTCTGGAGTCGTACTGCTGACCTAGCCTGCCGAGGTCGACCGAGGACTGCTTCGCGAGCCGGCGCAGCGGTAGCTACGCGCACGCAACGTTCGGGGCCGACGAAGTCCCGCATGCAGCGCACTCGACGGTGCTCTCGTCCGGCCCCGCCCGTCGGCAGACGCGTTTGCTTGCCTCGACACGAGAAGCCTCAGTGCCGCGCGCTAGATCGTCCAGGTGTCGCCGCTGCCGAGCAGCGCCGCGAGCTCGCCTTCGCCCTTCGCCTTCGCCACCCTATCTGCTCGGCCATCAGCTCGTCGTAGACCGGCCGCTCGACCGACCGGAAGACGCCCATCGGCGTCGCGCCGATCACCTGCTGCGTCATCCGGCTGAGCGCGAACGCGTGCGCCGGCTCGGCCGCGTGAGCGTCGTGCACCAGCAGGCCCTCGTCCGACGCGCCGACCACCTCCGGCGAGCCGTCCGCGCCGCAGCCGCACGCCCTTCTCGCCCCAGACGATCGGCTCGCCGTGCCTCAGGTAGAGCCGGTTCTCCTTCTGCTCGCGGACGAAGTCGAACGCGTTGTCGTTGTAGATGTTGCAGTTCTGGTAGATCTCGACGAAGGCGCTCCCCTTGTGGTGCGCGGCGGCGCGGAGCACCTCGGTCAGCTCCTTCTTGTCGGTGTCGATCGCGCGCGCGACGAAGCTCGCCTCGGCGCCGATCGCCAGCGAGAGCGGGTTGAACGGGTGGTCGAGCGACCCCATCGGCGTCGACTTCGTCACCTTGCCGAGCTCCGAGGTCGGCGAGTACTGGCCCTTCGTCAGCCCGTAGATCCGGTTGTTGAAGAGGAGGATCTTCAGGTTCACGTTCCGGCGGAGCGCGTGGATCAGGTGGTTGCCGCCGATCGAGAGCGCGTCGCCGTCGCCGGTCACGACCCACACCGAGAGATCCGGCCGCGAGACCGAGAGCCCCGTCGCGATCGCCGGCGCGCGCCCGTGGATCGAGTGCATCCCGTAGGTCTCCATGTAGTACGGGAAGCGCGCCGCGCAGCCGATCCCGGAGACGAAGACGATGTTCTCGCGCTTGAGCCCGAGCTCGGGCATGAACGACTGGACGGCGGCGAGGATCGCGTAGTCGCCGCAGCCCGGGCACCAGCGCACCTCCTGGTCGGAGGTGAAGTCCTTCTTCGTCAGCGCCACGTGCCCGTTCCCGTTCTCGCTCACCGCTTCCTCTCGTTCCCGCGCTTGAAGTTGCCGGTCGCCTTCGCCATCAGGAACTGGAGCTCGTCGGCGCTCGACTCCTCCGCCGCCGCGACGAAGTTCTCCGCGAGCTTGCCGGCGAGCGTCGTCACCGGCCGGCGCTTGTAGGAGATGTCCACCCTCCCGTCCTTGTGGGCGCGATAGGAGAACGGCCGCTCCTTCAGCAGCAGCCCGCGCGCGTCGGGCCGCGCCTTCTTCGGCCTCACGACTCCACCAGCGCCGTGATCGCCTCGGCCAGCTCGCTCGCCTTGAACGGGAGCCCGCGCACGCGGTTGTAGCCGACCGCGTCGACGAGGTACTCGGCGCGCACGAGCTTCAGGAGCTGGCCGAGGTTCATCTCCGGGATCAGGATCTTCTCGTAGCCGTGCAGCACGTCCCCGAGATTGCGCGGGAACGGGTTCAGATAGTGGAGGTGCGCCTGCGCGACCTTGCCGCCGGCGCGGCGGACGCGCTTGACCGCCGCGCCGATCGGCCCGTAGGTCGAGCCCCAGCCGAGCACCAGCGTCGTCGCGCCGTCCGGGTCGTCGACCTCGAGCAGCGGGATGTCGTTCGCGATCGCCGCCACCTTCGCCGCGCGCAGCCGCGTCATCAGGTCGTGGTTCTCCGGGTCGTAGGAGATCGAGCCCGTGACGTCAGCCTTCTCGAGTCCGCCGATCCGGTGCTCGAGCCCGGGCGTGCCGGGGATCGCCCACGGCCGCGCGAGCGTCTCCGGATCGCGCGCGTACGGCTGGAAGCCCTCCGCGTCGGTCGCGAACGACGTCGAGATGTCCGGCAGCGTCGCCACGTCCGGCAGCAGCCACGGCTCCGACCCGTTCGCCAGGTACGCATCGGAGAGCAGATAGACCGGCGTCCGGTACTTGAGCGCGATCCGCGCCGCCTCGATCGCCGCGTGGAAGCACTGCGACGGCGTCGACGCCGCGAGCACCGGCACCGGGCTCTCGCCGTTCCGGCCGAAGAGCACCATCAGGAGGTCGGCCTGCTCCGGCTTCGTCGGCATCCCGGTCGAAGGGCCGGCGCGCTGGATGTCCAGGATCAGGAGCGGCAGCTCGAGCGTGATCCCGAGCCCGATCGTCTCCTGCTTCAGCACGATCCCCGGGCCGGCCGAGGTGGAGACGCCGAGCGAGCCGCCGAAGGCCGCTCCGAGCGCCGCGCCGACCGCCGCGATCTCGTCCTCGGCCTGGAACGTCCGCACGCCGAACGCCTTGTGCCGCGCGAGCTCCTCCAGGATCGAGGAGGCGGGCGTGATCGGATACGCGCCGAGGAAGAGGTCGAGCCCGGAGAGCTTCGAGGCCGCGATCAGCCCGTAGGCGAGCGCCGTGTTCCCCGAGATCTGCCGGTAGGTGCCAGGAGGCATCGGCGCAGGCGCGATCTCGTAGCTGACGGCGAAGTCCTCGGAGGTCTCGCCGTAGGCGTAGCCGGCCTTGAACGCCGTCGCGTTCGCCTGCGCGATCTCGGGCCGCTTGCCGAACTTCTGCTCGATGAAGCCGAGCGTGCCGTCGGTGGGCCGGTTGTAGAGCCAGCTCATCAGCCCGAGCGCGAAGAAGTTCTTCGAGCGCTCGGCCTCGCGCGGGGTGATCCCGGCGATCCCCTTCAGCCCCTCGACGGTCATCGAGGTGAGCCCGACCGGATGCACGTGGTAGTCCTCGAGCGAGCCGTCCTCGAGCGGGTTCGCCGCGTAGCCCGCCTTCTGGAGGTTCCGCTCCTTGAACTGATCGGTGTCGACGATCAGCGTGCCGCCCTTCGGCAGGTCGCCGAGGTTCGTCTTCAGCGCCGCCGGGTTCATCGCGACGAGCACGTTCGGCGCGTCGCCGGGCGTGAGGATGTCGTGGTCGGCGAAGTGGAGCTGGAAGCCGGAGACGCCCGGCAGCGAGCCGGCGGGCGCGCGGATCTCGGCCGGGAAGTCGGGCAGCGTCGAGAGGTCGTTCCCGAGCACGGCGGTCTCGCTCGTGAAGCGGTCGCCCGTGAGCTGCATCCCGTCGCCCGAGTCGCCGGCGAAGCGGATCGTCACCTGCTCGAGCTGCTCGACCGCCTTCGCTTTCGCCATGTCCTAGTTGTAGCGCCTCCGGGTCACGCTGATCCCCCAGGCGACGCCCGACTCGAAGAGCTCGTCCGGATCGACCTCCCCGAGCCAGCCGAGGAAGTGGCGCTCGGGATCGTCGGCGGTCGAGCCGACGACGGCCAGCCGCTCTTCCGGCGCCTCCTCGACAGGCCGCTCGAGCTCCTCCAGCCGCCGCTCGGCCTCCTCGGCTGCCGGTCCTTCCATATAGCCGCGTGGCATTACTCCTTCAGTGTCGCAGCCTGCTCGCTCGTCTGCACCATCCGGCGCAGGAGCGCGTTCAGCTGCTTCTGCTCGCCGGCATCGAGGCTCGACGCGACGAACGACTCCTTCGCGGCCTGCGCGCCGACTGCGCGCTGCCAGATATCGCGGCCCTTCGGCGTCAGCTCGACGATCACGCCGCGGCGGTCGTCCGGGTCCGGCAGGCGGCGGATGAGTTCCTCGGCCTCGAGCCGATCGAGCCGGTTCGTCATCGCGCCAGAGGTCAGGTCGAAGCTCTTTGCGAGCGCACCAGGGGAGCGCTGATACGGCGCGCCGGCGCGCAGGAGCGAGCCCAGTACCGCCCACTCGCCGACGTTGAGGCCGAACTCGGTCAGCGTGTCGGCGAGCATGATTCGGATCCGCTTGTGGAGGAGGGCGATCCGATCCACGATCCCCTCGACCTCGAGGTCGACGCCGGGGAGATCGCTCTCCCACGCCGCGAGCTTGTCGTCGACAGCGTCGCGATTCTCGATCACGCGCGCATTCTTGACGCAAAGTTACTTGACGTCAAGCTACTCGTGTGCCTATACTCCTCGTCAAGTAAGTGAACGTCGAGATACTTGATGTGGAGGTGAGTGCCATGTACCTGGATCCCGCAACGACGAGACTGCTGGCAGCCGAACGAGTCAGTCGACTGCACGCAGACGCAACCACCACTCGCCGACGGGAGCGCCCTACCCGCACTCGCGTCTGGATCGGGAATCGGCTCGTGGGGCTCGGACTCCGCCTCGCCGGGCCGTCGGCAGCATCGGAGCGGGAGGGCCTCACGGCTCTCCCGCCCGCCTGCGTCTAGCGCTCGGAAGGTCAGCAAACCCGATCAAGCGAGTGTGAGAGTCGGCTGCCAAGATCGGCGGGGTGAGCACGTCGACCGACACCTTCGCCCGTTTCGTCGATCTCCTGGCGGTCACGCTGGACGACCACGAGGCGCGAAGCGAGGAGCTGGCGTCGCGGCTGCACGTCTCTCGATTCCATTTCGACCGGCTCGTCTCGGCCGCTGCGGGTGAGCCGCCCGCGACGCTTCGTCGTCGCATCCTGCTCGAGCGAGCGGCGTACCGGCTGATCACGACGAACGACGACGTGCTTCGCGTCGCGCTCGACGCCGGCTACACCTCGCACGAAGCGTTCACGCGTGCGTTCGCGCGCGCCTTCAGGCAGGCGCCCTCGCGCTGGCGACGACGGCCGACGAGCTTCCGGATCGACGCGCCGAGCAAGGTGCACTTCAACCCGCCGGGAGGCCTGCGGGTCCCGGCCCACAGAAAGGTGACCTCCATGGATCTGCTCACCCGAATGGTCGAGCACCACGTCTGGCTCGTCGGCGAGATGCTGACCCGAGCCGAAGGTCTCACCGATGACGTCCTCGATGCTCCTGTCGAAATCTCGGTCGAAGGGATCGACGACGAGCCGACGCTGCGCTCGCTCCTCTCGCGCCTCGTGGGCCAGCTCGCGATGTGGGACGCCGCTACCCACGACAAGCCGTATGACTTCGACGTGGAACAGGGCGAGAGCGTCTCGGAGATGCGCTCCAGGCTGGCGGAATCGGGCCCGGCGTTCCTCGCACAGGTGCACGCGATCGTCGACGAGGGTCGCCTTGACGAGACGTTCGTCGACGCGATCTGCGACCCACCTGAGATCTTCACCTACGGCGGGATGATCGCCCACGTGCTGACGTTTGCAGCGCATCGACGGACTCTCGTCTGCGGCGCGCTGATCGACGCCGGTGTGACCGACCTCGGCAGCGGCGATCCGATGCGCTGGGTCGCCGAGGCCCGCTTGAAGGAGGTTCCACGATGATCGAGTCCCACGAGCTCGTCGCCCTCTTGCAGCTGGCCCGCGACGAGGAGCGGCGCTTCGTCTCGCGCCTGACCGAGGACGAGCGGGAGGCAATCGGCACCCTCGAGGCGCCGGCCGCGAAGGACGTACTCGCGCACATCGCGGGCGCGAAGGCGGCGATGGCCGCGGCCCTCGCCGCCGCGGGTGCGGGCGAGGGTGCCGACCCCTCGCACGATCGGTGAGGCGTTGTTCCGCGCCAACCACGCTCGGCCGTTCGACGAGGTCGAGACCGACGCCGAGCGCTGCTCGGACACGCTCGTCGCGGAGGTCGAGCGACTCCCCGCAGCTGCCCTCGCCTCCTCGCCGGCGTGGATCGACGAGCCGACACTGAGCGACGAGGTGGCGATGTACGGCGTCACCCACTCGCTGACGCACCTCTTCGACCCGCTCTTCGCCCGAGGCGAAGCCGATGACGCCGTGCGAGCTCAGCGGCGACTGCTCGACGCGCTGCCGGACGGCGCCAACGCGGAGCTCCGGGCCGGCGCCCTCTACAACCTCGGTTGCCTCCACGCCCGGCTCGGCCGCGACGACGAGGCTGTGGCGCTGCTCCTCGAGGCGACGGCGCTAGAGCCGGGCCTCGCCGACCACGCCCGCGACGACTCGGATCTACGCTCGATTCGGGCTCGGCTGCCGGCGTGAGCGGGCGAGCTACGAGGCTTCGGCGAGCAGCGCTTCGAGGTCGAAGGGCGCGTTGAACATCGTGAACGTGCCGTCGGGGTTCCGCGGCCACTCCGCCTCGGGCCGGTCGCGGTAGAGCTCGACCCCGTTCTCGTCCGGATCGCGGAGGTAGATCGCCTCGCTGACGCCGTGGTCGGTGGCGCCGTCGATCGGGTGCCCGCCGCGAGCAGCCGCCGCAGCGCATCGGCGAGCGTGGCGCGGTCGGGATAGCGGATCGCCGTGTGGAAGAGACCCGTCGTCCCGGGCGGAGGCGGCGAGCCGCCCTTGGACTCCCACGTGTTGAGGCCGAGGTGATGGTGGTAGCCACCGGCGGAGATGAAGGCCGCCTGGTCGCCCATCCTGTGCTGCAGCTCGAAGCCGAGCACGCCGCAGTAGAAGCCGAGCGCCCGCTCGAGGTCTGCGACCTTCAGGTGGACGTGGCCGATGTCGACTCGCGGATCGATCGCCATGGTTCAATCGTGCCATGTTCGAGCGCTCGGCCGAGCTCTACGACCTCGTCTACGGCTTCAAGGACTACGCCGGCGAGGCGCGGCGCATCGACGAGCTGATTCGCGAGCGGCGGCCCGAGGCGCGCTCGCTGCTCGACGTCGCGTGCGGCACCGGCAAGCACCTGGCGCTCCTCGCCGACCGGTATCCCGACGTGGCCGGGCTCGACCTCGACGAGGGTCTGCTCGCCGTCGCGCGCGAGCGGCTGCCGGACATCCCGCTCCACCACGCCGACATGACGTCGTTCGACCTCGGCCGGCGCTTCGACGCCGTCACCTGCCTCTTCTCGGCGATCGGCTACGCCGGAACGGAGGAGAAGCTGCGCGCCGCGATCGGCGGCGATGGCCCGTCACCTCGAGCCGGGCGGCGTCCTGATCGTCGAGCCCTGGCTCGAGCCGCAGGACTGGAAGCCCGGGCATCTGCACCTGCTCACGGTCGACGAGCCCGACGTCAAGATCGCGCGGGCAACGGTCGCCGGGCTCGAGGAGACGACGTCGATCATGGACTTTCACTACCTCGTGGTCACGAGAGCCGGCGCCGAGCGGTTCAGCGAGCATCACGAGGCTGCGCTCTTCACGCGAGAGCAGTACACCGCCGCGTTCGAGGCCGCCGGCCTCGCGGTGGAGCGCGACGAGGAGGGCCTGATCGGCCGTGGGCTCTACCTGGGGACGGCTCGCTAGGACTTCTCTGCGGTCGGCGGCTCGTCGAGCTCGACCCGTTCGGTCGGCGCGGCCGCAGAGTGCGTCTCGGCCACCTGCTCCTCGACCTCGGCCTCCACCTGTCGCCGCTCCGTCTCCTTCGCCTCGATCGCCGCGTCGGCGGTCTGGAGCTCGGCGCGAAGCCGGGCGACGTCGTCGGCGTCCTCCCGATAGGCGGCCTCGCCGAGCGCCGACACGGCCTGCTCGCGCGAGAGCCGGAGCTGCTCGAGGTCGGAATCCAGCTGACCGAGCTGCCGGCGAGCCTTCGCGCGAATCGCGAGCGAGTCGATCCTCGCGCCGGCTCGAGCGCGCACGCCGTCGAACGAGCGCACGGTTCCGCGCGCGACTCGGCTCTCCCCCGGCCGGCGCGCGATCTGCGGGAAGCCGCTCAGGAGGAAGAGCCCGGCGACGAGGAGCACCGCGCCGGCCAGCACGCGACCGGCGACGAGGAGGATCACCGCCAGGCCACGAACAGGAGCCCGAGGCCGAGGAGCAGCGTCGCCGGTGGGACGCCGAAGAGCCGGCGGTCGGCATGCACGTTGACGGTCTCGCCGCGGCCGGCGATCGCCGCTCCGCACCAACCGCAGTACTGCATCCCCGGCGGGACGTCGTTGCCGCAACTGGCGCAGATCGCGGTCACCATCCGCCGGTTCTACCCAGGGCGAGCGCAGCCGAACACGCTCAGGCCCGCTCGCCCGCCAGCGCCCAGAGCACGAAGGCAAGCCAGTGGACGCCGATCACGTCCGTCTGGATTCCGAGCGCGAGCACCGCGACGAGCGCGGCGCCGAGCCAGGGCGCGCGCGGGAGGATCCGCACGAGCAGCGAGATGTTCCAGGCAATGAACGCGAGCATCCCGAGCAGACCGACCTCCACCCCGAGCTCCGTGTAGGTCGACTCGCCCGCCTTGATCTCTTCGCCGGTGCGCTTCGCCGTGACGCCGGCATTGCCGAGACCGAAGCCCTGCGGATGGCGAACGACGGTGCGGATTCCCTCGCGCAGGCTGTCGAGGTGGCTGTCCACGGAGGCTTCGTCGAGGCTCGTCGGATCGCCGCTCGTCTCCTCCTCCTGCTGCGCGTTCGCACGCTGGAACTGGAGCTCGGCGGGCGTGAACGTCGTCTCCGGCCCGATCTCCGGATAGGCGCGGACGAAGAAGAAGCCCGTCACGACGAGCACGGTGGCCGCGGCAAGCGGCCACCAGCTGCGGAGGGCGTACGCGAGCACGACGAGCGCCAGCGCGAGCGCGGCGATCGCGGTCCGCGAGTAGGTGAAGAGGAGGCCGACGAGGAGCAGGCCGCTGAGGGCGCTCAGCCACCGGGCGCGCTCCCAGGCGGCCGCGACGAGCAGCGCGACGAGAAGCAGGTAGGCGGTGGCGAGCGGGCTGAGGAAGGTCGAGACGAGCCGGCGCAGCGGCCGTTCGTCGCCGGGGTTGTAGACGAAGTTCTCGGGCAGGCCCGAGACGGCCGGCCCGTAGTCGAGTCCGAGCTGCTCCGAGAACCAGCCGGGCACTCCCGAGTTGCGCCACGTCTCGAGGGGAATCGCGTAGACGTCGATCAGCCCCCAGGCGGCGACCGCGGCAGCCGTCCCCAGCACGAGCAGCACCGACCCGGCGGAGATCGTCGCGCCCGAGGTAGAGGCTGCGGCCGAGCACGTACGCGGCGACCGGCGTGAGGGCGTGGCGCGCGCCGTAGAGGATCCCGCGACCGGAGGCGTCGCCGCCGAGCCACTCCTGCGGCAGCACCGCGTAGAGCACGACGAAGCCGGCGAAGACGAGCGCGAGCCAGTCGGTCACGATCGGCTTGAACGGGATCCCTCGGCGGCTCCAGACGACGACGCCGAGCGCGGCGGCGAGCAGCAGCTCCTTCCAGGCCGAGACGACGTCGAGCGCGAATCCGCGCACGCCGAGATCCCAGAGCATCGCCATGACCACGTTGTGGAACGGCAGCCCGACGATGAACGCGTAGAGGGCGTACTTGGGGAAGCGCTCGGCCAACGCCTGCTCAGCCAACGATGGCCGCGAGCGTCATCCCGAGATTCACGATCCGCGTCCCGTCCGGAAAGAGCTCCTCCAGATCTCCGGGGCCGAGTAGCCGGTTCTCCTTCGCCCAGGGCTTGCGCGCGAGCTCGTACACCCGATGAGCCAGCGTCTGCGGCAGCCAGTGCACGAGCGGCAGGCGCGTGTGCACCTCGACCGGGAACCAGCGATTCGGGGTCGTGATGAACGCTCGCGGCGCGACGCGCAGCGCCTCGGCGACGAAGCGACGCTGCGCCTCGAGCGTCGCCCACGTGCTCGATCACCGCGTTCGAGAAGACGACGTCGAAGCTCGAGTCCTCGAACGGCAGCTCGGAGGCATTGCCCTGGACGTAGCGGATCGCGGGATAGCGCGCGGTGAAGGTCGTCGCCCTCGTGCTGGCCGAGGGCCGTGATCCGCTCGGGCCAGGGATAGGCCTGCTCGAAGAAGTTGAGGGTGGCGCAGCTCCCGTGCTCGTTCGCGTCCGCCTCGCCGAAGCCGAAGTCGTCGACCCCGATGTCGAGCACCGTCGTCTCCGCCGTCGGCCGCATCGTCTCCAGGAAGAGCGCGAGCTTGCGGCGGCGCGAGCGGAGCGAGATCGAGTCGGCCAGCCTCATCAGGGCACAACAGTAAGGTCTGATCCGGTGATCGAGGCAGTCGTCAGGCCGGTCGGGCCGTACTCGTTGCGGCTGAGCTCGCGCCGCGACGTCTTCGAGAGTGCGCTTCCCGGCGGCGGCAGCGGGCTCGCGTGGCAGAGGCGCGACGGGACGATGACGCTGCGCGCGCCGGACGAGGCCGGGATCTCGCTGCTGCGCTTCATGCTTGCGCTCGACGACGACACGGCGGAGTTCGGACGCCGCTTCCGCTCGGATCCGCTGCTCGGCCGGTCGGTCCGCGAGCTCGCCGGGCTGCGGCCACTGCGGCTGCCGACGGTCGCCCAGGCGGTACTCCGGGCGATCTGCGGCCAGCTGATCGAAGCGCGGCGCGCGCGGGCGATCGAGCGGGCCGTGATCCGCACCTGCGCCGAGCCGGCGCCGACGCGGCAGGCGATCGGGCGGCTCTCGCCTGCCGAGCTGCGGAGGCTGGGACTTGCGACCCACCGCGCCTCGGCGCTCGTCCGGCTCTGCCGCACCGTCGACCTCGAGCGGCTGCGCGAGCTCCCGATCGAAACCGTCGAGGCCCGGCTCCTGCGCGAGCGCGGCTTCGGGCGGTGGTCGCTCGGGATCGTGGCGCTCGAGGGCCTCGGCAGCTATCGCCACGGCCTCGTCGGCGATCTCTCGCTCGTCAAGCTCTGCTCTGCGCTACGGGGGCGCTGGGTCGAGCTGGCGGAGACGGCGGAGCTGCTCGAGCCCTACGAGGAGTGGGCCGGTCTTGCCGGCGTCTACCTCCTCGCCGGCTGGCATCGCGGCTTCGTCGCCGGCGCGAGCGCGGACGTCGCCCGCGCGGTGCGGGTGGCCGCGCGCCGAGCCGCCTAGACTGCCGCCCATGGTCGACGAGCGGAAGATCGCGATCCTCGGCGCCGGGAAGATCGGCGAGGCGCTCGTCGCGGGCCTGCTCTCGTCCGGCTGGCGCAAGCCCGGCGAGATCTCGGCTTCGACCCGCCGCGAGGAGCGCGTCGCCGAGCTGCGCGAGCAGCACGGAATCGAGGTCACGCAGTCGAACGCGGAGGCCGCGGCGCGGGCGGCGCTCGTCGTGATCGCGGTCAAGCCACAGGACATCGAGACGCTGCTCGGCGAGATCGGCACCCTGATCCAGCCCGACCAGACCGTCCTCTCGATCGCCGCTGCGATCCCGACGGCCGCGATCGAGCGCCACCTCGGCAGCGGCGTTCCGGTCGTGCGCGCGATGCCGAACACGCCGGCGATCGTCCACGAGGGGATCGCGGGGATCTGCGCCGGCTCGCACGCCGGCGAGGAGCACCTGAGCCTGGCCGAGGAGGCGCTCCGCCACCTGGGCGGCGTCGTTCGCGTCTCGGAGCCCTACATGGACGCCGTCACCGCGGTCTCCGGCTCGGGGCCTGCGTACTTCGCGTTGCTCGCGGAGGCGATGATCGAGGCGGGGATCCTGCTCGGGCTCTCGCGCGAGATCTCGACGCAGCTCGTCGTCCAGACGATGCTCGGCACGGCGAAGCAGCTCCGCGACCTGAAGATGCATCCGGTCGAGCTCCGCGAGATGGTCACCTCGCCCGGCGGGACGACGATCGCGGCGATTCGCGAGCTCGAGCAGGCAGGCGTGCGCGCTGCGTTCCTGAACGCGATCCAGGCGGCGATGGAGCGCTCGAAGGAGCTCGCGCGCGGCGACCAGGTGTGACCGACGTCGAGATCCGGGTGCTCGACGACCCGGCCGAGGCGGCAGGCAGCTCCTGGCGGAGGCAGCTGTCGCCGGCGCGAATCTGGCGCTCTCGGGCGGATCGACGGTCGGGAGGGCGTACGAGATCGCCGCTCGGCTCCAGAGGTCGTGGCGCGACGTGCACGTCTGGTTCGGCGACGAGCGGGCGGTGCCGCCCGACGACGAGCGCTCGAACTACCGGCTCGTCCGCGAGTCGCTGCTCGACTCGACTCGAGTCTCCGCCGGTCGTCCATCGCATCCAGGGCGAGCAGCCGGCGGAAGCGGCGGCTGCTCTCTACGACGGCGAGCTCGCGGGCGTCGTCCTCGATCTGGCGCTGAACGGGATCGGGTCGGACGGGCATACGGCTTCGCTCTTCCCCGGCGCAGAGTCGCTCGAGGAGACGGAGCGACGCGCGGTCGCCGCAGAGGCCGGCCTCGAGCCGTTCGTGCCGCGGGTGACGCTGACGCTGCCCGTCTTCGCGGCCTGCGACCTGCTCGTCTACCTCGTTACGGGCGAGGGCAAGGCGGAGGCGTCTCGACGCGCCTTCGCAGCGGAACCAGGCGCAGCCACCCCGGCAAGCCTCGTCCGTGGCCGCCGCACGATCGCTCTCCTCGACCCCGCAGCCGCGTCCCTGCTGGACGGCTGAGCCCCAGGCTCGCTCAGGCGGGAAGCAGAGGTGAGCTGAGCTCCGCGGACATCCCGCGCCGCCCCGCGAGGGCCTGGAGGACGAGGACGGTGTCGGCGACGGGCAGGTCCTCGAGGTATGCGTCGCGGGTCTCGAACGACTCGAGCACGCGCTCGACCGCCTGGACGTAGTCGACGACGTCCTCGGCTGCGACGAACGCGAGCGCGTCGCCACGTCCGGAGGGAAGCTCTTCGTCGGCTCGCGGACGTAACTCGGCGTGGACGCGAGCGTCGTCCCACTCGCCGAGCACGAGGCATGCGAGCGCCGCCGCGTAGCGGCCGATCGGCGACTCGGCCTCCGCCGCTCCGGCTTCGAGCGCCCAGCGAGCGTCGGCCTCGGCGCCCTCCCAGTCGCCGGCGAGGACGCGCGCCTTGATCGCTCCGATCGGACGCCCCCAGCTTCCGGGCGGAGCTTCGGGCCAGCTCTCGCGATAGCGCTCGGCGGCGCGAGCGAACCACTCACGCCCGTCGCCACCCGCCATCAGCGTCGCGAGCCCCGCCGCGCCTGCCGCGTTCCCCATCCGCGTGAGCTGGCGCTGACGCTCGTCGCCGCTCTCCGGAAGCCGCCGTTCCCCATCCGCGTAGCGCTCCTCCGCCCGCCGGCGCGCCGCGATCCAGTCTCCGCTCATCGCCGAATCGTAGAGCCGGAAGGGGGATGCCGACCGTCCAGCAGAATCGGATATGCTGCCTCCAGCGCCGCTCGCCGCCTAGCTCGTGCGAGTGCGCGGATTCTTCTCAGAAGGCGCAGCGCAAACCTGCGCTGCATACATGTCAGAGGCGATACTGAACCCGACCAACATGTCGGATGCCGCGGATGGCCTGCAGGCCGACGCGCTCCGGGCACACGACTGGGCCGGCGAGCCCTTCCTCCACCCCGGAGAGGAGCCAGCCCAAGCGCTTGCGCCAGGCACCGCGCGCCGTCTCGCCCTCGACGAGGCGCTCGCCGAGCTCGACGCCGGGCGCACGACTCCGTCGTCGAGCTGGAAGGTCCGCTTCGGGCTGATGCTCGGGCTCGAGCGGGTTCTCTCCTCGAAACCTCCGACGACCGCGGCGGGTACGGAGCTGCGACGGCATCAGATCGACGCGCTCGCCGGGATGCTCACCGAGCTGATCGCCGCGAATCAGCGCTCGGCGCTCGAGTACGAGAACGGCAACGGCAACGGGCACGCCGAGGCCGAGCCGGAGGTCGACGAGGACGACGAGCTGGGCGAGGCCGAGAGCGAGGACGACGAGGAGCTGGCGGCGGAGTACGAGGGTGAGGACGCGGGCGCCGAGCGCCGCTACCGCTTCCGCCATCCGACGGCGTCGGGAAAGACGATCGCAGCCGCCGGGTTCGTCGAGGCGGCGCGCTCGCTCGGAATCCTGATCCTCACTCACCGCCGCCTCCTCGTCACGCAGTTCCGCAACGACCTGACGACGGAGGGCTACGGCGAGCGCTTCACCGACGCGATCGAGACCGGGAAAGAGCCGTTGCGCCGCGATCCGATCACGATCCAGACCTACGCCTGGTTCGCCCGCCACGTCGACTCGATCTCGCGGGAGGCCTACCAGCTCGTGATCTGCGACGAGGCGCATACGGCTCTCGGCGAGAAGACGAGCGCGGCGATCCGGAGCTTCCCCGAGCCGATCTTCATCGGGATGACGGCCACCGAGCAGCTGATCGCGAAGCAGGTCTCGGACGTCTTCCCCGCTTCCGTCGACGACCTTCCGCTCGCCGACGCCGCGCGTCGCGGCCTGATCGCCCCGCTCCGCTGCCTCCGCCTCGCGCCGGCCGCGGCGATCAACTCCGTCCCGATCGTCGGCGGCGACTTCGAGGAGAGGGCGCTCGCCGCCGCGCTCGACCACCAGGCCCTGAACCAGGCCGCCGCCAGCCTCTATCGGGAGCGGTTCGACTCGACGCCCGGAATCGTCTATGCAGCAGGTGTCGACCACGCCTACAACCTCGCGCAGGAGTTCCGCGCGGCCGGGCTCAAGGCCGAGGCCGTCTCCGGCAAGACGCCGCCGGTGCGGCTCGCCGAGACGCTCGCCGCCTACGAGCGGGGTGAGATCAACGTCCTGATCAACGCGATGCTGCTCGCCGAGGGCTGGAACTCACCGCGCGCGACGATCTGCATGCATCTCGCGCCGACCGCGTCGAAGCGCGTCTACCAGCAGCGAATCGGCCGGATCATGCGGACCCACCCGCGCAAGGAAGCCGGGATCGTCGTGGACTTCGTCGTCAAGTCGGCCACCCACTCGGATCGCGTCGTCTCGCTCCACTCCCTGCTCGACTCCGACTTCTATCGCGAGGGCGCGCGCGTGACGCCGGCGCCCCGTCGCCGGGTTCAGCGGCGCGCCCGGCGCCAGCTCTCGCCGGCGAACTGGCTCGTTCCGGTGACGCCCGACGTCGCCCGCCGGCTCGCCGTGATCCAGCGCGAGTGGCAGCGGATCGACCCGAAGTTCATGGACGACGACGAGCAGCGCTACTGGGCGACGATCGCCGGCCGCCAGCTCCGCTTCGACCAGCGCGCCGAGTTCGCGAAGAAGTTCGCCGAGAGTCGGGCGTCCAAGGTCGCGCTCGAGCAGTTTCTCTCGGTTTGCGCAGCCGAGAACCCCAACCGGCGCCTGCGGATGACCGCGCTCCAGGATCGCGTCTCGATGCTCGTCGAGCGCGCCGAGTTCGACGATCTCGTCACGCTCGTGAGCCAGGCGCCGCCCTGGGAGAAGGATCGCGCGGCGGGAGTGCGGATCCTCCTGCGCGCCATCGGCGAGGGCAAGGCGAACGCGCCGGATCAGATCCTCCAGCGCTGGACGTGGCGGCTGGCCCGAGCGACCCGCAAGATCCAGGATCGCCGGGCGAGCGCCGAGTTCCCCGAGGCGAAGCGGCTGCTCGGAGCGGTCGCCAACTCGCGCGGCCACCGGCACGAGGAGAACGTGGGCCGGCTCGTGCAGGTGGCGAAGGCGCTGCCGCTCGAGGTCGGAGCGGCGCTGCTCGCCTCGGCCGAGGGCTACACCCCGCGCGCGACCTCGGCGCTCGACCGCGCCCGCGAGGAGCTCGGCGAGACGACCGCGATTGCGAACGCGCTTGCGGACAACCTCCCCGCGCCCAAGGCTCCGGCCCGTAAGCAGCGCCGGCGGCGGAAACGGAAGAAGAGCGGCGACGGTCAGGCCCAGCAACAGAATGGGCAGCAGAACGGAGCCGAATCGTCAGCGAACGGATCGCCCGCTGCGGCGGGTGACAGCCAGCCTTCCGACCAGCCGTCGCGATCGCGGCGACGCCGCCGTCGCAAGCCGAGCAGCGCGAGCGCATCCGGGACGGCGAACGGCGTTGCAGCGCCGTCTGCGCCCCCGGAATCCGTAACGTCCACGTAACCCGACGCGGCTACCGTTAGGTGCCGATGCTCGTGCTGCTGGCCATCGGTTTCGTCGCGGGGATCGTCACCGCGCTCTCTCCCTGCGTCCTACCGGTGCTCCCGATCGTGCTCGCCGGCGGCGCGACGGGCCGGCGTCCGCTCGCGATCATCGCGGGGATCGTCGTCAGCTTCACCGTCTTCACCCTCTTCGCAGCGTGGCTCCTCGACCAGATCGGCCTGCCGGATGACTTCCTCCGCAACCTGGCGATCGCGCTGCTTTTCCTCGTCTCGCTCACGTTGCTCGTGCCGCAGGTCGGCGAGCTCGTCGCCCGGCCGCTTCAGCGCCTGACCCGACGGCGCTCGGGCGACCTCGGCGGCGGCTTCCTGCTCGGCGCGAGCCTCGGGCTGGTGTTCGTCCCGTGCGCCGGACCCATTCTCGCCGCGATCACGACGATCGCCGCGACGCGCGAGATCGGAATCCAGGGAATCGGGCTCACGCTCGCCTTCGCCGTCGGCGCCGCCCTGCCGATGCTGGCGATCGCCTTCGCGGGCCAGGGCGCTGCGGCACGGCTTCGCTCGCGCGCGCAGGCGCTTCGCATCGTCAGCGGCGTTCTCATCGCAGCGGCTGCGTTCGCAATGGCGCTCGGGCTCGACCAGGACCTGCAGCTGAAGGTGCCGAACTACGTCGAGGCGGTTCAGGAGCGGCTCGAAGGGTTCGCCGACGACGAGCTCGAGGAGCTGACGGGAGCGCGCGCGCCCGAGGTGGTCGCCGAGAACGCTACGAGCACGCTCGAGGACTACGGCCCGGCGCCGGAGTTCGCCGGCCTCGTCGGCTGGCTCAACTCGAAGCCGCTGACGCTGGCCGAGCTCCGCGGCAGGGTCGTCCTGATCGACTTCTGGACGTACTCCTGCATCAACTGCCTGCGCACGCTCCCCTACATCACCGAGTGGGACGAGCGCTACCGGGCGAGCGGCCTCACGATCGTCGGCGTCCACACACCGGAGTTCGCCTTCGAACGGGTGAGGACGAACGTCCGCGACAACGCCGAGAAGCTCGGGGTCCGGTACCCGATCGCGCTCGACAACGACTTCGGGACGTGGAACGCGTGGCACAACCAGTACTGGCCGGCGAAGTACCTGATCGACCGCGCGGGGCACGTGCGCTACTACCACTTCGGCGAGGGTGACTACGACGAGTCCGAGGCCGCGATTCGCGAGCTGCTCGCGGAGCGAACCGACGCGGATCTCCCTGCCCCGGCCGACCTCGCCGACGAGAGCCCGCACAGCCTCGTCACGCCCGAGAGCTATCTCGGATACCAGCGGCTCGACCGCTACGTGGGCACGGCGATCGCGCGAGATCGAGAGCAGGCGCTACGCCTTCGCGCCCGTGCTCGAGGACAACGAGCTGACCCTCGACGGCCGCTGGCGGGTCGAGGGGGAGCGCGCCACCGCCGGCCGCGACGCGAAGCTGCGCCTGCGCTATCGAGCGAGCGACGTCTTCCTCGTGCTCACGGGTCGCGGCTCGGTTCAGGTGCTCGTGGACGGACGCGAGGAGCGTCGCGTGCGCGTCACCGGCGATCGGCTCTACACCCTCGTCGAGCGGCCGCAGGTCGGCGAGCACCTGCTCGAGCTGCGCTTCACGCCCGGCGTCTCGGGCTACGCCTTCACGTTCGGCTAGCTCCGGTTAGGCTCGCGGGGAATGACCGAAGCGCCCGCAGCCGATCGCTACGACCGAATGCTCTATCGGCGCTGTGGCCGCAGCGGGCTCAAGCTTCCGGCCATCTCGCTCGGGCTCTGGCACAACTTCGGCCACGTCGACGACTTCGAGACCGGGCGGGCAGTCGTTCGCCGCGCCTTCGATCTCGGAATCACGCACTTCGACCTCGCGAACAACTACGGGCCGCCCTACGGCTCTGCCGAGGAGAACTTCGGCCGGATGCTCCGCGAGGACCTGCGCCCGTACCGCGACGAGCTCGTGATCTCGACCAAGGCGGGCTACGACATGTGGCCCGGCCCCTATGGCGAGTGGGGCTCGCGCAAGTACCTGCTGGCGAGCCTCGACCAGTCGCTCGCGCGGATGGGCCTCGACTACGTCGACCTCTTCTACTCGCACCGCGTCGATCCCGAGACGCCGCTCGAGGAGACGCTGGGCGCGCTCGACACGGCCGTCCGGCAGGGGAAGGCGCTCTATGCGGGGATCTCGTCGTACTCGGCCGAGAAGACGCGCGAGGCCGCCGCGATCATGCGGAGCCTGGGAACCCCGATCGTGATCCACCAGCCGTCCTACTCACTGCTGAACCGTTGGATCGAGCCGGAGCTGCTCGACGTGCTCGAGGCCGAGGGAATCGGCTGCATCGGCTTCTCGCCGCTCGCCCAGGGGATCTTGACCGACCGCTACCTCGACGGGATTCCGCGAGGATCTCGTGCGGACACGAAGGGAAGCGCGCTCTCGCCGAGCCAGCTGACCGACGAGACCCTCACAAAGGTGCGCGCCCTGAACGAGATCGCTCGCGATCGAGGGCAGACGCTGGCTCAGCTCGCGCTCGCCTGGACGCTCCGCGACTCCCGGATGACCTCGACGCTCGTCGGCGCGAGCAGCGTCGAGCAGCTCGAGGCAAACGTGGGCGCGCTCGAGCAGCTCGACTTCACCGAGGCGGAGCTCGCCGAGATCGACCGGCATGCGACCGAGAGCGAGCTCAATCTCTGGGCGGCTTCGAGCGCGACCTGAGGACTACTGGTCGCGCGCGGCGGCGTCGTCGTCCGACTCCTCGTCGCGCTCGCGGAGGAAACGCGTGAGCTCGGCGGCGAGCGAGTCGCCCGAGGGCAGGTCCTCGTGCTCCTCGAGGTCGAGCTCGTCCGTTCGCCGCTCGAGCTCCTCCACGTAGGCGGATGTCTCGGCATCCGAGGAGACCGCTTCGGTCACCTGCTCCGAGTACGTCTCCTCCGCCTCCGCGAGCTCGGCAGTATCGATCGGGACGTCGAGCAGCGCTCCCAGCCGGTCGCAGAGCGCCCGCGCGGCCCTCGGGCTCGGGGCGAGCGAGACGTAGTGCGGCACTGCCGCCCAGAGGCTCGCCGCGGGAATCCCAGCATCGCGGCAGGCATCCTGGAGCACGCCGACGATCCCGGTCGGCCCCTCGTAGCGCGAATGCTGGAGCCCGAGGCTCTCCACGAGCGACGGATCGCTCGCGGCGCCAGTCACCGGCGCCGCTCGCGTGTGCGGAACGTCGGCCAGGAGCGAGCCGAGTGTCACGACGAGCTCGACGCCGTAGTCGCGGGCCAGCTCGATCACGAGCCCGGAGAACGTGCGCCAGCGGAGGCTCGGCTCGACTCCGAGCATGAGGATCACGTCCCGCTCGGTCTCGGGAATCCGCGCGTGGTAGAAGGCATTCTCGGGCCAGTCGATCGTCCTCGTCAGACCCTCGTCGAGGGACACGTGCGGGCGATTGGACTGGAAGTCGACGAAGCCCTCGGGGTCGATCTCGGCGAAGCGCTCGGCCTCCCAGATCCGCGCGAGATAGCCGCCGGCGAGCGTCGCGCCCTGGCCGCCGTCGTTCCAGCCGCGGAAGGCCGCGACGAGCACGGGGCTCGTCAGTTGCGGACGCGCCGCGGTCCGTAGCTCCTCGCTCGCCATCGGGAAAGTCTAGTGCCGCACGAGCGGAGCGGGCGTCCGCCAGAGAGCTGTCGCCAGCCCAACCGTCCAGGCCCAGACGGCCGCCGCCAACCCCACGTGGACGAGCACGAGCCACCACGGGAGCTGATTCCGGTACTGGATCTCGCCGACGCCCATCTGCAGCAGGAGGAGCGCAAGCAACACCGCCGTCGCCTGGAAGAGCCCCGGCACCCGCCGACGTTCGCGCACGACCCAGACGACGAGAAGGAGGAACGAGATTCCGAAGGCGGCGGTCGCGCGAACGTGCCACCAGACGGCGTCGAGAAGGTTCCAGAACCGGTCGATCTCGGCGCTGTCGCCCGGATGAGGACCGGCGGCCGTCGAGAGCGTTCCCGTCACGACGAGGATCCCGCAGGCGACGACGAGCACGAGCGCCGTCACGCGCAGCCACGGCGGAGTCGGGGAGTCGACGCGCCCTCGCGCGTTGCCCCAGGCCTCCACGGCAAGCGCGACGGCACCCGCGAGCACGAGGAGAGCAAGCAGGAAGTGCGTCCCCACCATCAGCGGATGCAGGTCGAGCCTGATCGTCAGCAGGCCGAGCGGCGCCTGCGCAATCGTGCCCAGGAAGACTCCAGCCGCGATCCACGTGGCGCCGCGCGCGAGTCCCGGGGTTCGAGGAGCGGCAATCCACGCGGCGAGGCTGAGCAGGATCGGCGCGAGCGCGACGACGCGGTTGCCGAACTCGATCGTCGAGTGCTCGCCGACGGCGGGGAAGAAAGCGCCTTCCTGGCAGCCCGGCCAGGACTCGCAGGCGAGCCCGGAGCCCGTCAGCCGGACGAGCGCGCCGGTGACCACGATCACGTAGAGCGAGATCGCCGACGCCAGCGCGAGCTGCAGGTAGCGCTCCGGCGAGATCGCGCGCGACCGGCTGCGGGCGACCGCCGTGTCGTCCATCAGGCGAGGACCACGCCGGAACCGGCCTCGACGCAACCGACGCGGGCGAGGAAGAGCTCACGCGCGGCGAACGATGCGGTCAGCACCGCGGCCTTATCGGTGGGCACGGAGACGAGGAGCCCGCCCGCCGTCTGCGGGTCGTACGCGAGCGCCAGCAGCTCGTCCGTCGTGCTTGCGTCCACCGCTCCGCCCGCGAAGTCGCGGTTCCTCCGGTCGCCGCCCGTCCGCACGCCCTCCCGCGCGAGCTCGAGCGCCCCGGGCAGCACGGGCAGCGCCGCTGCGTCCAGAACGACCCGAACCGCGCTGCGCTCGGCGAGCTCGTGGGCGTGGCCGAGCAGCCCGAAGCCGGTCACGTCGGTGACGGCGGTCGGTTCGAAGGGCCGCAGCGCGTCGGCGACCTCCCGGGCGAGCTCTGTCATCTGGGCGCTCGCCCGCGCGAGCCCTTCCTCGTGCCGCCTCCCCTCGCGGGCCGCGTGGAGCAGGAGACCCGTTCCGAGCGGTTTCGTCAGGAACAGGACGTCGCCGGGACGGGCGCCGCTCTTCGTCCAGATGCCGTCAGGATGAACGGTTCCGACGACGGCGAGACCGTACTTCGGCTCCTCGTCGCGCAGGGTGTGCCCGCCCGCGAGGATTCCGCCGGCGGCCGCGACCTGATCGGCTGCGGCGGCGAAGATCGCCGCGATCGTGTCGTTCGGGAGGCTCTCCGGAAACGCGGCGATCGAGAGTGCGAGCAGCGGCACGCCGCCCATCGCGAAGACGTCGTTCAGCGCGTTCGTCGCGGCGATCCTGCCGTAGAGAGCCGGGTCGTCGACGAGAGGGGGAAAGAAATCGACGGTGAAGACGAGCGCCCGGTCCGCGTCGAGCCGGTAGACCGCGGCATCGTCGGACGGAGCCAGGCCGACGAGCAGGTTCTCGGCGTCGGCCGGCACGAGCCCCTGCACAAGCTCCTCGAGCCGAGCGGCCGAGAACTTGGCGGCGCAGCCCCCGCTCTTCGCGAGGTCGGTCAGCCTGACGGCGCTCATGGCCCAAACCTTATGCCCAGGAAATGCGACGACCGGGAGGGCACCCGGTCGTCGCGCTCAGGGGGAGGAGGTACTGCCGCTCCGTTCGCCGCCGGGCCGGCCGCTCCTGCTGCCGGTCTGAGATAGTCGACCCATGCCGTCCGCCCTCGTCACAGGAGGCTCGTCCGGAATCGGGCTCGCGATCGCGCGCATGCTCGCCGAGGAGGGCTACGGGTTGACGCTCGCCTCGCGCACCGCCGACAAGGTCGAGGCGGCGGCGGGCGAGCTCGACGCGCTGGCAGTGGCCGCGGACGTCTCGAAGCCGGAGGACTGCGAGCGCGTCGTCGCCGAGCACGTGACGCGGCACGGCGGCCTCGACGTGCTCGTCAACTCGGCGGGAATCGGCATCGCAGGCCGGGTCGAGGATGCGCAGCTCAAGCACATCGACCGGCAGCTCAACATCAACCTCCGCGGGCTCGTGCTCGTCACCCAAGCTGCGATTCCCCACCTCCGCGCGTCCAAGGGCTGGGTAATCAATCTCGCCTCGATCGCCGGCACGGTGGCCGTCCCGATCCTCCCGATCTACGCAGCCTCCAAGGCCGCTGTGATCTCGCTCACGAAGTCGCTCAATGCCGACCTGGACGACGACGGGGTTCGCTCGATCGCGATCTGCCCAGGGTTCGTGGACACGCCGATGGCGGAGTTCGCCGGCCTCTCGGGCGACGAGATGATCCAGCCGGAGGACTGCGCCGAGGTCGTGCGCATGTGCCTCAGGCTGAGTCCGAGAGCACGCGTTCCGCAGGTCGTGATCGAGCGCGTGGGCGCGAGCGGCGGGGCCGGCTAGCCCGTCCCCTGCTAGCGCTGCAGCTCGCGCTCGACCGCAGCGGTGAGCTCTCGTACCGAGAACGTACCCTCGAACCGCTCCTTGACGAGCCCGTCGGCGCCGACCAGGAACGCGAACGGCTCGGAGGGAAGCTTCCACTCGTTCACCCAGCGGTTCGTCCCCTTGGTCGGATCGTTGTCCTCGAAGATCTCGACGTGGATGAACCGGATCTCGGTGTCCGCGAACCGCTTTCGCACGGCTCCCACCACATCGACCACCGGCCCGCAGGTCCCTGGTGGTGCAGAACTGCGGAGTCGCGAACGCGACGACGAACGGCGCCTTTTCCCTCAGCGCCTCGGCGACCGACACACGGAGCAGCTCGCGATCGGGCGGCTTCTGGGTCGAGAGAGCATCAAGGTCGCCGCCCGTGCTGGCAAGCGTAGGCGTCTCGGACGCGATAGCCCGGTCGCCGATGTTCGGCGCCTTGCTCCGTTCCGCGACCACGACGTTTCCGAGCGCCTGGATCTTCCGTCCACCGATCGGTTCCGCGAGGATCCAGTACTTGCCAGGCTCCGGAATCTCGAGCCGGGTGACGAAGATCGCACCGGCGTCCGCCTCGTCCGACCCCTCGATCCCGATCGGCTCCGAGGTCGCAGTCGTCTCGAGGAACGGCTTCCGATCCAGCCCGCGAGCGAGCCAGACGCGTGCCTTCGGCCGGGTCACGACCTGTCCCTGACTACCAACTACGAGGAACGAGAACCGCACGGAACCCGGCTCGAAGTCGGACGTTCCAGGAACGACCGCGACGTCTTCGCCGGGCGCACGCCAGAGCGCTTCGAGCGAACCTGGCGAAGGTTCCTCCACCGCTTCGGTGGAGGAGCCACCGCACCCGGTGGCGAGGAGGAAGAGAGCGAGGACGAGGGGGATGACGGCCGGGCGTGGCACGCGGCGAGTCTAGCCGCGGCCTACACCCTTAATTGCCGTCTTGCCAGCCTCGGAGGATCGGACCGAGCCAGCCGCCGCAGACGGCGAGAAGGACGGGAGCCGAGAGCAGCAGGGAGAGAAGCCGCGTCTTCATCTTTGAGCCTCCTTTCTTCCTTAGAACCGAATGTCCTGGAGCGCCTCGGCGGCGTTCCGGAAGAGGCGAGCCGCCTCCGGATCGTCACCGCGCCGAGCAGCCAGATCGCCGAGCGCGACCCAGGCGCCCGCGCGATGGCTGACCGAGGAAAGCTGTTCGTAGGCGGCGTCCGCGGCTCGGAAGCACACCTCGGCCTCGTCGAGCCGGCCGCGCTCCATCAGCGAGCGGCCGAGGACGAGCTGCGAGCCGCCGATCTCGTCGAGGAAGTCCTCGCGATCTCCGAGCAGCTCGAGCGCATGCCGTGCGTGCTTCTCGGCCTCCTCCCAGTCGCCGAGCTGGAGGTGCACCGTGCCGAGCCCGCCCATCGCCACGGCCGCGTCGCCCTGCGACTCGACCTCGACGGCGACGGCAAACGACGACTTGAGGAGCTCGATTGCCTCCTGGGGCTTGCCGAGGAGCAGGTTCAGGCCGCCGAGGTTGTTCAGCACCCGGCCGACCGTCCGCTCGTCGTTCAGCTCCTGGTAGAGCGACTTGGCCTTCTCGGCGTAGCTGCGCGAGAGGACCCAGTGGCCGGTGCGCTCGGCGACGAGCGAGGCCTGGAAATAGCTGTTGGCGGTCATGCTGCGGTCGCCGACGGCCTGCGCCAGCTCGAGCGCGTGCTCGGCGTCCTCGCGCGCCGCCTCGAAGTCGCGCTGGCGGCGGTGGCAGCGAGAGCGCCACTGGAAGATGTCGGCCCGCAGGACGTCACAGGGAAGCTCGGAGCGCTCAGCGAGCGCCAGCGCCTCGCCGAAGAGGGCGATCGCGGTGCCGGTGCTGGAAACCTTGAAGCGACAGGCGCCGAGGCGGAAGACGAGCTCGGCGCGATCGAGATCCGAGAACGCGGGGCTCTCGGCGAGGGCACGAGCCTCGGTGACGAGGTCGATGCCGCGCCGCGGGTCGCCGTCCTGCATCCGGGCCCACGCCTCGCCCGAGCGAGCGCGAACCTCGAGCTCGGCCGCGTTCGTGGCGGCGACAGCGCTCCGCACGTCGTCGTACACCGCAAGCGCATCCTTGTAGTGGTGCGCCTGCGTCAAAGCTTCCGCCTGCGTCAGCAGCGTCTCGACACGGCCCCGCTCGTCGGTGGAGACACCGCTGGCGAGGAAGGCCGGATCGACGTTGAGCCGCTGCGCGAGCCATTCCACCGTCTCCTGGGTCGGGCGCGTCTTGCCGCGCTCGATCTGGCTGACGTACTCCTTCGAGAACCGGTCACCGGCGAGCTCGGTCTGCGTGAGCCCGGCCGAGACGCGCAGGAGGCGCAGCCTGTCGCCCAGCCGTCCCGAGGTGGGAGGGGCGGCGGTGAGGCGGTGCGCGGTGGGGGTGGCTTCGTTCATGGCGGTGGTTGATTCAGTGAAGTCGCAAGTGGAGTGACGCGCCTACCCCTTTGCGGGGATCTTTTGGGGCTGACGACGAGTGAAGCGAGCCTAGCACCGAATCACTTGACCGAGCTACTTGACTTTTCGGGACATGGCTCTTAGAGTGCGCCCAACTTGCTCGCTGGACGCCAGGCGATGCAAGGGCGCGCCACCGAGAAGCGAACGCGCACCACCGGAGGACGTGGCTGGGCCGCAGAGTCACGACCAACGGAGCGTCGCCCAGTGGCCGGCGCCTCAAAAGGATCGTCCCCGGAGCCGCAGCCGGGGACGTTCCACGGTCCGGGGCAGCCCGCTCTGCGATGATCGAGGCGTGATCGCCGGCGAGACGACGTTCGCGTGGAAGCCCTCCGCGGAGCAGCTCGAGCAGGCGAACGTCGTCCGGCTCGCGCGCTCGCTGGGCTGCGCGGACTACGCCTCGCTGCACCGGCTCTCGATCGAAGAGCCGGATCGGTTCTGGCGCGCCGTCGTGGACGATCTCGAGCTGGAGCTCGCGGCGCCGTGGGAGCGGGTCCTGGACGACTCGCGCGGGATCGCGTGGACGACATGGTTCGAAGGGGCGCGCCTGAACCTGGCGACCGCCTGCGTCCACGTCTGGGCGGAGCGCACGCCCGACGCCGTTGCGGCGATCTTCGCCGGCGAGGACGGTGAGCGCACCGAATGGTCGTTCCGGGAGCTGTCGCTCCAGGTCGCGAGGTTCGCCGAGAGCCTCGCCGCGCTCGGCGTCGAGGCCGGCGACCGAGTCGCGATCTACCTGCCGATGTGCCCGGAGGTCGCCGTCGTCTCGCACGCCTGCGCGCATCTCGGCGCGATCCAGGTGCCGATCTTCTCGGGCTTCGGCGCTGCCGCGGTCGCCCAGCGACTCCAGGACTCCGGCGCGCGGGTGGTCGTCACGGCCGACTGGTCGTATCGCCGCGGGAGGAAGATGCAGATGCGGGAAACGATCGAGGAGGCGCGTCGCTCGTCGCCGTCGGTCGAGCACGTCGTCGAATGGCGTCGCGCCGATCGTTCCTGGAGCGTGCCGCTCGGAGACGGGTCGCTTCCGCCGCTCGACGTGCCCGCCGAGCACCCATACCTCCTGGCCTACACCTCGGGAACGACGGGCCGGCCGAAGGGAGCGCTGCACGTCCAGGGCGGGTTCCTCCTCTCGATCGCCCGCGAAGCCGCCTACCAGTCGGACATCCGCGCCGGTGATCGCGTCCTCTTCGCGACCGACATGGGCTGGATCATGGGGCCGTGGACGGTGGTCGGCGCCGGCGCGCTCGGCGCAGCCGTCGTGTACATGGAAGGCGCGCCCGACTGGCCCGACGACCGGGTCTGGCGCCTCGTCGAGACTGAGCGCGTGACGATGCTCGGCGTCTCGCCGACGCTCGTCCGGGCGCTGATCCCGAAGGGCGAGCCCGAGGCCGATCTCACCTCGCTGCGCGCGATCACGACCACCGGCGAGCCCTGGAATGCCGGCCCGTACGACTGGCTGAACGAGCACGCGGCAGGCGGGGGAAGGATCCCGATCGTCAACATCTCCGGCGGCACCGAGGTCGGCGCCTGCTTCCTCTCGGTCACTCCGATGGCGCCGACCAAGCCGTGCGCACTCGGCTTTCCCGCGCTCGGGCAGGCGATGGACGTCTTCTCGCCGGAAGGAACCTCGCTGCGAGAGGAGGTGGGCGAGCTCGTCTGCACGCGGGCCTGGCCCGGGATGACGCGCGGGATCTGGGGCGACGACGCCCGTTATCTCGAGACCTACTGGAGCCGTTTTCCGGGCGTGTGGACGCACGGCGACTGGGCGTCGATCGACGAGGACGGCTACTGGAGCCTGCACGGCCGTTCCGACGACACCCTCAATATCGCCGGCAAGCGGATCGGGCCGGCCGAGCTCGAATCGGCGGCGCTCGACCATCCGGCGGTCGCGGAGGCGGCGGCGGTCGGGATTCCCCACGAGGTGAAGGGCGAGGTCGCCTGGCTCTTCTGCGGACTCCGGCCTGGAGCCGAAGCCGATATGGACGGCGTCAAGGCCGTCGTCGGAGCCGCGCTCGGGAAGGCGTTCGCCCCCGAGCGCGTTTTCTTCGTGAGCGCGCTTCCGAAGACGCGGAGCGCGAAGATCGTCCGTCGGGCCGTCAAGGCGACCGCTCTCGGCGAGGATCCCGGCGACCTTTCGACCCTCGAGAATCCCGAGACCTTGGAGGAGATCGCGAATGCCGTCTAGAGCGCTTGTCACCGGAGGTGGCCGTGGAATCGGCGCCGGAATCGCACGCGAGCTGGCGCGGGACGGGTGGCACGTCACCGTCACCGGCCGCACGCAGGAGCAAGTCGCGGAGGTCGCGCGGGAGATTGGCGGTGAGGCAGTCGCCGGCGATGTCTCGCGGAAAGAGGACGTCGAGCGGATGCTCGGAGTAGCCGAGCCGATCGATCTGCTCGTCGCGAATGCGGGCGTCGCGCTGTGGGAGGAATCGTGGGAGACCGACGCCGACGAGTGGTGGCACGTCTTCGAGGTCAACGTCCTCGGCACGTATCTCACGTGCCGGCTTGCGCTGCCGGGGATGATCGAGCGTGGCGGCGGCCGAATCGTGATCACGGGGAGCGGCGCGTCGTACCTTCCGGGCACGACCTCGGCGGCGTACTCCGCAAGCAAAGCGGCGGTCGGACGCTTCGGCGAGGTGCTCGCCGCGCAGGTCGCTGAGCACGGGCTGAAGGTGTTCGTGATCAGCCCGGGCCTCGTACGAACCGAGATGACGGACCGCTTCTCGGACGACGCGCCGTGGACGCCGCCCGAGCTCGCGCCGAAGCTCGTCCTCGAGCTCGCCTCCGGCCGCTTCGACGCGCTGTCGGGCCGCTACCTCCACGCCGAGCACGACCCGATCGACGAGCTGGAGGCGCGGATCCCGCGGATCCTGGCCGAGGATCTGAACGCGATCCGGCTCCGCCGCGAACCGACGTAGTGTTGTTACGACACTAAGTCTCGCGCGGGGCGATCCAGGTCTGGCGGGCGAGGGCGAGGAGCTCGCCTTCGGCCGTCCAGAGCGCGGTGCCGGCGTAGAGCTTGCGGCCGTCCTCACCTCGTGACCAGCCCATCACGATGCACCGCTCCCCGTCGGCCGGCAGGCGCTCGATCCGCGCTGCCATCCGCCCGAGCACGGTTTCGCCGCGGCCCTGCGCGCTGAGCGCGTAGGCGCCGGAACAGTCGATCGCCGCCCAGACGACCGGAATGGACGCTTCGCCTGCGACCCAAGGCGCCGCGACCGGATCCCCAGGCTTCGAGCGGCCGGGAAAGATCCTCAGCCCGTCACCGTCATCCCTGAGCTGCCCGCAGCTGAAGCAGCCTCGAAAGGTGTCGGCCTCGAAGGCCACGCACCGGCTACTCGCCGCGACGGCCTCGTCCCAGGAGACGGGAGCGGGAGGCTCGAGCTCGACGTCGGCGGGAGCCGCTTCGGCCACGAGGGCGGCGCCGTCGAGCAACAGGAGGCGGTCGCCGTCGGCTTCGACCGCGAGCGGCCGCTCCAGCGGCGGCGGCAGCCGCAGCGTCACCTCGGCCGGGCCTTCGAGAAGGGCCGCGAGGAGCCCTGCCGCGTAGCCGCCGTTGGCCGAGCCTTCCGGGCCACGGAAGCGGCGGTCAATCGTCAGGTTTTCGGTCACTGGGTTTTTGCCTGATAGTCGCAAACCGATAGGATCGTGCTCGTGCGGCTCGCGCTCGCCCAGATCAACGTCGTCGTCGGCGACCTGGACGGCAACCGCGAGCGTATTCTCGCCGCTCTCGCAGACGCTCGCCGGCAAGGTGCCGAGCTCGTCCTCTTCCCCGAGCTCGCGGTCACGGGGTATCCACCGGAGGATCTCCTGCTTCGACCCGCGTTCGTGCGCGCCGCCGAAGCCTCGCTCCACGAGATCGCAGCTGCCTGCACCGGCCTGACCGCCCTCGTCGGCACGCCGTGGTTCGACCGCGACCTCTTCAATGCCTGCGCTGTCTGCGCGGACGGCGAGGTGCGCTCGATCTACCGGAAGCGCTACCTCCCGAACTACGGCGTCTTCGACGAGGATCGCTACTTCGCGCCCGGGCGCGAGCTCGTGCTGCTCAGGCTCGGGAAGACGCTGATCGGCCCCACCATCTGCGAGGACATCTGGCAGCCGGGGCCGCCCGCGACCGACCTCGCACTGGCGGGAGCCGAGCTGCTCGTGAACATCTCCGCCTCGCCCTACCACGTCGGCAAGGCCGAAGATCGCGAGGAGATGCTCGTCACGCGCGCGCGGGACAACTCCGCCTTCCTCGCGTTCTGCAACCTCGTCGGCGGCCAGGACGAGCTCGTCTTCGACGGACACTCCGTCGTGCTCGACGACGAGGGCGAGGTGCTTGCCCGCGCGCCGGGCTTCGAGGAGGCGCTGCTCGTCGTCGACATCGACCCGACCGAGGCGATCGGACGCAGGCTTCGCGACGTCCGCAGGCGCTCGCTCGCCCGCGAGCGCGAGGAGGGCCGCGAGCCCGAGCTCGTCGAGCTGGGAGAAAGTGTTGTTCCAACACAAAGTCTGCCCGGCTCGATCGCGCCGTTCGCCGAGCCGCTCGAGCAGATGCGCCGGGCGCTCGTGCTCGCGCTCTCCGACTACGTCGAGAAGAACGGCTTCCGCGAGGTCGTCCTCGGGCTCTCGGGCGGGATCGACTCGGCGCTCGTTGCCGCGCTCGCGACGGATGCGCTCGGGCCGGAGCGCGTCCACTGCGTCTCGATGCCGTCGCGGTACTCGTCCGAGGGAACTCGCACCGATGCGGAGCGCCTGGCGGCGAGCCTGGGCTGCGACTTCCGCGAGCTTCCGATCGAGACGGCGGTCGGCGCGCTCGACGAGGTGGCAGGCGGGCTCGACGGGCTTGCCGCAGAGAACCTCCAGGCTCGCGTGCGCGGAATGCTCCTGATGGCGCTCTCGAACACGCACGGCTGGCTCGTGCTCGCGACCGGGAACAAGTCCGAGCTCTCGGTTGGCTACTCGACGCTCTACGGCGACCTGGCCGGCGGCTTCGCGCTGATCAAGGACGTCTTCAAGACCGACGTCTTTCGACTCG
Source organism: uncultured Gaiellaceae bacterium (assembly GCA_963745775.1). GTDB lineage: Bacteria > Actinomycetota > Thermoleophilia > Gaiellales > Gaiellaceae > Gaiellasilicea. The sequence continues at coordinate 77,775 of CAVUYY010000015.1, forward strand.
CCCGGCACCTGAACGAGCGTGCGGGCCGAGAGCTGATCCCGGCTTCGATCATCGAGCGGGCGCCGTCGGCCGAGCTCCGCGCCGACCAGCGGGACGAGGACTCGCTGCCGCCCTACGCTATCCTCGACGCCGTCCTCGAGGCGTACGTCGAGCTCGACCGCTCGCGGGAGGAGCTCGTGGCGGACGGCTTCGACGCAGCGGTCGTCGAGCGGGCGATCGCGCTGACCGACGGCGCCGAGTACAAGCGCCGTCAGGCGCCGCCAGGCGTCAAGCTCCGGCCGAAGGCGTTCGGGCGCGACCGTCGCACCCCGATCACGAACCGGTGGAAAGGTTGACAGAGTCCATCCGTTAGTCTTTACTTACGGTAAGTGAGTACGAACGGAATAGCACTCGACGCGCTCGGCGACTGGACTCGACGGCAGATCCTGGAGGCGCTGAAGCAGGGTCCTCTCTCGGTCGGGGCATTGGCTGCCAGGCTCCCCGTCAGCCGACCGGCGGTCTCGCAGCACCTGCGCGTGCTGAAGGACGCCGGGCTCGTCCACGACCGGAAGGAAGGAACGAAGCGGGTCTACAGCGTCGATCCGAACGGGCTCGCCGACATCCGCGCGTACTTCGACAGCTTCTGGGACGAGGCGCTCGATCGCTTCGCCGCCGAGGCGAGAAAGGAGACAGGATGAGCACCACGGCAACCGATGCCATCCGCAAGACCGTGCTCGTCGACTTCGCCCCGGCGGAGGCGTTCGAGCTCTTCACCGATCGGATCGCCTCGTGGTGGCCGGTCGGAACCCACTCCTACGGCGGAGAGGACGTGACCGACGTCGTCCTCGAGCCCGGCGTCGGCGGGCGCCTGTACGAGGTCACCGCCGCCGGGGAGCAGGACTGGGGCCGCGTCCTCGAGTGGGAGCCGCCAAGCCGATTTCTCCTCGACTGGCAGATCCGCCCGGCCAGCGGCACCGAGGTCGAGGTGCGCTTCCTGCCGGAAGGCCCGGGAACGCGCGTCGAGCTCGAGCACCGCGGCTTCGATGCCGGCGAGCGGAAGGAGAACTACGAGCGTGGCTGGGACATCGTGCTCGCGCCCTTCGTCGAGCAGGCGACGACCTAGACGCCGACGTCGAGCGGTTCCTCGGGCGGCCCGGCTTGTAAGAGCGTGGCCAAGAGCTCGGGGAGCCGCCGCGGCGCGAAGAGCGCCTCGGACTCGAGGAGCTCAGGCAGCGTCCACCAGCGCACCTCCGCAACGTACTCCGCCGTCAGCTGCTCGGGCGTGAACCGCGGCACCGGCTCGAACGGCTCTGTCCGCACGAGGACGTACTGCTCGGCCTGGCCGTCCCACTTGCCGTCGAGGAACGGAAAGAGGTGCTCGCGAGTCCAGATCCACGGGCCGAGCTCGACGTCCTCGAGGCCGGTCTCCTCGCCCAGCTCGCGCCGGATCGCCTCCTCCGCGGTCTCGCCTTCGTCGATTCCGCCGCCCGGCGTCGCCCAGACGTCCCGAGCGGGAAACGAGAACCGAACGAGCAGAATCCGGTCGTCCGGATCGAGCACGATGGCGCGCACGGCGCGGCGGATTCTCACAGCGACGTGCGAAACGCCCGGAACCAGCGGAGCCTCTCCTCCCAGGGCACCGCAGCGTTCGCCGGCGATGTCGAAGGCAGCACGAAGAGCCCCGTCGTCCCCAGCCTGCGCGACTGGCCGCCGAGCTCGGGCCGCTCCGCGAACGTGCCCCTGTAGGCCTCCTTGCCGACGAAGCCGATCGCCCGCGGGCCGGAGCTCGACCGCGATTCGCTCGAGCCGCTCGGCGGAGTCGGCGAAGTCGGCCCGCCGGAGGTCGCCCGAGCCCGGTGTCGTCCTCGACGCCGCGTTCGTGATCCCGTAGCCCAGCTCGAGGAGCTCGAGTTGTTCCGCCGGTTCGAGCTGCCGAGGCGTGAAGCCGGACGCATGCAGCAACCGCCAGAAGTCGTTGCGCGGATTGGCGAAGTGAGCGTGCGCCGCCGCGGAGGCGCGACCCGGGTTGATCCCGCAGAACACGGCGGTCAGGCCGGGCGCGAGGACGTCCGGGACTGCGGACTCAGGCTGCTTCGGGTTCTCGGGTGTCGAGTCGATCTTCGAACAATGCCCGGAGGAGCTCGCCCGAGACGACTGACTGATCCCGCAGGGCATGCGAGTCGATCGTCTTCACCTCGACGGTGTCGCGGCCCCGCCACCCGTAACAGCGGGCGTAGCACTCGGCCTCGCTCAGCGTTCGTAGGCGCTGCACGACCCTCACCGTACGAAGCCGGCCGGACGACATCGAGACGATAGGCTCGGCCCATGAGCGCGGTGGCTTTCGACGTCGACGCAGTCAGGAAGCGAACGTCCGCTCTCGACCGGCAGCTTGCGTTCTTCGACGGGCCGGGTGGCACCCAGTGCCCGGACGAGGTGATCGACGCCATCGCGCGCTACCTGCGCGAGGACAACGCGAACATCGGCGCTCCCTACGAGACGAGCGTGCACACCGTGGAGCTCGTCGAGCGTGCGCGCGTCGCGGCCGGCCGGTTCCTCAACTGCCACCCCGACGAGGTCGCGTTCGGGCCGACCATGACCTCGCTCAACTTCCTGCTCACGCGCTGTCTCGCCCGAACGCTCAACCGCGGCGACGAGGTACTCGTGACGAAGCTCGACCACGACGCGAACGTCTCTCCCTGGCTCGAGCTCGCGCACGACCTCGGGATCGTCGTTCGCTTCGTGGGCGTGCACGAGGATCTGACGCTCGACCTCGACGACCTCGAGCGCCAGCTCTCCGAGCGAACCCGCGTCGTCGCCTTTCCGGTCGCCTCGAACGCCGTCGGAACGGCGCCGGACGTCGGCCGGATCGTCGAGCTTGCGCACAGTGTCGGCGCGCTCGCCTGGGCCGACGCCGTCCACTACGGGCCGCACGGGCCGATCGACGTCTCCGGCTGGGACGTCGACGTCCTTCTCTGCTCGCCGTACAAATACTTCGGGCCGCACATGGGGCTTGCGTTCGGCAAGCGCGAGCTGCTCGAGTCGTGGCGGCCGTACAAGGTGCGGCCGGCCGCGAACGAGCCCGTCGGCCACCGCTTCGAGCACGGGACGCAGCAGCACGAGCTGCTCGCCGGCTTCGTCGCGGCGGTCGAGTACATCGAGTCGCTGGGCTGGGACGCGATCGTGGCGCACGAGCGCGAGCTGGGACGGCGCTTCCTCGAGGGACTCCCGGAGAAGGTCGATCTCTACGGGCTCCGGACGATGGACGGCCGCGTGCCCACCTTCTGCTTCAACGTGGCCGGACGCAGCGCCGAGGAGGTCGCGATCGAGCTCGCCGCGCGGGAGCTCGCCGTCTGGCACGGCGACTACTACGCCGTCGAGGTGATGCGCCACCTCGGGCTGGAAGGAACGGGAGCCGTTCGCGCGGGGTTCGTCCACTACAACACCGCCGCCGAGGTCGACCGGCTGCTGGCAGCGCTGGAAGAGCTGTGAAGGTTCTCGTCCTCGGCGGCACGCGCTTCCTCGGGCGCGCACTCGTCGAGACGTCGCTGGCACGCGGGCACGAGGTGACGCTCTTCAACCGCGGCGAGACGAACGCCGAGCTCTTCCCGGAAGCCGAGAAGCTGCGCGGCGACCGGACCGACGATCTCAGCGGCGCTCGACGGGCGCACCTGGGACGCGGTTCTCGACCCCTCCGGCTACGTGCCGCACGTCGTTCGCCAGTCGGCGGAGGCGCTGCGCAATTCGGGCCGCTACGTCTTCATCTCGACCATCTCGGTCTACCCGGACTTCGACGAGGCTCGAGCCGAAGGCGATCCAACCGCCGAGCTCGGCGACGCGCCGGCGGACGAGCTGGCCTCCGACTACTCGAACTACGGCGCGCTGAAGGCGCTCTGCGAGGCCGAGGTGGAGCGGGTCTTCGGCGAGCGCAGCCTGATCGTCCGCCCCGGCCTCATCGTCGGCCCGCACGATCCGACCGGCCGCTTCACCTACTGGCCCCACCGGCTCGCGCGGGGCGGCGAGCTCCTCGCCCCGGGCCCGCCCGAGCGGTTGACGCAGTTCATCGATGTCCGCGACCTCGCGGAGTGGACGATCGACGCGGTCGAGCGGGATCTCGGCGGTCTGTTCAACGCGACGAACGAAGGGACGCCGTGGGGGGAGCTGCTCGCCGGCGCGGACGTGACCTGGGTGCCAGACCAGTTCCTCCAGGAGCACGAGGTCGGCGAGTGGATGGAGCTGCCGCTCTGGATCGCCGGAGTCGGGATGAGAACGGACGTGAGCCGAGCCGTCGCCGCGGGCCTGCGCTTCCGGCCCGTCGAGGAGACGATCGCCGGCGCCGCCGACGCTCCCGCGGTCGAGGGCGTCGGCCTGACGCCCGAGCGGGAGGCACAGCTCCTCGCCGCCTGGCGGGGGCGGGCGGCCGCGTGAGGATCAAGGCCGCCGTCCTGGAGGAGTTCGGGGCACCGCTCTCGATTCAGGAGCTCGAGCTGGCCGAGCCGAAGGCCGGCGAGGTGCTCGTCCGGCTCGTCGCCTGCGGCGTCTGCCACACCGATCTCTACACGGCTTCGGGCGCCGATCCCTCCGGCTACGCGCCGACCGTGCTCGGGCACGAGGGCGCCGGCGTCGTCGAACGGGTGGGCGAGGGCGTCACCTCGCTGCGAGAAGGCGATCACGTCGTCACGCTCTTCGCGCCGCAGTGCGGCGAATGCGTCCATTGCGCGACGCCGCGGATCAGCCTCTGCCTGGCGATTCGCGAGCAGCAGAACCAGGGGTTCCTGCCGGACGGGACGGCGAGGCTCTCGCGGGAAGGCGAGCCGATCCGCCACTTCATGGGCACCTCCACCTTCGCCGAGTACACGGTGATGCCGGAGATCGCGCTCGCGAAGGTGAATCCGGAAGCACCGCTCGAGGGGGCGGCGCTCTTCGCGTGCGGGCTCTCCACCGGTCTCGGAGCGGCCCTGAACACGGCGGACGTGAAGCCCGGCTCGACCTGCGTCGTCTTCGGCGCGGGCCTGGTCGGCCTCGGCGCCGTGATCGGCTGCCGCCTGGCGGGCGCCGAGCGGATCGTCTGCGTCGACCTCTCCGAGGAGCGGCTCGCGCTTGCGACGGCGCATGGCGCCACCGAGACGATGGTCGGCGGCGCGGACACGGTCGAGCGGATCGTCGAGTCGACGGGCGGCTTCGGCGCCGACTACACGTTCGAGGCGACCGGCAACGTCGGCGTGATGCGCCAGGCGGTCGAGTCGGCGCGGATGGGCTGGGGCCTCTGCACGGTCGCCGGCGTCGCCGGCAAGGGCGAGACGCTCGACGTCGTCCCGCGGTTCCTGATCACGGGGCGCCGGATCGCGGGCTCGTCCTTCGGCGGCGTCAAGGGGCGCGACCAGGTGCCGCAGCTCGTGGAGCGCTGGCTCGGCGGCGAGATCGACGTCGAGTCGTTCCTCTCGCACCGCCTCACGCTCGACGAGGTCAACCGCGGCTTCGAGCTGATGGAAGCGCAGGACGGGATCAGGAGCGTGATCTCCTTCTCGTGATCCTCGAGCGAGCCGAGCATCCGCAGTGGACGTCGAACGCCTATCTGGTCGGGGACGAGGACGGCGGCCACGGCGTGCTCGTCGACTCGAACGGCGTCGAGGAGCCGCTGCTCCAGCAGATCGAGTCGCGCGAGCTGACGATCACCCATGTGCTCGTGACGCACCACCACATGGATCACGTGGTCGACGTGGGCGGCCTCGGGAAGCGCTTCGGCGTCCCGGTCGCCGGCAGTGCGCTGACGGCGGAGGCGGGAGTGCGGCTGGACGAGACGTTCGCCGACGGCGACGTCCTCCGTTCGGGTGGGCTCGAGATCGAGGTACTGGCGACTCCGGGCCACTGCCTCGATCACCACGCGCTGCTCGTGAACGGCACCGATTGCCTCACCGCCGACTGCCTCTTCAAGGGCACGGTCGGCGGCACCGGCGGCGGCGGGCCGAACGGCTACGCCGACCAGATCCACTCGATCATGGAGCGGCTGATGTCGCTCCCGCCCGAGACGCGGATCCATCCAGGCCACACGCTCCCTTCCACGGTCGGCGCCGAATGGGAGCAGAACCCGTTCATCCGGATCTGGCGCGGCCTCGATCCGGAGGGTGCTGAGCCGTGCCGCGTTCGCGGCGAGGAGGCGACGCTGATCCTCTTCGGCCCGGACTACGACGGGACGCACAAGGCCTGGGTGCGCTATCCCGACGGCCGCGACGCGATCGTCGGCGGCAGTCAGATCGAGCGCTAGCGCCGCTCAGGCGTGCGCGGCGGCCGCGCGCTTCCAGCGCTCGTCGTCGCGGCGGATCAGATCCGGATCGACGCCGCGCGCCTCGGCGAGGTCGAGCGTCAGGAGGTGGAACCGGACGATGTCCACGGCCGGATGCTCGGTCGGGACGAGCTCGACGTCGCAGCCGAGAACCTCGAGCGCGGCGACCGCGTCGTGCGCGCGCTCGGCCGCCCGGCCCTCGCCTTCGAGTACGAAGCAACGGACCGTCTCGTCCACGGCTGAGAGCGGCCCGTGGAGCAACTGCTCCGTCTCCCACGCCTCCGCGGCGAGAAACACCCCTTCGCGCAGCTTCAGCGCCGCTTCCTGCGCGGTCGGCCAATCACGCCCTGCGCCGGCGACCACGAAGCGCTCGTGCGTCGAGACCGGGAAACGCTCGCCGGCGAGCACGTCCGCGACCCGATCCGGCAGCTTCGAGATGTCGTCGCCGCGCAGCGCCGCGAGCGCTGCGACCGCGCACGTATAGCTCGCCGTGTGACACAGGCTCTGCTCGACCTCGGGCGTGCAGACGACGACTTCCTCGCAGAGCTCGGCGAGCGGCCCGTCGGCCTTGCCCGTGACGAGCCACTTCGGGCCCGAGAAGGCTCGCGCAGCCTCCAGCGTCAGCTTCGTTGCCCCCTCGTGGCTGACGAGCACGAGTAGGTCCGCCTCCGGCGGCTGCAGAACCGCCTCGAGCGACTGCAGCGAGATGCCTCCCGTCTGAGCAGCGTGATACGACGTGCCCGCACCGACGTGGACGACGCGCCCTGCGGGAAACCGACGCCCGGTCGGCACCCGCGCGAGCCACTCCGGCTGCGCAGCGACCGCCTCCCGCATCTTTTCCCCTGGCACATTCTCCTCGGGCACGGGTGCCTCTATAGCATGGCCGGGTCATGGGAGTTTTCGAGCGGCACCAGCTATCGAACGGCCTCCGCGTGCTCACCGCGCCGATGCCGCAGGCGCAATCGGTCTCCTGCCTCGTGATGCTGGCTGCGGGCTCCCGCTACGAGACGCCCGAGACGAACGGGATCGCGCATTTCGCCGAGCACATGTTCTTCAAGGGCACCGACGCGCGTCCGACCGCCCGCGACATCGCCGGCGAGATCGACGCTATCGGGGGCGAGTTCAACGCGTTCACCGGCAAGGAGTACACCGGCTACTACGTCCGCTGCGCCGCCGAGACGCGCGACACGGCGCTCGACGTCCTCGTCGACATGCTCCGGCGCTCGAAGTTCGACAAGGACGAGATCGAGCGCGAGAAGGGCGTGATCGTCGAGGAGATGAACATGTACTTCGACACGCCGCGCGACTTCATCGGCGGCGTCTACGACGAGCTCCTCTACGGCGACCAGCCGCTCGGCTGGGACATCATCGGGCGCAAGGAGACCGTGCGCGAGGCGACGCGCGAGACATTCCTCGAGTACGTCGACACCTGGTACCGGCCAGACCGGATGGTCGTCGGAGTCGGCGGCCGGATCGGGGACGGGCTCGACGCCAAGCTCGAGGAGCTGCTCGGCAGCCTGGAGCCGCGCGAGACCGGCTCGCCGGCGCCGTTCGCGATGCCGCAGAACGGCGGCCACGTCCGCGTGCACACCAAGGAGTCGGATCAGGCCCATCTCGTCCTCGGCGTCCGCAGCAGGCCGCTCACCGACCCCGACCGCTACGTGCTCCAGCTCCTCTCGACGGTGCTCGGCGGCGGCATGTCCTCGCGCCTCTTCACCGAGGTGCGCGAGCGCCGCGGTCTCGCCTACTACGTCTTCGGCACGAACCACGCCTACACGGACACGGGCTCCCTCTACGCGCAGTCCGGGGTCGACATCAACCGGATCGACGACGCCGTGACGACGATCGTCGAGCAGTTCCGGCTGCTCGCGTCGGAGTCCGTTCCGGCGGACGAGCTCGAGAAAGCGCGCAACTTCGCGAAAGGCCGCTTCGTGCTCCAGCTCGAGAGCCCCCACGGCACGATCATGTTCGGGCTCCGGCGCGAGGTGCTCGAAGGCGGGGCGACCGAGCCGCAGGCTGTGCTGGACGCGCTCGACGCGGTGACAGCCGAGGACATCCAGCGCGTTGCGCAAGAGATCCTCGACACCGGCTTCCACCTCGCCGTGATCGGCCCGTTCGACGACGCAGAGCGGTTCGAAAAGCTCGTCGTCTAGACGGGGTGACTCCCGAGCTTCGTGACGTCGCTCCCGGTCTCTGGATCTGGCGGCTCGAGCATCCCGATTGGGCGCCGCACGTCGGCTGGCCGCCGGGCGTCACCTCGACGTGCGTCGCCTCCGGCGGCGAGGTCGTGCTCATCGACCCTCTCGCTCCACCCGCTGACGCGACCGAGATCTGGGCTCGGCTCGACGCGTCTCCGCCGACCGTCGTCGTCATCCTCAAGCCCGATCACATCCGCGACATCGATCTCTTCGTCGAGCGCTACGGCGCGCGCGCATTCGGCCCCTACCTCGTGTGGCGCGACAACATTCCGGAGACGGAGCTCGAGGGGATCGAGCCTGGCCCGAGCTGCCCGGCGGCCTCGTCGCCCTCTACGACGGGCGTGGCCGCAACGAGACGCCGGTCTGGCTGCCCGAGCAGCGCGCCCTCGTCTTCGCCGATGCGCTGACGGAACGGGACGGGAAGCTGCTGGTCTGGGGGACGCCCTGGCACGAGGAGCGGACGCTGCCGGCGTTACGCGACCTGCTCGAGCTGCCGTTCGAGCACGTGATCGTCTCGCACGGGGAGCCGGTGCACGACCGGGCCGCGTACGAACGGGCGCTCGAGCTGCCACCCTGGAGCGACTAGCGACCCGTCGTCGAGAAGTGCTGGTAGTCGCCGAAGGAGGCGCCCCACTTCCACCCGACCGAGGCGAACGCGCGCACGAGCGCGCCGTTCCGCACCGCCATCCCCTTCCGGTAGCGGCTCCGGTCGAGGAACGCGCGCCCGGCGGACGGCGAGACGCGCGCACCCTGGACGTACGGGTTCTCGACCGGATTGACGTCGATCGCCTCGCCGTAGGCGTGGAGCGACCAGCGGGACGTGCCGCCGACGAAGCGGCAGTTGAACCCCGACGTGTTGTCGGCGGCCATCGAGGCGTCGTCGCTGCCGCGGTACGCCGAGACCGGTTGCACCCGCCTGAGTGGAAATCGCTCGCTCCAGAGGATCCTGAAGACGGCGAGCACGTCAGGCGCCACCCGACTCGCGACGACGATCCGGCCAACACGCGGACGCCCGTCGAAGCCCCAGTACGAGACGCGAACGGTGCGCAGCTTGGCTGGCGGAACGGGGCACCCGGCACGATAGGAGTGGCGCAGGTCGTCCCAGCGAACGGGCTCGATCGTCCCAGCGAACGGCGTGGAAGCGGCTTGTGTCGTAGCAACACAAAGTCCCAGCACGAGTGCAAGGAGGGCGGCGATCCGCACGAACGGAGCGTACTCTGGCCTCGTGCTCGTCTCGTTCCTCGCAGCGGCGGCGATGGCGGCCTGTCCGGCGAACATCGCGAACGCCGTGGACACGCCGGCGAGCGCGCAACAGCTCGTCACCGTCGAGGCGAAGGTCGCGCGGACGACGTACGCGTCGCTCCGAACCTGGCGTCGCGTCGACGGCTGCTGGGTCGCAGCCGGCGGCCCGTACGGCGCGAGGCTCGGCAAGAACGGCCTCTCGGCGAACCGGCGCGAAGGCGACGGCACGACCCCGATCGGCACCTTCCCGATCGGCCGGACGATGTACGGAAACGCGCCGGATCCCGGCGTCCGCTTCGCCTACCGGCGCCTGCGCTGCGGCGACTGGTGGAACGAGGATCCGCGCTCGCCGACCTACAACACCTTCCAGCACGTCGCGTGCGGGACAAGACCGCCGTTCGCGGGCGACAGCGAGGGGATGTGGGAGCAGCCGCGCGCCTACCCGTTTCTCGCCGTGATCGAGTTCAACATGCGACCCGTCGTTCCCGGTCGCGGCTCGGGGATCTTCCTCCACGCGCAGACCGGCGGCCCGACGATCGGGTGCGTCAGCCTCCGCCGCGACCAGCTCGCATCGGTGCTCCGCTGGCTCCGGCCCGCGGCGAAGCCCGCGATCTGGATCGGAGTCAGGTAGCGAGCTCGGCCAGCGCCTCCTCGAGGTGCTCGCGGTCGTCGGCGTCCTCGATCCGCGCTCCGAGCGTGCGGGCCTGGGCGAGGTGGTACTCGGCGGTTTCGCGGTCGCCCGCAACGAGCGCCGCGCGCGCGATCGCCTCGTGCGCGAAGGGAACGTCCCACTCCTCGCCGTCTCCGCTTTGCTCGAGCAGATCGAGACAGCGCCGGGCGTGGTGGAGCGCCGGCTCGCCGCGACCGAGCACGGCGTAGACGCGCGAGATCTGCCACTCGCCGCGAGCGAGATGGCGCGGCTCGCCGACCTGCCCCCAGTGGTGCCGCGACGCGTGCGCGGCATGGAGCATCGCGTCGTCCTCGGTCGGCGTGCGCTCGGGCTGTTCCAGGAGCGTCCAGACGTGGTTGAAGAGATCGACTCCCAGCTGGCGGTGGTCGGTCACGCGCCGTTTCTACCACTGCGGGCGCCGGGACGTTACGTTTCGCCGATGGCAGACGGCGAGTTCTCCGAGCTCCAGAAGCGGCTGCGGGCGCTGTGGCCGTCGGTCTCGCTGCGCTCGATCGGCGACGTCGAGCGGACCGTGGTCGTCGTCCACTCGATCAGCATGGACGTCCCGGATCAGCTGATCCCCGTCTTCCCCGCCTACGAGGAGCGCTTCCTCTGTCTCGTGCTCAGCCTGCTCCGCTCGCCGCGCTCGCGCGTGGTCTACGTCACCTCCCAGCCGATCTTGCCGAGGCTCGTCGACTACTACTTCGGCCTCGTGCCCGAGCTGGACACCCCGGAGGCGCGCAGCCGCTTCTCGGTCGTCTCGCTCGTGGACGGGCGGAACCAGCCGCTCACGCGGAAGCTCCTCGCGCGCCCGGGCGCGATCGCGCGGATTCGCTCGCTGCTGGGGCAGCCCGAGCTGGCGCTCCTGCTGCCGTTCGCCACCTCGCCGGACGAGGTGGAGCTCGCGGTTCGCCTCGGGATCCCGCTGTACGGCGCCGATCCGGCGCTCGAGTGGCTCGGGACGAAGAGCGGGAGCCGGCGCGTCTTCCACGAAGAGAACGTGGCGCACGCACGCGGCTTCGACGTCGGCGGCGAGCAGGATGTGCTCAGCGCGTTGAAGGAGCTCAGCTCAGGGAACGGCGGCCTGACGACCGCCGTGTTGAAGCTCGACCGCGGGGTCAGCGGGCTCGGGAACGCGCTGGTGGACGTCGGTGCTGCCCTGCGCGGCGGCCGACTTGCGCCGGCGCTCGAGCTGGAGGACACGGAGCTCTCCGCCGACGACTACCTGCGGGCGCTCGCCGATCAAGGCGGAATCGTGGAGGAGCGGATCGAGGGAGCCGACTTCCGCAGCCCGAGCGTGCAGCTTCGGATCAGCCCGTCGGGCCAGGTCGACATCCTCTCGACCCACGACCAGGTGCTGGGCGGCCGTCACGGCCAGACCTATTTCGGCTGCCGCTTCCCCGCCGATCCCGAGTACGCGGCGCTGATCGCGGCCGAGGGGCTGAAGGTGGGACGACGGCTCGCGCGCGAAGGCGTGATCGGCCGCGCCGCGGTCGACTTCGTCGCCGTTCAGGGCGACGGCGGCTGGGAGCCGCGCGCGATCGAGATCAACCTCCGCTGCGGCGGCACGACACATCCGTTCATGGCTCTCTCGACCCTCACCGACGGGATCTACGACCCGCTGGCCGGCGAGTTCCGGAGCCGGCTCGGCGACCTCAAGCACTACGTCGCGACCGACCACCTCGACTCGCCGGACTACGCAGCGCTGACGCCCGACGACCTGCTCGACGTCGTTGCGGACCGTCACCTCGGCTGGGACGCGGAGCGAGAATCCGGGATCGCGCTGCACATGGTGAGCGCGCTCGCGGTCGCGGGCCGGATCGGGTTGACGGCGATCGGCGATACCCCGTCGGAGGCGCAGGCGCTCTACCGGGAGCTGAAGCAGACCCTCGACGTGCATGCGGCCAGGGCGGCGGGAACGGAGAGCCCCGCGACCGTCAGAGTCACGTAACGGGCCGCTACTCGGCGAGACCGGCGGCGCGGAGCACCTCGCGGCCGAGGAGCTGCGCTTCTCGCCCAGAGTGACGCCGGGGCGGTACGCGGCGACGACGACGATCACCGGGCCGCTGCGCCGGTAGACGATCGCGGCGGAGAGGCGCGAATCCGAGATCCAGCCATGCTTCTGGACGAGGCGCTTCTCGGCAAGCCAGCGCCGGAACAGGCCGGCGTTGTCGCCGGTGGGCTGAGCGCCGAGCAGGAGCGTCCGGCCGGTATTCGCCTGCTCCCGCGAGAGCCCCGTCGCGCGCAGCGCCCACGGACGTCCGAGCGCGGCGGCGTGCAGGCGAAAGAGCGCGCGGCCAAGGTCGCGCGGGGTCGTGACCCGCGTGTGCGCGCCGGGCGGACCGGCGGCCGTGCCCGCGCGATAGAGCCCGGGATACGTCGACGAGGTCATTCCGAGCCGTCGGAATCCGGCGGCCACGGCGCCGAGCCCGAGGCGGCTGACGATCCTGTTGGCTCCGAGATTCGACGACCACTGGGCGATCTGCGTCGCGTCGTAGATCAGAGGCGAGCGCTCGGGACGTGGGTGAGCTCGCGAGCGCCGCCGCAAGAACGCCGAGCTTCACCGTCGAGGCAGCGGGAAAGCGCACGTCGGCATCGACGCCGCCTGTCCGCCCCGTTCGGAGATCGTGCACCCACACGCCGGCGCTGCCGGCGAAGCGGCCCGCCGCCGTCGCCAGACGCTGGTCGAGCGCGCGGTCCGGCCGAACGGGCAGCGCAGCTCGGCGATCCTGAGGCCGGAACGGAGCAGAGATCGGCGGCGAGGGCGCCGGCGTGATCCGCGCCGGGCCGACCCGGCACGTCGCATCCACACTCGGAAGGCCGGGCGCGCGTGTGGGCACGGGCCGATCGGCGGCTTCGGCTGTGATCACCTGGGCCGTGCCGAGACTCAGAAGCTGCCCGCGCAGACGATTACAGGCAAGGCTGAACCGTCCCGCTGCGCGCACGGCCTCGACGAGATCGCGTCCGGCGTCGTACCGTGCCTGCAGCCCGTTCGGCGTCGGCTCCGTAGCGGAGCTGCGGCAGGGCCGAGATAGCGCTCCTTCGCGCGCAGGAGGTCGCTCGTCATCCGCCGGCGGCGGCCGGCGCGAGGAGCAGCGCCGCGCACGAGCGCGGCGAAGGCCGATGCGTTGCATGGGACACAGGATGCATGCCACACTGGGCCGGTGAGCGCCGTCGCCGAGCGGTCGCGATCGACGAGACCGCGTTCCGGGGCCCCGTCGTTCGTCCGGGCGCACGCGGGCTACGACGAGCAGCGCACGATCTGGAACGGCGCCTTCGACAGGCATCCGGCCGCGATCGTCCGCTGCGCCGGCGTCGCGGACGTGATCGCCGCCGTGAAGCTCGGCCGCTCGAGCGGCCTGCCGGTCGCCGTGCGCAGCGGCGGGCACTCGTTCCCGGGCTTCTCGGTCGCAGACGACGCGTTGCTGATCGACCTCTCGCCGCTCAAAGGCGTTCGCGTCGATCCCGAGCAGCGCACCGCACGCGTCCAGGCCGGCGTGCTGCTCGGCGAGCTCGATCGGGAGACGCAGGCGTTCGGGCTCGCGGTGCCGTCCGGGATCGTCACCCACACGGGCGTCGCGGGGCTGACGCTCGGCGGCGGGATCGGCTGGATCATGCGCAAGCACGGGCTCTCGGTCGACCAGCTCGTCTCGGTCGATCTCGTCACGGCCGAGGGCGAGTTCGTCAAGGCGAGTGCCGACGAGAACCCCGACCTCTTCTGGGGCGTGCGCGGCGGCGGCGGCAACTTCGGGATCGTCACGGAGTTCGAGTTCCGCTGCGTGCCGCTCGGGACGCAGGTGCTGGCGGGGCCGATCTTCTGGCCGATGGAGCAGTCGGGAGACGTCCTGCGCTTCTATCGCGACTGGGTCGCGGAGGCGCCGGACGAGCTGATGACGATCATCGTCCACCGCAAGGCTCCGCCGCTCCCGATCGTCCCCGAGGAGCTGCACGGAAAGCCGGTCGTGATGGTGATCTGCTGCTGGGTCGGCGACCTGGAGCAGGGAGAGGCGTTCATCCGGCCGCTGCGCGAGTTCGGCTCGCCGGTGGCGGACGTCTGCCTCCCGAAGCCGTACCTCACCCACCAGGCGATGCTCGATCCGAGCTTCCCGCCGGGGCGCTGGTACTACTTCAAGAGCTGTGACGTCGCCGAGCTGAGCGACGAGCTGATCGACATCACGGTCGAGCGCTCGCTCCGGATCGAGTCGCCGCTGACCGTCGTTTCCGATCTGGCAGATGGGCGGAGCGGTGAGCCGGGTCGAGCGACGACGAGACCGCGTTCAACGGCCGAACGGCGGGCTTCACGTACAACATCGGCGCCTGCACGGCGACGAGCGAAGGCTTCGACGAGGAACGCGAATGGGTGCGGGGCTTCTGGTCGGCCCTCGAGCCGTGGCACCAAGGCGTCTACGTGAACTTCCTCGGCGACGAGGGAGCGGACCGGGTTCGCCAGTCCTACGGGCCTGAGAAGTACGGCCGGCTGCAGGCCCTGAAGCAGAAGTACGACCCGGACAACTTCTTCCGGATCAACCAGAACATCTCGCCGAGTTAGCTACTGCCCGCGACGGCGCGGCCGGTCGACGCCTCCGCGCTCAGCGCAGCGCCTCCTCGAATCGCGGGTCGTCGCGTACGGCGGCGAAGTCGTCGTCTCTGCGTGCGTCCTCGCGGAACCGCGGGCGCAGCTCGACGGACCGTCGGAGGTGGGCGAAGGTGTCGTCGCCGGTCTCGCCCGCGAGCGTCGCGAAGCAGGCGTAGTTGTAATGCAGGCCTGCGTGGTCCGGCACGCGCTCGAGGCCACCGCGGACCGCCTCGACCGCGTCGGCGTAGCGCTGTTCGCCGTAGGCCGTCATGGATTCGCTGTGGAACGGCCAGGCCTCGCCCCAGAGGATCCCCTCGTACGCCTCGCCGGGTGTGGCGCCGACGGCGAGGATGGTTCCGTCTCCGGTCGCCCTCCGCCGCGACTCCGGCCCGACGAACACGAGTGATCCCGGCGGCGCTTCGACCGTCTCGCCGTCGATCTCGAACGTCGCCGTCCCGTCGAGCACGATGTACAGCTCCTCCTGGCCGGACCCGGCCTCGTCGTGCTCGTTGATCAGCGTGCCGTCCTCGCCGGGCGTGTAGGCGTTGATTCCGAATGCCTGGATCCCGAAGTGCTCGCGCACCGGAATATCTCTCCCGCGCCGCTCGATCTCGTCGAGGCGCGCGACCTTCCAGTTCGGCTTGTCGTTCATCCGATCACCTCCGTTTGACGATCAGGCATGCGGCAAGCTTATGTCGACATGAATGACGCCTGGAGCGTCCCGCGGCGTCACCCGGGTTGCCGCGCTTCCTGCGCCCGAAGCCGCGCGAGTTCTTGCGCGACCTTGGCCCGGATCAGCGGTGGCACCTCGGGGTTGATCCCGACGAGCGCGACGGCGTCGTCGACGAGTCCGAGCTCGACGTCCCCACCCCGCGGCAGCCGTCCCTCCAGGTACCAGCTCACACTCAGCTCGACGAGGCGATCGTAGCGCTGGGACGCCGACGCGAGCATGTGCGAGCCGAGGTGCGATTGATCCTCGCCGCTCCCGACGCCCCACACGCCGCGAATGGCGGCGGCCGAAAGCGCGCCCAGTCCGCAATCCATGACCGCGGCGAAGACGACGCCTGAGCCGGCGTCGATCTGCCGGTTCGCGATCCACTCGCAGGTCGCCTGGTGGTCGTATCCGAACGAGTAGTCGCTGCGAATCTCCACGCCCGGAAGGGCGCGCCGCACCCCCGTTGAGAACCCTTGAGCCAATACCTGCTGCGGTGGGAAGTTCGGCTCTCCGCTGATGATCGAGACAGCGTGCCGACCCTGTCCCTGGGGCAGTGTTCGCCGGGCCTCCATGAGGCCGCTGAGGTAGCCCGCGAGATGCGCGGCCTGGCCGGCACGTAACGTCAGCGCAGTTGCATTGGGAGCGCCACCGAGCTCGACCCCCTCGCACAGCAGTAGTCGAGGAAGACGAAATGCGTGTCGGGGTACTGGGGGACGACGTCGAAGAACCGCGGCCCCGGGAGCCCAAGAGGCCACAACACGAGATCGAAGTCCCCGGCCCGGAGCCGCGCAGAGAGCCGGTCGACATCGGCCTGCGAGCCCGGCTCGAAGCCGCCCATGGGTGGGCGGCGCGGGAACAGGTCGACGATCTCGGTCTCGAGCTCGTGCTCGCGCTCGGCTTCGAGGAGCCCCTTCACGAACGGATTCCAACCCGCTTCGTCGCGGCTCTGGAGGCTGCCCGGATCCCACATTCGGATCAGAGCGACGCGGGTCGAGCCTGCGGACCCCGACGGTCCTGCATCGGTCGGGACGAGGCGGATAGCAATCGCGATCGCGGCGACAGCCAGTCCTACCGCGAGGACAAGCGCGGATCGTCTCCGAACTGTCATCCGCCTCGGCGGCTGACCGTCGCGAGCCAGCACCGGCTGGGGCGGCGTCCTCAGGTGAGGTTCCTGGCGGACGATCTGCCCGGCGAGGCGCTGAAGCTCCTCGCCCGGCTTGAGGCCGAGATCGTCTTCCAGGCCGCGCCGCGTCCGCTCGTAGATTTCGAGTGCCTCGACGTGACGACCCGAGCGATAGAGCGCCACCATGAGTTGCGCGACGAGCCGCTCGCGATACGGGGTTTCCTCGACCAGCCGGCGCAGCTCTCCCACGAGCTCCCCATGGCGGCCAAGAGCAAGATCGGCGTCGACGCGAATCTCGAACGCCCGCGAGCGAAGCTCGTCCAGACGCTCGGCCTCCGCGCGGCTCTCCAGGTGCAGCGTCACGTCCGCGAGCACAGGTCCGTGCCAGAGGCCGAGTGCCTCCTTCGCAATCGACGCGGCACGCGGATCGTCACCGGCGTCCAGCGCCTGGGCTGCCTGGTCTACGAGGTCTTCGAAGACCTGCGAGTCGAGAACGGCCCCACCGAGGTCGATCCGGTAGCCGCCCCCGCGTCGCTCGACGGCAACCCCGTACGGGGAGAGAACCCCGCGGAGCCGGGACACGTACGACTCCAGGCTGTGAGCCGCCGAAGCCGGAGGATCCTCGCCCCAGACGTCGTCGAACAGGCGCTCGACGGGCACGACCTCGCCCCTGCGGAGCAGCAGGGCTGCGAGAACAGCCCGCTGCTTGCCCCCGCCGAGCTCGAGCGTGCGTTCCCCGACCTCGGCTTCAAGCTCGCCGAGAATGCGAAACCGGAGAGGTGCTGACTCGCCCGTGTCATCTAGCTAATCACGCTTCGCAGCTCCTGGAAAGCAGACGGTTTCGAGCTTTTTGCGAGCCGGCTGCAAGACCGCCGCAGCGACCCTCCATGGCGACATCGAGTCTTCCCGAACGGAGGTAGGCATGAAAGCGATCCAGGCCATGCTCGTTGCGCTCGTCGCGGCGATCATCCTGACGTCTGTCGCGGCGGCCGGACCCGATGCCACAAAGCGCAAGTTCACGTTTACCGAAAACGGCGTTCAGTTCTCGTTCAATGTGGCGCCCCGACCGCCGGGGGCGTTCCATCCGGTCAAGAGCATCGCCACCGACAAGCTCCCTGCTGGGCCGATCTCGCTCAACAAGGGGGTCTCCGGGGCACAAGACGCAGAGGGAATCATCTATTGGACGAGCTTCCCGGACGGCGACTACGCCGATCCGTGTGCGCGTCTGCTGCCCCCGTCGATTGGCGCATCGGCCGCCAAGCTCTCGACCGCAGTCTCGAAAGCGCCCGGCACCAAGCTCGTCAAAAGCCCTTCGGACGTCACCCTGGGCGGACTCCCCGCGAAGCACGTGGTGCTCACCATTCGCAAGAACGTCGGCTGCGACCCCGGGTTCTTCTTCACCTGGCGAGCCGTGGAGGGCGGCACGTTGTGGACGAAGGCGCGCGTGGGCCACACGATCCGGGTCTGGATCGTCACCGTGAACAAGACGCGTCTCTTCATCGCAGCCATGACGAACGGAAATGCCACCCCGGACCTCAAGAAAGAGATCCAGCAGGTCGTCGAGTCGATCCGCTTCGCCTAGCCGTGAGCGACTTCCACCCTGGTGCTCGAGCCACGGGCGGAGAAAAATCGCGCTTCATCAGAAGCATTCGACGGCCAACCCCAGAAAGGGAGAGATGCAATGAAAGCTCGACACGCCATACTCGTCGCGCTCGTTGCGGCGGTCACGCTGACGTCCGTGGCGGCAGCTGGTCCTGAGGCAGCGAAACAGCGCGTGGTGATCAACATGAAGATCTACCCACAGAAGACGTTCGTCCTTCTGCCGCTGGACGCCGGCCCCCTGGACGCCGACAAAGGCACGATCAGCAGCAACTGGACGAGCATCCCCGGCCGCGACGTGATGCGCGACGGACAGAAGGTCACGATCTACGACGGCGCCGTGACGACGTTTACCGGGAAGCGAGGAACCCTCACGATTCGAGACCGGAACGAGTGGGTCGACGTCGGAAACAACGACCAGATCGGCATCAGCATCTGGAAGGTCGTGCGCGGTACCGGGCAGTACGCGGGAATCGTCGGGCAAGGGCCGCGGTGGTCATGCAGGCCTCGGAAGCCCGTGGTACGCACGCTACGAGGGCTTCCTGACCGTTCCGTGAGATCGGGACGAGCGAGTTGACCGCGAATCGAGCCCACCAGCTCATCGCGGACGATCGCTTGGTCGCCTGGTCGCCCGTGCGCAGGAAATAGGAGAGCAACCGCTCGCGCGTGCTCGCTCCCAATGCAGCGTGCTCAGCCGTCCTTGACCGGTAGGGACGGATGGTCGGTGGGATAGACACCGACCGCGAATCCGTACATCGTCTCGCCCGTCCGCGGCAGCTGGTCGAACTCCCTCACCAGCTCCGCCATCTGCTCCCACATTTCCGATGCCTGAGCCTCCGAGATGCGGGCGTGCCGGATGAAGCCCCACAACTTTCCGTCCAGATACGCCGCGGCCGACTCCCGAGCTGCGACCTCGAAGTCGTTGAAGTCCCGGGGCAGACCCTCGCTGTCACCGCTTCGCTCGATCCCGACGTAGAACATCCGTGCCGTGCGACCGTAGAACCGCTCCTCGATCGCCCGCACCTGTCTTGTCCTCACGACCTGAAGGAGTCCGGCCTCGGTCAGGACCCTGACGTGGTGGGCGACGGTGCTCTTCGGCCGCTCCACTGCGACCGCCAACTCGGTCACCGTTGCCGCCCGCTCGTGGAGCAGGCTCAGGATCGTGGTGCGAAGGGGATGACTGATCGCCTTGACCTGGGACGGCTCGGTGAGCGCGAGCCGCTCGGCAAGCTCGTAGTCCGGCGGCGACGGCTTGCGCGACATGGCCGAACAGACTAGCATTGCCGAACGTTCCATTTTCTGGATCAATGCTCAGGAGGATCGAAGATGGCCGAGGTAGTGCTGTACCACCACATTCAAGGGCTGACCGAGGGAGTGCAGTCGTTTGCCGACGAGCTGCGGCAGGCGGGGCACACGGTCCACACCCCGGATCTGTTCGACGGGCGCACGTTCGCCACGATGGACGAGGCCTTCACCTTCGTTCGGGAGGCGGGCGACGCGCTCGACGCGAAGGCGGACGGTGTCGCGCAAGCGCTGCCGGACGCGCTCGTCTACGCAGGTATCTCGTGGGGTGTCGGCGCCGCACAGCGGCTCGCCCAGACGCGCGCCGGCGCGCGTGGTGCGCTCCTCTACGAAGCGTGCTTCCCGATCACGGGCGAATACGCCTTCGGTCCGTGGCCCACCGGAATGCCCGTTCAAGTCCACGGCAAGGCAGACGACGAGTTCTTCGCACACGAGGGCGACATCGACGCCGCCCGCGAGCTGGTCGCGATGGTCGGGCCCGACCAGGCCGCACTGTTCGTCTACCCCGGCGACGAGCACCTCTTCGTCGACTCGTCGCTCCCGAGCTACGACCCCGACGCGACGGCGCTCGCGCTGCAGCGCACCGTGCACTTCCTCTCCCTGCTGTGATCGGCAGCTGCCGGGTCGGGTCGGACTTAGCGAGCGGCGAGTGCCTGCGCGATGCCCGACGGGAGAGGGTCAGCGCGCTCCTCCCACCATTCCGGTTGGGATTCCTCCGCCCACGCGTCGAAGATCAGCCGTAGCTGCGCGACTCGTTGCTGGTCGGCCTCGGCCGCGTGCTTGGCGCTGTCGAAGCCACCGAGCCAGTAGGGGACGAACGGCGCGAGGGCCGCGCTCATCGCGGTCGCGAGCGGCTCTCGCGCGTCCGCCCACGTCTCGAGGCGAACCTCGAACGTTACGTCGCCGGTCCGAGCCCAACCGGCAGCAGCCATCTGATCGACCACCTCGTGACCGTTCGGCATGCTCGCCTCGAAAAGCGCGTCGCTCGGAGCGCGAACCGACGGTGCGGAGGCGGCATTGCGCATGCATCGCTCGGCGAACTCGCGGATCGCCTCCAGACCCTCTTCAACGCTCCAGAGCGGCTGCATCGCACTACGGCCGAGCGACTTCTGCACCACTAGGAAGGGCGTGTCCGAGAGAGACCCGATTGTCTGCTCGTGGAGATCGTTGCCCGTGATGCCGAGAAGCGGGACTCCCGAACCCCACGCGCGGCAGTGACTCTCGGAGATCAGCTCCCCATCCACCCTCAACCGCAGCCCCGGAACGTAGGAGTGAGACAGGAATCCCTCGACACCACCACGCGCGTGGCAGCCGACCTGGAAGGTCGCATCCACCGCGTGGCTCCGCAGATCGAAATCCCGCCACGTCTCGAGCCGCGCTCCCGGCGGTAGGGCCTCTGGCGACACATTGACGGTATTGCCGCCGTGGTTGTCGAGCACGACCAACTCCGAGCGCGCCGCCGGCCAGCAGCCCTTCGCACACCGCCCGAACGTCCGCTTCGAGCCGGGGTCTCCCCGTCTCCCAATACTCGGGCAGACACCCCCAGATCTCGCGCACGCCCCGGAGCTGCGACGCCCCCTCCATATCGACGCTGACGGCGACAACCACCAGCCGACAGTATCGCGCGCGTCCTCCGGTGCGGACTGCGCCCCTGGGTTAGCGGTGCCGCCGGTACTGCAGCTCGACGATCCCGTTGGTGGAGGCGATGCTGGAGATCAGGTCGAGCCGGTAGGACTTGGGGACGCCGTCGAAGAGCCGGGTGCCCTCGCCCGCAACGTAGGGGAACATGCTCAGCTGGAGCTCGTCGATCAGGTCCAGCTGCATGAGCGACCGCCAGAAGCTGACGCCGCCCCAGACCACGATGTGGCCGTCGCCGCCCTGCCTGAGCTTGTCGATCTCTTCTGCCGTGTCACCCGCGGCGATGGTGGTGTTGGCCCAGTCGGCCGTCTTCAGGGTCCGGGAGAAGACGACCTTGCGCGCGGCGGTCAGGATCGGGGAGAAGGGGTGGTCGGTGGACTTCATCATCGCCGGGGCGATGCCCTCGTAGGCGCTGCGGCCCATGATGTGCGCGTACGCGCTCTGGAGAAACTCGAGTTGCGCCGGGTCGTCGGGCTCACGGTTCTCGGGCAGGTCGAAGCAGAACTTCCAATACTCGGTGCCCTCGTCGGCGAGAAGGCCGTCGACCGAGTAGTTGAACACTGTCGCTATCAGCTTCCGCATGCTCAGAGCTCCTTGGTCTGTGACGTGTGCACGGGGTAGCGCAGATGCGTGACACCCACGCCGGTGACGACCGTCGGGTCCCCGAGAACGGCGGGTGCGTTCGCGAGGCGGTCGAACAGCCGCACACCCGTGCCCAGCAAGACGGCAGCCAGATCGATGTGGACCTCGTCGAGCAGCCCGGCGTCCAGGCACTGCTGAATCGTTTGGGCGCCGTGCACTCCCACGGATTTCGGGTCGGCAGCTGCTTTCGCTCGAGCAACAGCGCTTTCGATGCCGTCGGTGACGAACTGGACTGTCGAGCCGAGCCGTGGCCAGCCGTCGGGCACGTGGTGGGTGACGACGAACGCGGGGATATCCCAGGGATGCTGGCCACCCCAGCCGTCGGCCCGCTCGAACGTGCGCCGGCCAGTGAGCATGGCGCCGATCTCGGCCTGCAAGCCTCTCAGGTGGTCGGCGCTCGGCGCCGAGACGCGGAACGTCATGCCGGATGTCGTGCTCGCTGTGAGGACCTCGACGTCGCCTGAGAAGTACCAGTCGAACACTTCATCGACCCCGTCGTTCGCGTCGGCGACGTACCCGTCGAGAGACATCGACATGATTGCGATCACCTTGGCCATGATGCAGCTCCATCGACGGAGACGAGCGTGGTGGTCAGTTTCATTTGCTTGCCCCTTCTCTCGTGGTGATCGTCCTCGGTACGACCGGATCGAGGGGCGGATCTCATCGGGCGACGCCAAACAGGTCCGTTCCTACCTAGTCGAGGCGCAGAATCGTCTCCTCGATCTCCTCACCGCGACCGCGTGCGAAGCCGCGGTCGACGCCAACGCGTCGGAACCCAGCCTTCTCCAGCACTCGAAGCGAAGCGATGTTGTCCGAGGCCGCGCGGGCGTACACCGGTCGTTCGGCAGTCTCGGCAAGAACGATCTGTAGTGCTGCGCTCGCGATGCCTTTCCCCCAGTGCGCTCGGCCTACCCAGTAGGTCACCTCGAGCTGATCGTCGATTCGGAAGGAACCGATCGTTCCGGCGACTACTCCATCGACCTCGATGACGCGGTGCGAGACGCTCGGATCGGCCCGCAGGCGCGACGTCCGGTCGAGAAACGCGCGGCGATCGGTCTGATCCTCGGCCGTGAAGGCGGCCATTCGGATCGACTCCGGGTCCATCACCTGCTGATAGATCGTGTCGAGATCCCCGTCCTCGAGCGGCCTCAGCGAGACGTTCATCTGGGCGATCTTAAGGGTGGCCGGAATGACGCCTGCTCGTGGGGCGCACCGTAGGATTCCACCGTGCCGTTCACGCTCAGGAACATCAAGGAGGATCTGGAGGACATCGGCTCGAGGTTCGACGGCGCGCCGGATCTGGAGTTCCGCTTGGCGACCGACGCGCTCGAGCTCGAGAAGTCCGGCCTGAGCTACCAGCGCGTCCCGCCCGGCTATCGCTTTCCGTACGGGCACACGCACGAGACGCAAGAGGAGGTGTACGTGGTCGTGCGCGGGAGCGGGCGGATGAAGCTCGACGACGAGATCGTCGAACTCGAGGAATGGGACGCGGTGCGCGTTCCGCCCGGTACGTGGCGAGGCTACGAGGCCGGGCCGGAGGGCCTCGAGATCCTCGTCATCGGCGCGCCCAGTCTCGGCGAAGCTCGGCGCGAAGACGTCGACGGCCGGCGCGACTGGTGGGCCGACGAGTGACCGCTCCCTAAACCTGGCCGAGGAGGATGCCACGTGGCGACGTCTGATCCGATCGCCGAGATCATCGGGGACTATCGAGCCTTCGCGGCGATGCAGCGCGACCGTCTTGTTGCCCGCGGCATCGATATCGCGCCGTATGCGCTCAGCCACCTCGCGGTCCGCGTCGCTGATTGGGACCTGTATGTCCACCAGCGGACGCTTCTCGAGCGCCATGCGAGGACGAACCACGAGAACGTCTGGAACGGGCGTCCGATCTCCTTGATCGTGCTCGCCGAGCCGCTTGATGTCCTCGGCGGAACTCCGGTCTCGCGGATCGAGCTCATCCCGCCCGTTCATCAGCGTGTCTACCGGATGGGCCTCGAGCACCTCGGCGTCGTCGTCGGCGAGGAGGTCGATGAGTTCTCGCGAGTGCATCGGGCCGTGCTGACTGGGCAGCAGTTCCAGAGTGCCGACATCGAGCCGTACTACATCTTGTTCGAGGACTTCACCCACGTGAAGTTCTACCGGCGCTCCTTCTTCGACGTCGTCGAGGACGAGGTAGGCGGCTTCGACGGCTTCAGCCACGTCGACGACTGGGTGCCACAGCGGCTGGTCACCGCCACCGGCCCGAACCCGCTGCCGCGGTGACCTAGCCTGCCGCCTGGCTAGCTCCGAGTGTCGAGCGAGGTCACGGCCAGGTTGCGCGCCTATCGACGGGCCACGAAGACGTACTCACGGCTGTCGTCGTCGAGCGGTTCCCCATTGAATCCGCCGTAGAGAGCTTCGAGGCGCAGGCCCGCGACGTCGAGGAGACCCAGCCATTCGTTCTTGGTTGCCCACCAGAGCGAACCGGTTCCACCGTCGTCCAAGGTGATGTCGACCCGGTTATCGCTGACGCTGTAGTGGTTCGTGTGCGGCAACGGCACTCCGGGGTTCGCGTCGGCGTGCTGGCCGTCCATGGCAGACGCGATGTGATGGTCGAAGGCGAATGCGTTCCAGGCGAAACGACCGTGAGGCAGGAGCGACGCCGCGACGCGCTCGAAGCAGCGGCGACGGTCGGCCCAGGTGGGCAGATGCAGCAGAGACCGGCCGGGGCAGTAGATCAAGGCCGCGGGATCCTCGAGTTCGAGCTCCCGGATGTCACCCTCGCGCAGGTCGATCTCGACTCCCTGCTCAGCCGCGTACAGCCGTGCCTGCGCGAGCATCCCCCGAGAAGAGTCAATCCCGACGACAAGCCTCCCCGTTGCCTGAGCGACCGGGATCGCAACTCGCCCGGTACCAACGGCAAGCTCGACCAGCGGCCCGTCAGCCTCAAGCGCAAGCCCGACGTAGAACGGAACGTCCGCGCTGGCGCCAGTCGACGACTCCCCGTATCGGTCCGCCCAGGTGTCGTACCAACTCGACATCGCAACACAACTTACGCGCGAGAGGAGGCGGCCCTCGGCTGCGCGAGCGTGCCGGAATGACCGCTGCCTACCTTCCGTTGCGCGCACTTATGATCGCGGCATCGGGTCGGAGCGAGAAAGAACGTCCGTGAGAGATGGTCGTGTTGAACGCTACGCCGAGCTTCTGCTCGGTACATGCTTAGGCGTAGAGCGCGGCTGGCAGGTGATGGTGTGGGGCACGCCGTGGGCTCGGCCGCTGCTGGAGGAGGTCATGAAGCAGCTGGCCGAGCGCGGCGCCTACCCGCTCCTGCGCCTCACCTTCAGCGGCGGCAGCTGGCGAGAACACCGAGCATGGCTGCGGCATGCACCGCTCGACGTGATCTCGAGCCGGCATCGATCGAGGTACACGCGCGGGAGCAGTGTGATGCGTGGCTCGGCGTGTCGGCCCCGGAAAACACACGTGACGGCGCGGACATCCCGGCCGAGCGAACGAGCGCTCTCGAGAAGGCGTATCGCGACGCCAGGTCAGGCCTCAACGAGGACTCTCCCTCGGTGATGTGCTGGTACCCGACGCCGGCGCTGGCCCAGGACGCCGGAATGACGTTGCCTGCGTTCGCCGACTTCCTCTACGGCTCCTGCCTGATCGACTGGAAGAGGATGCACAAGCGAATCTCGCGTCATGCGCAACTGCTCGACGAGGCGGAGGAAGTCCGGATCGTCGGCGACGAAACGGATTTGCGGCTGTCCGTGGCCGGTAGGCGCGCGGACGTCGACGCCGGCACCGGCAACATGCCGGGCGGCGAGTTCTTCGTCTGCCCGGTCGAGACGTCGGCCGAGGGCACGATCGCATTCACGGAGTTCCCCGCGATGCTGGGCGGCCGCGAGATACGGGGCATCCGTCTTCGCTTCTCGGAAGGCCGCATCGTTGATGCGTCAGCCGACAGCGAAGAAGACTTCCTGATCGAGACACTCGACACCGACGAAGGCGCGCGCCGCATCGGCGAGCTCGGGATCGGCTGCAACCCCGGCATTGACCGCTACATGCGGAACGTCTACTTCGACGAAAAGATGAACGGAACCATCCACCTCGCGCTCGGCTACGGCTTCGACTACATCGGCGGCACGAACGTCTCGGCGATCCACTGGGACATCGTCAAGGACCTCCGCTTCGGTGGGCGCATCGAGCTCGACGGCAAGGTCGTGCAGGAAAACGGCATCTGGGTCGCCTGAACCGCAGTACCCGAACGCTGGCCGACGCGGGAGCCTCGCCGTACCCACGTTAGGTTTGGTTGGTGAGCGGACTCGTCGTCAGGCCGGCGCGCGAAACGAGCGACACGATGGCCGCGACATAGATCGCGGTCTTGTGACCGTGCCGTCGCTTGGGCCAGCGTTCGGGAGTGTCACATGAAGCGCTTGCCCCCTAACGAGTTCGCTCGCCTACGGTGCGCGAGTGAAGAAGGACACTGCACACTCCCGCCCGCTTTCCCGCCGCGTGGCGAGCTGCTCGTCGCCTTTGCGCTTGAGACCGCGTGTCTCCGGAGCGGCTGGGTCTACGACCGCACGCCCGAACCTCGCATGCGATGCGATGAGTTTTGTCGGCGACCGCGGTCTACCCTGGTGAGATGGCTGTCGCGTCTACACGTACGCAGCTGGAGCACGAGCTGCTCGACTCTGCACGAGGGGGCGACGAGCACGCGTTCGGGCGGATCGTCGAGCACCATCGCGGCGAGCTACATGCCCACTGCTACCGCATGCTCGGATCGGTGCACGACGCAGACGATGCACTGCAGGACGCCCTCCTGCGCGCGTGGCGCGGCTTGCCCGGATTCGACGGCCGCAGCTCGCTCCGCACCTGGCTCTACGCGATCACGACCAACGTCTGTCGCGACGTGATCGCGCGACGGCCGAAGCGGCAGCTGCCGCTCGGCTACGGCCCGGCCAGCTCGTCGACGACGCAGATCGGTGAGCCGGTGGTCGAGTCCGCTTGGATCGAACCCTATCCGGACGAGACACTCGGCTTGCCCGACGGCTACGGCTCGCCGCACGCTCGCTACGAGCAGCGCGAAGCACTGGAGCTCGCCTTCGTCGCCGCGGTTCAGCACCTGCCCGGGCACCCAGCGCGCGGTCCTCATCCTGAGAGAGGTACTCGGCTTCTCGGCACGCGAGGTCGCCGATTCTCTCGACACGTCAGTGCCATCGGTCAACAGCGCACTTCAACGGGCGCGGAAAGCCGTCGCCGAGCGCCTTCCAGCCCGAAGCCAGCAGGCCACCCTTCGCTCACTGGGCGACGGACGAGTCCGAGAGATCGTCGAGGCGTATGTCGATGCCTGGTCGAAGGGCGACGTCGACGCCGTTCGCGTGCTCCTCGCCGAGGACGCGGTCTTCTCGATGCCGCCATGGTCGAGTTGGTGGCGCGGCCGCGATACGGTCGCTCGGTTTGCGAAGGAGGCTGCGGAGTTCTGCGCGGCGGCCCTCACCGTGCCAATCACCGCGAATGGGCAGCCCGCGGTTGCGTACTACAGCCTGAACTCCGACACGGGCACCTACCGCGCGTCCGCGATCGACGTCCTCACGCTCGACGGAGCCCTGATCGCCGAGATCACCGCCTTCGTCACACCGGACGCCTTCGCGCGCTTCGGCCTGCCGGAGGAGCTGGCCTGCGCTGCCCCGTAAGAAGCAAGCCGTACGGGTTCGGAACGAAATCTAGCCACGACTTGAAACCACATCCGACACGACGGCGGTCGCATGCGCCAGCGTTCCGTAATGACGCCTGAGCGCACGGAGTGTCGCCTGTTCTATCGCGCGGCGAACTTGTCGAGGATCTGAGCGGCGGCATCCTCGGCTGAGGTCGTAGCAAGGTCGATTGTCACGCTCTCCGGGTCGGCGACCGCGGTGAAGTCTTCGTACTGATCGAGCAGGCGCTCAAGTGTCGCTGTGTCTGCGATCTTTCGGTGCTGGCGGCGACTCTGCTCAACGACACGTTGAAGCAGTACGGCGCGTGGAGCGAACAAGCGGACGTAGAGAACGCGCCCACCCGCCTGTTGATAGGGAAGGATGATGTCGGCCACATGCTGCTCGTCGCCCGGTGCGAACACGTACGTGTAGATCAGGTCGATCCCCTCGTCGGCCGCGGCAGTGACGAGGCTTCGTCTGAAGTTCCCGACCACCCGCCAGAAGGTCTCTGTTCCGTACGGCAGGACCTCGGCCACAGGGTCGATCGTGAGGTGGTTGTGGACGATCTTGAACGGCTCGCGCAGGGCGATTGCTTGTGCCACGGTGAGCTTGCCGACCGCAGGCGGCCCGTAAAGAAAAACGAAGCGTGGTGCAGTCACGGCCACCAATTATGCGGCTCCTACGGTGAGTGCAACCTGGTGGGCGAGCGTGCTTTCGCCCGAAAACAACCCGCGCCGACGTGCGCCGGCTACTCGTCAGACGCGTCGGCGGTCGCGCGCTGTGAGATCTCGTTCACGACCGTGGGATCGGCCAGCGTCGTCGTGTCGCCGAGCGGCCGGTTCTCCGCCACGTCGCGGAGGAGCCGGCGCATGATCTTGCCGCTCCGCGTCTTCGGCAGCTCCGGCGTGAAGACGATGTTCGCCGGCTTCGCGATCGCGCCGATCTTGGCCGCGACGTGGCTCCGCAGCTCCTCGAGCATCTCGACCGAGCCCTCGTCGGCGCCCTTCAGCGTCACGTAGGCGACGATCGCCTGCCCGGTGAGCGAGTCCGCTCGGCCGCACACCGCCGCCTCGGCGACGCGCGGGTGATCCACCAACGCGCTCTCGACCTCGATCGTGGAGATCCGATGCCCCGAGACGTTCATCACGTCGTCGACGCGGCCGAGCAGCCAGAAGTCGCCGTCCTCGTCGATCCGCGCGCCGTCGCCTGCGAAGTAGACGCCCGGGTACTTCGACCAGTAGGTCTCGCGGAAGCGCGCGTCGTCGCCGAAGATCCCGCGCGTCATCGCCGGCCAGGGCCGCTTCAGGACGAGGTAGCCGCCGCCGCCCGGCCCGACTTCCTCGCCGGCCTCGTTGAAGACGCCGACGTCGACGCCCGGAAACGGCTTCGTCGCCGAGCCCGGCTTCGTCGTCGTCACCCCCGGCAGCGGCGTGATCAGCACCATCCCGGTCTCGGTCTGCCACCACGTGTCGACGACCGGACAGCGGTCGCCGCCGACGTGCTCGCGGTACCACATCCACGCCTCCGGGTTGATCGGCTCGCCGACCGTACCGAGCAGCCGCAGCGAAGAGAGGTCGTGCCTCTGCGCGTGCTCAGGCCCCCACTTCATGTGGGCGCGGATCGCAGTGGGCGCCGTGTAGAGGATCGTGACGCCGTAGCGCTCGACGATCGACCACCACCGATCCTTGTCCGGGAAGTCGGGCGTGCCCTCGTAGAGCACCGAGGTCGCGCCGTTGCAGAGCGGCCCGTAGACGATGTAGCTGTGACCGGTGATCCAGCCGATGTCGGCCGCGCACCAGTAGACGTCGGCCTCCGGCTTGAGATCGAAGATGTAGCGGTGGGTCGCGGCGACGCCGACGAGGTAGCCGGCCGTCGTGTGCACGATCCCCTTCGGCTTCGCGGTCGTGCCGGACGTGTACATCAGGAAGAGGAGATCCTCGGCGTCCATCGGCTCGGGCGGGCAGCTCGCCGGGTCGTCGGAGACGTCGAGCTCGTGCAGCCAGACGTCCCGACCCTCCTGCATCGGAACCTCGTTTCCGGTGCGGCGGACGACCAGGGCGCGTCTGATCCCGGGCGCCGCCGCCATCGCCTCGTCCGCGGTCCGCTTCAGCGGCACCGTGGAGCCGCGCCGCCAAGCCTCGTCCTGCGTGATCAACACCTCGCAGCCCATGTCGTTCGCGCGATCGGAGAGCGAATCCGCCGAGAAGCCGCCGAAGACGACCGTGTGCGGCGCGCCGAGCCGCGTGCACGCGAGCATCGCGACCGGGAGCTCGGGGACCATCCCCATGTAGATCGCGACCGCCGTCCCCTTCTTCACGCCGAGCTCCTTGAGCGCGTTCGCGAACCTCACGACCTCCAGTTGGAGGTCGGCGTAGCTGATCTCGCGGGTGTCGCCGGGCTCGCCTTCCCAGTGGAAGGCGACGCGCTCGCCGCGCCCCTCCTCGACGTGCCGGTCGACGCAGTTGTAGGAGACGTTCAGCGTGCCGCCGAGATACCACTTGGCGTAGGGCAGCTCCCACTCGTAGAGCTTGGTGAAGGGCTCGACCCAAGAGACCCGCTCGCGCCCTTCCGTCTCCCAGAACTCGTCGAAGTCGCGCTCGTAGATCTCGGGCTGGGCGTTCGCCTCGGCGGCGAACTCGGGAGTCGGCGGGTAGCGCCTCTCCTCGACGAAATGGGTCTCGATCGTCTGGGGGTCGCTCACAGCTCGAGGTCGTACGGGAACTCGGTCAGCACCTCCGCACCGTCCGCCGTCACGAGCACGAGATCTTCGAGCCGGACGCCCCCGTAGCCATGCCGGTAGAGCCCCGGCTCGAGCGCGACGACATCGCCCGCGACGAGCTCGCTGTCGATGCGGCCGACATTGGGCTGCTCGTGCACCTCGAGCCCGACCCCGTGGCCGGTGGCGTGGTAGAAGCCGTCCCGGAGCACCTTCGCCTCACCCTTGTGGAGCTGCGTCGGATAGCCGTGCTCGTGGAAGAAGTCGCACACCGCGACGTGGATCGCGCGGCCGCTCACCCCGGGCGCGACGGCAGCGATCGCGAGGTCGAGCGCCTCCTTCGACAGCCGGTGGAACTCGGCGATCTCGGCCGGCGCCGGGCCGATCGAGAAGGTGCGGGTGAAGTCCGCGAAGCAGCCCGTCTCGCGATCGCGCGGAAAGAGGTCGAAGAGGACGATGTCGTTCGCGGCGATCGGGCCCGAGCCCATGTCGTGGCCGATCGCAGTCTGGCTGCCGTGGGAGACGATGAACTCGTCCGCCGCCGCACCGTGGTCGCCGAAGGCCCGCTCGACGGCCTGCTTGACGCGCTCGCAGGTGAGCTGCTCCCCGTCGAGCACGAGCTGGCCCGAGGCGCGATCGGCGGCCCGCAGGAGCTCGAGACCCGCGCGCAGGCCGGCCTCTGCGGCACGGCAGGCACGGCGAATCCCCTCGAGCTCGGCCTCGTTCTTGACGCGGCGGCGCCCGGCGAACTCCGGCTGGTCGACCGTCAGCTCGATCCCGCTCGCGCGGAGGTAGTCGGCGTGGCCGGTGGGGAAGGTCGTCGGCACGACGGCGCTCTGCACGCCGAACCCGCGGGCCGCGGCGAGCCAGACCTCGCGCCAGAACTCCGTCTCGGTGAGGCCGCGCGCGATCAGCTCGTCGTAGCCGAACTCCTCGAGCGCGTGCACCTCGAGATCGGTTCCGAGGTCGTCGATCCGAGCCTTCTCCATCGAGCTGACCGCCACGAGGCGCTTGCCGCCGACCTCCGCGTAGAGGAGCGGATCCGGAATCGCGATCGGCACCTCGTGCCGCAGCTCGGAGCTGCGCATCGAGTCGCCGATGATCAGGGCGTCGGCCATCGGCCGCGATCCTAACCGTTAGGTTCCTCGCGATGGACGACGCCCTCGCCGAGCTGAAGCTGCGCCTCGCGGAGATCCACGATCTCGAACGAACGCTGGGCGTGCTGAGCTGGGATCAGCGGACGACGATGCCTGCGAAGGGCGCGCCCGCCCGGGCGGAGGCGCTTGCGACGCTGGGCGGGATCGTCCACGAGCGCTTCGTCTCCGACGAAGTCGGGCGGCTGCTCGAGCGCGCCGAGCCGCTGGCGGCGCAACTCGACTACGACTCGGACGACGCCAGCCTGCTCCGGGTCGTGCGGCGCGACTGGGACAAGGCGCGGCGCGTGCCGGCCGAGCTCGCAGCGGCCTGGCTCCGCGAGAGCTCGAAGGCGCAGGCGGCCTGGCTGGAGGCGCGGGCGGCCTCCGACTTCTCGCTCTTCCTGCCGGCGTTTCGGCGCGTCCACGAGGTCGCGCTTCGCTGGGCCGAGTGCCAGGAGGCGGGCGACTCGCCCTACGACGCCTTCCTCGACGAGTACGAGCCGGGAATGAAGACCTCCGAGGTTCGCGCCGTCTTCGACGTCCTCCGTCCGGAGCTGACGGCGATCGTGCGCGACGCCGGCGAGCCCGCCGACGACTCGTTCCTGGACGGGGACTATCCGGTCGCGGTGCAGCAGGAGTTCCTCGAAGAGGTGCTGACGCGGTTCGGCTTCGAGGAGGGGGCGTGGCGGCTCGATCCGACGGTGCACCCGTTCGCGACCTCGTTCTCGCGGACGGACATCCGGATGACGACGCGCTACCGGCCGGACAACGTGCGCGCGATCTGGGCGGCAATGCACGAGGCCGGGCACGGACTGACGTATCAGGGGTGCGATCCCGCGCTCGAGCGGACACCGCTCGCCGGCAGCGCGTCGCTCGGGCTCGGCGAGTCGCAGAGCCGTCTCTGGGAGAACCTGATCGGTCGGTCGCTGCCGTTCTGGCGGCGCTTCCTGCCCGAGCTGCAGAGGCGGTTTCCGGCGCTCGAGGCCGTCGACCTGGAGACGTTCCACCGCGGGATCAACCGCGTCGCGCCGGGGCTGATCCGGGTCGACGCCGACGAGGTCACCTACTCGCTCCACATCATCCTCCGCTTCGAGCTCGAGCAGCGGCTGGTGGAGGGCTCGCTGGCGCTGGAGGAGCTGCCGGAGGCGTGGAACGCCGGCATGCTCGATCTGCTCGGCGTCGAGGTTCCCGACGACACGCGCGGCGTCCTCCAGGACGTGCACTGGTCGCGCGCCGCCTATGGCTACTTCCCGACCTACGCGCTCGGGAACGCGATCTCGGTTCAGATCTGGCAGCACGTCGAGCGCGCGATTCCCGATCTCGAGTCGCAACTCGAGGCGGGCGAGTTCGGCGAGCTCTACGGCTGGCTCAGCGACCGGCTCTACCGGCACGGCCGCAAGTTCACGCCGCTCGAGACGCTCGAGCGGGCGATCGGCGAGACGGCGATCGACCCGCAGCCCTACCTCGCCTACCTGCGGGCGAAGGTTGCCGCGGCCGCCACCTGAGCCGTCCTTTCTGTCCGTAGACTCAGGAGCCTGATGGAGGACGTGCTCGCCCGCTCGCAATCGCTCCTCGAGAGCTTCGAGGAGGTCATGCGCGCGGAGCTGCCGGACGGCGTCGAGATCTTCGACGCGCACGTCCATCTCGGTACCGACATCGACGGGATGACCGGCGACCTCGAAGGCCTCCTGCAGATCCAGGAGCGCGCAGGAATCACGCGCTCGTTCATGTTCTGCCTGGACGAGCCCGATCGCCATCCGGGATTTCGCGCCCCGAACGACCGGACGCTCGACTTCGCGGCTCGCTCGGACGGCGCCCTCGTCCCGTTCGTCCGCCTCGACCTCTCCGAGAGCCCGATCGACGAGGCGGCGCGCTGCCTCGACCTCGGCGCCCGGGGGATCAAGCTCCACCCGCGGGCCCAGAAGTTCCTGCTCGACGACGACCGGCTGGCGCCCGTCTTCGCGCTGGCCGCCGAGCGCAAGGTGCCGATCCTGATCCACGGCGGCCGCGGGCTGCCACCGATCGCGGACGCGCTCGCGCGCCTGATGGACACCTACGAGCCGCAGCTGATCATCGCGCACGCCGGGATCGCCGACCTCGCAGCGCTCGCTCGCCACTTCTCCGGCCGGGCAGGCGTCTTCTTCGACACCTCGGTCTGGAGCCCGCTCGACATCCTCGACCTCTTCCGCCTCGTCGCGCCCGAGCAGGTGCTCTACGCCTCCGACTACCCCTACGGTCGCCAGCCGGCCTCGCTCCTGCTCTCGATCCGCACAGCGCGGATGGCCGGACTCGACGACGGCCAGCTCCGGGCGATGCTCGGCGGCAGCGCGAGGCGGATCGCCAATGCCGAAGCAGCGCTGCCGCTGACGGCTCCGTGCGGCCCGGCCGAGATCACCTCCCCGATCACGTTCGCGCGCATCCACCAGTACCTCTCCATGGCCATACCGCTGCTGTGGATGCGCCAGGCGGACACGATCGGCGTTCTCGGCCTTGCGCTGAACGCGTGCGACGAGCGCTCGAACGGCTATCGCGAACAGACCGAGCAGATCCGCGAGCTCCTCCTCGTGGCGCGCGACCTCTGGCGGGTGCTGCCCGAGGCGCGGGAGAACGACGAGGCGCAGACCGCCCGCACCGCTTTCCGCCTGCTGCATCTTGCGAACGTCGTGGCGGTGACGTCGGCTGGCAGGTAACACGATCGAGCTGACGGTCAACGGCCATTCCTACGAGGTCGACCCGCCGGTGGGGCGCTCGCTCGCAGACGTGCTCCGGGACGATCTCGGCCTGACCGGGACGAAGATCGCCTGCGACGAGGGTCACTGCGGCGCCTGCACCGTCCAGATAGCCGGCGTACCCGTCCTGTCCTGTATCACCCTCGCCCACACGGTCGGCGAGCGCGAGGTGACGACGATCGAGGGGCTGCGCGAGCACCCGCTCGTGCACGCGTTCGTCCGGGCGGACGCCCT
The DNA here is from genome assembly GCA_963745775.1 of uncultured Gaiellaceae bacterium. Lineage (GTDB taxonomy): Bacteria > Actinomycetota > Thermoleophilia > Gaiellales > Gaiellaceae > Gaiellasilicea. Next base: position 112,223 of record CAVUYY010000015.1, read on the forward strand.
CCAGTGCGGCTTCTGCACGCCGGGGCAGATCGTCTCGGCAGCGGCTCTCGTGGAAGCCAACCCCGAGCCGACGCGCGACGAGATCCGGCACGGCATGGCGGGCAACCTCTGCCGCTGCGGCGCGTATCCGAACATCGAGGAGGCGATCGCCACGTGGCGCGACTGATTCGAACCGAGAAGGAGGTCGAGGGCCGCTACGAGGAGGTCTGGACCGTCGTCGAGGAGGACGCGCTCGACCAATGGCCCTCCGGGCCGCTCGAGGTCGTCGGACGGCCCGCGGCTCGGCAGGACGGGCTCCAGAGGGCTCGGGGCGAGGCGCGCTACACCGCCGACGTCCGGCTGCCGGGGATGCTGCACACCGCGGTGCTGCGCAGTCCGGTCGCTTCCGCTCGCGTGCGCTCGATCGATCTCACACCCGCGCTTGCCCTTCCCGGCGTCCACGCTGGCCTGTCCTGCGGCGACGCCGACTTCCTCGAGAGCGAGGTTGGGTATCCAGGCGCAGCCGTCGCGGCGGTCGCGGCAGACACGATCGAGCAGGCGCGCGCCGCCGTCGAAGCGATCGCAGTCGAATGGGACGAGAGCGAGCCGCTGCTCGATCCCGACGAGGCGGTTGCCCGCGGCCAGCTCGTCGAGGAGACGAGCAGCTACGCGCGCGGCGACCTCGACGCCGGGCTCGCGGATGCGGACGAGGTCATCGAAGCCGAGTACCGCACGCAGTCGGTCCTGCACAACTCGATGGAGACCCATCAGGCCGTTTGCCACTGGGAGGGCGAGACGCTCGTCGTCCACATCTCGACGCAGTACATCTGGGGCGTTCGCGAGACGATCGCCGAGAAGCTCGGGCTTCGCCCCGACGACGTCCGCGTCGTCTGCGAGTTCATGGGCGGCGGCTTCGGCTCGAAGAACGGCCCTGGCGACTACAGCCTGATCGCGGCCGAGCTCGCGCGCCGCACGGGCCGGCCGGTGCGCTGTGCGCTCACGCGGAGGGAGGAGAACCTCGCTGCGGGCAACCGGAACGCGACGATCCAGCGGCTGCGAATCGGCGCGCGCTCCGACGGCACGATCGTCGCGCTCGGCGGCGAGTTCGTCAACGCCGTCGGCTGGGCCGGCTGGGTCGCCGGCACGGACGGCCCGATGCAGATGCTCTACGGCGTCGCGAATGTCGCCACGACGCTGCATGGCGCGAAGCTGAACTCGGCCCCGATGGCCGCGTTTCGCGCGCCGGGCTACGTCGAGGGGACGTTCGGGCTCGAGTGCCTGCTCGACGAGCTCGGCTCGAAGCTCGGGATCGATCCACTCGAGCTGCGCCGGCGAAACCATGCCGACGCCGACGTCCTCGATGGGCGTCCGTACTCCTCCAAGAGCCTGCTCGAGTGTTACCGACGCGCCGAGCCACACTGGGAGCGCCGGCACGAGGTGCGCGCTCGTTCCGACGAGACGTGGAAACACGGAGTCGGCCTCGCCAGCCAGATCTGGTACGGCGGCGGCGGGCCTCCGTCGTATGCCTGGGTGCGCGTCGGCTCCGATGCGAGCGTGACCGTCGTCACGGCGATGCAGGACATCGGCACGGGCACGCGCACGGCAATGGCGCAGATCGCGGCCGAGGAGCTCGGCGTGCCGCTCGCGCAGGTGCGAGTCGAGCTCGGCGACTCGGCCCGCGGCCCGTTCGCGTCGGTCTCCGCGGGCTCGTCGACGCTTCCCTCGATGGGCCCGGCCGTGCGCTCGGCCGCAGGCGACGCTCGCCGCCAGATCCTCGAGCTCGCGGCGCAGCGCTGGCAGAAGGAGCAGCGCACTCTTTCGGTGCAGCGCGGCCGGATCGTCTGCTCCGACGGTGGCGCCTGGCCGCTCGAGAGCCTGCTCGGGCTGCTCGAGGACGCCCAGATCCTCGGCACGGGCGCGCGCGGACCGAATCCGACCGGGATGCGCGTGCTCACGTTCGGCGTCCAGGTGGCAGAGGTCGCCGTCGATATCGGCACCGGCGAGGTGCGCGTCGGCAGGGTCGCCGCGATCCACGATGTCGGCCGGATCGTCAACCCGCTCGGCGCGCGGAGCCAGGTCGAGGGCGGGATCGTCCAGGCGCTCGGCCACACGCTCTCCGAGCACCGGCTGCTCGACCCGCGGACCGGAACGGTTCTGACCCAGACGCTCGACGCCTACAAGCTCCCCACCATCGCCGACGTCCCCGAGATCGTCTGCGAGTTCATCGACGAGCCCGACTCCCACCTGACGAATCTCGGCTCGAAGGGTCTCGGCGAGCCGCCGATCATCCCCACGGCCGCCGCGATCGCGAATGCGATCCGCGACGCGACGGGAGCGGACGTTCGCTCGCTCCCGATCGACCGTGCGGAGATGCTGCGGGCGCTCGACGCGGCGAGACGCAAGGAACCGGTTGCAGCTCCTTCGGCCTGACTCGGTCGAGGAAGCGGTCGCAGCGCTCGGGGAGGGCGCCGTCGCCCTCGGCGGCGGCACCGATCTCGTGCCGCTCTTGCGCGACGGGATCGTCGAGGCGGAGACGCTCGTCGAGCTACGGCGCGCGATTCCACGGGGGGTGAGCAGGCGTCCACCTCCAGAATATTATCTACATCTACATCCGCCTACATCACAGTCATTTCGATCGGGGCCGGAACAGCCCTGGCCGACCTCGAGGCCGATCAGCGGATTCCGGCCGCTCTCAGGGATGCCTGCCGCCTCGCGGCCTCGCCCCAGCTGCGGGCGATGAGCACGATCGGCGGCAACCTCCTCCAGGCGACGCGCTGCTGGTACTGGCGACTGAAGTTCCCCTGCTACCTGCACGGTGGCGATACGTGTCACGCGAGGGACGGTCAGCACCGCGAGCACGCGATCTTCGGCAACGAGCGCTGCGCGTCGGGCCATCCCTCCGATCCCGCCGCGGCACTGCTGGCGCTGGGCGCGCGCGTCCGGACGGATCGCCGCGAGCTCGCGCTTGCCGACCTCTACCGGCTCCCGAGCGACGACGACCGGAGCCTGACGACGCTCGAGCCGGGCGAGCTGATCCTCGAGCTCGACGTCCCGGCGGTCGAGTCGAGCGTTTATCTCAAAGCGATGGATCGGCAGCGCTGGGCGTTCGCGCTCGTCGGCGTCGCGGCGGCACGCGTCGACGGCGAGACCCGGATCGCGCTTGCAGGGGTCGCGCCCATGCCGTGGCTCCTCTCGTCGCCGGAGGAGCTCGAGCGGGCGACGCCGCTCGCCGGAACCGTCTACAAGGTCGAGATCGCGCGTGCGCTCGTCGAGCGAGCGCAGGCGCAGCTCCAGGACGTAAGCTCGCCCGGATGAAGCTCGTCCGCGCCGGACTTCTCCTCGTGCTCGTCCTCGCGCTCGCCGCCTGTGGCGGCGGTGACGACGAGGCCTCGCCGACGACCGACGCGGCAACAACGGAGGCGCCGGCGGAGACGGAAACGGAAGCCGAGACGACCGCGACCGGCGGCGGCGGCGAGGAGTGCGAGACGGTCGACGCACCAGAGCCGAAGCCGGACGGAGGCGCGGAGGCGCCCGAGGCGAAGCTCGACACCGGCACCACCTACAACCTCGTCGTCGAGACGAACTGCGGTTCCTTCACGATCCAGCTCGACCAGGAGACCGCGCCGAACACGAGCGCCTCGCTCGTCGCGCTCGCCCGCGACGGCTTCTTCGACGACGTCATCTTCCACCGCGTCGTTCCCGGGTTCGTGATCCAGGGCGGCGATCCCACAGGAACCGGCACGGGCGGGCCCGGCTACAAAACCGTCGACGTGCCACCGCAGGATGCGTCGTACATCCAGGGCGTCGTGGCGATGGCGAAGAGCGGGGTCGAGCCGCCAGGCACCTCCGGCAGCCAGTTCTTCGTCGTCACGGGCGCGGACGTCGGTCTGCCGCCTGAGTACGCGGTCGTCGGCACGGTCACCGACGGGCTCGACGCGGTCCTGAGAATCGATGCGCTCGGCACGGGCGACGGCCCGCCGTCGACTCCGGTCGTGATCGAGAAGGTCACGGTCGAGGAGAGCTAGCACTGCCGGCGCTCGCCGCGGTGATCCTGGCCGCCGGCGCCGCCACCCGCTTCGGCGCCCCGAAGCAGGCGCTACTCCTGCCCGCCGTCCTCGAGCGGGTGAGAGCTGCGGGAGTCGCCGAGCTGGTCGTCGTGCTCGGCGCGTACGAGCTCGATTCGGACGCGCCGACCGTCCGATGCCCGGACTGGGAGCGCGGACCGGGAGCATCGCTGCGCTGTGGGTTGCGGACGCTCGACGAGACGGCCGAGGCGGCGATCGTCGTCCTCGCGGACGGACCCGAGCTCGCGCCCGCCGCGATCTCCAGGGTCGTCGAAGCCTGGCGAGCAAGCGACGCCCCGCTCGTCGCCGCGAGCTACGACGGCATTCGCGGGCACCCGCTGCTGGTGGCGCGGTCGGAGTGGGCAGCCATTCCCGACGAGGGTTTGCGCGCGCGCGAGCCGCTCCTCGTTCCGTGCGACGACCTGGGCTCGCCGGGGGACGTGGACTTTCCGTCCGACCTTCCGGAACGTCTCTCCTAGAACGCCGGTCGTTCGTCTCGCAGCGCGGCGAGCTTCTCGAGCAGGCCCGCCGGCATTCGCTCGCTCGCGGAGACGCGGATGTAGCGCCGGAGCTCCTCTTCGAAGCGGTACCTGCGCCGGCAGTAGTCGCAGCCGTCGAGGTGTCCCTCGGCCACGACGACCTCGTCCGGCGCCAGATCGCGGTCGAGGTAGCCCTGCAGCAGCTCCTCGCATCTCTCGCAACCGGGGTCGTGGGCGGTCATGGAGTTTGCTCCGTCAAGCGAGTGACTCCTCGGCGAGCTTCTGCTTCAGGATACGCCTGCCGCGGTGGAGCCGCGACATGACGGTTCCCATCGGGACGTCGAGAATCTGAGCGGCGTCGGCGTAGCTGAACTCGCCGATGTCGACGAGGACGACGACATCGCGAAAGTCGTGCGGCAGCTCGGAAAGGGCGCCGACGACGTTGTCTTGCGAGAGCTTCTCGACGACGCGCTCCTGGTCGAGCGCCTGCTCGCCCTCGGCGGCCGCGAGCTTGTTGGCGAGGAAGTAGTCGCCCTCCTCGAGCGGCTGCTGGTCGGGTGTCCGCTGGAGCTTGCGCCCGCGATCGAGATTCAAATTCGTCAGGATCCGGAAGAGCCACGCCCGCATGTTCGTGCCCGGGGTGTATGAGCTCCAGCTCCGGAACGCTCTGATGTACGTCTCCTGCACGAGCTCTTCGGCCTCCTCACGTGTGCCGACGAGTCGGCGCGCCACCCGGTAGATCTGGTCGGCGAGCTCGAGCGCCTCCTCCTCGAACCGCACCCGCCCGAGGGCATCGGCAGCGATTCGACGCGCATCGGCTGCCTCGGTCTCGCTCACCGGGCCACCCTAGCAATCGGTCTGAGCAGTCCAAACGCGCCGTTCCGGTGGGCTATTCCCGGTTCGGGACAGGGTTCCGTGGGTACACCGGCCGCAATCGAGAGGAGGCGGATTGAAGGGTTACGACGTTCTCACCTTCGACGACGAGCGCGCCGGAACAGTCGTCGGCAAGCAGGGCAGCAACCTGATCGTCGAGCAGGGAGCCATCTTCAAGCACCGGCGGGCGCTGCCCGAGATCTTCGTCACGGTGGACGATGGTGAGCAGGTCGTGCGAGCGACCGTCTCGAAGGACGTCCTCGAATCGGCTCCGGAGATCGGGGACGAGGGGGTCGACGAGGATGCCGTGTCGCAGCACTACGGCATGGCCGCCGGCGATCCGGCGCCGGGGACGCTCGGGGACGGCGCCCTCAATCCGGACGATCCGGCGTGGACTGCCGAGACGCAGGAGCAGCGAACGGGCGTCGAGCCGGCGGCCGCGGAGCGGGCGCGGATCCAACAGGAGCAGGAGCGAGGCGAGGGGCCGCTCGACCATCCCGAATCGCCCGGCCTCCTCGGCGACCGCAACCTCCACGGGCGCTAGCCGGGAAGGATCGAAGCCGTCGTCTCGCGGAAGCCGGATTTCGCGAGCGCGCCGACAAGCTCCTCGCGCGAGGTCTGCTCGTCGTTCCAGGAGAGCGTGACCTCACCGAGCAGATTCGCATTCGCGCCCTCGAGACCCTCGTGGCCCCGAATCGCGGCTGCGAGCCGACCGACGCAGCGCTCGCACCGCACCCCGCTCACCTGGATCGTCTCCGTCTGAGTCGCCATCGCGCCTAGCCTAGCGCCAGCACCTCGTCTGCCTGCTCGATCAGGAGCGGGTCATGGGTCGCGCAGACGACGACGGCGCCGGTCGCACGTGCGAGCTCGGCGAGGAGCAGGCCGATCGCGAGAGCGTTGGCTCCGTCGAGGCGTGCGGTCGGCTCGTCGGCGACGATCGCGCGCGGGCGGGCGGCGACGGCCCGCGCGATCGCGGCGCGCTCGCGCTGACCGGCCGAGAGCTCGGCGACGGGCGCTCGCCGTGCTCCTCGAGGCCGACGGAGGCGAGCGCGCCGAGCGCACGTTCTCGAGCGTCGGCCGGCGCGACACCTCGCAGCGCGAGCGAGAGCTCGACGTTCTCGCGCGCTCCGAGGAACGGCACGAGCGCGACGGTCTGACCGACGAAGGCGAGTCGCGTCCGTCGCAGCTCGGCCCGCGCCGCGCGGTCGAGCGATGCGAGCGAGACGCCGTCGAGGAGGACTCGCCGGCATCGGACACGTCGAGCCCGGCAAGCAGGTGCAGCAGCGTCGTCTTCCCGGAGCCGGACGGGCCGGTGACGGCGTGGAGCCGGCCGCCGGCGAAGGAGGCGGTGAGCTTGTCGAGCGGCACCGCCGAGCCGAAGCGGCGAGTGAGGCCGCGCGCTTCGAGGAGAGCTTGTTTTGGAGCAACACGAAGTCCGCGGGAAACGGCTTCGGTGGGCGGCTCCGAGCGAGCCTGTGTTGGATACACACGAGGTCTTCGCCGGCCGTCGCCGCGACGACGAGGCGCTCGTCCTCGAGGCTGACCGTGGCGCGGTCGGAGATCCCGGCCGAACGCAGAGCGCTTTCAGGCAGGCGCAGCCAGCCGCCGCGGCCGACCACGACCGCGTCCTCGCCGCCGCCCGCGACGAGCCGCTCGTCGCTGACCCGTCCGTCACGGACGTGGACGACCCGATCGGCGTGCTCGACCGTTGCGGGATCGTGGCTGACGAGGAGCGCCGTCGCTCCCTGCTCGCGCACGAGCTCCGCGACGAGCGCGAGCACGCCGCTCGCCGTCTTCGCATCGAGCTCGCCGGTGGGCTCGTCGGCGACGAGGAGGCGCGGGCGATGAGCGAGCGCGGCGCACACCGCGATCCGCTGCTGCTCCCCACCGGACAGCTCGCGCGGTCTGGCGTCGAGCCGGTCGCCGAGGCCGACGCGCTCCAGCAGCTCGCGAGCCCGTCCGTCGCGCTTCGCGGCGGGAGCTCCGGCGAGGCCGAGCTGGACGCCGACGAGCTCGCGCGCGGTCAGCTCGCCAGCGAGCGCCCGCCAGTAGTGCTGGTCGGTGTAGCCGAGCAACCGGGATCGGTATCGGGCGACGTGCCCCGCATCGAGAGCGAGGCGAGGTCGACGCCGGCGACGCTGACCGAGCCCGCCGAGGGCCGGTCGAACCCGGCCACGATCCGGACGAGCGTCGACTTGCCGGAGCCGCTGGGGCCGAGCACGACGCAGATCTCGCCCTCGCGCGACGTCCAGGGTCAGCCCTTGCAGGGCTGCGACGCCGCCCTCGGGGCTCGGGTGGACGCGGAAGACGTCGCGGACAGCTCGACCATCGTCGTCATTCGATCGCCTCGACCCGTCCGGGTGCCCCGTCGTTCGGGAAGGCGCCACGTGTGGCGGCGCCGATCAGGAGCCCGGCGAGGATCACGTAGGCCAGGACCGCGAGGGCGACGATCGACCAGTCGACGTCGAGCAGGAGCGGCGGCTCGGCCAGGGTCGCACGAGCGGTGAGCGCGACGAGATCGACCACCACCGCGCCGAGGACGAGGCCGGTCAGAGCGCCCGCGAGCAGGCCGGCAAGGGTCACCGTCAGCGCTCGCAAGCGCACGATCCGCCGGAGCAACCTGAGGGGCAGCTCCCTCTGCCTCGAGATCGAAGAGCTCGCCGCGCTCGTCGCGGAGGTCGCCGAGCACCGTCAGGACGATCCCGGCGAGGGCGAGGGCCAAGGCCACGAGGGCGGCGACGGCGAGCGCCAACGAGCGTCCCGTGCGCGATCGGATCCTGTACGCGCGTCGGCCTCGAGCGCGCGTCGCGACGTCACCTTCAGCACGTCGAACGGCCTGCGCTCGAGCGCGCTCGCGACGCGGGCGCCGACGGCGTCGTCGGCGACCCCGATCCAGAGCTCGTTGACGCGGGCGGCACCCGGACGCTCGGCGTTCAGGAGCGAGAGGAGCGCGCCGACGTCACCGACGACCGTCTGCCCTTCCACACCCGGGAACGCGCTCGATTCGCTGGGCGACGCGAACGGTCACGCGCTCGCCGCCGACCTGGAGCGGCAGCAGACCGTCCTCGTCGGCGGCGGCAGCGAGCCGTGGGGTCGCCAGGACGGGTACCGGTCGGCTGTCGCTCGGCACGCGGGGCCGCAGTCGCGTGACCACCTGATCGGTCAGCGTGTAGTCGACGCGACGGCCCTCGAGCCGCGCGCCGCCGACGCCGATCCAGTCTTCGAGGGCAGGTGCGAGCAGCCGGAAGCTGCCGGTCGCGGCCTTCCCCGCATCCGCACCGCGCTCCTGCAGCCTCGTGTCCGGCTCGAGCTCGAGGCCGACGAGCCAGCCCGAGACGCGGGCTGCTCGCGGAACCGCCGCCCGGAGCGTGCGGGCGCCGGCCGGCCCGAGCTCGAGGCGCAGGAACCTGCCGCCGACCGTGCGCACCTGGGCGGTGAGCCGCAGGTCGGGGCCTGTCGTCCGGATCACGATCGCGCGCGTGTCGATCCCGAGCCGGATCCCGCCGTCCCCGTCAGGCGCCTCGATCGCCGCGCCGAGCGCGTCCGGCTCATCCACGCCGAAGTCCGAACGCCAGCCGCGCAGCTTCGCCAGCGAGGCCGGCGGCAGGCCGAGCAGCGTGATCCCGGATTCGCCTTCCTGGCGGCCGACCGCGCCCGTCGCCCGCAGGACGGGATCGACTTCCGTGCCCGGCCCGAGCGCGCGAAGGCGACCGAGCGGGGCGGCGTCGAGCACCGGAATCAGCCGCCGCAGGTCCTCCTGGACGACGAAGTCGCGTGGAACGGCGTAGGCGGCGGCATCGCGCTCGCCCGCACGGAGCGTCGCCCGGTAGGTCTCGGCGAAGAGCGCGAGCCCGAAGCTGACGACGAGGAACGACGTGGCCGCGATCGCGTAGCCGGGATTGCGCTCGAGCGAGAGGATCGCGAAGCGCAGGCCGAGCGAGCGTCCGCGCGTCAGACGCTCGGCGGCACGGAAGGCGGGGCGGAGAAGGCGCGCGGCGGCGACTGCCGCGACAAAGGTGACGAGCGCCGGGAGCAGCAGGACGAGCTCGCCGTCGTCGTCTCCGCTGCGGAGCGAGACGACGACGAGAAGCGCGGCAGCGACGGCGGCGAGGTCGAGCGCCGCCACGCGGCCCCGACCGAGCCTCCTTCGATCCGAGGCGATGGTCGCGACGAGCACCGCGGTAGCGGCGAGAGCGATCGCAGCGACGAGGACGAGGTCCGGCGCGGGAGAGGACGCTCTGCGCGAGCACGTCTCGAACCGGCGCGCCCGCCCGCTCGGCGACGAGCGCGCCGCCGGCAAGTCCCAGCGTGAGCCCGAGCACCGTGCCGGCGAGCGCATCAGACCGGCCTCGACGATAGTCAGGAGCGCGAGCTGCCACGAGCGAGCGCCGGCCCAGGCAAGGCGACGGCGAGCCGCGCGCTGGTCTCGTCGCAGCGTCAGCGCCGCGAGGATCGCGAACGCGAAGAGCAGCACCGCGGCCTCGCCGCCGACGAGCGCCAGCCGGTGCCCGCCCGCCGGCTCTCCTCCTGCGCCGAACGCAGCTCCTCGACGGGCGCGACCAGGTCGAAGGAGCGCGTGCGCGCCTGCAGCTCCGAGCGCGCCCGCGCGGTTCCGGCGGCGAGCTCGTCGATCTCCCAGAGGCGCGGGACTCCCGGCTCGAGCGGAGCGACCCAGGCGTAGCTGCGATAGAGCCGGGCGAGCGCCGGCGCCTCGGCGAGAGCGGCCACTCCCTCGGCCAGGAAGAGCGGCGGGGGCGCGGGTCGGTGATAGCCGGCGGCGGCCGCGACCGCCGGGCTCACCTCGGCGTCGGCGAGAGCGTTGTCGGTCGGAGCCAGGAAGTCGCCGAAGAGCGCGCTCGACGTGAGCGTGGCCTCGCCCACCTCGACGAGCCGCAGCCCCGGGGGAGCCGGCAGCCTGCCCTCGCCGCGCAGCCGGAGGACCTCACACCGCTGCGGGCGGCACTCGCGCGGCAGACGCCGGTGCGGAGCTGGACCCAGCGCCGCAGCCCTCCACGCCGCCGAGCCCGCGAAGTCTCCCGCGACCGTCGTCTCGCGATAGAGCACCAGCGCGTGCGGCTCCGGTGCGCCCGCGTTGCGGAGCGCCGCTCGCGCTCGCGCGTCGAGCGCCGGCTGCGGCTCGTCCGACTGCCCGGGCACGCCGAACCAGACGGCGCGGATCGAGCGCGATCCCTCCGGAATCCGCTCCACCGCCTGGGCGACGGCGCGATCCTGCGCGACCGTCGTTCCGGCACGAACGCCGACGACGACGGCTGCACCGAGCGCGAGTCCGAGCACGACGAGTGGTGTTGCCGAGCTCGACCGAGCCGCGCAGCGCGAGCTCGACGACGTAGAGGGCGGAGCGGAGCACGACGCGAGCCTACTCAGCGGTTCGCGCGACGAGGTCGGCCGCGACGGCCGTCAGTCCCGCCCGCTCACCGACCTCGAGCTGGCGCAGCGCCTCAGCCGGCTCGCGCAGCGACTCGACGAGCTCCCACGTGTCGAGCTCGCGGGCGGCCGGCTCGACGAGCGCCAGCAGCTCAGCGACCGGCGCGCGGCCGGCGGCCGCATCCGCCCGAGCCTCCGTGAACGCGCCGCGATCGGCGGGAGGCCCTGGCTCCGCCGAGGCGCACAGCGCCTGCACGAGCGCGGCGAGCGCAGCCGATCGCCGGACGCTCGTCGGCTGGTCTGGCATCCGCACCTCGAGCGTCCCGAGCCGGGGATGCGGGCGCACGTCCCACCAGATCCGCGTGTAGTCGCCGCCGGCCTGCTCGACCGCCTCCGTCCAACCCCCCTGAGCCAGGAGCGGCGGCGCGCCCGCCCGCGGCAGCTCGAGGAGCCGGCCGGCGCGCGCCGACAGCCGACCGCTGTTCTCGCCCGCGAGATACGGCGAGTTGAGCGAGACGGCGAGCACCGCCGGTAGCCACGGCAGGACGAACTCGAGCGTCTCGAGGCAGCGCGCGAAGCTCGTCATCCCGACGTGCACGTGCAGGCCGCAGACGAGCTGGCTCCTCGCCGCCGGTCGCTCCTCGAGCAGAGCGAGATAGCGGGGCTCGCGCACGATCTCCTGCTCCTCGGGCCTCGAGAACGGATGGCTTCCAGTGGCGGCGACGACGAGCCCCTCGCGCGCGGCCGAGTCGCGAACCACCTTCCTCAGCCGGCTCAGCTCGGCCTGCGCCTCGGCCGCGGTCTCGCAAACCGCGGTGTTGGTCTCGACGAGGCACGAGAAGAGCTCTGTCTTGAGGCCGGGCGGCCCGAGCAGCCGCTCCACGCCCGGGGCGGCGGCGTAGGTCTCCGGGTCGAGGAGCATCAGCTCCTCCTCGACGCCGAGCGTCAGGTGCCGCCCGAAGCTACTTCCCTCTGACGCCATGGACGGGCCGGCCGGCGGCTTCCCAGGCGTAGTACGAGGCGCTCGGGCCGAAGTCCCGTTCGTACGACACGACGCGCGGGTTGCGCCCGACCTCCAGCGCCCGCTGCGCGTGCCACAGCAGGTTCGGGTCGTCGCGCTCCTCCCAGACGAGCACGAGGTGCGCGGCGGTCATGAAGTCGGCGACGAACGTGCAGCCGCCGGCCGGGCACGGGAACGGATCGGTGCGAACGCAGAACCAGCCGGTGTAGTCGGCATCGTCGTCGTCCGCCCAGAGCTCCTGGTCTTCGCCGAGCAGCTCCTCCTCGAAGAGGAGGCTGCCCCGTTGCGGTGCCTGCGGCTCCATCGCCGCAAGGGTAGCGTCGAGACGGGCGACCTCCCGTCGTGATGGTCGCTACGACGTGGGCTGGCGCCCGAGGACGAGCTCGAGCGTCCTCTGCTCGTTCCCCCGGTAGATCTCCAGGTTGACGGAGTCGCCGGGCTTGCGCGTCGCGAGTACGTCGCGCAGCTGCTCGAGCGAGGCGACCCGCTTGCCCGCGACGGCCACGATCACGTCGCCGCCGAGCGTGTAGCTCTGGCCCGCGACGACGACGTCGCTCGTACCCGCCCGGAGCCCCGCGCGCGCCGCGGGAGTCGACGCGCCGACCTGCTCGACCAGGACGCCCGCGTCGACCGGCAGCCGGAACTGGCGAGCGAGCTCCGGCTCGATCGTCGTGCCGCCGATCCCGATGAACGCTCGGTCGACCCGGCCACGGTCGATCAACTGGGCGGCGATCGCCTTGACGGTGTTCGAGGGAACCGCGAAACCGATCCCGACGTTGCCCGTCGCGTCGCCGCCACCGGTGGAGATCTGCGAGTTGACGCCGATCACCTTGCCGCGGTCGTTCAGCAGCGGGCCACCCGAGTTGCCCTTGTTGATCGGCGCGTCGGTCTGGATCACGTGGTCGATCGTGTAGCCGTTCGGCGCGGTGATCGGACGCTGGAGGGCGCTGACGATGCCGGCGGTCGCGGTGCGATCGAGTCCGAAGGGGTTGCCGATCGCGATCACCGAGTCGCCGACGCGGACGCCGTCCGAGTTCCCGAGCTCGAGGGGCCGCAGCCCACGTGAGCTCGTCTCGACCCGGAGCACCGCGAGATCGGTCGACGGATCGCTGCCCACGAGCTTCGCGGTCAGCGTGTCCTGGTTGGAGAAGCTGACGTCGATCGTGTCGGCGCCCTCGATCACGTGGTAGTTCGTGACGATGTGGCCGGCCTTGTCGAGGACGAAGCCCGAGCCGAGCGCCTGTTGCGCGCCCGAGGGGGCGAGCGGAGAGCCGAGGCTCTCGCCGGTCGGACGGGAGGTCGAGGTGATCTGGACGACACCCGGAGCGGCGCGGTCGTAGATGTCACTGATTGAGAGGCGGCCGTCGGCGGCGGCCGGTGCCGCTGCCGCAGGAGCGGGGGAACTCTCCACGACGGTTGTCGTGCCGTCACCGAGGCCGCCTGTGAGCGCAACGCCTCCAAGCGCAACCAGGCCGCCGCCGAGGGCAAGGGCGGCGAAGCCGGCGACACGGAGCAGAGAACCGCGTGCGTTCATGCGAATCGTTGTACTGCTCGTCTCTTAACGCGCCCTAAGCAGGCCGTTAAGCGTGCGTTGCGCCTGTGTTCGGAGCGCTCGGATCTGCGCCGTCCAGTCGACGCCGTACCGTCTCTTCATGCGTCGACTCGGAATCGTCGGTCACCGCGAGCTCGATCCCGAAACAACCGCCTTCGTCGGTGCTCAAAGCATCGCTCTGATCGATTCGGAGCGCGCCGCGTGCGGGGACATCGTTGCGGTCTCGGCGCTCGCGGAAGGCGCAGACACGCTTTTCGCGGAAGCGGCAGTCGGTCTCGGGGTTCAACTCGAGATCGTTCGACCCTTCGACTCGTACGAGGACGACTTTCGGACCGAAGCCAGCCGAAGCCGTTACACAGCGCTTGTCGACGCGGCTCACCGGGAGACGCGGCTCTCCTTCGTGTCGTGCTCTCTGCACGCGTACGAGGCAGCCATGCGCTGGGTCGCGGATGCCTGCGACCTGCTCGTCGCCGTCTGGGACGGCTCGCCGCCCCGGGGTCGGGGCGGAACGGCGGCTGCGATCCGGTATGCCGAGAGCATCGGGCGATCGGTGGTCCACTTCGATGTCGTCGCGCATCGCGTCGTGCGGCGTGAGGCTGCGGCACGATGACCAGTCGCGGTTGGCTCCGGCGGATCGGGCTGACGCAGCCGGTCGTGATCGCGCTCGTCGTGCTCGTCCTCGTCGCGACGCTCGCGATCTCCTTCCTGCTCCAGCTGCAGGCGGAGCGCAACGCGTTGACGCCGGTCGGCGGCGGCACCAGTGTGCGCGAGCAGAGAGAGATCGACAAGCTGAACGCCGAGATCAAGCAAATCCGAAGCGATACGGGCGGCAGCCTCTTCTGGTTGAAGATGGCCGGCCTCTTCGTCACCGTCGGCGCGGCGGTGGGTGGATATCTGGTCGGCCAGTCGCGCAACACGCGGGAGCGGCTCGAGGCCGAGCAGCAAGTGGCTCAGGAGCGGCTCGAGTTCGAGCATCGCCAGAACATCGATACGACCTATCACTCGATCGTGGAGGAGCTCACGGTCGCGTCGCCGCTGCTCCGAGCCGCGTCCGCGATGAAGCTCGGGAAGCTGCTCCAAGCGCCGCCTGTCGAGTGGCACCTCACCCCCGAGCGGGAGCGCGAGCTCGGCGACCTCACGGAGCAGATTCTCGCCGCCGCGCTGGCGATCGAGACCGAGCCCAAGGTTCCTGAAGGCGCTGACGATCGCGCTGGCGCTCCACACACCGGACAGCGAAGCCGGGGACCTTCGCAATCTCGACCTCTCGGGCGTTCGGGCCGCCGACGCCTACTGGGCCCGAATCGACTTTCGCTATGCCGACTTCTACCGCGCCGACCTGACCGACGCGTCGCTTCGGAAAGCGCAGCTGCAGAACGCGCAGTTCCGGGAGGCCGTCCTCAGGAACGCCGTGCTCGCGGAGGCCGAGTGCGCCGACGCGAACTTCAAGCTCGCAGACCTTCGCGGAGCGGATCTCACCGGCGCCGATCTGCAGTCGGCGAACTTCGAGGACGTCAGGGTCTTCGGCGCCAGGCTGGATGGCGCTCTGGTCGGCGACAACCCCGACTGCCGGGTCGACGTCTCGTCAGCGGGGGACGGTTCGAAGACCGTTCATGTCACCGAGTGGCTCGCCGGCGCGAAGGCTGGCCGCTAGGAGACCAGCTGGGCGACCTTGACGCTCGCGTCCCGCTCGCTGCCGAGCGCATCGTCGAGGCGCTGCCGCAGCTCGCCGTTCGCCGCCAGCTCCTCGACGATGTCCGCGCCGCCGATCAGCTCCGCCCTTGACGAAGACCTGGGGAATGGTCGGCCAGCCCGAGAGGGCCGAGAGCTCCTGGCGGAACTGCGGGTCGGGCAGCACGTCGACCGCCGTGACCGGGGCGCCGGCGGGCGGCTGAAGCGCCCGCGGCGGCGTCGATCCGAGTTACCGCACATGATGAGCTGCGGCGTGCCTTTCATGAAGAGGCTCACAGGCTCGTTGGCGATCAGCTCCTGGATCTGGCTGCGGAGATCGGTCGCGTCGGTGGTGCTCATGGCGTCCCTTTCGTCATGGTGGTCTCAGGCGTCGTCTTGATCCTGAGCTCGTGGATCGACCCGTCGGCGAGCGGCACGGCAAGCGCGTCGTACACCAGGCGATGCTGCTCGACGAGCGAGAGACCGTCGAAGCCGACGCGCTCGCCACGGTCACCTGGAAGTGGTCGCCGCCGCCGGTGCGATCCTCGACCGCGAGCCGGCTCGCGTCGGGGAAGGCTTGGCGCAGAAGCGCCTCGAGCGTCTCGGTGGCGGCCATGGCACGCATCGTAGCCCCGAGGCTCGGATTCTGCCCGGCGGGATGAGAAGTGCGCTCGTCCGCTAGATTCGGGATATGGCTGCCGACTCGTTCTCCGCTCGCTCGACCCTCACCGTCGGCGGGCAGGAGTACGGGATCCACCGGCTCGACGCGCTCCAGTCCCGCTTCGACGTCGCCCGGCTCCCCTACACGCTCCGGATCCTGCTCGAGAACGTCCTCCGCACCGGGAGCGACGCCGACGTGGAGGCGGTGGCGACGTGGGTCGCCCGCGACGAGCCGAGCCGGGAGATCTCCTTCTCGCCCGCCCGAGTCCTCCTCCAGGACTTCACCGGCGTCCCGGCGGTCGTCGACCTCGCGGCGATGCGCGACGCGATGGCCGATCTCGGCGGGGAGGCCGCGCAGATCAACCCGCTGATCCCGGTCGAGCTCGTGATCGACCACTCCGTCCAGGTCGACGAGTTCGGCACGCGCGCCGCGTTCCGCCAGAACGTCGACCGCGAGTTCGAGCGGAACTTCGAGCGCTACGCCTTCCTCCGTTGGGGCCAGGAGGCATTCCGCGACTTCAAGGTCGTGCCGCCCGGCACCGGGATCGTGCACCAGGTCAACCTCGAGTACCTCGCGCGCGTGATCGAGACGCGCGACGGGGAGGCGTTCCCGGACACGCTCGTCGGCACCGACTCGCACACGACGATGGTCAACGGGCTCGGCGTTCTCGGCTGGGGCGTGGGCGGGATCGAGGCCGAGGCGGCGATGCTCGGCGAGGCGGTCTCGATGCTCGTGCCGCAGGTCGTCGGCTTCCGGCTCTCGGGCGAGCTCCCCGAAGGCGCGACCGCGACCGACCTCGTCCTCACGGTGACGCAGATCCTTCGCGAGACGGGCGTCGTCGGCAAGTTCGTCGAGTACTTCGGTCACGGCCTCGTCGGCCTGCCGCTCGCCGACCGCGCGACGCTCGGGAACATGTCGCCCGAGTACGGCGCCACCTGCGGCTTCTTCCCCGTCGACGAGGAGACGCTCAAGTACCTGCGCCTGACTGGACGGGACGAGCAACGGGTCGCCCTCGTCGAGGCCTATTGCAAGGAGAACCTGCTCTGGCACGACCCGTCCGAGACGGCGACGTACTCCCAGGTGGTCGAGCTCGACCTGACGACCGTCGAGCCGTCGCTCGCCGGTCCGCGCCGTCCCCAGGATCGCGTGCCGCTCCGCACCGCCAAGGAGTCGTTCGCCGAGGCGCTCGGCACGTTCGGCGTCACCTACCCGGACGGCTCGCTCGACAAGGCGGTGGCGAATTCCTTCCCCGCCTCCGACCCGCCCGCCGAGACGACACCCGGCGCGCAGCCGAGCACGACCGAGGAGGAAACGCCGGTGCGCGTCGCGCTCGACACCGCCTCCGCCGCGATCACCGTCAAGGCCGAGGACGGCTCGAGCTTCGAGCTCGACCACGGCGCGGTCGTGATCGCCGCGATCACCTCGTGCACGAACACGTCGAACCCGGCGGTGATGGTCGCAGCGGGCCTCCTCGCCAAGAAGGCGGTCGAGCGCGGGCTCGGCCGCAAGCCCTGGGTGAAGACGAGTCTCGCGCCCGGCTCCAAGGTCGTCACCGACTACTACGACCGCGCCGGCCTGACGCCGTTCCTCGAAGAGCTCGGCTTCCATACGGTCGGCTACGGCTGCACGACCTGCATCGGGAACTCCGGGCCGTTGCCCGAGTCGATCTCCCGAGCCGTCGACGAGGGCAACCTCGTCGCGTGCGCCGTGCTCTCGGGAAACCGCAACTTCGAGGCTCGGATCCATCCCGAGGTGAAGGCGAACTACCTCGCCTCGCCGCCGCTCGTCGTCGCGTACGCACTCGCGGGGACGATGGATCTCGACCTGACGACCGAGCCGCTCGGCTCGGACCGCGACGGCGAGGACGTCTACCTGCGCGACATCTGGCCGTCGGTGCACGAGATCTCCGACACGATCGCGGCCGCGATCGGCGACGACCTCTTCAAGAGCGCCTACGCGGGCGTCTTCGAGGGCAGCGCGGCCTGGAAGGAGCTCCCGGTGCCCGAGGGCGACCTGTTCGCGTGGGCCGACGACTCGACCTACGTCCGGCTGCCGCCCTACTTCGACGGCATGAGCAAGGAGCCCGGCACGGTCGAGGACATCGCGGGCGCGCGCTGCCTCGTCCGGATCGGCGACTCGGTCACCACCGACCACATCTCGCCCGCGGGGGCGATCAAGCCGGAGAGCCCGGCGGGCCGCTACCTCCTCGAGCACGGCGTCGAGCGCAAGGACTTCAACTCCTACGGCTCCCGGCGCGGCAACCACGAGGTGATGCTCCGGGGCACGTTCGCGAACGTCCGGCTCAGGAACCTGCTCGTCCCGGGCTCGGAGGGAACCTGGACGGTGCATCTCCCGTCAGGCGAAGAGACGACGATCTTCGAGGCGTCGGAGCGCTATCTCGCCGAGGGCGTGCCGCTGCTCGTGATCGCCGGCAAGGAGTACGGCTCAGGCTCGTCGCGCGACTGGGCGGCGAAAGGCCCGAACCTGCTCGGCGTCCGCGCCGTGATTGCGGAGAGCTACGAGCGGATTCACCGCTCGAACCTCCTGATGATGGGGATCCTGCCGCTCCAGTTCCGAACCGGCGAGACGATGGAGAGCCTCGGCCTGACCGGCCGTGAGACCTTCTCGATCGAGGGGATCCAGAACGGCGAGGCCCGTCAGGTCCGGGTTCGCGCGGACGGGACGACCTTCAGCGCGCGCGTCCGGCTCGACACCCCGCGCGAGCGCGAGTATCTCCGCCATGGCGGGATCCTCCCGTACGTGCTGCGGCGGCTGCTCGCGAGCTAGGACTTCGCGCCTCGCGCTCGGCGCCGTCGTGCGCCCGGCTCTCGCACCGCCGCTCCTAGGATCGCCCAAACTAGGATCGGCTAGTGCGCGGCCTCGCAGTGATCGGGAACCTGACGCGCGACGTGGTCGACGGTGGCGCACCACGCGTCGGCGGCGCTCCCTACCACGCCGCCCGCGCCCTGCGGCTCCTGGGCGGCCGAAGCCGAGTGGTCACGCGGTGCGCCGAGGCGGATCGCCGCGCCCTCCTGCCGCCGCTCGTCGCCCTCGGCGTGCCGATCTTCTGGCGCCCGGCCAAGAGCACGGCGGCCTTCGCGCTCCGGTACGACGGCGAGCAGCGCACGCTCGAGCTGGAGCACCCGGGCGAGCGGTGGACGCGGCAGGATCTCGCCGACGTCGGTCGCGCCGAGTGGGTTCAGCTCGGGGCGCTGACCCGGGACGAGTTCGGCGTGGACGTCCTCGCAGCGCTGGCCCGGGATCACCGGCTCGCGCTCGACGGGCAGGCGCTCGTGCGGCCGTCGAGTCCAGGCGCGATCGAGCTCGACCGGAACTTCGACCCGGCGCTGCTCGCCCACGTGAGCGTCCTGAAGCTGGCGGAGGACGAGCTGGACGTGCTCGGCGGCGAGGACGCGGTAACCGCCTTCGGCGTCCCGGAGCTCCTGCTCACCCGGGGCTCGCACGGCGGAGTGCTGCTCGCGGGGGGTCGCCGCGAGGAGATTCCGGTGCGACGCGTCGAGGGCAAGGATCCCACCGGAGCCGGTGATGCCTTCCTCGCCGGCTACGTCTGGGCGCGCGCCGCAGGTCACCGCCCGCTCTCGGCCGCTCGCAGTGCAGGCGCCGTCGCCGCCAGAGTCCTGGAGCTGGGCCTGTGATCGCGTACGTTCGCACGATCGAGGGGGCGGTCGCGATCGACGTCGAAGACGAGCTCGTGCTGGGCCCCTCGGACGAGCCGGCCGTCGAGCCCGTCGAGCTCAACCTGCCACGGCTCGTCGCCGCCGCGGCGTCGGGCTCGGCCGTCGTGGCGGTCGTCGAGCGCCGCCCGCCGCTCCTCGTCTCGGGCGACGCCGGCGCGACGTGGCGGGAGGCCGGAGGCGGTCTACCTCCGGGCTTCGCCGTCGCGATCGATCCGGACGATCCCGATCGCGTCCTCTACGCGGCTCGCAACCGGCTCTACCTCTCGACCGACGGCGGTCGCTTCTGGCGCGGGCTCGAGCCCGAGCTCCCCGACATCGAGGCGGTGGGCTGGACTACGGAAGCTTGAACTCGCCGCGCGCTACCACGACCGCCGTCCCGCCCACCTCGACGCGCTCGATCGTCTCACCGGATCCCCAGGCCGTCGCGTAGAGCGTCGAGGGACGGCCGATCTCGGCGCCCTGCGAGATCTCGAGCTGCTCGCCCCAGGGCGCGAGGCCGTGCCGGGCGAGGTGACACGCGAGCGGGCCTGCAGCCGAGCCCGTCGCCGCATCCTCGCCGACGCCGTCGAGGGGCGAGAGCATCCTCGTCTTCCAGCGGGTGCCCGCGCCGGCGAACACGTTCACGCCGACGAGCGCCGCCACGAGCTCTCCCTCTGCGAGCGCGCTCCAGTCCGGCTTCACCGCCGCGACCTCCGCCTCCGACTCGAGCGCGACGTACACGTGCCGGACCCCGTTGTCGTAGAGCTCGACCGGCAGGATCGAGCCGGAAACACCGAGCGCGGCGAACAGCTCGTCGCCGCGCTCGAACGGCGCCACGGTCGGCACGGGCTGGGTCATCCGACCGAAGACGATCCGTCCGGAGGGGTCGCGCTCGAGCTCGACCGGGACGATCCCACGGCCGGTCTCGAGCTCGATCCTTCCGAGCTGCAGGGGCGCGCCGAGCACGAAGGCCGTCCCGAGCGTCGGATGACCCGCGAAGGGCAGCTCGTGCGTCGGCGTGAAGATCCGGATCCGCACCGTCCCGCCCTCGCGCGGCGGGAGCACGAAGACCGACTCGGAGAAGCCGAGCTCGAGCGCCAGCGCCTGCATCGTCGCGTCGTCCAGATCCCGCGCGTCCGTGAAGACGCCGAGCTGATTGCCGGCGAGCGGCGTGTCCGTGAAGACGTCCGCGAGCACGTAGCGGAAGCTGCGCATCGAGCCAGCTTACGGGCCTATCCTGAGCCGATGCGGCTCTTTCTCGTTCGCCACGCGGAAGCGGCACCGGGTCACCCCGACGAGCTGCGGCCACTGACCGCTACCGGCCGTGAGCAGGCGCGCGCCGTCGGCGAGCGCCTCGCGACGGCCGCGCCCGCCGTCGTGCTCTCGAGCCCGCTCCTGCGCGCCCGCGAGACCGCGGCCGCGATCGCCCGGGCAACAGGCGCCGAGCTCCGAATCGACGACCGGCTCGCACCCGGAGCGACGTTCCACGACCTGCTCGCCGCGGCCGACGGACTGGGAGAGCCGCTCGTCGCGGTCGGGCATCAGCCGGACTGCGGCGAGATCGCTGCGGAGCTGACCGGCGGCGTTCCGCCCGCCTATCCGCCGGCCGGGGTCGCCGAGCTCGACCTCCCGCTCCAGCCTGGGCCCTAGACTGCCGCGCGTGCCTGCGATCTCCGTCCGGGGCCTGCGCAAGTCCTACGGCCCTCTCGAGGCGGTGCGCGGGATCGACTTCGAGGTTGCGGCCGGTGAGGTCTTCGGCCTGCTCGGGCCGAACGGCGCCGGCAAGACGACGACCGTCGAGATCCTCGAGGGCTACCGAAAGCGTGACGGCGGCGAGGTCGAGGTGCTCGGCTTCGATCCCGGCGCCGGAGAGCGCGGCTTCAAGGAGCGGATCGGCGTCGTCCTCCAGTCGTCGGAGCTCTGGGCGAGCCTGACCGTCCGCGAGGTGCACGCGATCTTCGCCGGGTACTACGAGCAACCGCGCGACGTGGACGAGACGATCGACCTCGTCGGCCTCGCCCACAAGCGCGACGCACGGGTGAAGACGCTCTCCGGCGGTCAGAAGCGCCGGCTCGACCTCGGAATCGCGCTCGTCGGCGATCCCGAGCTCGTCTTCCTCGACGAGCCGACAACCGGGTTCGATCCCGCCGCGCGCCGAAATGCGTGGGAGCTCGTCCGCTCGCTGCGCGGGCTCGGCAAGACGGTGCTCCTGACCACGCACTACCTCGACGAGGCCCAGCAGCTCGCGGATCGGGTTGCCGTGCTCGTCGCCGGCGAGATCGTCAAGCTCGGCCGACCTTCGGAGCTGACCGCGAGCGCCAAAGCCGAGATCCGCTACCGCCGCGACGGCGAGCTCGTCGTGCTCGAGACCGAGGAGCCGACGCGGGCGCTCCACGAGCTGACGGCCGCCGCGCTCGCGGAGGGACGCGAGCTCGAGGAGATCGAGGTGCGGCGCGCGACCCTCGAGGACGTCTATCTCGAGCTCGTCGACGAGCAGCCCTCGTGAGGGTCTTCGCACACCAACTCCGGTCGGAACAGCTCATCTTCTGGCGGAACCGCGAGTCGGCCGGCTTCATCTTCGTCTTCCCACTGATGCTCTTCCTCCTGCTCGGCTCGCTCTACGGCGACGAGACGACCGACGAGGGCTACCCGGCGATCGAGATGCTGCTCGCGGGGATGCTCGGCTACGGCGCCGCGAACACCGGCTTCGCGGGAATGGCGATCACGCTCGTGATCCGCCGCGAGTACGGGATCCTGAAGCGGATCCGCTCGACGCCTCTGCCGGCGAGCTCCTACTTCGCAGCCGCGCTGACCTCCATCCTCCTGGTTTTTGCGCTCCAGGCGCTCGTGCTGATCGCGCTCGGCCGAGTGCTCTACGACACGGGGTTGCCGGCGCGGCCGCTCTCGCTCGCCTTCCTCGTCGTCTTCGGCGCCGCTGCGTTCGCGGGGCTGGGAATCGGCACCGCGGCGCTGATCCGCTCGGCGGAAGGATCCTCCGCCGTCGTCAACTTCATCCTCCTCCCGATGGCGTTCCTCTCCGGCGCCTTCGGGAGCCGCGACTACCCGCCGGTGCTCGAGGCGATCGCCGACGTGCTCCCGTTGAAGTACTTCATCGACCTGCTCCGGGCCGTCTACCTCGAGGACGAGAGCGCGTGGAGCGACCCCGCCGCGCTCGCGGTCGTGGCGGCGTGGGGACTCGGTGGGGCGCTGCTCGGTGCTCGCCGGTTCGGGTGGGAGCCGCGTGAGCGTTAGCGAGAGCGGCGAGGAGGGCACACCACCGCGGATGCAGGAGCTACCCAAGGTCGCCTTCGTCGCCGATCCCCTCGCACGACCCGCGCTCGAGGTCCGCGTCAACTTCGGCATCTTCGCGGGCCGCGAGGTGACGGCGGCCGAGATCGACGAGCTCGCTCGAGTCCTCCTTCCCGAGGTGCGCGCGGTCTCGATCGTCTCGGAGCAGCGGCACGAGTTCGACGCCGACGTCGAGGGACTCGTCCACCAGCTCCGGATCGAGGTCGCCGCCGATGCTCTCCCGGACGGCGCCGACATCGCCTCGCTCGGGACGCGCCTGACCACGCTGGCCGAGCACTGGGCCGAGGGCTGCATCTCCGAGCGCCACGCAGAATTCACAGAAAGCTGAGCTCACCGACGACTAGGCGGGCGGCGCAGCGAGCCTGGCTCGCCGCGCCGCCCGCTCGTCTAAGGAGCTCGACTACGGACTCGGCGTGACCACCATGGCGCTGCCTCCGCCGCGCCGGACCGGCTCGGCCGCGGCGAGCAGTCGGCCGGCACCCAGGAACTCGATCCCGGTCGCAGCGCCGATCTCCGGATTTCGCGTGAACACGTGCCCTCTCGCCCCGAGCGCGGTGGCCTCGGCAGTCCCGAAAAAGCCCGGCTCGGCCTGCGTCGCGACCGTGTTTCGCTGGGTCAGCCGCGGGTCTGCGATCGCCTCAGGCAGCGTCAGTCCGAGGTCGAGCCGATCGATCAGGATCTGGAGGACGGTCGTGATGATCGTCGAGCCTCCCGGCGAGCCGACGGCCAGCAGCGGAGCGCCGTCGCGAAGCACGATCGTCGGAGCCATCGAGCTGCGCGGCCTCTTGCCGCCCTCGACCCGGTTGGGGTGGGTCAGCGAGTCGAAGTTGAAGTCGGTCAGCTCGTTGTTCGCGAGGAAGCCCCAGCCGGGGACGACCAGCCCCGCACCGCCCGTGGACTCGATCGTGAACGTGTACGAGACGACGTTTCCGTGACGATCGGCGGTCGTGAGGTGCGTCGTCGTTCCAGCTCGGGTCTCGCTCGCCGCTGCCTGGATGCTCGCGCCGCCACCGCCGTCGAACGGGTACGGATCGCCCGGCGCAACCGGGCTCGTCGCCGCGGTGCTCGTGATCAGAGCGCGCCGGGTCGCCGCGAAGCCGTCCGAGAGCAGACCGGTCAGCGGCACGTCGAAGTACTCGGGATCCGCGAGATAGGCGCCGCGGTCGGCGAAGGAGTAACGCGACGCTTCGAGGTAGTAGTGCAGCGCCGCCTCGCGCGACAGCGTCGAGAGCGGATAGCCCTCGAGGATGTTCAGCGCTTCCCCCACCGTCGAGCCGCCGCTCGAGGGCGGGCCCATCCCGTAGACGTCGAGCCCGCGATAGCCGACCCGAGCCGGCTCCCGTTCGGGCGCGGTGTAGCCGTGCAGATCTCGCATCGTCATCAGTCCCGGGCGCCACGTGTGGTTGGCGGTCGGCGAGACGGGTGGGTTTCGGACCGTCTGGACGAGCGCATCCGCCACCGCGCCGCGATAGAAGCCCTTCGCCCCGAGGTGCGCGATCCGCGCGTAGGTGCGTGCGAGATCCGGGTTGCGGAAAACGGTGCCGACATCGCGCGGCGTCCCGTCCGGATCGAGGTAGAGCGCCGCCGATGCGGGGATGTCGTCGAACCAGTCGACGTTTGCCTGCGTCTGGTCGAAGAACGTCTGATCGACGACGAATCCTTCGCGCGCGACTCGGATCCCCTCGGCGAGCGCCGCCGCCAGCGAGATCGTGCCGTAGCGCTCCAGCGCCTCGTCCCACGTCTCGACGGTTCCCGGCACTCCCACGGAGAGACCGCTGTAACGCGCCTCGTTGAACGGGAGCGGACTGCCGTTCTCCCAGAAGGAGTCGGGTCGCATCGCGGCCGGGGCGCTCTCGCGGCCGTCGATCGTCGTCACGCTCCGGTCGCTCGCACGGTAGATGACCATGAAGCCGCCGCCGCCGATCCCGCACGAGAACGGCTCCGTGACTCCGAGCACCGCCGCGGCGGTTACGGCTGCGTCGACGGCGTTGCCGCCGGCGCGCAGCGTCTCGATCGCAGCGTGGGTCGCAAGCGTCTCGACAGTCGCGGCCGCTCCTCCCGTTCCGATCGCGGTTGCCGAGCCGGGGCCGGCCACGGCGCCAACTCGAGCCGCAAGCGCGGCCACCCCCAGGACGAGCACAACGACGAGTGAGCGAAGCAGACGGCGACGCATGATTCCCCTCTCCTCGGTGTCGGAGCGAATCTACTCCTCTAGCGAGAACTCCGCCCTATCGAGAGCTGGGGCGCCGAGGTCGGTCAACGATCGCGGCCCGACGCGAGCGCCGGAATCTGCGACCTGCTGCGGCCGAGGCGAATCCGCCTCGGAAGCCTGGGAGCCGTCTGCAATCAGCCCGGCGGGAACATCCTCGAGCACCTCCGTCAGCGCGGTCACGCAGCGCCCGTCGAACTGGCAGTCGGTGTTCGCCCGCAGCTCCTCGAGCGCACCGGCGACCGAGAGGCTCTCGCGATACGGCCGGGTGCCCGTCATCGCCTCGAACGCATCCGCGACGGCGATGATTCGCGACTCGAGCGGAATCTGGTCGGACTTGAGCCCGTTCGGATACCCGGTTCCGTCGACGCGCTCGTGGTGGTGCAGGACCCAGACCGCCTCGGTCGGCAACTCCGCCGAGAGCAGGATTCCGTGCCCGATCGAGACGTGCTCCTTCATCTCGTCCTCCTCCTCGAGCCTGAGCGCGGCCGGCTTGTGGAGAATCGAGTCCGAGACGCCGATCTTCCCGACGTCGTGCAGAAGCCCGGCGAGGCGGAGCCGCTCGAGCCCCTCGCCGTCGATCCGGAGCACCTTCCCGATCGCGACTGCGATCTCGGCGACCGTCTCCGAATGACTGCGCGTGCCGGCATCCTTGGCGTCGACCGCGCGGGCGAGCGCGGCTGCCAGCGTGCGCTGGTGATGCGACGGCGTCGCCGCCTCCACCTCGCTCGATCCGGTCAGCCCGGGGTGATACGTGAGCGCCGTCAGCTTCGTGCGCTTTGCCTCGTAGAGAGCGACATCGGCCTGGTGGATCAGCAGGTGGCGCGCCTCGGTCCCCGTCGACTCGGTCAGCCCCATGCTCAGCGCTCGCCGTCCGAACGCCGCCCGTGTGTGCCGGTCGATCCTGTTCGCGAGCGCGAGGGCGTTCCAGTTGCGACTGCCCGGAAGCAGGATCATGAACTCGTCGCCGCCGGTTCGGTAGACCGTCCCCTCGCGTCCCGTGGCTGCGCGCGCGATCTCGCAGACACGCCGGATGTAGACGTCGCCGGCCTGATGCCCCTGGCTGTCGTTGATCTGCTTCAGACCGTCCAGGTCGATCGCCATCAGCGCGAAGACGGAGCCCGTCTGGGCTCGTCGCTGAACCGCGAGCGAGAGGTCGTGATGAAAGGCCCGATGGTTACCGAGGCCGGTCAGGTTGTCGGTGCGGGCCTCCACCTCGAGGCGCTCCAGCTCGATGTCGCGCTGGGCCGCCTGCGGTTCGCGACCGCTGCGTAGGACAAGTGTCGATCCGAACAGAGCAAGGATCCCGACCAGAACCATCGCCACGATCTGAAAGCTGTCGAGGAGCAGCGAGGGCGACGCCTCCATCACGCTGCGCTGGCGCTCCTGGAGGGCGGCCTCGGCCTTCGCCTCGATCGAGGCCAACTCGAGCTGCGCTTGTCGAGCCGTGGCCGCGTTGCTTCCTCCCGCGCCGTCGACCGAGCCCGCAGCGTTACGCGATGCGATTCGGTAGGAGACGGTGAGAGCCGCCGCGGTCGCCGCCTCGGCGCCGCTCGAGCGGGTACGAAGATCGTCGAGCGACTCCTGGGCCATGCGGGTCAACGACGTGATCGCCGCCTTCGTCGTCCGCGCTCGCCTGGAGGAAGCGAGCAGGAAGCGCTGCCGATCGGCCACCCGCGCCACGTCCGCGTAGGCCCTCGCCTCGTGGACGCGCACCGCGTCGTCACGACGCTCACGGACGCTGCCGATCGTCGCTACGACCGCGAGCACGAACACGGTGAGCGCGCAGAAGGCGAGGAGTGCCCGCGTCGCAGGAGTGAACGTCAGCAGCTTCGACCGCACGCGTCATGTTGTCGTGGATCGGCTGAGCTTCACGTCTCCCCCGAACGAAGGTTGACGATCGCGCTTGACCGCGCCCGGCCGGAGGCGTCTGTCAGCAGCCGTGGCCGGGTGAGACGGCTCCGCCTCGATCCCGGTAGCTGAAGGTCCGGCCGGCGACCTCGATCTGGACGCAGAAGCTCGTCGGACCGGCGTCTGCGATCTCGAGCGCCGGCGAAAGGCCGGCGTCGTACTCGGCTCGGAGTACGTCGGCCGTCATCCCCCGGTAGGTCGATTGATCGACGTAGTAGGCGTTCGCGGCGTACAGGGCGGGCTTGAGGCTGCTCTCGGCGGCCGCCGCGGCGGCACTCGCGGTGATCGGGGTGGTCAGCTCGTCGTCCGCGTCGCGCTTCACCTTGCTGCCGAGGACGTACGCACCTGTGGCGAGGACACCGATCGCCAGTAAGACGAGCAGGATGTTCAGAAAGCGCATGGGTGCCCCGCAGTCCGCCTCGGCGGCTAGCGGCCCGCCCTGCGCTGCCGAAGCAGGAAGACGAGGATCGCCACGAGGATCAGAACGACGATGATCGTGAGGGTGGTCGACATGAGAGGTCTCCTTACCTAGGGATCGGTCGACCAGCCCCTTCGTGCTCGGCGCCGGAAATCATCCCTCGCGCGCAGACGCGCCGAGTCCTACTCCTTGCCCTCGGTGCGCTCGAGGCGAAGCGAGCTCCGTTGGGCACGAAGCGCGTCGATCTCGACGTGCAGCTCCCGGCGCTCCTTCGAGAGCTCCCGCTCCCGCTCCTCCGTCGACTCGTTGGGGAAGCTGGCAAGCCGTTCGTGGAGCTTTCGGCGCAGCCTCGACACCTCCCGCTCCCGCGCTTCGAGCTGGGCGAGCCGATCGTCCAGCTCGTGCTCGTCCGGTGCCCTCTCCTCTTGTTCGCTCACGTCCCTAAGCGTGGCAGGTCGCGCGTCAGAGCGCCAGTCCGTTCCGCGCCGCCGCGTCGAGCTCGACGAGCCGGCGGACACAGTCGGCGTCGAACTGGCTCCCGGCGCAGTCGACGATCTCGGCGAGGGCGTCGGCGGGCGGGCGTGGCGCCGAGTAAGGACGGGCGGCGACGAGGGCCTCGTATGCGTCGGCCACGGCGACGATCCGCGCCGGGAGCGGAATCTCCGCGCCGCGAAGCCCGTCCGGGTAACCCGCGCCGTCGACCCGCTCGTGATGCCAGCGGATCACCGACCGGACGACCGGATGCCGGACGTGCGGCGAGACGAGGAGGTCGCCCCGCGCGGGATGAGTTCGCACGAGCGCCCATTCGGAGCTCGTGAGCATCCCGGGCGTCTCGAGCACCGCCGCCGGCACCGTCAGCTTGCCGATGTCGTGGAGCGTCGCCCCCACTGCGATCGCCACCAGGTCTTCACGGGCGAGCGCGAAGCCGCTCGCGATCCGCAGCGCGAGCCGGGCGACGTTCCGTGCGTGCGTCTGCCCTTCGAAGTCGTGGGCGAAGTAGCGCCGAGCCAGCGTTCGCAGCTCGAGGGGCTCGCTCGTCAGCTGGGATGGAAGAGGAAAAGCCTGCCGCTCTTGGATGCTCACACGCGCCGTCCTCGTCGCCGGTTCCGGAGTCCCCCATTCGGGGGATGTGACCCCCCTCCTGCACACGGAAGCGGCACTCCCGATTACTGTCTGTCAAGGACAACTGCGGGTAAGACCCGTCCGGCGAGCGATCGGATCGTCTCAACTCATGGCGAACACATGGACGTCTGCGGCGATAGCGGTCGTTTCACGACAGGACGTCTTTCTCGTGCTGGCGCTCGTGGCGACGCTGGCAACGATCGCATTGCTCGTCGTCACGCTCCGGGCCGAGCTTGGAAGTCGCCGCGAGACGGCCAAGCGGCGCGAAGGGCGCATGAACGGCTGGCGCGATCGGCGCGGCTCACCCGCCGGAGCACGCGATCCGCGCGAGGCGCTCGCGCTCGTCGGGGACACGCTTGCGGCAACGCACAATCCGAAGGCGCTGCTGCCGGTGATCCTCCGCGCCACGGCCGAGGCAACGGGCGCGGCGGCAGGCCGGCTGATCGAGGCGGGAGCCGAGATCTCGTCCGTGGGGGCTATCCCACTCGGGGTGGAGCCGCTCACGCTCGAGCTCGCGCCGCCCGGCGAAGGGCCGACGACGATGCTGCTGTATCCCGCCGCCGGCGGCTTCGACGCGGACGCCGAACGACTCGCCGTCTGGCTCGCCTCGCAGGCCGCGATTGCGCTCGAGAACGCACGGCTGCACCACGTCGTCCAGCGCCAGGCCGTCACCGACGAGCTCACAGGTCTCGTCAACCGGAGGCGGTTCATGTCCGCGCTCGGCAGCGAGATCGGACGAACCAGCCGAACCGTCGCGCCCTCGATCATCCTCTCGGACCTCGACGACTTCAAGCGCGTCAACGACCGCTTCGGTCACCCGATCGGAGACGAGCTCCTCCAGGCGTTCGCGGATGCTCTGCGCGAGCACGTTCGCGACATCGATATTCCGGCGCGGCTCGGCGGCGAGGAGTTCGCGGTACTCCTCCCGGAAACGCCGCTCGAAGGCGCGCGCGCGGTCGCACAGCGGCTCCAGGAGTTCCTGGCCACCTCGCCCCTCCTCGTCGTGGGCGGCCGCGAGATCCGGACGACGGCGAGCTTCGGCGTCGCGGAGCTCGTCGAGGGAGAGCAGGCCGACGCGCTGCTGCGCCGAGCCGACGCGGCGCTCTATCGCGCGAAGGCCGAGGGCAAGAACCAGGTCGTGACGGACGAGATGACCGCGGCCTAGAAGAAGGTCGGTCGGCGTCGTCCGCGGCCCTGGTGATACTGCTCCACCGTGCGGTTTCCGTGGTCGACCATTCGCGTCTCCTGTCTCGTGGCGTCCGCCGCTGCCTCGGGCTACTTCTGGCGCGGCGCGCTCGAAGATCCTTCGCTGGTGCAGCCGGGAGTGATCCCAGGCACTCCGAGCACGCTGCCCGACATCGATCGGGCGCGCCGGCTGCCCGACATCCGCGTGATCGTCCCGCGCGCGCAGACTGGGCAGCCTGCTCAGCCCGCCGGCACGTCGACCGATCGAGGTACCGGCACCGAGGGTTCCCGGCCGACGAAGGCCGGTACGCCCGTGGCCCGCGTCGTGGCGCTTCCGGTTTCGGGCGGAGCGACCGCCGGAACCGCTCGACCCGACGGCCCGAGCACACCGGCCCCGAAGCCGAAGCCCGCCCCGACTCCGAAGCCGGCACCCAAGCCCGCTCCGAGCGCCCAAGCCGGCACCGAAACCGAAGCCCGCTCCGAGTCCCGTGCCGAAGCCGACTCCGACGCCCGCGCCGACTCCGGCGCCGACGCCCGCTCCGACTCCGACACCGGCACCCGAGCCCGCTCCGAATCCGACCCCCAATCCGAGCGAGACTCCGAATCCGAGCAGCGGCGGAAGCGGCAGTAGCAAGGTGGCAGTGGCACGAACCCGGGATCGACACCCCCGTCGAACCCGACTCCGACGCCGACGCCAACACCGAATCCGCCTCCAGCGCCGCCTCCGTCACCCACGCCGAATCCTCCGCCGGCTCCTCCACCGACCCCAGCCCCGACCTCACCGCCGAAGCCACCCGCCGCTCCGTCCGAGCCGCCGGCCAAGGTCGATCCCCCGCCTGACGGAGGCGACAAGCCCGGCTGGGGCCACGGCGACAAGAATCACGACCACACAGGCCCGCCCGGCCAGAACAAGAAGAAGAACGGCCCGGGCTAGAGTAGGCGGCGGCGTGGGTCAGAGCACTGGCCCGAGCCCGCCCCCGTAGCTCAGTGGATAGAGCAGCGGTTTCCTAAACCGCGTCCTCGTGCCGGCTGCGGAGCGGACGGCCTTGCAACAAAATTGCAACACCGCCGGTGCAAGCTCTGTCCGGGATGGCGAGACGGTCACACCACACGCGTCGCCTCGGAGCGCTCGCCGGTCTGGGAGCGCTCGTCGCGGCCGGAGCGCTCGCGGTCGCGGTCGAAGTCGCCTGGGCGGCGCCGAGCGCCGATCTTTCCGCCTCGGTCAGCCCGCCGGTCGCCGCGAACCCCGGGAGCGCGGTCACGCTCTCGTTCACGGCGAGGAACAACGGCCCCGAACGGGCGCAGAGCGTGACCGTGACCGTCGACCTGACGCGAGGCGCTTCGACCTTCGTTTCGCTGACCGCGCCGGCAGGATGGTCGTGCCTGAAGCCGGCAGCAGGAGCGGACGTCGACGCCGTCCGGTGCTCGATCTCGCAGCTCGCGAGCGGTCAGCTGGGTCAGTTCGATCTGGTCATCCGCCCGAAGACGGCGTTCACGGGCACGATCAGCGTCGGGGTGCGCGTGGCGTCCAGCACCGGCGACCCGAACGTCGCCAACGACACGTCGACCTCGTCGGTCCGGGTCGTTGCGTCCGCCGACATCGGCGTCACTGTCTCCGGTCCCTCGACCGCGCCGGTGAACATCGTCGCGACGTACACGTTCACCGTGCGCAACAACGGCCCCGGTTTCGCCGGCCTCGTCCGTCTGCGGATCCCGATCCCGAACCAGACCGAGTTCGTCTCCACCAGGACTCACTCCTGGACGTGCTTGAGCCCCAACAGCACGGGGCTGGCCCTGTGCTCTGGATCGCTTGGCGTCGGCGAGTCCCGCTCGGTCGAGCTCGTTCTGAAGGTCGATCCCGCCGCGACCGGCACGATCACGACGCGCGGCGAGACCGTCTACGAAAACGACCCGAACGGGGCGAATAACACCGCAGCGCTGAGCGTCCCGGTCACGCAGCCGCGCGCGGATCTGGCGGTCACGGTCAACGCGTCCACCTCGTTCACCGCACCGGGCGCGATCATCAACTACGCGATCCGGCTCGTGAACAACGGGCCGGACACGGCCTACTTCCCGCAGATCACCGTTCCCGTACCCGCGCAGACAACGACGCAGGGCCTCCAATCCTTGTCCGGCTGGGGTTGCGCAATCGACCTCAACCGCGCGTGGTTCTGCTCGACCGCGACGCTGGCGGCCGGCGGCGCCGCCGAGTTCTACTTCTCCGTGCGCGTGAACGCAGCTGCCACGGGCTCGATCACATTCAGCGCGACGGCGACGTCGTCGAGCGCCGATCCCGTCCCCGGCAACAACACGGCACTGGCCGTCGCGACGATCGCCGACGGCGCAGACGTCGGCGTCACGCTGACGGGGCCGGCGGCCGCGGCGCCCGACAGCGAGATCGCCTACGTCGCCACGGTCACGAACAACGGCCCGGGCACGGCGCGCGACGTCTCGGCGTACTTCGAGGACTATCCCGGCACGTTCGTCTCGATCGACGCGCCGTCGCCGTGGGGGTGCAACGGCCCCAATCCGGGCGCGACCAGCCCGGCGGGGTGCAACCTCTCGGAGCTCGCGGCCGGGGCCACGACGTCGGTCACGCTCGTCGTCCACGTCGACCCGGACGCGACCGATTCGATCTCGAACGGCGTCACTGTCGCGAGCCTCACCGATCCCAACGGCGCGAACGACAGCGCATCGGTCGACACCGTAATCGGGGACACGGCCGCCGACCTGAGCGTGGCCAAGACGGGTCCGGCGGTTGCGACAGCGGGAACGAACCTCACCTACGGGATCGCCGTCTTCAACGGCGGCCCCGACGCGGCGGTGAGCGTGAGACTGGCCGATCGCGTTCCCGAGCAGACGACATTCGTGTCGCTGGCGCAGCCACAGGGGTGGACCTGCACGACGCCCGCACCCGGCGCGGGCGGGGACATCGTCTGCGCGAGGAGCGAGCTCGCCGTCGGCGAGAACGGGTCGTTCACCCTCGTCGTCCGCGCAGCTCCGACCGCGGCCGGGACGATCACGAACACCGCGTCGATCACGTCGGACACGCCGGAGCTGGCGCCGAGCGACAACACCTCCAGCTTTGCGACGACGGTTCCCGAGCCGCCGGCGAGCCCGACGTCCGTGCTCTACAACGGCGAGCAGATCGTCAACGTCGGCTTCCCGCTCAGCCTGGGCGCGGCCGTCTCGAGCGACGACATCACCTGCGTCGAGGGCAGGCTGGTCGAGTTCACGCTCGACGCAGATCCGTTCACCGGAGCAGCGGGAGCGTTCTTCGTCGGCGCCGCGCCGACCGCGTCGAACGGGCAAGCGACCACCCCTCCGCTTCCGTCTGGCGACTGGCGCGAAAGTGTGTACACGATCACGGCCACCGTCGCGCCGAGGCGTGGCTGCGCCGGCGCGACCGACAGCACGACCTTGACCGTTGCCGCGCCGGGAACCGCCGCGAGCGGTGCCGGCTGGTACACGCTGCCCGGCACCGGCCGCGTCAGCTTCGGCCTCACCGCCCGCCTCGTCGCGGGAACCGCCGACCGATACACGGGCTCGGTGCGAGTCGTCAACAACGAGAAGTGGCGCCTCCGCGCGACGCTCGGGACGTACAGCCGCACGGCAGCCGGCCTGGCCGCCGCCAGCGGCGTGGGCGAGCTGTCCTGGTGGAACCCCCTGCTCAACGGCGGCCGTGGCGGCTGGGAACTGGCGGCGGCGAGCGTGCCCTACACGATCAACTTCACCGCCACGGGCGCGAACAAGAAGAGCGAGCCGGGAACGTTCGGCATCCGGATCCTCTACACGCCGGTGCCGGCGCAGCCGCCAATGCTGCCGAACTCGGGGCCGCAGCCTCTCCGCGGCGGGTCGCTCTCCGCTTCCTGATCGACCGGCCGCACCTCGGCGCGTGCCCCCGCCCGCTTCACAAGCCTCCAGACGTAGGTGGGCTTAAACGCGGGCTCGGCGCCTGCAGCTGGGCCACGCCGGCGACGGCACCGCCTGGCCGACGACCGAGAAGCGGTGAATCCCAGAGCAGATCGTGGTCTCTCAGTGACCGGTCCAGCGTGGGAGCTCTCGATCGGAGCACTCCATACTCGATGTAGCGCGCGCCGCCCAACGGCCGCGGCCACTCCGCGAAACGAACTGTGGGGGCGCCTTCTCACGCTGGGTAACCGATTACGGCGCCGCCATCACGTCAGAGCGTCGAGGATCGGCGGCGGAAAGCGGCTGTCCGATCTCCGAACGAGGGCGTGTGCGGCCCGCCGCCTGGAGGGCGCGACGATATGCGGCGACGACCGTGGCTCCGCTCGCCATCACCTCGCCCGTCGAGCGCATCTCGATCCCCCTGTCCGCGGCGCCCGCGAAGCGCTCGGCCGGGAAGATCGCCTCCTTGGCCCAGGCTCGCTCGGGAACGGCGCGTTCCGGTAGGGCGAGCTCGTCGAGCGACGCTCCGAGGAGGAGCCGACACGCATGGTCGACGAGCGGCACGCCGGTCGCCTTCGCGACGAACGGCACCGTCCTCGAAGCACGCGGGTTCGCCTCGAGAACGTAGAGCCTGCCATCCTGCAACGCGAGCTGGAGGTTGAGGAGGCCGCGGGCGCCGAGTCCCGCGGCGAGCCGGCTCGCAAGCGCGCGAATCTCCGCCTCGAGCGCGGGCGAGATCGAGGGTGCGGGGAGAACGCACGCCGAATCCCCGGAGTGGACGCCCGCACGCTCGACGTGCTCCAGGATCGCCGCAACCCAGGCGTTGCTCCCGTCGCAGAGCACGTCGACATCGAACTCGAGCGCGCCCTCGTAGTAGCGGTCGACGAGCGCGGGTCCGTCGAGGGTCAGCTCCCCCGGTCCGCGGGCGATCCGCATCCCGGTCCCGCCGATCACGTACGACGGGCGCACGAGCACCGGATAGCCGAGTTCCGCCGCGGCAGCCCGCGCCTCCGCCGTCGTCGTCGCTGTCGCCCATTCGGGGGCCCGTAGGCCAAGCTCCCCGAGCAGCGCCGCGAAACGGCCGCGATCCTCCGCCGCCTCGATCGCCGGGAGCGGATCCCCGAGCAACCGCACTCCCTCCCGCGCGAGCCCCGCCGCGAGCCCGAGCGGCGTCTGGCCGCCGAGTGTCACGACGACTCCGAGCGGCCGCTCGAGCTCGACGACGTCGAGCACCCGCTCGAGCGTGACGGGCTCGAGATAGAGACGGTCGCACGTGTCGTAGTCCGTGGAGACGGTCTCCGGGTTCGAGTTGACGAGGACGACCTCGTACCCGAGCCGACGGAACGCCTGGGCGGCCCGCACGCAGCAGTAGTCGAACTCGATCCCCTGGCCGATCCGGTTCGTGCCGGAGCCCAGAACGACGATCGCTCCCGCCTCCGTGATCTCGCCGTCGTCTCGCTCGTACGAGAGGTAGTAGTACGGCGTCTGAGCCTCGAACTCGCCTGCGCACGAGTCGACGGCGAGGCGCCCAGGCCGCCCCCTCCGGCCGCGCACCTCGAGCTCGCCGATCCCGAGCAGCCGAGCGATGCGGGCGTCCGGCAGGCCGAAGCGCTTGGCCTCAGCGACGTCGCCGCTCCTCGCGACCTCTCGCTCGGCGGCACGGATCGACTCCAACTCGGCTGCGAAGTAGGGATGGAGCCCCGGGATCACGGGCAGATCGTCGCCCGCCTCGACGCCCTCGAGCGCCTTCAACAGCGCCTCCGGGAAGGTCCTCCCGAGTCCCAGCGCCTCGCCGACGGCGCGCATCTCCGTGCCGAGTGTCGCGTCCGCGCCCGGAAACCGGTCGAAGTCGAACCGCGGCGCCTTGACGGCGACGTAGTCGAGCGCCGGTTCGAAGGCCGCGCTCGACGCGCCCGTGATGTCGTTCGGGAGCTCGTCGAGCGTGTAGCCCACGGCTAGCAGAGCGGCGAGCTTTGCGATCGGGAAGCCGGTGGCCTTCGAGGCCAGCGCCGAGGAGCGAGAGACGCGCGGATTCATCTCGATCAGCGCCAGCTCCCCGGTCTGCGGCTCGTAGGCGAACTGGACGTTGGCCCCGCCCGTGGCCACCCCGATCGCGCGAATGCACGCGAACGCGGCGTCGCGGAGGCGCTGGAGCTCGCCGTCCGGCAGCGTCTGCTGGGGCGCGACCGTCCACGAGTCGCCCGTGTGGACGCCGACGGGATCGAGGTTCTCGATCGAGCAGACGACGACGCAGTTGCCGGCCGCGTCGGCGACGAGCTCGAGCTCGAACTCCTGCCAGCCCTCCAGCGAGCGCTCGACGAGCACCTTGGCGATCGGGCTGGCGCGCAGACCGAGCTCCACCTGACGCCTGAGCTCGGTCGGCGTCCTGACGATCCCGCCGCCGCCGCCACCGAGGGTGAACGACGGACGAACGACGGCCGGAAGGCAGATCTCCGCGAGATCGACCGCCGAGGTGACGATCAGGCTCCGCGGGACGGGCAGCCCTGCCGCCCGCATCGTCTCTCGGAAGAGCTGCCGGTCTTCCGCGCGCCTGATCGCGTCGAGGTCGGCGCCGATCAGCTCGACGCCGAACTCGGCGAGCACCCCTGCTTCGGAGAGCTCGACGGCGAGGTTCAGGGCCGTCTGCCCGCCGAGCGTGGGCAGCAGCGCGTCAGGCCGCTCGCGCGCCACGATCGCAGCCACGGCCGGCAGGTCGAGCGGCTCCAGGTAGGTCGCGTCCGCCCATTCCGGGTCGGTCATGATCGTGGCCGGATTGGAGTTGACGAGAACGACGCGATAGCCCTCCGCACGCAGGACGCGGCACGCCTGTACGCCCGCATAGTCGAACTCGCAGCCCTGGCCGATCCGAATCGGCCCCGATCCGACGATCAGGATGCTGCGTAGGTCGGTGCGCTTCGGCACGCCGCTGCGATCTCGTCGAAGAAGGGCAGGGCGTCGTGCGGCCCCGGTGCGGCCTCGGGGTGGAACTGAAGCGTCGTGAAGTCGGCGCCGGCAAACCCCTCGACGGTGCCGTCGTTGAGGGAGAGGTGACTGACCTCGGCTGGGTCTCCGGCCGCGACGGCGAAGCCGTGGTTCTGCACCGTCACGAGCACGCGGCGCGAGCCCGTGACGCGAACCGGATGGTTGGCGCCTCGGTGGCCGAACGGGAGCTTGTAGGTCTCGAGTCCCAGCGCAAGTCCGACAAGCTGGTGCCCCAGGCAGATCCCGAAGACGGGGACGCGGCCGAGCAAGGCACGCACCGTCTCGATCGGACCGGTGAGCTGCGCCGGGTCCCCCGGCCCGTTGCCGACGAGGACGACGACCGGGTCGAGCTCGAGCACCTGCTCGACATCCCAGGTGCCGGGAACGACGACCGCCTCGACGCCGGCCTCCACGAGCCGCCGGACGATCGAGCGCTTGCAGCCGTAGTCGAGGACGACGACCCGCGGTCCGGCCCCGACGCTGAACGGCTCCGCGACACACGCTTCGAGCGCGGGTGGCGGCGAGGCGAGTTCGGGATCGGCCTGCATCCGCGGCCAGTCGAGGTGCGGCTGGGAGAGCGCCCGGGCGCGCAGCTCCTCGGGCGATGCCTCCCCGAGAGCGCAACGCATGGCGCCGTCCACGCGCAGCCGCCGGACGAGCGCACGGGTGTCGACCTCCTCGAGCGCGATCACGCCTCGAGCGGCGAGCCAGCGCGACCATGCCGGGCGCGAGCGCCTCATCACGACCCCCTCCGTCCAGACCCGCTCGGATTCGAGGCGCGCCTCGTCCACCGGGTAGTTGCCTATGAGCGGAAAGGCGAACGCGAGCACCTGACGCGCATAGCTCGGGTCGGTCACCGCCTGCTCGTAGCCCGTGGCCGCGGTCGTGAAGCAGGCCTCCCCAGCAGCGATCCCGGCCGCGCCGACCGAGCGGCCGGAGAAGACGGTGCCGTCTTCGAGCACGAGGGAGGCCGCTCCTGCCATGTTTGCATAATACACATGTTGTCTGCATACTAGGCTAGGTGTCGATCACCACCACGATCCTCGGCGCCTCCGGGTACTCCGGGCAGGAGACTCTCGACCGGGTTCTCTCGCACCCCGATCTCGCTCTCGTCGCGCTCGGGTCGGACTCGCTCGCGGGGCGGCCGGCAAGCACGCTCGATCCGCGGCTCGGCTCGGCCGCCCCCGGCTTCGTCTCGAACGCAGAGGCCGTCGAAACCGGCGCGGAGCTCGTGTTCTCGTGCCTCGACCACGAGCGGTCGGCAGCGCTTACCGGAGCTCTAGGCACGATCGTCGTCGATCTCTCGGGTGCACACCGGCTCCGAGACGCGTCGCTCTATCCCGGGTGGTACGGCTTTGAGCACCCCGCCCCGGAGACGTTGCGTGACTGGAGCTACGCCCTCCCGGAGCTCTTCCCGCCGGCCGGCTCGCTGATCGCAAATCCCGGCTGCTATGCGACAGCCGTCCTCCTCGCGCTCGAGCCTCTCGCCGAGGCGATCGATCCCGAGTGGGTCGTCGTCGACGCGAAGTCGGGGGTGTCCGGCGCAGGCCGGACACCGAAGGCGAGCTCGCACGCCGGCCACGTGCTCGAGAACGTCTCGCCGTACAAGGTCGGTGCGCACCAGCACGCGCCCGAGCTCGAGCAGGCGCTCGGCTACCCGGTCTGCCTGGTTCCGCACCTCCTCCCCGTGCGTCGTGGATTGATCGCGACCTGCTACCTGCGATCGCGCGGGGGCGCGGACCCGGCCGCGATTCGAACCGCGCTCGAGGCCGCCTACGAGGCAGCTCCTGCCGTGACCGTGCTGGCGGAGGACGTCGTCCCGGAGCTTTCGCGCGTCCAGGGCACCGACGGCGCCGAGATCGGCGTCTACGGCGATCGCGCGACCGGAACCGCGATTGTGATCTGCGCAATCGACAATCTCGGCAAGGGCGCGGCCGGCCAGGCCGTCCAGAATGCGAACCTCGCGCTCGGCCTCCAGGAAACCGCGGGCCTGCGGCTCTCGGGGCTGCTCGTTTGAGCGTGACCGCACCGAAGCAGTTCGTCGCAGCCGGCGTCCACGCGGGGATCCGAAGGAACACGAAGGACCTCGCGCTCATCCGCTCGACCGCGCCGGCCGTCGGCGCCGCGCTGTTCACGATCAACCAGGTTCAGGCCGCGCCGGTCGTGATCTCCAAGGCGCATCTCGAGGTCGCGCAGCCGCAGGCGATCGTGGTCAACTCAGGCGTTGCGAACGCGGCGACCGGCGTGCGGGGGGAGCTCGACGCGCTTGCCACCGCTGCCGAGGCGGGCAGGCTCCTCGACCTCGTGGCCGAGGAGGTGCTCGTCCTCTCGACAGGCGTGATCGGAGTGCTCCTCCCGTTGGAGAAGGTGCTCGGCGGCCTTCGCTCGGCCGCCCCCGCCCTGTCCGCCGAAGGCGGCGCCGACGCGGCGCAGGCGATCCTGACCACGGACACGCGGACGAA
This sequence comes from uncultured Gaiellaceae bacterium, assembly GCA_963745775.1. Taxonomy (GTDB): domain Bacteria; phylum Actinomycetota; class Thermoleophilia; order Gaiellales; family Gaiellaceae; genus Gaiellasilicea. The sequence continues at coordinate 151,092 of CAVUYY010000015.1, forward strand.
GGAGGCGGCCATATCGCTCGACGGATTCACCGTCGGCGGGATGGCGAAAGGGTCCGGAATGATCCATCCACAACTCGCGACGATGCTCGCCGTGATCACGACGGACTACCCGCTCGAGGAGAACGAGCCGCTCGAGCTGCTCCGCCCCGCCGTGGAGTCGAGCTTCAACTCGATCACGGTCGACGGCGAGTGCTCGACGAACGACGCCGTCTGCCTGCTCGCGAACGGTGCCGCGGGGATCGAGCGCACGGCTGCGAGCGACACCGCCTTCACGCTCGCTCTCTCGCAGGTCTGCCGGGAGCTCTCGAAGCAGATCGTGGCGGACGGGGAAGGCGCGACCGTCCTCGCCGAGATCGAGGTCTCCGGCGCTGTCGACGACCGCCAGGCGCGCGCGATCGCGGCCCGGATCGCCACCTCGCCGCTCGTCAAGACGGCGCTCTTCGGGCACGACGCGAACTGGGGACGCGTCCTTTCGGCCGCCGGTTCGGCTCCGTACGGCGAAGGCTTTGCCAGCGTCGATCCGGCGCTCGTCTCGCTCTCGTACAACGGCACACCGGTGCTCCAGCGGGGATCGCCGCAGGGCGTCGAGCCGGACGTCACGGACGACGCTTGCCGGATCGAGCTCGACCTCGGGCTCGGCAGCGGCAGCGCGAGCTATCTGACGAGCGACCTCTCCTACGACTACGTGCGGATCAACGCGGACTACCGAACGTGAGCATCGTCGTCGTCAAGGTCGGGGGGGCCGTTGCGGGAGACTCCGCGGCTCAGGTGCTCGCGCTGACGGAGCGGCACCACGTCTGCGTCGTCCACGGAGCAGGGCCGCAGATCTCGGCGGAGATGACCCGGCTCGGGATTCCCGTCCACTTTGTCCACGGGCGCCGGGTCACGAGCGCCGAAGGGCTCGAAGCGGTGCGTCGCTGCCTGGCCGCGGTGAACGCCGATCTCTGCGAAGCGCTCGGCGAGCTCGCCGTCCCGCTCTTCGGCGACGAGATCGGCCTGACGGCCACTCGAGTGCCGGAGCTCGGGCTCGTCGGCGAGGCCCTGCCGAGCAGGCCGCCCGCAGTTGCGGCCGCCCTCGCGGTCGGACGCGTCCCGGTCGTCGCCCCGCTCGGCAGCGCGGTCGGAGGGCGCGGCGACCCGCTGAACCTGAACGCAGACGACGCAGCGTCCGCCCTCGCCCTCGGGCTCGGCGCGGAGCGGCTCCACTTTCTCAGCGACATGCCGGGCCTGCTGCTCGGCGGCAGGGTCGCCAAGTCGATCGAGGCGGCCGAGGCCGAGCGGCTGCTCGACACGGGTGTGCTCGTCGGTGGGATCGTCCCGAAGCTCCGCGCCGCGATCGACGCGGCGCGTGGCGGGGTCGAGGCCGAGGTCGGCAGGACTGCGGTGCTCGTGTGAGCACGCTCGCATTCCCCGCCCTCCTGCCGACCTATGCGCGCGCGGACGTCACGTTCGTCTCCGGCGAGGGCTGCTGGCTCACGGACACAGCCGGCAAGCGCTACCTCGACCTGCTCGGCGGGATCGCCGTCGTCTCGCTCGGACACCGCCATCCGGCGCCACTCGCCGCTGCGCACGGCCAGCTCGACGCGCTCTGGCACGTGTCGAACCTCTACGGCTCCGAGCCGATGGCCACGCTCGCGGCACTCCTCTCGGAGCGCTGTGTCGCATCTGGGTGGGGTGGCTCCCGCGCGTTCTTCTGCAACTCCGGCGCCGAGGCCGTCGAGGCTGCGCTCAAGTGGGCACGCAAAGCGACCGGAAGACCGGAAGTGGTCGCGCTCGAGAACTCGTTCCACGGCCGGACCCACGGCGCGCTCGCGGTCACCGGACAGCCGGCGAAACGCGCCGCCTGGGAGCCTCTCGCTCCTGTCGCACGCTTCGCCATCCTCAACGACGTCCCCTCGCTCGAAGAACTCGTAGGCCCGCAGACGGCCGCAATCCTGATCGAGCCCGTTCAAGGCGAAGGCGGGATCCACCCCGCCGACGAGGCGTTCCTCACCGCGGCCCGCGTCCTCGCGGACGAGCACGGCGCCCTCCTCCTCTACGACGAGGTGCAGAGCGGCATCGGCCGGACGGGAACGTTCTTCGCCTGGGAGGAGAGCGGCGTCGCGCCCGACGCACTCACCCTCGCGAAGGGGCTCGCGAACGGGCTCCCGATCGGCGCGCTCCTCGTCTCCGACCGCGCCCCCGAGGGTCTCGTCGCAGGCGATCACGGCAGCACGTTCGGTGGCAACCCCGTGGCCTGTGCGGCTGCGTGCGCGGTGGTGGAGGCGATCGACGCCGAACTGCTCGCGGATGTCGTGACGAAGGGAGTCGCGCTCGGCGCCGGCCTGGCGGAGTTACCGGGCGTGGAGCTCGTGCGCGGCCGCGGCCTGATGCTCGGCGCCGAGCTCGACCGGCCGGCCGGACCGGTTTCAGCCTTGGCGCTCGAGGCGGGTCTGCTCGTCGGCACCGCCGGCGACCATGTCCTCCGCCTCGTGCCGCCGCTCACGATCACCGCAGAAGAACTCGAGCACGGCCTCTCGCTTCTCCGGGAGATCCTCGGATGAGGCTGCCCGACGTGCTCTCCGTGGATCTTCGCGGCCGCTCGATCCTGCGGACGACCGATCTCGTGGCAGCCGAGCTCGAGGCGATCCTCGCGCTCACGGACGAGCTGAAGGCGAGACCGCGCGCTGTCCCCAGGCCGCTCGAGGGGACGACGCTCGGGCTTCTCTTCCGCAAGCACTCGACCCGGACGCGCGTCTCGCTCGCCGCGGCCGCCGCCCAGCTCGGGGTGACCGCGATCGACCTTCCGGGCGACCAGCTCCAGCTTGCCCGCGGCGAGTCGATGAACGACACCGCCCGCGTGCTCTCCGGCTACCTCGACGCGATCGCGATCCGGACCTTCGCGCACGCCGAGGTGGAGGCGTTCGCCGAGATCGCGAGCATCCCGGTGCTGAACGCGCTCACCGACGAGGCCCACCCGCTCCAGGCGATAGCGGACGTCCAGACGATCCGGGAGCGACTCGGAGGGATCGAAGGCGTCACGGTGGCCTGGGTCGGCGACGGCAACAACGTGTGCGTCTCGCTCGCCGAGGCATGCGAGCTGCTCGGCGCGAACTTCGTCTGCGCGTCGCCGGAGGGCTATGAGCCGCCGGGTCTCGAGGTCGGTGCGCGACCCGCGCGACGCGGTCGCCGGTGCGGACGTGGTCGTCACCGACGTGTGGGCGAGCATGGGGCAGGAGGCCGAGCGCCGGGAGCGGCTGCGCGCCTTCGCAGGCTACTGCGTCGACGCCGACCTGCTCGAGCTCGCCGATCGAGATGCGATCGCTCTCCACTGCCTTCCCGCCCATCCGGGCGAGGAGATCGCGGCGGAGGTGCTCTACGGGCCGCGGAGCGCTGCCTGGGACGCGGCGGAGAACCGGCTGCACACCGCGAAAGCCCTCCTCCAGCTCACCCTTTCATAGCGTCGACCATGCTCAGTATGCTACGGTGATGCATAAGATGCAGAGGCGCCAACGCCAAGCAGCGATCCTCGAGCTGGTGCGTGGCCGCGCGTTGTCGACGCAGGCCGAGGTCGCGGACGCGCTGCGGGCATCCGGTTTCGAGGTCGTCCAGACGACCGTCTCCCGCGACATCGCCGAGCTCGGGCTCGTCAAGGTCCGAGCGGCGGACGGCCGGCTCGCCTACGCGCTCGCGGGCTCGGCCGGCTCCGGGACTCCGCCACGGCTCGGCGCAGCGGTCCGCCGCTTCGCGCTCTCGGTCGAGGCGGCGGGCGCGCTCGTCGTCGTCCACACCCCGTCGGGGTACGCGAGCGCGCTCGCGCAGGCCCTCGACGAGGCCTCTCTGCCGTCGGTGGCCGGTACGATCGCCGGGGACAACGTGATCTTCATCGCTCCGCGGAACGGCACGAGCGCAGTCGTGCTCCGGGACGAGCTGAACGGGCACCTGCTGGAGGGGGCTGCGTGAGCGGGACCGCCGTCCTCGCCTATTCGGGTGGACTCGACACGAGCTGCGCGATCGCGTGGTTGAAGGAGGACTACGGCTTCGAGAGCGTGGTCGCCGTCCTGGTCGACGTCGGCCAGGAGTTCGACGTCGAGGCGTCGATCGCCCGCGGCTACGCGGCTGGCGCCGACGACGTCCTGCTCCTCGATCGCAAGCACGCGTTCGCCGACGAGCAGTGCGCCCAGGCGATCAAGACGAACGCGCTCTACGAGGGCCGCTATCCGCTCGTCTCGGCGCTCTCGCGGCCGGTGATCGCCGAGGCGGTCGCGGAGGTCGCCGTCGAGCTCGGCGCCGATGCCCTCGTCCACGGCTGCACCGGGAAGGGCAACGACCAGCTTCGCTTCGAGCTCGCCTTCCGCTCGCACTATCCCGGGGTGCGGGTGATCGCGCCGCTGCGCGACCGGATCTGGACCCGGGAGGAGGAGATCGACTACGCGCTGGCGCGCGGGATCCCGGTCACCCACACCGCCGCCTCGCCGTTCTCGATCGACGAGAACCTCTTCGGGCGTGCAATCGAGGCGGGCGTGCTCGAGGATCCGTGGGCGGCGCCGCCCGAGGAGCCGTATGCGCTCACGGCCGATCCCGCAACCGCGCCCGCACCCGTCGAGCTCGTGCTCGGCTTCGAGGCGGGCACGCCCGTCTCGCTCGACGGCGAAGCGCTCGGTCTTGCAGAGCTGATCGGCCGCCTCAACGCGCTCGCGGGCGTCTACGGGATCGGCCGGATCGACATGATCGAGAACCGCGCCGTCGGGATCAAGAGCCGGGAGGTCTACGAAGCGCCCGCTGCGATCGTCCTGATCGAGGCGCATCGCGCCCTCGAGGACGTCGTCCTGACCAAGGACGAGGCGCGTGTGAAGCACGGACTCGAGCAGCGCTGGACCGAGCTGGTCTACGAGGGGCAGTGGCACGCACCCGTGCGGGCCGCAATCGACGCGTTCGTCGATACGACCCAGGAGCTCGTCACCGGTGAGGTGCGGGTCGAGCTGCGCCCGAACGCCGTCGTCGTGACCGGCCGTCGCGCACCGACGATGCTCTACGCCGAGCGACTCGCCTCCTACGGGACAGGCGAGACCTTCCCCCACGAGGCCGCCGAGGGGTTCATCCGGATCGCGTCGCTCGAGTCGGAGCTCGTCGCCGCTCGAAACCGCGCCCGCCAGCCCGCGTGAGCCTCTGGTCAGCACGGGTCGCCGAAGGACTCCACCCCGTGGTGACCGACTTCCTCCGCGCCGACGACGGCGAGCTCCTCCCCTACGACTGCGCGGCGACCGTCGAGCACGCAACCAGGCTGCACGTCGCAGGGCTGCTGAGCGCCGACGAGCTGGCCGAGGTCGCCGAGTCGCTGGCCGGCGAGGTCGAGCTGCTCGACTCCGACGAGGACGTCCATTCGGCGCTCGAGCGGCACCTCGGCGAGGTCGGCCGCAAGATCCATGCCGGGCGCTCGCGGAACGACCAGGTCGCCGCGGCGCTCAGGCTCTACGTCACCGATGCCTGCGCCGAGGCGCGGGCCAATATCGAGCTGCTTTCAGCCCTTCTGCTCCAGCGAGCGGTCGCCGAGGACGCAACCGTGATGCCCGGCTACACCCACCTCCAGCGCGCCCAGCCAGTCACGCTCGGCCACCACCTCCGCGCCTGGGCGGCCATGCTCGACCGGGACCACGTCCGTTTCGAGCCGCCCACGGGCAGCCCGCTCGGCTCGGCGGCGCTGGCCGGGACGACGCTCCCGATCCCGCCGCCCCGCGATCAGATCCCGAACTCGCTCGACGCCGTCGCAGACCGCGACTTTGCGCTCGACTACCTCTACGCCGCCGCCGTCCTCTTCGTCCACCTCTCGCGGATTGCCGAGGAGCTGGTGCTCTGGGTCACCTCCGAGTTCGGCTTCGCGCGTCTCCCCGAGACCGCGGCGACCGGTTCCTCCATGATGCCGCACAAGCTGAACCCCGACGTCGCCGAGCTCGTCCGCGGCAAGGCCGGAACTGCGATCGGGAGGCTGACCGGTCTCCTCGCGACGGTGAAGGCGCTGCCGCTCGCCTACGACCGAGATCTCCAGGAGGACAAACCGCCCGTCTTCGCCGCCCGCAAGGACGTCGCCGGTGCCCTCGGGGCCCTGACCGTCCTGCTCGCCGACCTCGACTTCGACCGAGAGCAGCTTGCGGCCGCTGCTGCCGACCCCAACATGCTCGCCACGGACGCCGCCGAAGCGCTCGTCGCCGACGGCCTCCCGTTCCGCGATGCCTATACGCGAATCGCCGCGTCGATCCGGGACGGCAGCTTCCAGCCTGGGACGACAGCCGCCGAGAGCGTCGCGGCTCGGATCAGGCGGCAGCGCGTTGCCAAGGGCTAGCGCCCCGGCGCCGGTACGGCCACCAGCCAGGAGCGCCCGAACACCGTCATCGCATCGATGATCGGCAGGAGCTCGCGACCCTTCTCGGTCAGCTCGTACTCGACCCTCGGCGGTGCTTCGGGGTAGCTGTGCCGGCGAACGATCGACCCACGCTCCAGCGCCCGGAGCCGCTCGGCAAGAGTCCTGCTGCTGATCCCGGCGCAGGAGTGCTCGAGCTCTCGAAAGCGTCGCGTCCCCGCTGCGAGGTCGTAGATCAGCAGCGCGGTCCACTTGGCGCCGAGGATCTCGGCGGACGCGGCGACCGCGTCGCGTCGTGCATCCGTGAGGTCGAGAGTCTGGCTTCTCATGCGTGAATGGTATCCCGGAGAACCGACCGCGATTCCGCGGCGAGCCACTCGTCGACGACGCTCGCGCAGCGGCGGCCCTCGTCGATGGCCCACACGACGAGCGACTGACCGCGCCGCGCGTCGCCGGCGGCGAAGACGCCACGCGCCGCTGTCGCAAAGGTCGGGGCAGCAGCGTTGCCACGTTCATCGAGCTCGACCCCGAGCTGCTCGAGCACCCTCGGCTCCGGCCCGAGGAATCCCATCGCGAGCAGGACGAGCTCGGCGGGATGCTGCTCTTCGGTCCCGCCGATCGGCTCGAACGGCGGGACGCCTCCGTTGCGCAGCCAGTGGATGCTCTCGACCCGCCCGTCCCGGCCTGAGAGCGCCGTCGTCGAGACCGAGAAGTCTCGGTCGCCGCCCTCCTTCAACGCGTACGAGGTCCGCAGCTTCATCGGCCAGCGGGGCCAGGGCGTGACGTCGTCCGCGCGCCGAGGCGGCGGCTCGCCGAGCAGCTCGATCTGGGTCACGGAGGCGGCCCGCTCGCGGTGAGCCTGGCCGATGCAGTCGGCACCCGTGTCGCCGCCGCCGATCACGACCACGCTCTTCCCGGCGGCGGAGATCGGCCGGTCGGGCGGGGGGCCGCCGCTCACCGAGCGGTTGCGCTGGTAGAGGTACTCGAGCGCGAAATGGACGCCGTCGAGCTCCCGGCCCGGCACGGGCAGGTCGCGCGGGACGCGCGAGCCGATCCCGACGACCACGGCGTCGTGGCGGGAGCGCAACTCAGCCGCGTCGACGGTGGTTCCCACGTCGACGCCGAAGCGGAACTCGACGCCCTCGGCCGCGAGCTGCTCGAGCCGGCGCTCGACGACCTCCTTTTCGATCTTGAAGTCCGGCACACCAAACCGGACGAGGCCGCCGCCCGCCTCGTCTCGCTCGTAGACGGTCACGGAGTGACCGCGGCGGTTCAGCTGCTGGGCACACGCGAGCCCCGCCGGGCCGGAGCCGATGACCGCGACCGTGCGCCCGGTGCGCGTCTCCGGCGGCTGCGGGGCGATCCAACCCTCCTCCCAGGCGCGATCGACGATCGCGGCCTCGATCTGCTTGATCGTGACGGCATTGCCCTCGTCGATCTCGAGCACGCAGGCCGCCTCGCAGGGGGCAGGGCACAGCCGGCCGGTGAGCTCGGGAAAGTTGTTAGTCCTATGCAGCTGGACGATCGCCTCCCGCCAGCGATCCCGATAGACGAGGTCGTTCCACTCCGGGATGAGGTTGCCGAGCGGACAGCCGTGGTGGCAGAACGGGACCCCACACTCCATGCAACGGGCCCCCTGGGCACGGAGCCCCACGAGCGGAAGCGTCCCGACGAACTCGCGGTGGTCGCCCACGCGCTCGTCGGGAGCGCGCTCGGGAGCCTCCTCGCGGTCGTGCTTCAGGAAACCGCCGACCTTGCCCATCACGCAGCCTCGGTCTCGGTGGTCACGAAGCCGGTGCCGCCGCTCGAGATCGCATGATCCCGGTAGTGGACTGCTTCGCCCTCGGCGAGCGCGCGCTTGTAGTCGTGTGGCAGCACCTTGACGAAGCGCGGCAGGAGCTCCTCCCACTCGGCGAGGACACGCGCAGCCACCGGCGATGCCGTGCGCGCGCCGTGCTCCGCCACGAGCTCGTGTAGCGCCGCCTGGTCGTCCGGCTCGAGCGGCTCCAAGCCGACGGCCTCGAGATTGCAACGTCCGCTGAACCCGCCGTCCTCGTCGAGGACGTACGCGACGCCGCCGCTCATTCCGGCGGCGAAGTTGCGGCCGGTTCGACCGAGCACGACTACGCAACCGCCGGTCATGTACTCGCAGCCGTGATCGCCAACCGCCTCGACGACGGCCAGAGCGCCCGAGTTGCGGACGGCGAAGCGCTCGCCGGCGACGCCGCGGAAGAACGCGCGGCCGGCCGTCGCCCCGTAGAGGACGACGTTGCCGACGATCACGTTCTCCTCGGCCGGGAAGCTCGATTCGTGCGGCGGCCGGACGGCCAGGACCCCGCCCGACAACCCCTTGCCGACGTAGTCGTTCGCCTCGCCGACGAGTGTCAGCTCGACGCCTCGAGCCAGCCAGGCCCCGAACGATTGGCCCGCGGAGCCGTCGAAGCCGAACCGGATCGTCCCCGGTGGCAGGCCTTCGGCTCCCCGCGCCTTCGTGAGCTCGTGCGAGAGGATCCCGCCGACGGTCCGGTCGACGTTCCGGATCGGGAACTCGCCCTCGACCGGAGTCCCGTGCTCGAGCGCCGGCCGGGCTCGTTCGACGAGCTGCCAGTCGAGTGCGTCGCCGAGCGGCGAGACCTGGGCGCGCATGCGGCGGAGCGGCGTCTCGGGATGCACCTCGGGCCGGTGGAGGACATTGGAGAGATCGATCCCTCGCTTGCGCCAACCTTCGATCGCACCGTCTGCCTCCAGCAGGTCGACGCGGCCCACGAGCTCCTCGAACCGGCGCACGCCTAACCTGGCCATCAGCCTGCGGGCCTCCTCGGCCACGAAGAAGAGCAGGTTGACGACGTGCTCGGGCTCGCCTCTAAATCGCTTTCGGAGCTCGGGATCCTGGGTCGCGATCCCGACCGGACAGGTGTTCAGGTGGCAGGCGCGCATCATCACGCAGCCGGTCGCGATCAACGGCGCCGTCGCGAAGCCCATCTCGTCGGCGCCGAGCAACGCCGCGATCACGACGTCGCGGCCGGTCTTCAGCTGGCCGTCGGTCTGCACCCAGATGCGCGACCGGAGATCGTTCAGCACGAGGGTCTGCTGCGTCTCCGCAAGCCCGATCTCCCACGGGATCCCCGCGTGGAAGATCGAGGACACCGGTGAGGCGCCGGTACCGCCGTCGTGGCCCGAGATCAGCACGTGGTCGGCACCCGCCTTCGCCACCCCGGCTGCGACGGTTCCGACCCCGACCTCGGCGACGAGCTTCACCGAGATCCGCGCCGAGGGGTTGCTGCAGCGGAGGTCGTAGATCAGCTGCTTGAGATCCTCGATCGAGTAGATGTCGTGGTGCGGAGGCGGCGAGATCAGGCCGACGCCCGGCGTCGTCAGCCGGACACCGGCGATGTAGCCGTCGACCTTGTGACCGGGCAACTGGCCTCCCTCGCCGGGCTTCGCTCCCTGGGCCATCTTGATCTGCAGCTCGTCGGCGTTCGTCAGGTAGTCGATGTTGACGCCGAAGCGGCCCGATGCGACCTGCTTGATCTTCGAGCGGCGCTCGTCGCGGTAGCGCTCGGGATCCTCGCCCCCTTCGCCGGTGTTCGAGCGGCCGCCGATCCGGTTCATGGCGACCGCCAGCGTCTCGTGTGCCTCCCGCGAGAGCGAGCCGAGCGACATCGCGCCGGTGGAGAAACGCTTCACGATCTCCGCGGCCGGCTCCACCTCGTCCAGCGCCACGGCGCCGCCCTCCGGGAAGCGGAACCGCATCAGGCCGCGCAGCGTCGAGCGGCGGGAGGCCTCGTCGTTGACGGCGCGGGAGTACTGCTCGTACGTCTCCCACGACTCCTGGCGGACCGCATGCTGGAGGAGGGCGATCGTCTCGGGATTCCACTGGTGGTGCTCGCCCTCGCGACGCCAGGCGTAGAGGCCTGCGACCGGGAGCAGCTCCTCACGCGTGCCCGGATAGGCTCGCGCGTGACGCTCGAGCGCATGTTCGGCGAGCTCCCGCAGGCCGATGCCGCCGATCCGCGAGGCCGTGCCTGTGAAATGCCGCTCGACGAGCTCGGGTGCGAGACCGACCGCCTCGAAGCTCTGCGCGCCGCAGTAGGACGGAATCGTGGAGATCCCAAGCTTCGAGATCGTCTTCAGAAGTCCCTTCGCGAGCGCCTTCACCGCCCGCTGCTGCGCCTCCTCGGCCGTCAACTCGATCCACCTCTCGTCGACGAGCTCGGCGAGCGTGGCAAGCATGACGTAGGGATTGACGGCCGCGGCCCCGTAGCCGACCAGGACGGCCACGCTCTGCACACTGCGCGGCTCCCCCGACTCGACCACGAGCCCTGTCTGCAGGCGCGTTCCCTCGCGGACGAGATGGTGGTGAACCGCGGCCACAGCGAGCAGCGACGGAATTGGAGCGCGCTCGGCCGAGACGCCGCGGTCGGAGAGCACCAGGATGTTGACTCCCCCCGCGAGCGCTGCGTCCGCCTCCGCGCAGACGCGCGCGACAGAATCCTCGAGCCCGGTGGGACCGTCGGAGACCGGCCACGTGACATCGATCGTCCGCGCCCGGAAGACCTCAGAGTCGACCTGGCGCAGCGATTCGAGCTCCCCGTCGAGCAGGATCGGCCTGTCGATCACGAGCTGGCGCGCGTGCTCCGGCGTCTCGTCGAGCAGGTTTCGCTCGGAGCCCACACTGGTGCGGACGCTCATCACGACGGCTTCGCGAATCGAGTCGATCGGCGGGTTCGTCACCTGCGCGAATAGCTGCTTGAAGTACGAGTAGAGGAGCGGCTGCCGCTGGGAGAGCACCGCGAGCGGCGTGTCGTTCCCCATCGAGCCGACAGCCTCTTCGCCGTTCTGGGCAAGCGGCTGCAGCATCACCTTCATGTCGTCCTGCGTGTAGCCGAAGAGGAGCTGGAGCCTTCGCAGCGACTCCGTCGACACCACCTGGGGTGCCGGCGGGGTAGGGAGATCGGACAGGCGGACGACCTCGCGCTCGTACCACTCGCCGTACGGCCGCGCGGTCGCGACCTGTCGCTTGACGGCCGCGTCCTCCAGAACCCGGCCCCGCTCGAGGTCGACGACGAAGAGCTTCCCGGGCTGCAGCCGACCCTTGCGGAGGACGTTCGCCGCCTTTTCGTCGAGCACCCCGGTCTCGGAGGCGAGCACGACCCAGCCATCCTTCGTCTCGAACCAGCGGCCCGGTCGCAGGCCGTTCCGGTCGAGGGTCGCGCCGACGAGGCGACCATCCGTGAAGGCGAGCGCAGCGGGGCCGTCCCACGGCTCGATCAGGCAACCGTGGTAGGCGTAGAAGCCCGTCAGCTCCGGTGGAAGATCGGCGCGACCCTCGTACGCCTCCGGCACCATCATCATGACCGCGTGCGGCAACGATCGCCCCGCCAGCACCAACAGCTCGAGGACGTTGTCGAAGGTCGCGGAATCCGAGCCGCCCGCACGCACGACCGGGAGGACCTTGGCGAGGTCTTCGCCGAAGAGACCCGAGGCGAGCTGCGACTCGCGTGCCTTCATCCAGTTGACGTTGCCGCGCAGGGTGTTGATCTCCCCGTTGTGCGCGAGCAGCCGGTAGGGATGCGCCAGCTCCCAGCTCGGGAACGTGTTCGTCGAGTAGCGCGAGTGGACCAGGGCGACGATCGTCTTCAGCCGCGGGTCGACGAGGTCGGGGTAGTACCGCGAGAGCTGCAGGGCGCTGAGCATCCCCTTGTAGACCAGCGTGCGCGAGGAGAAGCTAGGAATCGAAAGGTCTGGCCCGGCCGCGAGCTCGATCATCCGGCGGATGACGTAGAGCTTCCGTTCGAAGGCGTCCTGGTCGTGACGCAGCTCCGGCGCCGCGGCCACGAACACGTGGCGCACGAGCGGCGCGCAGGCGCCGGCAACGGAGCCGACGTGTGCCGCGTCGACCGGAACATCGCGCCAGCCGAGCACCGCCTGCCCCTCGGCCTCGACGGTCGAAGCGACGAGCCGCTGCAACTCGGCAGCGCGCTGCTCGTCCTGCGGCAGGAAGAGCACCCCGACGCCGTACGCGCCCGGCTCCGGCAGATCCGCCGGGGCCACGGCACGGAGAAACGCGTCGGGGAGGCCGACGAGGATCCCGGCGCCGTCGCCGGTGTCGGCATCGGCGCCGGCGGCGCCGCGATGGGCGAGTCTCGCGAGCGCGGCGAGCGCTCGCACGACGGTCTCGTGCGTGGCCTCGCCGCCGAGCCGCGCGACGAAGGCGACACCGCAGGCATCGTGCTCGTAGGCCGGGTCGTAGAGCCCGGGCCTCCCACCAGGGGTCAGCGCCGAGAAGCCCGCGCGCGCAGGGCGGTCAACGCCCAACGTCGCCCTCCATCGGGGAAGCGCATCGCTTTAGAGAGTAAAGCATCACCGGAGGTCGTGGGCCGGGGGCGACGCACGCCCCCGGCCCTTCTCGGTCCTAGCTCTCCGCTCGCACACGCAGCACCGCCGCGGGTCGCGCCGGGTGCTGCGCCGGCTGCAGGCGCTCGTCCGTTCCATATCCGCCGGGCACGGGGATGTAGAACTCGGGGTACCCCCACATGCCGTGCTCGGAGATGTCCAGGCCGGCATGCTCGTCCTCGGCGTCGGTGCGGATGCCGATCGTCTTCTTGAAGGCAAAGAGGACGAGGAACGACGCGCTGAACGTGAATGCGCCCACGGCCGCGAGGCCGAGCGCCTGGACGCCGAGCTGGTGCAGCCCGCCCCCGTAGAAGAGGCCGCCGCTTCCCGTGTCCAACCTCTCCGCGAGTGACGGCACGGTCAGGAACCCGAGCGCAAGCGTGCCCCAGACACCCGACATGCCGTGCGCCGCGATCGCCCCGACCGGATCGTCGAGGCCGATCCGCTCGACGAGGAGGATGCCGAACACGACGATCACGCCGGCGACGAAGCCGATCAGGATCGCCCCCCACGGCGCGACGAACGCGCAGGCCGCTGTGATCGCGACCAGCGCAGCGATCGCGCCGTTCAGCATCATCGAGAGGTCTGGCTTCTTGATCACGAGCCACGACGTGAACACTGCGCCGAGCACGCCGGACGCAGCCGCGAGATTCGTGTTCAGGGCGACATAGGCGAAGAAGCCGACGCCGCCGAAGTCGACCGAGAGGGTGGACCCGGCGTTGAAACCGAACCAGCCGAACCAGAGGATGATCACGCCGAGCGTCGTGAACGCCATGTTGTGCCCCGGAATCGCGTTCGGCAGCTTGTCCGCGCCGAACTTGCCGATCCTCGGGCCGAGCAGGATCGCGCCGGCAAGCCCGGCGAGCGCGCCCTGGTAGTGAACGACCGTCGAGCCCGCGAAGTCCTGCATCCCCTTCGCGAAGAGCCAGCCGTCCGGACTCCAGATCCAGTGCGAGACGAGCGAGTAGATCAGCGTGAAGACCGCGCCGAATGCGAAGTAGACCCAGAGCCGAGTCCGTTCGGCCATCGCTCCCCAGACGATCGCGAGCGAGACTGCCGCGAAGACGACCTCGAACATGTACCCCGCTGCCGCCGGAATCGCGGCGAACCAGCTGAACGGCGCCGAGCCGACCGCGAGGAGCTCGTCCACGGAGGGCACGAAGCCGGAGCCGCCCCAGAGGCCGTTGCCGCCGTCCCCGAACGCGATCCCAAACCCGACGAGGTAGTAGACGACCGAGGCGAGCGCGAGCACGAGCACGTTCTTCGCCGCGATGTGGCCGACGTTCTTCATCCGGGTCAGCCCAGCCTCGAGGAAGGCGAACCCGGCCTGCATGAACATCACCAGGACGGCGGCGAGCACGACCCAGATCGTGCTCGTCGCAATGGCGAGCTCCTTGGTCGTCATGAAGCATCGACCTCCTCGAGCCGCTTGCCGGTTCGGTTGTGGGTGACGCCGAGGATCGGCGTCGTCCAGCAGATCCCGTCGCCCGACTCGTGCCCGCTTCGAGCCGCGTCGGCCACCGCCGCGACCACATCGTCGGCGAGCTCATCCGGGACGACGAACATCAGGTGCGCCTTCGGCAAGAATCTCGACTCGAACACCCGGCCCCGGTACTCGTGCGTGATTCCGGGCTGGCGACCGTGGCCGACCGCCTCGATCACCGTGACTCCCACGTGCCCCGTTTGCTCCGTCACGGCATCCATCACGGTCTCCACCCGCTCGCGAATCACGACTGCCTCCACCTTCACCATTCCTCCTCCTCGGTCCACGAAAAAAGCGCCCGAGAGCTAAGAGCTCTCGAGGCGCCGATGCCTCCGTGTCGCGCCTTCGACGGCGCGGCAACACGCGAAACCCTAGACGATCCTCCGGACGCATGCAATGACCATTGGACGGCGACGCCTCACGGCGGTGATCGCCTACCGCACCTGCCCTTCACACCTTGACCACCAGGACAGTGGATAGAACGACCGGCCGGTTCCGTCTTCAAAGGCTAGAATGCGGAGCCGCGCGGTAGAAGAGGAAAGTCCTGCAAATCCGCGCTATTCGCCCCCGTAGCTCAGTGGATAGAGCAGCGGTTTCCTAAACCGCGTGCACAAGTTCGATTCTTGTCGGGGGCATCTTTTACCTGCTCAAAGGCCTATTGTGTTGTCTTAATAGAAGACAGTCGCCGGTAGCACAACCCCATTCCGCGTAGGCGCAACGGATGCCGGACCGCCCGGACGAAACGTGTCCTCGCCCACACCATCACCGGGGCGATAGGTACAGCTGGGCAGCTGGTCGTTGGTCGAGAGGGCCATCCTCGCCTCCCTCGACCGCCGCGAACCCTGCCCTAGAGGGGTGCGCGCACCAGCTCAAGGCCCGAAAGGCGCGCCGCCGCTACTCGAGGAGGAATGCGCATGCCACGGCAACTGACGAAGCGCTGAGCGGAGCGCGACAACCGCTGCTGGCGTGCCGGCTGCAAGTCCAGCGCCTCGCCGAAAGCCCTGACCTGCGATTCTCCAGCGACCTGGCGGGGTAGTCCTCGCAGCATGGAAACCGCCGGTCGAGTCTTGCTGGGTGCTGCTCTCGTTTTCGCAATCCTCGGTGTCGGCGCACTTGCCATCTCAAAGCTGGGCGTTGATCGGCTCCCGGCGACGCTCACCTGGCGATCAGAGAACATGACCGTCTACGTGCCGGTAGGGCTAATGGTCGTTGCGTCGATCGTGGGGACGATCGTGCTGAACTTCTTCCGGCGGTAGCCGGGTTGACTCGCCTGGGACAATCGGTTCGGGGTCGTCACATGAGGCGTTTGGCTCTTATCAGCGGAGCTGCTTCGATCTTGGCAACGGTCATGACTGCTTCGGGGGCTGGCACGGCCGCCGCGCCGACGTTTGAGCGGGGACGTCGGGGGCGAGACCGGATGGATGAGGCTGCTGCTCGGGATCTACCTCAACGATCAGCTCGCTCTCGGAGTCGCAGGAAGGGAGCTTGCACGGCGGGCGGCGTCGGAGAACACGGGCAGCGAGCTCGGCGCGTTCCTGGAGCGGCTTGCGCTTGAGGTGACCGAGGACGTTGAGGTGCTCGAAGCCGTCATGAAGCGCCTCGGGATCCCGCTGAGCCGGATGAAGCGGCCGCTCGCGCTCGTTGCGGAGCGCCTCGGGCGGCTGAAGCCGAACGGGCAGCTGCGCGGCTACTCGCCGCTGAGCCGTTTCGTCGAGCTCGAGTCGCTTGCCCTCGGACTTGACGGGAAGAAGCTCCTGTGGGCGAACCTGCGCGACCTCGCGCAGGTCGGGGATCGTCTAGCGGACGTCGACTTCGGCGCCCTGATCGAACGCGCCACCCGACAGCGCGAGGAACTCGAGCCGTTCCGGGTCGCGGCCGGCCACGAGTCGCTGACGCGCTGATCGGCCGGAGATGTTCGCCGAGGTCAACAGGTGACGATTCTTCTTGCGACGCAGCGCGCGTTCCCTATCCCGTAGGAGGTAGCGGTGCCGGTCGTGCTCGTTCATCAAGGTGCGGGGCCTGACGAGGGAGAGCGACGAAGAACCGTCTGAAGGATCACCGGTAAGGGCCGCCTGGAGTCTCCTGCGGACAAGGTCTGCTGGTTCACACGGCAGGAGAAGCTGGGGCGGCTTTCGGGTAGCCGATGTGTGGGAGTCAGAGAGGCGGCCGCGCGATTCGGAGAGCAGCTGGTCCGGTTCTGCAAGAGGCGGGAATCACGGCGAAGCCTGAGCTCTATCCGACGCATACCTTCGTGTCGGGCTAGCCGTCGTTAGTTCGCCCGACTGCCGCAGCCCTGATGTCCGAAAGAAGCGGGGGCGGCCGCCCCGAGCTCCGCGCCTAGTGAAGCGACCCCGTCAGCTCTAGTCGCGGACAAGCCGCACACGGCCGCCCAGATTGTTTCTATCGTTACAAGCGGTGTATAAGATCCCCCATTCGGGGGATTAAGGGCGCTTCCGGCGGCAGTGGCGAGAGAGTCTGGTGACAGAACAGCGGAACGATGAGAAGAAGCGGACGGACGCCCGTCTTCGGGTCGACTGGTTCGCCAGAGTGTTGGGCGACGAGTGGATGACTGACGGGGGCGGGATTTATCGGCGCGTGCCTGACTCGAGCGGCCCAACTGCACGACCTTCAAGCGATCCGTCATCGCAGAACGAACTTATCGATGCTCTGGCACCTGGGGCGAGAGTGCAACAAGAGTCCGTCCCGGCAGCCGCAGGCCGTGACAAGGAGCGATCGCCAGACGGGAACGGGCCTTCTTGGCCACCTCGGTAGGGCGCTGTTTCGTTACAAGCTTTCCTCGCGCCTTATCGCGGCTTTCGGAAAAGTCTGGATTTCTTCTGCCGCGAAAGGAGGGGAGCGGCACGAGACGTGCCGCTCCCCGGACTTGCGGATGTGACTAGAAGATGAAGTCCTGAGCGAGTTGTGTGTCGACGCGGTAGCCGAAGCCGGCGCCGTTGCAGTTGTTGTTGAGCACGAACGAGTTGACGGCGACGATGTAGCCGTCGGCGCTGATCACCGGGCCACCCGAGTCACCGAAGCAGGTGCCACCGGAACCGCCGTGGCCCTGGCCGGGGTTGTTCGAGTAGTGCAGGTTCCAGCCTCCTGCGAGGGCGCTCTTCAGGTTGACGAAGCTGACCGTGCCGACCATCCGCTGCTTCAACGCGGACTCGACCGGCTTGACGGACTGAAGCCCGTAGCCGACCACGGTGAACTCGATGTTGCCCTGGCCCTTCGCCGTGTTCGCGGCAAGCGTGTCCAGGTAACCAAGCGGTGCGACCTGGCCGTAACTGGTCGGGTGATATTCACCGGTGACCCACTGGGTGATGTGAACGAGGCCGAGGTCATAGGTCTGCGGAACCGTCAACAGTCCCGTCCAGCCGGAGAGTGCCTCCGGGGTTCCGACAGCGGAGTAGCCGCCGCACGGGTAGCCCTCGACACCCGCGCAGAGATCCTCTGCTTCGGCGGCGAGGTTCGCGAGGTACTCCGGGTCGGTGACGATGATCTCATCGCCCACGGTGAACCAGATTCGGACTGAGGCGACCGGGTCGCCGCCTTCCCCGGTCGGATCGCTCACGCAGTGTCCCGCCGTCAGAAAGAGGCTGTCGCTGAGCAGGGAGCCGGTGCAGCGCCAGAGCGGATCCCCGTCCTCGTCGACCGCAACCATCAGCCCAACCCACGGATACACATTCTCCGAGTCCGGCTCACCGAACTTCACCGCATTCGCCGGCGAAGCGGCCACACCAGCCACCGTCACTGACAGGAGTACCACCAGCAAGGCAACAATCTTCTTCACGTTCGACCCCCTAGATCACGGAAATGGACAGGGACGCTTTCTCCGTCCACAACACCGGCAAACCTAGGGAGCACAAGGCTGTTCCACTGTTGTTTCGAAAGGCGCCTGAATGGAGCAGTTGTAGAGATGGTCGCGCGCCCCTGAGGAGTAGCGGCGCTTCTCAACGCAATCCTGATCGGGGATTGTCCTCCCCTGAACCCGGTCGATGCGGCGGCGCGCGACCGTTCCTATCCGCCTTAAAGTAGAGCATGGCGCTGACCGTCCTTCCCCTCCAGGACGAGGCGCGCGACCGGTCGCTGCCAACAACGCTCTACGTCCCAGAGTCGGGCACGAACGCGCCCCTGATCGTCTTCGGACACGGCATTTGGGGCCATCCGCGAAAGTTCGCCGGCCTCTTCGCTCGGTGGGTCGAGGCGGGCTACGTCGTCGCGGCGCCGGCGTTTCCGCATACGAGCGACGAGAACCCGCCGCCGTACCTGAAAGAGGACGTCGCCAACCAGCCCGCCGACGTCTCCTTCGTGCTCGACGAGCTGCTAGAGCGCGGCTTTGGCGACGCGGAGCGTATCGGCGTCGGCGGCTATTCGCTGGGCGCGGCGACGGCGCTCGCAGTCGGCCTCCACCCCCGGTATGCCGACCCGCGCCTCCGCGCGGTCGCGGCCATCGCCGGCGGCTTGTTCCACCATCCGGCGTTCGCCCGCGACGCGCTGCGGCCGCTACCGCTCTTGGTCGTCCACGGCACTGAGGACAAAGGCTACGGGGAGGCGCTGGAGCTCTACGAGATGGCGCAGGAACCGAAGGAATTCGTGTCGATCGAGGGTGCAGGGCACGGCATCTGCCAGGACGACGGACAGCCGCACGCAACACGCGTCGCCGAGCTTACGACCGCGTTCTGGAACCGCTATCTGCGAACCTAGCCGATGCCGTCGACAGCTAGCACAGAGGCGCCCTCGGCTACGGCGCCGACGTCGTCTTTGGCGGGAGGGACGAATTTCACGTGCGCGAGTGTTCTGGAAAAGACGCCTGAGGTGTCGGCACGATCCGCCTAGGCAACGGCCGTGATCGCTTTGCGTCGGCTTCTAGCTGCCTGCGCCGTAGCCGTCGACGCGCTCGGGATGGATCTGGATGATCACGCGCTTCTCGCCGGGGCCGAGGTAGGGGTACTTGTCCTCGCCTAGGTACTTCTTGGCGAGCAGGTTGATGTGCTCGAGCGCGCCCTCCTCCACGATCGTGGCGCTGCCGCTCACCATCACGTAGCCGGACTGCTGGTTTTCGGCGGGTAGGACAGTGACGGTCGCCCGCGGATCGCGCTCGATGTTCTTGACCTTCGTCCTCCCGAGAGCGCTGTTGACGAGCACGTTCACGCCGTCGTAGTCGATCCAGACGGGGGTCGCTTGGGGTGACCCGTCCTCGCGAATCGTCGCGATCACGCCCCAGTTGCGGTCGGTGAAGAGCTTCGCCTGATTCTCGCTCAACGTCGTCATCTCTGGGCCTCCGCGGTCGCACGCTTGTGCGGCAATGCTCGTTTCTTGGACATACCTTTCAACGCACTTCCGAGTTAACGTACAGGTCGCGGTTCTTCATCCTCAGCCGGTCGCGTAGGCGCCGAAAGTCGTAACCTGTCGGCGTGAACGAGCGGAAGCGACGGATCGGGGAAAACGAAGCGATTTTTCGCGAGATCAACGACCAGGCCAGTGCGCTCACCACGGGCCTGTCGATAGCAAGCGACAACCTAAAGGTCGTGTGCGAGTGCGGTGCGCCACGCTGTCTGGACGAAATCCTGATTCCTGTTGCCGAATACGCCCGAGTACGGGACGACCCCACGCTGTTCATCATCCGGCCCGGCCACGACCTGCCGGAAACCGAGACGGTCACCGCGAAGGCGAAAGAACATTGGATCGTCCGCAAGGATCCCGGACTTCCCGAAACGGTCGCACGTGCGACCGATCCCCGCTCAATGAGCTAACGCGGGACGCAAGCCTCCCAGGGCGTCATCGTCATGCGCGATCCGCAGGTTCTTCGGGGGTTGCGCTTCCACCCCCGCTCACGGTCGGCACTGATCGACGCCGGAGCAGCTTCTTGAGAATGGTGGCGTTCTTGATCGCGTACCCCTCCCAGTCGTTGTTGAAATACGCGAAGACGTCGGCCTGCTTCGACCAGCGGTCGAGTCGCTCAGCCCACTCGGCGAGCTCGGAGTGCGAGTAATTACCGTTTCGGCCACGGGTGCCACCGTGAAATCGCACGAACGTGAAGTCGGCCGTGAGCTCGTGCGTCTGGAACGTGTTCACCGTGGGGCGGTCGGCTATTACGAGCGCGGCCCGATGCTTCCGCAGGAGCGAGTACGTTTCCTCGCGGAACCACGACGAATGGCGGAACTCAAAGGCGTGTCGGCGCCCATCGTGGAGCTGCTCGAGCGCGCCCTCGAGCCGATCTGGGTCGTAGCGAAAGGTCGGCGGCAGCTGCCAGAGCAGCGGCCCGAGCTTCGGTGATCGCAGCAGCGGATCGATTCGTTCGTAGAGCAGCGGCAGGTGTTCTTCGACGGCGCGTAGGCGTTTGATATGCGTGATGTAACGGCTGATCTTGACTGAGCAGATGAACTCAGGCGGTAATTCCCTCACCCAGCGCGCAACAACAGCTGTCTCCGGCAGCCGATAAAACGTCGAGTTCAGTTCGACTGTGTCGAAATGCTCGGCGTAATACGTGAGCCAGTCGCGGGGTGGGAGGCGTGGGGGATAAAAGACACCTGCCCGCCAATGAGAGTAGTTCCAGCCCGAGCAACCGATCCGCAGTTCGCGAGACGGTTCCACCTCAGGGACACGACTCTCCATATTGGGGCGGGTTCAGGGTAGCGCGGGCTGTAGTTCTTGTTCCCAGAAGCGGAAGAACCCTTCCTGATCTGGGCCGATCTGATGGAAGGCGATGTGGTCGAAGCCCGCCTCCTCCCAACTCCGGATTTGCTCGAGCACGGGTTCAGGGTCAGGCCCGCACGGGATGTCCTCGGTTGCCGACTCTCTGCTCACGCTCTCCGCAACGGCATCGAAGTCGGACGGGCGGGGCAATTCCTGGTTGATCGTTCCGCCAAGGCCGGTGTGTCGCCAAAGCCGAAAGGCCGTTTCCTTCGCGTCGTCTTCGTCTGCCGCCCAGCAAAGGCGGACCTGACCGTACAGCGGCCCGCTTCCCCCAGCATCCCAGTACGCCTTGACGATCTCCTTGTCCGGGACTGTGTTGACGAGAGCATCACCGAGCCCGCCTGCGAGCTCGGCTGCCTTAGGCTTCGCCGCGGCGACGGCGATCGGCACAGGCTTCTCGGGCAGCGTATAGAGCCGCGCGTGATCGACTGTGTAGTGCTTACCGCGGTAGGTCTGCTCGCCACCCTCCCAGAGCAGCCGGATCACTTCGATTGCCTCCTCGAGCATCTCGACGCGCTCGTCGGGTGCGGGCCAGCGGTCACCGTGCACGTGCTCGTTCAGGTTTTCGCCGGTGCCGACCCCGAGTGTGAACCGCCCGGGGAGCATGGCGCCGCAGGTAGCAGCGGCGTGGGCGATGATCGCCGGGTGGGTGCGGATTAGCGGGCACGTGACGCCCGTGGCGATGGGTATCCGGTCCGTCGCCGCGGCGATTCCTCCAAGCACGCTCCAGACGAACGGGCTCTGACCTTGGGCGTCGATCCACGGGTGAAAGTGGTCGGAAATCATCGCGAATGAGAACCCGAGCCCTTCGGCACGCTTCGTGTTACCGACAAGGTCAAGAGGGGAGTGCTCCTCGGACGAGAGCCAGTAGCCGAACTCGGTCATTGCGCGCCGTCGTTCCACTGTCCCCGGCTCTCAAACATGGGGCCTGGTCAGCACGGATCGAGTGCTCCAGGGGCCTCGGCTCCCTCGCCAGCGCGCACGAGCAGTCTCTGCAGAGCGCCCTCTTTACCCCCGGCCGCCCAGGTTAGGAGGCCGGAGTCGTGAGTCGCCCTTCACCCTCGGGACACCCAGGTCAGTCGCGAGTCGATCGAGTCGAGCTTTGCGTTGGCAGCTGATTCCCAGCACCGCGCCGCGTTGGACGACTTGATCCATCGGGTGCCCTCGGTTAGCGGTGGCCCAGCGGGAGCGGCTACGCCCGGCCGGCCCCGGCGGCTCCGCGGACGACATACGTCGTCGGGTCGAACCCGGTCGCCGCTCGATAGTCGGCCGCCGCCTCGGCAGCGATGCGCCGGGTTTCGGAGCGAGGGGTCAGGGCGACCACGCAACCGCCGAAGCCCGCGCCGGTGAGTCGCGCACCATAGGCGCCGGCGGATTCGAGGGCTGCGGCGGCGGCGTCGAGTTCGAGTGTCGACACTTCGTAGTCGTCGCGCAGGCTCGCGTGGCTCGCGGAGAGCACTGATCCGAGTGCTCCGATGTCTCCCGACGTGAGTGCAGCGGC
This sequence comes from uncultured Gaiellaceae bacterium, assembly GCA_963745775.1. Taxonomy (GTDB): domain Bacteria; phylum Actinomycetota; class Thermoleophilia; order Gaiellales; family Gaiellaceae; genus Gaiellasilicea. The sequence continues at coordinate 173,508 of CAVUYY010000015.1, forward strand.
CACGGCGAGCGTCCGCGCGTTCTCGGAGACGACGTGACGTGCGCGAGGATCGTCCGCCACTTGCTCCGGCGTCGCATCTCTAAGGGAACGAATCCCGAGCCTGGCCGCGGTGGACTCGCAGGCCGCCTTCCGCTCCGCGTACGCGGTGTCCTCGAGCTCGCGCGGGATCTTGGTATCGAGCACGACGACCCCCACGTCGGCCGGGAGCGGCACCGAGCTGATGGCGAAGCTGCGGCAGTCGATCAACAGCGCCTCGTTTGTCCGACCGAAGATCGAGGCGAGCTGATCCATGATCCCCGAAGGCACGCCGGTCGCGGCTTGCTCGGCCTCCTGACAGGCGAGCGCAAGGTCCAGCGGTTCGAGCTCGAAGCCGGCAACGGCGCAGAGGGAGAGCGCAGCCGCAACTTCGAGCGCCGCGCTCGACGAGAGCCCGGAGCCGACGGGGACGCTTGATTCCACCGTCCCCTCGAGGCCGACCGGCGGTCTGCCGCGCGCGGCGAGCGCCCCGGTGACGCCGGCGACGTAGCGCCCCCAGCCGGGAGTCGCACGCGGGCTCGCGCTCCCATCCGCCGGCAGATCGATCTCGGTGCCCATTTCCCGCGAGCGCAGACGGACGCGCTCGTGGCGCCGCGCACGGACGACGCACTCGAGCTGGATCGCGAGCGGAAGCACGAACCCCTCGTTGTAGTCGGTGTGGTCACCGATCAGGTTGACCCGGCCCGGCGCTCGGAAGACCTGCCCACTCACCGGGCCCAGTCCAGCGGCTCGGGTGCTTCGAAGCTCGAGTGAACCGAGATGCAGCCACCGCCGGCTGCGGAGGCTCGAACGGCCTCCAGGGTCTCGACGACGTGCGCCGCCTGCTCTCCGCTGGCCCGGTGGGGGCGGCCCGCCTCGATGGCCGCGGCCAGGTCGTCGAGAGCGCTCCCCCAGTCGATCCCCGCGTAGGGAGTCCGAAGAGGCGTCACCGGCTCGTACTCACCTCCGCGAGCCTGGTGCAGGAGGCGGGAGTTGGCCTCGCCCCAGGCCGGGAGCCATAGCGAGCCGTCGTCGCCGTGCAGCTCGAGCCCGCGCTGCTGAGACTCCGGCACGTAGAAGCTCGCGGTCAAGCGGAGCACGACTCTGGATTCGAGCTCGACCACCGCGACGACGAAGTCGGGAGCCTCCGGCCGGAAAGCCTCGCCCGAGCCAAGCCTTCGGTCGGGCTCGACGATCGTCGCGTAGGCGGTCACCCGCCTGGCCGGACCGAAGATCGCGGTCGCGATCGTGAGCGGATAGATACCGACATCGACGAGCGGGCCGACCCCGTAGAGCGCCCGCGGATCCGGGTGCCAGGCCTCGATCCTGCCCCAGTTCGCCTCGCCGTAGACGACTCGCACACGACCGATCGCACCGCTCCGGACGAGCCTCCAGAGCGTCTGCTGCGCCTCGCCGAGGAGTGTCGCCGGCGCCGCGCTCAGGCGAACACCAGCTGCGCGGGCGAGCTCGACGAGCTCCCGGGCCTCCGCGTGGGAGAGTGCGAGCGGCTTCTCGCTGTGCACGTGCTTGCCCGACTCGAGCGCCGCTCGGCTCACCTTCGCGTGCGCCTGCGGCTCGGTCAGGTTGACGACGGTGTCGACCGACGAATCGTCGAGGAGCGCGGCAAGGTCGGCGTATGCCCGTCCTCCGTGCTCGGCGGCGAACGCTTCGGCGCGGCCGGGACGCATGTCGGTGGCGGCGGCGAGCTCGAGCCGATCGTAGGCGGCGATCCGCGCCGCGTAGCGGTCAGCGATGTTGCCGCAGCCGACGATCCCGATTCTCATCCGAGCCACCGCTCGAGAATCGCTCGCATTGCCCGACACTCCTCGCTGGGGTCGTGACCCTCCGGCTCGTGCTCGATGACGTAGACACCGGTGTAGCCGATCCGCTCCAGGGCGCGGATGCACGCCTCGACATCGACGATCCCTTCGCCCCACGGGCAGGTCTCGTGCGGGTCGCCGAGCGCGCGGACGTCCTTGAGGTGGATGTGGACGACATGTTCGCCCAACTCCTCGATGGCACGGGCGGGGTCATAACCCTGCGTCGCCCACCACCCGGTGTCCACGGTCGTCGCCATGGTGCCTCCTCCGCGCTCGATCTTCGCGATCACTTCTGCCGGCGTCCGCTCGGGGTGGTTTTCGATCGCAAGCCGGATTCCGTACCTCGCGAGCACGGGAGCAACCTCAGCCGGGTCGCCGGAGATGCCACCGCCGATCGTGTCGGTGCCGAGCGCCGACGCGAGCTCGCACGCACGCTCCACGCTCGACGGGCCGATCCAAGTCGCATAGGTGGCAAGCGAGAGCCCGTGCCGCTCGAGTGAGGCAAGCGCGAGAGCGATGTGCTCGTCGGTTGCCCACTCAGTTCCCAGATGCGCGCCCCAGAGGTCGACTGCCTCGAAGCCGAGAGCGCTGATCCTTCCGAGAAGCTCGTCCAGCCGCGCGCCGTACGCCTCGAGCGGCGCGAACCGCTCATTGGTCGCGCGGTCGCCGTGGCCCCAGCCGTGCATCGCGTAGCCGGTCTCACGTGCGACGTAGTTCGCCGTCATGAACGCGATCACGCTGCGAGCACTTGGCCCTCATCCCGCAGCGCGTCCTGGAGGGCGACCACGTCGATGTCCTGCACCGCCACACCACGACGGGCCGCCTGCGCCGCCGCCAGGCCGGCCGCGTGCCCGAGAGACATGAGCGTCGGCTCCATCCGGATCGAGGCGAACGCGACGTGCGATGCGGAAAGGCAGAGCGGGACGAGGAGGTGCTCGCACTCCTCCCTCCGGGGGGTGAGTGCGCGATAGGGGATCGGGTAGAGGGGGACGGTGACCGAGAGGTAGCCCTCGTTGAAGACCGCCGGCTCACGAACGTACTCCGGGAGGAAGCGCCACGTCCGTTCAACCTCGCGGACGTCGATGTTGTAGGAACCAAGCGCGACGACGTCCGCCTGGGGCACCGCATCGAGAAGATCCGCCTCCCGGAGGACATACGAGCCGAGCATGCGCCGGCCGTCGCGGACGTAGAGCTGATGCGGCCAGCCGCCCGAGTCTTGGAACTCGTCGGCGCACGGCCCCCAGCGCGCGACCTCCACGCGGATCCGCTCGGGGACGGCCGCGTCGTGGGCGAGAAAGTGGAACAAGCCTTGCGTGTACTCGAGGTGGCGCGCGCTGATCCGCTCCCGCTCCTCCGGTGAGCCGTCCGGATAGCCGCGGTTGGAGCCATCGAGCACGTTGAGCGAGATGGGGCCGATCGAGTTGACGTCGCACTTCCCATTTGGGAGCAGGCCGGGCCGGAGACCGAGGAGGTCCCGCGCCTCGAGCGGGACGGCGTGGAGGAGCCGGCGCAGGAGCTCGAACTCGGCGGGGTCGTAGCCCGCGGGAGCCTTCAGGGGAAGCCTGTTCTCCGGCCGGTCGGTCATGCACACCCGGAACCCGTACGCCTGCAGGCCGCCGTCGCCCTCACCGAGCCGGTCGGAGGGCCAACCGCGCTCGTCGAGCTCGGGCTCGCGGACTAAGGGAAGCAGCGAGCCGTCCTCGGCGAACGGCGAGAGCCGCACCGGAAAGTTGTGCTTGCCGGGCCGCGTCGCCGGCTGTCGGCCGGCCCAGTCCTCGCCGTACAGCTCCCGTGACTCGCGCCCGACCGCGTACGAGACGCCCATCGCGGCCATGAGGTCGCCCTCGTAGCTTGCGTCGACGTAGACCGCCGCGCCAGGCCGTCCGCGTTCCTCAAGGCGAACCTCGACGCCGTCGAGCATCTGCTCGAGGAGCCGCTCGGCGACGTGCGGCTCGGGACCCTTCACCCCCCAAAGAGGAACACGGTAGTGCTCCGCAACTGCTGCGTAGAAGCGCCTCGCCAGGCCCCCGAGCACACGTGTGTCGCCGGTGTCCGTCCATGAAAGCCCACCCGAGACCATGCCGCCGACGTGGCGGTCGGGACCCCAGAGAACGACGGTCGCACCTGTGCTTCGGGCAGCGGCGGCGGCTGTCACTCCGGTAGCAGTGGGGCCGAAAACAGCGACATCGGTCACACGAACGGCTCCAGGAGGGGGAAGTCGAGTGCAGCCTCGCCTCCGAGCTCGAGTGTCGCGGCGAGGCTCGCCACGAGGAGGTACCCGTACCCGCGAACGCGCTCGGTGCTCATGTCGATCTCTTCTCTCGCCATGGGCGCCCATGTGCGTCCACGATCGCCCCGAGCTCCCGGAGTCGCGGAACCGACTCGGCGCGCAGGAGCTCGGTCGGGTCGGCCGCAGGCAACGTCGCAGTCCAGACGGCGCGGCCGGCAAGCATCCCGGAAGCCCCGCCCTTGCACGAGGCCTCGACCGCTGCAGGGAAGTCCTCGGGGTCGACGCCTTGGGAAAGGACGACCCACGGGCACGCGGCTGCAGCGTCGATCTTGTGCGCCCAACGGGTGATCTCGTCGGGCTCGCCCTTCCCCTCGAGCGGAACCTGGCACTTGTAGAGGTCGCACCCGGTCGCGGATAGCTCGGCGGCCGCCTCGACGATCGCCGCATCCCGTTCGAAGCCGTCGGGCCCGCGAACGACGGGCTCGAGCACGGAAAGCAGCCCGCGCTCCCGCGCGAGCTCGGCGAAGGCAAGCGACATCTCCCGGCGACGCGTTCGCTGGGCGTCATCGCGCCAGATCACCAGCAGCTTGAGCGCGACGACGGCCGGATCGAGCTCGCGCGGCTCGGCGAGCGTGGTGTCCTCGACGATCCCACCCGGCGGCTGCTGCAGCACGTCCACGGCCAGGATCAGGCCGCACGAACGTGGCAGGAGACGCGCCGCCTCAGCCACGACCTCCGAGCCGTACTCGGCGTCGATCAAGAGGCCGGAGGCGAAGCCACCGAGCTCGCGCGCCACCGCCAGCTTGAACCGGACAAGCTGCTCCGTCGAGATCTCTCCGGGGTGGTGACCGGCGAGCATCGTGCGCAGCGACTCACGCTGATCCATCGCGACCATGAGAAACGTCCCACTCGGACGGGCGAGCGCGTCGAGCGTGATCACAGATCCACTCCATTCGTTTGCGCGACCCGCGCGTAGTAGCGGCCGCTGTCCTTGATCGTCCGCTCGAGCGTGTCGTAGTCGACGTGAACCAGACCGAAGCGCTGCGCGTAGCCGAGCGCCCACTCGAAGTTGTCGAGGAACGACCAGTGGCAGTAGCCAACGACCGGAACTCCCCTCCCGATGGCTTCCGCCAGGGCGAGGAGATGGTCACGGATGAACGCGATCCGCCGCTCGTCGTGCAGCGGGTCTGGGAAGACGGCGCCGTTCTCGGTGATCAGGATCGGCACCGAGCCGTAGTCGTCGCGCACGCGGACGAGGAGATCGGTGAGGGCGGAGGGCACGATCGGCGTCCCCGCCTCGGTGCGCGCGACCCCGGCAGTGAAGCCGCCCGTCGTGCGCATGCCCTCCGGGACGACGACGCGCCACGGCCACGGCGTGTCACCGGGCACGGCCTGCATCACGCGAGGCGCGTAGTAGTTGACCCCCAGGTAGTCCGTCGGCGCCGCGATCGTGGCGAGATCTCCATCGTGGATGAACTCGAGTGGGCCGAGCTGCGCCTCGTAGCGCTGTCGCATGTCCTCCGGATAGGAACCGCGGAAGACGGCGTCGAGGAACCAGCGATTGACGTAGCCATCCGAGGCCTCGCTGGCCTCGCGGTCGGCCGGATCGTCGCTCGCCGGGTAGTGGGGCGAGAGGTTGGGAGCAAGGCCGATCCGACCGTCGAATCCGGCCCTCCGGTACTCGTCGACGGCGTGGCCGTGAGCGAGCAGAAGATGATGGAACACCGTCACCTCGCCGAGAACGTCGCCCCGATACCCGGGCGCGTGAAGCCCGTGTAGGTAGCCAAGAAGACCGACGATCCACGGCTCGTTGATCGTCAGCCACCAGCGGACTCGGGCGCCGTAGGCGTCGAAGCAGGCCGCGGCGTACTCCACGAACCGCTCGACGGTATCCCGATTCCGCCAGCCTCCCCTCTCCTCGAGCGCCTGCGGCAAATCCCAGTGGTAGAGCGTGACGACCGGCTCGATCCCGCGCTCCAGCAGAGCGTCGAGGAGGCGGTCATAGTGGTCGAACCCTCGCGGCTCGCGCGCGCCGCTTCCAGACGGGAAGAGCCTCGGCCACGCGAGCGAGAAGCGGTAGGCATTGACCCCGAGCTCGCCCAGCAGCTCGACATCGCTGCGCCAGCGCCGGTAGTGATCGCATGCAACATCCCCCCGGTCACCGCTCTCGCCCGTGAAGCGATCCCAGATCGACTCTCCGCGACCGTCGGCATCCAACGCGCCTTCGACCTGGTACGCAGAGGTTCCGACCCCCCAGAGGAAACCATCCGGGAAGGTCGTCACCGGAGCATCTCCTCGCAGGCGTAGAGGAGCACACCGACGCTCCACGCGTGGGAAAGCGTAAGCAGCATTCCTTTCGCCTGGAAGCAGTCCGTCTGGTAGTAGCGCTCGCTGACCATTCCGCGGTAGGCGCCGAAGTCGCCGTCTTCCCGCGCGACGAACTGGCGGAAACAGGCTAGGTTCTCGAGCGTCGTCTGCCGGTAGTACTCGTCGCCGGTCGCGGCCGCGAGGCGCAGCATCTCCGGCAGGCAGATCAGCCCGAACGCGTGCAGATGCTGGTTCGACGGCGAGGCTTGGTCGGCACCCCGCGTCTTGAAGCCGTAGCGGCCGAGCAGCGTCCGCTCCGAGAAGGCGACGTCGAAGGTGTAGCGGTAGGTGAGCATCCAGTCGGCTGCCCGCCGTGCCGTCTCCCAGTCCTCGAGGGCGACGAAGGCCATCACGGCCGCATAGCCGTCCTCGGAGGTCGGAGCGAGATCGACGTCCTCCGGCGCTCCGTACCAGGTATCGAAGCGCTTGAAGTATTCGCCCGCCGCACGCGCTTCGTCGAGGTAGCCGGCCTCGACGAGCACAGGAATCCAGGCCATCCCAGCCGTCCCTTCCCAGGAGACGGCCTCGCCCGTCTCGACGTGGTGGGCGGCCGGGAGCGCGCCGTCGTCGCGCTGGACGCGGCGGACGACGGCGAGGTTCGATTGGACGGCCTCGTGCCAGCGCTCGCCCGAGCGGTGGAGGAAGAGCGTTGCATCCGCCAGCGTGCGGGAGTGCAGCCGGTTCCTGTCTGGGTGCCAACCCGTCGTCCAGCCTCGCTCGGACGTCCACTGCGCCCAGAGGGTCCCGCCTGGGGTGAGGTTCGAAGCCACATGATCGAGGACCGCGGATGCCGCCTCGACGTAGTCCTCGTTGCCGAGACGGCGCCCGTGGCGGAGGAGCGCGTGGGCGTACGGCGTGCCGCTCACCCACGAGACGTGCATGTTGTCGCGGTCGCCCATGGCACCGAAGCCGTCGCGGTCGAACGCCGCCGTCTCCATCAGCCGTGCCGGATCGGAGCGGTAGTGCCAGCGCCAGAGCCCCCAGGCGCTCAGCGCAGCTGCCTCCTCGATGGAGACCCAGCTCGGGTCCTCGAAGGCCGTCGTGGCGAGGTCGCGAAGCACGGCGGCGGGCTCCTCGTCGGCGACCCGGAACGAGAGCTCGACGCGCTCCCCGGGCTGCCAGCGATGCGTCTGCACGTCGGGCGGCTCGGGGACACCGCTGCCGTTGTAGCGAAGAGGCTCCTCGCGATAGGGAAAGTCGAGCCAGATCACCGGCCGTCCGTCGCGAAGCGCGAAGCCAACCCCGGCTTGCCCGATCGGACTCTGCTCCTGCGTCACGAGCCCGCCGCCGTGCGCGAAGACAGCCGGGGTCGCGCAGCGATCCGCACGGAACGACCATGAAGGCGATTCCATCCGCTCCAGGTCGAGGCGATCGGGCGTGAAGCGCGGATAAAGGCGGGTGTTTGCCTCCGGGCGGTTCTCGCCGTAAAAGACGCCCGGCACGAGCCAGTGCGGATCGTCGGTCGCCGGCAGAATCCGCTCGACGCGGATTCCAGCCTCCACGGGCTCGCGCCCCTCCCAGATCGCAGCCGATCCCTCGAAGCGGAATCCCTTCACGGGTGAGCCGTCCGGCGCGAGCGCTCTAAGCCGCAGCATTCCAGGCCTCTGCACGCAGCTCGCCGACTGGCCCGTCGACCGCGAGCTCACGAGCCTCGCCCGGGAGGAGGTCGAGCACGTTGTCGGAGAAAAGGATCCAACCGGGTTCGGCGGTGGGCCGCGCGTCTTCTAGCACCAGCCCGAGGGCAGCGACACTCCCGCTGTTCCGAACGACGAGCTTGTGCCCGTCGCGCACGAGCTCGAGCTGCGTGCGCGGCAGGTCGAGGAGCGGCGCGAGATTGTCCGTGCGACTCATCGCGTAGCGGTTTCCGCCAACGTCGAGCACGAAGATGTCGGCCGCGAAGGCCGCCGAGCGGGGCAGCGATCTCACCGCCGTACGACTCGGCGACGACGCCGCCGTCGAGATCGACGAGGCGCGCCGGCGCAGTCACGTGCGCGCGCACCTCCTGCTCGCCCTCCGAGCCCCAGGCCCAGGTCGCGAACGACGCGCTCGGCGCTCCCAGATACGCACGCCGCACGCCCCAGTAGGCATGCTTCGGGTCGCCCCGCCAATCAACTGAGGTCGTACTCCAGGCCATCGGGAACGGCTCGTTTAACTGCCAGGGGACGACGCCGGCGCCGCGGCGAATCGTCGCCTCGACCGCGTAGCGGAGCCCCTCGTACTGAAGCCACTGGGAGCCGCGACGGAGAAGCTCGATCCCGTCGAGCCGGCCGCCGAAGCACGCCTGCACGAGCGGAGCGTTGTTCCACCAGGCGCCGAGGTGCGCGTAGACCGGGTTCGAGCGGTCGGCCGGCCAACGATGCTCCTCCCCGATCAGCGCCTCGAGGGCTCGCCGGTTCGTCATCCCCTCGACCCCGAATTCGCTGTGCAGGTCGGCGCGGCGCGACTCGTAGTGACCGGGGTGCCCGCGCAAGCCTTGATGTTCCCAGGGGCCATGCAGGTCTCGTCCGTCCGCCGAGGGCGAGCTCGGCACCCACGGCCGGCCGGGATCGAGCGCCTCTACGACTTCGCGCAACGCGACGAGCGCGGGCTCCGATCCGTCGACATCGAGCTCGTTCCCGCCGCCCCAGATCGCGAGCGAGGGATGGCGCCTGAGACGAGGGACGACGTGTCGCGCGTCGTCTCTGAGTGCCGACACGAACTCGGGATCGTCCGAAGGGACGTTCTCGAGGCCCGAACTCGACTGGCTGAACTCCTGCCAGACCAAGAGGCCGAGCTGGTCACAGAGCTCGTAGAACTCCGTCGTCTCGATCAGCCCGCCACCCCAGACGCGGACGAGGTTCGCTCCCGAGTCGGCGGCGAGGCCCAGCAGGTGCGCAAGCTTCTCTGGGCGCGGGACTCCATACAGCGCATCGATCGGCACCCAGTTCCAGCCCCTGATCGGGGTGCGGACGCCATTGACGACGAGGGCGTAGTCGTCCGCCAACTCGATCGTGCGGAAACCGATGGAGTAACCGGCCGCGTCGTAGAGTGACTGTTCCCCCAGCCCTTGGGGCCACCAGAGCCGCGGCTCCTCGACCCGAAGCACGATCTCCCCGTCGAGCTCGACCGTGCCGACGCCATTTTCTAGACGCACGAGCGGCACTCGCTCCGCGGGCGGATCGAACGTGACCGGCCGCCAGATCCCCTGGTGGATCAGGCGCGGACAGAAGTCCCAGCCGTACCCCATCCGGCTCTTGTGGACTCGAACTCGGCTCGTCCGCCCGACCTGCGGCTCGCTCTCCGGAGCGCCGTGCACCGCGACGGCGAGCACGTGCTCGCCCGCGGGCGACTTCGACGCGGAACGCCGCGAACGCTCCGACGTGGTGCGCGACCTCCTCACCGTCGACGAGCACGGTCGCCTCATGGTCGACTCCACCGAACTCGATCGTGCCGCCTTCGACGCGACGCCGGTACACCCAGGTCCGGGCAGGTACCCACTCGGCGAGCAGGCTTTGGCGCTCGAAGTAGGGGTCGTCCAGCTCGCCCGCGCGGACGAGGTCGTCGACGACACTGCCCGGAACGCGCGCGGGCACCCACCCCGGCCGCGTCCCACGGGTCGTTCACGTGCCAGCGCCACTCCTCGCCTAGCCAGCCCTGCAGTTGCCAGCCGTCCCGGTCGAGCGAGCTCACGATTCGAGCAGATCGCTCTCGAAGGCAGCGTCGCCGGCCGGCAGAACGAACGTCTTGATCTCGTGGGCGCCGAACGCGGCCTCGATAGTCCAGTCGAGCACACGGAGCGACGCGTCTGTCGCACGTCCGGCCGTCTCGTAGGCGCGAACGACGTATGCCCCTCCGTCCTCCGCGCCCTTGAGGACGGTGAGGACGACGCCGCCGCCGCCGTCGGAGGCGAAGCCCCGCGCCTGCGGAAGCGGACCGGCGTGATGCGTCTCGATCAGCGCGAACGGGGGCTGATTCAGCTCCGCGGCGCGCCTAACCACATCGACGGCGCGCCAGTCGCCCGCGTGGGGGATGAGCCTTACGTGAAAGTCCTGGCGGCCCTGATCCATGTAGCTGAAGTCGCCGCCTTCCTCGAGCTCGCGGGGATCGTGCCAGGCCCAGACGGGGCTGCGGACGACGCTGATCCCGATGTCGCCGCCACGAACGTCGTAGCCGGCCTTGGCGTCGTTGATCACGGTTAGCCCGCGGCCGCCGCCGGAGACGTCGACCCACGACTGCCCCGGCTCCTCGTCGCCGCTGCTCGGACGCTCCAGGTGCCCGTAGGGCGTCTCGAAGGTCGCCGTCTCGCGTCACGACCGAGGTCGGATAGCGCAGCTTCAGCAGCTTCAGCTGCTCGTGCCAGTCGAGCGTGACGCGCACATCGACGTAGGCCGCACCCGCAGCGAGCACGTAGTCCTCCCGGAGCGTCGAGCTGCCGTAGCGGCTCTCGACGCGGAGGATCGAGCGAACCGGGCCGGTCTCGACGAGGCGCGTCCGCTCGCAAGCGAATTCGCCGATCTCCCGGTCGTAGGCCCTGACACCGTGGCCCCAGGTGTCGCTCGGGTCGTCGACGACGACGGCGTGCTTCGATGCGGGGGCAGCGAGGTCGACACCGGTCGCCTTCAGGACCAGCTTCGCGATCCGACCGCTGGCGGGATCGACCTCGAACAGGAGGTGCTCGTTCTCGATTCGGGTCTCCGACGTTGGCAGCGGCGCGAGTTCGATGGATCCTTTGCGGATCCGGTAGGTGCGGTACCCCAGCGCCGGCACTTCCACCTGGAACGCGAGCCGACCGCGCGACGCGCTCATCGTCGTCAGTGGTCGCGTGAGCTGCATCGGCACGCGATCGCCCTCGTCGTCGACGACGTGAGCTCCGTCCTCCCTCAGCCACGTGTACTCGACCTCGACTCTTGCGAGCAGCCTCCACGGGTGGGGGTTGAAGACGACGACCGGACGCATCTCCTCTTCGTGCTGGATCGCGATACTCGCGGCAATCATCTGGATTGAGGCGTTGAACGCGTTGGCCGCGAGGGACGAAGCGTGCCCGATCTGGTCACGCGCGTCCTCGTACGCGGGCTCGATCGATGTCCCCGCGAGCGTGTCGTGGAACTGATTGAAGAGGAGGAGCTTCCAGGCACGCGTTAGCTCCCCGTGCGGATACGACCGGAGCCCGAGCGAGTCGGCGACCGCGCTCCACTTCTCGGCCGTCGCGAGCAGATTCTCCGCCCGCCGGTTCCAGCGCTTGATCCCGGAGTGGGTCGTGTAGCAGCCGGGTGCGTGGTGTTGCAGCTCGCCTCGGATCGTCGGGTAGGCCCCGTTCTCGCGCGCCAGTCCGTCGAAGAACCGGCGGAGCGAGCTGAGCTCGAGCCGCGGGCCGTCCCCCTCCTCGTTCAGTCGCGCGATCTGGTCGAGATTCGACTTCGTCGGGCCGCCTCCGTGGTTGCCGACCCCATAGAAGACGGCGTAATCCTCGTCGCCGTCCGGAAGAGACGCGAGCGCCTTCTCGACGTGTTCGCCGAGATCGTCCTTCGGGGCGCAGTACTCGTGCGGGATCCGGTAGGCGAGGACGCGCGACCCGTCCGGCGACTCCCACCAGAAGATCGGGCTCTCGAGCGTCTTCTCTTCCGGCCCGGGACGCAGGAACACGTAGGAGTCGATCCCGCTCTTCGCGAGGATCTGGGGGATCGCCGCGCTGTGGCCGAACGAGTCGAGGTTCGCGCCGGTCGTCGCGACGATCCCGAACTTCTCTCGCAGATAGCGCTGCCCGTAGAGGGCCTGCCGCACGAGCGACTCGCCGCCCGGGATGTTGCAGTCCGGCTCGACCCACCACCCGCCGACGACCTGGAAGCGGCCGTCCGCGATCCGGGCCTTGATGCGCTCGAAGAGGGCGGGATCGCTCTCCTCGACCCACTCGAAGAAGAGGGATGAGTCGCAGGTGAAGACGAAGTCCGGGTATTCGTCCATCCGGTCGATTGCCGACTGGAAGGTGGCGCGCACCTCCTGGTAACCCTCCGGCCACTGCCAGAGCCAGACCGGGTCGATGTGCGCGTTGCCGATCATGTGGAGGCGAGACGCTCATTCCCCGGCGGCCCAGCGGTCGACCCGGTCGATGACGACGTGCAAAAGGAAGACGTGGAACTCCTGGATCCTCGCCGTCGACCCCGACGGGACGAGGAGCGCATGGTCGGCGTGCGCGAGCGCAGGCCCGCCGTCCCCGCCGCCGAAAAGGACTGTCGTCGCGCCGGCGCTCTGGGCGGCGGCGAGACCACGGACGACGTTCGGCGAGCGCCCGCTCGTCGAGAAGGCGACGACGACGTCCCCGACGTGCACGAACGCCTGCACCTGTCGCTCGAAAACCTGCTCGAAGGAATAGTCGTTGGCGATGCAGGTGAGCGCGGCGGAGTCGACCGCGAGCGATTGTGCCGGCAACGGACGCCGCTCGCGGTGAAAGCGACCGACGAGCTCCTCCGCGAAGTGGTTCGCGTCGACTGAACTCCCGCCGTTCCCGAAGGTGTAGACCCGCGCGCCTGCCGAGAAGCAGTCGACGACGAGCTGCCCTACCGCTTCCACGGCCGGCAGGAGTGACTTGACCCCAGAGGCCAGCTCGAGGTGCTCGGCGAGCGCACGGCTGCCCTGGTCAGTCATGCGCGAGCAGGTCGCCCACGGCGGCGCGCTCCCACGCGATAGCGGCCGCCCCGACCACGCCGACCTGCGGGCCGAGCGCCGCCTGCACGATCCGCGCGGCGCCCGCGGCGGGCCGCATCGCATCGGTGCGGACGCGTTCCCGAACCGGCCCGAGCAGCTGCTCGCCGGTTCCGCTGATGACGCCTCCGCCAAGGACGACGAGCTGCGGCTCGAACAGGTTGACGATCGAGGTGAGCCCGCACGCGAGCGCATCCGTCGTCTCGCTCCAGACCCGGGCGGCGATTGGGTCGCCGTCGCGTGCCTCCGCTGCGACCTCGCCTGCCGTCAACTCACCCATCCCTGCTTCGGCCGCCCGCTCGGCGATCGACGTGCCAGAGACAAAGGCCTCGAGACAGCCCTTGCGGCCGCAGCCGCGGCAGAGCCGGCCGTCGCAGTCGACCGTTACGTGGCCGAGCTCGCCACCGTTGCCGCTCGCGCCGCGATAGAGACGGCCATCGATCACGATCCCGCCTCCGACCCCGGTCGAGATCGTCAGATAGACCATATGGCTCGTCCCGGCGCCCGCCCCGTAGCGGTGCTCGCCCGCGGCGGCCGCCGTCGCGTCGTTTTCCAGTGCGACGGGCAGCCCGAAGGCGTGCTCGGCTTGCGCAGCCAGCGGGCACCTCCAGCCAGCCGGGCAAGTGCGGCGGGGCCGTGAGGATCCCGAGGCGCGTGTCGAGAGGGCCGCCAGCCCCGATCCCGACCCCGACGACGTCTGCGGAATCGACTCCCGATTCCGCGATCGCGCGGCGGCCGATCCCGAACAGGCGCTCGAGGCCTCGCTCAGGCCCTTCCTCCGCCCGCGTCGACTCGACGGCGAACGAGAGGATCTTCCCGGCACGGTCGACCACACCCGCCGCCAGCTTCGTACCGCCGATGTCGAGGCCGAGCACGTACGCCGGCCGCACGGCAACCGAACCGTCCGCGACGGCGCTGGCCGGGCCCGCTGTCGTCACTAGCCCTTCCGTCCCTGGGTGGCGATGCCCTCGACGAAGAACCGCTGGAAGATCGCGAAAAGAATCACCATCGGCAGTACCGTGATCACGGTTCCGGCCATGATGATCTCCCAGCGTCCCTCACCGCCGCCGCCGGCACCCTGCTGGTCGAGAATCGTCTTCAGTCCGAGCGGGAGCGTGTAGAGCGCGGTGTCCCGGAGGTAGATGAGCGGCGTGATCAGGTCGAACCACTTCGCCTGCAACTCGAAGATGAAGACGACGATCAGCGCTGGTTTCGCGAGCGGTAGCGCGATTCTCCGGAACATCGAGAAGTAGCTGTCCCCGTCCATGCGCGCCGCCTCGAACAGCTCGCGCGGGATCCCGAGGAAGAACTGGCGCAGGAGGAAGATGTAGAAGGCGCTGCCGAAGAAGTTCGGCACCCACAGCGGGTACTGGGTGTTGACGCCGATGTCGGGCATGAATGCGAGCGCTCCCGCCTCGCTCGTGAGCTTGGTGATCTCGTTCCAGATCAGGTAGACGGGGATCATCGTCACTGCTCCAGGCAGCATCATCGTCGCGAGGATGAGCCCGAACAGCACGTTACGCCCGGGGAAGCGGAAGTAGGCGAACGCGAAGGCAACGATCGCGCTCGAGACCGCGACGATGCTGGCGGCGAGCAGCCCGATCCAGACGCTGTTCCAGATCCACGAGAGCATTGGCAGGTCGGGGAGCGCGAAGAGACGCTCGTCTCCGGGGACGGGGGTCGGGTCGCCGGTGTAGTTCCACTGCCATTCGCGCGGAATGAGCCGGTTGTCGAAGACGTCGCCCTGGGGCTTGAACGAGGCGCTGAAGAGCCAGACGAATGGATACAGCGCGAGGATCGAGATCCCGGCGAGTAGGGCGACGAAGATCCCGGACCGAAGCCGTCCGAACCTGGGACCGCCTCTCTGACCTCGGCCCCGGCCGAGCGCCCGCCCGAGCATGCCCGAGCCGACGCGTGGGGTCACGACGCCCGCGCCGGCTGTCGGAAGGTTGGGCTGGCCGCCGGTGCTCACCGCGAGTCACCCTGGTAGAAGACGAACCGGCGGCTGACGAGAAACTGGATCCCGGTGATCACCATGATGATCGCGAACAGCAGCCAGGCCATGGCCGAGGCGAACCCCATGTTGAAGAACGTGAACGCCTGCCGGAAGAGATAGACGACGCTCATCAGCGCGGCGTCGGGATCCTCCGCGCCGGTCTGTCCGGCCCCGAAGAACGCCGTGAAGACCTCTGTGAAGGTCTGAAGGCCGGCGATCGTGAGCACGATGAACGTGAAGAACAGCGCGGGGCTGATCAGCGGCAGCGTGATGTTGAAGAAGCGTCGCCACGGCCCGGCGCCGTCGATCGCCGCCGCCTCGTAGAGATGGGTCGGGACTGCCTTCAGTGCCGCGAGGTAGATGACCATCGTCCCGCCCACCGTCCAGACGCTCATGATCGCGAGAGCCGGCTTGATCCAGGTCGGATCGGTCGTCCAGAACGGGCCTGGGATCCCAATGAACTCGAGCGCGCGGTTGACGACTCCCGTCGAGCCGTTGAAGAGGACGAGGATCATGATCCCGATGGCAACCGGAGGCGTGATGTCGGGGAGGTAGAAGACAGTCCGGAAGAAGCCGGACGCAAAGGCGAGCCGCGCGAGGATCAGCGCCAGTCCGAGCGCCACGGCCATCTTGGCCGGAACGGTCATGATCGTGTAGATGAACGTGTTCTTGAGCGAGAGACCGATCCGGGGGTCGTCGAGGAGCTGGCGGTAGTTGTCGAACCCCACGCGGTTCGTGGGCTCGAATCCGGCGATCTGCTGGACGCCGTAGTCGGTGAACGAGTAGTAGAGGCTCGCGACCATCGGACCCGCAGTGAGCGCGAGGAAGCCGATCACCCACGGGAGGATGAACAGGTAGGCCGTCCAGGTCTCCCGCTCCGCGAAGCGGGACCGCCAGCGACGGGTCCCTGAGGGGGGACCCGTCGCTGCGTTGCTGCCGGCGGTGGCCGCCAACGGCGGTGCTTACTTCGCTTTGTCGATCGCGGCCTGCGCCTCGCGCTGCGCTTGGTCGAGCGCCTGGCGAGGGCTCTGGCGACCCTCGAGGACGCGGTTCACCGCATCGAGCCACGCCTGCCGGAACTCGGCGCTCGCAGGCGAGAGCGGGATCGCGAAGCCGTACCTCGGGGCGCGAACGAGCAGCGTGACCGCGTCGTCGAAGTCCTTGTTTCCTACCGCCTGGTAGATGTCCTCGTAGATCTTGACGTCAGCCTGCGTATTCGCGGTGTAGAGACCGGTGAACGCCCGGCCTTGCCGCTTGCGCAGGTCGTACCGGCTCTTGGCAACGGCCTTCCAGGTGTCGACCGCGGTCATCGACTTCATGAACTTGCAGGCCAGGCCGGGGTTCTTCGCACCGCGGGGGATCGCCCAGCCGCTGCCACTCAACATGGTCAGCGGGCCACCCTTGAGGTTCGTCCAGTACTTCGCCGTGATGTTCACCGGCGCGCCCTCGGCGAGGACGTTGTACCAGAAGGACTCAAATGGGGTTGCGCCCATTTGGTTGCCGGACATCGGGTTGACTCGCCCGAAGTAGTCGAACGTGTCGCGGAACGCCTTGAACCGGTTCCAGCCGCCGTGATCGTTGATCAGGGAAACGGAGTAGGTGAGCGCCGCCACGGCCTGCCTCGAGTTGAGCTGGGCTTTGAGGCCGTCCTTCGAGATGAGGTTGGCGCCGTAACGCTTCACCCAGAGCGGGAAGAATTCGGGCAGCTTCGGGTCGACGCCGATCCGGGTGACGCGGCCGCCGTCGGTCCGGAGCATCTTCTTGTTCGCCTGCCGGAGCTTGACCAGGTTGGTCGTCTGGATGTCCGCGACAGCCACGCCGGCCTGCTGCGCCACGTTGTTGTTCACGATCAACGTGATCTGGTTCGTGAACTCGGGCAGCGCGTACAACTGCCCCTTGTACGTCACCTGGCTGAGCGCCGCGGCGCGGTACATCTTGCGGTCGATCTTCTCCGACGCTAGACAGTTGGCGAGCGGCACCAACGCGTTCCGCGCCGCATAGGTGCCGACCAGGTTGCGGTCCATGTAGACGAGATCCGGAATGTCCCGGGACGCCAACCTCGCGAGGAAGGCCTGGTCGTTGAAGCCGGCTACCGGGTTGTTGACCGTGTTGCCGAGATCGCGGATCACCTTGTTCGCGATGTCCAGCCGGCCCTGGGCGACGTCATCACGCCCGCCCATGCCATAGATGTTGAGCGTGACGCCCGCCTGCGCGGATGTCGCGCCGGTCGCGCCGGTCGACTTCGCCACTCGTGCGCTTGCCGAACCCGCCACAAAGATCACACCAAGCGCTGCTCCGGCGAGGAGCAGCGCGATCCGCGTCCAGCGTCCAGTCATCGTTTCTACCCTCCAGGTGATGAGGTGCTGAGACCCCAAGACGTCCGTGTGTGAGAACGTAACCACATGGACATCGCCGTTGCAAGGTGCTTTCGGAAACCCGCTCGTCTACGCGAGTCCACGCCGTCGGTGGAGACACTTCCGCCGGGCGAGCAGGACTCCCACGAAGAGGGCCGGGTGTACGCCGAGCTGTTCGCTTCAAGCGTTGCCGTACGGCTGAGCCACCGAGCCGCGGACGATGAGCGTCGGCTCGAGGCACTCGAACCCAAGCTCTCCGTCCGGATCATCGATCCGCCGGAGCAGCAGCGCAGCAGCTCGTCGGCCCAGCTCGAGCGTGGGCTGGGCGACGACGGTGATTCCGGGCTCGACCATCGAGGTCCACTGCACGTCGTCGAAGCCGACGAGCGAGATGTCGTGGGGCAGGCGGAGACCTCGATCCCGGATCACGTTCCAGGCGTGCTCGGCCAGCAGATTGTTCGCCGCGAAGAGCGCCGTCGGCGCTTGCTCGTCGAGGAGTCGCGCGATTCGCGGCTCGGTGTCAGCCGCATGGAATCCGATCGGGACGATCAGCCGCTCGTCGAGCTCGACGCCTGCGAAGGCGTGAGCGGCGCAGTACCCGCGCAGCCGACCCACGTCGGTCGTCCAGTCCGTGTTCGCGACGAGGAGACCGATGCGGCGGTGCCCGAATTCGAGCAGGTGCGTCGTGGCGATTCTGCCGCCAAGTTCGTTATCGATCACGACTGCATCGCACGGCACCTCGGCGAGCCGGCGATCGACCTCGACGACGCCCACCCCGCTCCGCGCTAGGAGGGCGGCTGCCTCCCGATCCGCCGGGGTGATGATCACGCCCGCGGCGCGCATGGCGAGGAACGCCCGCGCGCACGCAAGCTCCTGTTCACGATCGCTGTTGTCCGAGACGAGAACTATCTGATAATCCGCCTCTCGAAGGACTTGCTCGATCCCCGCCGCGAGACGCGCGTAGAACTGGTTGCCGAGCTCGGTGACGGCGACACCGACGACTCGGCTCGTCCGCTGTTTCAGCGTCCGCGCCGAGGCGTTTGGAACGTATCCGAGGCGTTCGGCCACCTCGAGCAGACGATCGCGGACGATCGGCGAGACATAGCCACGGCCGCTGAGCGCCCTCGAAGCGGTCGACGCAGACGTGCCCGCCTCGCGGGCGAGGTCGGCAAGCGTGGGCGGCCGCATCGGGCCGTCGGCGCTCACGACGCCCGCCATTCGGCCCACGTGCGGCGCAGGGCGGCGTAGTCCTCTGGCTCGAACTGCTCCCCGGTGGCGTCGATCCCGTCCGCGTAATAGAGCGAGGGAATCCCGAGCTCCGGCTTTGCCTCAACGTATTCGCGCCACTCCCGCAGCGACGGGATCCTCCAGTCGTCGGTATCGATCAGGAGCTCGGGACATGCGGCTCGGGCGACCGCGGCGCGATGTCGCATCTGGGGCACTACCGAAGGGGCACCGGCGACCATGTCGTTCAGGCGGATCATGTCGGTGACGTCGACGAAGGCCGGGTGAGGCGTGTGCGTCATGACGAGTGCGTCCGGCTTCGCCTCCTTGGCCGCGGTGTAGACCGTCGCCAGCAGCTCGTGCAGGAGTGCGATTCCCCAGCTCTCTCCGTAGTGCGTGAGAGCGCGGCCAGTCGGAGTGCGCGCGGTGAAGTCGACCTTGAGACCGTCCGCGTCGAGTCCTTTCGGCGACAGCATCGCCTGCACGCTCGTCCCGCAGCACTTCTCGCGCGGCTGGGTTCGACGGATCGAGCCCGACGGGCTCGCCAGCTGGGTTGCGGATGCACACCTCGGAGCCGAGGCCCTGCGCATCCCAGGCCTTCCACCACAGCAACACCTTCTGCCCGCGCTCGTGCCGTGCGCCGATCCAGGCGCGCAGGTCGGGCCACTTGCCGGTGTCGGGCGCGTTCGTCCCGTAGTCGGCCTGCCACTTGTCGTCGAGGACGACGATTCCGGGCACGACGCCCTCCTGCTCGAGAAGGTCGAGGAACTGGTCGTAGTTCGCCTGTGTGGCGTGGTCGGCCGCGATCCCGTTGCCCGATTCCGCGATGCGGCACTGGGCTCCCCAGCCGCAGAAGATCGGCTCGCGCCACCACGCCGGCTGGTCGCGCGGCTTCGGCGCGGGCGCGGCGCCGCGGGCAACCAGGTCGTCGCGATGGCGGCGGAGGCCCGCGTATGGATCGCGCGCGCCCGGGGTGAGCAGGAGTACCGGTGCCTCGAAGACGCCTGCGACGCGCCTCTTACCTTCGTACTCGAGCCGAAGCGAGAAGCCGCCGTCCCGCGACTCGTAGACGAGCTGGACGAAGTCGAGCTCGTCCACGGGCGCGACGACCGCGAGGTCGAGCCACGGCGCTGCTGCGGGGGTCGCGACCGCCTCCGGACTGAGAGCGAGGTAGAGCGGCGCCGGAGTGAAGAGCCAATGGCCTCGCCCGGGCTCGCCGTCGCCCGAGACTCCGAGCACGCACGACTCGGAGGCCGGCCGAAGAACACGCGGATCCGACGGGTTCGGTGAGAACAGCGTTCGGAAGGCGGATCCGCTCGGCATGAACCCGTTCGACTTGCCCCGCGGAAGCAGCGAGCGATAGCCGAGGAGATTGACATCGGTCAGCTCGCCATGCCCTCGTACGCCAATCCGGATCTCGACCGCGTCTTCACCGCAGTGGAGCGAGACGCTCGCGCTCTCCCAGATCGACGAGCGCCGCTCGATCGTGAAGGTCGAGCCTTCACGTCGCGGAGGAGAGACCTCGTAGGTCTCGTCCAAACCGGCGACCGTATCGAGGGCGGCGAGGGGACGCAGCGCCGCCCAATGGACACCGCCGGGCGAGGAGAGCGTCGCCGTGAGCCCGTCGGGCGAAAGCTCGAGCCGATAAGCCGGCGACTCGTGAACAAGGTCGGTCACGTCACGTCCACCAGCGCCTCGGCCTGGATCCCGAACGGCGTCTCGTCGACGGTGAGGTCGGCGCCGATCCGGCAGCGGCGGCCGCGAGCCACCCGCCTCGAGCGAGAAATGAACGTGGCCCTCACTCCTTGCCGCCAGAGCGATCTCCCGAGGATCGGGGCTCGCCCAGCCCTCCGGGACGGCGAGCCGCACGCTCGCCACAGCCTCCCGCCGAACGGGTTGCGAACGAGCACGTCGAGCTCGAGCCGCTCCCCGAGAGCCACGATCGAGCGATAGGGCTCGATCCGGGCGCCGAACCCCTCGGCGCCCGAAATCCAGCTCGTCCAGCGGAAGTAGCTCGCGGTGCAGATCCGCCAGGCGGCGACCGTCCGCGGCCAGTCCGTCGAGGAGTGCGTCGTCGACCTCCTGGGGCGGCCAGTGACCGCTCACGATCAGATCCGGGCGAAGCGAGCGATAGAGCTGGGCGCTCTCGATGAAGTCGTCGATCCGAAAGCGGTTTCGATACTGGTAGTTGAGGACGGGTCGCTCGCCTCCGGTCTGCTGGTCGCCGGTCGCGAGCACACGCTTTCCATCGACCTCGAACTCGATCGCGGCCGCGTAGAGCGTGTGCCCGGGCAGCCGATGGAAGCGCAGCTCGTACTCGTGCCAGCGCACGGACTCGCCGAAGCGGACGATCCGGTCGACGGCGATCGGCTCGAACCAGAGGCACGGTAGGTCGTACCGCGAAGGCTCAGCGAGGATCGGGGCGACGTTCTCCGGCGCCCAGACCCGAGTTCCCTCGACGTCCCGAAGGAGGTCGAGGCCCGCGACGTGGTCGTCGTGGTAGTGGGTGACCACGACCGCCTCGATCTCGCGGACGCCATGATCGCCGCGAAGCGCGTCGAGCGGCCAAAGGAGCGCTCGCCGGGCCTCGCGTTCGGTCCGGGGGACGAGCCCTGTCGTTACGTCGTAGCCGAAGTCGATCAGGAGCGCCGCCCCGGTCTCCGAGACGATGGCGTAGTTGTTCGCGAAGGAGGCGCGGTTGCGAAGCAGGTGTTCGGTCACCGGAGCCCATGGGTTCGCGTGCATGTCCGCGAGATCCCAGCGGTGCTCGAGTCGCAGGTCGACGAGCTCCTGAACGCGGTCCCGCACGGTCGCGAGCGAGGCCTGGGGATCATCGACGAGCGGGCCGTGGGCCGGCAGGACGAGATCCGGGTCGCGCTCCGCGAGGACAGCGCAGGAGACGTGCGTCGCCGTCAGCCCTTCGACGCCGCTGTACGACCACTGGGTCGCGGCGAGCGACCAGAGCTTGCCGTCGCCGTAGAGCAGGTCGCCGCAGAAGGCAAGCCGCTTGCCGGCGACCTCGACGAAATAGCTGACGGAGCCCGCCGTGTGGCCGGGGGTGGGCAGGGTGAAGAACGCATGACCGCCGATCTCCTGAGTGCGGTACTCGGCGACGACTCCGGTAACGGGTACGGATTCGAGGAGCGAGAATCGGTCCTGCCGGAGGTCGTAATCGTTGTCCAAGCCTTCGGTCCTGCCAGTGGCGGTCTACCTCTGCGATCAGTGGGTACTCGAGCGGGGGAACCCAGATCCGGGCTCCTGAGGCGACTGCGCGAGCGAGCCCCTGGACGCCGTCCCGATGGTGGTGGGTGACGACGACATCGGTGACGCGCTCGATTCCGAGGTCGGCGAGCCGATCGAAGACCGAGCCGCTCCCGACGTCCACCAGCACGGCGTCACGGCCGGTGCGGAGAAAGTAGACATTGCACGTGTCGCAAACGAGCCCGACACCAGCGACCGGCTCGAGTGCTGTTGTGACGCTCATCGGGTGCCGAGTCTATGCCGCCACCCGGCGATGTGGCAACGATTGCACTTTCGCGACAGAAGTCGTAGATTCACGACCGCATGGGGCAGATCGACGTCCAGAACCTGGTCAAGGAGTACACCCCAGGCGTCCGTGCAGTGGACGACGTCAGCCTCACGATCGGGGAGGGTGAGTTCGTCGTCCTCGTCGGGCCCTCGGGCTGCGGCAAGACGACCCTGCTCCGCTGCATCGGCGGCCTCGAGAACGTCACCGGCGGGCGGATCCTGATCAGCAACCGCGACGTGACGTCGCTGCAGCCCTCGGCGCGCGACCTCGCAATGGTCTTCCAGAACTACGCGCTCTACCCGCACATGACGGTGCGCAAGAACCTCGGCTACGGGCTGCGCGTGCGCAAGACGCCGCGCAAAGAGGTCGCGCGCCGCGTGGACGAGGCGGCGAAGCTGCTTCAGCTCGAGGGTCTGCTCGACCGCCGGCCCGGCCAGCTCTCGGGCGGACAGCAGCAGCGCGTTGCGATGGGCCGCGCGCTCGTGCGGGAGCCGGCCGCGTTCCTGATGGACGAGCCGCTGTCGAACCTGGACGCAAAGTTGCGGGTCGCGACTCGCGGAGAGATTCTCAAGCTGCAGCGCCGGCTCGGCACGACCACGGTCTACGTCACGCACGACCAGGTCGAGGCAATGACAATGGGCGATCGGATCGCCGTCATGAGCGGCGGCGTGATCAAGCAGCTCGGAACGCCGCATCAGCTCTACGAGGATCCGCGGAACGTCTTCGTGGCGAGCTTCGTCGGCTCGCCTCCGATGAACCTGGTTCCGGCGCCGATCGTCGATGCCGGCAACGACGGCCTCACGGCCGGCTTCCGGCCGGAGCACGTCGGGCTCGCAAACGGTGCGGGAGACTCGATTCGGTTCTCCGCCAAGGTCGAGAACGTCGAATATCTCGGCGACGAGCAGCTCGTCCACGCGTCCGTCGGCGACGCGCCACTGATCGCGAAGTTCGCTCCCAACCATCGGATCTCCGTCGGAGAGGACGCGACCTTCGCCGTCCCGCGCGCGAGCGTGTTCCTCTTCGACACCAAGACCGAGGAACGCGTCAACTGAGCTCTGCGCGCCGTGGCGGCCCCGCCGGCCCGCTCGTGATCCGCCACATCGAGTACACCCGCGCGCGCCTGCGTCAGACTGCCGAACGGCTCGCGGCGATGGTCTACCGGGAGACCGTCCCTGTCGACGAGATCCTCGTCGCCGGCCCGGTCGATCGGATCTCGTGGGAGGAGGCGCAAGCCCTGCCCTTCCGCGAGGCCCGGGCTCGGAGAGCATTTCGGCCCGCTCTGGTCGACGTGGTGGTTCCGGATCGAGGCGACGGTCCCGCAAACCTGGAAGGGGGGTCGGGTCGATCTCCTCTTCGTCTCTCACAGCGAGGCTCAGCTCTGGATCGAAGACCGGCCGCTCCAGGGCTTGAACACCGGCGGAGCGGGCGAGCGTCCTGATGCGCGCCTCCTCGACGAGGCGGAGGGCGGCGAGCGCCTCTCGCTCCAGGTCGAGCTGGCCTGCAACGGCATGTTCGGCCGCCAGCAAGGGCCGTACCTTTCGCTCCCCAAGCCGACGCTCGACCGTTGCGATATCGCTCTCTACGATTCCGCCGCCTGGTCGCTTCTCCACGACTTCGAGACCCTGCGCTCACTCGAGGCCGACGGCGACGCCGACCTCGACCCGAGCTTCGCCGGCGAGCTGCGCGCCGGGCTCGAGCGATTCTCGAACGTCTGGCGCCCGGAGGTGCCGGGGAGCTGGAAGGCCGCGCAAGAGATCCTGGCTGTGCTCCTCGGACGGACGAACGCCGCGCGAACCCACGAGCTGGTCGCGCTGGGCCATGCCCACATCGACACGGCGTGGCTCTGGCCGCTCGCAGAGACCCGGCGCAAGCTCGTGCGCACCGTCTCGAGCCAGCTGCGCTATCTGGAGGAGTACCCCGAGTACCGCTTTGCCTGCTCGCAGGCGCAGCAGTGCGCCTGGATCCGCGAGGGAAGCTTCGAGCTCTGGGAGCGCGTGCGCGCCGCAGTCGGCCGCGGGCAGCTCGTCCCGGTCGGCGGTAGCTGGGTCGAGCCCGACTGCAACCTCGTCTCTGGCGAGTCCCTGCTCCGCCAGTTCCTGCACGGTCAGCGCTGGTTCGAGCGCGAGCTCGGAATCCGCTGCCGCGAGTTCTGGAGCCCGGACGCGTTCGGCTACCCCGGGCAGCTCCCCCAGCTGATGCGCGCGGCGGGACTGACGCGCTTCCTGACCCAGAAGCTCTCCTGGAACAAGTTCAACAAGCCGGAGCACCACACGTTCGTCTGGCAAGGGATCGACGGAAGCGAGGTTCTCGGGCACTTCCCACCCGGCGACACCTATTCGAGCGAGGCGACCGTCCGGGAGCTCCGGAGCTCGGCACGCGCGTACAGAGACCACGACTCATCGGCAACCTCGCTGCTCCTGTTCGGACACGGAGATGGCGGCGGTGGCCCGACCCGAACGATGCTCGAGTCGCTGCGTCGTGCTCACGACCTCCAGGGCGTGCCGCGTACGTCCCAGCGCACGAGCGAGGAGTTCTTCGACGCGCTCGAGGCCGAGGAGGGAGCCCGACCCGTCGTCGTCGGAGAGCTCTACTTCGAGTACCACCGAGGCGTCTATACCTCGCAGGCCCGTACGAAGCTCGGGAACCGGCGCGCCGAAGGCGCGCTGCACGACGCCGAGTTCCTCGTGGCGCTCGTCGGGGACGACGTGCCGCGCGCCGAGCTCGACCGGCTCTGGAAGCTCCTCCTCCTTCAGCAGTTCCACGACATCGTCCCGGGCTCGTCGATCCGGCTCGTGCACGAGGAGGCGGAACGCGATCTCTCGGAGGTCGTGACCGGGGCGAACGCGATCTCCGCCGGCGTGCTCGGCGAGCCAGGGAACGTCGCGGTCAACACCATCGGCTTCGAGCGGCGGGAGGTAGCCGACGTGCCCGGCGTCGGGCTTCGGATGGTCGCCGCCTCGAGCTACGGCTTCGGCGGCGCCGTCGAGGCGCGCGACGAGGTTCGACTCGACGGGCTCGTGCTCGAGAACGGCCACCTGCGCGCGACTCTCGCGGAGGACGGAACGCTCGTCTCGCTGCTCGAGAAGGGAAGCGGCCGCGAGGCACTCGCCGCGGCCGGCAACCGACTCGAGCTCTACGACGACCTGCCCGTCGCCTTCGACGCGTGGGACATCGACCCCGCGCACCTCGAGACGCGCCGCGACGCCGCGCCCGCAGCCTCCTACCGCGTCGTTACCAGCACTCCACTGCGGGCCGAGATCGAGTTCGCCCGCCGGCTCGGCACCGAGCAGCACGATGACGCAGACCGTCCGGCTGGATGCCGAGTCGCGCCGGCTCGAATTCCATACGAACGTGGACTGGCGCGAGCGGCATACACTGCTCAAGGTCTGCTTCCCGCTTGCCGTCCGCGCTCCGAATGCGAGCTACGAGACGGCGTTCGGCTACGCCGAGCGGCCGACGCACTACTCGACGAGCTTCGACAGGGCGCGCTACGAGGTCCCCGGACACAGGTGGGCAGACCTGTCGGAGCACGGCTTCGGCGTCGCGCTCCTCACCGATTCGAAGTACGGCTACAGCTGCTTCGGCGGCGAGCTTCGGATCAGTCTGCTCCGGTCGCCGACCAGTCCAGATCCCGAAGCTGATCAGGGACCGCACTCCTTCGCCTACGCGATCGTCCCGCACGCCGGGGGCTGGCGCGAGGCGGGGATCGTCGCGGAGGGCGCGCGTTTCAACACGCCTCTTCGCTGGACGTCGCTGGATCGCTCGGGCTCCCTCGCCGCGGTCGACGATCCGAACGTCGTCCTCGACACGATCAAGCCGGCCGAGGACTCCGACGCGGTCGTGCTCAGGCTGTACGAGGCGCACGGCGCACGCGGCACCGCTCGCATCTCGCTCGGCTTCCCGTTTTCGGTCGCAGCCCGCGCGAACGCGCTCGAGGAAGAGGAAGGCGACGAGCTCGACGTCGAGGACGGCGCGATCGCCCTCGCCTACCGGCCGCACGAGGTCGCGACGGTGGTCGTTCGTTGACGCGTGTGGTCTGCATGGGACTCGCGACGCAGGACTCGGTCTTCGCCTTGCCGCGCCATCCGGCGGCGGACGACCGCGTGGTCGCCGACGCGCTCGTGGTCGCCGGAGGCGGCCCGGCGGCGACGGCCGCGGTGACGCTCGCCCGGCTCGGCGTCGAGACGTTCTTCGTCGGGGCCGTGGGCGGCGACGCAGTCGGGGACGCCATCCGGACGGGCCTCGAGCAGGAGGGTGTAGACGTCAGCGAGCTCGCGCAGCAGTCCGGCGCCCGCTCGCCCCAGAGCTCGGTCCTCGTGACGGGAGAGGGACGCGCGATCGTCCATTTCTCGGGCACCGCGGCGCCTCTCGAGCCCTCCCGCCGCGCACTCGAGTTGATGCGCGAAGCGAGCTGGGTCCACGTCGACCACGCGGGCTTCGCGGCTGCACCTCGCGACGTTCGCCTCTCGGTCGACGGCGGCAATCCGATACCCGCGCTCGACCTCGCAGGTGTTGGGCTCTACGCCCCTACGCAGGCGGCGCTGGAGCGCGACTTCGGCTCCGTCGAGGCCGCCCTCGCTGCGGGGGCCGAGACAGTGGTCGTGACACGAGGTCACGAGGGTTGCTCAGGCCACACCGCCACGGGCTCGTTCGACGCGCCCGCCGCGGCTCTCGCCGAGCCCGTGAGCACGCTCGGTGCCGGCGACGTCTTCCACGGGGCGCTGCTCGCCGCCCTCGTGCACGGCTCAGAGCTGCCTGAGGCGCTCGCGTTTGCGAACGACTGCGCCGCTCGTTCGTGCCAGGCACTCGACGGTCGCTCGGCCATCCCGACGCTCGAGGAGGTTCGTCCGTGACCTATCGCATAGGAGTGATCGCGGGAGACGGCGCCGGTCCCGAGGTGGTGACTGAGGCCCGGCGGGCGGTCGACGCGCTGGCTCTCGAGCTCGAATGGACGGATCTGCCGTGGGGCAGCGACCACTACCACGCCCACGGCACCATGATGCCCGCGAATGCGTTGGAGACCGCGCGCGGCTTCGATGCGATCCTGCTCGGTGCCGTCGGGCACCCGTCGGTTCCCGACCACATCACTCTCTGGGGGCTCCTCCTCCCGCTTCGCCAGGGACTCGATCTCTGGGCGAACCTCCGGCCGGCGCGGCTGCTCGACGGCGTGCCCTCGCCTCTCGCCGGCGCTCCCGCGGTCGACATGCTCTTCGTCCGCGAGAACACCGAGGGTGAGTACGCGGGCGTCGGAGGCCGCGCGCACGAGGGACATCCTCACGAGGTGGGGATCGAGACGGCGGTCTTCACCCGGGCCGGCGTCCGTCGCGTCGTGAAGCACGCATTCGAGCTCGCCGAAGGACGCAGCCGCCGTCTCACGAGCGCGACGAAGTCGAACGCCTCGCGCTACGGCTATGTCCTCTGGGACGAGATCGTCGAGGAGGTCGCGGCCGAGCATCCGGACGTCGAGGTCGACCGGGCGCTCGTCGACGCGCTCGCGGCTCGGATGGTGACCGACCCACTCAGCCTCGACGTCGTCGTCGCCTCGAACCTCTTCGGCGATGTTCTCACGGACATCGCCGCCGCGCTCCAGGGGGGGATGGGGATGGCAGCGAGCGCCAGCGTCGCCCCCGGTTCGGGGACGACCGCGATCTTCGAGCCCGTTCACGGTTCCGCTCCAGACATCGCGGGGCGCGGGCTCGCGAACCCGCTCGGCGCGATCTGGAGCGCGTCTCTTCTGCTCGACCACCTCGGGGAGACCGACGCCGCGGCGCGACTGCTACGCGCCGTCGAAGCCGTCTGCAAGGACGGCCCGCGGACGCGCGACATCGGCGGCGGTGCCTCGACTTCGGAGGTGGGGAAAGCGGTCGCCCGCGAGGTGGCCGGGTGAGCGGGCAGACGGCCTCCCTCGAAGAGACGCTCACCAGGCTCGAGCGGAATGTGCGCTCGGATCCTCGGTACGCCCACACGACGAACCTCGTCCTGCTGCACCGAGGCGAGGTCGTGCTGGATCGCGCCTTCGCGGGCCACTCGCCGGACGACCTCGTGGATGTCTATTCGGTGACGAAGAGCGTCGTGTCGGCGCTCGTCGGAATCGCGCTCCGCCGAGGGGAGCTCGACTCGCTCGACCGGCTGGTCTATGGCGGCCCGCGGACGTTCAGGCACCTCCTGACGATGACCGGCGGCACCGAGAGTGACGGGCCGTGGGAGATCGACGAGGTGCTCGCGCATGCCCACCGGCTGGCTCGAGTTCCTCCTCGAGGCGCCTCGCCTCCTACCGCCCGGAGAGCGATTCCGCTACGACAACGGCGCCGCGCACGTGCTGGGTTGCGCGCTTGCGGACTGCGTCGGCCAGACGCTGGCGGACTATGCCCGCGAGCATCTCTTCACTCCGCTCGGGATCGAGCGCTTCGAGTGGCCGGCGGATCCGGAGGGGTACTCCTACGGCTTCGGCCATCTGCGGCTTCGCCCACGTGATCTGGCGCTCATCGGTGAGCTCCACCGGGTCGGCGGCGAGGAGCTGCTCGCTCCCGGATACGCGGCCGAGGCGACCACGGCGCACACGCCGGGTGGAGGGCCTGAGAACGCAGGCTATGGCTATCTCTGGTGGGTCGGAGACGGGACGTTCTTCGGGGGCGGCTACGCCGGCCAGTCGCTGATCGTGTTCCCGGCGCGGGAGCTCGTCGCCGTCACGGCCGGCACCGAGGAGCTGCTCCGGCCCGGCTGGCGAAACGCGCGCCATGCAGTCGAGGAGGCGTTTGCCTCGTGACCGACGCCGCCCGCCGAGACCTTTCACCCCACCTGAGGAGCCCGTCATGAAGCACTACCGCCTTCTGATCGGCGGCGAGGACGTCGACGCCGCGAACGGCGAGACCTTCGAGTCGCTCAACCCGACGACCGGCCGCCCGTGGGCGACGCTCGCCTTTGGTGGAACCGAGGACGTGGACCGGGCAGTCCGCGCGGCGGGATCGGCGTTCGAGAGCGAGGCCTGGCGTGCGCTCTCTCCGACGCGGCGCGGACGGTTGCTGATGCGGCTCGCCGACCTGATCGCCGACCGCGCCGAGGAGATCGCCCGGATCGAGGTGGCGGACAACGGCAAGCTCTACAAGGAGATGCGCGCGCAGCTACGGGTCATCCCCGACTGGCTCTACTACTTCGGCGGGCTCGCGGACAAGGTCGAGGGCCGCGTGATCCCGCTCGACCGCACGAGTGTCCTCAACTACACGCTTCGCGAGCCGCTCGGGGTCGTCGGGATCATCGTCCCCTGGAACTCGCCCGTGCTCCTGACGATGTACTCGCTTTGCCCGGCGCTCGCAGCCGGCAACACCGTCGTCGTCAAGCCTTCCGAGCACGCATCGGCGAGCATCCTGGAGACGCTCCGGCTCGCGGACGAGGCCGGCTTCCCACCGGGCGTCGTCAACGTCGTCACGGGCACCGGCGCTGCGGGCGCGGCGCTCGTCGCGCACCCTGGCGTCGCGAAGATCTCCTTCACGGGAAGCGAGACCACCGGCAAGCGGATCGCCGCGGCCGCAGGCGCCCGGCTCGCCGGGACGACGATGGAGCTCGGCGGGAAGAGTCCGAACATCGTCTTCGCCGACGCCCCCATGGACGCTGCCGAGGCAGGCCTGCTGGCGGGGATCTACGCCGCGGCGGGACAGACGTGCGTGGCCGGATCCCGCGCGCTGCTGCAGCGACCGGTCTATGACGAGCTCCTGGAGCGAATCACGGAACGAGCGGCCGGGGTCGTGCTGGGCGACCCGATGGATGACGCGACTCAGATGGGCCCGATCGCGAACGTCCCGCAGCTCGCGCGGATCGAGGAGATGGTCGCGGCGGCGAAAGACGGAGGCGCGCGGGTCGCCGGCGGGGCCCGAGCGGCGGTCTCGGGCTTCGAGGATGGTCTCTTCTTCTCCCCCACGGTCGTCGACGGGGTCGGCAACGACGCGCCGATCGCGCAGGACGAGGTCTTCGGCCCGGTGCTGACGGCGCTTCCCTTCGACACCGAGGAAGAAGCGATCGCGATTGCGAACGACACTCGCTTCGGCCTCGCGGCAGGGGTCTGGACTAGCGACGTGAAGCGGGCGCACCGGGTCGCGCGGCGACTCAAGGCGGGGACGGTCTGGATCAACCTCTATCGCGCGATCACGTTCAACTCGCCATTCGGTGGCTACAAGGAGAGCGGCTACGGGCGCGTCAATGGGGCCGAGGCGATCGACGGATATCTCCAGACAAAGAGCGTGTGGTGCGAGTTCTCGGAGGAGATCCAGGATCCGTTCGTGATGAAGGTCTGACGCTGGCCTACGATCCGCGCATGGACTCTCCAGGACGACGGCGAGCTCAGGCGGCTCGTCGACGAGCAGACCGCCCTCCGCCGGGTGGCGACGCTCGTGGCGAGCGGCGCCGGCGAGACCGAACTCCTCACGACGGTCACCTCGGAAATAGGGCGGCTCTTCGGCGCGCACGCCGCGAACACGATGCGGTGGGACGGCGACTCGATCAGGGTTCTCGGAGCCTGGAGCGTCGGACCCGACGCGACGCGACCAGACGGGCCTGGTCTATGAGTTCGGCGGCGACACGATCACGGCGCGCGTCGTCCGTTCGGAGCGCCCCGAGCGCCTTGACTCGGCCGCCGACCTCACCACCGAGTTCGCCAAGGAGCGGTGGCAGGAACTCGGACTGGAAGCTTCGATCGCTGCGCCGATCGTCGTCGAGGGCCGGATCTGGGGCGTCGTCACGGCTTCGCGCACGACGCAGGACGATCCGTTTCCGCCGGGAGCCGAGGTCAGGCTCGGGGACTTTGCGGCCCTCGTCGCCCAGGCGATCGCGAATGCCGAGGCTAGGCGAGAGGTCGCCGCGCTGGCCGAAGAGCAGGCGGCGCTCCGCCGTGTCGCCACCCTCGTCGCCGCCGGTCGCGCCCAGGCGGAGGTGCTGGACGCGGTCACGAGCGAAGCTGGAGTGCTCTACGGCGCAGAGTGCGTCCACCTCGTCCGCTGGACGGGAGTCCAGAACGAGGTCGTCGTCGTCGCCGGCTGGAGTAATGGCTCGCGGCCCCCGCTCAAACCCGACGCGCGGCTTCATCCAAGCGCCGGCGGCGCGACGCTCACCGTGCTCGAGACCGGATTTCCGACCAACGCACTCGAGACCTCTCCCGAGCTCGGCGAGCGCTGGGTGATTGCAGCGCCCGTGATCCTGAATGCACAGCTTCTGGGAGCAATCACCCTGCAGCGGGAACTCGGGAATCCGTTTCCAGCCGGGGCGGAGATCCGCCTGCGCAGCTTCGGCGACCTCGCGGCCCAGTCGATCGCCAACACCCGGTCACAGGAGGAGATGCGTGCCTCGCGCGCCCGGATCGTTCGTGCGGGCGACGAGGCCCGTGAGCACCTGGAACGGAATCTCCACGACGGCGCCCAACAGCGGCTCGTGGCCGTCTCGATCTCACTCCGGCTCGCCCTGGCGCGGTTGCCCGACGGAGCCGACGAGGCGCGCCAACTTCTCGGCGCTGCCGCGCTCGACCTCACACAGGCGATCGAGGAGCTCCGCGAGCTCGCCCGCGGGATCCATCCGGCGATCCTCACCGAACGAGGGCTCGGAGCAGCGCTCGAGGTGCTCGCGAGTCGGGCGCCGCTCCGGGTGGAGATCGAGAACGAGCTCGCCGAGCGCCTGCCCCCGCCCGTCGAGGCCGCGGCGTACTACGTGGTCGCCGAATCCCTGACGAACGTCGCGAAGTACGCCGAGGCGTCCCTCGTGCGCGTGCGGGTCGCGCGTCACGGCGACTGCAGTCGGGTCGAAGTCGTGGACGACGGCGTCGGCGGCGCCGACGCCTCGCGCGGCTCGGGCCTGCGTGGGCTCGCCGACCGCGTCGAGGCGCTCGACGGCCGGCTCGGGGTCGAGAGCCCACCGGGTGCCGGCACGCGCGTCTGGGCCGAGCTTCCCCACGGTGCCGCCGAGCCGCTCGATCGCAGCGGAGCAACCGAAGACCGCATCCGCCGCTAGTTAGCCCGCCGCGCGCTGCGAAGCTGGTCGACGCTCGCCCCGCGGAGACCTAGCCGATCAAGCGAATGCAGCCGCTGTATAGCGAGCGTCAAGAACCGCGCTGATCGCCCGTGCTTGCAACCAAAGCCAATGCACCCGCCCTTTGATGCGAGTCGTTGGCCGCTTCAGACTTGCAGCTGTTGACCTGTGGTTGACCCAACCGGCAGCCGATGAGGTCGACGTCGGGGTAGCCCGCAGCCATCCGCGCTTCCTGAGTGCTCGGTGCTGTGGTGACCTCGGATTCTCCGTGTGCTCGCAGTGTTCGGGTCTTCTCGCGTGTCACGGCCCCAATCGCACGTGACTGTTCGGTCTCATCGGATCCAGTGGGCCGTGTTGGGCTCGAACCAACGACCTTGGGATTAAAAGTCCCCTGCTCTACCAGCTGAGCTAACGGCCCTGGATCGAGTATAGGAACAGCCGCTTGCACGGCTCCCCGGGCTCTCCGGCACAATCCCGGTAGTGGAGATCCTCGAGCGCCCGCGGCTTCGCGGCGTCTTTCACCAGTACGCCTTCTTCGTCGCCGTGCTGGCCGGAGCGGTGTTGGTTCTCGTCGCAGACGCCGGACGCGAGCGGCTCGCGATGCTGATCTACGCGGTCGCGCTCGCGGCGATGTTCGGCGTCAGCGCCCTCTATCACCGAGTCACCTGGCGGTCGGCAAGTGTCCGCAAGTGGATGCGGCGGCTCGATCATTCGACGATCCTGCTCCTGATCGCGGGCACGTACACGCCGTTCGCGCTGCTGGCCTTCGACGGCGCGCTCGGAACGGCCGTGCTGATCGCCGTCTGGAGCGGAGCCGCTGCCGGGCTCGTCCTCAATCTGCTCTGGATCGACGCGCCGACGTGGGTGACGGCCGCCGTCTACATCACGCTCGGCTGGGTCGGAGCGGTCGCCGTCCCCGAGCTCGTCGGCTTCGGGATCGCCCCGGCCGTCCTCGTCTTCGTAGGTGGGGCCCTCTACACGGTCGGCGCCGTCACCTACGCGCTCAAGCGGCCGAACCCGATTCCCGCCGTCTTCGGCTACCACGAGATCTTCCATCTGCTCGTGATCGGAGCGGCGATCACGCACTTCGTGGCGATCGCCGCGTTCGTCCTGCCGGAGGCTTAACCGGTGGTTAAGAGGTCAGCGGCTACCGTGTCCGCATGACGACAAAGATCGAGAAGACAGATGCCGAGTGGCGTGCCGAGCTCTCGCCCGAGCAGTACGAGATCCTTCGTCGCAAAGGCACGGAGCGTGCGTTCACCGGTCAGTACAACGACACGAAGGAGCCGGGCATCTACCGTTGCGCCGGCTGCGGGGCGGAGCTCTTCCGCGCCGAGGCGAAGTTCGACTCCGGCTCCGGCTGGCCGAGCTTCGTCGAGCCCGCGAGTCTCGAGAGCGTCATCACCGAGACGGATCGAACCTGGGGAATGACCCGCACCGAGGTGATGTGCGCCGCCTGCGGCGGCCATCTCGGGCATGTCTTTCCCGACGGCCCGGGCCCGACCGGCCAGCGCTACTGCATCAACTCGTGCTCGCTCGACCTGGAGCGGACATGAGCGCCCAAAGCGATCAGGCCCAAAGCGATCACCAGAGCGATCAGGCGCGGGCGTGAGAAGGCGACGTTTGCGGCGGGTTGCTTCTGGGGCGTGGAGGTCGAGTTCCGGAACACGCCGGGGGTAAAAGACGCGCAGGTCGGCTACATCGGCGGTCACACCGCGAATCCGACGTACAAGGAAGTGTGCGGCGGTAGAACCGGGCACGCCGAGGCGGTCGAGGTCACGTTCGACCCGGGTGAGGTCGAGTACGCGGAGCTCGTCGACCGGTTCTGGAAGCTGCACGACCCGACCCAGGTGAACCGACAGGGTTGGGATGTCGGAACGCAGTACCGCTCGGCGATCTTCGCCCACTCGCCCGAGCAGGCGCGGGTCGCGCGGGAGTCGCTCGAGCGCGCCCAGTCCGGCTTGCGCAAGCCGATCGCGACGCAGATCGTCACCGACGAAACGCCGTTCTGGCCGGCCGAGGAGTACCACCAGCAGTACCTCGTCAAGAACGGCCGCGCGAGCTGCGCGATCTAACAGCCAAGCTCTAAGGGGCTTTGCGGCTGTGCTGATCCGCGTCGGCGGATTCCACCGACTCGACGGCGGCGACGTCGCGTAGTCGCATGATCGGAACGAGCTGCGCGCGTAGCTCGATGATCGAGGTGCGCAACTCGGCGAGCTCAGCCGAGAGCGTGGTCACGTGCCGTGCCGTCACCTCGTTCGGGAAGGCGGTGTTTCGGTCTTGCACCCGCTCGAGCCGGCGCGCGAGCTCGGGCTCGTGCTGCTCGAGCTGGACGAGCTCGACGAGGAGTCGGTCGTAGTCGGGAAGATGGGGTGCCGCCATAGGTTCGTATTTTACACCGGTCCTCCAAATCATTCTTTTTTGATCGCGAGAGTCGCCAAAATTTATCGACCGGTTCACCGGCCAAATCCAACCCGCGGGGCCCTCTTTGTTCTTTGACTCCACGCCATCAACTTCAGGGGATCTCTCTGCGCGCTAGCGGAATAGGCGGTGAGGGGCTCGAACCCCCGACCCCCTGGGTGTAAACCAGGTGCTCTCCCAACTGAGCTAACCGCCCTTCGCAGCTCACAATGCCACACGCAGCGACTTCCCCTTGACAATCGCCATCGACTGACCGGATAATTGGTCAGATGGGTGCCGTTGCAGTTGTCGGTGAGCGAGAGCGTGTGGAGGCAATGGTGCGCGGGCCGCGGCTGCGTCTTCTCGAGGCGCTTGCCGAGCGACCGGACTCCGCCGCGGGGCTGGCGACAGGCTCGGCCTTCCGCGGCAGACGCTGAACTATCACCTGCGCCAGCTCGAATCGGCCGGCCTTGTCGAGCTCGTCGAACAGCGCGGAGCGGGCAACTGCGTCGAGCGGCTTCTCGCTCCGACCGCCGACGTCGTGGGGGTCGCGGCGCGCCCCGCGGCCGACCGCGCCTCCGCACGGAACCTGCTCTCCCGCGCTGGCGAGCTCGTCCGCGCGGCCGCGCACCTGCTCTCGCAGAAGCGGCAGGTGGCGACGATGACGATCGAGACGGAGATCCGCTTTGCGAACGCGGCCGAGCGAGCTGCGTTCGCCGTCGATCTGAGGGAGGCCGTGCAGACGCTTGCCGCCCGCTATCACAGGGAGGACGCGGCCGGCGGCCGCCGCTTCACCGTCCTCGCCGTCGCACACCCGACCATCCCGCAGGAGGACGCCATGAACGATCGTGAGCTCGAGATCGAGCTGGACGTGGATGCGACAGCCGAGGCGGTCTGGCACGCCCTAACGGATGCGGAGGCGCTGCTCGGCTGGTTCGCCAGCGACGCGCGCATCGAGTTGCGCCCTGACGGCGAGTGGGAGCTCGCCTCCGGCGAGTACCGGATGACATCGCGGGTCGAGGAGGTCGAAGCGCCGAAGCGGCTGCGTGTCGTCGCCCCGCCGCGCGAGGGGTTCGCGGTCACGACGGAGTTCATCGTCGAGGCTCGAGGCGGCAGGACCGTCGTCCGGATCGTCGAGTCCGGCTTCGGCCCCGAGGCGAGCTGGGACGACGAGATCCGCTCGCGCGAGAGCGGTTGGGCCCGCTACCTCGAGAACCTCCGTCACTTCGTCGAGAACCACCCCGGTGAGGCCGCGGCCGCCGACTATCTCTACGCGACTTTCTCGGGTGCGGCAGCCTCGGCCTGGGACGCGCTCGCGACGGTCGTGCGGGCGGAGCTCGACGTTCCGAGCCTCGAGGAGCATCCGCCGAAGACGGTGGCGGCGCGAGTCCCCGAGCTCGGAGACGGCCGTGTTCTCGGCTCGATCGAGTCCACCGGCGAAGGCGGCATGATCTGGCTGCAGCTGATCGCCTACGGCGACGGTCGCGAGCGGCTCGAGGCGGTGCGCGACCGGATGCGGGACGGCCTCGCTGCCGCGTTCCCTCCGGTCGAGGCCGGTTGAGCCGGCGCCGTCGAGCCGGCCCGGTCGAGATGCCCCCAA
>CAVUYY010000016.1:0-29509 GCA_963745775.1 uncultured Gaiellaceae bacterium
GAGGAGCGCGTCGGTTGGCGGCGATCGTGCGGGCGATTCCCGCGACCGTGACCGTGACGGCGTACCCGTTCGAGTTGACGACCACGGTGCCGGCGGAGTATTGGCGCTGCCAAACGCCCGACGCGATCTGGGCCTTGCTGCCGGCGGGGAGGCCGATGTCGGTTGTCGCGGCCGGGTTCCAGGGATCGGAGCCGTCCTTGGGTTCGATGCTGACCGCCCCGCCGCGGCCGTGCCAGTCGAGCAGGAACGAGCCCCTGGCGTAACGCGACAGGCCGGGGGTCGAGGCGCTTCCGTAGGTGAGCCCGAAGAAGTCGACCCCGGCGTTCTGGGCGACCGAGACCAGGGCCTGCCAGTTGTCCCACTGCTGGTACCACTGGTCGCCGGTCGTCCGGATCTGGCTCGGGTTGGCCGGGTTCTGCGACCAGTACTCGGTCGAGAGCCCGGTCACGTAGGGGGCGAGCTGCCGCCACCAGGCCGCCTCGAGCGAGCCGTCGTTGGAGCGGAGATCGCCCGGGATGAAGGCGTGCGCGCTCGCGACGACCTGGAACCCGCGCGCCTTCAAGGCCGGCCCGATGTAGGCGACCCAGCTGACCATCGCGTTCTGCCAGGCGCTCTGGCTCGGATACTTGCTCGGGAAGCAGCGGCAATCAGACCAGGTCGAGACGTTCGAGAGCACATCATCGATGTAGACCCCGTCCGCCCCCGTCTGGGCAAGGAAGTTACCCACGTTGTCCGCCCACCGACGCTGATAGTCGGGGTTGCCGACATCAGCCAGGTAGTTGCCATAGCCGGTCATGTAGTTCCCGGCCGCATCCCGAAGCAGCCAACCGCTGTTCAAGCGCCGTCTGATAGTCGACCCCGGTGCTGAACCCGGTGCTGATATCGACCCCAGCCATGTAGACCAGCGCCTTCCCAGCAAGCTGAGCCGATTGCACGGCGTCGTCCCGACCCGAGAACGAATACGCGAACCGGTTGTAATTCGACCCGATCCCCCACGACGGACCAAGCCGGTACAGGCCGGTTCCGCCCGCGATGCCGGTGCTGGGGACGGCGGCGGTCGCGGCCGTGACGAGGGCGCTGGGCGCGCTGTTCGTCGAGGAGCTCCAGAGGCCGTTCGGGGCTACCTGCGCCACGATCGCGAAGCCGACGTCGCCCGAGCCGAGCACGTAGTTCGACGACGACGTCGAGGTCGGGCTCACCGAGCAGCTCGTTCCGGACGAGCTACAGCGATGCCACGCATAGCCGTAGCTCGTCGGCGCGGGCGACCACGTTCCCGTGGAGACCTGCAGCGTCTGACCGGACTGCGCGGTTCCCGAAAGGGCCGGCCGCACCGAGTTCACCGGCGTGGTCTGCGCCGCAACCGGCGCGGCGGCGACGACGGCGCTCGGAGCGCTGTTGACCGAGAGCGCCCACTGTCCGTCGGGTGCGACTTGCGGCACGATCCTGTAGCTCACGTCACCGGCGGTGAGGAGATAGCTCGGGCTCGAACCCGAGGTGGGGCTGAGCGAGCAGTTCGTTCCCGACGAGTTGCAGCGATGCCACGCATACGCGTAGCTCGAGGGTGCGGGCGACCAGATCCCGGTGGAGACCTGGAGCGTCTGACCCGCTTCCGCCGTTCCGGAGAGCGTCGGCCGAACCGTATTCACGGGCGGGCCGGACGGCGCCGGAGCCGAAACAGCGGTGACGACGGCGCTCGGAGCGCTGTTGACCGAGATCGCCCACTTTCCGTCGGGGGCGACCTGCGGCACGATCGTGAAGCCGACGTCGCCGGCCGTGAGGAGGTAGGTGGAGGTCAGAGCCGAGCTCGGGCTGAGCGAGCAGCTCGTCCCGGAGGTGTTGCAGCGGTGCCAGGCGTAGAGGTAGCTCGACGGTGCGGGAGACCACGTGCCGGTCGAGACCTGCAGGGTCTGACCGACCTCCGCCGTCCCCGAGAGCACGGGCCGGACGGTGTTCGCCGGCGGGCTGGAAGGAGCAGGCGCGGCTGCGACAACGGGGCTCGGGCTGGTGTTGACCGAAAGCGCCCACTGGCCGTCGGGGGCGACCTGCGGCACGATCCTGAAGCCGACGTCGCCGGCCGTGAGGGGGTAGGTGGAGGTCAGAGCCGAGCTCGGGCTGAGCGAGCAGCTCGTCCCGGAGGTGTTGCAGCGGTGCCATGCATAGAGGTAGCTCGAGGGCGTCGGCGACCAAGTTCCGGTCGAGACCTGCAGTGTCTGGCCCACCTGCGCCGTCCCGGAGAGAACCGGTGGGGCGGAGAGGGCGAGAGTCGGGGCGGCGGCCGGAGCGCTCGCGGCGACGAGCCCGAGGCAACAGACGGCGGCGGCGAAAAGGAGCGACAGGCGGGGGAGAGACGAAAGCGGCTTCATGGGCGCTCGCATCGTCCGAAGAGCGGGGCTCTCGCCTCACCCAAAAGAGGGATTTCGCAGGAAAGCCGGTTTCAGCGGGGGCGAGACGCGCCGCGCGAGCGTTCGGCAAGATCCACCTGCGACAGGCGTTTCACGGGCCGACGCAGCTCGGCGAAGCGAGCGGCTTGGCGGGAGGTGGGAAGCCTCTCGCTAGGTGTCCGTTGCGAGCTTCCCTGTCTGCTTCTCGACCGGAATCCGGACGACGTTCCACGCGAGGCCGCACTTCTCGAGCGTCCAGATCACCCAGCCGCCCGGATCGATCTCGAGCCTCCGCAGCCCGTGGAAGGCCGACGTCGGGAAGGCGTGATGGTTGTTGTGCCAGGACTCGCCGAACGAGATCCACGAGAGCCACCAGACGTTGCGTGACTCGTCGCGCGAGGCGAAGCGACGACGGCCCCAGAAGTGACAGATCGAGTTGATCGAGAAGGTGACGTGGTGGAGCAGGAAGATCCGGACCGCGCCGCCCCAGAAGAGCCCGGCGAAGAAGCCGTACCAGCCGCCGATCAGCGCAAACCCGATCGCCGCCGGAACGAGCAGCGAGAAGATGACGAGCGGAAGGAAGAGCTTCGCGATCACGCGGAGGCCGGTGTCGCGCAGCAGATCCTTGGCGTAGCGGGCCTGGTCGGCGCGGCCCGACTCGGAAAAGAGCCAGCCGGTGTGGGCGTGCCAGAGCCCTTTCAGCGCCTCGACGACCCCGCCGCCGTACCCTGCGTGCGGGCTGTGCGGGTCGCCGTCCTGGTCGGAGAACTGATGGTGCTTGCGGTGGTCGGAGACCCAGGCGAGCACGTCGCCCTCGACCGCCATCTGTCCGAGCACCGCGAAGGCGTAGCGGACCGGGCGGTAGGTCTCGAACGAGCGGTGGGTGAAGAGCCTGTGGTAGCCCACCGTGATCCCGACCCCGGTCAGCAGGTAGCCGACTGCGAGGATCGCGAGCTCGGTTGGCCCGACCATCCGATCCCAGAAGAGGACGATTGCGGCGACGAGGCCGACGAAGGGCAGGACGATCCCCGCCAAGTTGATCAGCTTGTGCGTGCGCGTCATGTCTCGTTTCTCCTTGGAGCCGGGGTCTAGGCCGGTCTGACGGACCGTCGGCCTGCTCGTAGAGTTCGAAACGCGGAAAGAGCGGGCGACCGTCGGAACGAAGAACGAGTGGCAGGCACGGTAGCCGCTTTGGCGCGGCTATGCCTCAGGCGGTTGCAGCGAGCGCCCCCGAGCCCAGGCTCACGCCGGTCGCCGGATCGAAGAAGTGCAGCCGGGCGGGGTCGAGGGCGAGCGGCAACCGGTCACCGGGACGCACCTCCGTCCCTTCGGCCACCTCGGCAGTGAAGAGCGCGCGCCGGTCGGTTGCGAGGAGCGTGGCGCGCTCGCCGTCGTCGCTCGCGGCTCGGACCGAATCGACGTCGACAGGCGGCGCGTCGATCGTGAACAGGACGTGCGTGGCCGACCCGAGCTCCTCGACGACGGCGGCCTCGATCTCGAGCGTCGGCAGGCTGCCGTCCGCGGCTCGCGCGTCGGTGAAGTCCTGGGGGCGAATCCCGAGGATCACGGTGCCGGAGGACACCCCCGCGGGGAGGCGGTCCGGCGACAGCGGAACGTGGAACCCGGCGAAGTCGACCGCGCCGTCGGAGACCTCCGCCTCGACGAGGTTCATCGACGGAGAGCCGATGAACGCCGCCACGAAGAGGTTCGTCGGCTCCCTGTAGAGCGTCTGCGGCGTGTCGACCTGCTGCACCGTTCCGTCGCGCATCACCGCGACGCGCGTCCCGAGCGTCATCGCCTCCACCTGGTCGTGCGTGACGTAGACGGTCGTGATCGCGAGCCGCTCGTGCAGGCGCGCGAGCTCGGCGCGCATGTCGACGCGGAGCTTGGCGTCGAGGTTGGAGAGCGGCTCGTCCATCAGGAAGGCGGCCGGCTCCCTGACGATCGCGCGCCCCATCGCGACCCGCTGTCTCTGACCGCCGGAGAGGGCGCCGGGCCTCCGGTCGCGCAGATCCTCGAGCCCGAGCATCGTCGCGACCTCGTCGACCCGCCGTGCGATCTCCGCCTTCGGCGTTCCGCGCACCTTGAGGCCGTAGCCG
This sequence comes from uncultured Gaiellaceae bacterium, assembly GCA_963745775.1. Taxonomy (GTDB): domain Bacteria; phylum Actinomycetota; class Thermoleophilia; order Gaiellales; family Gaiellaceae; genus Gaiellasilicea. The sequence goes on from CAVUYY010000016.1 coordinate 4,481, forward strand.
AGGTTCTTGGCCACACTCATGTGGGGGTAGAGCGCGTAGTTCTGGAAGACCATCGCGATGTCCCGATCGCGCGGTGCAAGCCGCGAGACCTCGCGGTCGCCGATCCAGATCTGGCCCTCGGTGACCTCCTCGAGGCCGGCGATCATCCGCAGGAGCGTCGACTTGCCGCAGCCGGAGGGGCCGACGAGCACCATGAACTCGCCGCTTCCGATCGTGAAGGTGACGTCGTCGACGGCTCGGACGTCGCCGGCGTAGACCTTTCCCACCTGCTCGAGCCTGATCTCCGACATCCCTCGATGCTCCCTTCGGATTCGCAGCTTGACCGCGGCGTCGATCGTATGACATCGTGACGATTCTGTAAACGTTCTCAGTAATCCTTTTCAGATCCGAGATCTTGGCCGTACGCGAGACACCACATCACTCCACCGCAAGGAGGCTCTCGTGCTGAACCGGATCGCCTTGGTGCTGGCGGGCTGTGCAGCCCTGGTCGTGATTCTGCTCGCTCCCTCTGCCGTCGGATCCAGCAGCGCCGTCGCCCCAGGCGAGATCGTGAGCGCTTCCTTCCGCTCGGCCACGCTGAACGAGGAACTCCACTACAACGTCTATCTGCCGGCCGGCTATGCGGGCTCGGCCGAGCGCTACCCGGTGCTCTACCTCTTGCACGGGCGCGGCGATTCGATGAGCGCCTGGACGCGGATGCAGGGCGCGCTCGACGAGCTGATCGCCTCCGGCGAGATCCAGCCGACGATCGCGATCATGCCCGACGCCCCTTGGAGCAGCCGCGCGAGCTACTACGTCGACTCGGCGTACACCGGCGCCGACCCGGGCCGCAAGGTCGAGACGGCGTTCACGAAGGATCTGATCGCGCACGTCGACAGCACCTACCGGACGGTGGCGAACCGCACGGGCCGGGGCGTCGCCGGCTACTCGATGGGTGGGTACGGCGCCCTGCGCTACTCCCTCGCCCACCCCGATCTGTTCGGCGCCTCGATCGTGCTCAGCCCGGCGGTCTACGTCCCGGATCCGCCGACGGACTCGAGTACCCGCGAGTTCGGCGCCTTCGGGCTCGGAAAGAGCCTCTTCGTCGACTCGATCTACCGGAAGCTGAACTATCCCGCGCTCCTCGAGCCCTTCGAGGCCACGGGGCTCTCGCTGCCGATGTACATCGCGGTCGGAGACGACGAGTTCAAGAACACCGAGCCCAAGGACTACGTGCACGACCTCGACTTCGAGGCCGCGGTTCTCTTCAACCAGGTCGCGCACACCGAGAACGTGACGAGCGAGTTCCGCGTCGTCGACGGCGGCCACGACTGGGATGTCTGGGGTCCGACCTTCATCGAGGGCGCGAAGTACATCTTCCGGTTCCTCAATCAGTCGCCGGCGACGGTGATGAAGGCGACGCTGACGGGCACGGCGCAGGAAGAGCGCGCCGGCGGGGTCGCGACGGACTCGGCCGGAAACGTCTATCAGGCTCTCGCGGCCGGTGGGTCGGTCGACGGGCAGACGTTCGCGGGGGACAAGGACCTCGTGCTCGTGAAGGACTCGCCGAGCGGGACGCGGCTCTGGACGCGCGAGCTCGGCTCGGTCCGGCTCGAGCGGGCGTACGGCGTCGCGATCGACGCGGCAGGCGACATCGTCGTGACCGGATACACGAACGGCGACTTCGACGGCACGCACGCCGGCAATACGACGGACGACGTGTTCGTCGTCAAGTTCGATGCCGCCGGCGACCGGAAGTGGCTGCGCCAGTTCGGTGTCCCGGCACTTGCCGACCGCGGCTACGCGATCGCCACCGACGCGACGTCGAACATCTACGTCACCGGCTACACCCGTGGCAATCTGGCCGCAACGAACCTCGGCGACAAGGACATCTATCTCGCCAAGCTCGATCCGGCGGGGAACCAGATCTGGCTGATCCAGTTCGGAAGCGCGGGCGAGGACAAGGCGTGGGGTGTCGTCGCGACCGGTGACGGGCTCCGGCTGGGCGGGATGACGTCCGGCGCGCTCGGCAGCCCGGTCGGCTCACTCGACGGGTGGGTAGCGCGCTACGACGCCGCCGGCAACCGTGCGTGGCTCCAGCAGTTCGGGACTTCCGCCAACGAGGAGGTCTGGGGGCTGACGGCCGATGCGGGCGGGAACACGTACGTCGCCGGGTACTCGGCCGGCGACTTCGACGGGACGCTCGCAGGCGACAAGGACATGATCGCCGCCCAGTTCGATGCTGCGGGAGCCATGACCTGGCGCGACCAGCTCGGAACGGAGCTGAACGACAAGGCCGCAGCCGTGCGGCTCGACGCCGGCAATCTCTATCTGGCCGGGTTCAGCGACGGCAGCATCGGGACGAGCATCGGCAAGTTCGACGCGGTTCTCGTCAAGTACGCACCCGACAAGAGCCGCGAGTGGGTGCGCCAGTTCGGGACGACCGAGGACGACGCAGCCGATGCGTTCGCCGAGGCGAACCTCTACCTGGACGCCCGCGCCGGTTCCGTCTACGTGTCCGGGCTCACGCTCGGAGACGTGGAGGGGCAGGCGCAGCTCGGGCTCGGCGACGTCTTCCTCGCGAAGTTCGACGCGCTCGGGGCGAACGGATAGGACGGGCAATCGAACACCAGGAGACAGATCGAATCGACGACCGCATGGACGGCGCTCCGACGATCACGACGGTGGCCAGGCTCGCGAACGTCTCGGTCGCCTCCGCGTCGCGGGTCCTGAATGGGATCCGGACGAGCCCGGCGACGCTCGCCCGGGTCACGGAGGCGGCCGAGGCCGTCGGCTACGTCCCGAATGCGGCGGCGCGCAGCCTGCGCTCGCGGCGGACGGGCCAGATCGCGTTCGCGATGCCCGACGTGGCCAACCCGGTCTACACGACGATGGTCAGCTCGATCCAGGAGCTCGCGCGAGAGCGCGGCTGGCGGCTGCTGCTGCACTCCACCGGGGCCGACGTCGAGGACGAGCTCGCGATGCTGCGCGACCTCAAGCATCGCTTCGTCGACGGCCTGATCCTCGTCTCGCTCGACCTGACCGACGCGCATGCCGAGGAGCTGGGCCGCGCCGCGACGCCGGTGGTCGTGATCGGAGGGCCCAGGAGCGACGCGATCACCGACACGGTGCACGCGAACTCGCGCAGAGGGGCGCGTGAGGCGGTTCTCCACCTGTGCGGCCTCGGGCGGAGCCGGATCGCCTTCGTGAACGGCCCCCAGCACACGACTCCGGGGGCGTCGCGACGCCGCGGCTACCTCGACGGGCTCCGCTTCTGCGGCCTCGCCCGCGACGACTCGCTGATCGAGGTCGCGAGCGATTTCATGATCGAGCCGGGGAAGCAGGCGGCGAAGCGCCTCCTGACGAGAGAGCGCCCAGACGCGATTCTCTGCGCCAACGACCTGCTTGCGATCGGCGCGCTGTCGGCCCTGCGCGACTCGGGTCTCGACGTGCCCGACGACGTGGCGCTCGTCGGAATGGACAACATTCCGCTCTCCGAGGTCACCTGGCCGCCGCTCACCACGGTCGATCTCGGCTCGGCCGAGCGAGCTCGGATCGCAGCCGAGTTGCTGCTCGAGCGGATCGAGGCTCCCGACCGCGCTCCGCGCGTGGTCGGTGTGGAGCCCACCCTGGTCGTCCGCAGCTCCTCGTCGGGAGGAAACGGATGAGAGGCTGCTCGGAGGTTGGCCGATGAGCACCGTTCCAGAGGTCGGCCGGCCGACGTTCCACCGTCGTCGCCGCAACAGGTCGGGTTCGGGCCTCTCGGGCCGGGAGACGTTGTTGCTGCTCATCCCGGCGCTGCTCCCGATCGTGATCCTCAGCGTCATACCGCTCGTCCGCGGGATCTACCTCGGCTTCACCGATGCGCGGGCGGGTCTGAACGTGCCGACGAATTTCATCGGGCTCGACAACTTCCGCACGTTGCTCGACGACGAGCTCTTCGTCAACTCGTTCAAGATCGGCCTGATCTGGTCGGTCGCCGTGACCGCGATCGGCTTCTGCTTCGCGCTTGGCCTCGCACTCCTGCTGACGCAGGACCTGCGCGGGCGCTGGCTCGCGCGCTCGCTCGCCCTCGTTCCCTGGGCGATGCCGGCGGTGGTCGTCGGGATCATGTGGAAGCTCGTCTTCCAGCCGCAGGCGGGAGTCCTCAACGAGGCCCTCCGGCGTGGTCACATCCCCGGTGAGAACACGGACTGGCTGTCGAGCTTCAGCTGGGCGCTACCCGCGGTGATCCTCGTCGGCGTCTGGGCGGGCATGCCCCAGACGACCGTGGCGCTGTTGGCCGGGCTCCAGTCGATCCAGAACGAGCTGCACGAGGCCGCGGCGGTCGACGGGGCGACCACCTGGCAGCGCTTCCGCACGATCACGCTCCCCCAGCTCAAGCCGGTGATCATCGCCATCACCACGCTCGACTTCATCTGGAACTTCAACTCGTTCGGGCTCGTCTACGTCCTCACCGAGGGCGGCCCGGCGGGCAAGACCCAGTTACCGATGCTGTTTGCCTACAGCCAGGCATTCGAGTACGGCGAGTTCGGCTACGCGTCGGCGCTCGGGAGCGCGATGGTGGTCGTCATCGCCGTGGCGCTCGTCTTCTACCTCTGGGGTCGGCTGAAGGAAGCGAAGTGATCGTCACCACCCGTCCCAGGCGCACGAAGACCGTCCAGTACGCGGTGCTCGCCGGCTATCTGCTCTTTCTCGGCTTCCCGCTGCTCTGGATGCTCTCGATGTCGTTCAAGGGGCCGCGCGAGCTCGTCGAGCTCTACCCCTCGTTCATCCCGGAGGACTTCACGTTCGAGAACTACCGGACGGCGCTGACCGAGGACGACCACCAGCTCATCCGAAACGGCATCAACAGCCTCAAGGTGGCGACCGTGACGGCGCTCCTGACGACGATGATCGGGCTGCCGGCGGCGTACGTGCTCGCCCGGCGGAGGGGCGTGATCACGCGAGTCGGGCTCGGCTGGATCCTGATCAGCCAGATGTTCCCGCTGATCCTGATCATCATCCCGCTCTTCCTCCTCCTGCGCGACCTGAAGCTGACGAACTCGCACATCGGGCTCGTGCTCGTCTACGTCGTCTGGGCGTTGCCGTTCATCCTCTTCATGCTCTACACGTACGTGCGCGCGATCCCTCCCGACCTCGAGGAGGCGGCGACGGTCGACGGTGCCTCGCGGTTCCAGATCCTGACCGGGATCATCGCGCCGCTTCTCTTGCCGGGGATCGTCGTCACGACCCTGTTCGCGTTCATCACCGCCTGGAACGAGTTCTTCTTCGCGCTCGTCATCATCGAGAACCCCGATCTGACGACGCTGCCGCTGCGGCTCGCGCAGTACGTCGGGATCGAGGGAGTCGTCAGATTCGGCCCCCTGGCGGCGGCCGCCCTGCTCGCGACCCTCCCCAGTCTTCTCCTCTTCGTCGTCATCCAGCGCTGGCTCACCGGCGGCCTCCTCTCAGGGGCGGTCAAGGGTTAGTCATGTGGTTTCAAGCCAGGTCGTCTCAATCCAAGGAATCCCCGGCGTCGAATGTGACGGCGCCTCGTCCGCAGAAAGGCGGTCAGTAATGAGGAAAGTCATCGTGCTTGGCGCTTTGGCTGTGCTGTGCACCGTGCTCGTAGCCGGGGCGCAGGCAAGCAAGGATGTCACCGTCGTCAAGCTCAAGTTCGCGACGTACGTGTGGCAGCCGACAACGGTCGCGGCGAACAAGTCGATCGTCGAGTCCTGGAACAAGAGCCACCCCGGGATCCAGGTCGAGATCGTCCCGGTCGACGTCAACTCGGTCCACGACAAGCTGCTCACGAGCTTCGTCGGCGGCACCGCTGCGGATGTGATCCACGACGAGGCCGCGGACATCGCCGGCTTCACGCAGCAGGGCTACCTCGCGAACCTCACTCCGCTGATTCCGAAGACGCTGAGGCGGGCGATCCCGAACTCGCTCTGGCAGACGACCAACTTCGGCGGCAAGATCACCGGCGTCCCGGCGTTGCTCCAGACCTACAACGTCTTCGCGAACATGGACATCTTCAAGGCGGCGGGAATCAAGGCTCCGACGCTGGCCGATCCGTGGACCTGGGCCGAGTTCCGCTCGATCTCGAAGCGGCTGACCACCTCGAGCCGCTACGGCGTCTGCTGGGGCCTCCGCTCGCCGACGGCCGTCACCCAGACGATGTCGCTCAACTACGGCGGTCAGTACTTCTATCTCGAGAACGGCAAGTGGACGTTCAAGTTCGGCCCGAACGACCAGAACGTCGTCAAGCAGATGCACGACATGATCCACGTCGACAAGTCGGTCGATCCCGCGGCGACGGGTCTCTCCGGCAGTGCCGTGCTGCCTGCCTTCTTCGGCGGGAAGTGCGCGATGACGGTGGCGGGGAACTTCACCGCGCAGGGCATGATCCTGCAGAGCCCGAGGGGGTTCAACTGGGCGATGTTCCCGCTCCTGAAGGGCCGCACGCAGGAGCAGGTGGCGAATCCGCAGACCTACTCGATCTCCGAGCAGAGCAAGAACAAGCAGTCGGCGATGTTCTTCATCTCCTACCTCGTGAACAAGCAGAACCTCGCGAAGCTGGCGCTCGGCGACTGGCTGATCCCGGCGAATCCCGAGGCGGGCAAGCTGGCGCTCAAGTCGACCAAGCGCACCGGGAGCTGGAGGATCGCGACCGCGTCGGTCGTCCACTTCCGCAAGGGCAACTGGGTCTCGCTCGCGGCGTATCCCCGCTGGAAGGCGGAGGTCTCGCAGCCGGCCTTCGTCCAGTACCTGAGAGGCTCGATCTCGCTCGAGGAGCTCGGGAAGAACCTCGAGGACGGCTGGAAGCGGATCAACGGACGGTAAGGAACGGCTTGTCGGCCGGTCGGTACGACTCCGACCGGCCGACAAGCTCCAGAAGCCACGACTTGCGAAGCGAGGAGACGATGTGAGCGAGCACGCGCTGGCAGACCGGGCTGTCGCCTGTCTGGCGGGGGCTGCCGTCGGCGACGCCCTCGGCGGAGCGACCGAGGGCTGGGAGGCCCACGAGATCCAGGATCACTTCGGCGGCTTCGTCGAGGGGATCGTCGAGTCGATCAGGCGGACGAAGAACGTCCAGAAGGCGTTCTCCCCCTTCCACAAGGGCGACGGTCACATCACCGACGACACGTTGATGACCCGCGTGCTCGTCCGCGCCTACGACGTCAAGCGCGACCATTTGGATGCCTACGACGTCGAGGAGCTGATGCTGCCCGAGATCGTCGACAGGGCGATGTGGATTCCGGAGCTCCAACGGGAGGATCTGCTCTATCACCGACTCTTCCTGGCGGAGAAGTGGCTCGTGCTGAAGCTTCGCTATGGCCACGCCGATCCGCGCGACGCGGGGATCGGGAACCTCGTCAACTGCGGCGCCGCGATGTACATCGCGCCGGTCGGGATCGCCAACTCCGGCGATGCAAGAGGCGCTCAGTGCGAGGCGCTCGACCTCACCGGCGCGCACCAGTCGAGCTATGGCCGCGACGCGGCGGTCGTGCTCGCCGCGGCCGTGGCGGAGGCCATGCGCCCGGATGCGGTGGTCGCGGACGTCGTCGACATCGCCCTGCGACTGGCGAAGGACGCCACGCGCTCGGCGATCGAGGCAGTCGTCGAGACCGCAGCCGACCTGGACGGGTGGCGGTCGGGCGGGCTCGCTGAGCTCAGGCGGGCATTCGCGCCGTTCGACTCGGTGGGCGAGGCCTATGCAACTCCAGCGCAGAATGCGCGCACGCCGAGCCGGCTGCACTCGATCGAGGAGCTCCCGATCGCGCTCGGGTTGCTCGTCGCGACCGGCGGCGACTACGCCGAGACGGTGCTCGGAGGCGTCAACTACGGGCGCGACTCGGACTCGATCGCCTCGATGGGCGGGGCGCTCGCCGGAGCACTCGGCGGGACGTCCGTGCTCCGGCGGGACTGGGTCGACGAGGTGTCGAGCGCGAGCCGGATCGACGTCGAGGAAGCGGGCAGGACGATGGCCTCTGTCGCGGTCGAGATCTTCGAGCGAGACGTCCTCCGGCACGAGGAACGTGCACGAGTAGTGCGCGAGCTGACGGCGACGGCCGACGAGGTGCCCGCTTGAGAGTGACGTGGAGCCAGCCTGAGGATCTGATCGGCCACGAGCTCAGGCAGGCTCGCGAGGAGGGACAGGATGTCGACGCCGTCGAGCAACGCTGGTTTGCCGCCGGCGGAGCGCCCGCACCGGGACGCGGCGCCTCTCAGGAGCCGGTACCCGACGAGCTGCGGGCGCTCGCGCTCGTCCTGCTCGACGAGCTCGATGCTCGGCCGCGGCCTCTGAGCGAGGAGGAACCCGGCGGCCTGGACGAGATCCTCGCGGCCGCTGCTCCGGCGGCGGCGCGTCGGGCCGGCGACCTGGAGGACCGGATCGCCGGAGCGTGGCTCGGGCGCGCGGCGGGGTGCGTGCTCGGCAAGCCGGTCGAGAACATCCCGCGCGAGGGGATCCGGGCGATTGCGCAGGCGACCGGGAACTGGCCGGTCGCGGGCTGGTTCACCGCAGAGGGGCTCGCGGAGGAGGTCTCGGAGCGATGGCCGTGGAACCGCGCAAGCCGTCCCACCAGCCTGGCGGAGAACATCGCTGGAATCCCCGAGGACGACGATCTCAACTTCACCATGCTCGGCGTCGTGCTCCTCGAGCGGTGCGGGACGGGCTTCGATGCGCTGGACGTCGCCAAGGTCTGGCTCGACTACATGCCGCCCGGTCGGATCTTCACGGCCGAGCGCGTCGCGATGCGCAACCTGCTCGAGGCCTACCTTCCGCCGGAGACGGCCACACGGCGCAACCCGTTCCGCGAGTGGATCGGGGCGCGACTTCGGGTCGATGCCTACGGCTGGGCGGCGCCGGGCGATCCGGTCGACGCCGCTCGGATGGCGTGGGAGGACGCCCGCCTCAGCCACACCGCGAACGGCGTCTACGCGGCGATGTTCATGGCGGCTGCGCACGCCGCGTCGCTCTCCGAGTCCTCGTCCGCCGCCTGCGCCGACATCGGCCTCTCGGTCGTGCCGGCCGGTAGCCGGCTCGCCGAAGCACTGCGCGCGGCACGCGATCTCGAGGGCGAATGGGAGACGGTGCTCGACGAGCTCTACGAGCGGTACGGCTCATATCACTGGGTGCACGCGATCAACAACACGGCGCTCGTCGCGGCTGCCCTCTACCGGTTCGACGGCGATTTCTCCGGCGCGATCTCGGCCGTCGTCCAGGGCGGGTGGGACACGGACACGAACGGCGCGGCCGTCGGCTCCATCGTCGGCGCGATCGTCGGCGCGTCGGGAATCGACGCTCGCTGGGCGGCGCCGCTGCAGGGCCGCTTCGCGAGCTCACTGCCCGGCTTCGACGGGATCACGCTCGACGAGCTCGTGCAGCGGACGCTCGCCGTCGTGCCGGCTGCTGTGTGAGCATCCCGCTCGAGGAGCCGCGCGACCCGTGGTCGCCACGTCCGATCGATCGGCCCTCGCCGGTCTCGCTCGATTCGGAGGCGCCGCTCGACGCGCTCGACGGCGCCAAAGTGTTCGCCGCCCCCGACGACCCCGGCGAATGGGCAGCCTGGCGGGATGTCCTGAATCGCTGGCGTGCCGACGCGCGGACGCGGATCGCCTACGACGACGGCGCCTACCGGCAGCCCGAGTTCGCGTGGACGCAGTCGTGCTTCTCGGTCGCGCTCGTCTGGCTCTGGGACGAGCTGCTCTACGACCACGCAGCCGGACGGTTCACCCCGGATCGGTTCTGCGAGGAGTCGGAGCGCGAGTTCGGCGGCTTCGACGGGGTCGTGCTCTGGCATGCCTATCCGGTGATCGGGATCGACGAGCGGAACCAGTTCGACTACTACCGCGACGTGCCGGGGATCCGCGAGCTCGTGGACGCCTTTCACGCGCGCGGCGTTCGCGTCTTCGTGAACTACAACCCCTGGGACATCGGGACGCGGCGGGAGCCCGTCGACGACGATGCGGCGCTCGGTGAGCTCGTGCGGGAGCTCGGCGTCGACGGCGTCTTTCTCGACACGATGAAGGAGGCGCGACCGGCGCTGCGCGCTGCGGTCGACGCGGTCCGGCCCGGGATCGCCTTCGAAGGCGAGTCGACGCTGCCGCTCGCGCGCGTCTGCGACCACCACCTCTCGTGGGCGCAATGGTTCAGCGACAGCCCGGTGCCCGGCGTTCTGCGCGCGCGCTGGTTCGAGCAGAGGCACATGCTCCACCACACCCGCCGCTGGAACCGGGATCACCTCGAGGAGCTGCACAGCGCGTGGTTGAACGGCGTCGGCATGCTCGTCTGGGAGAACGTCTTCGGCGCCTGGGTCGGCTGGAGCGAGCGCGACAAGGGACTGCTGCGGGCGATGCTTCCGATCCAGAGACGCCACGCCGAGCTGCTCGCGACCGGAGAGTGGACGCCGCTCGCTGCAGCGAGCCCCGATACGCGCGTCGTCGCCTCGCGCTGGGACCATGGCGAGACGACGCTCTGGGCTCTCGCGAATCGCGGTGACGCGTACGCCGGTCCTGTCGGCGAGCTCGAGGTGGAGATCCCGGCCGGCGGGATCGCCGCGTTCCTCGGCTCGGAGCAGATCATGGTCGCCGGCGGCGGCAACGCGAGCTTCCCGGCGCGCAAGGCCGCTCGCGTGCCGGCGCCTGTCGTTCGCGTCGACGCGATTCCGGACGGATTCGCCGCTGTCGAGCCGCGGCCGTCGACCGCGGTCTTCCGCCGGCGCGAGACGGGCACCTACGGCGAAGCACCGTACGTCGAGGAGTGGAAGCCGCTGCCCCCGCGCCTGCATGACTTCGTCGAGGTCGAGCGGCCGGCGCCACGCGGGCGGTTCGCGATCTCTGTTCGCGACGTCAAGCTCGGGCTCGACCTCGCCGAGGCACGAGCGCATGCGGTTTCGGTCGGCGCGCGGCTGCCGACGGAGGACGAGTGGCAGCTCGCCGCCGAGGCGGGCGTGCTCGACTTCTCCGGCCCGCGCGTCTGGAACTGGACCGAGAGCGAGCACTCCGACGGCCGCACGCGCTTCGCGATCCTGAAGGGTGGCTCCGACTGGAAGGCGGAAGGCTCGGACTGGTACGTCGACGGCGGGCCGCAGGAGCCCGCGTATTCGCTCAAGTTGCTCCTGGTCGGCGGCGGCCTCGCGCGTTCCCAGCGGATCGGCTTCAGGCTGGCGGTCGACCTGGCGTGAAACCCGCACTCGACGGAATCCGGGTCGTCGAAGCGGCCACGCTCTTCGCGGCCCCGCTCGCCGGGATGTTCCTCGCCGACTACGGCGCCGACGTGATCAAGGTCGAGCATCCCGTCCGGCCCGATCCCGCCCGAGGCCACGGCCCGAGCAAGGACGGCGCCGGCCTCTGGTTCAAGGCGCTCGCCCGCAACAAGCGGCTCATCACGCTCGATCTCTCGAAGCCGGAAGGGGCAGCGCTCTTCCTCGAGCTCGCGAGCGACGCAGACGTGGTGCTCGAGAACTTTCGGCCGGGGACGCTCGAGCGCTGGGGACTCGGCTGGGACGAGCTCTCAGCCGCCAACCCGCGGCTCGTGCTCGCGCGCGTGACCGGCTTCGGCCAGACCGGCCCCTACGCGAGCCGGCCGGGCTTCGGCACGCTCGCCGAGGCGATGAGCGGCTTCGCGGCGCTGAACGGCGATCCGGACGGCCCGCCGCTGCTGCCGCCGCTCGCGCTCGCCGACGGTGTGACCGCGCTCGCGACCGCGTTCGCCGTCCTGGTCGCGCTGCGCGCGCGCGAGTCGACCGGCGTGGGCCAGGTGGTCGACCTCTCGCTCGTCGAGCCGCTGCTCTCGCTGCTCGGGCCGCAGATCACGGCGTGGGATGCGCTCGGCGAGCTGCAGGAGCGGACGGGGAACCGGTCGAGCTCGAACGCCCCTCGGAACGTCTACCGGACGGCCGACGGCTTCTGGGTCGCCGTCTCCGCCAGCGCGCAGAGCATCGCGGAGCGGGTAGTGGAGCTCGTCGGTCGGCCCGACCTCGCGGAGCAGCCGTGGTTCTCGTCCGGCAGCGGCCGCGCGGCGCACGTCGACGAGATCGACGCCGCGGTTGCGACCTGGATCGGCGAGCGCACTCGAGCGGACGTACTCGCGGCCTTCGAGTCCGCGCAGGCCGCGATCGCCCCGATCTACGACGCGCGCGACCTCGTGGCCGATCCGCAGCTCGCGGCGCTCGGCTCGATCGCGACGGTCGAGGACGAGGAGCTCGGCTCGCTGAAGATGACGAACGTGATCGCTCGGCTCTCGCAGACTCCGGGCGCGATCCGCTGGCCCGGCCGCCGCCACGGCGCCGACACCCCAGACGTGTTGACCGAGCTCGGGGTGGGCGCCGGGGAGCTCGAGCGCCTGCGCGCCGAGGGGATCGTGTGAACCTGCCGCCGCTGACGCTCCTCTACGTTCCCGGAGACCGGCCGGACCGCGTCGAGAAGGCGTTCGCGTCGGCGGCGCATGCCGTGATCGTCGACCTCGAGGATGCGGTTGCGCCGGCGCGTAAGGCGGTCGCGCGAGCCAACCTCGCGGCGTTGTTCGAGCGCGGGCGGGAGAAGCCGGCATTCGTTCGGGTCAACGCCGGCGACGAGGCGGACCTCGAGGCGGTGGCCGGGCTCGCGCTCGCCGGCGTGTATGTCCCGAAGGTCGCCGGTCCGGGCGCCGTTCCCGAACTCCCGCTTCCGATTCACTGCCTGATCGAGTCCGCGGCCGGGGTCGAGGCCGCCTACGAGATCGCTCGAGCACCGGGGGTGGCGGGCATCTCGCTGGGCGAGTCCGATCTCCGAGCCGAGACCGGCGCCGGCGAGGCGGGGCTCGATTGGGCCCGAGCCAGGATCGTCAACGCGGCCGTCGCCGCCGGGCTCTCACGCCCGCCGCAGTCGGTCTACCCACACATCCGCGACCGCGAAGGGCTCACCGCCTCGTGCGTCCGCGGCCGTGAGCTCGGCCACCTCGGGCGAGCCGCGATCCATCCGGATCAGCTGCCCGCGATCGAGCAGGCGTATCTCCCGACCGAGGAAGCGGCCGCGCGAGCCCGCGAGCTGCTCGCCCTGGGTGAGGGAGCCGGCGCACTTGCGGATGGATCATTCGTCGACGCCGCGATTCTCCGTCAGGCGCGTCAGCTTGTCGGGCTCGCAGAGCGCTACGGCACGAGGACGGACGCCTGAGCGCGCCGCGGATCACCGTCGTCGGCTCGGCGAACGTCGATCTCGTTGCCCGCTGCTCGCGCCTGCCGTTGCCCGGCGAGACGATCGGTGAGGCCGCGTTCTCGCGGATTCCCGGCGGGAAGGGCGCGAATCAGGCTGTCGCCGCCGCTCGGCTGGGCGCCTCTGTGAGCTTCGTCGGCCGGATCGGCACGGACGACCTCGTGCTGCGCTCGCTCGAAGCCGACGGCGTCGACGTCTCGGGCGTGCGGCGCGACGAGGGTGAGAGCGGTGTCGCCTTGATCCTCGTCGACGAGGAGGGCGAGACCGTGATCGTCGTCGCGCCCGGCGCAAACGGGCGGCTCGCACCGGCGGACGTCTCGATCGACCGCGCGGATGCGGTTCTCTGCCAGCTCGAGATCCCGCTCGAGGCCGTCGTCGCGGCCGCTGAGCAGGCCTCGTTCTTCTGCCTCAACGCTGCGCCGGCGCTGCCCGTCCCCGCGGAGCTGATCCGGCGAGCCGATCTCGTCGTCGTCAACCGCCACGAGCTCGACGCGCTGACGGAGGAGCCGACGCTCACGGCGCTCACGCTGGGCGCAGAGGGAGCCGTGCTCCTGGAACGCGGCCGCGAGATCGCCCGCGCCACTCCGCCGGAGGTCAACGCGGTCGACGGAACCGGCGCCGGAGACGCCTTCTGCGCGGCTCTGCTCGTTTCCCTCCTCGAGGGGCGAAACCACGAGGAAGCGCTGCGCTATGCCTGCGCCGCCGGCGCGCTGGCCGCGTCGCGGCACGGCGCCCAGCCGTCGCTCCCGACCACAGCCGAGCTCGCCGAGCTCGAGTGACGATCCGCCGTAGCCTCGTCACCTCGCTCCTCGCCCTCTCGCTGAGCGCCTGCGGCGGCGACTCCGAGCCGGACGCGAGTCTCGGCCCGCAGTTGCTCGAAGCGGCACGTGTGGGCGACGCCGACGAGGTGCGCGACCTGCTGGAGCGCGGGGCTCCCGTCGAGTCGCGCAATCCGGCGGGCGCAACGCCGCTCGTGGCCGCTGCCTACGGCAACCACCTCGAGACGGCTCGCCTGCTGGTCGACGCCGGCGCCGACGTCAACGTCCAAGACGAGACGCAGCAGAGCGCCTACCTGATCGCGACGAGCGAGGTCGGAGACGATCCTCGTCTGCTCGAGCTGACCCTCGAGCACGGCGCCCAGGTCAATGCGAAGGACAGCTACAACGGCACCGGCCTGATCCGCGCCGCGGAGCGGGGGTACGCCACGATCGTCGGCCGCCTGCTCGAGACCCCGATCGAGGTCGACCACGTCAACCGGCTCGGCTGGACGGCGCTCCTCGAGGCGATCATCCTCGGCGAGGGCGGCGCCGAGCACACCGAGGTCGTGCGGAAGCTCGTCGCCGCAGGCGCCGACGTCGCGCTTGCGGACGGCGGCGGGATCACCCCGCTCGCCCATGCTCGCCGCCAGGGCTTCGCCCAGATCGTGGAAATCCTCGAGCGAGCTGGAGCGCGCGGCTGAGCCTGGCGCCTCGGGCGCTGCTACCCGAGTCTTCCGTCGTTCGCGACGACTTCCGCCGCGAACTCGTGCAGGCTTCGGTTCTGGCTGCGAGCGAGGCCGCGCATCAGCTCGAACGACTCGTGGGTCGTGATCCCGAAGCGGGAAGCCATCGCGGTCTTGGCCTGCTCGATCACGTTCCGCGACTCTCGTGCGGCACGAAGCTGATCGGCCTCGCGCTGCTGCTGTGTCGTCGGCGTGCCGTCCGGCGAGCGGAGCTGGATCACGTTCTCCGTCACGATGCCGCCCTCGCCGCCTCGGAGTCGTGCCCGTTCGTGCTCGACGGGGCGGCCGTCGGCCCGACGTTCTCGCGCAGCTTCGCGACGATCAGGTGTCCGTTCGTCCGGGCCACGATCCGCTCGTCGTCGGAGACATCGTGTCCGGCCTTGACGAGGAACTGGCCTTGAGAGCTGCGCGCAGCTTCGTAGTCGGACAGCTTGATCGCGATCAAGCCCAGGCAGTCGGGGTGAACGCACTCGCACATCACGTCGATCGAGCCGAGCGCCGATGTGTGCAGGCTCCGGTTGATTCGATGGATCTGCTCGTTCACCTCGCGCCGAAGTGCCTGGTGAGTCAGCGTCACCGAGCCGCCGTCCTCGCGCGTCGCTCCGTCTCCGTGTTGCGGTCGTGCTGGCATGGGACCCCCAGATCGGTTGAAACCGGATCGGGAACTCGCCGTCGACGCGAGGTATCGACAGCACGTTCCGCCTTGCGACGACTCTCGGCTCGGCCACGCTAAGCATGCTCGAACCGACACGTCGATCGTAGTCCCGAAGCCGACGATTGACAAATGGGGCATCGAGTAGCTCGGCACTGCGAGAACGCCGCCGGCTGCTCACGTGCACCGACGCAGGAGCCCGTAAACGTGACGGAGCGGATGGAGCGAGAAAGTGGATCGCGAGTGCGCGTCTAGTGGTACTGGTGCACGACCGCGTGGCCGCGGCCGCGCTGGATCAGATACCGGTTGACCGGGTACGCGACGACGCCCGCGATCAGGAGCGCGACTGCGAGGCTGCCCCAGAAGAGGACGTTCGTCAGGCCCGCGTCCATCGCACCCGGGATCAGGAGCATGATCGCGTTGTCGACGATCTCCATGATCGCGATCGAGATCGTGTCGGCGGCGAGAGCGACCGGAATCGCAGCGGCGAGCGCGATTCCATTGCGCAGCAGCGGGATCATCGTCAGCGAGTAGCCGAAGAAGAAGGCAAGGACAACCGCGAGCGCGATCGTCTGGAAGTCGCCCCAGCCGAGCGCCGTCCCGATGATCATGCCGAGCACCTCGCCGATCGCGCAGCCGGTCAGGCAGTGAACGGTCGCCGAGAAGGCGACACGGTCGAGAGATCGGTCGGCCGGGTGGGCTGCAGGCCAACCGTGCTCTTGGTGGTGCTCCACGCTAGGACTTCACGAGCCGGCCGACGGCGGCCATCAGCTCGTCCATTCGCTCGACCTGCGCAGCGCCGGTCGCGCCGACCACGCAGTGGCGGACATGGTCGTCGAGCAGGCCGAGCGCGACCGCGTCGATCGCCTTCTGGACTGCGCTGATCTGCGTCAGCACGTCGATGCAGTAGCGGTCGTCCTCGACCATCTTCGCGATCCCGCGTACCTGCCCCTCGATCCTGGCGAGCCGCTTGCGGAGCGCATCCTTCTCGGCTGCGTACCCAGGCGCTTCGCTGTTCTCAACGGGTGTCATGCGAAGAAACATAACATACCCCCCAACGGTATATGGTACAACGGGAGCAATCGTGAACGCGGGGAGTACTCGATGAGCGTCGGGGAGCTGAGCTACACGGTCGCGGGCATGAGCTGCGGCCATTGCAAGACGGCGGTGACCGAGGAGGTCGAGCGGGTCGCCGGCGTCGATGCTGTCGAGGTCGACCTCGAGACCAAGCGCGTCGTCGTCCGTGGCGAGAACGTCTCCGACGAAGACGTGCGGGCGGCGATCGTCGACGCCGGTTACGAGGCGGCGTGACTGAGGGCGCCGGCAGACGGCCCGCGCCGGTCCGGCCGTTGCACGCCCGATGAGCACGACGAGCCTCGAGCGCATCCAGCTTCCGATCGAGGGCATGACCTGCGCGTCGTGCGCGACCCGGATCGAGAAGCGCCTGAACAAGCTCGATGGCGTCGAGGCGATCGTCAACTATGCGACCGAGAACGCTGCGGTCAGCTTCGACCCTGCACGGGTTGGGCCAGAGGAGCTCGTGGCCGCGGTTGGGGCCGCGGGCTATCGCGCGACGCTCGCCCTACCGGGAGTCGGGGCCAAGGAGCAAACCGAGGTCGATCCGGTCGCGCCGCTGCGGCGGCGGTTGATCGTCTCCGCGGTCCTCTCGTTGCCGGTGCTGCTGCTGGCGATGATCGAGCCGCTGCAGTTCGACTACTGGCAGTGGCTGTCGCTGCTGCTGGCGACTCCGGTCGTGCTCTGGGGCGGCTGGCCGTTCCACCGCGCTGCGTGGCTCAACCTGAAGCACGCGACCGCGACGATGGACACGCTGATCTCTGTCGGCACGCTCTCGGCGTGGGGCTGGTCGGTCGTTGCCCTGTTCTTCCTCGGCGCCGGCGAGACCGGGATGACGACGGGCTTCGAGCTCGTCCTCAGCCGGGGCGAGACCGCCGAGCATCTCTATCTCGAGGTGGCCGCGGTCGTGACCACCTTCGTCCTCGCCGGCCGCTACTTCGAGGCTCGGGCGAAGCGACGCGCGGGAGCCGCATTGCGCGCCCTGCTCGAGCTGGGCGCCAAGGAGGTGAGCGTCCTCGACGCCGACGACCGCGAGCGGCGCATCGCAATCGACGAGCTCCAGGTCGGAGACCGATTCGTCGTCCGGCCGGGAGAGAAGATCGCCACCGACGGCGTCGTCGAGGAGGGCAGTTCCGCGATCGACAAGTCGCTCCTGACCGGCGAAAGCGTGCCGGTCGAAGTCGAGCCCGGCGACGAGGTCTTCGGCGCCACGATCAACGCCGGCGGCCGTCTCGTCGTTCGCGCCCTCAGCGTCGGCGCCGACACCGCTCTCGCGCAGATCGCCCGCCTCGTCACCGAGGCGCAGTCGGGAAAGGCGCCCGTGCAGCGCCTGGCCGATCGCATCGCCGGTGTCTTCGTCCCGATCGTGATCGCCGTCGCGGTCGCGACCCTCGTGTTCTGGCTCGCGGCTGGGAGCGGCGCCTCGTTCGCGTTCGCGGCGGCCGTCTCCGTGCTGATCATCGCCTGTCCCTGCGCGCTCGGCCTTGCCACGCCGACGGCCCTGCTCGTCGGGACGGGCCGGGGCGCGCAGCTCGGGATCCTGATCAGGGGGCCCGAAGTGCTCGAATCGACACGGCAGGTGGACACGATCGTGCTCGACAAGACCGGCACCGTCACGACCGGGAGGATGGCTCTCGCCGAGGTCGTGCCCGCCGCCGGTGTCGACCGCGACGAGGCGCTCCGCGTCGTGGCCGCGCTCGAGAGCGCGTCAGAGCACCCGGTGGCGCGGGCGATTGCCGCCGCCGGCGGCGAGGGACTACCGTCGCCCGAGAGCTTCCGCAACCGCGAGGGCCTCGGCGTCGAGGGCGTCGTCGAGGGTCGCGCGATCGTCGCCGGACGGCCGTCGTTGCTCGCAGAGTGGGGAATCGAGCTCGGCGAGGAGCTCGCGGCAGCGCAGGCTCGAGCCGAGCGCGACGGGAAGACGGCGGTCGTCGCGGCGTGGGACGGCCAGGCTCGGGCGGTCTTCGTCGTCGCCGATCGGATCAAGCCGACGAGCGCCGAGGCGATCCGCCGCCTGCGCGAGCTGGGCCTCCGCCCCGTGCTCCTCACGGGGGACAACCAGGAGACGGCGCGCGTCGTCGCAGAAGCCGCTGGCATCGACGAGGTGGTCGCCGAGGTGCTGCCGGCCGAAAAGGCGGAGGTCGTGCGCCGGCTGCAGGCCGAGGGCCGGGTCGTGGCGATGGTCGGCGACGGCGTCAACGACGCGCCCGCGCTCGCGCAGGCCGACCTCGGCCTCGCGCTCGGGACCGGCACCGATGTCGCAATCGAGGCCAGCGACCTGACGCTCGTCTCCGGCGACCTGCGTGCCGCCGCCGACGCGATCCGCCTCTCGCGGCGCACGCTCACGACGATCAAGGGCAACCTGTTCTGGGCCTTCGCGTACAACGTCGCCGCGCTACCGCTCGCTGCGGCCGGTCTCCTCAACCCGCTGATCGCGGGCGGGGCAATGGCCCTCTCGAGCGTCTTCGTCGTTTCGAACTCCCTCCGCCTACGTGGCTTCCGCAGCGAGCGCGACGCGGACTGAGCGCAGACGTCCTGCCAGGATTGGTGGCGCCGGACGCGCGGCAGGCGTAGGGTGCGCTGATGCCGCCGACTGACGGTGCGATCCGGGAGGCGTGGGCTCTCTACAAGGCTCACTGGCAGCACCTGCTGCCAATCTCGCTCGTCGTTTACGTGGCGATCGCCGTCGTCGGTGTCCTGCTCACCGCTGTCCTGTCGTGGTTCGGGGCGTTGCTGGCAGCGCTCATTTCCGTGGTCGGGCTGTTCTGGGTGCAGGGCGCTCTTGTCACCGCGGTCGAGGACATCCGCGACGGCCGCTCCGACCTTTCACTGGGCGAGACGTTCGACCGGGTCCGGCCGCAGCTCGGATCGATCGCCCTGGCCGGTGTGCTCGCCGGGCTGGGTGTCGCTCTCGGTCTCGTGCTTCTGATCGTGCCGGGCCTCGTCCTGATGACGTGGTGGGTGTTGATCATCCCGGTGGTTGTGCTGGAGCGGACGAGCGCGGGGGCGGCGTTCGGGCGCAGCCGCGAGCTCGTCCGCGGCTACGGCTGGAACGTCTTCGGTGTGATCGTGCTCACGTTGCTCCTGCTGCTGGCCTTCGAGATCGTGCTTTCGATCGTCTTGTCGCCGCTTTCGGGTTGGCTCCAGAGCCTGGTCTCGAACGTCGTCAGCGGCACGGTCACAGCACCGTTCATCGCGCTGGTGTGGACGCTGCTCTACTTTCGCTTGCGGGAGGCGAAGTCGTCGCTCGGCAAGGAGCAGGCTGACGCTGCCGGAACGTAGGCTGGTTGGGGTGCGACAGCGTCGATGAGCGAAGCGATGTCGCAGCCGTGTCGGACCGAGGCGGTGGCGCGGCATCCGCTGATCGAGCTCGCCGGTGTTGGAAGACCGCAAGGGACGCCCGCTCGCCAATTTCTCGCCTGCGAAACCGCGTACGAGCACGTTGTGATCTCCGCACGGTGGGTGCGCACGTAGTTCTCCGCAATCCGGATCGGGCTAGACGCCGATGCCGCGGCGGCGAACGTAGGCGAGGCTGTGCGCATGAAAACCACGACCACTCAGAACCGGATTTCCGAGGTCTACGTCGGCGCAGCGATGCACCGCGGCGTCCTTACCTGCGAGCGCGAGACCCTGCTCACCGAGGTTGCCCGGACGATGGCCGACCACGCAGTTCACTGCGTCGTCGTCGAAAGCGGCAGCGGCGAGGGTGGGCCGCTCTGGGGCGTCGTCTCCGACCTCGACCTCGTCGCGGCTGCAACCGTCCGTCCTCTCGACGATCAGACCGCCGGCGGCTCCGCCGCGAGTCCGATCGTCATGGTGACGCCCGCCGAGACGCTCGAGCGCGCAGCGCAGCTAATGACGGAGCACGGCACTGCGCATCTACTCGTCGTCGACGGGCCGGGCTTACGGCCCGTAGGCGTGCTCTCGACCCTCGACATCGCTTCCACGCTTGCCGAAGGAGGATGACTCGTGCGGCCCGTCACCCACACGACAGTGTTCGACCGCGTCGTCTGCGGCGTCGATCGCTCCGATCCTGGAGTGAGCGCCGCGCGGGCGGCCGGCGTGGTCACCTCTCCCGACGGATCGCTCACGCTCCTCGCAGTCGACGATCCGTCCATCGCCGTGCATGCCGGCTGGGCGATGCCCCAGGTGCTCGCTGACCTGGCCGAAGAGGCGCAGGCAGCGCTCGAGCGTGGCCGCGTCGAGGCCGAGCCGCTCCACGCTCTCGAGGCGAAGTTGGTCGAGGGCGACCCCCGCCGCTGTCTGCTGGCCGAGATCGGGCGCCGCCGGGCAACCCTCGTGGCGGTCGGAAGCCACGGGCTCCCCCGCGCCACGGGGATCGCGCTCGGCGCGGTCTCCACGCACCTCCTCCACGAAGCTCCCTGCGCCGTACTGGTCGCGCGCGGGGCGATCGAGACCGCTCGCTGGCCGCGACACATCGTCGTCGGCTTGGACGGCTCGCCGGATTCGGAGCGCGCTCTCCATGCCGCCCTCGCACTCGCGAGCCGCTTGGATCGCGAGGTGCGCGTGATCACGGCCACTCAGGACGCGCACGTCGATCTGGATGCGGCCCGAAGAATGGCGCCCGACCTCGAGGAGCACGATGCCCGCGCCCTCGACGCGCTGAACGTGGCCGCGGAGACCACCGACCTCGTCGTGGTCGGCAGCCGGGGCCTGCGGGGTCTGAAGGCACTCGGCAGCTTGAGTGAGCGGCTCGCCCACGAAGCCGAGCATTCCGTGCTTGTCGTACGTCCGCAGGGCGATCCGGCGGCCTGACATGAGCGCGTCGGCGCGAGCCGCCGACCGGCGGGCTGTAGTGACCCGGTTCTCGCGTCACTACCTCCCGGATCTTGTCTATGGCGCCAATGACGGCATCATCACCACCTTCGCCGTCGTCTTCGGCGTCGTCGGCGCGGGCCTCTCCGAGCGGGTGATCCTCATCCTCGGCTTCGCAAACCTGCTCGCGGACGGCTTCTCGATGGGAGCGAGCAACTATCTCGCCCGTCGCTCGAACGTCGAGGCCACGGAGCCGAACGATCGCACCGACGCTCTTCGCCACGGCGCGGCCACGATCGTGGGGTTCGTCCTTGCGGGAGTGATCCCGCTCGTCGCCTACCTCGCACCGATTCCCGACGCAGCACGGCTACCGGCCGCTGTCGGCCTCACGGCCGCCGCGCTCTTCGGAGTCGGAGCTTCGAGATCCCTCGTGACCAAGCGCGGCTTCTTCCGGAGCGGTGGCGAGATGCTGCTCGTCGGGTCGCTGGCAGCGGTCGTCGCATACGCGATCGGGGCGCTCGTCGCCGGGCTGAACGGCGAATAGGCGGCGTAGTTTTCCGCAGCAAGGCTCGGCGTGCGCGCGGATGGCGTCGGCTCGGCCGACCGGGAGAATGAGCTCGTCGAAAGGAGGAGCAATGCACGTGCAGGAGCTGATGACGACGCCGGTGCTCTCCATCGGGCCCGAGGCGTCGCTGAAGGACGTCGCCGAGATCTTCGTCGAGCGCGGGATCTCGGGCCTTCCGGTCTGCGATGTTGAAAATCACGTCGTGGGGGTGATCTCCGAGGGAGACATCCTCTACAAGGAGCACGACCCGTCGACCGGACAAAGGGCGGACCGCTCGCCTGGCTGATCGACGGCAACACGCCTGCGGTGATCAAGTCGCGTGCGCTGACCGTGCGGGAGGCGATGACCTCACCCGCGCTCACGGTCACGCCCTGGTCGAGCGTCTCGGAGGCGGCGCGTCTGATGAGCGAGCGTGGGATCAACCGGCTGCCGGTCGTGAGGAATAACGAGCTCGTGGGCATCGTCACCCGCACCGACCTCGTGCGCGCGTTCACCCGCTCGGACGGGGAGATCGAGCGCGAGCTTCGCGACGAGGTGCTCGAGCGCACGCTGTGGCTCGAGCGCGATACCGTTGAGCTCGAGGTGAAGCGCGGTGCAGTCAAGCTCGCCGGAATGCTCCAGACCCGGAGCGATGCCACTCTGCTCGAGCGGATGGTCGGACGGATTCCAGGTGTCGTCTCCGTCACGAGTGAGTTGACCTGGAACGTCGACGACACGAGGCGACGCGAGAGGCTCACGACCGCGCGGAAGGTCCAGTGACTTCGGCTGGAGCGAAGCTCGCCGCAGCGTTCGACGTCGAGGAGGTCAGACGCCGGCTCGAGCAGGGCAACGGCGGCTACGAGATCGTGCATGCCTCGCCCGGTCTCGAGGTCGGCGTCTACGTCCTCGTCGCGCCCGAGCCGGATCACCAGCAGCCGCACGAGGACGACGAGCTCTACGTCGTCCTCGATGGCCGCGGCACGCTGACAGTCGAGGGCAAGGCCATCGCCCTCACCGAGGGCCAGGCGGTATACGTCCCCGCAGGTGCCGTGCACCAATTCACCGGCTACGAGGGGTCTGAGCGTTCTCGTGGTCTTCGCGCGGCAGCTCGGCAAGCCGACGCCGCGCTCGACGCCCTAGCTCCCTACTTTCCCGCACCGCGCCCCGCACTTTCGCTGACGCCGCCTGGCGCCCGGCTCGGGCATCGAGGGGCGATGGCAGCACGGGCTCATCGTGACGTAGCGGTCGGTAGACCTCCTTTCGTTCCACACGCCGTCGAGGGCTCTTGACGAATGGGCCGTGTTGGGCTCGAACCAACGACCTTGGGATTAAAAGTCCCCTGCTCTACCAGCTGAGCTAACGGCCCCGAATCGAGTATAGGAACAGGCGCCCAGCACGGTTCCTCGCGCGCTCCGGCACAATCCAGTAGTGGAGATTCTCGAGCGCCCGCGGCTTCGCGGCGTCTTTCACCAGTACGCCTTCTTCGTCGCCGTGCTGGCTGGAGTCGTGTTGGTCCTTTTCGCAGACGCGGGACGCGAGCGGCTCGCGATGCTGATCTACGCGATCG
This sequence comes from uncultured Gaiellaceae bacterium, assembly GCA_963745775.1. Lineage (GTDB taxonomy): Bacteria > Actinomycetota > Thermoleophilia > Gaiellales > Gaiellaceae > Gaiellasilicea. Next base: position 27,756 of record CAVUYY010000016.1, read on the forward strand.
CGCTTGCGGCGATGTTCGGCGTCAGCGCCCTGTATCACCGCGTCACCTGGCGCTCGGCGAGCGTCCGCAAGTGGATGCGCCGGCTCGACCATTCGACGATCCTGCTCCTGATCGCGGGCACGTATACGCCGTTCGCGCTACTGGCCTTCGACGGCGCGCTCGGCACGGCCGTCCTGATCGCCGTCTGGAGCGGAGCCGCCGCCGGGCTCGTCCTCAACCTGCTCTGGATCGACGCGCCGACGTGGGTGACGGCCGTCGTCTACATCACGCTCGGCTGGGTCGGAGCGGTCGCCGTCCCGGAGCTCGTCGGCTTCGGGATCGCCCCAGCCGTGCTCGTCTTCGTGGGCGGCGCGCTCTACACGGTCGGCGCCGTCACCTACGCGCTCAAGCGCCCGAACCCGATTCCCGCGGTCTTCGGCTACCACGAGATCTTCCATCTGCTCGTGATCGGAGCGGCGATCACGCACTTCGTGGCGATCGCCGCGTTCGTCCTGCCGGAGGCTTAACCGGTGGTTAAGGGGACACCGGCTACCGTGTCCGCATGACTACAAAGATCGAGAAGACAGATGCCGAGTGGCGCGCCGAGCTGACGCCGGAGCAGTACGAGATCCTCCGTCGCAAGGGCACGGAACGCGCTTTCACAGGCGAGTACAACGACATGAAGGATCCCGGCGTCTATCGCTGCGCCGGGTGTGGCGCTGAGCTCTTCCGCTCCGAGGCGAAGTTCGACTCCGGCTCCGGCTGGCCGAGCTTCGTCGAGCCCGCGAGCCTCGAGAGCGTCGTCACGGAGACGGATCGAAGCTGGGGGATGACCCGCACCGAGGTGATGTGCGCCGCCTGCGGCGGCCATCTCGGCCACGTCTTTCCGGACGGCCCGGGCCCGACCGGCCAGCGCTATTGCATCAACTCGTGCTCGCTCGATCTGGAGCGGACATGAGCGCCCCCAGCGAACAGGCGGGGCGTGAGAAGGCGACGTTCGCGGCGGGTTGCTTCTGGGGCGTGGAGGTCGAGTTCCGGAACACGCCGGGCGTGAAGGACGCGCAGGTCGGCTACATCGGCGGCCAGACCGCGAATCCGACCTACAAGGAAGTGTGTGGCGGAAGAACCGGTCACGCCGAGGCGGTCGAGGTCACGTTCGACCCGGGCGAGATCGAGTACGCGGAGCTCGTCGACCGGTTCTGGAAGCTGCACGACCCGACGCAGGTGAACCGACAGGGCTGGGATGTCGGGACGCAGTATCGCTCGGCGATCTTCGCCCACTCGCCCGAGCAGGCGCGGGTCGCGCAGGAGTCGCTCGAGCGCGCCCAGTCGGGGTTTCGCAAGCCGATCGCGACGCAGATCGTCACCGACGAGACGCCGTTCTGGCCGGCCGAGGAGTACCACCAGCAGTACCTCGTCAAGAACGGCCGCGCGAGCTGCGCGATCTAACGAGCTTTGCGGCTGTGCGGATCCGCTTCGGCGGATTCCACTGATTCGCCGGCGGCGACGTCGCGCAGTCGCATGATCGGAACGAGCTGCGCCCGAAGCTCGAGGATCGAGGTGCGCAACTCGGCGAGCTCTGCCGAGAGCGTGGTCACGTGCCGTGCCGTCACCTCGTTCGGGAAGGCGGTGTTCCGGTCTTGGACCCGCTCGAGCCGACGCGCGAGCTCGGGCTCGTGCTGCTCGAGCTGGACGAGCTCGACCAGCAGCTGGTCGTAGTCGGGAAGATGTGGCGCCGCCATAGGTTCGTATTTTACACCGGGCCACCAAATCAT
>CAVUYY010000017.1:0-17972 GCA_963745775.1 uncultured Gaiellaceae bacterium
GCGCTCGTGATGGTGCTGGCGATGCTCGTGGTCACCTTCGTCTACATCCGCCAGATGGTCCGGATCGGGGAGATCGATTGAGCGTCCAGGCACACCCTGCTCCTCCCCCACGCCGGCGCCGCAGGCGCAAGCGGACCTGCAGCGGGTCGGCCTCAACGCACTCGGGGTCTTCGTCTTCGTCGTCATGACCTTTCCCGTCTACTGGATGGTCTCGACCTCGTTCAAGCAAGGCGGCGAGATCCTCTCGTTCACGCCTCACTTCATCCCGACCAACCCCACGCTCGACAACTTCCGCGACGCAATCAACCGCGACCTCTTCTGGTCGAGTGTGCGTAACAGCCTGATCGTCGTCCTCGGCGTCGTCCTCGTCTCGGTCGTGCTGGCGTTCCTGGCCGCGCTGGCGCTGGCCAAGTTCCGCTTCTACGGCCGTAGCGCCTTCGTCGTGATCGTCTTCGGCGTCCAGATGGTGCCGCTCGCGGCGCTGGTCATCCCGCTCTACATCACCTTCAGCGCGATCCACCAGATCGACAAGCTCTCCGGCATCGTGATCGCGTACGTCGCGCTCGTCCTCCCCTTCTGCGTCTGGACGTTGCGCGGCTTCATCGGCGGGATCCCGAAGGAACTCGAGGAGGCGGCGATGGTCGACGGCTCGACGCGGCTCGGCGCCTTCGTGCGCATCCTGCTGCCGCTCGTCGGCCCCGGTCTCGTTGCGACGTCGATCTTCGCCTTCATCCAGGCCTGGAACGAGTACATCATCGCCTACGTGATGCTCTCGAGCGCCGACAATCAGACGATCACGATCTGGCTCGCGAACTTCACGACGGGCACCACCCGCGGGGTCGACTGGGGACGCTGATGGCCGCTGCGACGCTCACCGCCCTGCCGGTCGTGCTCTTCTTCGTGATCGTGCACAGACGGATCGCCTTCGGCCTCACCGCGGGCGCCGTCAAGCAGTGAGCGAGCTCGACCGCCTCGCGGCGGCCTGTCTGCAGCCGAGCTTCCCCGGTCACACCGTCCCGGAATGGGTGGCGCGCTGGCTCGAGCGGGGACTAGGAGGGATCACCCTCTTCGCCTACAACGTCGGCGATCCCGGGCAGCTCGCCGAGCTCACGGCCGCGCTCCGGGCCGAGCGACCAGAGCTCTTGATCTCGATCGACGAGGAAGGGGGCGACGTGACGCGGCTCGAGGCGGAGCGCGGCAGCTCGTACCCCGGCAACCTCGCCCTCGGCGCCGTCGACGACGTCCCGCTGACCGAGGCGGTCGCAAGCGCGATCGCAGGCGAGCTGGCTGCCGTCGGCGTCAACCTGAACCTCGCCCCGGTCGCGGACGCCAACACCAATCCCTTGAACCCCGTCATCGGCGTACGCAGCTTCGGCGCCGACCCCGAGCTCGTCGCGCGTCACGTCGCAGCATTCGTCACCGGCACGCAGCGCCAGGGGGTCGCGGCCTGCGCGAAGCACTTCCCCGGCCACGGGGACACCGCGGCCGACTCGCACCGCGAACTGCCTGTCGTCCGCGGCGACCTCACCTCAGCGCTCCTACCCTTCCGTGCAGCGGTCGACGTCGGCGTCAAGGCGGTGATGACGGGCCACCTCTGTGTCCCTGCGTTTGACGACGCGCCCGCGACGATCAGCAAGCCGATCCTCTCGGGACTGCTCCGCGGCGAGCTCGGCTTCGACGGGCTCATCCTCACCGACGCGCTCGAGATGCGAGCGATCAGCGAAACGGTGGGTGTGGCGGAGGGCGCCGTCCGTGCCCTCGCGGCCGGGGCGGACGCGCTCTGCCTGGGCCACGACCTACACGAGGATGCGGTCGAGCGCGTGCATGCAGCGATCGTTGAGGCCGTGCGCTCGGGCCGGCTGACCGAGGAGCGCCTCGCAGAGGCGGCGGCGCGCGTCGCCGTCGCCGGTCGCTGGGTCTCGCCGACGGACGCGGGCGCCGCCGACCGGAACGCAGGCGCCGAGGTCGCACGAAGGGCGCTCGAGACCTCCGGCGAGGTCGCAGTCGACGGTCCGATCCTCGTCCTCGAGCTCGTCCCGGAGGCAAACGTCGCTGCCGGCGAGGCTTCGCATGGACTTGCGGATCACCTTCCCGAAGCCGTCACGGTGCGACTCCGAGAGGCTCCGCGTGACCTCCCAGGGCTCATCGCCGAGCACGAGGGCCGCCGGCTCGTGCTCGTCGTCCGCGACGCCTTCAGGCACGCATGGCAGGAGGCAACGGTTACGGCAGCCACGACCCTGCGGCCAGACGCGATCGTGGTCGAAACTGGCCTTCCCGGGCGCTCCTACGAGGGAGCAGCCTCGATCCGCACCTACGGCGCAGGGCGCGCAAACCTCGCCGCCGCGGCCCAGTCGCTTTGCGGGCAGCGAGTCGGGTAAGCCAGAAATTTGGGCCGGCCTGCGCGGCAGCGGCAAGCGCGTCGCCGGGCGCGGTCGAGTGACGAGCGCGGCGGTCGGCTTCGCGTGCGCCAGGAGCTGCACCGGCCGCTTCGACGCCGGCAGCACAGTCGCCTTCCGCGCAGCGCCCGCCCGGGGCTGGGTCTTCGCGGGCTGGACGGGCGATTGCCGCGGCAAGAGCGCGTGCCGCCTCCGCTTCGACCGGAACCACGCGATCCGCGCCGTTTTCAGGCGGCGCTGACGGCTCGGATACCCTGTCGCTCGCCCGGAGAGGTGTCCGAGCGGCCGAAGGAGCGCGACTGGAAATCGCGTACGCGTCGAAAGGCGTGTCGCGGGTTCAAATCCCGCCCTCTCCGTTGTTGGCGCAAGGTCGGAATCTGCGGGAGCAGATTCCGACCGCGCAAAGACCCCTAAAGGGTCGCTTCGCTCCCGGCTCTTTGACCAGCCCCGGTCTGTTGGCGCGCCGCGGCGCGCTCGGGATCTTGAGCTAGCCGCTGGTGGATGCGACGACGTAGGCGGTGATGTTCGCGATCTCCTCGTCGTCGAGCTGGCCCTCGAACGCGGGCATCGCGCCCGCGCCGTTCCGGACGCGCTGCTCCACGAGCTCCGCGTCCGGCTGCGATTCGTCGAGGTTCGGGCCGACGTTGCCCGACGATCCCGCCGCCTCGAGCGTGTGACAGCCACCGCAGCCCGCGGAGGCGAAGATCGCCTCGCCGGCGGCGGCGTCACCCGCTGTTTCGCCCGTCTCCGTTTCACCCGTCTCGGTCTCGCCCGTCTCCGTCTCGCCGGGCTCCGTCTCGCCCGTCTCGGTCGGCTCGGTCTCGGTCGGCTCGGTTCCAGTCCCCGTCGGCTCGGCGTCGCCCGGAGTGGTCTCCGTGACCTCGGCCGCGTCTCCCTCTTCCTCGCTCTCCTTGGCGAAGACGACGACGGCAGCGATCATGGCGAGGAAGATCAGGGTCGCCACGGCGAGGTACACGCCGAGGCCACGGCCCGGGAAGTTGGGATTCCGTCGCGGCAACACGAACGACGAGACGAGCGCGAAGGCGATGAACACGAGCGCCACGAGCCCGAGCCCGATCTTCCCGTTCGTCGTGATCGCGAGCAACGACACCGCGCCGGAACCTACCAGCCCACGCCGCGCAAAGTCACTGACGCTCGAGCGGCGCCATCGTCAGCCCGTGCGCCTCGAGCTGCGACCAGTAGTGCTCCGCCCGCTCGCGATGGCCTGACCAGACGATCGCCCGTCCAGTCGAGTGGATCCGGTTGGCGAGCGACATGCCCTGGTCGTACCCGATCCCAGGTAGCACCGACGAGAGCGCGAACGCGACTCCTTCGAAGGTGTTGTGGTTGTCGTTCAGGACGACGACGTTCCAGGGCGCATCGAGCCCGCTTCCGGTGCCGCGGCGGGCTCGTTCGCGCGGCGGTGTGCGGGTCGCGGGGCTCATGCAAAGACGTTAGTTGATCGCTGTAGGCTTGACGGCCGTGACGCCGGACGACCGCCTGGATCGGTATGCGCGCCTCGCCGTCGAGGTGGGCCTGAACGTCGGCGAAGGCCAGACGGTCTTCGTCAACGCGCTCGTCGACCACGCGCCACTCGCCCGGGCAATCGCGCGCGTCGCCTACGAGAACGGCGCGCGCTACGTCGACGTCGAGTACGTCGACCAGCACGCGCGACACGCACGGATGAAGCACGCGCCCGAGGAGACGCTCGAATGGTCGGCACCATGGACGCTCGAGAAGGTCGACTACATCGCCGAGCACCGCGGCGCGCTGATCCAGATCTCCGGCGATCCGGAGCCCGAGCTCTTCGCCGATCTCAACGGCGCGCGGGTCGGCAAGACGCGGATGAAGCAGGTCGCCGAGCGCTACCTCGACACGATGAACAAGCGGCTGATGAACTGGACGATCGTCGCGTATCCGAATGAAGGCTGGGCACGGACGGTCTTCGGCGAGCCCGACGTCGAGCGCCTCTGGGACGCCATCGCGACGGCGACGCGGCTCGACGAACCCGATCCAGTCGAGGCCTGGCGACTGCACATCGAGAAGCTCGACCGGCGGGCGAAGGCGCTCACGGAGCGTCGCTTCGACGCCGTCCGCTTCCGCGGGCCGGGCACCGACCTCACCGTCGGACTGACCGATCGGACGCTCTGGTGCACGGCGAAGGAGGTGACCGTCGACGGGCGCGAGCATGTCGTCAACATGCCGACCGAGGAGGTCTTCACGAGCCCGGACCGCCGCCGCACCGAGGGAGTCGTCCGCTCGACGACGCCGCTCGCGCTGGCGGGGACGATCGTCCGCGATCTGGAGATCCGCTTCGAGGGCGGCAGGGCCGTCGAGGTGAACGCAGCGTCGGGCGTCGAGGTCGTGCGCGAGCAGATGCGCTCCGACGACGGCGGCTCGATGCTCGGCGAGGTCGCGCTCGTGGACGGCGAGTCGCGGGTCGGCAAGACGGGCCTCGTCTTCCTGAACACGCTCTTCGACGAGAACGCCACGTGTCACATCGCCTACGGCTCGGGCATCCTCGAGGGAATCGAGGGCGGCGGCGAAGCGAGCGACGAGGAGCTCGACGCGATCGGTTACAACACCTCGACGATCCACACCGACTTCATGATCGGCGGCCCTGACGTGGAGGTCGACGGGATCGAGGCGAACGGGACGGCCGTGCCGATCCTCCGAGGCGAGACGTGGCAGCTCGACTGACCGAAGAGACGGCGGCGTTCCCCCACGTTCGCCGGGAGCGCGTCCGCTTCCGGGATTGCGACGCGCTCGGCCACGTCAACAACGCGGTCTACTCGACCTACCTCGAGGAGGCGCGGCTGGACGTCCTCGGCGGGCTCCGCGAGTTCATCCTCGCGCGCGTCGAGATCGACTTCCGCGCCGAGCTCCGCGCGGGCGAGGAGATCGAGGTCGGGACACGCGTCGGACGGCTCGGAACGAAGAGCTTCGAGCTCGAGCACGAGATTCGTGCGGGCGACCGGATCGTCGCCGAAGCGAAGAGCGTGCTCGTCGCCTACGACTACGAGCGGGGCGAGAGCGTGTTGCTGTCGGACAGCCTGCGGGCTCGTCTGGAGGCGGTGCGATGACGGTCGTGCCGTTGACGGGCGGCTGCGGCTGCGGCGCCGTGCGCTTCGAGATCGACGCGCCGCTCGTCTCGGCGTCCTACTGCCATTGCACGCGCTGCCAGCGTCGAACGGGAACGGCGGCCTCCGCGAACGCGCGACTCGCCCCAGGCTCGTTCCGGATCGTGGCGGGCGAGGAGCACGTCCGCGCCTGGGCACCGGAGGGCGGGTTCGAGAAGGCCTTTTGCGGCCTCTGCGGCTCGGCCCTCTTCAGCCGCGACCCGGCAAGCGGTCAGCCGGCGGGAGTTCGCCTCGGCGCCGTCGACGGCGACCCGGGAGTCCGCCCGCAGTGGCACCAGTTCGTCGCCTACGCGGCCGAGTGGGAGCCAATCCCGGACGACGGCCTGCCGCGCTATCCGGAACAGCGGACGTAGTCGAACGACCCCGCGGCGCAGAAGGCGGTGGAGCGGGAGGCTCCACCGCCTTCGAGCCGAGGGCTCACGTTGCGAACCGGAGCAACGCGAGCCCGAGCAGCGCGAGCGCGACGAGCCCGACGGAGAGTGTCGCTCGGCTCATCGCCGCTCGACCCCCAGGCGGCCGAAGCCGACATCGGCCTCGAGCACGAGGACCGGTGCGGCCGACCCCGAGCCCGGTACAACGAGCCGATCGTCGACGTCGGTGCCGTCGCTCGTCTCGTCGAGGAGGTCGACCTTGCCGGCGGCCGCGTGGGCATCGATGTCGAGCGCGGCACCTTCCGGGACCTTGACGAGCAGGTGTCCGACGGCGAGCTCGACCTCGATGCGCGTCGTTCCCTGCGGTAGCTCGACGTCGCGGAGATCGAGCGTGAAGTTGCCGATCCCGTACTCGTAGGTGCGTTCGAGCTGCGACGCGTCGGCGGGTCGCTCGTGCTTGTTTCCCGTCCCGGCGGTGAGGCTGACCGGGGACAGCGCGGCCACGGACAGCACCGTGACGAGCATCACGCCGAGCGGAAGAACCCGCCGCCCGCGCCTCCGCCGCGGCCGCGAGGGAGTCGCGACGTCGATGTCGGACTCGCCCAGCTCGAAGCGGGGCAGCCACCGGAGCCAGCGCGGCAGGTACCAGTTCCAGTCGCCCAGCAGCGTCATCGACGCGGGCAGCAGCACGCCGCGGACGATCGTCGCATCGATCAGGATCGCCGTTGCGAGCCCGACGCCGAACTGCTTGAACATCAGCATCGAGAGCGTCACGAACACCGCGAAGACCCCGACCATGACGATGGCGGCGCTCGTGACGACGCCTGCCGTCGAGGTGATGCCCCTGGCGACCGCTTCCTCGGTGCTCGCGCCCCGCTGGACGGCCTCGCGGATCCGGCTGAGCAGGAACACGTGGTAGTCCATCGAGAGCCCGAACAGGATCACGAACAGGAGCAGCGGCACAACGGGGTCGATCCCGCCCGTCGGCGTGAAGCCGAGGAGGTCGCTGCCGTAGCCATGCTGGAAGACGAGCACCAGCACGCCGTAGGCGGCCGCGACCGAGAGCAGGTTGAGCAGGATCGCCTTCACCGCGATCACGGGGGAGCGGAACGCGACGAGCATCAGCGAGAAGGCGAGCAGGAGCACGAACCCGACGACGATCGGGAGATTCGACGTCATCTCGTCCGTGCTGTCCTTCCACTGGGCGGTCGCGCCGGTGACGCCTGCCTCGGCCCCGGGGACGGCGCCGACGGTCGCCGGCACGATCTCGTCGCGGAGTTGCGCGAGCGACGCGTTCGAGACCGAATCCGTGCCCATGCCGTCGATCGGCACGGCGATATTCGCGACCGTCCCGTCGTCGTTGATGTCGACCGTGATCGGCTCGTGCATGCGGCCGGAGGCAACCGCCTGGTGCCGCAGCCGCCGGATCGCCGTCTGCATTGCCGGCGCCCGCACGTCCGCGCTCTTCACGACCACGTCGGCGGGAAGGGCGGAGCCGGGGAACGCCTGCTGCATCCGCTCGTAGGTCTGCACCGCCGGGATCGACTGCGGAAATGTCTCCGGGCCGGGCTTGACCATGCGGAGCTGGAGCGCGGGTAGCGCGAGCGCGACCAGGAGCCCGCCCGCGAGGACGGCGGACAGGAGCGGCCGGCGGAGAACGCCGCGCACGATCGCGCCCCAGATCCGACTCTCGCCGTCGTCGCGGCGAAGCCGGCGGACGAGCGGAACCCGGCCCCGGTCGACCCCGTCGCCGAGCCGCGACAGCAGCGCCGGCAGCACGGTCAACGACCCGATCATCGCCACCGCGACCACCGCGATCGTGGCGATCGCGAAGGACTCGAAGACCGGGTCACCGGTGAGGAACATCCCGGCCATCGCCGTCATCACGGTCAGGCCGGAGACGAGCACGGAGCGGCCCGAGGTCGCGGCTGCGGCCTCCAGCGCGGCCCGCTCGCTGCGGCCCGCCGCTCGCTCTTCGCGTTCTCGCTTCAGGTAGAAGAGCGAGTAGTCGACGCCGACCGCGAGCCCGATCAGGAGCACGAGCGCACCTGCCTCGTTCGCCATGGGGAAGACGTGGCTGGTGCCGGCGACGATGCCGAAGGTGGCGAAGACGGCCGTCAGGGCGAGCAGCAGCGGGATGCCTGCGGCGACGAGAGCGCCGAACGCGATCACGAGGATGACGAGCGTGATCGGGAGCGAGAGCATCCCGGCCTTGCCCAGATCCTTCTCGACGGTGGTGGCGATCGCGTCGACGGCGCTGGCCATGCCGAACTCGCCGACGTAGAGCTGCGGGTGCGCCTTCTGGGCGGCCTCGACCTGGGCAAGGACCGGGTCGATCTTCTCCGCCGCCTCGTCGGCCGGGCCGCTGATCTCGAACTCGACGAGAGCGGAGCGGCCGTCGGGCGAAACCTGCCCAGTGCGAACGTTCTGGACGACGTCGAGCTTCGAAAGCCTCGCCACGACGTCTTCGATGGCGGCTGCAAACGAGGGATCGCTCGCCGAGAGCGTACGGCTCTGGACGAGGACGCTCTCCTCGGCAGGCCGGTCGAAGCCCGCGTCGAGGATCCGATCCATGCGGCCGGACTCGCGTGGGCCTGCCGCGTTCGGGTCGATCGACTTCGTCCCGGCCATCCCGAGCGCGAAGGCGGCGACGACGAAGGCGAGCCAGCCGAAGGTCGCGGTCTTCCAGTGATCCGCGCTCCAGCGTCCCATCCGCGCCGCGAGATTGTGGTGCGTGGTGCGTGACATGGCGGTGCTCCTTCCGGGTCGACAACTCATGTGCTCGACGCTAGGAGCCGCCGGGCTCGGCGTCGTCGTCCCGAGGCCTCGATCGCCCTCCGACCTGCCGCTGATCTCGCCTCCTACCCAGGTAGGAGGCGCTCCGGGAACGGGCGGAGTACGTTCACCACATGAGCCGGCTGTGGTCGCGCGCGTACGCCTTCGACGCCCTCGTCGTCGCCGTGGCGTTGGGGGGTGCCCTGGAGGTCGTGATCAGACGGGACGCCGCGAACGCACCGGACTCGAGCGTCTGGTTTGCCGCGCCGGCGATCGCGTTGCTCGCGCTCCCCCTGCTCGCCCGCCGCCGCTATCCGTTCGCCGCGCCGGCCAGCCTCTGGGTGTTCGCGGCCGTGCTTTCGTTCGTGGACGGCGAGCTCGTCACCTTCACGGCGAGCGCCTCGATCGCGGGACTCGCAGCCGCGTTCCTGCTCGGGAACCTCCGCAACGCCACGCTGACGCGCGCCGGCCTCGTGCTCACGCTCGGAAGCTCGGCGTTGCTGATCTACAACGACCCTGACCACTCCGCGGCCCAGCTCGTCTTCACTCCGCTCCTGTTCGGGATCGGCTGGTTGGCCGGCTTCGCGGTGCGCGAGCGCGCCGAGGAGGCGGAAGCGGCGGAGGCGCGCGCGGCGCAAGCCGAGCGCGAGCGTGAAGGAGCGGCGCGCATCGCGGTCGCGGAGGAGCGGGCGCGGATCGCACGCGAGCTGCACGACATCGTCGCCCACGCGGTCAGTGTCATGGTCCTCCAGGTGGGCGCCGTGCGGCACAAGCTCCCGGCCGAGCTCGCGGCCGACAAGGACGCGCTCGGCGACGTCGAGCGAGCCGGACGGGGCGCCCTCGGCGAGATGCGTCGACTCCTCGGCGCGATGCGAGATGAGAACGGCGACGTGGCGCTCGCGCCTCAGCCCGGCCTCGACGGGCTCGACGCGCTCGCCGAGAGCGTGGGACGAGCCGGGCTGCCCGTGGAGCTCCATGTCGAAGGTGAGGCGTTCCCGCTCCCGCGAGCGGTGGAGCTTTCCGCGTACCGGATCGTCCAGGAGGGACTGACGAATTCGCTCAAGCACGCGCGCGCCGGTCGTGCTCGCGTGACGATCCGCTACGGCGCCGAGGAGCTCGAGGTCGAGGTCGAGGACGACGGCCACGGGCCTGCGAAGAGGGACGGCCACGGCCACGGCCTCGTCGGCGTCCGCGAGCGCGTGAAGATCTACGGCGGCGAGATGTCGGCCGGGCCTGGCGCAGACGGGGGCTTCGTCCTCAACGCCCGCCTGCCGGTCGGGGGTGGACGTCCGTGATCCGGGTGCTCGTGGCCGACGACCAGTCACTCGTGCGCTCGGGCTTCCGCATGCTGCTCGATGGCGAGAGCGACATGGAGCTCGTCGCCGAGGCCTCGAACGGGCTGGAGGCGGTCGACAAGGCCGCGCGCTTCGCGCCGACAGTGATCCTGATGGACATTCGCATGCCCGAGCTCGACGGTCTGGAGGCGACGCGCCGGATCCTCGCCGACGATCCCGCGGCGCGCGTGCTCGTCCTCACGACGTTCGACCTGGACGAGTACGTCTTCGAGGCGCTGCGCGTGGGCGCGAGCGGCTTCATTCTCAAAGACGAGCCGACCGAGCACCTGCTCGAGGCAATCCGCGTCGTCGCCGCGGGCGAGGCGCTGCTCTCGCCGGTCGTGACGAAGCGCGTGATCGCGCAGTTCACGCGGCTGCCGCACCGGACGCCGCCTCCCGAGCTCGCGGAGCTGACCGAGCGCGAGCGCGAGGTCTTCCGCCTGATCGCGAAGGGCCTCTCGAACGCGGAGATCGGCGAGCAGCTCTTCATCACGGAGACCACCGTCAAGACGCACGTGACGCACCTCCTGCAGAAGCTCGATCTCCGAGACCGCGTGCAGGCGGTCGTGCTTGCGTACGAGACCGGGATCTTCGAGGGCGACAGCCCCTGAATACCCCGTAGGTAGATAGGTAGGCGGGCCGCTCGTAGATTGGTAGCGGCCGCCGATGCAGTGGGCGCACCTGGGATTGAACCAGGGACCTCTCGCGTGTGAAGCGAGCGCTCTCCCGCTGAGCTATGCGCCCGGGATCGCCCTAGGATAGCGCCCGACCGTGAATCGGCTACCCTGCGCGTGCCCGGTCGCGCTAGGTGGGGAGTTAGCGGTTCCCTGCACCCGACATCCGCTCCAGCGGGGCCGAACGCCGTCCGAGGGCAGTTTCAACGGGATCAGGTCTCGCGCACGTGGTGTCGAGGGTCAGGTTCCGCGCACTGGGAGCATCCGAACCGCGTCAGGTCCGGAAGGAAGCAGCGCTAAGGATTCCCTCCCAGGTGCCGCGGTCTCGCCTGGCCGGAGCCGGCGACGCGAGCGCCCCCCGGGGAGGCCGCTCGAAGACGGAACGCGTGACCGGGCTAAGATCGACCGGTGACTGCGCTCTACCGCAAGTACCGGCCGCAGGACTTCGACGACGTGGTCGGGCAGGAAGCGGTCGTGCGGACGCTGCGGAACGCGATCGAGCTCGGCCAGCTCCGCCAGGCCTACCTCTTCGCCGGCCCGCGCGGAACCGGCAAGACGTCGATGGCGCGGATCCTCGCGAAGGCGGTCAACTGCGAGCAGGGGCCGACCGCGACGCCGGACAAGGTCTGCCACGCCTGCGTCTCGATTGCGAACGGCTCGTCGCTCGACGTGATCGAGATGGATGCGGCCTCGCAGCGCGGGATCGACGACATCCGCGAGATCCGGGAGCGCGTCGTCCTTCAGCCTGCCGAGGGGCGCTACAAGGTCTACATCCTCGACGAGGCGCACCAGCTCACGGACGCCGCCTGGAACGCGCTCCTGAAGCTGATCGAGGAGCCTCCGCCCCACCTGATCTTCGTCTTTTGCACAACGGACCTCGCGAAGGTGCTGCCGACGGTGCGCTCGCGCTGCCAGACCTTCGTCTTCGCGCGGCCGCGCCTGCAGGAACTCGTGCGCGTTCTGCGGCGCGTGTGCGACGCCGAGGGGATCGAGGCACCCGACGCGGCCCTCGCGCTGATCGCGCGCGGCGCTCGAGGCTCCTTCCGCGACGCCGAATCGACCCTCGACCAGCTCGCCGCGGCGACGAACAACGTCATCGATGTTCCATCGGTCCTCCAACTACTCGGCGCCGTCGAAGAGGACGCGCTCTTCCGCATCTGCGATGCAGTCGTCGACGGCGACACCGCCGGTGCGCTCGTCTTCATCGAGGAGCTTGCCGAGCAGGGGCAGGATCTCGCGCGCCTCGTCACCGATCTGCTCGAGCATCTGCGCCACCTGCTGCTCGTGCAGCACATGGGCGAGGTTCCCGACTCGCTGCCCATCACCGACGAAACGCGCGAGCGGCTTCGCGAGCAGGCGAATCAGCTGCCGGAGCCGACTGTGCTGCGGCTTTGCGACCTGCTCGCGGTGGCTGTGGACGACCACCGCCAGGGCGGTGATCCGCGACTGCCGCTCGAGCTGGCCCTCGTCAAGGTGACACGGCCCGGCGGCGACTTCTCCCGCGAGTCGATGGCGTTCCGCCTCGACCAGCTCGAGCAGCGGCTTGCAGGCACGGCGCCTGCTTCGCCAGCGCTGCAGGAGCGCGCGACGCCGGTCGCGCCGCAACCCGAACCCGAGCCGTCGGGCGACGTGGCCGAAAGCGCAGCCGCACCGATCGAGGCGCCGCCGCTTGCGCTCGACCAACTCCAAGACGCCTGGCAGCGAACGGTCCTCCCCGCTGTGCAGTCGCGCTCGATCCCGATTGCCTCGCTGCTCGGCGAGGCGCGACCGTCCCTACTCGAGGGCGAGACGCTGACGCTCGAGTTTCCCGCGAGCGCCGACTTCCACCGCCGCCAGGCCGACGAGCCGAAGGCGCTCGGGACGATTCGCGAGGCGCTCTACGAGGTCACGGGCCACCGGCTCGCGGTGGCGCTGACCCTGGGCGAGGCCACGGAGACGGACGACGACGAGAGCGATGAGCCGATCGCCGAAGACGCCTTCATCTCGCTGTTCAAGGACACCTTCGACGCCCAGGAAGTGGAGGAGAATCGATGAGCAAGATGGACATGAACAAGTTGATGCAACAGGCCCAGCAGATGCAGGAGCAGATGCAGCGGGCTCAGGACGAGGCCGCGAACGAGGTCGTGGAGGCGAGCGCCGGCGGCGGGATGGTCACGGTGAGGGCCTCGGGCGGCGGCGAGATCGTGGGGATCACGATCGACCCGAAGGCGATCGACCCCGACGATCCGGAAATGCTGGCCGATCTCGTCCTCGCCGCCGTCAACGAGGCGCTCCGATCGGCGAACGCCCTGATGGAATCGAAGGTCTCCGGAATGCTTCCGGGAGGCCTGGGCGGTCTAGGAACCTCCCGGGTTCTCAGCTGCTGATCTAAGGCCGCGCCGCGAGATCGCGCGAGACGCTCGCCGAGGCTGCGCAGTGCGGTCGTCTCGAGCTGGCGGATCCGCTCGCGCGTGAGCCCGAGCTCCTTGCCGATCTGCTCGAGGCTCGTTCCCTCGACGTGGCCGGCAAGGCCGAAGCGACGCTCGAGGACGAGCCGCTCGCGCTCCGGGAGCTCAGCAACGGCCTCGCGGACGCGCTGCTGCTCGATCGAAGCACCTGCGGCGTCGATCGGATCCTCGGCGGTGCGGTCCCCGAAGAGATCGCCCAGCTCGCCGTCGCCGTCGCCGATCGCCTGGTTCAGGGAGACGGACGCCTCGACGGCATCCAGCGCCTCCTGGGCGTGATTCGGCTTCAGCTCCGTCGCCTCCGCGAGCTCCTCGAGCGTCGGCATCCGGCCGAGCTTCGCCTCGAGCGCCTGCCGCGTGCGGCGCAGCTTCAGGCGGCGCTCCTGCACGTGCACCGGGATCCGGATCGTGTCGCCCTGATTCGCGACCGCGCGCTGGCAGGACTGACGGATCCACCAGGTCGCATAGGTCGAGAACTTGAAGCCCTTGCGGTAGTCGAACTTCTCGACGGCGCGGTTGAGGCCGATCACGCCCTCCTGGATCAGGTCGAGCAGCGGCAGCTGATGGCCCTGATAGCGCTTCGCGATCGAGACGACGAGGCGCAGGTTGGCGTTGACCATCCGCTCCTTCGCGACCAAATCGCCCTTCTCGACGCGCTTCGCGAGCGCAACCTCGTCGGCCGCGGTGAGGAGCGTGTGCTTGCCGATCTCGGTGAGAAAGAGCTGCAGGCTGTCGGTGACGGTGCCGGCGGGCGTAAGGTCGAGGTCGACCGGCTCGTCCGGGCGCGCCGGCGGCTCTTCGATCTCGACGCCGACCGCCGCGAGGGCGGCGCGGAGCTCCGCAAGCGCCTCGTCGCCGAGGTCGTGCTCGAGCTGGAGCGCCTCGATCTCGTCGGTGCGCACCGAGCCGCGCTCCTCGGCATCCGTCAGGAAGCCGGCGATCGCGTCGTTCGTGTTCTCGTTGTCCAGGGCGTGGGCGCCCAGGGTAGGACTCTTCTGCATGTTCCTCCGAACTGAAGTGGTGTGATGCGGCGCCGGCCCAAGATCGAGTCGTGGGGGTGATTTCGGGCAGGCGGAAAAGCGCCGCACACGTATTAACGCCCCTTCGACGCAATTTCATCCAGCTTGCAGGCGTTTCCGAACAAAAAGCTTTACGGATCGCCGGGGCCGTCCGAAAGGGACGGTTAGGCTGCAACGATGCTCAGCCCGTCCGTCGACAACCTCGTGGCGCAGCCTCGAGGCTGCCCGGAATCGGCCAGAGAACGGCCCAGCGACTCGCCTTTCACCTCCTCTCGACAGGCAAGGAGGAGGCGCTCGCGCTCGCGAGCGCAATCGGCGAGGTGAAGGAGCGAGTTCGCTTCTGCAGCGTCTGCGGCAACCTGACCGAGGACGAGCTCTGCGCGATCTGCCTCGATCAGCGCCGCGACCGGGGGGTCGTGTGCGTCGTCGAGCAGCCTGTCGACGTGATCTCGCTCGAGCGCACGCACGAGTACCGCGGGCTCTCCACGTGCTCGGCGGCTCGCTCTCGCCCCTCGACGGCGTCGAGCGAGAGCACCTCCGGATCGACGAGCTGATCCGCCGCGTCGGCGAGGGCGGGATCGAGGAAGTCGTGCTCGCCACGAACCCGAACATGACCGGCGAGGCGACGGCGACGTACGTCGCGAACGGCCCCGCCGCGCGGCGAACGGCGGCCCTGGCGTGCGGGTGACCCGGCTCGCGAGCGGGCTGCCGGTGGGCGGCGACCTCGAGTACGCCGACGAGGTCACGCTCGGCCGGGCGCTCGCCGGTCGCCGCGAGCTCTGACATGAATTCGTCCGCAAATTGCGATCTTTCGGTGAAGGCGGCATTGACGGGCCAGGTGCTGCCCCAGTAGGTTGCGGGAGCTGAGCCGGTGGGCCTTCGGGTTTGCCGGTTCAGCACTTTTTGTGGTCCAGATCGACAGGCGCGGTCGACCGCCTGGACTACACTCGCGCGATGGCGACGACCCCCTTCGCGACCGAGTACGAGGCCGTTCCCGCGGTCGATCCGGACGCGAGCCCCGCCCAGGCCGGAAAGCCGCTCGACCGTTGCGTGGTGATGAAGTTCGGCGGTACCTCGGTCGCCGATCCCGAGAAGCTGAAGCTCGTTGCCGCCCGGCTCGTCGCTGCGTGCGAGGCCGGGTATCGCGTCGTCGGCGTCCTCTCGGCGATGGGCAAGACGACCGACGACCTGCTCGCGCTCGCCCGCGAGGTCTCGCCTGCGCCCGATGCGCGCGAGCTCGACATGCTGGTCTCGGTGGGCGAGCGAATCTCGTGCGCGCTCGCGGCGATGGCGATCGTCGATCTGGGCCACGAGGCGATCTCCCTCACGGGCTCGCAGGCGGGAATCGTCACCGACACGGTGCACGGGAAAGCGAAGATCGTCGAGGTTCGCGCGCGCCGGATCCACGAGGCGCTCGACGACGGCAAGATCGTGCTCGTCGCGGGCTTCCAGGGGGTCTCGACCGCGTACGAGGTGACGACGCTCGGACGCGGCGGCTCGGACACGACCGCGGTCGCGCTCGCGGCGGCACTCGGCGCCGACCATTGCGAGATCTACACGGACGTGCGAGGCGTCTTCTCGGCCGATCCGAGGCTCGTTCCAGACGCGCGCCCGCTCTCCCACGTGAGCTTCGACGAGATGCTCGAGATGGCGTCCTCCGGCGCGCGGGTCCTGGCGACCCGCTCGATCGAGGTCGCTCGTAGCCACGATGTGAAGCTTCACGTCCGCTCGAGCTTCGAGGAAGGAATCGGAACCTGGATCCAGGAGGAGGACGCTGTGCAGGCTGCGACGGCTGGGATGCTCGAGAAGGCGCTGATCTCCGGCGTCGTGCACCAGCGCGAGGAGACGGTCTATCGCGTCGAGGGCGTCACCCGTGCGCGGCTCTTCGGCGCCCTCGCGGAGGCGCTCGTCAACGTGGACACGATCGTCCAGACGGGCGCGGAGATCGTCTTCTCCGCGCCGCCCGAGGATCGGGCCGACGCCTCCCGCGCGCTCGACAAGCTCGGGCTTGTTTGGACGTGCCGCGACGACCTCGGCAAGGTGAGTCTCGTTGGCGCCGGCATGAAGAGCCATCCAGGTGTGGCGGCGAAGACCTTTGCGACACTCGAGGCGGCCGGAATCGAGGCGCCGATCGTCTCGACCTCGCCGATCAAGATCGCCTGCCACGTGCCGTCGGTCGACGTCGACCGCGCCGTCCAGGCGCTCCATGAGGCATTCGACCTTGGCCGCTGACGCCCGCATCGGGGTCGTGGGCGCGACAGGCGCGGTCGGGACGATCACCGTCGAGCTGCTGCGCGAGCGCGGTTATCGCGACGTCCGGCTCTTCGCCTCGGAGCGATCGGCAGGGCGCAGCCTCGGCGGGACGCTCGTCGAGGAGGCGACTCCGGAGACGCTCGCAGCCGGCGACCTCGATCTCTGCCTCTTCTCGGTCGGGACGTCCGCGAGCAAGGAGCTCGTTCCGCACGCGGTCAGCGGGGGAGCGACCTGCATCGACAAATCGGCGGCCTTCCGGCTCGAGCCCGGAGTCCCGCTCGTCGTGCCCGAGGTGAACGGGCACCGAGCCGCCGACCACGCCGGCATCATCGCCAACCCGAACTGCTGCGCGATCCCGCTCGCCTGCGCGTCGAAGCCGCTGCACGACGCCGCCGGCCTGGCCAGGGTTCGCGTCGCGACGTACCAGTCGGTCTCCGGCGCCGGCGCGCGGGCGATGGAGCGGCTTCGCGAGCAGTCGCCGGAGGCGAACGACCTGAGCATGGACTGGGCGTTCGACGGGGTCGAGTTCGACGAGGAGGAGAAGCTGCGCGAGGAGACCCGCAAGATCCTCGAGCTGCCAGAGCTTCCGGTCGGCGCCACCTGTGTCCGCGTTCCCGTCCTCGTCGGCCACGCCGAGGCGGTCTGGGTCGAGACCGAGGAGCTGCTCTCGCCCGAGCAGGCGACGGCGCTTCTGAGCACGGCACCCGGAATTCGGCTGGAGCAGTTCCCCACTCCGGGTCTCGGCGCGGGCGGCGACGACGTCCTCGTCGGCCGAATCCGTCTCGATCCGACGACCGCGAACGGCCTCGCGCTGTTCATCGTCGGCGACAATCTGCGGAAAGGCGCCGCGCTGAACGCGATCCAGATCGCGGAACTCGTCCTTCGCGAGCAACGCGTCGCCGCTTGAGCAACGGGCATCGAAGGGGCGGCACAGGCCGTGTCGGAGCTGTCGTCTGCGGCGGCGACTACCAGGGCCTCGGGATCGTGCGCAGCCTCGGCCGGCGCGGGATCCGGTGTGCGTGATCGACGACGAACGGTCGATCGCCAGGTTCTCGCGGTACACGACGAGCTCCGTCCGGCTCGACGACCTGCTCGACGAGGAGGCGACGGTGAAGGGCGTGCTGGACGTAGGTCGCCGGCTCGGCCTCGACGGATGGGTTCTCTATCCGACGCGCGAGGAGACGGTGGCGGCGTTCTCGATCCACCGCGAGCGACTCCAGACGCAGTTCCGCGTGCCCACGCCGGAGTGGGAAACCGTTCGCTACGCCTCGGACAGAAGCGCAACACGTACCGGCTCGCGGAGGAGCTCGGGATCCCGACTCCCCGCACCTGGTATCCAGCCGACCTCGCCGCCCTGGACGCAATCGACCGCTTCCCCGTCGCCGTCAAGCCGGCAATCAAGGAGCGGTTCATCTACGCGACGAAGGCGAAGGGCCAGGCGCGCACGACAACCGCACCGAGCTCGTCGAGCGATTCGAGCGCGCGTCCGAGATCGTCGGTTCGGGCGAGGTGGTGATCCAGGAGCTCGTCCCCGGCGGAGGCGCGCAGCAGTACGCCTACTGCGCG
>CAVUYY010000018.1:0-12089 GCA_963745775.1 uncultured Gaiellaceae bacterium
TGGAGCGGCTTCGCGCGAGGCTCGCCGCAACGGCTCTCGCGACGCTCTCGCGGAGCTCGTCGTCCTCGATCCGAGCGGCGACAACGGCGCCTTCCGCGGCGTCCCCGGGAGCCACCGCCGGAGCCGTCGACGGGGTCTCGTCGCTCGGCATGACCTCCCGGCCCGGGATCGGGCCCGGCACGAATCGAACCTTCGGCGGAGCGGCTGTGCCGAGCGTTGCAGCGAGCCGCTCGAGAATCGAGCTTGCAAGCATTCCGAGCTGGAACGCCCAAACGGCGTCGCTCGCATGCACAACGAGCACACCGTCACGACCGATCCGCGCGGGCCAGGCGCGCCTCGCATTCTCCGCTCCGACCGCTGCCGGCCAGGCGGCCACGATCGCGTTCAGGCTCCCGGCTGCTGTCGGATAGTGGCGCTCGGAGCCGACCCGGTCGAGCTCGCGCCTGATCTCACCGTCGAGGCGCTTCATCTGTGCACGTTCACCACGCTCACCACACCGGGCGTCACCTCGAGCAGCTGCGCCGGCGCAAGCGGCAGGGCTTCCGCACCCGTGGCCGTCACGATCGCCTGCCCGACGAGACCGATTCGCTCCGCCAGCGTCCTTCGACGCGCAGCATCGAGCTCGGAGAGGACGTCGTCCAGCAGGACGAGCGGCGGCACACCCCGCAGCTCGGCCAGCACCTCGGCCTCCGCGAGCAGCAGCGAGAGAACGGCCAGCCGCTGCTCGCCCTGAGAGCCGAAGCTCCGGAGCTCGCGTGAGCCGGAGCGGATCGCAATCTCGTCCAGATGTGGCCCGAGCCCGGTCACGCCGCGCTCGACATCCCTGGCGAGTCTCGCCTCGAGCGCGGCTACAGAAGGCGGCTCGCCTTCGTAGTCGAGCGTCGTAGCGGGGAGGCCGAGCTCGCCCGCCCGCTCTCGAAACGGGGCCGCCAGCAGCCCCAGCGCCTCGCGCCTCGCTTCGACGAGTTGGGTGCCGAGATTCGCGACTTGCTGCGTCCACGGCTCGATCGCAGCCGTCGTGCCTGCGCCTCCTCCGACGCGGCGAAGCGCGGCGTTCCGTTGACCGACGGCGGCCGCGTAGTCGATCGGCAGGGTCGCGCGGCCTGGGAGCAGCCGCGAGAGCGAGCGGTCGAAGTACGCGCGCCTGACAGCCGGAGCACCCTTGACGACCGCAAGCCGGTCGGGGGTGAAGACGAGCGTCGTCACCTCGCCTCGGAGCTGCTCGGTCGAGCGCAGCGCAGCGCCGTTGAGCTTGGCGCGCTTGCCCTGGTGCGGCTGGATCGTCAGCTCGAGCTCGAGCGGCCGGCCGGAGCGCTCGCCGCCCAGAGCGATCCTGGCACCGTCGGCGCCGAGACGAACGAGCTGAGCGTCCGCTCTCGTTCGCGGCGAGAACCCCTGCGTCCCGACGTGGAGGGATTCGAGGAGGTTCGTCTTGCCGGCTCCGTTCGCGCCGGTCACGAGCACGAGCCCCGGCTCAAGCTCGAGCTCGAGCCGAGCATACGAGCGAAACTCACGCAGGGAAACCGCGGAGACGATCAGCGTCGACCGAGATTCACGCCGCCCGGTGGGCGACCCGGGCCAGCGGTCAGCCCGCCAGCCGGATCGGCATGATCAGGTAGGTGAAGTCCCCCGTCGGGTCGACCAGGATCGCCGGCCGGAGCGGATTGATCAGCTTGACTTGGACGTCCTCGCCGACGATCGAGTCGACGCCGTCACGCAGGAACTCGGCATTGAACCCGATCACGAACTCGTCGCCGGTGTAGCTCACCGGCAGCGACTCCTTGGCCTCGCCGACGTCCTGGGTCTGGGCCGAGACGGTCAGCTCCCCCTCTGCGAACCGCAGCCGAAGCGGCGAGTTTCGCTGCGCCATCACCGCCACGCGGCGGACCACGTCGCCCAACTCGGCTCGAGCGATCGTCAACTCGACCTCGAACGTCTCGGGCAGAAGCTGCCGATAGTTCGGGAACTGGCCGTCGATCCGGCGAGTCGTGAGCCACGCCTCGCCCCCGCCCGGCGAGCTGGTCCCGAAGACGACGTGGTTCTCGTGGACGCCGAGCTCGACCGTCTCGCCGCCGGCGAGTCGCGATAGCTCCTGGAGCGCGCGTGCCGGAATGATCGCCTCGAGCTCGGGAGCAGCGGCTTCGAGCTCGGTCTCCTTGACCGAGAGCCGGTAGGAATCGGTGGCCACCATCACGAGCTTCCCGGCCTCGAAACGCACGAGGATTCCCGTGAGGACCGGCCGGGACTCGTCGCGCGAGGCGGAGCGCGCTACCCGTGAGATCGTCTCGAGCAGCGCCTCGCGGTCGATCGAATGCAGCTGCGCGTCGACGGCGGGCAGGCGGGGGAAGTCTTCGGCCGAATAGGTGTTGAGGCGATAGGACGTCGTTCCCGAGACAACATGCGCGACCCCCTCGAAGGGGCGGTACTCGAGCGTCACCTCGCTCTCGGGCAGCAGCCGGGCGAGATCCACGAGCAGCTTGCCGGGGACGACGACAGCGCCTTCGCCCTCGACCTGCGCCTCGAGCGTCGTGCGGAGCGACAGCTCCATGTCGGTCGCAGCGAGCGAGAGTGAGCCCTCTGCCGCCGTCAGCAGGATCCCGGAGAGAACCTGCACGGTGCCACGGGTGGAGACCGCGCGCGAGACCACCCCGAGCTTCGCGACGAGCTCGTCCTTCGAGACGGTGATCTTCATCCCGGCCGCCTCGGTCACCGGCTCGAGCCCCGTCTCCAAGTCGGCCTCCGCTGTCGCCTCACTATTCATCGTTCTCCTTTACTTTTTTCTCGTAACAGTCATAGAGAGTGTGGACGACGGGGAAGACGGCAGCGAACGGCTTCACGAGCGGGTTCGCGCGGTGGGTCCAGTCGGTGGAGAACGGCGAGCAACCCACAGGCCGAGTGCGGTTTCGGAAGGTTTCCACAGAAATCAGCCGGCTTGCTTGATCCGTGCGGTCAGTTCCTGCACAAGGTTGAACACAGACCTGTCCTCCCGGATCATCCCCTCGATCTTGGCGTTCGCGTGCATCACGGTCGTGTGGTCTCGGCCGCCGAACTCCTTGCCGATCTTCGGGAGCGAGGAGTCGGTGAGCGCGCGCGAGAGATACATCGCGACCTGGCGGGGATACGCGATCGCCTGAGATCGCTTCGCGCTGCAGAGCTCGCCGATCGTCATCCCGAAGCGCTCCGAAACCGTCTCTTGGATCCGGCGGATCGAGATCTCGACGGGTTGCCCCTGAGGGAAGACATCCTTGAGCACGTCCTCGGCGAGCTCGACGGTCATCGCGCGCCCGGTGAGCGAGGAGAGTGCCACCACGCGCGTCAGCGCGCCTTCGAGCTCGCGGATGTTCGTCGTCACCCGCTCGGCGACGTACGTGAGCACGTCCGGGTCGGGCACGTTGATCTGGTCGGTCTTCACCTTCTTGCGGAGGATCGCGATCCGCGTCTCGAGATCGGGCGGTTGAATGTCCGTGATCAGGCCCCACTCGAAGCGCGAGCGCAGGCGCTCCTCGAGCGTCGCGATCTCCTTCGGCGGCCGGTCGGACGAGAGCACGATCTGCTTGCCGGCCTCGTAGAGCGTGTTGAAGGTGTGGAAGAACTCCTCCTGCATCCGGTCCTTGCCCTCGAGGAACTGGACGTCGTCGACCAGCAGCACGTCGTAAGTCCGGTAGCGCTGCTTGAAGCCCTCGATCCGCTTGTCGCGAAGCGAGTTGATGAAGTCGTTCATGAATGTCTCGCTCGTCACGTACCGCGCCGTCAGGCCGTTTCCGTGCTCGCCAACGTACTGGCCGATCGCCTGGAGCAGATGGGTCTTCCCGAGCCCCGTCGAGCCGTAGATGAAGAGGGGGTTGTAGGCCTGCGCCGGCGCCTCTGCGACCGCCAGGGCAGCCGCGTGCGCGAAGCGGTTGGAAGAGCCGATCACGAACAGGTCGAAGGTGTACTTCGGGTTCATCCCCCCGAATGCGGCCGGATGCTCCGGAACCGCTCGCGGCGGCGCCTCGACCGAGACAGCGCCGTCCTCGCTCTTCCGGGAGGCTGACGAGAAGTCTCGAACGGTCAGCCGGACACTGCGCTCGTGCCCGGTGGCGTCCTTGACTGCTGCGCGGATCAGGCCGAGGAAGTGCCCCTCGATCCACTCCCGCGTGAAGTCGTTTGGGACGGCCAGCGTGAACGCGTCGTCGGAGAGCTCCGCTCCCGCGGCTTCCCCGAACCACGTGCCGAACGTCGCTTCGTTGAGTGCCCCTCTGAGCCGGCCCGAGACCTCGTCCCACAGGCTGTCCGCAGTCAGCTCGATCTGGTGCTCCACGCCGACGCCTCGGCTCCTCTCACAGCTCGCAGGGAAGCGGCGAGCATAGCAGCGTCCAGCAGCCGGCTCAATCCCGGCAGCGAATGGAAATTACGCCTCTGAGCAGGGATTTTATCTCACACACAAGTTATCCACACCTGGGGAGAACCTGTGGGAGAACCGGCGTCCTCGGTCGCGTTTTGCGGCCTTTTCCTCATCCTCCGCGACCTGTGGATAACGGACTTCGGCGGGCCTCGTCTATACTTTTTCGCTCCGCCAGCCCGGCGGCTTTTTTCCGACGGAAGCGAAACTCTCATGAAGCGCACCTACCAGCCAAACGTCCGCCGGCGCAAGCGCAAGCACGGCTTCCGCGCGCGCATGTCAACCAAAGCGGGACAGGCGATCCTGAAGCGCCGCAGGGCGAAGGGCCGCAAGCGTCTCTCTGCCTGACCGCCTCGTTTACGTCACCCGATCGCCATCAGCAGAGACACGACGCAGCGCCGGAACCGCCTCTCCCGCTCCCGGGACTTCGACGCCGTCTATCGCCAGGGACGGTCGGCGACGACGCGGTACCTCGTCCTCCACTGGTTTCCGCGCGACGAGGACGGGCCAACCCGTCTCGGCCTGGCGGTGCCGAAGTCGGTGGGGAACGCGGTCGCGCGCAATCGAGTCAAGCGTCAGCTCCGCGAGACGTGGGGGGAGCTCTCCTCGCTGACCGATACGGGTCACGACTACGTGCTCGTCGCGCGGCCCGGTCTCGCCGAGCCGGCCGACACGCGCGGCCACGAGTGGCTCGTCGAGCGCGTGACCGAGATTCTCGAGCAGGCCCGGATCCTGGAGCAGACCCGGCGCGGGAAGGAAGCCACGTGAAGTTTCTCGGGGTCGCGGTCGTCCAGGTCTGGCGGCACACCTTCGGCCGCCTGACTCCGGAAGGCACCTGCAAGTACCACCCGAGCTGCTCGCAGTACGCTCTCGACGCGTTCGAGAAGCACGGGCTCCTCAAGGGCGCCGCGAAGACGTGCTGGCGGCTTCTGCGCTGCAACCCGTGGAGCCACGGCGGCGTGGACTACGCATGATCCTGGCCGGGATCCTCACGCCGCTCGAAGACCTGCTCACGTGGGCGCTGACGAACCTCCACGACACGGTCGGGCTCACCTGGGCCTGGTCGATCGTCGCCCTCGTCGTGATCGTGCGGATGTTGCTCGTCCCGCTGACGGTGCGTCAGATCCACTCGATGCAGAACCTGCAGGCGCATGCGCCGGAGATGAAGGCGCTCCAGTCGAAGTACAAGCACGACCGCCAGAAGATGAACCAGGAGTTGATGGCCTTCTACAAGGAGAACCAGATCAACCCGGCCTCCTCCTGCCTCCCGATCATCGCGCAGATCCCGGTCTTCATCGGTCTCTTCTTCGTCCTCCGTGGCTTTGAGAACGAGATCTTCCCCGCTTACCAGGCGATGGGCGAGGGCCCCGAGGATCTCGAGTGGCTGAACCTGATCAACATCATCGAGAACACGAAGGTGGGCTGGGGGCCGCTGCTCGTCGTCATGTACGCGATCAGCCAACTCACGTCCACGTACCTCATGTCGACGACGATGCAGCCGGCGCAACGCGCGCTGATGCTC
Organism: uncultured Gaiellaceae bacterium; assembly: GCA_963745775.1. Classification (GTDB taxonomy): domain Bacteria; phylum Actinomycetota; class Thermoleophilia; order Gaiellales; family Gaiellaceae; genus Gaiellasilicea. The sequence goes on from CAVUYY010000018.1 coordinate 5,904, forward strand.
ATCCTCCCGATCGCGTTTATCCCGTTCGTGCTCAACTTCCCGGCCGGCCTGATGCTGTACTGGCTGACGACGAACCTGTGGACGACCGGACAGGGCCTGATCACGCGCAAGCTGACGCCCAAGCGCGAACCTCCTCCCAAGAAGAGCTCGCGGACGCCGCCGAAGAGCGAGGTGGCAGCGGCAGCGGCGGTGGCGGAGAAGCCGGCCCAGGCGAAGCCCGCTCCGACCGGCCCGCCGCGCGTGAAGAAGGTCAAGCGCAAGAAGGGCGGCGCCCGCCGGTGACCGAGCTCTCCGTCGAGGCGACCGGAGAGACGGTCGGCGAGGCGAAATGGTCGGCGCTGCGCGACCTCGAGCGGAAACGGCCCGGCCTCGACAAGACAGCGGTTCGCTTCCAGGTCGTGAGCGAGGGAGAGCGGGGCCTCCTCGGGGTCGGGTACGAGCCTGCCAGGGTGGTGGCCAGCATCGAGGACGACCACGTCGCAGAGCCCGTCGCTTCACCGGCGCCGGCCGGCGCGGACGAGACAGCCGACGGCGCCCGCCTTCGCGAGCTCGTCGAGCGAATCGTGCACGAGCTCGGGATCAACGCTGGGGTCGTCATCTCCGAGACGGACGAGGAGCTACGGGCGACGTGCGACGGGGCCGAGCTCGGGATGCTGATCGGCAAGCACGGGCAGACGATCGACGCGATCCAGTATCTCGGGAGTGCGATCCTCTACCGCGGTCGCTACGACGAGCGCAAGCGGGTCGTCGTCGACGCAGCCGGGTATCGGGCTCGTCGGCAGGTGACGCTGGATGCGCTCGCGCTCCGGCTCGCGGAGCAGGCGTCGGCGACCGGTCAGCGCGTCGAGCTCGAGCCGATGACGGCGGTCGAGCGCAAGATCGTGCACGAGCGGCTGAAGGACGATCCCGAGATCGAGACGCTGAGCGAGGGCACCGAGCCGAATCGCTACGTCGTCATCCTCCCGCGCAACGTCGCTGTCTAGGAACGTGAGGGAACCCAGGGTTCCCCCACGAGCCCCCTCCTTCACCGTCTGCACGCGCAAGGCGCGCCGGCGCTCCCGCCGGGCCAAGCCCGGCTCCGCGCACTGAAGTGAACGAGCGAACGAGCGACGTTCTCGAGCGCTGGCTCGAGGCTGTGGTCGACACGCCGGGACTGACAGCTTTGAAGGATCGCGCCGAGGCGCGGCGCGTCTTGCTCGATGACGCCCTGGCGGGCCTGGAGCTCGTGCGCGGGTTCGAGGGGCCGATCGTCGACGTTGGGTCGGGCGGCGGGACACCCGGGATCCCGCTGGCGGCGTCACTTCCCGAGCGACACGTGACGCTGCTCGAGGCGGAGCGCCGCAAGGTCGAGTTCCTCGAGCGCTGGACGAGCGAGCTGCCGAACCTGAGCGTGATCTGGGGCAGGGCGGAGAGCCAGGAAACGGGCTGTTACGAGGTGGCCGTCGCGAAGGCGCTCGCGCAGCCCTCGGTCGCCGCCGAGTGGTGCCTCCCGCTCGTTCGGGACGGCGGCGTGGTGATCCTCTGGGTCGGCCCGAGCGCCGAACCGGCTCGCGTCGCGGCGGCCGCGGAGCAGGTCGGAGGCGAGCTGGAGAGCTCCCCGCCCGGGTTCATCGTCCTCCGCAAGACAGGCCCCACGCCTCCCGGCTTTCCGCGCCGGCCCGGCATGGCGAAGAAGCGCCCGCTCGCCTAACGCGAGCTCAGGTGCTTGGTCAGCGTCACGTAGCCCGGCTGTTCGGCGTTGGCCTCCGACTCTAGCCGCCCCTCTCTCTACCCTGGACTCGTGCCCGGGACGATCTATGCGCTTGCGAACCAGAAGGGCGGAGTCGGCAAGACGACGACTGCGGTCAACCTCGCGGCCTGCCTCGCCGAAGCGGGAGAGCAGGCGCTGCTCGTCGATCTCGACCCGCAGGCGAACGCGACGTCGGGGCTCGGCGAACGGCCGAACGGAAGCTCGAGCTACGACCTGCTCGACGGCGCGTCGGTCGCGGAGGTCGCACGCCCGACGCGCTTCGCCAACCTCCAGCTCGTGCCCGCGAAGCCGGATCTCGCGGGCGCCGCCGTCGAGCTCGGCCGGCACGCGGACGGCGAGCGCTATCTCCAGTCGTCGCTCGCCGGCTCGCGCGAGCGCTACCGCTTCGTCTTCCTCGATTGCCCGCCGTCGTTCGGGCCGCTGACCGTGAATGCGCTGGCGGCCGCCGACCTCGTGATCGTGCCGGTCCAGGCGGAGTACTACGCCCTCGAAGGCCTCTCCCAGCTCCTCGGCTCGATCGAGCTCGTCAAGAAGCGCCTGAATCCGAGGCTCGGGATCGCCGGAATCCTCCTGACGATGGTGGATGGACGGACGAAGCTCGCCGCCGAGGTCGAGGCGGAGGTTCGCAGGCACTTCGGCGAGCTGGTCTTCACCACGACCGTGCCGCGCTCGGTGCGCCTCGCCGAGGCGCCGAGCCACGGTCTCCCTGCGATCGCGTACGACCGTCGCTCCTCCGGGGCGGAGGCGTACTGGAAGGTGGCGATGGAGCTTGTCGAGCGGCGCTAGCGCACGGAGAGGGCTGGGACGAGGCCTCGAGGTTCTGATCGGCGGGGGCGAAGCCGGCGGCCCGGAGCTCGCTCACCTGCCGGTGGATTCGATCCACGCGAACCCGCGCCAGCCGCGGCGGCGCTTCGAGCCGGAGGCGACGGCGGGTCTCGCGAGCTCGCTCAAGCAGCAGGGCGTGCTCCAGCCGATCGTCGTCCGTCCTCGGAACGAGGGCGGCTACGAGCTGATCGCGGGCGAGCGACGGTGGCGCGCGGCCCGCGAGGCGGGGCTCGCAACACTCCCGGCGCTCGTACGCGACGCCGACGACCGCGAGACCCTGCTCCTGGCGCTCGTCGAGAACGTCGCGCGAGAGCAGCTGTCGCCGGTGGAGGAGGCGCGCGCGTACGCGTCCCTCGTCGACGAGTTCGAGCTCTCGCTGGGCGACGTGGCGGAGCGGGTCGGCCGTTCCAAGCCCGCCGTCTCGAATCGCCTGCGGCTGCTGGAGCTACCGGAGGAGGTGCTCTGGATGGTCGCGCGCGGCGAGTTGACGGAGGGCCACGCCCGCGCGGTGCTCTCGCTGCCGGAGCACGACGAGCGGAAGCGGCTTGCAAAGCGGATCGTGCGCGAAGGCATGTCCGTCCGCGGGGCCGAGAAGGCGGCGCAGGAGGGTGGCGCGGTCCGTCGCCCGCGCGCGGCGACGAGGATCGATCCGGCACTCGCGGACCGCGCCAGGGCGGCAGCCGAGCGCCTGACCGGGCTCCCGGCCCGCGTAGCCGCGGGCAAGCTCGAGCTGCATTTCGGCGAGGAGCTCCGCCTCGAAGAGCTCGTCGAGACGCTGGAGGCCCTCTGAGCGACCGGGAAGTCCGCCTCGGCAGCCCGCCGAGAGCGCTCGACTCAGGAGCCGATTCCTAGGAAGCGCAGTTGACCGAGCTGGTAGGCCGCGAAGCGGCCCTTTAGGGGTCTTCGCGAGAGGGGCATCCGCTTTTGCGGATGCCACTCTCTTGCAAAAGGCATGGGCGATCCTGGATTCGAACCAGGGACCTCCGCCTTATCAGAGCGGCGCTCTAACCAACTGAGCTAATCGCCCGCGCAGGCGACGGATTCTAGCCGGAGCGCTAGTGGAAGAACGTCGTCCGGCGCACGTAGTCCTCGACGGCGAGGAGGAAGTGCTCGTCGCCTGCGATCTCGGCGATCGTGCCCTTCGTTCGTTCGTCGAGCTCGTCGTCGCGGTGGATGTTCGCGATGAACGGCCGTAGGGTGCCGTTCTTCGACATGGCGGCCATCCGCAGGCAGAGACGCTTCGTCTCCTCGTTCTGCGCGACCGCCTCGAGCGATTCGATGTCGTGGAGCCACAGATCCACCATGGAGAGTCAACGTCGCCGGCGCCGGGCTGGTTACGGAGGTCCGAGGGGTGGCTACACTGCGTTCGAGGCCAGGGATGCGCGAGATGCTGATCTACGGGGTGAGCTTCGACCTGGTCGGCAAGCAGCCGATCGTCCTCTTGAAGACGGCGGACGGGAACAAGTTCCTCCCGATCTGGATCGGTCACGCCGAGGCGGCAGCGATTCTCGTCAAGCTCCAGAACGCGGCGCAGCCGAGGCCGATGACTCACGACCTCCTCACGGACATGCTCGGCCAGCTCGACGCGGAGATCGTGGCGGTCACGGTGACGGAGCTCCGGGAGAACACGTTCTACGCGCGGATCACGCTGCACCAGAACGGCTCCGAGCTCGAGATCGACTCACGCCCGTCGGATGCGATCGCGCTCGCGGTCAGGGCGGGCGCGAAGATCTTCGTCGCCGACGAGGTGATCGACGAATCCGGAATCGAGTTCGAGGGCGAGCACGGCGAGCACGACGAGATCGCGGGAGTGACCCCGCTCGCGGAGCTCGACCCCGACGAGTTCCGGCGCTTCCTCGACACGGTCAGCCCGGACGAGTTCGCGCGCGAGGAAGAGAACTAATCCGCCGAGCGGTCGACCTCGCGCTTCGTCAGGTCGAGCAGCGCCGTCACGAGCTCGTTCAAGCCGTCGCGTGAGAGTGGGCCGCGATTGGTCTCCTCGAGATGGGCGCGCAGCCATTCCTCGCGCGCCGGATCGAGGAAGCCGAGGCCGTGCGCCTCCTTGACGCGCTTCAACTCGGCGACGAGCTCGAGCCGGCGGTTGAACGCCTCCACGAGCCGTTCGTCGAGCGCCGTGAGCTCCTCGCGGAGGGCGCGGATGAGGTCGTCGCCGGTCACGGGCGTTCCTGCCAATCGAGCTCGATGGGCTTGTCCCTGCGCGGAAGTGTTAGCAGCCGAAACGGAAAGGCGAGCTGCGGCTTCCCGGGCTGAGCCAGCGTCGGCGTCCGCTCGCGGATCGTGACCACGACCCGCCGGCGTTCCTCTCGAACCTGGAGGACGTCGAGCGCGTAGGCGCTGCTCGAGCGAGGACCGGCGGCGATGAGGACGGCGCGTCGGCGTTCGAAGTCGATCGGCGGGACGGTCGCCGACGGGCCGAGAGCGGCGCGGAGGGGCGCGACCTCGTCGAAGGCGGCGAGCTGCGAGTGCGCCGGCGCCCCGAGCGTCCGCGCCGTGAGGTCGCGCCAGGGAAGCTCGCGTTCGCCGCCGTGCGCCCACAGCGCTTGCCAGACGAGCCAGGCTGCCGTAAGCACCGCGACCGCAGCCAGGGCGCTAGAGGTAGATCGTGACCGTCGCACCGTGCGGATGGCCGGCGAAGAGTTGCGGAGCGATCCACATCGGAACGCGGACGCAACCGTGCGAGGCCGGCCAGGCGGGCACGGACGGATAGCCGTGGATCGCGAAGCCGCGGAGGAAGTACATCGGGTACCAGAGCACCCAGTCGAAGCCCGTGACCTTGCGGTAGACGCGCCACGTCCCGAGCGGCGTGTTTCCTGTCGCGCCGGTCGAGACATGGACGACGCGCTCGACCTCGCCGCCTCGAACGTCGAGCAGCACCTGCCGCGTCTTGTCGACCTCGATGTGATCGAAGCCGCGCGCGCGGGGCGCGGGGATTCCGGCTCGGGCGAGGAGCCGCCAGAAGCCGGCATCGACCCGGCCGGTGCGAGCGATTCGATGCACCTTTTGGAAGGCCGTGACGGCCTCGAGCGTGTCCGTGCCGTACACCGAGTCGACGCCCCGAAGCGCGTAGCGCAGCTCCGCCAGGCGACGCTCGAGCGCCAGCACGCTCGGGCCTTCGGAGCCGAGCGAGAGCGCCGGGAGCACGACCGAGGTGGCGAGCGACCTTCGAATGGAAACGAAGCCGGGACGGCCGGTGGAGCTCACGACCGCGCGAACGCTTCCAGCCACCGCGGTCGCAACGACGTGGCGCAGCGGGGAGCCGGATCGCTTCTACGCGATCAGCCGACCGCCTCGCCGCAGCTCCACCCGGAGGGCTCCGGCCCTCGCGGGAACGAGCCGAGCGACAACGTGAGCCTGTCGCCGACCGCAGCAGTCGTCGCGAGCGAGGTTTCGAGCCTCGGCCGAACCAGGATTGGGCGCGGAGCGGAGCGGGCCGCTCCGTAGCGCGCGTCGTAGCGGCCTGGCGCGCGCAGCCGCACGAGGGCTCGAAAGCGACCGTCGGCGCGGACGCGAGCCGACGTCACATACGTGCCGCCGCGATAGATCTGAACCCGGGCGTTCACGACCGCCGGGAGCAGGATCCCGCCGAGCCT
>CAVUYY010000019.1:0-124486 GCA_963745775.1 uncultured Gaiellaceae bacterium
AGGCGAAGGGGAGCGCCGCGTCGTGGGGCCGCATCCCGTCGCGGGCGACGAACGCCTCGGTCGCCGCCTGCGCGCCCTCGGAGGTGACCGCATCGGCGGGCGGCGGCCAGCTCGGGCGCTGCGTGATCCCGAGCACCTGCCGGTAGACGACGACGAAGAGCGCCGCGAGCGCGAGCCCGGTGATCGCCGCGCCGCGGCGTCCCCGGCTTCGCCGCGCGGGGGTGGTAGCGTCGTCAGCCATGAGCGACCCTAACCCGCGCGAGCGACGGCGCAGCGCGCCGACGGCTCGTGTGTCGGATCGCGGTCGCCGCCGCGCTCGTCGGGGTCTTCGTGACCTGGGTCGCCGACGGGCCGATCCGGCTCGACGGCACGCAGGGCCCGAACAACGGCTGGCTGGCCGCGATCGTCGCCGTGCTCGCGCTGCTGTGGATCCGGATGCTCGGGTCGTGGCCGGGCGTGATCGGGGTGCTCGGCAGCGGGCTCGTGATCGGCTGGACGGCGCTCGAGAACTGGCTGGATGCCCGCGCGACGATCGGTGCGTCGGCCGCTCCCGGGCTGCTGCTCATCCTTACCGCGAGCGTCGTCCTGACGGCCGTGGCCGTCGCGCAGGGCGTCGAGCTGGCACGCGGCGGGCTCAGGCACCGGGCATCCGAACGCGCCGTTTGACGGCCTGGGCCCGCCGCTCGGCCCCGACGAGCCAGCGGTGGAGCTCGACGCCGCAGAGGACGCCGAGGGCGACCGCCGCGATCGCTCCGATCACGGCGAAGACGTCTGCCCCGGTCGCGGATTCCGGGAAGGCGAGGAAGGTCGTCAGCCCGATCAGGCCGAGCGACCCAGGCACGAGCAGCCAGAACCCGGGCAAGAACATCGCGTACACCGGCATCGTCGACTGGAGCCGCGCGAGCTGGTACGCGACGAGCGTCATCACGACGGCGCCGACGAAGCCGCTCGAGTACGCGCCGAACAGCGCGTCGCCCAGCACCTGACCGGTCCAGGCGGCGTAGAGGACGACGAGCAGCGAGAGCAGCGCGCCGGGCGGCGTCGAGTGGGCGATCGTGACGCCGACGGCGTAGACGAGCACGCCGAGCCAGGGCGCCCAGCCACCGAGGAGCGCGTCGGAGCTGGAGAACGCGCGCTCCGGCGGCACCCCCGCGGCGCTGACGCCTGCGACGATCCCGAACGCGATCAGGCCGAGCTGGGTGGCGGCCCAGACGAGCCGGCTCGAGCCGGAGATCATCTGGCCCTCAGTCAACTCGAGCACCGCCGTGGTCAGCGCGACGCCGGGGATGAAGACGACGAGCGCCGCGATCATCGCCCGCAAGCCGGGATCGGTGACGTCGTGCTTGACCGCGAGCGCGGTCAGCAGGGCAACGGCGAAAGCGGCGAGGAAGGGCATCAGAACCTCGAGCGAGCGCCGTCCGCGCGCGAGCAGCCGCAGCACGCCGACGATGGTGCCGAGCACGGCGGCGGCAGCGACGTCACGCGGCGCCGGACGCAGGATCAGCGCGATCCCGATCGTCAGCGTCGTGTAGCCGAGCACGTTCGCCAGCCCGCCATACCGACTGCCCGTCGCCCGGATCTCCTCGAGCCGCGCGATCCCCGCCGCTGGAGCCACCAGGCCCCGCTCCGCCTCCTCGGCGAGACGATGGACTGCCGCGATCTGGTCGAGACGCGGCGTTGCCGACAGCCGCTTGGTCGGCTCAATTGTCGCTGCCTCACCGCGGCCGAGCGTCAGGAAGAGCGACGTCGGGAAGACGCTGAAGCGCGCGTCTTCGAGCCCGTAGGCGCGGGCGATCAGGGCGAGGCGCAACTCGATCGCGTCGACGGTCTCGCCGATCGCGCTGAGCGCGGCGCCGAGGTCGGCGAGGAAGAGCAGGAGCTCGTTCCCGGGCGCCGTCTGCAGCGCACGAGGTTCACCCATCTAGGCCGCCGGGGCATCGGGTTCGACCAGGTCGCCGCGGCTGCGCTTCCAGACCAGGTCGAGAGCCACCGCGAGCAGTGCGATCACCACGATCGCGACGAACGTCTGCGGCGCGTTGCGGAACGTGTCGACGGCGAAGAAGGCGAGCACGATGGCCGTCGCTGCGATCGCCGTGAGCACGATCGCACCGATCGCACCCGTATCCGCACGCCTCCGGTAGGCGGCAACGCCGACGAGGAGGAAGATCACGAGCGAGCACGCGCTCCCGACAGAGGCGATCGCAGAGAGGTCGACGACGTTGCTGACGACGAGCACGATCGCGGCCGTGATCAGCATCCCCGAGTGCACGCCGAGCCGAGAGCCCGGTCCGAAGAACGGCGGGAACTGGCCGGCGCCGGCGAGCATCTTCGTCAGGCCGCCGGAGGCGTAGAGGGTCGCGTTCACGGACGACGAGGTCGCGAGCAGGGCGGCGATCGCCATCATCGTGAACCCGGCATCCCCGAGCGTCGGCCGCGCGGCCTCGGCGATCGCCGTCTCGCCGTAGCCGATCACCTCCGTCACGGTGAGCGTGCCGAACACGCCGAACGAGATCAGCACGTACAGCACCGTCGTCACTCCGAGTGCGCCGTACATCGCGCGCGGCAGCTCTCGGGCGGGGTCGCGCAGGTCGCCGGCCGCGAAGGTGATCACGCTGAAGCCCAGGTAGGCGAAGAAGGTCAGAGCGACGCTGGCGATGATGTCGTCGAGCGGCGGGTAGAGGTCGAACGCGAGCAGCCCCCAGTCGACGTCGACGAGCGTGACCGCGATGAAGACGGCGAAGACGGCGAGGAGCACGATCACGATCAGCGTCTGCGCGCGGTCGACGATCTTCGAGCCGACGATGTTGATCCCGGCCATCGCGAGCACGATCAGCGTCGTGAAGAGGTTGTCCCAGCCGGCCGCCGCGCCGTCCCCGATGAAGAGGGAGGTCGCGTAGCTCCCGAACGAGACGGCGACCATCGAGCAGACGATCACGATCGCGGCGAAGTAGCCGAGCCACGACGCGATCCCGACCAGGCGACCGTTGCCGAACCCCTCGATCAGGTATGCGATCAAACCGCCCGAGGACGGGAAGCGCACGCCCATCTTGACGACGGTGTAGCCGAGCAGCGCCGAGACGATCCCGGCGAGGAGGAACGAGAGCCAGACGGCGGAGCCCGCGACCGCGCCGGCCTCGCCGAGCAGCGCGAAGATCCCCGCGCCGACCATGGCGCCGATGCCGAGGAAGGCGGCGCCGCGGACGCTCAAGCTACGGGGTGGTCGTCGTCGGAGTCGTCGGCACCGGCGGTGCCGGTGTCTGGTCGCCGAAGAAGAGGTAGACGATCAGGCAGCCGGCGAGCGCCGTCACCACCCAGGCGATCTGGAGCGGGAGCTGGAAGGAGTGGTCGACGACGCGCTTGCCGAGCGTCGTCGAGCCGGTCTCGTCGGCCTCGGCGGCCGCGATCTGGGTGCCGTTGGCCGGGAAGAAGAGCACGCCCGCGACCGCGGTCCAGAACGCGATCATGTAGCCCGCGCCTATCCCGAGGGCTAACCCGAGCGGGATCATCGTTCGCGTCGCCGCCGATTGGCTCGTCGTCAGCGCAGCGACGAGGAAGATCGCGAGGGCGATGGTGAACGGCCACTCCTCGGCGAGGCTCCCGAGGGCGGCGACGATCGCGTCCTCGTTGTTCGCGATGAACGTGTCCGCCATCCAGGCGATTCCGAAGAGGGCGATCATCGCGACCATCCCCGACCTGAAGATCTGCTGGTTCGGGATGTCGCTCGCCTTGACATGGGCGAGGATCAGGATCAGCGCCGCCGCAGTCAGCATGAACATCTGGATGATCGGCGTCACGGAGAGGGGCTCGACGCCGCCACCCTCGGCAGGGATCGTCGGCCGCAAGCCCTCGAAGACGCCGAATACGCAGATCGCGGCGACGGCAGCGAGGAAGATCGCGACGCTGCGCTTTGCGAAAGGCAGCAGCGTGATCTCGCCGGCGGGCGCGGGCGGCTTGATCTCGTTCGCGGCGAGCCGCCGCTGGTACTCGACGTCGTCGTCCAGGTCCTTGCCGTGCGTTGTTCATCACGATCGCCATCGCAGCGATCCCGATGATGCTCGCCGGGATCGTGATCAGCATCACGTCGACGATGTCGTAGCCGTAGATCTCGACGAGCGGGAGCATCGTCGCCATCGCCGCGGCGACCGGGCTGGCAGTGATCCCGAACGTCGAGGCCACGGCGGAGCCCGCCAGCGCCCGCTCCGGCCTGATCTTGTTCGCGTACGCGAGCTCGTTGATCACCGGGATCAGGGAGAAGAAGGTGTTGCCCGTCCCGGTCAGGATCGTGAGCAGCCAGGAGACGTACGGTGCGGCGAAGTTGAGCGCTTTCGGGCGCGCACGCAGCGCCTTGCTGGCGATCAACACCATGTAGTCGATCCCGCCCGCGGCCTGCATGGCCGCGGATGCGGAGATCACCGCGATGATGATCAGCATCGCGCTGACCGGCGGCTCGCCGGGCGCGAGCCCGAAGCCGAAGACGAGCACGAGCGTGCCGACGCCGCCCCAGAGGCCGAGCCCGATCCCACCCGAGCGCACGCCGAGGGCGATGAAGCCGATCACGACGAGGCCTTGGAGAGCGATCAGGACCCAGTCGGTGGTACTCACTGCTCTCCCTCCTCCCGGACCTGGCGGCACTCGCTCGTGTCGAGCGCCACGCGGGCGAGCTCGGGATCGGCCCGGGTGACCTCGGCGATCGTCTCCAGGCCGCCCGCCAGGCTACGCCCGATCGCGCGCGCCGCGTCGGCGAACTGCTCGAGCGACTCCTCGAGCGAGTCGGCCTCGTCGTCGAGCACGTCTTCCGCTTCCTCGAGGTCGTTCAAGTTGGATTCGGCCCAGTCGGAGACGATCTCGGCCGACTCTTCGCCTTCCTCCGTGTCGGGGACGCCGGCGTTGTCGATCCCCTCGACCAGCGTCTCGGCCGCCTGCACGCCGCGTTCGACACTCTTGCGCAGGAACCCGGTGCGACCTTGCGGCGTCTCCGACTGCGGTTCCTCTCCGCCGGCCGTGCTCTCGGAGGTCGGCGTCCGGATGTCCTCGACGATGGATTCGAGCTCGCCGCGCCAGACGCCGATCGCTCCGCAGACGTTCTGCGCGTACTCGCCCGCCGGCACGGTCTCGCCGCGGCGGTCGCCGTCGCCGATCAGGGCGGCGACGAGGATCACGGCGGCGACGCCGACAGCCGCGAGGATCCAGGCGAGCGGACTACGCACGAGCCGTACCCTACTTCCCCGGCTCGGACAGCTCGTCGAGGAAGACGACGAGCAGCCTCCAGAAGCGCTCGACCGTGGGGATGCTCACGCGCTCGTCCGGCGAGTGGGGAAACTCGATCTGGGGCCCGAACGAGAGCATGTCGAGACCGGGCACCTTGCTCCCGATCACCGCCGTCTCCAGGCCGGCGTGCACCGCGGTGATGATCGGCGGCTCGCCGAACTCACGCTCGTAGGCCGCGCGCGCGGCGGCCAGTGCCTTCGAATCGAGATCCGGGCGCCAGCCGCCGTAGTTCCGCTTGACCTCGAGCTCGCCGCCCCCGAGCCGCGCAGCTGCGTCCAGCGTCGCGATCACCTCGGGAAGCGCCGAGTCGTTCGACGAGCGCGAGAGGCTGTGCAGCGTCAGCTCGTCGCCCTCCGTGATCGCCTCGCCGAGGGACGTGCTCGTCTCGACGAGATCGTCGAAGTCGGGGCTCAGGGCGAGCGGGCCGGTGGGCACGAGCGCGACGGCGTCGAGCAGCTTCTTCGTCGCCTCGTCCGTCCAGGGGGCCTCCGATGCGTCGGCGGGCTCGACGGCGACCGTGACGCCCGCGTCGGTCTTGACGTACGCATCGCGGATCGTCGCGGCTGCCGCGGCGACCGCGTCCTTGAACGCACCTTCGTCGCCGGCTGCCACCGAGCAGACGGCGCTTGCGTCGCGCGGGATCGCGTTGCGGCTCTTGCCGCCCGCGAACGAGACGAGCCGGAACGGGACGGTCTCGCGCGCCTCGCGCAGCGCCCGCCCGAGCACCTTGACGGCGTTCGACCGGCCGAGCGCGATCCCGGTGCCGGAGTGGCCGCCGCTGCCGCCGCTCACGGTGACGCCGAGCGTGACCGCGTCTGCCTCGGCCGCCTCGCGCGGTGCCCGGATGCGGATCCAGGTGTCGGTGCTCCCTGCGCACCCGACCGTCAGCCGCCCGTCCTCCTCGCTGTCGAGGTTGATCAGGATCGAGCCCTTGACGAGCGCCGGGTCGAGCGCATTCGCGCCCTCGAGCCCGACCTCCTCGGCGACCGTCATCAGCAGCTCGAGCGGCCCGTGCGGGAGCGACTCGTCCTCGACGAGCGCCATCATCGCGGCGATCGCGACGCCGTCGTCCGCGCCGAGCGTGGTGCCGTCCGCCTTCAGCCACTCGCCGTCCCGGACCAGCACGATCCGACCCTCGGCCGGGTCGTTCGGGCTCGACGGATCGCGCTCGCAGACCATGTCGAGATGGCCCTGCAGCGTCGTGACCGGAGCACCCTCGCGCCCCGGCGTGGCCGGAACCCGGATGACCACGTTCCGGCCCGCGTCCTGCTGGAGCTCGAAGCCATGCTGCTCGGCCCACGCGCGCACGTGCTCGATCACCGGCTCCTCGTGCCGAGACGGCCGGGGGACCTTCGTCAGAGCCTCGAAGTGCCCCCAGAACGAGCGGGGCTCGAGTCCCGTCACCACTGTTGTCTCGGTCGCCATGTCGTGTCCCGTCGCGTCGCGTGCCTAGCCGAGGGCGTTGGCCTTGAGGGCGTCGAACTCCGCTTGCGTGATCGCGCCGCTGTCGAGGAGGCCCTTCCCCTTCTCGATCTCTGCGGCGGCGCCGCCGCTTCCGGCCGTCTCGCGGATGTGCTCGTCGAACTGGCGCTGCGCCTTTCTGCTGCGCTCGATGTTCCGCTCCGTCATCCCGTCGTTCTCCGCGATCACGTAGATGAGCACGCCGAGGAAGGGGAGCACGATCGTGAAGACGAGCCAGAGAGCCTTGCGGACGCCGGAGATGTCGTCGCGGCGGAAGATGTCGGCCCAGATCGCGAAGAGGAGCGAGAACCACATGATCCAGAGGAAGAACACGATCATCGACCAGAAGGCGTCGAAGAAGGTGTAGTCGGCGAGGAGCATCGGTTTCTCCTGTGGTCGGTGGGCGGGACCTACGGCGTTCTCGAGGCGAGACGCTACACGAAGCCGAGGGCGCGCGTGTTCACCTAGGTGATACGAACTGCGTGCGGGCCGTCGGGATGCACCTGCGTCGGCGTGCAGAGCAGGTTGGCAATCGTGCCATCGGGATGATGAGGATCGATCAGGGTGATGGGAGGATCCCCGCATGGCCGCGCACCGTCGGCCGCGGATCGAGCAAAGGGGGGTTAAGGAATGGCGACACCCGCAACGGCCCGGCCCGGCGCGAATGTCGGTTCGACGAGCGAGTTCAGCCTGTTCTTTCACGTCAAGCCGGGCGAAGCGCCCGCCCTGCGAGAGTCGTTGCGCGCCCTCCAGGACACACCGGGCTACCGGCCCGGAGAGCACAACATGGCGATCTCGACGATTCACGAGGCCAGGTTCGTGCTGTTCGACGACGACACGCGACTGCTCTTCGCGACGAGCTTCGACGGCCCGTGGGACTCCTACATGCAGGACTTCTTCACGTCGGGGCCGACCCTGGCGCTCTTCGACGTCATCTTCAAGCACGTCGACGGCTACGAGGGACTGCCCGACCTCGCCGCCGTCCAGTCGTTCGTCCTCGGCGCTCAGGTGAGCGCGGCCGCGTACGCGCGCAACTACGGCGGCACCGTGAAGGAGATCCGGAAGGCCGAGCGCGTGAACACGGCGTTCCAGAAGGTGCTCGACGATCCGGAGGCCGCCGACGCGCTGCAGCACCCGGCGCTGAAGCCGCTGCTCGACCAGGCCGCCGACTGAGCCGGGGGAGCGACGGGTGTCGGATCACATCTCAGGGCCGCGGGCGCTCGCCGACCCGATCGCCGACATCACCGACGTCTACGCGTTCCCAAGCCCCGAGCGGCCTGGGCAGCTCGTGCTCGTGGTGAACACGCTGCCGTTTGCTCCCCCGTCCGCGCTCCTCTCGGACGGCCTCGTCTACCGCTTCCGCGTCCGGCCGCTCACCGGGCGAGCCGCGACCGATCCGACGCCGTTCGCGGTCGCAGAGGAGGAGTTCACGTTCGACTGCGTGTTCTCCGATCCCGCGGCCGGCAATGGTGCGCACGGGCAGGAAGGCACGCTCACGACTCCGGCCGGCGAGGTGGTTCGCTTCCGCGTGAACGACGAGGAGGGTGGCTCGGGCCACGGGGTTCGCGCCTTCGCCGGGCCGCGCTGGGATCCGTTCATGATGGACGCCCCGGCGGCGCTGAAGACGATCGAAACCGGCGAGCTCGCCTTCAGCGAATCCGGCGCGATCTACATGGACGGAAAGAACGTCCTCTCCCTCGTCGTCGAGATCGACTGCGCGCAGCTCCTCGGTGGCGCGGAGCTGGTCGGGGTCGTCGCGGAGACGCTGACCCGCGGGAGACACAACGTTCGGATCGAGCGGGTCGGCAGGCCCGAGGTCAAGAACATGATGCTCGCGCCGAAGCAGTTCGACCCTGTGAATCGCGATCTCGAGATCCGCGATCTCTACAACATGGAGGACGCGTTCCAGCTCGCCGAGGGCTACCAGGGCGCCTATCGGGCGCGCTTGGACGCGAACCTCGCCTTCTGGGACGGACTCGACGGCAAGACCGACTGGCCCGCGCAAGCGAACGGCACGCATCCGCTGACCGAGCTCGTGCTCGCCGACTACCTCGTCGTCGACGTCGGCAAGCCCTACGCCGAGCAGGGCTCCTTCCTCGAGATCGAGCGCGCCGCGATCGCGGGCCGCCCGCACGAGACCTGTGGCGGGCGCTCGCTCAACGACGACGTGATGGACCGGATCTTCACGCTGCTCGTGAACGCGGGAAACGGGCCGGTGATCCGCGACGGCGTCGACCGGGCGACGAGGCCGGGCGGGCGCATCTTCCCCTACCTCGCGCCGGCGAACCCGGATCCTCCCGAGCGTCCCGAGCACCACCACTGAGCGTGGCCCTGGAGCTCGACGACATCCAGAGCGGCGCTCTGCACGAGCGGCCGAGCCCGTACGTCGGTGCCTATCTGCTGATTCGCGTGGACGACCGCGCGGCCGGTCGCGAGCTGGTGGGCCGGCTGCTCTCGGTCGTCGATTCCGGCCGGCCCACCGCCGATCCCGCCCACGACGCCTGGATCACCGCGGCCTTCACCTACCAGGGCTTGAAGGCGCTCGGCGTGCCGCAGGACTCGCTGGACAGCTTCGCCCCGGAGTTCCGCCAGGGAATGGCCGCGCGGGCAGCCGAGCTCGGCGACGTCGGCGAGAGCAACCCGGCCAACTGGGAGAAACCACTCGGGACGGCAGACGTCCACGTCGCCCTCGCGGCGCTGTCGCCCGACGCAGCCCGGCTGGAGGCGGTGCTCGAGCGGGCACGCAGGACATACGCCGAGCTGGCCGGGATCGAGGTGATCTGGCGGCAGGACTGCTACCAGCTGCCGACGGGACGCACGTCCTTCGGCTTCAAGGACGGGATCGGTCAACCCGCCGTCGAGGGGAGCGGGATCCCCGGCTCGAACCCCGGCGAGGCGCCGCTCAAGGCGGGCGAGATCATCCTCGGCTACCCGGACGAGACAGGCAGCCTGCCCCCGATGCCGACCCCGGAGGTGCTCGGGCGGAACGGCACCTACGTCGTCTTCCGCAAGCTGCACACGCGCGTCGCCGCGTACCGGAGCTATCTCCGCGAGCAGGCGGCGAGCCGCGACGAGGAGGCGCTGCTGGGCGCCAAGATGGTGGGCCGCTGGCAGAGCGGCGCGCCCCTGGCGCTCTCCCCCGAGAGGGACGATCCCGAGCTCGGAGCGGACGCGCAGCGGAACAACGACTTCCGCTACGGCGACGATCTGCGCGGCTTCAAGTGTCCGGCCGGGGCGCACGCGCGCCGCGCGAATCCGCGCGACGCTCTCGACCACGAGGGCGGCGTCAACGTCCGTCTGCATCGGATGATCCGGCGCGGCACGAGCTACGGCCCGATGCTGCCCGACGGGGTGCTGGAGGACGACGGAGCCGACCGGGGGATCATCTTCGTCTTCGCCGGCGCGCATCCGAAGCGGCAGTTCGAGTTCGTCAAGACGCAGTGGCTGAACGACGGCATCTTCATCGGCGCCCCGAGCGAGAGCGACCCGCTCGTCGGGCCGACCGACGGCTCGGGGACGTTCACGATCCCGCAACGACCGATCCGCCGCCGGCTGCAGGCCCTGCCGCCGTTCGTGGTCACCCGCGGCGGCGAGTACTGCTTCGCCCCGGGCTTGCGCGCGATGCGCTGGCTCGCGGAGCTGGACACCTGACAGGCACGCAGCGAGGGAGGACGGACGTGGCAGAGACGACAAGCACAGACCGTTGGAAAGCGCTCGACTTCGCCGCGCCGCCGGCCGATGCCGTCGAGCCCGACGAGTCGGTGCTCGTGGAGTACAGCTCGGACGAGCGTGTGGCGGTGATCACGCTGAATCGGCCCCACGCGGACAACGCGATCACGACCGAGATGGGAGCCCGGCTGACCGAGATCCTGGAATCGATCGCGGTCCGCACCTCTCTCCGCGCCGTGATCCTCACCGGCGCGGGCGAGCGCGCGTTCTCCGTCGGCAGCGACCTGCGCCAGCGCAAGAACATGACGAAGGAGGACTGGCTGCGCCAGCGCCAGGACTTCGACCGCACGCTCTACACGATGCGGCAGCTGCGCAAGCCGATCTTCGCCGCGGTCAACGGGATCGCGTACGGCGGTGGCTCCGAGCTGGCTCAGAGCACCGACTTCATCATCGCCTCCGACAACGCCACCTTCGGCCAGCCCGAAGCGATGATCGGCCTCGCAGCAGGCGGCGGCTCGCCGGTCTTCCTCCCGCGTCTGCTCCCACCCGGCAAGGCGCGCCAGATGCTGATGACCGGCGACCCGATCACCGCGCAGGAGGCCCACCGGCTCGGGATGGTCAACGAGCTCCATCCGCAGGGCGAGCTGATGGCCGCAGCTCATGCGATCGCGGCGAAGATCGCGAGCAACTCGCCGACAGCGGTTCAGGCGGTGAAGGGAGCCGTGCGGATGGGCGAGGGGCAGCCGATCGAGCAGGCGATCGCGATCATGATGGCGGCCCACTGGCGCTCGGCCGTCCACCCCGACCGGATCGAGGGGATCGGCGCCTTCAACGAAGGCCGAGACCCGACCTTCCAGGATTCCGACTACTGATGCACCGTCATCGGCAAGGAGGCTGAGGCATGGCAGTGGCAGACGACCTCGAGCAGGACCGCGCCGCGCTCACGATGATCAACCCGGCGCCGTACAACGCAGAGGCGCCGCCCGAGGCGCTCTCGGCCGACATCACCCCGGTCGCGCACCACTACGTCCGCAGCAACTTCGCCGTACCGACGTACGACGGCCGCCTGGAGATCGGCGGGGCCGTCGGAAACCCGACCACGTTGACGCTCGACGACCTGCGCCGGCTCCCGGCGGTCGAGCGGGCCGTCACGCTCGAGTGCGCCGGAAACGGACGACTCGCGACGCGGCCCTTGCCGATCGGCGAGCCCTGGGGCGACTACGCCGTCTCGACCGCGCGCTGGACCGGCGCCCGTCTCCGCGACGTCCTCGAGCAGGCGCAGCCGACGGCGGACGGCGTCGAGGTTCGCTTCGAAGGAGCCGACCACGGCCCGTACCACCTCGCGCCGGTCCTGGCGGACACCAACCGCGACGACCTGGCCTTCGTGCGCTCGCTCGCGCTGGAGCACGCAACCGATCCGGCGGCGGAGATCCTGATCGCCTACGAGATGAACGGCGAGCCGCTGACCCCCGACCACGGGGCCCCGTTCCGGCTGATCGTGCCGCACTGGTACGCCGTCGCCTCGGTCAAGTGGCTGAAGCGAATCGACGTGCTCACCGAGCCGTACTCCGGGGAGTTCCAGACCGGCCACTACATCTACGAGTGGCCCGATCGTCCGCACGAGCCGGTCGATCTGATGCGCGTTCGCGCCCGGATCACCGATCCGGCCCGCGGCACGATCATCGCGCCGGGTACCACCACCGTGCGCGGAAAGGCGTGGTCGGGCACAGGGCCGGTGACCGCAGTGGAGGTCAGCTTCACCGGCGAAGGTGAGTGGCACCGCGCGCAGCTCGAGCCCCCGAACGACCCCTCCCAGTGGCAGGACTGGTCGCTCGAGTGGGAGGCAAGCGGCGTGGGCCGCCACAGCCTGCGCGCGCGCGCAACCGACGCGGCCGGCAACGTCCAGCCGGAGGTCCCGCCGTGGAATCGGCTCGGCTACGGAAACAACGCGATCGAGGTCTCGTACGTCGACGTCGCGTAGCCCTCTGGATCGCTCCGCGGCTTGACCGGATGCGAGCAGCGCTCTAGCGTCGGGCGCGTGGAGCGGCGCGTGATCTGCATCTCGAGCCTCGACGGCGCCGGCGGCGACGAGGTCGGACGGCTCGTCGCCGACCGCGTCGGGCTGCGCCTGATCGACGAGGAGATCGTCGCGCGGGCCGCGCGCGAAGCCGGTGTCGCGAGCCACGTCGTAGCCGACGCGGAGGAGCGAAAGCCGCTCGTCGCGCGTGTGTTGAAGCAGGTTCTCACCGGCGGCCCCGGCGGCCACTCGGCACTCGGCGCCCTGCACGAGGGCAGTCACATTCACGACATCGCAGGCACGCACAGCGCTCAGAGCGACGACTTCCGAGGGCTCATCCGAACGGCGATCGAGGAAACCGCCACGGAGTGCGACTGCGTGATCGTCGCGCACGCGGCCTCCGTCGCGCTCTCGAAGCGAGCTGGAGCGGTGCGGGTGCTCGTCACGGCGTCTCCCGAGACCCGCGCGCGGCGCGATGGCGGAGGCGAAGGGAGTCGACGAGCGCGCGGCGGCGAAGCTCGTCGAGGAATCGGATGCCGGTCGCGCCGACTACCTGAAACGGTTCTACGGTCTGCGAGCGGAGCCGCCGACGCTCTACGACCTCGTCGTCAACACCGATCGGCTCTCGCTGGAGGAGGCCGCTCGGCTGATCGCCGAGACGACGACTTCCGCGCCCTGACCCAGCGAGCTAGAGCTGGAAGCGGTAGACGTGCACGTCGTGCGGGCCGAACCAGTCCCGGAAACCGCCGTTCGCGACGCTCACCGAGCGGAAGCTCTGCCGGCCGGCGCCGATCGGCGGCGGCGGCGGCTCCTGGACGTACTCGAAGAGAACCTGCCCGCCGCGCAGCGGCGACCCGTCGAGCTTCTTCGGGAGGCCGGTGAAGCCGACGCGCGAGGTGGCGCCGCCGCGGCGGGCCGCAATCAGGTAGAGGAAGCGCCCGTCACGGCGCGTGACGAGGTCGAGATCCTGCGCGGACGACTTGACCGGAGGGCCCGCTGGGGCGACGAGTGCGGGCGCGACGGCGGTCGACGAGAGCTCCTCGAGCAGCGGCCGTAACGTCTGCTCCCAGAACGTCCAGTTCCAGCCGGCGCCCGCATCGACCGGCCGCGTGACCTGCGTCAGGTGGCCGCCGAAGAACATGAGCCCGCGCGCACCGCAGGCGATCGCCTGATAGGCCATGAAGCGCAGCTCGTGCAGCGTCGGGAAGCGCGGGACGACGTTCGGCTTCCGCGCGGAGGTGACGGTGCCGCTCCACGCGATCTGGAGCGTCATCCAGACCGGCTTGCCGCCGGCGGCACGCACCATCTTCCGCGTGACGTCGCCGACGACGGAGATGTCGCGATTGTCGAGGTCGGAGTGCTCGCCGGGCGGATAGGCGATCGGGAAGATGTCCGCCCCCGTGATGTCGAACGCCGGCCGATAGGGCGTCAGCTGGGCGACCGTGCTCCGCGGCGCCTGGATGATCACGAGCGGATGGTTCGGGTCGAGACGCTTCAGCCTCTGCAGTGCGCGAACGAGTCCCTCGGGACGGATCCAGTTCGCACCGCGGAACGGATTGCGCGGCTCGTCGACGCCCTTGTAGGCGCCGAGCCCGGGATGGTCTTTGAACGACGTCGCGATCCGGGAGAGGATCTGCGTGCGTGCTGCCGCTTGCGATCCGGCTGGAGCTCGGGCGGGCAGATCCGGCACGTCTCCGAGGTAGAGCCAGCAGTGGAGACCGTGTGCGGCTGCTGCATCGAGCTGCGCCCGCTCGGCGGCGAGCTGCTCGTCGAGCTGCCCGAGGGTCCAGTTGCCGCGACCGGTGCGGATGAAGCTCGCGCCGCCGTCGGCGAGCTCCTGGAACGCGGCCCTGCCGGCGGGCGTCGTCCCTCCGACGGGCGGCGGGTTCGAGAGCCCGAGCGGAAAGACCTTCTGCCCGGCGAGCCGGAGCGAGCCCGTCGCCCGGTCGATCGTTGCCCGACTCATCCGGGCAGGGTTGCAGATCCCGCTGGAGCCGGGGACGCGCCGGATCTCCGCGCGCGCCCTCGGCTCCCCGCCGCTACGGAGCCGCAATCAGAGGAAACTAGGCAATCCGTTGCACGGTCAGTCGCTCGCCGATCTCGCTGCCGCGAATGGTGCGGATGACGTTGCCGTTGAGATCGACGATCTCCACGACGTCCGTCGAACGGAAGGTGTTGAGGCTTTCCTCGAGGTGGATCGTCCGGTGCACCCTCTGGAGGCCGACAAACGCACCTGTCGGATCGAACCGGAAGAAGGTGAAGGACGAGGCGAACCGACGGTTTCCCGTGCGAATCCAGTCGCCGTGGGCGAGGCTGCGAAGTGCCGGCATCGCGACGGAGCTCGAGACCAGCAGCTCGCCACTCGGAAGGAACGTGTTGAGCGCCCGGAAGCTCGCAGCGACGCCCGGCGGAGGATCCTCGAGCGTCACGGTGGTCATCCAGGTGCCCGAGAGCTTCTGGCTCTTTGGGGCATTCTTGTCGGCCGCTGCGGAGATGCCTCCGGTGGCGACCAGGGCCGTGATCGCGGCCACGGCGGTTGCGACGATGACTGTTCTCCTGCTCATCAGCTTGACTTCCTTTCCGACTCACACGGAGTCGAGATGGACGACGGGGCGTCCTCGGCGATCGCGGCGGAGATCCGCTCGAACGGGATCCCGGCGCGGGCGTAGGCCCCCCGGATGGCGTGTTCTGAGGCGGCTTCGAGAACGCAGAGAAACGACTCGTCGCGCGGGACGATCGTGGATCGGACGAAACGCACCGGCTCGCCTTCCCGCTCCAGCCCCGCAACCGTTTCGCGGACGAACACGACCATGCGTCGGAGCTCGTCGGCGTCGAGACCCGGCCGGTAGTGCTCGACGAGGTACGTCTGCCGTGCCTCTGCAACCGCTCGAAGTGCCATGACGCGACGCTAGGCCGGTGCAGCGCGCCAAACATCGGGCGTTTCCCTACGCCTGGGTCTCGACGTCCCTCGGCGCGCTCGCCATGGTCGCGCCGAGCTCGGCGCGGGATCGGATTCCGAGCTTGCGATAGACGCGGGAGAGATTGGCCTCGACCGTCTTCGGGCTCATGAAGGCGGCCGTCGCGACCTCCCGGTTCGTCAGTCCTGTCGCGGCGAGCTCAGCAACGCGCAGCTCGGTCGCCGTCAGCTCGTGCGGTGGACGGTGGCGCAAGCCGACGCGCCCGAGCTCGGCCCGCGCGCGCTCGACCCACGCGGGGGCGCCGAGCTGTTCGAAGATGGCGAGCGCCTCCTGGAGCGTGCCTGCGGCGGCGCGCTTGTGGTTCGCCCGACGGTGCAGCCGGCCCTTGACGAGAAGGGTCGAGCCGAGCTCGAACGGGATCTGCGAGGCTGCGCCGAGATCGAGCGCCTCAATCGCCGCAAGCGCGCCGGCGACGTCTCCCTGCGCTGCGAGCACGAGCGCCCCTGCTCGCGGCAGGGTCGTCGAGATCCACAGCCGCGGGAACGCACAGCCACGCTCCTCGAGCCGCTCGAGAACCGTGTGAGCTCGTTCGAGCTCACCGAGTGCGAGGAGCGACTCGATGTGAAAGGGCTCGCTCCGATCGAGCGGGACTTCCCTGGCGCCGATCGACTCGACCAGCTCCCGCATCCGAATCAGCGCCTGATCTGCCGCCGCATCGTTCGCCGTCCGCGTACTCGACGAAGCCGAGCGTCGAGTACGACAGCGCCGCCCACCAGACTTGGTTCGCCTGCTCGAACTGCTCGATCAGGGGCGCAAGCGTGGTGCGGGCGCGCTCGGTTCTGCCTCTATGGGCATCGATCAGAGATCGGAACGCGAACCGCATCGCGATCGGACCGCGCGCCTCGGCTTGCACCAACGCGCTGCAGCCTTGCTCGATGTGCTGCTCGGCCAGCCCCCAGCGGCCGGCACGGAGCTCGGCGAGGGCGAGATGGCCGAGCCGGTCTGCTCGCGCCGATTCCCGGCCATGCTCGCGGTACAACTCGTCCTCTTCGGCGAAACGTGTTCTGGCCGCAGCGAAATCGTCGGTGAAGTGGAACCAGAGCAGAGGGATGGGGTGCTTGTCGGCGACTCCGGCGCGCGCCTCCAGCTCGATCCCGCGCTCGAAGTGCTCGCGCCGCGACGGGCGTCCGAGCATCGTCTCGGCAAAGAAGCGGTCGATCAGAGCCGAGGCAACGAGCTCCGGTTCCCGCTCCTCGTCCAGCAACTGCAGAGCGGCCTCGGCGTGCTCCACCGTCCGCTCTGGATCGCGCAAAGCGTTGAACCTGGCGAGCGTCGCATAGATCCTGCCTCTGAGCTCATGGTCGTCGGGCACCGTCCTCAAGGCCTGCTCCAGGCGGTCGTTGGCCGAGTCCGCGGCCCCCTCGGACCAATCGATAGACGGCCACGCACAGCGACGCCTCCGCCCTCAGCGAGGGCTCAGCCTGCACCGCGGCCGCTTGCTCGGCGAGCGGTCGAGCCGCGACCCCTCCTCCCACCGTAAGCAGCGAAGTCGCCTGACCGAGCAACCGCCTGGCGAGGCCGTCCGGCTGATCCGCCGGCGTCAGTCGACATGCCGCCTCGAACAGCTCGGCCGCGGAATCCTGAGCGCCTCGCTGCGACGCCCGCTGCGCGGCCCGCTCGATCTCGGCGGCGAATTCCTCGTCGGCCTCATCCGTGCTGAGGGCGAGATGGCGTGCTCGCTCCTCGCTGTCACCGACGACCTCGGCGAGACGCCGATGCAGCTGTCGCCGTCGCTCGTGCGACACGGAGCCGTAGACGGCGGCCGCGAGCAGCGGGTGCGTGAACCTGATCCGCCCTCCGGCCGAGTCGAGCACGCCCGCCTCTTCGGCCTCGACGAGGCTCGCGCTCGCGTTCCCTTGTACAGCCAGGGTCAGAGCGACGTCAGTGGCGGTGGGGCGTGAGAGGGCTGCTGCGACGAGGACAACCTCCTGGGCCGGCGCTCGAGAGCGCGCGGACGCGCGCGGCCACGAGCTCGTGCAATGCGGATGGCACGGGCAGCGGCTCGCCGAACGCCCACTCCTCGGTTCGTCTCAGCGCTCGTCCGATCTCCAGGGCGAAGAAGGGATTCCCCCCGGAGGCGGCGGCGAGCCGCGCGAGAGTTGGACGCGCCAGGGACAGGTCGAGCCGAGCGCTGAGCATGTGGTGCAGCGACGCGAGCGAGAGCGGGCGGGGGACGACGCGCTCGAAGCGATCCTCCGGCAGTACGCGGTCGAGATCGAACGGCGCCGCGCCGCCGGGCTCTGCCCGCAGCGTCAGCAACAGACCGACCCGCGGCGGCAGGCGGCGAGCCGCATACTCCAGCACGCGCTCGGACGCCGGATCGAGCCACTGCACATCGTCGACCGCGACGAGCACCGGCTGCTCGGCCGCGAGCGCCGTCAGGATCCCGACGAACGCCGTCGCCGTCGTCCGGAGGTCAGCCGGCTCGTCGAGCTCAGTCAGAAGCAGGGCTGCCGCCAGGGCGCGCTCCTGCGGAACCGGCAGCGCCGAACGCGTCTCCTCGAAGACGCCGCCGACGAGGTCGGCCAGAGCACCGTACGAGAGCTTCGCCTCCCGCTCGGCCGGCTGCGCGCACAGCGCCTTGTACGAACGGGCTTCGCCTTGTGCAATTGCCTCCAGCCAGACGGACGTCTTGCCGATCCCCGCCTCGCCTTCGACGCTGAGCGCGGCCGAACCGAGCGCCACCCGATCCAGAAAGCGCGTGACCGCATCGAGCTCCGCGTCGCGACCCACTATCGCGCTCGCCAACCCACTCCCTCCGTCGGGCCGATTGTACGGCGCTCAGGACGTGGCGCCAGCAGGGTAGGAGCCGAAGACCACGAGCCGTCGCGTTGCAGAGCGCGCCTCGGCGAGCGCCGCGTGCACCTCCTCGTCGAGCGGGTGGCCGGCGAGGACGGCATCGAAGCGGGACCGCCACGCCGAGCGCGGAATCGGTCTGGAGACGAGCTGGAGCAGGTCGATCCCGTGCCGCGCGAACGGCTCGAGCGCCCGGTGCAGCGCGCCCGGCTGATGGTCGGTCACGAAGGAGAACGCAGTCCGGAAGGCGACGCCGTGCTATTCGACCCGCGTCCACGTCGCGATCGAGACGAAGCGCGTCGATGCGTCCGGGTGGTCGCCGACGTCCGCCTCGAGCACCGTCAGCCCGTAGAGCTCGGCCGCCCGCTCGCTAGCGATCGCCGCCTCCCACGCGGCGCCGCTCTCGGCCACGTGCTTCGCCGCGTGGCCGTGTCGGCATCGCGATCACGTCGCTCGGGGAAGGCGAGCCAGGAGCTGCCGGCACTGATCGAGCGCCATCGGGTGCGAGAGAGGACCCGCACGTCCGCCGCGGCAAGCGGCCCCGCAGCGAGGAGGTGCCGGATCGGGAGCACGACCTGGCCCACGATCGAGAGCGGCGACTCCCACAGCAGGTCGTGGGTCTCGTTGACCGGGCCGACGAGCGAGCTCTCGATCGGCAGCACGCCGTACTCGACCTCACGCGCCGCCACCGCTTCTGCGACCGCGCGAAACGACGGCAGCGGCAGCGTCGCCTCGCCCGGGAAGAGCGCACCGCAGGCGACCGCGCTATGCGCGCCCTCACGCCCCGGATACGCAATCGCCATCGCCATTCGCTGGAGCGGAGCGTAGGAGAACACGAGGGGTGCGCGGGCAAGCTGCCCGCGCACCCCTTGGCGGTACCTAGCGGATGAACGTCCGGCTGGCCGCCGCGCTCGTCAGGCCCGAGGTGTCGCGGGCGCGGAGCGTGACGGTGTACCGGCCCGGGCCGCGGAAGCGCAGCACGGGGAGCCAGTTCCGCGTGTAGACGCCGCACGGCCGCGGCGGCACGAGCGTCGTGAACCGGCGCGTGTACGACGCGACGCCGCGGACGCGAGTCCGTGGCGAGAATCGTCGCGTTCCGGGGCGAGTCGTCGCAGATCCGGAAGCGCGCGTACACGCGTGCCCCCGCGAACCGGATCGAGATGATCGCGATCGTCGGCCGCCGGTTCGTGATCGTGACCGCAGGCACCACGATCGCGGAGATCGGCGAGTTGACGGTGGCGCTGCCCCTCGCGTTGCGAGCGGTCACTGCGACCCGAAGCCGGAAGCCGAGATCGGCAAGCCGGACTCCGTAGGTCTTGCCGGTCGCGCCGATCACGGCTGCGCACGAAGCCACATCGGCGTCGCAGCGCTGCCACTGGTAGCCGTAGCCGGTGGGGTTACCCGTCCAGCTCCCCTCGTCGGCGGTCAGCTGTCGACCCACCTGCGGCGTGCCGACGATCGACGGCCGCTCCGTGTTCCGAGGGCCCGCAGTCGACGTCGCCGGAGTAATCGTCTCGGTCGGCTCGGACTGCGCGTTTGCAGAGCCGTCGGCGTTCGTCGCGGTGACGCGGACGCGAATCGTCCGGCCGGCATCGGCGCCCACCAGCGTGTACGTCCGCTGTGTGCCGTTCGCGACGTTGACACAGTTGTTGCCGCCAAGGTTGCAGCGCTGCCACTGATACGCGAACGAGCTCGGCTCGTTCGACCAGGTGCCGTTCGTCGTCGCGAGCGTCTGCCCCACCTGAGGCGTTCCCGAGATCACGGGTGGCGCCGTATTGGCCGGGGGAATCGCGACTGCCGCCTGGACGACTGCTCCGGTCGCGACGAGTGTCGTCAGCGCGACGAGCAGCCTTCTCCTTCTTCCTCGATCGAGCTTCTGCATGGTCTGCCTCCGCTGTAAGTCGACGTGATTGCGCTCTCCGAGAGGTAGACGCGGGAGCGTTGGGTACTTGCGCGCTGTCCATCAACGCTTACAACCGGGAAAAGGATTCGGGAGGAATCGGCAGCAAGGGAGTACGATTTCGGGATGGATCTGCGAGAAAAGCGCCTGGCCGAGAACGAGGCGCTCTTCCGCGAGGTCAACGAGCGCGTCCAGGAGGCCGCCGGCCGCGGTGGCGGCGCCTACGACTACTTCTGCGAGTGCGCGAACGTCGACTGCACCTTCCGGATCACGCTTTCCCGCCAGGAGTACGAGCGGGTGCGTGGCGATCCGAAGCAGTTCGTCGTCCTTCCAGATCACTACACGCCTGAGATCGAGGATCTCATCGCCCAGCACGAGACGCACTGGATCGTCCGCAAGGAGGGCGACGCGGGCGAGTACGTCGAGCAGCTCGATCCTCGCTCGCGCTAGCGCGCCACTCGGTACCTTCCCCGCTTGTGTCGCACGCGACCGCAGACGCCGTGAGCTGGTGGGAGGGCACCCGTAGCCGAGACGAGGCGCTCCGCGTCGCGTACTTCAGCATGGAGTTCGGGCTCCACGAGCGGCTGCCGATCTACTCCGGCGGGCTCGGCGTGCTCGCCGGAGACCACCTGAAGGCGGCCGCCGAGCTCGGCGTGCCGCTCGTCGGCGTCGGGCTCCTCTACCGCGGCGGCTACTTCCGCCAGGGCATCGACACAGCGGGTCGCCAGACCGAGGACTACCAGCCGGTCGATCCGGAAGCCGCGGGGCTCGTCCGCGAGCCCGTCACGGTCGCGGTCGACGTCGGCGGCACTGCGATCGAAGCGGCTGTCTGGCGCAAGGACGTCGGGTCGATCCCGCTCTATCTGCTCGAGGTCGAGTGGCTGACGGATGCGCTCTACGGCGGCGACCGCGAGCACCGGATCCGCCAGGAGCTCCTCCTCGGCGTCGGCGGCGTGCGAGCGCTCGCCGCACTCGGGATCGAGCCCACGGTCTTCCATCTCAACGAGGGCCACTCGGCATTTCTGCAGATCGAGCGGGTGCGCGAGCTCGTCGCCGGCGGGATGGAGACGGCGGCGGCGCTGGAGCACGTTCGCCGCTCGTCGATCTTCACCACGCACACACCGGTGCCCGCCGGCAACGAGGTGTTCGACGAGGAGCTCGTCGCCCGGTACGTCGGCCCGCTCGCCGAGGAGGCCGGCCTGGGCCGGGAGGAGCTCCTCGCGCTCGGCCGCGGAGACGAAGGCGAAGGCTTCGGGCTGACGCCGCTCGCGCTCCGGCTCTCCGCGCACGCGAACGCCGTCTCCGAGCTGCACGGCGAGGTCGCGCGCGGGATGTGGAAGTGGCTCTGGCCCGGCCGGGAGACGCCGATCGGGCACGTCACGAACGGCGTCCACCTCGGCACGTGGCTCGATCCGGCTCTCGCCGAGCTCTTGCGCGACGCAGGCGTGCGGCCCGAGGCGCCGCCGGACGAGGCGGGCTGGCACGCGGCGCGGGAGGTTTCGCCGGACGCGCTCTGGAGCGTCCACGCGGCAGCCAAGGCGCGCCTCGCCGAGCGCGCCGGGATCGACCGCGAGCTCCTGACGATCGGCTTCGCGCGCCGCTTCGCCACCTACAAGCGCGCCGGCCTCGTCTTCTCCGACGTCGAGCGCCTGCTCGCGCTGCCGCTCCAGATCGTCGTGGCCGGCAAGGCCCATCCGGCCGACGTGCCGGGCAAGGACGTGATGCAGGAGATCGTCGAGCTCGGGCGTGATCCGCGCTCGAAGGGCAGGATCGTCTTCCTCGAGAACTACGACATCGGCCTCGCGCGCACGCTCGTCCGCGGCTGCGACGTCTGGCTGAACACGCCGCAGCGCCCGCTCGAGGCGTCGGGAACGAGCGGGATGAAGGCGGCGGTGAACGGCGTCCTCAACCTCTCGGTGCTCGACGGCTGGTGGGCGGAGGCGTATTCGCCGGACGTCGGCTGGGCGATCGACGGCGTCTCCGACGACGCCGACCGCGAGCAGCTCTACCGCCTGCTCGAGGACGAGGTCGTGCCGACGTTCACCGAGAACCGCGAGCGCTGGGTCGAGCTGATGCAGGAGTCGATCGCGCAGCTCGCGCCGCGCTTCTCGATGCACCGCGCCGTGATCGAGTACGTCGAGCGCTACTACGCGCCGGCGCACGCCGCGACGCCGCGCTGACCCCGCGTCGCTGCAGGGCGGTCGATGCGAATCGGTCGACGCCAGCGGCTCCGCCGCCCTCGACCGGCTCAGGCGCCGCCAGGGGCGCCGGCCGGCAGATCGGCGTCGACGCGTGTCGACGGCTTGCCGTCGTGCGGCGCCTCGACCGTGATGTTCGGCAGCACCCGGTCGAGCCAGCGCGGGATGTACCAGGTCTTCTCACCGAGGAGCGTGAAGAACGCCGGCACGAGCGTCATCCGGACGACGAGCGCGTCGGCGATGATCGCCACCGCGAGCAGGATCCCGAACTCCTTCGAGACCCGGTCGCCGCTCAGGATGAACGCCGCGAAGACCGTGCCCATGATGATCGCCGCCGCGACGACGACGCGGCCGATGGCCGAGATCCCGTGCTCGATCGCCGGCCGGGTTGCGAGCCCGTGGACGTGCTCCTCCCGGATCCGGCTCATCAGGAAGACCATGTAGTCCATCGAGAGCCCGAACAGGATCGCGAAGGCGATCGGTGGGATGAACGTCTCGATCGGCCCCGTCCGGTCGAGCCCCGTCAGCCCGAGCAGGTGGCCCTCCTGCACCACGAGCGTCAGCACGCCGAAGCCGACGAAGGCGGACAGGATCGTCGTGATCGCCGCCGTCAGCGAGACCACGATCGAGCGGAACGCCATCGCGAGGACG
This sequence comes from uncultured Gaiellaceae bacterium, assembly GCA_963745775.1. Taxonomy (GTDB): domain Bacteria; phylum Actinomycetota; class Thermoleophilia; order Gaiellales; family Gaiellaceae; genus Gaiellasilicea. Next base: position 22,939 of record CAVUYY010000019.1, read on the forward strand.
AGGAACGTGACGCCGATGATGTAGAGGAGGAACAGCGGCGCCCGTTCCGTGATCCGGTCGCCGATGTCCTTGAACGCCGCCGTCTGACCGGAGACGTAGGCGACCGCGTCGCCGCCCTCGACCGCCGTCGGGACGACCTCCGCCCGGAGCCGGTCGACGAGGTTGTCCGTCTCCTCGGCCTGGGGCGCCGTCTCGGGCGTGACGAAGACGATCGCGACGGTCTCCTCGTCGTTGAGCTGCGGCTCGCCGGCGGAGGCGACGCCCTCGAGCTCCCGCACGCCGTCGTAGATCCGCTGCGGCGCGTCGCCGTCGCCGTTCACGTCGACGACGATCGGGATCGGACCGTTGAAGCCGGCGCCGAAGCCCTCCGCGAGCAGGTCGTAGGCGCGCCGAGCGGTCTGCTCGGTCGGCTGCGTGCCCTGGTCGCCGACCCCGAGCCGCACGAGCGCCGAGGTCGTTGCGAGACCGACCACGACGAGCAGCACGACGGGGAAGACGATCCGGGCGTTCCTCGTCACGAACCGGCCCCAGCGCGCGACGAGCGTCTTCTCGCGCCCCGCCTCGGAGTCGTCGATCGCCGGCAGGAACGGGAGCTTCAGGCGGTCGACCTTGTGGCCGAGCAGCCGCAGGACCGAGATCAGGAGCGAGTTCGCGAGCAGCACGGTCGTCAGCACGCCGAGGGCGCTGCCGATCCCGAGCTTCGTCACGAAGTCGAGCCCGAAGAAGGCGAGACCGGAAACGCCGATCGCGACGGTCAGGCCTGCGAAGAGCACGGCCCGGCCGGCGGAGGCGCCCGCCTCAGCGGCGGCGTCCACCGGCGACATCCCCTCGTGGAGGAGCTGCCGGAAGCGGGTGACGATGAAGAGCGAGTAGTCGATCCCGACGCCGAGCCCGATCATCGTCACGAGGATCGGCGTGATCGTGTTGATGTCGGTCAGGCCAGCCAGGATGAACAGGAGGAGGAAGGCCGTCACCAGTGCGACGATCGCGAGCAGGATCGGGATGAAGGCGGCGACGAACGTGCGGAAGACGACGAGCAGCACGATGATCGCGGCCAGCAGGCCGAGCAGCTCGGACGTGCCCTGCTCGATCGGCGGGAACTCCGCCTCGCCGTTGTACTCGACAGTCACGCCGACCGGCGCGACCGCCTCGCGAACCATGTCCTGCACGGCGACGACCGCCTCGCGATCCTCGTCGAAGATGACGCGGTCGAACTGAGCCTCGGCGTAGGCGATCCGGCCGTCGTCCGAAACCGTGTCCTCGCCGAACGGGTCGGCGACACTCTTGAGGCCGGCCGTGTCCTCCGTGGGGGCGAACTCGTCCGTCTCGAGCCGCGCTATCGCGGCCTTGATCGCGGCCTCTCGCTGGGGCGTATCGAGCCGCTCGCCCTCGGGCGCGGCGAAGACGAGGTTGAGCACGCCGCCCTGCTCCTCGACGAACTCGGCCTCGATCAGGTCGGTCGCACGCTGCGTGTCCGAGCCCGGGATCTCGAACTCGTCGCGCAGGCCGCCGCCGACGGTGGCGACGAGCCCGATCAGGACGACGACGATCCCGAGCCAGCTGAGGACCACGCGCCACGGGTGCGTGGCGCACGACCGCGCCCACCCGGCCAACGAGCCGCTCGAAAGCCGCTCGTGAGCTGCGCGCCGATCCGACGTCTCACTCATTCGATCCGGCTGGGGCGCGTGCCCGCCGTTGCCCTCAGTTCCCATCTCGTCCTCCTCAGCTCGTTCCTGTCGTCCTGGTACGACCGCTCGAACGATCGAAGCTCATCGGTCGTTCGCGCAAGCTTGCAGGCACGAGCGGTCTGCGCGCGGTGCGGCAGCCCCGTAGCCGTAGGTGCGGCTAGCCGTACCACGGATCCGTCAGGCGACGACCGCCGGCTCGTCTCCCCCGCTCGCCTCCTCGACCGCGTCGACGCCCTCGTCGACGATCGACCGGCGAATGTCCGCCCTGATCCGCGAGCTCCCGAGCACGACCGAGTCGATCACCTCGACCCCCTCCTCCACGACGACGTCGGGCCCGAGCACCGATCTCGAGACGCGGCCGTGGATCCTGCAGCCGGGCGAGATCAGGCTTGCCTCGATTCGTGCCGAAGACTCGATCCGCGCCGGCGGTCGCTGGTTGGCGCGCGTCAGGATGGGCCATTCGGGATCGCCGAGCCGGAGCTGCGGCTCGGGCTCCAGCAGATCCATGTGCGCCTGCCAGTAGCTCTCGAGCGTGCCGACGTCGCGCCAGTAGCCGTCGAGGGCGTCGGCCCAGGTCTTGCCGCGCTCGACCAGACGCGGCAGCAGCGCCTCGCCGAAGTCGGAGAGCTCCTCCCCTTCGTCCTCGAGCTCGGCGAGGGTGTCGAGCAGCACGCCGGCGTCGTAGACGAACACCTCGGTCGTCACGATCTCGCTCTGCGGCCGGTCCGGCTTGTACTCGAACGCCGTTACGAGTCCCTTGTCGTCCACGGTGACCGTCCCTAGCCGCGACGCCTCCTCGGCCGACTTCACAGTCGTGACGGCCGTCGCCTCCGCGTTGCGCTCGCGATGGCGCTCGAGCACCCGCTGGTAGTCGAGCCGATAGACGGCGTCGGCGCTGAGCACGAGCACGAGCTCCGGCGCGAAGCTCTCGATCGCCTCGCGGTTGCGCTGGATCGCGTCCGCGTTGCCCTTGTAGAAGCCGCCGTCCTCGTCGCCCGTGGTGGGATGGACGACGCGCATCCCGCCCCACGTCCGATCGAGATCCCAGGGGCGGCCGTTGGCGAGGTGCTCGGAGAGCGTGTGCGCCGCGTACTGCTGGATCACCCACACATCCGAGACGCGGCTGTGGTGGCAGTTCGAGAGCGGGAAGTCGATCAGGCGGTAGACGCCGCCGAACGGGAGCGCGGGTTTCGCGCGCCCGTCCGTCAGCGGACTCAGCCGGTCGCCTTCGCCGCCGGCGAGCACGAGGCCCAGCACCTTGCCTCTGCGGGCTTTCATCGCGGGCGTCAGCTCTCGTCGGGCGCCCTCAACATGTCGTCGCCGTGCTTGTCCGCCTCGTCGTCCTCGCCGTAGATGATCGACGCCGGACCGCCGCTGCCGCCGACGATGCCGACGTCGTCCGCGTCCTCCGGATCGACCGGCTGCGGGTCTGAGGTCTTGTCGTCGGTGTCGAACGCGTCTTCTGGCTGCCTGCTCATCGAAGCCTCCTCCGTCGTGGTGGCTCGGTCTACCCGCAGCTCGCCACCGAAAACGAGATCTGTCCGAAACCCGGCGTATCGTGCCGCTCGGTGCTCGTCTCCCTCCTGATCCGCTGGGCGGTGCTCGCGGTGGCGTTCGCGATCACCGCCTGGCTGCTCTCCGGCATGGACGTCTCCGGAGGCGCGTGGGGGTACATCTGGGTCTCTGCGCTCTTCGGGATCGTCAACGCGCTGATCGGAACAATCCTCCGGATCCTCACGTTCCCCCTCACGGTGGTGACGCTGGGGCTCTTCGCGATCGTCGTCAACGCGCTGATGCTCGAGCTCACCGACGCCCTCACGGACAACCTCACGATCGACGAGTTCTTCTGGACCGCAATCTGGGCGGCGATCATCCTCGCGGTCGTCGCGATCCTCCTGGACTACGCCGTGCGGACGCTGATGGCGCCGGCGACCGAAAGGCTCTAGCTTCCGGCCCCGCGCAGCGCGGCGCCGATCGCCCCGGCTGCAGGCCCGAGCTCCGCGCCCACGATCTCGCCGACCGGCGCCACCCGCACCCGCGCCGCCACTGCGCGCCGTAGCGGTCCGAGCAGCGGCTCGCCGATCCCGGCGACACCGCCGCCGAGCACGATCCGGTCCGGCGTCAGCGTGAGGACGGTGTTCGCGACGGCGATCGCGAGCGCATCGGCGATCCGCTTCCAGCTCGGGCTGGGCCGTCGCAGCCGCTCGACGCGGTAGACGGCTTCGATGCAGCCGCGGTTGCCGCAGCCGCACACCGGCGCGTTCGGCGACGCGTCGACCGTCTGGTGTCCGAGCTCGCCGGCCTGCCCCTCGAGCCCCTCGTGCAGCCGGCCTCCGACGACGACGCCACCGCCGATTCCCGTGCCGAGCGTGTAGCAGGCAACCGTGTCGTAGCCGCGGCCGGCGCCGAGCGTCGCCTCTGCGAGCGCGAAGGCGCGGGCGTCGTTGATCAGGTCGACCGGGACGCCGAGCGCCTCGGAGACGGGCCCGGCGACGGCGACGCCGGCCCAGGAGCCGGCGAGGTTGGTCATGAACCTGGCGGTTCCCGCGGCGCGGTCGTAGAGGCCCGGCAGTCCGATCCCCGCCGAGTCGACCGGACCGTGCCGGGCGATCGCGTCGCGGCCGATCTCGGCCAGCCGCAGCACGACCTGCTCGGGACCTCGGTCGCCGTGGGTCTGCTCGGTGCCGCTGGCGACGAGCTCGCGTCCGTCTTCGAGGATCGCCCACTTCACGTTCGTGCCGCCGAGATCGAGCCCGAGCTGCCTCATCGCGCCATCCACCCGCCGTCCACGGGGAGGATCGTGCCCGTCACGAACTCGGCCGTGGCGAGGTAGAGCGCCGCTGCCGCGACGTCCTCGGGGCGACCGAGCTCGCCGGTGAGCGGCTGGAGCTCCGCCAACCTCGCGCGGATCCGCTCGTCCGCCTGCGCCCGCGCGCTCATCGGCGTCGCGATCAGCCCGGGTGCGATCGCGTTACAGCGGATCCCTTCCGGCGCGTAGTGGACGGCGATCGCCCGCGTCAGGCCGATGATCCCGGCCTTGCTCGCGGCATACGCGTGCGTCGCGAAGTCCGCGTCGCCGCCGACGAGCCCAAGGACGGAAGAGAGGTTGACGATCGCACCGCCGCCTGCTTCGCGAAGGCGCGGGATCGCGTGCTTGCAGCAGAGGAAGACGCTCTTCAGGTTGCCGTCGAGGACGGCGTCCCAGCCGGCTTCCGTGCACTCGTCGGTGGGGCCGTCGCCGAGGCTGCGACCGCTGATCCCGGCGCCGTTGAAGACGACGTCGAGCCGATCCGGCGCGGCGAAGATCCTGGCGACGTCCGGCTCGTGGGTGAGATCGCCGTCGTCACGGTCGACGCCGATCACCGTCGCGCCCGCCTCCTCGAAGGCGCGGACGACCGCGCTTCCGATCCCACCGGCGGCGCCGGTCACGAGCACGACTTTCCCGTTCATGCCGACCCCAGTACGTGCCGCGCAGCCGCCTCGTCGGTCACGAGCCCGGAGAGGATCCGTCCGCGCAGCACGGCGAGGATCGCTTCGTGCTTCGCCTCTCCGCCGGCAACCGCGACGGTTCGAGCGCGGCGCAGGCCTTCGAGCGAGAGCGCCAGCGCTGGCTCGGGGTCGAGCACCGAGCCGTCCGGGCCGAACACGTGCACGAGGACGTGACCGCCTCCCGACCCGTGAGGCCCGATCCCGACGAGCGCGACCTGTATCTGGTCGAAGAGCTCGAGCGTCGGCCGGATCGTCTCGTCGTCGAGCAGCTCGTCGAGAGTGGCGGGGCGCGCGGGCGCGGGCAGCAGCGAGACCGAGCCGCCGAGCCGCTCGGCCAGCCGCACCGCCACCTCCGACGGCCCGGTGCCGGTTGCGAGACCGGGGATCGCGCCGCAGATCTGGACGACATCGTGCCGCTCGGCTTGCGGCGCGAGCTCGCCGACGAGCGCGCTCAGCGTCTCGCCCCAGGCGACGCCGACGAGATCGCCGCGGCGGAGGACGAGCGGCAGGGTCGCCGCACCGGCGCGCGCGAGCGCGCCCGGCTCCGGCACGACGACGGCCAGGTCGAGCCCGAACGCCGCCTCGAGCCGCGCCGCGAGGTCGTCTTCCCGGCGAAGCTCGTCCTCGATCTCGATCCGGACCACGCCCTCCGCGCGCGCCGCCTCGAGCAGGCGCATGACGCGGAAGCGCGAGACGCCGAGCCTGCGCCCGACCTCCTGCTGGGTGAGGCCGCGGTGGTAGTAGAGCCGCGCGGCGTGCGCGAGCTCGGCTCTGTGGGCTGCTGCTCATATGTGTAAGTTACTGCACAGATGTCGACGGTGCACACCGTGCTAGGGGCGATTGCGCCAGAGGAGCTCGGGCCGTGCAGCGCGCACGAGCACGTCTTCCTCGCGACGCCGCTGCTTCCCGGCGAGGAGCTGGACGACCTCGACGCGGCGGTCGAGGACGTCGGTGCGCTGGGAGCCGCCGGAGCCGCCGCGCTCGTCGAGTGGACGCCGCTCGGTCTCGGCCGCGACCTCGACGGACTCGTCGCCGTGTCGCGCGCGACCGGGCTCCACATCGTCGCCTGCACCGGCCTTCACCGTGAAGCCCACTATCCGGATGGGTTCCCCGGCACCGTCGAGGAGCTCGCCGACCGCTTCGCCGCCGAGCTCGCCGATCGGTGCGGCGCGATCAAGACCGGCGCCGGCTACCACCGGATCAGCGCGTTCGAGCGGCGGACGTTCGAGGCTGCGGCCGCAGCGCACGCGGCGACCGGCGCGCCGATCTGCGTCCACACCGAGCAGGGGACGCTCGGCCCGGAGCTGCTCGAGCTCCTGACCGGGCTCGGCGTTCCCGCTGGCCGGATCGTGCTCGCGCATCTCGACCGAAACCCCGATCCCGGCCTCCACCGCGAGCTCGCCGCCGCGGGCGCCTGGCTCTGCTACGACCGGATCGGCCGGATCAAGTACGGGCCGGACTCGGAGATCCTCGACCTGATCGAGCGCGTTGGGCCCGAGCGGATCCTGCTCGGCACCGACTACGCGCGCCGGAGCGAGGCGCCGTTCGACTACCTCTTCCGCCGGTTCGTGCCCCGCCTCGAGCCCGACCTTGCGCACCGGCTTCTCGTCGAGAACCCCGCCGCGGCGTTCGCGTGGTAGACGTCCTCGTCGTCGGGGCCGGCTCCGCGGGCTCGACCGCCGCGATCGCCGCCGCCCGGACCGGCGCGAGCACGCTGCTCGTCGACCGGCTCGGCTTTCTCGGCGGCACCTCGACCGCCGTCCTCGACACCTTCTACGCCTTCTACACGCCGGGCAGGGAGCCGCGGAAGGTCGTGGCCGGGATCCCGGACGAGGTCGTCGCCGGCCTCGAGGCCGAGGGCGCCGCGTTCCTGCGCCCGAACACCTACGGCGCCGGCACGGGGATCACGTACGACCCGGAGACGCTGAAGCGGGTCTGGGAGACGCTCGTGCTCGACGCCGGCGCCGACGTGCTCCTGCACTCGTTCGTGCACGGGGTCGAGCTGGACGGAGGCACCGTGGCCGCGGTCCGCCTCTGGACGAAGGGCGGCGAGCGGGTGATCCGACCGCGAGTCGTCGTCGACGCCAGCGGCGACGCGGACGTCTGCCACCTCGCCGGCGCGCCGTACGAGGCGCCCGGCGAGGGAGGGCAGGTGCAGAGCCTCTCGACGGTCTTCCGGATGGCGAACGTGGACACCGATCGGGCCGAGGCGGTGCCGAAGGAGGAGCTCTGGGCGCTGATGCGCGAGGCGTCGGCGTCGGGCGACTACGCGCTCACCCGGCTCGAGGGCTCGGTGCACCGGACGCCGCAGCGGGGCGTGATGATGGCCCTGATGACGCGGATGCGCGACGTGGACGCCACCGATCCCGAGCAGCTCACGCGCGCCGAGATCGAGGGCCGCCGCCAGTGCCGCGAGTACTTCCGCTTCCTCCGCGAGCGCGTGCCGGGCTACGAGGAGGCGGTGCTCGTCTCGACGAGCCCCGCGATCGGCGTCCGCGAGAGCCGGCGGATCCTCGGCGAGCACGTGCTCACGGGCGACGAGATCCTCGCCGCGACCCGCTTCCCGGACGAGATCGCGCAGTGCGGCGCGCCGATCGAGGATCACCATGCGGGTTCCGACACCCGCTGGGCCTATCTCCCCGAGGGCGCGACCTACGGGATTCCCTATCGCTCGCTGCTGCCGCGCGAGGTCGAGAACGTCGTCGTGGCCGGGCGCTGCTTCTCGGCGACGCACGACGCGCACGCTTCGGCGCGCAGCATGGGCACGTGCATGGCGATGGGCCAGGCGGCGGGAACGGCTGCTGCGCTGGCGGCGGCCGGCGACGTCGCGCCACGCGAGCTCGATCCGGCGTGCGTTGCGGGCGCGCCTGCAGGAGGACGGTGCCGATGTCGGCGGTTGAGCGGATCCTGGCGGAGCGGTTCGTCGCGGTGATCCGCCGCGCGCCGGATCTCGACGCGGTCGCGGAGGAGCTGGTCGAGGCGGGGATCGGCGTGCTCGAGTTCACGCTCGACAGCCCTGGCGCGCTCGAGGCGATCGCCCGCTGGCGGGGTCGGGCGACCGTGCTCGCCGGAACGGTGCGCACCGAGGCCGAGGCCGCGGCGGCCGTCGAGGCGGGGGCGGAAGCGCTCGTCTCCCCCGTGCTCGATCCGGAGCTTGTGCGCAAAGAACACACAGTGCCGTTCGTGCCAGGCTGCTTCACCGCGAGCGAGATCGAGCAGGCCTGGCGGCTCGGCGCGCCGCTCGTCAAGCTCTTTCCCGCAGGCGCGCTCGGCCCGGGCTACGTCCGCTCGCTCCTCGCACCGCTCGCCGACGTGCCGCTCCTCGTCACCGGCGGGATCACGGCCGAGAACGCGCTCGACTTCCTCGCCGCCGGCGCGGTCGCCGTCGGCGCCGATTCGAGCCGCGCCGTCGCCGTCTGGCAGCGGGTTAGAGTCGCGCGATGAAGGCCGCCGTCGTGGGAACAGGCTTCATCGGCGTCGTCCACGTCGAGGCGCTGCGGCGGCTCGGGATCGAGATCGCCGGCGTCGTCGGCTCCTCGCCCGAGCGAGCCGCCGAGAAGCCCGGCCTGCCCGAGCCGTACGAGAGCTTCGAGGCGATGCTCGCCGACGAGCGCGTCGACGTCGTCCACCTGACGACGCCGAACCACCTCCACCATCCGCAGGTGAAGGCCGTGCTCGCCGCCGGCAAGCACGTCGTCTGCGAGAAGCCGCTCGCGCTCACCTCGACCGAGTCGGCCGAGCTGCTCGAGCTCGCAGAGGCGAGCGGACTCGTCCACTGCACGAACTACAACATCCGCTTCTATCCGCTCTGCCACGAGGCGCGCGCCCGCATCCGGCGCGGCGACCTCGGCCGGGTCTGGAACGCGCACGGCCGCTACGTCCAGGACTGGCTGCACGAATCGACCGACTGGAACTGGCGGCTCGATCCCGAGGTCGGGGGCTCGCTGCGGGCGGTCGCCGACATCGGCACCCACTGGCTCGACCTGACGGGCTGGATCACCGGTCGCCGGGTCCAGGCCGTGCTCGCCGACCTCTTCACCGTGCACGAGGTCCGGCACGTCCCGACCGGTCCGGTCGAGACGTATGGCGACGCGGGCGACGTCGAGCGCGTCGACCGGGACATGTCCACCGAGGACGTGGCGCACATCCTGCTCCGCTACGAGGACGGGAGCCGCGGCCAGGTGACGATCTCCCAGGTCAGCGCCGGCCGGAAGAACCACCTCTCCTTCGAGGTCGACGGGTCGAGAGGGCGCGCTCGCGTGGGACTCGGACCGCAACGAGGAGCTCTGGCTCGGCCATCGCGACCGGCCGAACGAGCTCGTGGCCCGCGATCCCGGCCTGCTCGACGCCAGCGACGCGCGCGGTCAGCGACCTGCCGGGCGGGCACGCGGACGGCTTCACCGACACCTTCAAGCAGCTCTACCGCGCGGTCTACCGGGCCGTCGAGGCGGGCGCGATGCCGGCCGAGCCGGACTTCCCCACCTTCGCGGACGGCCACGAGGAGATCCTGCTCTGCGACGCGATCGCCGCGTCCGCGGAGACCGGCAACTGGACGGAGGTGAGGCGATGAAGCTGGGCTTCCTGACCGCGGCGTTCCCCGAGCTCTCGCTCGAGGAGATCGCGGCGTGGGCGGCGGCGGAGGGATTCGAGACGCTCGAGGTCGCGTGCTGGCCGGGCGGCGGCGGCGAGCGGCGGCGCTACGCGGGCGTCACCCACATCGACGTCGACGACTACGACGCCGGCCAGGTGCGCGACGTGCTCGACCGGCACGGCCTCGAGATCTCGGCGCTCGCCTACTACCCGAACAACCTCCATCCGGACGACGCCCATCGCGCCGAGGTCAACGGCCATCTCCGCAAGGTGATCGACGCGGCGGCGGCGCTCGGGCGTCCCGACCGTCGGCACCTTCGCCGGCAACGACAAGGATCGCCCGCTCGCCGAGAACCTCGAGCGCTTCCGCGCGATCTGGCCCGACCTCGTCTCGCACGCGACCTCGCAGGGCGTCCAGGTCGCGATCGAGAACTGCCCGATGATCTTCAGCCAGGACGAGTGGCCGGGCGGGAACAACCTCGCGTGGTCGCCGGCGATCTGGGAGGCGATGTTCGAGGCGATCCCCGATCCGGGCTTCGGGCTCAACCTCGATCCCTCGCACCTCGTCTGGCTGATGATCGACGTCGAGCGCGCGATCCGCGACTTCGGCGAGCGCATCCTCCACACCCACGCGAAGGATCTCCAGATCGACCGCGACGGGCTCTATCGCCACGGGACGCTCTCGGGCGGGATCGGCTGGCAGGTGCCGCGGCTGCCGGGGCTCGGCGAGGTGAGCTGGCCGCGCTTCGTCGCGGCGCTCTCGGCGGCGGGCTACGACGGCGTGGTCTCGATCGAGCACGAGGATCGGCGCTTCGAGGGCGACGAGGAGCTCGTCAAGCGCGGCTTCCTGCTCGCGCGGAACGTGCTCCGCCCGCTGATCGTGTGAGGCTCGAGGCGGGGGACTTCGCCGTTCGGCTGCTGCCGGAGCGCGGGCTCGACGTGGCGGAGGCGTGGCTCGACGGAGTCCAGCTCGCGTGGCTCTCCGGCGCGGGCTTCGACGGCGACGAATGGGGCGGCGGGCTCGTGACGACGCGCGGGCTCCAGAACGTCGGCGCGGCGTCCGAGGGCTTTCCGCTGCACGGCCATTACCACGACCAGCCTGCGGAGGTGATCGAGCAGGGCGACGGATTCGTTCGAGGCCGCGTCGAGGACGGGCCGTTTGTCCTCGAGCGCGAGGTGCAGGTCGGCGCCGGTTGGCTGCGGATCCGGGACGTGACGGAGAACGTCGGCGACGCGCCCGAGCCGGCGCCGCTCCTCTACCACGTCAACCTCGGCGGGCCGCTCTGGGCTCCGGGAGGCGAGGTCGGCGTGGCCGAGCTCGTCGAGACGATCCCGCGCGACGAGGCGGCGCGGTCCGGGCTCGCGACGCTGGTCGGAGCCGCCCGAGCCGGCCGAGCTCCCAGAGCGCGTCTTCGAGCACCGCTTCCGCCCCGTCGACGGAACCGGCTCCGCGCGCGTGCGGAACGCGCGCACCGGCTTCGAGCTCCTGCCTCTCGTGGGGCGCGGCCGAGCTCCCGCGACTGCACCAGTGGGTCGATCCGCGACCCGGCTATTACGGCTTCGCGCTCGAGCCCGCCAACTGCTCCGTGCTCGGCCGCGCCGCCGACCGCACTGCGGGCACCCTGCCGCTGCTCGACCCGGGCGCGACGCGCGAAACCTGGCTCGAGCTCCGACCTGGACGAATCGAGTAAGTCCTCTGCCTGGGCCAGAGATGTCCGCTGAGATTCGCTAGGGCTGCGGACGCCCGATCCGGGGCGGTGGCCAGTAGGTCACCTCAGCCCGCCCGATGATGCGGTCACGAGAGACGGCCCCCCAGCGGCGCGAATCGCAGGACATGGCTCGGTTATCGCCTAGCACGAAGTAGCCATCGCTCGGGCTGCTTCCCCAACTCCCGCTCTCGCGGCCCCGGTAGGCAGGCTGAAGATATGGCTCGCTCAGCCGCTCGCCGTTGATGAAGACGGATCCGGCCCGCATCGAAACGGACTCACCCGGCAAGCCCACGATCCTCTTGATGAAGGTTCCACCGGCGTCGCAGGCGGCCTCGACTTGGGGCGGCGCGTCGAAGACGATGATGTCGCCGCGTTCAGGTTCGTGGAAGCGATAGACGAGGCGGTTCGCGATGACTCGATCGGAGACGCGCGACTTGCAACCGCTGACCGGTTTGGCGCAGTGGAGGGTGGGTTCCATCGACGGCGAGGGAATCCGATACGGCTTCGCGACTTCGGCCTGGAAGATCAGTACTGCGATTACAGCCACGGTGATGGTCAGCGCCCAATCGACCAGCGTTCTCAATGGGGCTGGAAGGCGAGACAGAGACCGATCGAGAATTCGCACAGCCAAAGAGTGCCACTGCGCCGCGCGTCCCGCATCTCAATCGGACACGTCATCGACTGAGAGCGCTGTTACTTGGGCGGGCGGTCGACGTCGAAGTCGACGTGGAGGCCGTAGCGGTTACCGGCGTAGCGCGACTCCGTCGACTCGAGCGGTCTCCCCCGCTCGTCCTCGATCAGCCGCTGCTCGACGAGGAGCGGCGCGCCGGCCGGGACGCCGAGCACGTCGGCGTCGTCGTCCGTCGCCGCCTCGGCGAGGAGGATGCCTCGCCCTCGGGTCGGCGCGAACCCCGCCGCGAAGAGCGTCTCGTGGAGCGAGCCGGAATCGAGATCCGCGGCGAGCACCGCCTCAGCACACGCCTCCCTGAGCACGGCCGTCTCGACGACGATCGGCTGTCCGTCGGCGAGCCGCAGCCGCTGGATCACGATCACCTGCGCGCCCGGCTTCAGCTTGAGCCGAGCCGCCTCGTCCGGCCTCGCGGGCCTCAGGCGCCGCTCGAGGAGGCGCGAGCTGGGAACACGCTTCTGGCGTCGCATCTCGGTCGTGAAGCTGAGCAGATTGCCCGCCTGCCGGTGCGTGGACGGCTCCGCGACGAACGTGCCGCGGCCGCGAATCCGCTCGACGAGCCCCTCCTGCGTCAGCACCTGCACGGCCTGCCGCGCGGTCATCCGGCTGACCCCGAACTCCTCGCAGAGCGCCGAGTCGGAGGGAAGCACGTCGCCCGGATCGAGCACCGCGATTCGCGCCCGGAGCGCCTGCTCGATCTCGTAGTAGCGCGGGACGAAGTTCATCCGGCGTCCAGCGCCCACCGCTCCGGCCGGTGCAGAGGCGCGCCGCGGAGGCCGAGCTCGAGCAGCGTCAGGTGCCAGCGGCCGAGGTTCGCGGCGACGACGCGATCGAGCTCCCCTCCGACGAAGCACACGTTGGTCGGCGCCGAGAGGATCGTTCCCTGCGGGTCGTCGGCGACCACCTCCAGCGCGCCACCGGCGTCCAGGTGGTAGATCCGGTCCGGCCGGTAGCAGGAGACGAGGAGCCCGCCGGCGTCGGTGCACGCGAGCCCGTCGAGCACGGCGCCGTCGATCCGGGCGACCGTCTCGCAGCGACCGGTCGCGAGCTCGACCCGCGAGACACGCGGATCCGCCGACTCGACGAGCCAGAGGTGGCGCCCGTCCGGTGAGACGGCGAGCCCGTTCGTGAAGCAGGGGCGCTCGTCGGTGAGCGTGTCGCGATCGCCGTCCGCCGCGATCCGAAGGATGCGACCGTCGTCGCGGCGCCAGGTGCCGGAGTCGGACACGTAGAGCGTCCCGTCCGGCCCGAACGCCGGATAGTTGGCGAACGTCAGGTCGGTTGCGATCGGCGTGAACCGCTCGCCGTCCCAGGCGTGGACACCCGCCTCCTGGCAGCAGAGGACGAGCCGGCCGCGGCCGTCCAGCGCGAGCCCGAGCACGAACCCCGGCGCGCGCGCCACCTCGGCGAAGGTGCGCTCCTCGAGCTCGACCCGGTAGACCTGCCCGGCCTCGCCGCCGGCCCAGACGCAGCCGCGCTCGGCGTCCCAGCAGACGCCCTCCGGGTGGTCGAGCCCGAAGACGAGCACCCTAGGTTCGCGCATGGCCGACCGATCCGTCGATCGTGAGGCCGCCGTCGACGACGAGCTCCTGACCTGTCACGTAACGCGACTCGTGGGTCGCGAGGAAGACGGCCGCATCGGCGACCTCCTCCGGCGAGCCGATCCTCCCCAGTGGGATCCGCTCCTCGTAAGTGCGCCGCACCGCCGGCGTGTAAGCGGTCTGGTTCAGCGGCGTGTCCGTGGCGCCGGGCGCAAGCGCGTTCACCGTGATCCCGTGCGGCGCGAGCTCGACGGCGAGCGTCTTCGTCAGGCCGACGATCGCGCCCTTCGCGGCGATGTAGGCGCCGAGGTCGGCGACGACGAGGATGTCGGAGGCGGAGCTGACGTTGACGATCCGGCCGCCGGCGCCGGCCTCGATCATCCGCCGCGCGGCGGCGCGGCAGCCGTAGAAGTAGCCGTGGAGGTTGGCGGCGAGCAGGCCGTGCCAGTCCTCGTCCGTCGTCTCGACGACTGGCTTCACGAGCAGCTTCGCCGCGTTGTTGACCCAGATGTCGATCCCGCCGAAGCGCTCGACGGTCGCCGCCGCGAGCTCGTCGTGCGCCGCGGCTTCACCCGCGTCGCCGCGAACCGCGAGCGCCTCGCGGCCCTCCGCGCGGATCGCAGCCTCAGTCTCGGAGCCGTCGGCGAGGTCGAGGAAGGCGACGTCCGCTCCCGCGCGCGCCAGGGCGACGGCGATCGCGGCGCCGATTCCGGTCGCCGCTCCCGTCACCACCGCGCGGGTTCCGTGCAGGGTCATCGCGGATCCAGGACGTACTTGACGCCCTCGGCGTTCCGCGAGGCGCGGAACGCGCGCTCCCACTCCTCGAGCGGCACGACCTCCGTCACGAGCGGCTCGAGCTCGACAGCCCGCGCCTCGATCAACGCCAGCGCGCGCCGCCACGACGCGGGCGTGCTCGCGAAGCCCGAGGTGACGACGAGCTCGCGGAAACAGATCTCGTCCCACGGCACCGTCACCGCCGCTCCGCGGAGCCCGATCTGGACGAACCGCCCGCCCCGCCGCGTCGCCTGGAGACCGCTCGCGATCCCACCCTCCGAGCCGGAGCACTCGACGACGACATCGAACCGACGCCCCGAGGAAGTTTGTGTTGAAACAACACTTGCGCTCTTCCCGGCGACCGGAGCGGCTTGTTCGTAGCGCTCCGGAGAGGAGCTTGTGTTGTTGCAACACAAGCTTCCAGGCCGAGCTGAGCGGCGAGCTGGAGGCGCGCGGTGTCGCGCTCGGTTCCCACGACCGTGACTCGGCCGCCCGCGGCACGGACGGCCTGGGCGGCGAGCAGGCCGATCGCGCCCGGGCCGAGCACGAGCACCTCGTCACCCGGAGCGACGACCGGCGGATCGAAGAGCGCGTTGCAGACGCAGGCGAGCGGCTCGGTCAGCGCCGCGGCGTGGTCGGGAAGCCAGTCCGGGACGGGATGGAGGTTCGCAAGCGGGACGACGAGCCGCGGCGCAAAGGCGCCGTCGACATGGGTACCGATCGAGCGGCGCTCGAGACAGAGATTCGGGCGGCCGGCGAGGCAGAAGTCGCAGGTCCGGCACGTCGAGAAGTACGTCTCGCGAGACGACGCGCGTCCCCTCGATTCCGCCGCCAGACAGCACCACGCCGCACACCTCGTGGCCCATCGTCACCGGCGGCACGCTCGGGTACTCGCCCGCCTCGATGTGGAGATCGGTGCCGCAGATCCCGGCCGCGCGCACCTCGAGCAGGGCCTCGCCGGCTTCCGGCTCGCGCTCCGGCCGCTCCGCGAGCCCGACGTTGCCGGCGCCGGATGCGAGCTTCGTCAGGCCGCGCACAGCGACTCCACCTCCTCGAGCGTCGGCATGTCGTCGGCGCAGCCGAGCCGACCGGCGACGAGCGCGCCGGCGGCGTTCGCGAGCCGGAGCGTCTCGGCGAGCGGCAGTCCACCGAGGAGCCCGTGGCAGAGCGCTCCTCCGAAGGCGTCGCCCGCGCCGAGCCCGTTGACGACGTCGACCGGGATCGCGTCGAGCTCGATCGTCTCGTCGGCGGACACGGCGAGCACGCCTTCCCCGCCGAGCTTGACGATCGCCAGCTCGGGCCCGAGCTCGAGCAACCGCCTCGCCGTCTCCTCTGGTGGCGCCGCTCCGACGAGCACCGCCGCCTCGGCGAGATTGCCGACCGCGATCGAGGCATGAGCAAGCGCGCGGCGCCCGAGCTCAGCCCGCCTCCGCCTCCGAGGCCCAGAGCGTCGGCCGGTGGTCGAGGTCGTGCACCGTCGGCCGCCCCGCGCGCGCCTCCAGCGCGGCGAGCGTCGCGCTCCTGCTCGGCTCGGCCGAGAGCCCGGTGCCGGTCGTCCAGAAGAGCGGCACCCGCCGGATCGCCTCGAGATCGAGCTCGTCCGGAGCGAGCGTCAGGTCGGGCGCGGTCGGCTCGCGATAGAAGAGGAGCGGGAAGTCGTCCGGCGGATGGATCTCGCAGAAGGCGAGCGGCGTCCGCAGGCTCGCGTGCGTGCCGACCTGCGCCGTGTCGACCCCGAACCGCTCGAGCGCGAGCCGGACGTAGCGACCGAAGCCGTCGTCGCCGACCTTCGTGATCACGCCGGTCCGATGACCGAGCCGCGCGCACGCGACAGCGACGTTCGTCGGGCTCCCCCCGAGCATCTTCCTGAACGTCGTCGCCTCCTCGAGCGTCGCCCCGACCTGCTCCGGATAGAGGTCGGCGCTCACGCGTCCCATCGTCAGGAGCTCGAGGCTCATCGCCGCCGGCTCACGTGACGACGTCCTCGAAGACCCCGGTCGCTTCGTCCTTGAGGATCAGCTTCCGGCGGCCGTCCGGCATCTGCTCCTCCTTGATCACCGTCTTGCCGTCGTGCGTGCGGCGCTCGCGGCTGATCCGCGGCACCCCGCCGCCGCGCCAGTCGTCGAGCTCGACCGCCTCCCACTGCCGCGTCTCCGCCGAGCGGTAGCACGCGTCGATCACCGCGTTGACGACATAGCCGTCGTAGAAGGTCTCGGACGGCTGACGCCCCTCGTCGAGCGCGTCGAACATGTCCGTGAACATGTCGACATAGCCGAGCTCCGAGACCTCGTCACCGACCGGGAACTGCCAGCCGCTCGCGTTCTCGGCCTTCTCGGCCACGTAGCCCTCGGCGGCACCGGAGGTGTAGAGCTCGAAGCCGGTGCGGAGGAAGTGATTCGTCCAGATCGTCCCCTCCGTGCCGGCGACCTCGTCCCGCAGATCCATCCCGCCGCGGAACGTCCAGCTCACCTCGAACTGGCCGATCGCGCCGCTCTCGAACCTGATCAGCGCGATCGCGTTGTCCTCGGCCTCGATCGGGTGGACGAGCGTGTCCGTCCAGCACATCACCTCGACGGGGCGGTTGTCCTTGCCCATGTAGCAGCGGATGATCTCGATGCAATGGCAGCCGAGATCGACGATCGGCCCGCCGCCCGCCTGAGCCGCGTCCCAGAACCAGGCGCTGTGCGGCCCTGGGTGCGTCTCGCGGGAGCGCGCCCAGAGGACCTGGCCGATCTGGCCGGCCCGTACCGCCTGGAGCGCCTTCAGGGTCTTCGGGGTGTAGACGAGATCCTCGAGGTAGCCCGCGAAGAGGCCGGCGCCCTCCACGGCGTCGAGCATCCGCTTCGCCTCGGCGGCGGTCCGGGCGAGCGGCTTCGTGCAGAGGATCGGCTTCCCGTGGGCGACGCAGAGCCCGACCACCTCCTCGTGGAGCTGGTTCGGGAGCCCGACGACGACGGCGTCCGTCTCCGGATGGGCGATCGCCTCCTCGAGGTCGGTCGAGGTGAGCGGGACGTCGTTCTCGCGGGCGAAAGCATCGGCGCGCTCCTGCGAGCGCGAGTAGACGACGTGGACGCGGTCGCGGTTGCGCTGCGCGTGCAGCGTCCGCGTGTAGAAGAGCCCGATCAGGCCCGTCCCCAGCATGGTGACCCTGTGTCCCTCCACGTCTCGCGCCTCCTCGCTTGACGCGCTCCGTTCAGCGCGTTAGCGTCGCTTGTCTGGTTGTCTAGACAACTTCGTCGAGCGAGGACACTACACCTGTGGCCGTAGACGTCAAGACGCGCTACCTCGACGCCGTCCGCGAGCTGCTGACGGTCCTCGAGGAACAGGGCGACGCGCTCGAGCGGGCCGCGCAGATCTGTGCCGGCGCGATCGGAGCAGGCGCGCTCGTCCATGTCTTCGGGACCGGCCACTCGCGGATCCCGGTCGAGGAGCTCTTCCCGCGCTACGGCTCCTACCCCGGCTTCAACCCGCTCGTCGAGCTCTCGATGACCTTCCACACCCAGGTCGTCGGCCCGAACGGGCAGCGTCAGGCGATGTTCATCGAGCGCACGGAGGGCCTCGCCGCGCAGATCCTCGCCGGGCTCGCGCTCGGGCCGCCCGACGCCTTCCTCGTGTTCAGCGCCAGCGGCCGCACCGCCGTCCCGATCGAGATGGCGATCGGCGCGCGCGAGCGAGGGCTGCCCGTGATCGTCGTCACCTCCGTCGCGGAATCCGAGGCACTACCGCCGAGCCACTCGAGCGGGACGCGCCTGCTCGACCACGCCGACGTCCTCCTCGACCTCTGCACGCCACCCGGCGACGCGCTCGTGCACCTCGACGGGCTCGCCACGCCGGTCGCGCCCGGATCGTCCGTTGCGGGCGTCGTTCTCGCGAACGCGCTGAAGGCACGCGTCGCAGAGCTCCTCGTCGCGCGGGGAGCGCTTCCCCCGGTGCTCACGAGCGCGTCGCTGGTCGGGCGCGCCGAATCCGAGCGGCTCTTCACATCCGCCTATGCCGAGCACGCGCGACGACTCGCTCGAGCCCTCGCCGGACCGGCTCTCGTCGATCTGGAACAGGAGGGAGTGATGGAGTAGGTTGGACGGGGGGATTTTTCGGATCGTGCTTCTGGTGCCCATCGATTGAGGGCGCCAGCACCGACTCAACAGGAGGGTTCGATGAAGGAACGTAGGATGCTGGTTCGCTTCGGGGTGCTGCTCGTCTCGCTCGTCGTCGCCGTCGTCGCGGTGATCGGGACAGCCGGCGCAAGCCCGAATCAGTCGAAGTACGTGCTGGGCGTCTCGAACACGCTCGTCGGCAACGGCTGGCGCGAGGAGATGATCTGCGCGATCAAGGCCCAGGCGCTCTCGAGCGGCAAGGTCTCGAAGGTGATCGTCGCGAACCGGAACGGCGGCCCGGCCGAGCAGAACGCGGACATCCGCAACCTGATCTCCGCCGGCGCCAACGCGATCATCATCAACCCCTCGAGCCCGAGCGCACTCAACGCCACGATCGCGCAGGCTGCGGCCCGCGGGATCAAGGTGGTCTCGCTCGACCAGCGCGTGACGGCGCCATCCGCCTACAACGTCACGAACGACCAGGTCGCCTACGGACGGCTCGGCGCGGCGTGGCTGTTCAAGCAGCTCGGCGGCAAGGGCAACGTCGTCGAGATGCGCGGAATCGCAGGAGTGCCGGCCGACACCGACCGCCACACCGGCTTCCGGCAGGCGCTGAAGAAGTATCCGGGGATCAAGGTCGTCAAGCAGACCTTCACCGGCTGGTCGTTCGCGCCCGCCGGCAAGCAGATCCTGGACATCCTCAACTCGGGCGTGCAGGTGGACGGCGTCTGGACGTCGGGGATCGACTACGTGGTCGTGAACGCGTTCAAGACCGCGGGCAAGCCGTACGTGCCGGTCGTCGGTGCCGACAACAACGGGTTCCTCAAGCAGCTGATCACGCTGAACCCGAAGTTCGTGGGCGCCGCGGTCACGAATCCGGCGACGGTCGGCGGCGTGGGTGCCGCCGTGGCCATCCGCGTGCTCGATGGCGGGACGGTTCAGAAGTGGGTCAAGCTCACGCCGCAGGTGTGGGACATGAAGACGTCCGCCAAGACGATCAAGCAGTACTACTCGCCGAAGCGGCCGCCGACGTACAGCTCGCAGCTGTTCATCAGGCCGTGGACGACGTACACGGCCGCGCAGCTCGTGGGCTGCAAGGGCCCCTAGGCAGGATCTCGACCCGGGAGGGGCGCCTGCGGGCGTCCCTCCCGCTCCTCTCCCGATGAGCCTGCTCGCCGCCCACGAGCTCTCGAAGCGCTACGGCCCGGTCGTCGCGCTGGCCTCGGGCACGCTCGTCGTCGAGCCGGGAGAGGTGCACGCGCTCCTCGGCGCGAACGGCGCCGGCAAGAGCACGCTCGTGAAGCTGCTGACCGGCGTGATCCGTCCGGACGGCGGCACGATCGCCGTCAACGGGAAGGAGCTCAGGATCGGCTCGCCGGCGCAAGGCTGCGCGCGTCGGGCTCGCTCCCGTCTTCCAGGACCCGGCGCTCGTCCCCGACCTGACGATCGCCCAGAACTTCCGCCTCACGAGCACCTCGATCTCGGAGGTCCGGCGCCACCTCTCCGACCTCGACCTCGAGATCGACCTGACCGAGCAGGCGGCCGACCTGCCGCTGCCGCTGCTCCGGATGCTCGACCTCGCCCGCGCGCTCGCGCGCGACCCGCAGCTCCTGATCCTCGACGAGATCACGGCGGCGCTCCCATCCGACCTCGCCGAGCGCGTCTTCGCGGTGATGGCGGCGCAGAAGGAACGAGGCCGCTCCTCGCTCTTCATCACGCACCGCCTGCGCGAGGTGATCGCGCACTGCGACAACGCGACCGTGCTCCGGGACGGGCGCGACGTCGGCACGCTCGTCCCGAAGGAGGGCGGCGAGGTGAAGATCGTCGAGTTCATGCTCGGCCCCGAGGTCGCCCGCGCGGCGCAGGCGGCCGGCACGCACCCCCGCGAGTCGATCCGGATCGCCGACGACGTCCCGACCGCGCTCGAGGTGCGCGACCTCGCGGTCGACGAGACGCTCAGCGGTGTCAGCTTCGAGCTCCGGCCCGGCGAGATCCTGGGTGTCGCCGCGCTCGAGGCGCAGGGCCAGGACGCGCTCTTCGAGGTGCTCTCCGGCCAGCGGCGCCCGACCGGCGGCGAGGTGCTCGTGAAGGGGAAGCCGCTCCGCGCGCGCCACCCCTACGACGCGATCCGGGCCGGCGTCGTCCTCGTCCCGGCCGACCGGCTCCAGGCGCTCCTCCCCCAGCGCTCGATCGGCGAGAACATCGCCGCGCCGCGCTTCAACAACCCGCGGCGCTGGGGGCCGGTCGGGATCCCCGCCGAGCGCCGCCGGATCGCGAGCGCGATCGACGACCTCTCGATCGACACGCGGGCCCAGCGCCAGGTGCGCCGGCTCTCGGGCGGCAACCAGCAGAAGGTGACGATCGCGCGCTGGCTCGCGAACGGCTTCGAGACGCTGCTCTGCTTCGACCCGACGCGCGGGATCGACGTCGGGACGAAGCGGCAGATCTACGAGCTCCTTCGCCGCCTCGCCGGCGAGGGCGCGGCCGTGCTCCTCTTCACGAGCGAGCTCGCCGAGATCCCGCTCGTCTGCGACCGGGCGATCTGCCTCTACGGCGGCCGCGTCACCGCCGAGTTGGACGGTCCCACCGCCGACGAGGCGACCCTCCTGAAGGCGATGCACGGGCTGGAGCGCGAGGCGGTGGGCGCAGCCTGAGCACCGCCGCCGCCGAGCCACGCCCCGCCCGCGGGCCCTCGTTCGCCCGCCACGCCCGCCGGCACGGGTGGACGGCCGGGATCTACGTCCTCCTCGCCGCGCTCTTCGTCTACTGGAGCACGATTCCGGCGAACTGGGGCGAGTTCGACGTCCAGTCGCTCGTGATCGACGCGATGCCCTTCGCGTTCGCGGCGATGGCGCAGGCCGTCGTGATCATCTCCGGCGGGATCGACCTCTCGATCGGCTCGATGATGAGCCTCGTCAACGTCCTCTCGGCCAAGTACTGGCTCGCGGATCCGCTCACGGCCGAGCCCGTCTCGTTCCAGCGAGGGATCGTGATCGCGCTCGTCCTGATCGCGGGCGCGGCCCTGGCCGGCGCGCTCACCGGGCTGATCATCCAGGTCACGCGGATCGCGGACATCATCGTCACGCTCGCGATGCTCTTCGTCTGGGCGGGGGCCGCCCTCGCCGTGCTCGAGATCCCGGGCGGCGGCGTTCCCCCGCAGATCACGAAGCTCGGGGTCGGCTTCACCGGCACGCCCTGGCTGCCCACGGGCGTCATCGTGATCGCGCTCGTCGTCCTCCTCTGGGTGCCGTTCCGCTGGACGAAGCCCGGGCTCTCGATCTACGCGATCGGCTCGAGCCGGACCGCCTCCTTCCTCGCCGGGGTCTCGGTCGCCTGGACGCGGATCGGCGCGTACGCGCTCGGGAGCGCCCTCGCGGCGATGGGCGGGCTCGCCCTGACGGCGACCTCCGGGATCGGCGACGCGCTCTCCGGCCAGTACTACACCCTGAACAGCGTCGCCGCGGTCGTCCTCGGCGGAGTCGCGCTCGTGGGCGGCGTCGGCGGGCTGATCGGGCCGATCGCCGCCGCCTTCGTGCTCACGCTCGTGAAGACGATCCTCGTCCTGAAGGGCGTCGACCAGAACTGGGCGCAGGTGATCCAGGGAACGCTGATCGTGCTCGTCGTCATGGTCGGCGGGCTCGCGCTCCGCGGGCGGCGGCGGACGTGACGAGCGCTCCCGAGACGGTCGAGCCGCGCGGCGCCGACCGCCTCCGCTCGATCCAGCGCCTGATCGCGGACAACCCGGTCGCCGTCCTCGCGTTCGTCTTCGTCGCCCTCTTCATCGCCACCGATCTCGTCAACCGGCTCCAGTCCGGACAGGCCTTCCTGACCCCGAAGCAGGTCTCGACGACCTTCCTCTACGCGGCGATCCTCGGCCTGATGGCCGCCGGCCAGACGCTCGTGATGCTCACGGGCGGCGTCGACCTCTCCGTCGCGACGACGGCGACGACCGCGGCCTTCATGATCTCCAGCTTCGCGACCCACGGCGCGGCGGTCGCGATCCTCGTCGCGCTCGCGGCGGGGCTCGGAATCGGCCTCGTCAACGGGATCGGCGTCGCGATCTTCCGCGTCAACCCGCTGATCATGACCCTCGGGATCAGCACCGTGACCCTTGGGGCGCTGACGATCTACAGCCAGCAACGCTTCCTCGCGCCCGCACCCGACCTCGTCGTCAAGCTCGGCTCGGAGCGGTTCGCGACCTACATCCCGTACGGCCTGCTCGTCTGGGTGCCGATCTCAGCGTTGATCATCCTCGGGCTTCGCTACAGCGGGATCGGGCGCCTGATCTACGCCGTCGGTGACAACCCAGAGGCGTGCAGGCTGGCGGGGATCCGGACGTGGCAGGTGCTGCTGACGGTCTACGCCCTCTGCGGGATGCTGAGCGCGGGGGCGGGGATCCTGCTCGTCGGCTTCAACGACGCCGCCGACCTCGGGATCGCCGGGCCGTTCCTCCTCCCCTCGGTGGCCGCGGTCGTGATCGGCGGCACCTCGATCTTCGGCGGGATCGGCGGCTACGCCGGCACGATCGTCGGAGCCCTGATCCTCACGGTCCTCGACTCGCTGCTCACGATCGTCAACGCCTCGCAGGCGACTCGGCAGATCCTCTACGGGCTGATCATCCTCGCGCTCGCGGCGATCTACGCCCGCGCCTCCGCCACGGACTAGCAACCGCTCCCACGCTATGGGAGGATGCGCGCAAGCGACGGGAGGCCCTCGTGGGCTCGATGCAACGACAGTCGCTGCGGCAACGCTCTCTTCAGCGCTCGACTGAGCTCTCCGAATTGTTCGGCCGGCTACGGCTGCGGGCCCGTCGTCACACGCCCTGACGAAAGGAGTCGCATGTCCACCACCAAAGCGCGCACGGCGGTCGTCGCGAAGGAGCTGAAGGACGGCGAGAAGGCGATCCAGCACTCCACCGTGATCAACCCGTACGCGCTCGCCGAGCTCGTCGCCGGCCGCCGGATCAGCTGGCGGGAGATCGACGACGCGCCTCGCCTCCTCGAGTCGCTGCTCGAGACGCCGTACGAGCAGCTCTTCGACCCCGTGTACGACTCGCCGCTCTACCTCGGCTTCCGGCTCAACGCCAAGCTCGAGCTCGAGCACGTCGACGTCGAGCTGCCGGAGGTTCGCGAGGACGCCGGGAACGATCTCGAATCGCCGAACGGCGTCGGCACGATCGCCCGGCTCGCCGATCTCGGGCCGCTGTTCGAGACCGACGACATCGGCAAGATCGCCGTCGACCGGGCCGACCTCCGCACGAACGCGCTGGACCTGACGATCCGGCTCAGCGACCCGCTGCGCAAGGCGCGACTCGCCCGCGTCCTGCCCCGCGACCTGCTCGACCTCGTCGTCTACCGCCCGAAGCGGGTGGTCTCCGACGGCTTCAACCCGCCGAACACGGCCTGGACGGACAACGGCGACTTCTTCGAGGAGACGACGGAGTTCTTCGACCCGATCCAGGGAGCCGTCGCCAACTGCTACCTGATCGCGGCGATGGCGTCGGTGGCCTGGGCGCGTCCGTACCTGATCTCGCACCTGACGCGGGCGACCGGGCAGGCGCAGCAGCAGTTCACCGACATGATCCGCTTCTACGACATCGACCACGGCAACGCCGAGTACGACGTCGAGGTGACCGAGGCGACGATCGTCAGCTCCGCGAGCGGCGCGCCCGTCTACTGCCGCTCGAGCGAGCCGGGCGAGATCTGGCCCGCCGTCTACGAGAAGGCGTTCGCGAAGTGGAAGACCGGGATCGCGGGCGACCGGCCCGACATCACGGCGACGGCGTGGGGCGACTGCGTCCGCGCCTCGGCGGAGCTGACCGGCCTCGCCCGTCACTACTACGACACGGCGAGCCGCACCGCCGACGAGCTCTGGAACATCGTCCGCGCGAACTCGCTCAGCGGCAAGACGTTCAACCCGCTGACCGCGGCGACGTACGGCTCGGGCGCCGCCTCGCCGGACAAGGTGGTCTACGCCGACGCGAACCTCGTCGCCTCGCACTGCTACTCGGTGCTCGGCTGGGACTACCGGAACGGCCAGAAGTACATCGTCCTGCGCAACCCGTGGGGCTCGACCGAGGCGACCCAGAACGTCCTCGCCGGCACCGTCTTCTTCTACGACGTGAGCTGGTGGAGGCCGATCGCGCTCGCGAACCCGGACGGCGTCTTCGCCCTCCGCGCGGACACGTTCAAGAGCTACTTCGGCTGGCTCGGCGCCGTGAGCTGAGCCCGCAGGAGCGGGGGCCGTGACGCTCGCGGCCCCCGCCGCCGCCGACTGAGTCAGAATCTCCGCATGACGGTCGAGCCCCCCTCCGATCCCGACCGACGTCGGTCGCGAGCTCCAGACGCCACCGGGAGCTTCGCCTGCGACTCGAGGAGGCGATTCTGCCGCTCGCAACCTCGCTCGACGGCCGCGGGTTCGTCTACCACGCGCCGATCGCCTCGGACCTCCGCGTCGGCGGCTATGCGGCGCTCGAGACGGACGGCGGGACGCTCCTCGGCCAGATCGCAACACGGTCGCTCGAAGAGCGGCAAAGCCCCGAGCTGGAGCTCGGCGCCAACCCAGACGACCGGGCGAAGGCGACCACGAGCGCGCGGCTGACCACCGGCACCGGCGTCGTCCTCGGTGGAGGCGCATCCCCGTTTCACAACGCGGACGTGCGCCCCGCCACGTCCGCCGAGGTGGACACGATGCTCAGCCGGCTGGCGCCCGCCCGCGCCCAACTCGAGATCGGCGAGACCGCGGTCGAGGGAGTGCCGGCCCGGCTCGACGCCGGCGGCTTCTCGCGCCACACCTTCCTCTGCGGCCAGTCCGGCTCGGGCAAGACGTATGCGCTCGGCGTCCTCCTCGAGCGGCTGCTCCTCGAGACCCGGCTCCGGCTGCTCGTCTTCGACCTCAACTCCGACTTCGTCGGCCTCGGCGAGGTGCGAGCGGGAGCCGACCCTGCGCTCGCGGAGCGGTTCGGCGAGCTCGCCGACAAGGTGCGTGTCCTCCGTCCGGACAACCCCGCCGGCTCGCGGCTCTCCCTCCGCTTCGCCGATGTCCCGGCCCATGTGCAGGCGGCGACGCTCCAGCTCGACCCGGTCGGCGAGCCGGTCGAGCACGCCCGTTACCTCTCGCTTCTTGCCGAGTCGCTCGCGGGAGCAGCCGTCGGCGACCTGATCGAACGTCTCGAGACCTCGGACGACCCGATCGACCTCCGGCTCGGCTCGCGGATCCGAAACCTCGGGCTGCTCGACTGGAGCCTCTGGCCGAGGCCCGGAGAGACGCCCGTGCTGGACGAGCTCGAGCGCGACGATTGGCGTGCGCTCGTCGTCGATCTCGGCACGGTCGAGCGGCTCGAGCAGCGAAACCTGCTTGCCGCTGCGATCCTCGACCGGCTCTGGTCGCGGCGGACACTGCGCGAGCCGCTGCTCGTGGTGGTCGACGAAGCGCACAACCTCTGCCCGCCGCGTGCCGGCGATCCTCTCGGCGCGCTGGCGCTCGATCACCTCGCTCGGATCGCAGCCGAGGGGCGCAAGTACGGGCTCTACCTCCTCCTCTCGACCCAGAGACCGCAGCAGATACACGAGCAGGTGCTCTCGCAATGCGACAACCTCGTGCTCCTGCGGATGAACTCGAGCGCCGATCTCGGGCGCTTGGAACATGTCTTCTCGGCCATTCCGAGCTCGTTCCTCGAGCAGGCGACAGCCTTCCGTCAGGGTGAGGCGCTCGTGGCCGGCAAGCACGTGCCCCATCCGCTGTTCCTCGACTTCGGAGCGCGGATCACGACCGAAGGAGGCGCCGACGTGCCTCTGGACTGGGCCGCGCCGCTCTAGCCTCTAGAGCCGCGATTCGAGCGAGCGCTCGATCCGCTCGAGTCGTTCCGCCACGTCGGCGAGCGCCGCGTGGGTCATCGTGTGGCTCTCGTCGGCCCCGCTCCTCTTTCTGGCTCGCTCCATGAAGCTCGACGTGATCACCGCGGTCATGACCGACAAGAAGGCGATCCCTTGCAGCATCACGGCGAGCGCCACGATCCGGCCGGAGAGGCGCTTCGGGACCACGTCGCCGTAGCCGACCGTCGTCACCGTCTGGAGCGCCCACCACATCCCGAGCCAGATGCTGGGGAACTCGGCGCGATCGAACAGACGCATCAACGTGCCTGAGACGACGACTGTCAGCATGGTCGCGACGACGATCAGCACTCCGGCGGTGCGGATCGTGGGTCTGCGCGTGAAGGCACGCTCCAAGCGGTCTTCGATTTTTCCCGTCCGGTCTGTCACGAAGGCCAGTTCGACGCACGCAGGGGGTTCGCCTGCCCGCCGCTTCCTAGAGCAGCGAGAGCTGGCGCGCCCGCTCGACCGCGTCCCGGCGCCTGCTGACGCCGAGCTTGCGGTAGACGTGGCGGAGGTGCGTCTTGACCGTGTTGATCGAGAGATAGAGCTCGCCCGCGATCTCGAGGTTCGACATCATCGTCGGGAGGTACCGCAGGATCGCCTTCTCGCGCTCGCTCAAGGGCTCGAGGAGCTGGACGTGCGTGATCGTCACTTCCGGGGCTCGCTGATCGAAGGCCGAGATCAACTCGGCGACGAACGAGCGATGAGCGGTCCCCGAGCGCACGAGCTCGACCAGGGCGAGGCGCGCGGCGGGGCCAAGACCCACGAACACGCGCCGATAGTGGTCGGGTGCGGCCAGCTCGAGCGCGCGCTCGAGCGAGTGCCGGGACTCCGCCCGCTCGCGCAGCTCTCGCCGCACCAGCCCGTCCAGGAACCAGAGCTCGATCTGAGCGGAGTAGCAGGAGTCCGGGCCGAGGAGGTCGATCCCCGCACCTGTCGCCGACCGGGCCAGCTCGGCGTTCCCCGCCGCGAGCGCGAGCTTCGCGCGGAGCAGGTGCAGCTCGACGAACTGCTCGCTCTCGCCGCCGAGCAGCGCCTCGGCCTCGGCGCCATCGCCACGCTCCGCAAGGAGGCTCGGAACCGCGGCCCGGAACTTCCCCTCCAGGTACGCGGGAACGCCGGCTCCGTCGAGCTCGCCGAGCGCCGAGCGCAGCTGGCGAAGTCCTTGCGCGGCTCCCACCGGGCCTTCCGCGGCGAGGCAGCTCGCCCTCAGCAGCACCGCGACCGCTCGGGACGAGCGATCGCCCGTGACGCGTGCCGCGACACCGGCCTGCTCGAAATGGGCGTCGGCCGTGAAGAGGTCGTCCCAGTGGAAATGCGCCCAACCGAGCGCGAGGTCGGCGCCGATCGTCTCGAGCAGATCGAACCAACCGTGGCGCGAGGCGAACTCGAGCGCCTCCGTCGCGAGCTCGGCCGAGCGGGTCAGTCGGCCGCGGACCGCCTGGAGGAGCGCAAGCTGGCTGACGCCGTTCAGGTAGGCGAAGTGCGCACCCTCGGCCAGCGCCAACTCGATCGCCTCCTCGAGCTGAGGCTCCGCGAGCTCGACCGCGCCCCGCGCGAGCAGAGAGGTCCCGAGCTGCGAGAGTGCGGTTGCCCGCAACGCGCGACGGGCGGACCGGCCGGCGCGCGGCGTTGTGGCGCCGTGCTCGAGGAGCTCGCGGGAATGCTGCTCGAGCTCCTCCATGTCGCCCTCGGCGCGCGCGGCCGCCATCAGGCCGAGCGCGAGCAGCGACGCCGACGGGTCGGACGGGGCGCGCGCGGCCTCGTCCAGACGAGCGCGGCCCTCCTCGAGCTCGCCGCGCTGAACCAGATCGATCGCGTCCAGCAACGCGAGCGTCGGATGTCTCCGGCGCACGGCAGGCGGGACGGTGTGCATCAGCTTGCGGATCGTGCCGGGCGGCTCGAGCAGCGTGAGCTGCGGCCAGGCATCGGTGGCCGCCGCGGCCGTCAACGGCCAGTCCCGCGCGCCGATCGCGTGCCCGATTCGCTCCGTGACGGTGCCGCGACCGGCGGACGACGACGCCACGATCCGATGCAGCCCTCGGATCTCGTCCGGTCGCTCGAGCATCAGCTCGGCGCGCAGGAAGGTGCGAAAGAACGAGTGGTAGCGATAGGTCGCGTCCTCCCGACCGTGGCGGTGGAGGAAGAGATTGCGTCTGTCGAGATCGGCGAGCACCAGCCCCGCATCCGTGCGACCCGTCAGGTCGGCGGCGAGCTCGGCCGTGAAGCGATCGGGGAGGGACGTCTGGAGCAGGAACGTCCGCAGCTCGTCGGGCTGCTGGTCGAGCACCTCGTTCAGCAGGTAGTCGGAGATCGCGCGGTCGTCCGCTGCGAACTCCGCGACGAAACGCTGCGGGTTCTCGACCGATTCGAGCGAGATCGCGGCCAACCGGAGCGCCGCCGCCCAACCGTCGGTTCGCTGGCACAGCGTCTCGATCTCGGCCTGGGACAGGCTGTCGGCGACGGGGCCGAGCAGCTCTCGGGTCTCGTCCGGCGTCATCGCGAGCTCGGCCGCCCTGATCTCGACGAGCTGCCCCGAAAGCCGATACCTGCCGAGCGGGATCGACGGATCGGATCTGGTCGCCAGAACGAGGCGTAGCTGCGGCGGCGCATGCTTGATCAGGTGCGCGATGTCGCTGAGGGTCGAGCGCTCGCCCAGCGCGTGCACGTCGTCGAGGATCAGCACGACGGGGGTGTCGAGCTCGGCGATCCGGTTGATCAGGACGTTCGCGGCATCGACGGACGCTCGTGCTCCGGACGATTCGCGAGCTTCGCCGTGCGCGGGCACGCGCTCTGCGACCGCAGCCGCGACGGCCCGCCAGATCCGCGCCCGTGAGTTGTCGTGCTCGTCCAGCCCCACCCAGCAGACCGGGCCCTGCAACTGGCGGCGCGCGGCCCAGTCGGCGAGCAGCGTCGTCTTCCCGAACCCGGGTGGCGCCGAGACGAGCGTGAGGGTGGAGGAGGTTCCGTGATCGAGGAGCTCGTCCAGCCGCGAGCGGGCGACGGCCCAAGCGGGAACCTGTGGGCGGGAGGAGCTTCGTGGTCGGGAGCGGCGAGACGGCAGCCAAGCCGACCTCATTTCTGCAGGGTTCGTGTGATCTCACTCTAGACGTCACCCGGCTCGGGTGACGCGTGCTCACCTCGATGCGCTCGATGCTCCTGCCCAGGGAGCTGAGGTTGGCGACATTGGCGACAACTGCTCGGTACGAGATTCGCGTCAAGGGAGACCTCGACGAGGTGCTCGCCGCCGGCCTGCCGTCGCAGTTCACGGCGACGCCCGCACCGGCCGAGACCGTGGTCTACGGGGATGTCGACCAGTCGGCGCTCCACGGAATGCTCGATCGGCTCGAGCAGCTGGGGATCGAGCTCCGGGAGATCAGGCGCCTCCCAGACGAGGATCAGCCGGACTAGCTCGGAACGTCGGGAAGCCGATGGACCTCGAGGAGCTCGAGGCCAAGTGCCTGGCAGCGGCGCAGGAGCTCGTGCAGCTCGGCCGTGGACTCGACGTCGCGCTGCAGGATCGTCTGGGCCGGCACCGCTGTCGCCGCGGGATCGCCCAGCGCCGTCGCAAACGCGGCGCTGAGGCGCCCGCTGACCCGAATCTCGTACCGGTGACCCACGTCAGAGGCGGTGCAAGGTCGGCTCCGCCATGGCCGAAGGCTAGGGCGACGCGAGGTGATCGGCGTTCACCCCACGTGGGTGAACCGTCGTCACCTCCGACTCCTGTCTTCTGACTCGGGCCGATGCAGCCAGGCGCACACGGACTCTGGAGCCGCATCCGCTCGGTCGGCCCGCAGCGCGCGACGCTGCGACAGGACGCGATCGCGGGCTTGCCGGGCTCGGTCGCGTCGGTGCCCGACGGGATGGCATCGGCGGTTCTCGCCGGCGTCAATCCGATCTACGGGCTCTACGCCGCGTTCGCCGGCCCGGTCGGCGGCGGTCTCACCTCGAGCACGAGGCTGATGGTGATCACGACCACCTCGGCGGCCGCGCTGGCGGCGGGGTCGGCAATCGCCGACGTCCCCGAGGCAGATCGGGCCGAGGCGCTCTTCCTGCTGACGATCCTGGCGGGCGCCGCGATGCTCGCCGCCGGCACTCCTGCGGCTCGGGAGGTACACGCGATTCGTCTCGCTCTCGGTCATGCTCGGCTTCCTGACCGGGATCGCCGCGAACATCGTCTTCGGCCAGGTGCAGCAGCTCGCCGGTGTCGACGCGGACGGCTCGACGGCCCTGGCGCGCGCGGTCGACGTCATCCTCCATCCGAGCGCGATCCAGCTTGCCTCGCTCCTCACCGGGCTCGGAGCGCTCGCGCTCGCGATCGTCCTCGCGCGGACCCGGGTCGGCGCGCTCGCGACGGTGCTGGCGCTCGCGATCCCCACGATCGCGACTCTCGGCCTCGAGCAGATCCAGCGCGTCGAGGACGAGGGCGCGATCCCGTCGGGTGTCCCGCTCCCTCACCTCCCGGAGCTCGGGCTGCTCTCGTTCAACCTGGTCGCCTCCGCCCTCGCGATCGCCGCGATCGTCCTCGTCCAGGGCGCGGGCGTCGCCGAGATCGCCCCCAACGAGGATGGCGGGCCGTCGAACGCGAACCGCGACTTCATGGCCCAGGGGGTCGGGAACGTCGCCTCGGGGCTCGTGCGAGGCCTCCCGGTGGGCGGTTCCGTGGGGGCGACCGCGCTGAACGTGAGCGCCGGTGCCCGCTCGCGCTGGAGCGGGATCTTCGTCGGCCTCTGGATCCTCGTGATCCTGCTCCTCTTCACGGGCGTCGTCGCGAAGGTCGCGATGCCGACGCTGGCAGCCGTCCTCATCTTCGCCGCCGTCGGGTCGCTGCGAATCGGCGAGATCGCAACCATCTTCCGCACCGGAAACACGTCTCGAATCGCGCTCGTCGCGACGTTCGTGGCCACCCTGCTGCTGCCGGTGACGACCGCGGTCGGAGTCGGCGTCGTCCTGTCTCTGATGCTCCAGCTGAACCGCGAGGCGCTCGACCTCACCGTGACGCAGATCGTCCCAGGGCCGGACGGCCGGCTCGTCGAGCGACCGCTCCCGGCCCGCTTGGCGAGCCGCGCCGTGACCCTGCTCGACGTCTACGGGAGCCTCTACTACGCCGGCGCGAAGACCCTCCAGGCTCGACTCCCCGACCCGGCCGGCTCCACTCGGCCGGCGGTCGTGCTCCGGCTGCGCGGCCGCACTGCGCTCGGCGCCACGTCGTTCGCGATCCTGGCCGACTACGCCCAGCGGCTCGCCGCGGTCGACGGCCGCCTCTTCCTCAGCGGCGTCGATCCGCAGCTCTTCCAGCAGCTTCGCCGCACGAGGCGGATCGACCGCGACAAGGTGGGGATCTTCACCGCGACGCCGACGCTCGGGGAGTCGAGCCGCGCCGCCTACGAGGCGGCTCGGCGCTGGGTGGAGGACGACGACGCGGCTCCCCCACCCACCCGGATCGGGTGAGGCTTCGTCACCCGCCGAGCCCGCAGCCTCACGAGCGAAGGGACTCGATCCGGATATCTTCAGCCGCCGTGAGCTCCACCCCATCGTCGCGACAGGCTTCCGAGCCTGACGTCGTTCCGGACGTCGGTCCGCCGCCGGCGCCCGGGCTTCGCTGGATTCCGCAGGCGACGTTCGCGATGGGCTCCGAGGACTTCTATCCGGAGGAACGGCCGGTTCACCGCGTGTCGGTGGACGGCTTCTGGATGGACGAGCACCCCGTCACGGCCGCCGAGTTCCGGCGGTTCGTCCGCGAGACGAAGTACGTCACCGTCGCCGAGCGTCCGCTCGATCCCGACGCGTACCCGGACGCCGATCCGGAGCTGCTCGTTCCCGGCGGGCTCGTCTTCCGGAAGACGAGCGGGCCCGTCCCGCTCGACGACTTCCACAACTGGTGGGAATACGTCCCCGGCGCGAGCTGGAAGCGCCCCGGGGGGCGCGGCACGACGACGAACGGCCGCGACCATCATCCTGTGGTGCAGGTCGCCTGCGAGGACGCGGAGGCCTACGCAGCGTGGGCCGGCAAGGAGCTCCCGACCGAGGCCGAGTGGGAGCTTGCCGCGCGCGGCGGCCTCGACGGCGCCGCATTCGCCTGGGGCGACGAGCACATGCCGGACGGCGCCCCGCTCGCGAACACCTGGCAGGGCGAGTTCCCCTGGCAGAACCTGAAGCTCGACGGCTACGAGGGAACATCGCCCGTCGGCAGCTTTCCCGCGAACGGCTACGGGCTCTACGACATGACCGGGAACGTCTGGGAGTGGACGGCTGACTGGTTCACGCCGCGTCACCCCGACGAGGTGTCGAGTCCCTGCTGCGTCCCACACAATCCGAGAGTCGCGTCGACGGAGCAGAGCCATCTCGCCGGGCAGCCGGGAGAGCGGTTCCCGCGACGGGTGATCAAGGGCGGCTCGCATCTCTGCGCGCCCAACTACTGCCTCCGCTACCGCCCGGCGGCGCGGCAGGCGCAGATGATCGACACCTCGATGGCGCACCTCGGCTTCCGCTGCGTCGTCCGCACGACCAACCCAGCGAGCCGAAGGAGAGAGCTTAGTGCCGGACCAGCCGAACATCCTCGTGATCTGGGGCGACGACATCGGGATCACGAATCTCAGCTGCTACAGCGACGGGCTGATGGGCTATCGCACGCCGAACATCGACCGGATCGCCGACGAGGGGATGCGGTTCACGGACTCCTACGGCGAGCAGAGCTGCACCGCCGGCCGCTCGTCGTTCATCACCGGCCAGAGCGTCTACCGCACCGGCCTGAGCAAGGTCGGGATGCCCGGCATGGACATCGGCCTCCAGGCCGAGGACGTGACGATCGCCGAGCTTCTGAAGCCGCTCGGCTACGCGACGGGGCAGTTCGGCAAGAACCACCTGGGCGATATGAACAAGTACTTGCCGACGGTGCATGGATTCGACGAGTTCTTCGGCAACCTCTACCACCTGAACGCGGAGGAGGAGCCGGAGCAGCCGAACTGGCCGCCGCCTGAGGACTTTCCGCAGTACAACGAGCGCTTCCGGCCGCGCGGCGTCATCCATTCCTGGGCGACGGACGAGGACGACGACACCGACGAGGATCGCTTCGGGCGCGTCGGCAAGCAACGGATCGAGGACACGGGCGCGCTGACGAAGAAGCGGATGGAGACGATCGACGATGAGGTGCTCGAGCACGGGCTCGATTTCATCGGCCGGCAAGCGGCGGCCGGGACGCCGTTCTTCGTCTGGTTCAACACGACGCACATGCACTTCCGGACGCATCCGAAGCCGGAGAGCGTCGGTCAGGCGGGGCGCTGGCAGTCGCCCTACCACGACACGATGATCGACCACGACAAGGTCGTCGGCGCGCTGCTCGACAAGCTCGACGAGCTCGGGATCGCCGAGAACACGATCGTCATCTACTCGACCGACAATGGACCGCACATGAACAGCTGGCCGGACGCCGGGATGACCCCGTTCCGGAGCGAGAAGAACACGAACTGGGAGGGCGCATTCCGCATCCCCGAGGTGGTCCGGTGGCCCGGGAAGATTGCAGCCGGGACGGTGTCGAACGAGATTGTCCAGCATCACGACTGGCTGCCGACGTTCCTCGCCGCCGCCGGCGAGCCGGACATCGTCGAGAAGCTGAAGGCAGGCCATCAGATCGGCGACACGACGTTCAAGGTGCACATCGACGGATACAACCTCGTGCCCTACCTGACCGGCGAGGTCGACACGAGTCCCAGGCAGGGCCTCGTCTACTTCTCGGACGACGGCGACGTGCTGGGACTGAGGTTCGACAACTGGAAGGTCTCCTTCATGGAGCAGCGGGTCGAGGGGACGTTGCGGATCTGGGCCGAGCCGTTCGTCCCTTTGCGGGTTCCAAAGCTCTTCAACCTGCGCACCGACCCGTTCGAGCGTGCCGACGTGACCTCGAACACGTACTACGACTGGATCATGGACAACGCCTACATCGTCCTCGCCGCGACGGCCATCGCGACACAGTTCCTCGAGACGTTCAAGGAGTTCCCGCCGCGGCAGGAGGCGGC
Organism: uncultured Gaiellaceae bacterium; assembly: GCA_963745775.1. Lineage (GTDB taxonomy): Bacteria > Actinomycetota > Thermoleophilia > Gaiellales > Gaiellaceae > Gaiellasilicea. The sequence goes on from CAVUYY010000019.1 coordinate 57,401, forward strand.
GAGCTTCACGATCGACAAGGTGGTCGAGAAGCTGGAGGCGCGCGCTCGCGTCGGGGCACTGACCCCGGCCGCCGGGCCGTCGTTCGCCTCGCTCAGACCTCAGTCGGCGTAGGAAACTCGCGGCCGGTGATGCGGCGAAGGGCCTCGACCCCGATCGCGAGCACGATCGGCCATCGCGAGCACGGCCAGCCCGCGGCGAAACTGGACGAGCGGCGCCCACCAGACGAGGAGGAGCAGCAACGCCGCGGCCGCGCCGAATGCGTATTCCGGCCTCGCCAGATAGGGAGCGAGACTGCGTCGGGCGCCGGTGGCGGGGCGGCTCTCCCCGGTGATCCACACGCCGAGGAGCCCGGCCGCGCCGAAGAGGATCAGGAACCAGCCACCGTCGGCGAGCAGTCGAGTCATGATGTCCCAGGCGTCGGCTACAGCGGGGCGGCCCGCTTCGTTGGGGACGAGGTTGTCGACGACGTAGGAGCCGCCGAGGGAGCGGACGACGAGGACGAGGACGCCGGCGAGGACGAGCCCGAAGCCGAGCGAGCGCAGGATCACCCGCCGCCGACCCGCCGCGAGCCACAGGGCGAGCGCAGCGAGCAGGAGCGGGACGATGAACAGGAAGGTCCCGAGCGACTTCAGCAGCTGGGTCAGGTCCTGAGCCGTCTCGAGCTGATCCGCCTCCATCAACCGGATCCCGCCCGAGCTCTCAGGCAGTCGCTCCGCGAGCCGGCCTGCGACCGCGACCTCGTCGCCGAGCTGGATCACGAGCGGACGGAGGTTGAGGACGAGGTAGCCGTCCTCCGTCTGGACGGCCGTCAGGTCGTCGTCCAGCAGCCGGAGCAGCTGCTCGTGCGTCCTCGAGATCGACTGGACCCAGAGCGCTTGCGGCCTGGGGCGCTCGAGCAACCGCTGGGCTCCTCGGTCCGAGGCCTGACGGAGCGCGCCCGCGATCACCGGTGCGAGCGCCTGCTGGCCCTCCGGCAGGCGCTCCTCGAGCGCAGCCGCGACGTCGACGTTCTCGTACAGCTGCTCGACGAGCGAGGCGGCGATCCGATCGCGAATCTCCGGATCCGCGATCAGGAGCTCCGCGGTCTCCTCGACGGTGTCGTTGTCGAGTGCCTGCCAGCGGACGAACCCGGCAAGCAAGGCCAGCACGGCGAAGATCGTCGTCAGGACGACGAGGATCCGGGCCGCGAGCATGCGGCCTCTCACGGCTCCACTCCCGCGGGCTCGGCTGCGCCGTCTGGTCAGCGTGGGCTCGGATCGCTCGGCGGCACGATCAACGCATAGATCACGACGATGCAGAGCGAGATCATCAGCACGGACCAGATCGGGAAGGCGGCCAGGAAGCCGATCTGGGAGACGGCGAGCACGATCGTCAGCACGACCCCTGCAACGCGCGCCCAGACCTGGTTCGCCAGGATCCCGAGGCCGACCAGCAGCTCGAACGCGCCGATGAAGAGGAGAATCCAGCCCCAGGTGGTGAAGTCGAAGACCAGGATCTTCTCCTCCGTGACGACGAAGTACTCCTCCTGGAAGATCGCGACGAGGCCCTGGATCATGTTGGCGATGGCGACGAAGATGATCAGCGCCCCCGCAAAGCCGAGCCAGCCCGAATAGGTGCCCTTCGATCCGCGGTGTCGGCGGCGGCCGGTGGCATCCCGGGTGTTGGCGTGACAGTGCGTGGCTCCACGGCGTTCGGCCTCCTCTCGGTGTCAGCCGGCACGGTCCCACGAGCTCGGGTGACGAGGCTTCACCCAGGCGGGGTGAGCGCGCCCGCCACCCGCTACGGGTGAGTTGGGCTCACCCCCCGAGCCGTCAAGCTCCTGCACATGAACTTGAACGTGAGCCCGGTCGTCGGAGCGCTCCTCACGCTGGCAGCCGGCTTCGTCGTCGGCGTCACCCTGATGTGGCTCGGCCTGACCTTCATCGGGATCATCGTCGCGATGACCGCACTGCCGATCGCGCTGATCGCCTGGGTCATGCTCGGCGACCGCTAGAAGCCAGGCCGCCCGTCACTCGAGCGCGCTGATCGTGAACGCGAGCGCGAAGCCGAACGTCGTGAAGACCCCGACGAGGCGACCGCCGTGCTCGAAGGCCTCGGGCATCATCGTGTCTGCGAGCATCGTCAAGACCGCGCCCCCGGCGAAGGCCAGCACGAAAGCGACCGTGTTGCCGGACGCGTCCTCGAAGAGGACGTAGCCGGCCAGCGACGCGAGGCCCGAGACCGCTGTCACGGCGACCCAGAGGCCGATGATCCTCGCTCGCGTCCAGCCGGACTTCAGGAGACCGGCCGTCGCGGCGATCGCCTCGGGCAGGTTGGAGAGAAAGACCGCGACGAGCATCGCCGCCGAGACGCCGCCGCCCTCGAGGATGCCCAAGCCGATCACGGCGGACTCGGGAATGCCGTCGAGGACGATTCCGAGCACGATCGCAAGTGCGGAGCCGGAGGCCTGGCGGCCGGTGGAGCTCTTGCGATCCGCGCCACCCATCCGGTCGACGAGCAAGTCGCCGAGGAAGAACGTCCCGCAGCCCGCGGCCAGCCCGAGCGCAACGGCACCGCCGCCCACGTCGGCGGTGGCCGACGCCTCCGCGACCAGCTCGTACGCAACGGCGCTGATCAGGACGCCGCTTCCGAATCCCATGATCAGCCCGAGCGCGGTTCGCTGCACCGGGACGACGAGCGCCAAGAGCCCGCCGATGAGGATGGACGAGCCTGCGATCAGACCCCAGCCGAGCGCGGCGCCCACGCTCCAACGCTACGGCGCGACCCGGGTGAGCACCAGCTCACCCGGGGTCGGGTGATCGAAGCGAAAGCGCGAGACGCGCGAGCTCAGGCCATCGAGAACCGGCTCTGAACCGGCTTCGCCGCATACGCCGCGATGTCGAGCACGACGCCGATGGTCACGATCAGCCAGTCCGCCCCAGACACACCGCCGACAGGCGACCACGCCAGGAGATACATCAGGGTCGTCCACGGCGCGACGAGGAGACCCAGCAGCGGCCACAGCGCCGACCCGAAGGCAGCGTCGACCCGGTTGCCGAAGAGCCACATCGCGATGATCACGAACCGCGGGCCGAGGGCTGCGAAGAGAAGCGCGAAGCAACACATCAGGGAAGCACCTCACGAGTCGGGAGCGGGAGGGCGACTATCTCACAGCGGACGGACCGCATCAGCACGCACTCGCGTCGATCCGACGGTCAGACGAGGCCGAGCTCGTGCCCGCGGATCACCGCCGCCAGGCGGGTGTGCACGTCGAGCCTGCCCATCAGGTGACGGATGTGGTTTCGCACCGTCTCGGTCGAGATGCCCAGAGATTCGGCGATCGCATCCGTCGAGTGGCCGGCGGCGACGTAGCGGAGCACGTCGAGCTGCCTCGGCGTGAGCTCGACCGACCGTGCTCGCGTCGGCGGCGGAGTGTCGGTCGGGATCCGCGAGGCCGAACACACCGACGATCGAGCCCTGCTCGAGTAGCTGCGTCGAGCTGATGTCGACCACGACCCGGCGACCTTCGGCGGTTCGCACGGCCACGGTCGCCTCCGTCGTCTCGACGTTCCCGAGCAGCTTCGCGGCGAACTCCTGCCGCGCCTCCGTGACGTACTCCGGCTCGACGATCTGACCGATCCGCTTGCCTCGGATGTCGCCGAACTCTCGGACGGCAGCCGTGTTGAGCCACCGGACGACGCCGTTCCGGTCGAGGATGTAGGCAGGCATCGGGAGCCGGGCGACCGAAGGAGCGATGTCCGGCGCGATCCTCCGCAGCTCCTCGAGCGAGCCGGCTCTAGTCAGTGCGACCACCGATCGAGGAAGAGTCGCAGAATTGACGCATCTGGGTCATGACAGCGGCGCCGAGTCTCGGCACAGTGGCGCGGGAGCTTCGAAGACTCGCCGCACGGTCTTCGAGCCTCTCGCCTCCGGGCGTCCGGCTCCAACCCCCCAAGGAGCCGGACGCTCCGAGCCTCTTGCCTCGCTGCGAGCCGCGGATCATCCTCGCTGATCATCCTCATCAGGGTGAGGCAGCGCCACCCGCCGGCGCTGGATCCTCTGCGCTCCATGATCATCCGAATCCTGATCATCGCGATCGTCGCGCTCTTCCTCGTCATGTGGGTTCGCGCGGTCATCGACGTCTGGCGGAGAACCGACCTGTCCAGTTCAGCCAAGGGGGCGTGGGCGATCATCATGCTCATCGTGCCGTTCATCGGCCTGCTCGTGTACACCATGTTCCGCCCGACGGAATCGCAGGTCAGCCGCCGCTGATTCCGTCCGCTGGGGCGGGCCCGGAGCTGGGCCGGAGCGGGAGGTGGCGGTGGCGGCGCCACAGGAACGCCGCACCAAGGCCGGCCAGCAGCGTGGGGACGATCGTCAGGAAGCGGTAGACGAGCACCGCCGCGACAACGCTGGCGTTCGCGCCTCCGAAGCCGATCAACGCGCTCGAGAGGCCGAGCTCGACGACCCCGAAGCCACCGGGCGTGATCGGAATCGTTCCGACGATGCGGATGAACGACCACGCCGCGAACGCCTCCACGAGCGACACGTCCGCGGCGGAGACGTCGAACGCGCGCAGCGCGACGACGAGCACCGCAAAGACGCTGAGGCTGCCGATGAGCGACGCGACCGTGAGCGCGTGCCAGCGGCGACGGAGCAGCTCGCCGGAGCTCTGCCGGAAGGCCTCGAAGCTCGACCCGCCCCAGCCGACCGGCCCGCGGCGCACCTTCCGAAGCGTCCAGTTGGCGAGACGCGCGGCCGTCTCGCCGACGTCGTTCGCGAGCCGCTTGCTGACGAGGACTACGGCAAGCCCGGCCACCACAACGCCGAGGACGGCGACGCCGACGAACGCGACCAGGCCGAGCAGCGCGGTGTCCCCGCCGGTGCTCGAGAGCAGGAAGACCGCGACGATCGGGTACGAGAGGTTGAGGAACTGGTTCCAGAGGCTCGTCAGCGTGACCGCCCGTGCGACCTCGGACGTGGTGAACCCGGCGCCACGCAACATCCCGTAGGACGTGGCGACGCCGGCCGCGAGCCCGGCGGGTACGACGATCGAGAGCGCGGTCGAGGCCTGCGTCACCCCCAGAGCCCGGAAGAACGAGAGGCCGGGAAGCGCGACCATCCACGGCGGCGCGAAGGTCACCACGTTGAGGAGTGCGGCGGCGAGGAGCAGCGCGATCCACTCCCACGAGAGATCCTCGACCAACCCCCACACGTCGGCGTAGTCGGCGAGCTTTGGCAGGAGGAACGCGAACGTGGCGACGACCACGGCGAGGCTCAGCGCGCCAAGGCCGAGCCGCTGCAGCTTGCGCCTGCTCGGCCGGCTCACCGCGGTTCGGATCGAACCGGCCGCACGTTCGGCTTCTCGACCGCGGTGCGCGGCGGTTGGCGCGCCGACCGCTGCGCTTCGAACTCCACGTGGGACAGCCTATGCGAGCAGGATCCGATGCGGCAGCCGGCTCGAGCGCCTCTCCCTCACTCCCGGGGGGTGACCAGTGCTCACCCCGCAGCGCCTTAGCCTCGCGGTTCCGATCGTCGACGAGTAGGAGGAAATCGCATGTCCTCGACCGAGGAGCCCGGCTACAAGCCCACCAGCGGCGAGCGTCCGAGCGGCTGGGCCATCGGCTTCGTCGTCTTCGCCGCCGTGATGATGGTGCTGGTCGGCACATTTCAGGTGATCGCGGGGATAGCCGCGATCTTCGAGGACGAGTTCTTCGTCGTCGGCCCGAACTACGTCTACGACGTCGACGTCACGGCCTGGGGCTGGATCCACCTGATTCTCGGCTTGACCCTCGTCCTCGCCGGATTCGGCGCCCTCAAGGGCGCCACCTGGGCACGCGTTGTCGGGATCACGCTGGCGTCGCTGAGCGCGATCTCCAACTTCTTCTTCATCCCGTACTACCCCGTGTGGTCGATCGTGATCATCGCGGCCGACGTCCTCGTGATCTGGGCGCTGTCGGTCTACGGCCGCCGGGAATCGGCAGCGGTCTAGACCGATGTTGGAGGCGCGAGCCTTGCGGTAGGAGAGAGGGGCCGGCAGTCCGCCGACGTTCGTTCAGGCGACGTCGAGCGGCTGCCGGCCGGCGTTCTGGGAGCCGCGTCAGCGGAGGCTCCTCAGCGCCGGGTAGAGCCGGCGATAGCGGGTGTACCCGTCGTCGTACGCCGCCTGCCAAGTCGGCTCCGGCTCGATCCGGTCGCGGACGCGGACGGTGGCGGCGACAGCCTCGTGGACGTCGGCAAAGCCGCCGTCCTTGACGCCGCCGAGGAGCGCCGCGCCGAACGCCGCTCCCTCCTCGGCGACCGTCCGCTCGAGCGGGATTCCCAGCGTCGTGGCGAGGATCCTGAGCCAGAGCTCGGAGCGGGCTCCGCCACCCGAGACCCGGGCGGACGACGCCTCGACCCCCACCTCGCGCAGGAGCTCGAGCGAGTCGCGCAGCCCGTAGGCAACGCCCTCGAGCACGGCCCGGACGAGCGCGCCGCGGTCGTGGCGGAGCGAGAGGCCGGTGAAGGCGCCGCGCGCGTCCGGATCGGCGTGTGGCGTCCGCTCGCCCTGGAGGTACGGCTGGAAGAGCAGTCCCTCGACGCCCGGCTCCCAGCTGGCGGCCTCGCCGAGCAGCTCCTCGTAGGGTGGGTCGCCGAGCGCGCCGTGGAGCCACTCCAGCGAGCCTGCGGCCGAGAGCATGACACCCATCGCGTGCCAGGTTCCCGGAACGGCGTGGCAGAAGGTGTGCAGCCGCGCCTTCGGCTCGGGCCGGTACTCGTCGAGCGCGGCGAAGACGACACCGGACGTGCCGAGCACGATCGAGAGCGGCCCCGGCGCGGCAACGCCGACGCCGAGCGCCCCCGCCGCCTGGTCGCCCGCGCCCGCGATCTCCGTCGATTCGTGCACCGTCGGCAGCCACTCGCCCGGAAGCTCGAGCGCGTCGAGCAGCTCGTCGCTCCAGCGTCTGTGCGCAACGTCGAAGAGAAGCGTCCCGGACGCATCCGCGACGTCGATCGCGTGCTCGCCGGTGAGGCGGAAGCGCACGTAGTCCTTCGGCAGGAGGACGTGACGGATGCGGGCGTAGGTCTCGGGCTCGTGCCGGCGGAGCCAGAGGAGCTTCGGCGCCGTGAAGCCGGTGAGCGCGCGATTTCCGGTCAGCTCGAGCAGCCGGTCGAGGCCGAGCCGCTCCTCGATCTCGGCGCATTCCGCGCCGGTGCGCTGGTCGTTCCAGAGGATCGCGGGGCGAAGCACGTCACCGTGCTCGTCGAGGACGACGAGGCCGTGCATCTGGCCCGAGAAGCCGAGCGAGCCGTAGTCCCCGAGCTCGCCGAGCGCCGCCTGCGCAGCCCGCCACCAGTCGTCGGGATCCTGTTCGGCCCAGCCCGGTCGAGGCGTCGAGAGCGGATAGGCGCGCTCGGCGCGGGCGAGCACCTCGCCGGTGGGAGAGAGCGCGAGCGCCTTGACGCCGCTCGTCCCGACGTCGAGCCCGGCAAGCGTCCTCACGCCTGGCAACCAAGCGACGTCTTCACCGAGCTCCTTCTGTTCGGAGCCAGGCGGCGGTGTCGCGAGGAAGGCTCGAGGTCAGGTCGGGCTCGCTCGCGAGCACGACCTCCCCCGCGAGCGGGACGGCTTCCGCGCAGTCGAGGTTCACGAGGCACGTGAGCTCGCCTCTGCTGAACGCGAGCAGTCCGGGCGGGCTCTCGAGCCACGCGAACGGCTCGTCGGCCGGTCGGAGCGCGAGCGCCGAGCGGTAGAGCTCGAGGATCGAGCTCGAGACCCCGGTCTTCGCCGCGACGGACGCCGACTCCCACTCCCCGGGCATCGGCAGCCACGGACGGCCGGTCGTGAAGCCGAATCCCGGGGGGCCGTTCTCCCAGGGGATCGGAACGCGACAGCCGTCACGGCCGAGGCGCTCGCCGTTCGTGCGGAAGAAGATCGGGTCCTGCCGCAGCTCGTCGGGTAGCTCGACTTCCTCGAGCCCGAGCTCCTGCCCCTCGTAGAGAAACGCCGTGCCCGGGAGCGCGAGCAGGAAGAGCGCCGCCGCGCGAGCCCGACGCCGGCCGACGGCGCCGCCTCCATATCGGGTCGCCAGCCGCTGGACGTCGTGGTTCTCGAGCACCCAGGTCGGCGTCGCCCCAACCGCGCCGAACGCGTCGAGCGTCTCGTCGATCGTCCGGCGCAGCGCGGGCTCGTTCCAGCTCTCGTAGAGGAAGGCGAAGTTGAACGCGAGCTGCAGCTCGTCCGGGCGCACGTACTTCGCCAGCTCGACCTGGTTCCCGAGCACGATCTCGCCGACGAGCACCCGCTCGTCCGGGTAGCCGTCGGCGAGCGCTCGCCAGCTCCGGTAGAGGTCGTGCAGCTCCGGCTGGTTGATCCCGGTATGCCAGTCGGCGAAGCGGGGACGGGGCACCGGCTCCTCGACGTCCTCGAGGCCACGCGCCTTGTAGAGCGCGTGCCCGACGTCGATCCGGAAGCCGTCGACGCCGCGGTCGAGCCAGAAGCGGAGGATCTCCTCGAAGTCGCGCCGGACCGTCTCGTTGTGCCAGTCGAGGTCGGGCTGCTCCGGCGCGAAGAGGTGGAGGTACCAGTCGCCGCTCGTCTCGTCGAGCGTCCAGGCCGAGCCGCCGAAGGCCGATTCCCAGCCGTTCGGCGGGCCGCCGTCCCGCCCAGGCCGGAAGATGTAGCGCGCCCGCTCGGGGTGATCCGGTCGCGAGATCGCCGCCCGGAACCAGGCGTGCTCGCTCGAGGTGTGATTCGGGACGATGTCCACGAGCACGCGCAGCTCGAGCTCGTGTGCATCCGCAATGAGCGCGTCGAGGTCGGCAAGCGTCCCGAACTGGGGGTCGACGTCGACGTAGTCCGAGACGTCGTAGCCGTGGTCGGCGCCCGGCGAGGGATAGAACGGCGTCAGCCAGATCCCGTCGACACCGAGGTCGCGCAGGTACGGGAGCCGCGAGCGGATCCCCTCGACATCGCCCACACCGTCGCCGTCCGAGTCGGCGAAGCTGCGCACGTAGATCTGGTAGAGAACGGCCGACCGCCACCACTCGCTCATGCCCTCAGCCTCTCACGAGAGCTCGCCGTGAAAGACGACGTCGGCGCCGAGAGTCGCCACCGGAACGAGGATAGGGATGCCGGGCGCGTCGATCGAGGTAGAGTCGATCAGCCGGCTGGCAGGACCAGCCGGAAGCGGGCGCCGTGCGGGTTCACCGGCTCGTAGGCGAGGCTGCCGCCGTGGGCGCGCGCATAGGAACGCGCGATCGCGAGCCCGAGGCCCGCTCCCCTGCCGTCGTTCGCCGCGACGCGCGTGAAGCGCTCGAAGAGGCTGCCGGCAAAGTCCGCGGGGACGCCGGCGCCGCGGTCCTCCACCACCACGTCGAGGTCGCTGCCGTTTCGGCGCGCGGTGACGACGACCGGCGGGCGGCCGTGACGGCGCGCGTTGACGAGGAGGTTCGACACGACCCGGTCGAACGCCTGCGGATCGACGGTTGCGCGGAGATCGTCGGGCACGTCGATCGTCAGGTCGGCACCGCTCTCGAAGATCTCGCCCACGAGCTCGGCGAGCCGCGCGGGAACGTCGATCTCGCTCGGCACCATCCGGATCGCGTCGGCCTCGAGGCGGGAGAGGTCGAGCAGGCTGTCGACCAGGTCGACGAGCCGCGCCGACTGCTGCGTGAGCATGCGCCGCAGCTCGCCGCGCTGCTCCTCCGTCAGCTTGTCCTCGTGCTCGTCCAGCGTCCGCACGGCTCCGAAGACGGCGCCGGCCGGGCGTGCGCAGCTCGTGCGAGGCGAGCGCGACGAACTGGCTCTTCAGCTCGTTGAGGCGCCGCAGCTCGCCGTGCTCGATCGCCTTCTCGAGGAACCCGGCGATCAGCGTCCCGAAGGTGGTCAGCAGGTCGACCTCGCTTTCGTCGAGGAGGAACCGCTCCGCCCGCTGGTCGCACGTCATGAAGCCGAGGCAGCGGCCGTCGGTCGTGAGCGGCACGATCACGAAGGAGCCGAGGCCGAAGTCCCGGGCGATCTGCTCGGGCACCGCCTCCTCGGTGCTCGGATCCTCGACGTAGACCGCCCGTCGGTTCGTGAGCGCCCGCGCGAACGCACCGAAATGGCCGACGGGGAGCGCCGGCGGCAGCGCCCGGATCTCGTCCATCGTCAGCCCGTGGCCGGCGAACGGCACGAGCGTGGACGTGTCCGGACAGGAAGCGCACGATCCCGACGCGCTGGAAGCCGAAGCCGCCGGCGACTGCGGCGCACGCGCGCTCCAGCACCGCCCGCGCGCGGAACTCCCCGCTCGCGAGAGCGCGGGCGAGGCCGTGCAGCGCCTCGAGCTGGGTGGTTTTGGGAGGGCCGGCCACGTTCTCGTTCAGCGGGATACGGCCGCAGGGCACCGAGTGTATGGAAACGGCGTCCGGTTTTCGATCTCGAGCGCGACGCGCGTCCTCGTCCGGGTTCAGCCGCCGCTGATCGCGGCGATCACGTCGACCCGGGAGCGCGGCTCGAGCGCGGTCTCGAGCGCCGCTCGCTCCCGGTCGACGTAGACGTGGATGTGCCGGCGGAGAACGGGAGCGGGCTCACCCGAGCCAGGCTCGCACAGCCGGTCTCGGAGGCCCGGCCAGCGCTCCTCCAGGAGGTCAAGCGCCTCGTCGACCGTGGCGGCGTCGAGCTCGAGGTGCCGTGGCAGCCCCGCGAAGAGCGGCCGCAGCGTCGAGGGGAGATAGACCTCGGCCACGCTCAGTCGACGATCGCGACCTCGACCGACGCGATCCCCGGGAGGTAGCTCGCGATCTCGCTCCAGCTCTGGCCCTCGTCGGCGCTCGCGAAGAGCTGTCCCGTGCTCGTGCCGAAGTAGAGGCCGGGCACCTCGTGGGTGTCGATCGCCATCCCCTCGCGGAGGACGCCGACATGGGCGTCGCGCTGGGGAAGGCCGTCGTCGAGCCGCTCCCAGGCCGCGCCCGCGTCGCGCGTGCGCCAGACCGCCGCCTGCCCGTCGGGCATGCAGCGCCCGTGGCCCGGGTCGAGCGGGATCACGTAGAACGTGTCGCGGTCCTGCGGATGCGCCGCCGCCGCGAAGCCGAACTCCGTCGGCAGCCCCTCCGTGATCTCCGTCCACGACTGTCCGGCGTCGTCGCTGCGATGCATGCCCACGTGGTTCTGCTGGTAGAGCCGGTCGCTGTCGAGCGGCGACATCACGAGCTTGTGCACGCAGTAGCCCACCTCGGGATCCTCGATCGGCCAGTCCGCGCGCAACCCGCGGTTGCGCGGCGTCCAGGAGCTGCCGTCGTCCGTCGTCTCGAAGATCCCGATCCCCTGCACGATCGCCCAGTAGCGGCTCGGATCGTCGGGATGCGGCAGGATCGCGGGGACGCCGAGGTGGCCCGGCGGCTGGTTCGCCGGATCGTTCCACGACTCCCGGTCGGGCTGGCCGTCGAGCGTGCTCAGCACCTCCCACGTCTTGCCCTCGTCGCGGCTCTCGAAGATGCCCGGCATCTCCGCGCCCGCGAAGAGGCGTCCGTGTGCGGCGGTGAGACCGGAGACCTTCGAGAGCTTCAGCCCGGAATCGCCGTACTCGAGCCCTTCGCTCGACTGCGTCCACGTCTCCCCGAGATCGGGGCTGCGCCAGACGCTCGCGCCGTGCCACTCGCTCGCACCGGCGGCGTAGATCGCTCCGCTGTCGTCGTCTCGGACGACGTGGTAGATCGGCCACCCTTCGCAGAACGGACCGCGCACCTCCCACTCCAGCCGCCGCTCGTCGCTCTCGAGGAGAAAGCAGCCCTTGCGGGTTCCGACCATCACGACCGTCTTGGACATGGATCCACCTCCGTTGGCGACGACGATACGACTTCTGACTTCGGTGATACCCGAAACTCATCGGTCCGACGAACGGGAACCCGACGAATCGACAACAGGCGCCTCGCCGATCTCCGGGCTGGGGAGGGAGGAACCCGCCGAAGCGGGCCCCTCCCGGGAGAACGACGGGCCTAGAGGTCGCCCGTGCTGGTGCCGCTCGAGCCGGAGTCGCCGCCCGAGCCGCCGCTGCCCGAGCCGTCGTCCTGGCCGGAGCCGCCGTCCTCGGGGCAGCCGTCCCCGCTCGCCGGCGGGGCGTCTTCCTGCGCTTGGATGTAGACGGCGGGGTCGCCGCCGCTCGTCGCGCTGTCGCTCGACGAGGACGATCCGCCTCCTGCGGCCAGTCCGACCGTCGCCCAGATCGCGGCGGCCGCGAGCAGCGCGGCCACGACGACGAGCAGCGAGCGTGAGCCGAACTTGCTGGTGGTCGCGTCCATGTCCATCACCTCCTCTCGTGTCTCTCGTGGGACAGGGCCTGACGAGTCACGGGAGTCGCCCGAACCAGAGCGTCGAGAGCGCCCCGCCGAGCAGCAGCAGGAAAGCCCCGGCGGCGGTGAAGACGACCGTCAGCTCCCGCTGCTCCGTCTCGACCCCGACCTGCGAGCCGAGTTCGTCGTAGACGCCCTGGAGCGCGTCGCCGTCGGCCGCCTCGAAGAACGTCCCGCCGGTCTGCTCGGCGACCTGCGACAGCGTCGTCGGGTCGGGCGGGACGCGAATCGGTCTGGACGCCGCCGTAGGCGTCCGGGACGTCGACCGTCCCCTCGTCGGTGCCGAGCGCGACCGTGTAGACGGGCACGCCCGCGTCCTTCGCCTTCTGCGCCGCCTCGAGCGGCTCGAAGTCGCCGGTCGTGTTCGCCCCGTCGGAGAGGAGCAGGACGACGACGGGCGTCTCGCTCTCCGTCGCCGCGGCGAGCTCCGTGTCGAGATCGGTCACGCCGAGGTCGACCGACCGGGCGATCGCGTCGCCGAGCGCGGTGCCGTTGTCGGCCTGAAGCGAGCTCAGCCCTTCCAGCGCCTCGGTGCGGTCGTCCGTCGGCGGCACGACGATGTCGGCCTGGTCGGAGAACGAGACGACGCCGACGCGGAACCCGTCGGGCAGGTTCTCGACGAAGGAGCTCGCCGCCTCTCGGGCCGCGGTCATGCGGTCGGCGAGCGACGTCGGTCGCCAGCATCGAGCCGGAGCTGTCCATGGCGAGGATCACGGTCGCCTCCTCGCGCGCAACCTCCACGGCCACCTGCGGCCGCGCCATTCCGACCACGAGCGCCGAGAGCGCGAGCAGTCCCAGCGCCGCGGGGAGATGCCGCCGCCAGCGGGGAGCGGCCGCGACGACGTTCTCGAGCAGGTCCAGGTTCGTGAAGCGGACGACGTACTTCCGTCGCCGGCGCTGCGCGACCAGGTACGCGAGGAGCGCGAGCCCGACGACGATCAGGCCGAGCAGGGCGAGGGGCCAGCCGAAGCTCATCTCCGCCTCCCCTCGGTCGCCACGAAGCCGACGAGGCCGCGCAACCAGTCGCCGGACGTGGACAGGGTCAGGTGCGAGACGCCCGCCGAGCGAAGCTCGCGGGTGAGCGACTCGCGCTCTGCTTCCGCCTCCGCCGCGAACCGCTCGCGGAGCTTGCGGCTGCGGGTGTCGACGCGGAGCTGACGGCCCGACTCGGGGTCGGCGAACCAGAGATCGCCGACGTCCGGGAGCATCTGCTCGCGCGGGTCGCGCACCTCGATCGCCAGCACGTGGTGGCGCGCCGCGAGCCGGAGCAGCCGCGGCCGCCAGTCGCGGGGACCGCGGAAGTCGGACACGATCGCGACCACCGAGCGCCGGCGGGCGAGCCCGTCGATGCGGGCGAGCGCGGCGCCGAGCGACGTCGGCCCCGCCGGCTCGAGATCCGGCTCTCGCCGCAGCGTGAGCAGGAGGGCGAGCAGGCCGCGGTTGCCCTGCCGGGCCGGGGAGGCGGTCGGGTTGCGGTCGCCGAACGTCGAGATCGCGAGCCGGTTGCCGCGCCGGACGGCGAAATGGCCGAGTGCGAGAGCTACGCCCTCCGCCACGTCCCACTTGCGCCGGTCGGCCGTGCCGAACGTCATCGACGCCGACGTGTCGAGCACGAGCCACGTCTCGAGCGCCCGCTCGGCGACGTGGACGCGCACGTGCGGATCGCCCGTGCGCGCGGTCACGTTCCAGTCGATCAGCCGGACGTCGTCGCCCGGCTGGTACGGACGGACCCGCGCCAGCTCGACGCCGTCGCCGTCCGCCCACGAGCGGTGATCGCCGGCGAGCATCCCGTCGACGCGCCGCCGGATGGTCAGGTCGACCTTGCGCAGCAGCGCCGCCGGGAGCGGCCCGGGGCCTGGACGCGCAGGCGTGCGCTCCGGCCGGATGGCGGTGACGGTGCTCATGCGACCGCCTCCCGCGAGAGCTCGAGCTGCGGCATCGAGACCGCGTCCAGGACGCGGTCGAGGATCCGGTCGGCATCGATGCCCTCGGCGAGCGCCTCGTAGCTGAGCACGAGCCTGTGCCGCAGCACGTCCTTCGAGAGCTCGCGGACGTCGTGCGGGAGGACGTAGCGGCGGCCGCGGAGGAGCGCGAGCGCCCGCGCGCCCACGACGAGGTTGATCGGGCCGCGAGGGCTCGCGCCGTAGTCGACGAAGCTCGCGAGGTCCTCGAGCCCCGCCGCGGCGGGCGTGCGGGTCGCGGCTGCGATCGCCTGGGCGTAGCGCGAGACAGCGGGGTCGACGTAGATCCGACGCGTTGCAGCCTGCAGCTCGGCGAGCACCTCGATCGAGAGCAGCCGCTCGACCTGCACCGGCTCGGCGAGCGCCCGCTCGATCACCGTCAGCTCGTCCTCCGCCGACGGATAGTCGACGAGCACCTTGAGCATGAACCGGTCGACCTGCGCCTCGGGCAGCGCGTACGTGCCCTCGGACTCGATCGGGTTCTGCGTCGCCATCACGAGGAAGGGCGACGGCACCGCGTGCGTCTCCTTGCCGATCGTGACCTGCCGCTCCTGCATCACCTCGAGCAGCGCCGACTGCACCTTCGCCGGCGCGCGGTTGATCTCGTCCGCGAGCAGGAAGTTGCAGAAGACGGGCCCGAGCTCGACGTCGAAGCGTTCTTTGCCGGAGCGGTAGATCCGCGTGCCGACGAGGTCGGAGGGGACAAGATCCGGCGTGAACTGGATGCGCTGGAAGCTGCCGCCCAGCACCTCGGCGACGGTCTTGATGGTCAGGGTCTTGGCGAGACCGGGGACGCCCTCGATCAGGAGGTGCCCGCCCGCGAGCAGGCAGACGAAGACCCGTTCGAGCATCTCGTCCTGGCCCGCGATGACGCGCTTGATCTCGAAGAGGGCGCTCTCGACCGTGTCTCGGTCGGCGGCGCCGTCGACGGCTTTCAGGTGTGGGTGATCTGCCACTCTCGGCTCCTTTGCACTGGGACTGGACGACCAGCCTCGCGACGAGGGCTAAGAGGGCTCTGAGAGGAGCGTGAAAGGTTTCTAAGTCTTGGCCGCTACGCGGCGATCTCGAAGCGTCAGTGCGGAACCGGCGCGGTGTCCGGTTCGGCGGCCTTCGCGCGATGGGCGAGCTGCCCGAGGGTGTCGTCGAGGTGCGGCCGCCTCGTGCCCTTGCTCCCCTCCACGGGCGGGTTGAGCCGGGCGTTGCGCCGGCGCGCGCGGAGCCATTCGGCCCCGGCGTAGCTGCCGATCACGAACGCTGCCGCGCCGACCTGCGCTGCGATCCCCTCCCAGGTCGGGAAGATCCCGAACCAGAGCCCGGCCCAGTAGGGAAGCCGTAGGTCGCCGATCGGATGCACCGGGAGCCAGCCGACGACCTGGCAGACCTGGATCGTCTTGCCGACCATGATCACGAGCACGCCGAGGATCAGAACGGCGGTGAGCTCGAGCATGCGCTTGTGTGGGAGCTTCCGTTGCAGGGCAATCGTGAGCACGCCGACGGCGGCGACGCCGAGCGCGCCGACCAACGCCCCTTCGACGACGCTGACGGCGCCCGCCTCGAGCACGAGCGCCTGCAGGAAGAGGACGGTCTCGAATCCCTCCCGGTAGACGGCCGTGAAGCCGAGGGTCGCCAGGCCGGCGAGCTGGGCGGCGGCGACGGAGAAGCCGGCGCCCTTGAGGATCTTCTTCTTGCGTCCGTGCAGCCCGGCGAGGTGATCGGCCCAGTAGACGCGGTGGAAGAACCAGTTGAGGATCAGGAGAAGCACGGCGATGGCGACCAGCGAGACGACCGCCTCGAGCTTCTCCCCGTAGTGGACGAGCGAGGAAAGCAGCGTCTTTGCGACGACGAAGGTCGCAACCGACGCGAGGACCGCCGCACCGGCTCCGAGGAGGAGCGGCCGGCGCAAACGTCGCTTCGGCCCCACGAGTCCCGCGGTGAGCGCGGCGAGGATGAGCACCGCCTCCAGTCCCTCCCGGAAGACGATGATCGCGGTATTGGTCACGACCGCGGTGGCCGAGGTCGGACCGGCACCAACCGCAGCCTCCGAGTCGCTGAGCGCCGCATCGAGCGCTTCGCGGGTCGCCGTCACCTCCTCGGGCGAGGCCTTCCTCCGGATCAGCTGCGCCAGACCGGGGAGCCCGTCGGCGCCGTACCAGAAGAGGCTCTCGGTGCGGACGAAGAGATCGGGGGCGAGGCCGCGCAGCCGCTGCTCGGGACCGAACTCGAAGAACGCGTACGCCTCGAGCCGCGCCTGCTCGGCCTTGCCGTACTCGCCGGCCCGGCTGGCGGCGACGACCCGGTCGAGCGAGGTGCGGATCACGTCGAAGTCGGCGGCGGCTCCAGCGTCCTGCCACTGCTCGGGGAAGATTCCCTCGGCACGCTCCAGCGCCTCCTTCGTCTTCGCCTCGACCGTCTCCTCGGCCACGACGGCGCGGCCCTGGGAAGCGGCGGCGAGGTCGAGCGCGAGCGAGGCGACCACTTCCTCGATCTCGCGGACTGCAGCGGGTTCGCGCTTGGCGAGCACGCTCTCGAGGTCGGCGAACGCTTGCGCGGCCCCGTCTCGGAACGTGACCGCTTCCTGGATCTCGAACGGGACCGTCACCCGTCCGTCGGACACGCCGCGGCCGTACTCGATCGGGACGAGGGCGAGGAAGCGCAGGAACTGGCCCGCACGCCGGACCTCCTCCTCCGGTGCGAGCGGAGCCGCCCGGAAACCGTCGAGCGCGCGCTCGACCGCCTCGCGAGCCCGGGAGTAGGCCGCCGCATCGCCGACGAGTGCCGCCGCTGCGAGATCGTCGAAAGCCGTCAGGGCCTGCTGAGTTGCGGCGGCGCCACGCTGAAGCCGGAACGACGGCTCGAGAATGCCGAAGTACCCGCGCGCGCGAGCGCTCTCGGCCGCTAGCCGCGTGGAGAAGCCTCGCTCGAGGGCCTCGTCGGCAGTTTCGAGCGCGACCCGGAGACGGGCCTGGTAGGTATCGAGGTAGTCCGCCCGCACGGCCGCAAGGGCTTTCGCTGCCGAGCCTTTCCTTTCCGCCAGCGAGGCGACCGCAAGTGTCGCGTCCGCGCCGGGCCGGGAGAACCGCGTCGGAGGCCGGAACTCGCGGACGAGCAGCCAGCGCTTCGCCTCGGCAAGGCGGGCACGCTCGAGGCTCGCGAGCACCTTGCGGTAGGCGCCGGCCAGGACCGCCGTCTGCAGCTCTGCGCGCGCAGCGGCCAGTTTCACCTCGTCCCCGCTGACGACGGCGCTCTGGGCCCGGCGGTACGTCGTCTCCAGCTCACGTTCTTGGAGAAGCGCTGCGAGACGGGACACGCTCGGCGCCGCTTCGTGCACGAGCGCCACGGCTTGGGCGCCGTCGCCGACGATCAGCGCCCGCTCGGCGTCGGCGAGGTGCATCCGCAGGTCGGCTGCCAGCCGCCAGGGATCCGGATCCGCCGCCTGCGCCGCCGGCACGAGCACGAGCGCCGCGACGAGCCCGGCGAGTGCCGCGAAGCTACTGCTCGATCTCGACACCGAGCTCCGCGGCCGTCTGCGAGACCTGTCCTGCGATCGCCGTCGCGCGCTCCTGCGCCTCGGTTCCGAGCGTCTCGGCCTGCTCGGCCGTGAAGCGCTTACCGGCCTGCTCCCGCGAGTAGAGCTGCGCGATGAAGGCGCGCAGGTCGGTCAGCTCCCGTCCGGTCTGGGCGGCCTTGGCTTCGTCGATCCGGCCGATCGCGGGCTCGACTCCCTCGTAGATCACCTCGAGCCCGGTCAGGATGTCGCGAATGTCGGAGAGGCGGGAGACGACGTTGAACGACTCCGAGCTCGCCCGGTCGCCGGCAACGAAGCGCGAGGTCTTCCACTGACCGAAGTACTCGCTCATCGTGGGCACCATCACGACGATTGCCGTGAAGGCATCCGAAGCCGTGGGATCCCAGTCCTCGCCCGCTGCGTCGAGCTCCTGTGCGTACTTGTCGAAGCTCTCGCTCGCCGCCAGGAGCAGGCCGGGATCGGGCAGCACCTCACCGAACTCGCGCTTCCCGTCGCCGTCCAGGTCAGCAGGCGTCCCTGCGCGGCCGAGTCGCTCGGGAAGCGTCCCCCAGAGCGCGCCCTCGGTCAGGTTGAAGAGATTGCCCGGCTGCTCGAGCTTCGTGCCGTCGGGGAGCGTGAGGTCGAAGGGAACCGCGCTCTCGGGGTCTTCGGCCGCGCTCGAGCCCGCGTCGAGGATGACGTCGTACTCGGCGAGCGAGGGCGTTCCGGCGACGATCCCCTCGACCCGCTCGTAGTAGGGATTGCCTTCGACCCAGCCGGCCTTCATCCCGGCGAGGAGCGGCGCGACCTCCTTCGCCCGAGCGGCCCAGAGCGCCTCGAGCTCGAAGTCCTCGGCTTCGGCGAGCTCGTGATAGCGGCGCGCGAGCTGGTTGAACTCCTTCGTGAACCCCGCGAGCTGGTCGGTGTGCTCGCCCAGGAAACCCTTGACGCCGGCGAGCTGCACGGACGGCGCGGCCACGGACTCGGCGGGCGTGCTCGAGCTGGTGCCGGTGCCAGGCGATGACTCGTCGTCGCCCCCACAAGCCGCGAGCCCGAGAACGAGCGGGAGCAGCAACCCCAGCGTCGCCACTCGAATGCGTTCCCGACCCCAGTGCACAGCAGCTCCTCTCGTCAAGCGATTCCGGTCGACGTGGAGGATAGGCAACTTCCACACGCCCTGTAAGGGCAACCTTACAACGCGTATGAGGCACTCGCGGAGGAACCCTCGTCCGACTCGTGCTCGCGCGACCTATCTTCGCGCGAGCTGGATACCGCGCCCCGTCAACGACCCACCAGCGCGTCGGGAACATAGACGGTCGACACCGTCGTCACCTCGCCGTCGACGATCCGATGGACGGCGACGGCGTTGAGCGTCGTGTCGCCTGTGGGTGTGATCAGGAAACTGCCGAGGATCCCGTTCGAGACCCTGACGTTGAAGAGATTCTGTGTCGCGGACGCGCGCGTGCCGTCCGAGGCAGCGATCGCGTCGAGCATGACGTCGGCCGCCTGTGCCGCGGCGAGCGCGAAGGGGGTCGGTCTCTGGCCGAAACGCTGTGTGTAGGCCGCGACGAACTCCTTGCCCTCACTCGGGAGATCGTCCTGGGACGGTCCGGGGTGGGTGATCGTCATCCCCTCGGCGGCCGCGCCCGCGAGGAGTGCAGCCTCGGGATCGAAGACCTCCGGCGCGATCAGCTGGACGCCCGGACCTAGCCGTGCACGAAGCGCCTTCAGCAGCCCGATGCTCGTGGGGACGGCGGCTACGGCGAGGAAGACGCCGTCGGCGCCCGTCTCGGCGATGGCATCGGCGACCCGGGCGGTGCTTGACCGCTTGTGATCCCACACGCCGCGGCCTGCGACCGCTATTCCGAGCCTGCGGGCTGCCTGGAGAAAGTAGTTCACGAACTGGGTGCTCGGCGGGTGGCTCTCACCGAGGGCGTAGACGCGCCTGACGCGGAGGTCGCGTGCGACGAGGGCGTCGGCGGCGGCCTGGACGTCGTCCGTCGGGATGACGCGCGCGAAGTTGCGCTGACCTGTCGGGTAGTAGGACTCGGGCTTGTCGGAATCCGAGGCCTGCGCACCCCGGGTCAGGCCGACGTACGTCGCGGTGGGGCTGACGCTCGGGACGGCGCCGCCGGGAGCCTCATTGAGGATCGGGATCGCGAAATGGACACACGTCGACGTCAACGGCCCGACGACGCCGATCACGCTTGGGCTCTCGACGTACATGCGCGCGTTGGACTTGCACGCGCGCTCGTCGTTCGGATTCCCGCGAGGGCCGTCGTCGCAGGCCTGGAGGCCGACGCGATAGTTGCCGGCCTTGTATTCGCGGCGCTCGAGCGCGAGCGTGATCGCGTTCACCATCGGTGTCGACGTCCGGAGCCAGCCGGGCTGCAGCGGGAGGTCGACGGCGATCAGAAGCTGCGGGGCTCCCGATCCGTCGTAGCGGAGGGCCGAGCACTCCGGCGCTGCGATCGTCCGGAAAGGCGGCGTGCTCTCGCTGCCTTCGTCGCTGAGCGTGAAAGCTGCGCCGGCGACGGCGAGCGCGAGAACGACGATCGCCAAGGTCGCCATCCGTCTTCTGTGGCGCGGCCGTGCACGGGGCGGAGGCGGGGGCGCCGACGCGGCGGTCACGGCCGCACCGGAACCCGCGACGCAGGCAGTTCGAGCAGCGCGCGGTAGATCGCGTCGGTCTCCGGTGAGGGGTATGCGCCCAGCTCGTCGGCGAGGAGCTGCCGGCATCGCTCGTACACGCCCAGGGCCTCCGCAGAGTTTCCCGCAGCGGCTTGTGCTTCCATCAGCCGCCGGTATCCGCTCTCGCGGAGGGGCGCGAGCGTGATCAGCTGCTCGGCGGCGTCTGCCGCTGCCGATGCGTCGCCGGCGCGAAGGTTCGCGTCGGCGAGCGCGGCGAGCGCCCGCTCGCGAACGTCGGCCAGGTCGCGCCGCTTCGCCTCCACCCAGGCGCCGTCCTCACCGGGGAGGAACGGTCGCTGCAGCAGCGAGGTCGCGAGGGACCCACGCTCGCGCGCGCGGTCGAGGTTCCCGTCTCCGAGCGCCCTCTCGGCGTCGTCCGTCGCTTCCGCGGCCTCGAGGACGTCGACCCAGGTGCCTTCCGGAAGCTCGAGGCGGTAGCAGCCGAACGCGGCGGTCAGGAGCGACGGGTCCGCGACGCCGTGCTGCGCAAGCAGGCGGCGCAGCTTGCTTGCGAGCACCGTCAGGGCCTTCTCCCAGGTCACCGGCGACGTCTCACCCCAAAGCGCCTCCGCGAGCTCGTCCCGCGGCACCGCCCGGCCGTGTTCCGCGACGAGGTAGACGAAGAGCAGGCGACCCTGCCGACCAACGAGCTGTGACTCGTCGATGACACCGTCGTCGAACTCGACTCGCACCCGGCCGATCAGGGAGATCCTCACTGGCAAGACCGCCTAGCTCGTGGCTTAGCCCGGATCTTGCCGCCGTCTAGGAGCCGCTCCTTACGGTCGGCCCGAGCAATGGTGACAACGGTACTCGAATGTGAGTGTGGTTTCGAGGCCTCGGCCGAGGACGAGGAGGGGCTCGTCGTCGAGATCCGGCGCCACGCCCGGGAGGAGCACGGCATGACGCTGTCGCTCGGGGAGGCACTGCAGTTCGCCTCACGCGCAGTCGCGCTCGAGCACTCGGGCCGCGACCCCAATCGCGGAGTCGGCAACCGACAGAAGGAGGAGAAGTGAAGGGATACGTCTACATCGTGGCGACCACGGCGCTCGTGGGGCTTGTGCTGGCGTCGGCATCGCTCGTCGGCGTGACGATGGCCTCCCCGGCCATGGGGGTACAACCGACCCTGCTGGCACGGGGTGCGTACGAGGACTTCAAGGTGAAGTCGGTCAAGGGCTCGCCGGTCGAGTTCGACGTGAAGGCGAAGTCGGTGGTCGACGTCGTCGTCCGGAAGCACGACTACGCCGTCGGGTCGCACACCGGGTGGCACAGTCATCCCGGGCCTGTCTTCATCACGGTCACCGAGGGCACGCTGACGTACTACTTGTACGACGATCCGACCTGCACGCCGCACACCGTCACGAAGGGCAGCGGGTTCGTCGACGACGGGCGCGGACACATGGTTCGCAACGAGTCCGGCCAGCCCGCGCAGGACATGAGCGTGATCATCGCGCCGCCGGCCCCGGCGCTGTTCCGAGGCGAGCTCGACGCTCCAAATCCGAACTGCGGCTTCTGAGAGCAACCCGTCGCTTCGAAGTCGACCTGCCGAAAACTCTCCATCGCGAAGGTGCGGTGGTGGAAGGAGAAGGTCTGATGAAGAGGATCGTCATGAGTCTCGTCGCAGCGGCGCTGGTGGCTGGCTCGGTCGCGGTGTCGGCACAGGCGACGGTGCGTGAGAGGTTTCAGTTCGAGGACAGGTGGTCCTTCCAGGAGGACTGCGGCTTCCCGGTTCAGGTGACCGGCTCTGCGAGTGGGGTGTTCATCGGCCGCGAGGGCAAGAACAACGACGACGGGGTGTTCCCGTACATGAACCAGTTCACGTTCAGCGAGACGTGGACGAACCCGGCGACCGGAGAATGGTTCGTCATCCGCGGTCATGGGCTCTTCAACGAGGTCAAGGCGACACACGTGGAGGGCTCGATCTTCGAGTTCCGGTTCGTCGAGGCCGGACAGCCGTTCGTCGTCGAGGACTCCGACGGCAACGTCGTGGAGCGCAACAGCGGCTCCGTCCACGGCACGTTCCTGTTCGACACTGGAGGCGACGACCAGCCGGGAGGCGAGTACCTCGCCGACCTCGACTTCTGGGTCGCCGGCCCCCACCCCAGCCTCGAGAAGCATCCCTGCGACTACGCCGTCGATTTGATCGGCTGACGATCCTCCAGGCGCCGCCATCGCGAGGCGGTCGGCGGCGCCTGGCCGCTGGGAACAGTCCTGGACAACAACTCCGTACCCACGCAAGGTGGAAACTGTGCAAGTCACGCCGAAACGAAAAGCGCTACCCGCCGGATGCAAATAGGGAAGCCGACGCGCGGACTCGAACCGCGGACCCCTTCATTACGAGTGAAGTGCTCTACCAGCTGAGCTACGTCGGCGGGGTCGGTCAGTGTAGCGCCGTCGGCGCGGCGACGATCGCCGGCCGAACGACCAGCGGCCCCTCGAGCGCCTGCGCCAGCGAGCGGCGGGCGCGGAAGATCAGCGTCTCGACGGCCGACTGCGAGAGCTCGAGCTCGCTCGCCGATCTCGCGGTAGGAGAGGCCCTTCCACTCTCGGAGCAGGATCGCGCGCCGCTGCTGCTCGGGCATCGCCGCGAGCGCGGCCTGGATCCCGATCAGCTCGTCCCGCTGACGGCTCGGGCCGGGCACGATCTCCTCGATCAGCTCGAGGTCGGTCGAGCTCTCGATCCGGTTCCGGCGCCAGGAGGAGCGACGGCGGGAGAGGCAGACGTTCTCGGCGATCTTGAAGAGCCACGCCGATTCGAGCTCCGGCACGACGCCTCGCCCGAGCGCGCGAAAGGCGTTCATGAACGTCGTCTGAACCGCGTCCTCGGCCTCTTCGCGCGTGCCGAGCCGATGCCGGCAGTAGCCGAGGAGCTTGGCCGAGTGTCGTTCGTAGAGACGGTGCGCAGCCGCAGCCTCAGGGGCGACCCGCAAGGGCTCGATCAGGGACGCGCGACCGGTCGATGGGACTGCAACCACTGTTGGGTTTCTGTGTCGGCAACACCGCCGCTACGACCGAACCCCCTTCGAGGGATTTCCCTGCTCAGGCCACGAGTGAGCCCGCAAACGCCTGCCGCAGCCGGACGAAGAGCGCCTCGAGCGCGAGCGCAGGCGCGAGGTTGAACTCCTCGAGCTCCCGCCAGAGCTCGCGCACGGCCTCGGCGGCGAGCTCCGCGTCGAGCGCCCGCGCCCGCGTCGCGTCCTCCCGCAGCAGCTCGACCCGGTCGGCGTGGACGACCGCCGTCTCCGCGCCGACCGAGACGACGACCAGGTCGCGGTACCAGGACGCGAGCTCTTCGAGCGACGCGAGCAGCTCCTCGCGCTCCGCGCCCCGTTGCGCCCGCTTGCTCCGCTGCTCGGCCTCGCGGGCGGTCAAGTCGAGGCGTTCCAGCTCGGCCTCCGCGTCGTCCCTCGCCTTCACGCCGAGGGCACGCGCCGACTCGAGCAGCGTCGCGGCGGCGGCGGCCGGATCGAACTCCGCCTCGGCATAGGGCTCGCGGGCGACGCGGAGCAGCGCGTCGCGTCGCGGCACAGCCTCCGGATCGAGGAGCCGGTCGGCCCGGTCGAGCCTGCCCGCCGCCACCCGGACGAGCGCCGTCCGCTCGACCTCGTCCAGCCCCGGCGCGCGCTCGGCGAGGTACTCACGCAGGGATCGCTCGGAGAGACGACGGAACGGGACGAGCTGGCAACGCGAGCGGATCGTCGGCGGCAGCGGCCCGAGCTCGTCGGCCACGAGCACGATCACGGCGTACGACGGCGGCTCCTCGAGATCCTTCAGGAGGGCGTCCGCCGCCTCGTCGTTCATGAGCTGGGCGCCGTCGATCACGTAGACGCGGTGCTGCGCCTCGAACGGCCGCATGTGCAGGTCGTGCCGCAGGCGCCGGATCTCGTCGATCCGGATCATCTCGCCGAGCGGCTCGAGCAGGTAGAGGTCGGGATGCGCGAGCTTCGCGACCCGGCTCTCCTCGCCGAGGATCGCCGCGGCGAACGCGAACGCGGCGCGGCGCTTGCCGACGCCGGGCGGCCCGTGCAGGAGATACGCGTGCGCAGGCCCCTCCGCTCAGCGCGGCATCGAGCAGCCGCTTCGCCTCCGGCTGCTCAGCGAGGACGTCGAAGCCCATGCGAGACCAGCTCCTCGTGCACGAGCTCGGCGAGCACCTCGGCCGGCAGCCTGCCGTCGAGCACGACGATCCGCTCCGGATCGTGCGCCGCCAGCCGGTCGTAGCCGCCCGCCGCGCTCGCGTGGAAGCTCTCGTCGGCGCGCTCGATCCGATCTGGCCGACCGCCGATCCGCCCGCTCGAGGTGGCCGGGTCGAGAGAGAGCACGAAGGTTCGGTCCGGCAGCAGCCCGCCCACCGCGAGCAGGTTCAGCTCGAGCACCTCCTCGAAGCCGAGCCCGCGCGCGACGCCCTGGTAGGCGACCGAGCTGTCGAGATAGCGGTCGAGGATCACGTCGGCGTCGCGGGCGAGCGCCGGCGCGACGACCTCGGCGACGAGCTCCGCGCGCGCGGCGGCGTACAGCAGCGCCTCGGCCCAGGCGACCATCTCGCCGCTATGGAGGAGGAGCTGGCGCAGCTCCTCGCCGAGCTCGGTGCCGCCCGGCTCGCGTGCGATCACGACCTCGCGCCCCTGCGCCTCGAGGCGGGCTCGCAGGAGCTCGACCTGGGTGGTCTTGCCGGAGCCGTCGAGCCCTTCGAACGTCACGAACATCGGCTGCCTAGGATACGGCGATGCGGGCGGTCGTCACCGGGGGAGCGGGATTCATCGGCTCGCACGTCGTGGACGCGCTGCTCGAGCGCGGTGACGAGGTCGTCGTCGTCGACGATCTCTCGTCAGGGCGGCGCGAGTGGATCCCGGAGGCGGCGGAGCTCGTCGTCCACGACATCCGCCGGCCGTACGAGGTCGAGGCCGACACGATCTTCCACCTGGCGGCTCAGGCGGACGTCGGCACCTCGATGGCGAAGCCGGGCTTCGACGCCGAGGTGAACGTCGTCGGCACGGTGAACACGCTCGAGGCGGCGCGCGCCTGCGGCGCCGAGGTCGTCTTCTCGTCCACCGGCGGCGCGATCTACGGCGACGTCGACGCGCCGGCGACCGAGGAGACGCCGCGGCGGCCGGTGTCCGCGTACGGGATCGCGAAGCTCTGCGCCGAGGAGTACCTCGCCGGCTGGAACCGCGTCTACGGCACGAGCCACACCGTCCTGCGCTTCGCCAACGTCTACGGGCCGCGCCAGTCGGCCGCGCTCGAGGGCGGGGTCGTCTCGATCTTCATGGAACGGCTCCGGAGCGGCGAGGAGACGCTCGTCTTCGGCGACGGCGAGCAGACGCGCGACTACGTCTACGTCGGCGACGTCGTCGAGGCAGCCCTCGCGGCGGCCGGGGGCGGCGGGGTCTACAACGTCGGGACCGCGCTCGAGACGACGGTGAACGAGCTCCATCGACTCTGCGCCGAGATCGCCGGCGTCGATCGCGAGCCCGTACATCGCGAGCCGCGTGCGGGCGACGCGCGCCGGAGCGTCCTCGACGCGTCGCGCGCGCAGCGTGAGCTCGGCTGGCGCCCGCGGACGTCGCTCGCGGACGGTCTCCGGCTCACCTGGGACTCGTTGTAGGAGGAGCGGGCTCGCGCGGAGCGAACAAGGTGCGGCCGTGGAGCACTCGCTCAGCCAGATCCCCGAGCTCCGATCGCCGTGGCGGACCGCGACGCTCGTCGTCTCCACGGTCGCGGCGATCGAGCTCGTCCTCCTGCTCGTCGTCGGCGTCTCGCTCCTCGCGGAGCCGGTGGCGCAGCGCGTGACGCAGACGGCCGAGGCGAAGGAGTTTGCGGTCACGCCGAAGCGGCGCCCGGCGAGCAGCGCTGCGGTCGGCGCGCCGACCCTCGCGCGCTCCCAGGTCTCGGTGCTCGTCCTGAACGGGAGCGGTCGCACCGGCGCTGCCGCCTCGACGGCCGAGCTGACGCAGCGCCGCGGCTACACGATCGGCGGCGTCGGCAACGCGCCTCGCACCGACTACACGCGCAGCGTCGTCATGTACCGCAAGGGCTACGCCCCGGAGGCGCAGCGGCTCGCGAAAGATCTGCGCCTGAAGATCGTCGGCCCGCTCGACGGCCTCAGGCCGGCCGAGCTGATGGGCGCGCACGTCGCCGTCGTCGTCGGCGGCTAGCCGACCTCAGCACCGTCCTGCGTTCACGTGGGCGCGCGCAACATCGAGCGGTCCGCCCGGCGTCCAGCGCCGTGAAGACGGGTCGAGCGTGTACGCCTCGTTCAGGCGCACGTACGCGTTGCAGAGATCCTCGAGCGCGAATTCGTAGCTTCCGAGCGCAAACCAGGTGTCGGAGTTCTCCGGCTGCGTCCGGATCGCCTGTGCGTACGCCTCGCGCGCCGCGCGCACCCGGCCGAGCCGCGTCTCGACGCCGGCGAGCCTGAGCGACGGCTCGATCGAGAGCGGATTCAGCGAGCGCGCACGCCGAGCCGCGGCGGCCGCGGCTTCCGTGTCGCCGGCGTCGAGCTCTCGGTTCACCTGGCGAACGCTGCGCTCGGCGAGCCAGGGCGACGCGAGCGACGCGAGGCACGCGACGCCGACGGCCGCGACGGCGACAGCGGCGAACGGCTGCCGGCGAGCCGCCCGGAGCGGCCGCGAAGCCGCGGCGAGCGCGCCGGCTGCGACGAGCGTCGGCGCCGTGACCGCGAGGAAGTCCCAGCTGTAGTCGACGAGCGCATGGAGGAGATAGACGGAGCCGACGACGGTGAGCGCCGCTGCCGCCGCACGCTCTTCGCCCTCCGTTCGGCGAAGCGCGCCGACGGCGGCGACAGCCGTCGCTCCGACGACGGCGGCGAAGAGCACCAAGCCGAGAATCCCGGTGCCGGCGAGGAACTGGAGCGGCACGTCGTGCGGCTCGACCGCGGGAACGAAGGCCTCCTGGAGACGGCGATGCGCCACCTCGAAGCTGCCGGCGCCGCTGCCCTGAAGCGGCGCCGCGACGAAGAGCTCCCACGCCTCGCCCCACCAGGTCCAGCGGTTGTTCAGGCTCGCGTCGCCGAGGCGGCCGGGCGACTGCACGCTGGCGCCTCCTTCGGCGGGGTCGGCCACGAGCACGACCGCGGCGCCGGCCAGCGCCACGGCCGCGACTGCCCCGAGCGCGAGCGCCCGTCCGGTGCGCTGCCGCTCCTTCGGCGTCAGGCTCCGCGAGCCGAGCCAAGCGGCAGCGAGCGCGGCGACGGCGCCCCCGGCCAGGACGAGGACTCCGAACCAGGCGCCGGCGGCGACCCGGTCGGCGTGCGCCTGGCCGTCCTCCACGAGGCCGGGTCGGGTGAAGGCCCAGGCGGCGACCACAACGGCAGGAACGGTCGCGGCAAGCGCCAGCAGCGCCCGCTCGACCCGGTCGCCCGAGAGGACGAGCCAGAGCGCGACAGCCGACGATCGCGCCGAGCAGTCCGGTTCGGGACACCGCAAGGAGCGTTGCCACGACGGCGGCATAGGCGAGCACGATCCCGACGAGGCGAGCCGGGCGAGCGATCGGTCGCGCCGCGAGCCAGAGCCCGAGCACGAGCAACGCGTTGGCGGCGAGCG
Organism: uncultured Gaiellaceae bacterium; assembly: GCA_963745775.1. GTDB lineage: Bacteria > Actinomycetota > Thermoleophilia > Gaiellales > Gaiellaceae > Gaiellasilicea. Next base: position 85,412 of record CAVUYY010000019.1, read on the forward strand.
CGAGCGCGTTCCAGTAGCCGATCGGATCGCGCAGCCGCGCGGCACGGCCGCCGTCGGGGAAGAGCGCCGGGATCGCCTTGCCCGCGAGCGCCCAGAGCACCGCGGCCCCGAGCGAGCCTGCGAGCACGAGCGCGACCAGCCGGAGCGCGCGCGGGCCGGTCGAGCCGGCTGCGACCCCGAGCACCGCGAAGGCCGCGTACACGAGACCTTGGTTCAGCTCCTCCCAGGAGCGATCCGGCGCGACCGACCACGCGATCGAGATCCCGCTCCACGTCGCCAGTCCGACGAGCGCGGCCACGAGCGGCACGCCGCCGCTCGAGAGCGGGAGCCGACCCAGGAAATGGAGAGCGAGCACGACGGTCGCCGCGAGCAGCGCCGCAGCGCCGACCCAGAACGAGTCGCCGGAGAAGAGCGCCGCCGTCAGGAGCGCGAAGAGGACGAGCGAACCACCTGCGAGAGCCTCCCGATCGGCCGCGCCCTCGGGAGCTCCGCGCATCGGCGACCAAGCTACCACGGCCCGAGGACGCTCCTGCCGCGTATCCTGATGCGATTACAAACCGTTTACTCCAGGCTCATCCCACCCTCAAGCACGTCCGGGAGACTCTGCATACTCGAGCAGCCGGAACGCGCCGCAGAAGCTCCATCTCGATGATCTTTTCCCGCAACCAAAAGCCGTCTCGCCGTGCCGCGCGGCTCGCCGTGCGCTTGGCCTTGAGCGCGGTCGCGCTCCTCATCGCAGGCTCCCTCGGCGCAGGGTCTGCCGCCGCCGCCGAGTCGTGCGGCAAGAAGGTGATCGACGACTGGTACGCGGACGGACGAGTCGACGGTACGTATCTACCTCACTGCTACGACGACGCGATCGAGATCCTCCCGCGTGACGTCCGCGACTACTCGAGCGCCAAGGACGACATCACCCGGGCGCTCCAGAACAGGCTGAACAACAAGCCTGCGCCGCCGGCGACCACCGATCCGACACCGGCTGTGGACTCACCCGAGACGACGCCGCAGGCGACGACGCCGCAGACGACGACGGACGAGACGGACGACGTGCCTCCCACCGACTCGAAGCCGGGAGACGCCGGTGGCGCGGAAGCGGGTGGCCCGGTCGACACCGCAGGCGCCGATTCGGTACCGGTCCCCCTGCTCGTCCTCGGCGGGCTCGCCCTCCTGCTCGCCGCCGCCGGCTCGGCCGGCTACGTGACCCGGCGACTGCAGGCGCGCCGGGTTCCGCCCCCTGGTCTCTGAACCCGAGTCCTCCGGCCGCAGCCGACCTCGCCGACCACCCGCGGTCCGGTATCATAGTCCGAGTGTTTTTACGCAATTTGCGGGGATTTTTGGGAGCACAAGCCGGGAGTTCCGTCCGACGCTCTCTCTAACGTCCGCGATCCGCTCGGCAACCCCGGAGGAGCGTTTTCGGGGGAGCCTGAACCGGATTTTGGATATGTCGTAGTACCGGCTTGGGAGGAAACATGGCGACGGCCAAGGAAGCACAGGCAGAAGCGGTGAGCACGAAGGACGAGGTTCGGAACGTGGTCGTCGCCGAGACGGCGAGCGTCGCGCCGGGGCGGTACTTCACGATCCCGGGGCGCGATCCCTTCGACGAGATCGAGTGGGAGCTCCGCGACGCGCTGATCCCCGGCAAGGACGGCCCGGCCTTCGAGCAGCGGAACGTCGAGTTCCCCAAGTTCTGGTCGCAGACCGCGACGAACATCGTCGCCCAGAAGTACTTCCGCGGGCGGCTCAGCTCCCCCGAGCGCGAGCGCAGCGTCAAGCAGATGATCGGCCGGATCGTCGACACGATCGGCGGCTGGGGGCGGCTCGGCGGCTACTTCGCCTCTGACGAGGAGGCCGAGACGTTCGAGGCCGAGCTGAAGGCGATCCTCGTCAACCAGCTCGCGTCCTTCAACTCGCCCGTCTGGTTCAACGTGGGCTTCGAGGAGAAGCCGCAGTGCTCGGCGTGCTTCATCCTCTCGATCGACGACTCCATGGAGTCGATCCTCGACTGGATCCGGCGCGAGGGCGTGATCTTCCGGGGTGGCTCGGGCTCGGGCCTCAACCTCTCGAAGCTCCGCAGCTCCAAGGAGCAGCTCTCGAAGGGCGGCTACGCCTCGGGGCCGGTCTCGTTCATGCGCGGCGCCGACGCGTCGGCCGGGACGATCAAGTCCGGCGGCAAGACGCGGCGCGCGGCCAAGATGGTCGTGCTCGACGTCGACCACCCGGACATCGAGGAGTTCGTCTGGTGCAAGGCCAAGGAGGAGCGGAAGGCCCGCGTCCTCGAGCAGGCCGGCTACGACATGTCGCTCGACTCAGCCGACTGGGCTTCGATCCAGTACCAGAACGCGAACAACTCCGTCCGCGTCACCGACTCCTTCATGGAGGCGGTCGTGGAGGACAAGGAATGGGGCCTGACGGCGCGCACGGACGGCTCGGTCGTCGAGACGATGGACGCGCGCAACCTGATGCTGCAGATCGCCGAGGCGTCCTGGCAGTGCGCCGATCCGGGCGTCCAGTACGACACGACGATCAACGCCTGGCACACGCTGCCGAACACCGGCCGGATCAACGCCTCGAATCCGTGCTCCGAGTACATGTCGATCGACGACAGCGCCTGCAACCTCTCGTCGCTCAACCTGCTCAAGTTCCGCCGCGACGACGGCGAGTTCGACGTCGAGGCGTTCTCGCACGCGGTCGACACGATGTTCCTCGCGCAGGAGATCTGCGTCGGCTACTCGTCGTATCCGACTCCCGAGATCGACGCGAACGCGAAGGCGTACCGCCAGCTCGGGCTCGGCTACGCGAACCTCGGCGCGCTCCTGATGGCGCGGGGGCTCCCGTACGACTCGGACGAGGGACGCGCCTACGCGGCCGCGATCACCGGCCTGATGACCGGACGGGCGTACCGCAAGTCGGCGGAGGTCGCGCACCGGATGGGCCCGTTCGCGGGCTACCGGCCCAACGCGGCCGCGATGATCGGCGTGATCGCGAAGCACCGCGCGGCGGTCGGGAACATCCAGCACACCGACTCGGTGCCGGAGGATCTGCTCTCGGCCGCGCGCCAGTCGTGGGACGACGCGCTCGACCTCGGCGAGGTGCACGGCTACCGGAACGCGCAGGCGACGGTGCTCGCGCCGACGGGGACGATCAGCTTCATGATGGATTGCGATACGACGGGGGTGGAGCCCGACTTCTCGCTCGTCAAGTCGAAGAAGCTCGTCGGCGGCGGCGAGATCACGATCGTCAACAAGACGGTGCCGATGGCGCTCGAGAAGCTCGGCTACGCGCCGCGCGAGGTCGACGAGATCGTCGCCTTCATCGACGAGCGGAACACGGTCGTCGGCGCCCCGAACGTCAAGTCGGAGCACTTCCCGGTCTTCGACTGCGCGATCGGCGACCGCGCGATCCACTACATGGGCCACGTGAAGATGATGGGCGCGGTGCAGCCGTTCATCTCCGGGGCGATCTCGAAGACGGTGAACCTGCCCGAGGAGGCGACCGTCGAGGACGTCTCCCAGCTCCTGATCGAGGCGTGGCAGCTCGGCGTCAAGGCGATCGCGATCTACCGCGACAACTGCAAGGTCGCACAGCCGCTGTCGGGGCAGAAGGACGAGAGCGGCACGGCGGCGCTCTCGCCGCTCGCGCTCGCGCCCGTCGTCGCCCAGCCGAAGCGGCGCCGGCTCCCGGACGACCGCGTCGAGGTCGGCCGCAAGTTCAAGGTCGGCGAGTACGAGGGCTACATCCACGTCGGCCTCTTCGAGGACGGCACTCCCGGCGACATCTTCGTCGACATCGCCAAGGAGGGAACGACCCTCGCCGGCCTGATGAACTCGTTCATGATCTCGGTCTCGCTCGGCCTCCAGTACGGAGTGCCGCTCGAGGTGTACGTCTCGAAGTTCAGCCACATGCGCTTCGAGCCGTCCGGGCTCACGAACGACGCCGACATCCGCGTCGCCAAGTCGATCGTCGACTACATCTTCCGCTGGATGGGGAAGAAGTTCCTCACGACCGACCAGCAGGAGGAGGCGGGGATCCTCTCGCCCGAGGTGAAGGCGCGGCTCGCCCAGGCGTACGCCACGCTCGAGAGCGGTCAGGCGCCGGTCGAGTACGACGCCCCGCCGCCCGGCCAGACGGCGCTCTTCAACGCCTGGGAGGACGCGGTCGAGTGCGCCCGCTGCGGCGGCCGGATGGTGCGGACGGGCTCGTGCTACACGTGCCGCGACTGCGGCACGAACACCGGCTGCAGCTGACGACCTCACGTCCGCCGCACTGGGCGCTTGGCGACGCCCAGTGCGAGCTGGGCGTTTGGTTCCATCGTCCTCGGTGCGGCAACCCTGAGGACCCGTAAGTTCCTGTGACGCCCTCGTACTGCCTTCGGGAGGCGGGGATCCACTGCAGTTTCTCCCGAGCTCACCTGATCCGAAGCTGCTGGCTGAACCGCCGCTGGCTCGGCGACCAGATCCGGAACAGCGCGCCCCGCTTTACCCGAATCGTCCGCATGAAGACGCCCTCGTCGTTCGTGAGCTGCACGCGGCCGACCGGCTTCCACGCGTTCCGCCGCAACACCTCGAGCCGATAGCGCTTCCGCCCCGGCTTCCCGTCGCGGATCTGGCCCCAGACGATCGCCTGCAACCCGCGCCGCCCCATCTGCGCGAACGGCAGCCTGAACGCCTGCAGCGACGGTTTCCAGCGGTCGTCGACGAACACGAGGCCGGTCTGGAAGCGGCTGAGGATGGGCTCGTCGCGGTAGAGGTACTGGATCAGCATCGTCACCCGCGGCAGCCGCCACGCCCGCATCGCGGCGAGGCTGAGGTTCGTCGCCTGCCGCTTCAGCGTCACGCCCAGGAACGTGTCGGGCGGGTTCGTCTGGTAGCCGTACTCGGTCAGCCAGATCGGCTTCGATCCGAAGTAGCGCTTGACGAGGATGAGGAGCTTCGGGAGCGTCGCCATCGTGATCCACGGGCAGTTCTTGCAGCCGCCGCTCGACGGCGTCTCTGAGGGGGTGGACGGATACGGGTGGTGAGCGTAGGCGTCGAGCTTCGCGCCGGCGGCCCACATCGCACGCACCCAGGTGACGGGTGAGACGCCGCCCGCCGCGGCCTTCGGCCCGGTCGCCCCGCCGCCGACGCGCGCGCTCGGAAGCACGGCATGGATTCCCTCGTACCCGGGGTTGAGCAGGTGCCGGACGTAGATCGACGCCTTCGTCGGCCTGAGCCAGAGGCGCTTGTTCGGCTCGTTCCAGATCAGCCAGTGCTGAACCCACGGATAGCGACGGGCGGCGGCGGTCGCGAAGCGGCGGAAGTCTCGCGGCCGCGGCGGGGCGAAGCTCGGAGCGCGCCCCCCGTTCGCCCACGCCGGCGTCCCGACGAGAGTGAGCACGGGCGTCAGACCGTGGCGGCGAAGCCCGCGCAGGACCCGGTCGGCCCTGCGCCAGTCGTACGCGCGATCGCGCGGCGACGTCGCATCCTTCGGCCGTCGCGGCGCAACCTGGTTCCACCGCACCGTGAAGCGGACGAACGGCACGCCGAGTCGCTTCAACGTCCGCAGGCGCTGGTCGAGGGTCCCCGTGCCGAACTCCAACCATGCATCGTCCTGGATGCCGTAGCGGACCCCCGAAGAAGCCTGAGCGGAGCTCACGGCGACACACGCCGCAAGCGCAAAGAGCAGCACGAAGAGCGTCATCCGGGCGGTGGTCGTCCTCATCGGCGGGTCGAACCTAACCTTTCGCGGCGCTGCTCCTCGTACTGATCGTCCGCGCGCAGTCCTGCTGGCGTGCGCCCGGCCGGCAGGAATGGCCGCGCGTAGAGCGAAGTGCCGCAGTTCACGAGGAGGTGACGCATGGTCGAACTGCGAGATCAGCTCGGGACGACGTGGGGGACTCGCCTTCGGGCATTCGGCGGTTTGTGGCTGTTGCTCGGCGGGCTCCTCGCCGCGCTCGGCTTCGGATCGCTCGTTCTGACGGCCACGGTCGTCCTCGTCGGGGTCGGCGGCGTCGCCGGATTGGCGTTCTGGCTCGGGCAGGGGCACGCGACGCGGGTTGTTCGGCAGAGCGTCGACAGGGTGGGTCGGGCCGACCGCCGACTTGGCGAGCGGGTGGCGAAGCTGGAGCTGTCGCGACGGCTCGGCGTCCTCGGGGCTCAGACGCGAAGCACCAGCGGACGCGCCTGGAGGGCGGCGATCGCCGCAGCCGCCGTCGGCTCAGAACGCGGTGCGAGCACCTTCCGGCAGGTCTCTGCTCGCTCGCAGACCGCGCTCCGAGCGGGGGCGGCAGAGCTGTCCCAACGGTCCGCGCGCCCATCGAGACCGTCACTGCCCGATCCCGCGAACCAGGCGAACCAGCTCAACACGCTCGGGGCACAGCTCCGCCGGGAAGGGAAGCACGAGCGCGCGGCCGCGCAGCACCGCGCCGCGCTCGCGATCGTTCGCGACCTCGGCGACGAACGCACTGAGGCTCTGACGCTGAACAACCTCGCGCTCGCCGTCGCCCACACCGACGGGGTCGACGCGGCGGTTGAGCACTTCGAGCAGGCGCTCGTCGTCCTGCGCCAGCTCGGGGACGACGAGCACGAGGGCCACGTGATCGCGAACCTCGGCTTCATCCACAAGAGCCACGGCCGGAGCGAGGAAGCCGCGGGCTATCTCCACGCGGCGCTCGACAAGCTCCCGGCGGACTCGCGCGCGTACCGCAAGGTCGAGGAGCAGCTCCGCCAGGCGAGCTGAGCCGCGCTTTCGCGCCGCGGCGCGATGCGAGAGAATCGAGCGGTGCGCGACGAGGACTTCGGAGCTCCTGCTTCAGCTCGCTCGCCGTGCTCCGCGCGCAGTTCGGCGACGAGGTGCCATACGTGGGCGGGCTCGATCGGGGCTTCGCGTTCCGCGGTCAGCGCGTTCCGTTCCTCAATCGCCAACAGGGAATCTTCCGCGCCGCCGCGCAGAGCGGTCCCGCGGCACTCTCGATCACAGACGTCGGTCAACAGGACCGTACGACGATCGAGAGACGCCCGAAGGCGTGCTGTACGCCTACCGAGGCACCGATCCGGATCATCGCGACAACCGGGCGATGCGCGCGGCGTTCGAGCTCGGGACGCCGATCGTCCACTTCGTGGCGACACGCGTCGGTCGCTATCGGCCGGTCTTTCCCGGCTTCGTGGTCGCGGACGACAGGGCTGCGCTCCAGGTTCTCGTCCAGCCGGGCGCGATGCGAGGGCCGCACGACGAGCAGGAGCCGACGGTGATCGACGATCCGATCGAACGCCGATACGTCAGTCAGGGAGACGAGCGTAGGTGCATCAGGCTCAATTTCGCGGCCGCGTGCTGCCGGCCTACCGCGACCGATGCGGCATTTGCAGCCTCAGGAGACTCGCCTGCTCGATGCGGCCCACATCATCGCGATCTCGAGGCGGAGGAGATGCGACCGTGAGCAACGGCTTGAGCCTCTGCTCGATCCACCATCGCGCTTTCGATCGACCTCGTCGGTCCGGCGACACCGCGAACGGTCGCCGACCGTGTACGAGGAGCCGCTTCCTGGCGGCTCGATGGAACTCGATCTGCTCAAGGGCTTCCACGAGAGCGTCGAGAAGTAGTCTTTCACGTTGCATGTAGATCTTTCGGTCAGTTTGCTCGTCGCCTCGATCAGCCGACGGCCTCCGCCGCCAGTGAGGTCTGCCGACGACACGCTGAGCGTAGTTGACCGCTTCCTGGCCCGGCTGGGCGAAACGGAGACAACCTCGCAGATCTGATCTGAGCGGCTGGTGAAGAGGCTGGGTTCGATGGGATCCGCCAGCCGAAAGCGCTCGGCGCCGAGCTGCATCCGAACGAGGAGCTCGGGCTCGCGATCGTGTTCCGGCTCGCTCCATCGGCTCGAGCCTGAGCTTAGACCTGCTGCCGCTACACGTGAAGCCTGAACGAGCTGTGAACGGAGCTGGTCGTAGGATCCAGCCGCCCAGGAGAGCTCGAGAAACGGAGTTGACGATGCGCCGCGTCCCCTTCAAGCGACTTGTCCTCGCCCTCGTCCCGGTGGTCGCAGCCGCCGTCGTCGGCGCCTCGCTCACGTCGGCCGCGAACGACCGCGCCCGGACACCGGCGCTCGAGTTCCTCGGCCAGCAGATCATCCCGACGGGAGCGCAGTTCGAGGGCACCGAGATCGGCGGGCTCTCCGGGATGGCGTACGACGCCGACCGCGACGTCTTCTACGCCCTCTCCGACGACCAGGGCCAGATCGACCCGGTGCGCTTCTACACGCTGCGGCTCGACCTGGCGGACGGGAGCCTCGACAGCGGCGACATCGACTTCCTCGACGTGACGACCCTCCTCGAGCCGAACGGCCAGCCGTTCGTAACCGCGAGTGCCGACCCCGAGGGGCTGGCGCTGACGAAGGACGACGAGCTCGTCGTCACCTCCGAGGGCTTCGCGGCGCGGCTGATCGATCCGTTCGTGCGGCTCTTCGCGCTCGACGGCTCCTCGCTCGGCGCGCTTCCCGTCCCGACGCCGTTCCTTCCCGCGACCGGCACGCGCGGCGTGCGTCAGAACCTCGGCTTCGAGAGCGCCGCGACCGCGCCGAACGGCCGCTTCCTCTTCACGGGGACGGAGGCCGCGCTCGTCCAGGACGGCCCGCCGGCGACGCTCGCGGCCGGCAGTCCGGCGCGCATCCTCCGCTACAACCTCCAGACCGGCACGCTCGACCGCCAGTACCTCTACTGGGTCGATCCGATCGCCGAGCCGCCCGTGCCCGCGACGAACTTCGCCGTCGCCGGGCTCGTGGAGCTGCTCCCGCTCAACAACCAGTTCCTGCTCTCCATGGAGCGCTCGTTCTCGGTCGGCGCGCCGGGAACCGGCAACTCGATCAAGCTCTATCGAGTCGCCCTGGCCGGCGCAGACAACATCAACGGCGTCGAAAGCCTCGCCGGCAGCCTCGGGAGCGTGAAGCCGGCCGCCAAGACGCTCCTCCTCGATCTCGACAGTCTCGGGAATCCCGCTCGACAACGTCGAGGCGATGGCCTTCGGCCCGGACCTGCCGGACGGCCGCCGCTCCCTGATCCTCGTCAGCGACAACAACTTCGCCCCGGCGCAGTTCACGCAGTTCCTGCTCTTCGCGGTCTCGCCCGGCTGAGCTTCAGACCCGGTCGTCCGCCCCCTGGCGCACCCAGAGCGTCACGAGGCGGGCGACCAGCGTGACGAGGAAGATCTGGCCGAGCAGCGCCTCGAGCACGGTCAGCGCCTGCGGCAGGCCGACCGCCGGCGAGAGGTCGCCGAAGCCGAGCGTCGTCAGCGTCACGAAGCTGAAGTAGAGGTACTCGGACTGCGCGTGTGGCCCCTCCTGGACGAAGAACGACGCCTCCCGGAGGTCGCTGACCGCGAGGTAGACGAAGGCGAACAGGAGCCCTACGAGCACATACGTGCAGAGGGCGCCGAGCACGGTCTCGTGGGTGACGCGCCGATGGGCGAGCACACGTCTGAGCGTGATCGGCAACGTCGCCGTCACGAGCAGCACCACCGGCAGGAGATAGGTCAGCGCCACGATCGACTCCGAGTTGACGAAGAGGACGATCGGCGCCAGCGCGACGCAGGCGGCCGACCGAGATCCAGTGTCGTCGCTGGAGCTTGTGGCCGGAGGCCGGATCGCTGATCGCGACGATGAGCGCCAGTGCGGACAGGAGCGTGCTGCCGATCGCACCCCAGCGCGGGTCGTCGACGAGCTCGAGCAGGAAGAAGTTCGCGAGCAGGAGCACGAGCAGGCTCGCATAGCTGTCGACGAAGCGAAGCAGGTCGCCTCTGAGGGAGCGCATGGGCGCCCACGATAGGTGCGAAGATCGGACGGTGGAGCAGACGCGGCACTCGGACGAAGCGGGATCGAGGTTTCCCGGCTCATCCTCGGGTGCGGGAACTTCGGCGGGATCGGTTCCTCGCCTGCGTTCTTCGGCCAGGGCGAGAGCGAGGAGCAGGCGGTCGCGCAGTCATGGATGCGGCCTGGGCCGCAGGGATCACGACCTTCGACACCGCAGACGCGTACGGCGGCGGGCGCAGCGAGACGATTCATCGGCAACTGGATTCGCTCGCGCGGCGTGCGCCCCGTGCTGACCACGAAGACGTTCAACCCGATGAGCGACGGCGCCGACAGCGGGCTCTCTCGGGAGCGGATCCGGAGACAGCTCGAGACGAGCCTCGAGCGGCTCGGCGTCGAGCGCATCGACCTGTACCTCTCGCACGCGATGGACCCGGCGACGCCCGTCGAGGAGACCGCAGCGGCCTTCGACGAGCTCCGGCGCGAGGGCACGATCGGCGCCTGGGGAGGCAGCAACGTCGACGCCGCCTGGATCGAGACGGCTCGGCCGGCGTGGGTGCAGAACTCGTATTCGCTCCTCGACCGCGCCGACGAAGGCAGCGTCATCCCCCTCTGCGTCCGCGACGGAATCGGCTACAGCCCGTTCAGCCCGCTGGCGGGCGGCTGGCTCACCGGCAAGTACCGCCGCGGCGAACAGCCTCCCGCGGGCTCGCGGATGACGCTCCGGCCCGGACCCTACGAGCGCCTGCGAAACGAGACGACGTTCAGCGCGCTCGAGTCGTTCGAGGCCCTCGCGAGCGTGCGCGAGACAACGCCCGCCGCGCTCGCCTTCGCCTGGCTCCTGGCGCAGCCGCACGTGAGCGCCGTCGTCGTCGGCCCCCGCAGCCCCGAGCAGCTCCAGCCCGCGCTCGATGCGCTCGAGCTGCGGCTCTCGGCGGACGAGGCCGACGAGATCGAGACGGTCTTCGAGTGAGCCTGCTCGTCCTGAGTGCAGACGAGGTCGAGCGGCTGCTGGCCATGGACGAGTGCATCGAGGCGATGGCCGAAGTGCTGTCCTCGCTTGCCCGGGACGAGCTCTTCCAGCCGCTCCGCTTCGTGCTGAAGCCGCCGAACGCGGCCGGTCTGATGGGGTTCATGCCCGCGCACCGCGGCGGCGAGCGCGCCGCCTATTCGCTGAAGGAGATCGTGGTCACGCCGGACAACCCGACGCGCGGGCTCGACGCACATCAGGGCGCCGTGCTCCTCCACGACGGGAAGACGGGCGAGCTGACGGCGCTCCTGAACGCCTCTCCGATCACGGCGATCCGGACCGCGGCGGTCTCGGCCGTCGCGACTCGCGCGCTCGCGAGGCCCGGAGCGCAGAAGGTCGCGATCATCGGCACCGGTGTTCAGGGACGCTCGCACGAACAGGCGCTGCGGGCGGTTCTCCCCGATGCCGAGATCCGCTCCTGGAGTCGAAGCAGCGGTGGCAGCGCCGAGGGCCTCGTCCGCGACGCGGACGTCGTCTGCACCTGCACGAACTCGAGCGAGCCGGTGCTCTCGCTCGCGTGGCTGAAGCCGGGCGCGCACGTGAACGCGGTCGGCTCGAGCGTGCCGTGGGCGCGGGAGCTCGACGCGGAGACGATGGCCGCAGGCTCCCTCTTCGTCGACCGGCGCGAGTCGACGCTGAACGAGTCGGGCGAGTATCGAGCTGCCGTCGAGGAAGGCGCGATCGGCCCTGAGCACATCCTCGCGGAGCTCGGCGAGGTGCTGGTCGGCGCCCATCCGGGCCGCACCTCCGACGACGAGCTGACGATCTTCAAGTCGCTCGGGCTCGCAGTCGAGGATCTCGCCGCCGCGGAGCTCGTGGTCGCCCGCGCCCGCGAGCAGGGCGTCGGGACCGAGGTCGACTTCTGATCGAGCTCGCCCCGATCGACCTCGCCCAGCTCGAGCGGGCGCGCGAGACGATCCGCGGAGCCGCGATCCGAACGCCGCTCGTCCGCCTCGACGCGCCAGAGGCTGCAGCCGAGATCTGGCTCAAGCTCGAGTGCCTACAGCCGATCGGCTCGTTCAAGATCCGCGGCGCGGTCAACGCGATCCGACAGGCGGCGCCCGAGCAGACCGAGCGCGGCGTGCTCACGGCGAGCGCAGGGAACATGGCGCAAGGGGTCGCGTGGGCGGCGCGCGAGCTCGGCGTGCCGGCGACGATCGTCGTGCCCGAGCACGCGCCGGCGACGAAGCTCGCCGCAATCGAGCGACTCGGCGGCACGCTCGTCAAGGTGCCCTACGAGCGCTGGTGGCAGACGATGCTCGACTCCCGCTTCGAGGACGTCGAGGGCCTCTTCGTCCATCCCGTTCAGGATCCGGCGGTGATGGCCGGCAACGGCACGATCGGGCTCGAGCTCGCCGAGGAGCTGGCACACATCGACAAGGTGCTCGTACCGTGGGGCGGCGGCGGGCTCTTCACCGGGATCGCGAGCGCGCTCGCCGCGCTCAGCCCCCGTACGCGCCTCTACGCCGTCGAGCCCGAGACGGGGGCTCCGCTCGCCGCCGCGCTCGCGGGACACGCCGAGCCGATCGAGTACCGAGCGTCGTTCGTCGACGGCGCCGGCGGCAAGAGCCTGCTGCCTGCGATGTGGGAGCGCGCGCGGCCCCTGCTCGCCGGCTCCTACGTCGCTTCGCTGGACGAGACCGCCGCTGCCGTGCGGCTGCTCGCCGAGCGCGCACGGGTGGTCGCCGAGGGCGCCGGCGCTCTCGCAGTCGCGGCGGCGCTGAAGCACGGCGCGGCGGGCGAGCGGATCGTCTGCGTCGTCTCCGGCGGGAATATCGACGCCGAGCGCCTTGCCGAGATCCTCGCCGGCCGAACGCCGGCCTAGGCCGCGAACCGTCGTCGGTCTAGAGGTTGGGCCGGCCGACGTAGCGGAAGCCGAGAGCCTGGATCTCGCCCGAATCGACAAGCGCTTGCTCGAGCACCTCGGTGGCGCCGTCTCCGAGCAGGCGGTAGAGGTACGGCGTCCACTCGAAGGCCTGCTCGGCGAACCGCTCGGCGAGCCCGCGCAGGAGCGCCTCCTCGCCGTGCAGGCCGAGATGATCCGCCTCCCACTCGGCGCGGAGCGCCTCGACCGCTCCCGACTCCTCGCCGCCGCCGGAGCGCGCTCGTCGCTGCTCCGCGAACCACGCGAGCGTCGGCTCGTCGAGTCGATCCCACGCAAACTCCTCCACGACGAGCACGCCGTTCGGAGCGAGCAGCCGGGCGATCTTGTCGAGAGCGGCGCCGAGATCGCGAATGTGATGCAGCGAGCTGCCGGCCAGCACGCCGTCGTACGGCCCGGGCTCGTCGAGATCCTCGAGCCTCAGCCGCCGGAAGAGGTGGCCTTCCGGCGCCGCGGGATCGATCCCGAGCACGTCGTAGCCGGCGCGCGCGAGCGCCGTCGTCAGCTCGCCCCGGCCGCAGCCGACCTCGAGCAGGCGAGGGGGCGGCCCTCCATCCGTGAGCGGAGGCAAGTGCTCGCGGGCGAACGTCTCGAACGTGGTCAACAGTCCCTCGCGGCCGTCGCCACGCCGAGCTTGAGCCACTCGGAGGCGATCGCGGCCGGCCAGCGCCACCACTGAACCGGCGCGCCGACCATGGCGAGCCTGCCGCCGTAACAGCGCTCGAACAGCAGCCGGGCCCGGTAGAGGTGGAAGCGGGAGCTGACGACGACGACCGAGTCCCAGCCGCGCTCGCGCGCAAGCCTTGCCACGAGCCTCGCCTCGCCCCGCGTGGAGTATGGATCCGGCTTCGGGCAGAGCACCTCCGCCCGCTCACGGCACATCCGCCTGGTCTGCGGCGAGCGGGCGTCGAGCCCGTCCGAGATCACGAGCACCGGCGCGACCCCGCGCTCCACGAGCTCGAGCCCGACCGGAAGGCGGAACCTGCTTCCGGCCAGCACCACGACCGCATCGGCCGTCGTGACCTCGTCGTCGTCGTAGAGGATGAAGAGGAAGACGCTCGCGACGACGAGCGTGCCGACGGCCGTGAGCCCGAGAACGAGGAGAGGGAGTCGCACCTGACCGCCAAGACTACGGCGAGCGTGACTGCGGTCAGACGGCTGGCGATCGCCGCTCAGGGCTATGGCTCGCGGTACCGGCGGGCGCGTGCGACCGACATCGAGGCGACGATCGGGCGGCTCGCATGCGTCCAGCTCGACTCGATCTCGACGGTCGAGCGGAGCGACCGCATCACCCTCGCCTCGCGCGCGGGTGACTACCCGCGCGACGCGGTCTCGCGCCTGCTTCGCCGCGGTCGCATCTTCGAGTACTGGGCGCACGAGGCGTGCCTGATCCCGATCGAGGACTGGCCGCTCTTCGCTCCCGCGATGCGAAACGGCGGCCGCCGCTGGTACGGCGACGTCGAGCGGACGCACCCGCAGCTCGCCGACGAGATCCTGGCCGAGATCGGCGAGCGCGGGCCGCTGCCGTCGCGCCACTTCGAGGGCGCGACGAAGGGCGGGATGTGGAACTGGAAGCCGGCGAAGGCGATGCTCGAGCTGCTCTGGAACCACGGCCGACTCGCGGTCGCCGGGCGCCAGGGCTTCCAGCGGCTCTACGACCTGACCGAGCGGGTGATCCCGCCGGAGGTGCTGGCGCTTCCCGAGCCGGACGACGACGAGCGGCTGCGGCAGCTCGCGCTCCGGGCCGTTCGGGCACGCGGCGTCCTGACCGCAGCGGGCATCGTCGAGCACTGGCGCCTCAAGGGAGGAGTCGCGGCGATCCAGCCGGCGCTCTCCACTCTCGTCGCCGCCGGGGAGCTCGTGGAGCTCGAGGTCGAGGACGGTGGAGCGCCGGTCTACGTTCCCGCGGACGCCGAGCTCGACCGCCCCGCGCCGACCGCGGCGGTCCTCCTCTCCCCGTTCGACAACCTCCTCTGGGATCGGCCGTTCGCGCGGCGGATCCTCGGCTTCGACCACCTGATCGAGGTCTACAAGCCGGCGCCCGAGCGGCGCTACGGCTACTACGTGCTCCCGTTTCTGCGCGGCGACCGGATCGTCGGCCGCGCCGATCTCAAGTCCGAGCGGGCGGAAGGGCGGCTCGTCGTCAAGGCGTTTCATCGGGAGGACGGAGTCCGCGGCTCGGCCGCGCTCGACGACGCGCTCGACCGGGCGCTCGCTCCGACTCGCGCAGCACGATCGGGCTCGAGGAGGTCGTGCGGTGAAGGTCAGCGTGGAGGAGGCCCGCCGGATCGCAGTCCGCGCGCAGGCGCTCGACGGGACGCGCAAAGGGCGTGCTCTCGACGATCCGCAGACTCGGCTTCCTCCAGATCGACGTGGTCTCCCCGGTCGCGACGCCGCAGCACTTGGTGCTCTTCAGCCGCCTCGGGCCCGGCTACAACCGCACAGAGCTCGACCGCCTCCTCTGGAAGAAGCGCGCCCTCTTCGAGTGGAACGCCTTCATCTATCCGATCGAGGATCTCCCGCTCGTCCGCGCCCGGATGCGCAACTGGCAGCGCTCGCGGCACTACAAGCGCGAGCGGTGGGTGCGCGAGTTCCTGACCGAGAATCGCTCGTTCAGGCGCCACATCGTCAGCCGCCTCGAGGCCGAAGGGCCACTCCTCTCCCGCGACCTCGAAGACCTGGCCGTCGGCGCCAAGCGCGACCATCGCTGGTGGGGTTCGCGGCGCGTCGGGCTGATGCTGATGTCGATGCACCTCTACGGCCAGATCGCGGTCGCCGGGCGCCGCGGTGGCGAGCGCCTGTGGGATCTCGCCGAGCGCTGGTATCCCGAGACCGAGACGGTTCCGCTGCGCGAGGCCGAGCGTGATCTTCGCCGAACGCCACTTCCGCACCCAGGGCGTACGGCTCGTGAAGGGCGAATGGGAGGCGCATCCTGACGCGACCGACGGCCCCGTGCCGGACCGCGCCGTCCTCCTCTCCCCCTTCGACCGGCTCGTCTACGACCGCGACCGCGCCGAGGCGCTCTGGGACTTCCGCTACCGGCTCGAGATGTTCGTCCCGCAGGCGAAGCGCGAGTTCGGCTACTACGTCCTGCCGCTCCTCGTCGGTGATCGCGTCGTCGGCCGCGCCGAGCCGCGTTTCGACCGGAAGACGGGCGAGCTCGAGCTGCTCGGCGCCTGGGGCGACACCTCGCGCCTGGACGAGGCGCTCGCCGGACCTCGCCGAATGGCTGGGCGCTACGATCGTTTGATGGACTTCGAGACGCGCGCGATCCACGAGGGACAGGAGCCCGACCCGGCGACGGGCGCGATCATCACGCCGATCTACCAGACCTCGACCTACGTCCAGGACGCGGTCGGCGTGAACAAGGGCTACGACTACGCGCGCGTCGCGAACCCGACGCGCACGGCGCTCCAGACGGCGCTCGCCTCGCTCGAGAACGCGGAGCACGGGATCGCGTTCTCCTCCGGGCTCGGCGCGACGACGACGCTGATGCACCTCGTCAACCCGGGCGAGCGCGTCGTCCTGATCGCGGACGTCTACGGCGGCGTCTACCGGATGACCTCGCAGGTCTACGAGCCGAAGGGCTACCTCTTCGACTACCTGCCGGCGGCGGAGTTCGCGAACCTCGCCGAGCACCTCGACGGGAACACGCGGATGGTCTGGATCGAGTCGCCGTCGAACCCGATGCTGAACGTCGTCGACATCCGCGCCGCCGCGGAGGCGGCGCATGCGGTCGGCGCGCTCGTCGTCGTCGACAACACGTTCGCGACGCCCTACCTCCAGAACCCGCTCGACCTCGGCGCAGATGTGGTCCTCCACTCGACGACGAAGTACCTCGGCGGCCACTCGGACGTCGTCGGCGGCTTCGTCGGCACGAACGACCCGACGATCGCGGAGCGCCTCTATTTCCTCCAGAAGTCGCTCGGCGCCGTGCCGGGGCCGTTCGACTGCTGGCTCGTCCTCCGCGGCCTGAAGACGCTCGCGGTGCGGATGCGGCAGCACTGCGAGAACGCGCGCGCGATCGCCGCCTGGCTCACCGAGCAGCCGAGCGTCACGCAGGTGCTCTACCCCGGACTCGAGTCGCATCCCGGACATGCGATCGCGAAGCGGCAGATGCGCGACTTCGGCGGGATGATCTCGTTCCTGACCGAGACCGAGGAAGAGGCCGTGGAGCTCGTCGCGCGGACGAAGCTCTTCCAGCTCGCGGAGTCGCTCGGCGGCGTCGAGAGCCTGATCGAGCACCCTGCGCGGATGACGCATGCCTCCACCGCCGACGCCCCGTTCGCGTCCCCGCGGAATCTGATCCGCCTCTCGGTCGGGATCGAGTCGGTGGACGACCTGCTCGCCGATCTCGAAGCCGCGCTCGTTCCCGCCGCCGCGCACGCCAAGTAACAGACTGTTTCTTGGTCGCCCCGATCGATCTCCTCCACGGCGGCGCAGAGAAGACGATCGGCTCGTACCTTCTGGAGACGTCCGAGGGTCCGGCCCTCTTCGACTGCGGGCCGACCTCCTGCCTGCCGGCGCTGACGGCCGGGCTCGCCGAGCGCAGCGTCGAGCTCGGCGACGTCAAGCACCTCCTTCTCTCGCACATCCACCTCGACCACGCGGGCGCGGCGGGGACGCTCGTCCGCGAGAACCCGGAGCTGACCGTCTGGGTCTCCGAGGTCGGCGCGCCGCACCTCCTCGATCCGAGCCGGCTCGAACGGAGCGCGCGGCGGCTCTACGGCGAGACGTTCGACGGGCTGTGGGGCGAGCTCGCGCCGGTGCCGGAAGCGAACCTGCGCAGTCGTCGGCGCCCGCGTGCTCGGGCTCGAGTGCTTCCCGGCGCCGGGCCACGCCTCGCATCACGTCTGCTACTTCGACGGCGAGACGCTCTACGCGGGTGATGCGGCGGGCGTGCGGATCCAGCCGGCCTTGAGCGTCTTCCCGCCGACGCCGCCGCCCGACATCGAGGTCGAGGGCTGGCGACGGACACTCGACCGAATCGAGAGCCGCGAGCCGAAGCGGCTGGCACTGATCCACTTCGGCGTCGCGGACGACGTCGAGCGCCACCTCGCCGAGCTGCGCGAGCGGCTCGGCACGTGGGCCGAGCGCGTCGAGCAGGGCGCGACCGAGGCCGAGTTCGTCGCGGCGGCGAGGGCCGACGTGCCGGCGGCCGACGCCGACGCGTACGACCGGGCGATGCCGTTCTGGCAGTCCTACGCCGGCCTCGCGCGCTGGGCGACGAAGCGGCGTGAGAGCTGACCTAGCGCCGCTTCGCGAGCGCGAGTTCCGGCTCCTCTTCGCCGGCCGGTTCGCGTCGTACCTCGGCAGCGCGGTCGCGCCGGTCGCGCTCGCATTCGCCGTCATCGACGACCTCGACGGCTCGCCGACCGACCTCGGCCTCGTTCTGATGGCGGCCTGGCTGCCGCAGATCCTCTTCATCCTGATCGGCGGGGTGTTCGCCGACCGGCTGCCGCGCCATTTCGTCCTCGTCGGCTCGAACGTCCTCAGCGGCGCAGCCCAGGCCGCGGCGGCCGTGCTGATCCTGACCGGAACGCGCCGAGATCTGGCACCTCGCGGCGCTCGCAGGTCGTCCGCGGAATCGCCTCCTCGTTCTTCTTCCCCGCCTCGACCGGAATCGTTCCCCAGACCGTGAGCGCGCCGCTGCTGCAGCAGGCGAACGCGCTCCTCCGGCTGACGACGAACGCGGCGTTCGTGATCGGCACGGCCGCCGGCGGCGTCGTCGTGGCGACGGTGGGCTCGGGCTGGGCGATCGCGTTCGACGCCGGCACGTACTTCCTGAGCGGCGCGATTCTCCTCGCTGATGCGGATCCCCGGCAGCCTGATCAAGGCGACCTCCTCGGTCGTCCGCGACCTGGCCGACGGCTGGAAGGAGTTCCGCGTCGCGCGAGTGGCTCTGGGTGATCGTGCTCGCGGCGCTCGTTCGGGAACATGGTCGTCCAACGGCTCGATGGGCGTGCTCGGGCCGGTCGTTGCGGACGAGGCGCTCGGCGGCGCCGCGGCCTGGGGCTTCATCCTGGCCGCGCAGGCAGTCGGTCTCGTCGTCGGCGGGCTGATCACGCTCCGGCTGAAGCCGAGACGGCCGCTGCTCTTCGCGCAGCTCTCGGTGCTCCTCTGGGGGCTGCCGATCGCGCGGCTTGGCGCTCGAGCTGCCGACGCTCGCGATCGCCTCCTTGCGCCTTCCTCGCGGGGATCGGGCTCGAGTTCTTCGGCGTCTACTGGGACACGGCGCTCCAGCAGCACGTCCCTCAGGAGTCGCTCTCCCGCGTCAGCTCGTACGACGCGCTCGGGCTCGTTCGTCGCGATCCCGATCGGGCTCTCGATCGCAGGCCCGGTGTCGGCGGCGATCGGCGTCTCGAGCACGCTCTGGCTGGCGTTCGCGATCTTCGTCGTCGCGCAGAGCGCGACGCTCCTGAGCCGTGACGTGCGGACACTGCGACGGCTGGACGACGACGTCGAGCTCGCGCCGACACCGGAGGTGGCCGACGTCACGTCCAGCCCGTGACGAGCCAGCGGCGGCTCGCGAAGCGGCGCCACATCAGCACGAGCCGAACGACGATCAGCACGACGAGAGCGGCCCAGACACCGACGATTCCCCAGTCGAACGCGTAGGCGGCGAGTGAGACCGAGGCCGAGGCTACGAACGCGGCGACCATCGACCAGGCCAGGTACGGCCCGTCGCTGGCGCCGATCAGGATCCCGTCGAGCGCGAAGACGGCCCCGTTCAGCGGCTGCATCAGCGCAAAGAGGAGCCAGATCGCGGCGACGCGCTCGAGCACGAGGTCGTCGCCGGTGAACGCACGAGGAAGCACGCCGGAGAGCGCAACGAGGATCGCCGCGAACACCACGCCCGCGTACACCCCGAGCCAGATCATCCGCGCGCTCGCCTCGTAGGCCCGCTCGGTGTCGCCGGCGCCAAGCCCTCGTCCGACGAGCACCTGACCGGCGATCGCGATCGCGTCGAGCACGAGGGCGAGGAAGATCCAGAGCTGGAAGGCGATCTGGTGCGCGGCGATCGAGGCGTCGCCGGAGCGCGTGACGAGCGCGCCCGCGAGCGTGAACGCGGCCATCAGAGCAGCGGTACGGATGAAGATGTGCCGACCGACCTTGATCAGTCGCCGCATCAGTGCCGCCCGGGGCCGCATGTCTGCGCGCGCCGAGCGGAGGATCAGAACGACGAACGTGAGGCCCATGCCGGCCTGTGCGAGCACCGTCCCCCACGCCGAGCCCTCGATTCCCCAGCCGAAGCCGTAGACGAAGAGGATCTCGAGGATGAGGTTCGCGACGTTGCCGGCGATCAGGACGCGCAGCGGCGTGCTGAGGTCGGCGACCCCGCGCAGGTATCCCTGCGCGCCGATCGCGATGAACGCGAACGGGAGCCCGAGCGAGACGATCTGAAGGTAGGTGACGGCGTAGTCGGCAGTCTGTCCCTCCCCGCCCATCGCGCTCACGATCGCCGGGGCGAGCGCGATCACGAGTGCCGTCAGCACGATCCCGACGCCGAGACAGAGCCAGAGCGCCTGAGCTCCGAGCTGCCGCGCCGCCCGCTCCTCACCCGCGCCGGAGGCACGGCCGACCTGCGCGGTCGTCCCGTACTGGAGGAAGTTGAAGATCGCGAAAAGGGCCGTCAGCACCGTCGCCGCGATCCCGAGCGCAGCGAGCTGCTCCCGGCCCAGGTGCCCAACGATCGCGGTGTCGACGAGGATGTAGGACGGCTCGGCCGCGAGCGCGCCGAGCGCCGGTACCGCGAGCCGCAGGATCTCACGGTCGTACTGGCTCCTGAGCCTCACTCCTCGCGGAGGATCCGCGCGCCGCTCGACTGCGCGAGCGCGGTGACCACGAGCTCGTCCACGTTCACGTGCGGCGGACGGGTCAGGGCGAAGAGGACGCAGTCGGCGACGTCGTCCGGCTGCATCGCGCCGCCGAGCGCCACGTCCGCGTAGACCGCGCGCGCCTTCTCCGCGTCGCCGCGGAAGCGCACCGTCGAGAAATCCGTCTCGACGAGCCCGGGCGCGACGTTCGTGATCCGGATCGGCCGCCCGAGCAGATCCTCGCGCAATGCCTTCGTGAACCCGTGCACCGCGAACTTCGAGGTGACGTAGAGCGAACCGTTCGGATACGCGGCGATTCCCGCGACGGAGCCGAGGTTGACGATGTGGCCGCCGTCTCGGAGGTGCGGCAGACACAGCCGCGTGATCCGGATCAGGCCGTGGACGTTCGTCTCGAGCACGATCTCCTCGTCCGCCTCCGTCGACTCGGCGAAGGGGTCGCGGCCGAGCGCAAGCCCGGCGCCGTTGACGACGATGTCGAGGCCGCCGAGCTCGGCCGTGGCGCGCTCGACGAAGCGCTCGCAGCTCGCCGGATCGGTGACGTCGAGCTCGAGCGCCACCTCCGCGTCGATCCGGTCGACGCGACGAGCCCCGCCGGCCACGCGTACTCCTTCGGCTCGCAGTGATCGCACGATCGCCGCGCCGATCCCGCTCGACGCGCCGGTGACGATCGCGGCCTTGTCCTCGAGTCTCACGGGCCGAGCTTAGTCAGCCCAGCTTGAGCAGTCCGGGCGCATGCTCGACCTGAAGTGTCGTGTGCGTGAGGCCGAAGCGGTCGCTCAGGATTCGCTCGAGCTCGCGGCGGATCCCGTGGCAGTCGGCCCGCGGCTCGACGAGCACGTGCGCCGAGAGCGCCGGAAACCCCGAGGTGATCGTCCAGACGTGGAGGTCGTGGACGTCCACGACTGCGGGAACGGCGCGCATCGTCCGCCCGAGCTCTCCCGTGTCGAGGCCCTCGGGAGCGCCCTCGAGCAGGATCCCGATCGACTCGCGCAGGATCCCGACCGAGCTCGCGAGCACGAGCAGTCCGATCAAGAGGCCCGCGATAGCGTCGGCGACGTTCCAGCCGGTGAGCAGGATCACGAGCGCCGCGACCACCACTCCCACCGAAGAGGCGAGGTCGGCGAGGACGTGGCGGGACGCGGCGCGGATGTTCAGCCCGCCGCCGGCTCCGTGCAGCACACGCAGGGCCGCCAGGTTGACGGCGAGTCCGGCGAGGCCGGCGGCGAGAACCCAATTTCCCTCCACATTCGGCGCGTCGCCGATCCTCCCGACCGCCTCGACGACGATCCAGAGCCCGAGCGCGACGAGCAGGAGCGCATTCGCGAGCGCCGCCAGGATCTCCGCCCGCCGCCAGCCGAACGTACGCTCGGGGGTGGCCGGCCGCCGCGCCAGCCAGGTCGCGAAAAGGGCGAGTCCGAGCGCGAACCCGTCCGACACCATGTGGCCCGCGTCGGCGAACAGCGCGAGCGAGCCGGCGAGGAACGCCGCGACAAGTTCCACGCCGGCAAAGCCGAGCACGAGCACGAGCGCCAGTCCGAGCGCGCGCGACTCCGAGCGGTCGTGAACATGACCCCGCATCGCAATCACGCTAGCGAAGCGCTGCTCACAGAAAGGCGACCAAACCGTTATTGTCGCGGCGTGGCCGGGGTGGCATTCGACGGCGTCAGCAAGATCTACGCGGACGGCACGCGCGCAGTCAACCAGCTTGAGCTCGAGATCGTGGACGGCGAGTTCATGGTCCTCGTCGGCCCGTCCGGTTGCGGCAAGACGACCGCGCTGCGGATGGTCGCGGGACTCGAGGAGATCTCCGCAGGCGCGATCAGGATCGGCGACCGGGTCGTCAACCACGTACCGTCGCGCGATCGCGATATCGCGATGGTCTTCCAGAGCTACGCGCTCTACCCCCACCTCTCGGTCTACGACAACATCGCGTTCGGGCTGAAGCTGAAGAAGACGCCGAAGTCGGAGATCGCGGAGAGGGTCAAGAAGGCTGCGCAGCTGCTCGGGCTCGAGGAGTACCTCGATCGCAAGCCGCGCGCCCTCTCGGGTGGCCAGCGACAGCGAGTCGCGATGGGCCGCGCGATCGTGCGGGAGCCGGCCGCGTTCCTGATGGACGAGCCGCTCTCGAACCTCGACGCGAAGCTTCGGGTGCAGATGCGGGCAGAGATCGCGAGGCTTCAGAGCGACCTCGGCACGACGACCGTCTACGTCACTCACGACCAGGTCGAGGCGATGACGATGGGCGACCGGGTCGCCGTGATGCGGAAGGGCGAGCTGCAGCAGGTGGCGCCGCCTCAGGAGCTCTACGACAGTCCGCTCAACCTCTTCGTCGGCGGCTTCATCGGCAGCCCGGCGATGAACATGATCGAGGCGACGCTCGAGCGCTCGAACGGCTCGCTCACAGTCGTGGCCGGCAACCAGCGGATCGCTCTCGGCGACGAGACGCTCTCCGTCCGGCCCGCGCTCAAGGCCTTCGAGGGCAAGCGGGTCATCCTTGGCATCCGCCCCGAAGATCTCGAGGACGCCCTGCTCGAGGAGGCGGCGAGCGACCAGCATGTGAAGGGAACCGTCGAGCTGACGGAGGCGCTGGGCTCCGAGATCATGGTCCACTTCCGGGTCGACGCCCAGCCGGCGAGCACCGACGAGACGCGCGAGCTGGCCGAGGACGCCGGCGCGACCGGCCTGGAGAAGGGCGAGCTCGGAGGCGGCGGCGCGATGATGGTCGGCCGCTTCGGTGCCCGCTCCCGCGTCAAGGCTGGGGACGAGGCCGAGGTCGCGGTGGACACGCGCGCTCTGCATTTCTTCGACCCGGAGACGGGTCGCGGCATCTACGACAAGGAACCGAAGGGAGTCGCTTGATGAACCGGCAACGGAAGATCCTGCTCGGGCTGCTGCTCGTGCTGGCACTTGCGCTCGTCGCAGCAGGTTGCGGCGGGGACGACGACGAAGAGGCAGGCGGCACGACCGCAGAGGAGACGACCGAAGAGCAGGTCTCAGGGTCCGTTTCGGTGATGGGCATCTGGGTGGGCGAGGAGCAGAAGTCCTTCCAGGCGGTCATCGACGGCTTCAAGGAGCAGCAACCCGACGTCACCGTGAAGTACAACCCCGTCGGCGACAACCTGCCGACCGTGCTCGGGACCGCGGTGCAGGGTGGCAATCCGCCGGACGTCGCGGCGATCGCACAACCGGGGTTGATGACGCAGTTCGTCGAGCAGGGAGAGCTGAAGCCGCTCGACTTCGCCGAGGACGCGGTGGTCGAGAATTTCGGCCAGTCGGTCGTCGACACCGGATCGGTCGAGGACTCGTTCTACGGGCTTCTCTGGAAGGCCAATAACGCCTCGACCGTCTGGTACAACGTCAAGGCGTTCGAGGACGCCGGGATCGAGCCGCCGGAGACCTGGGACGCGCTCCTCGAAGGCGCGGAGACGATCAAGTCGTCGGGGCTGCCGGCGTACTCGATTGCCGGAGCGGACGGCTGGACGCTCACGGACCTCTTCGAGAACATCTACCTGCGCACCGCGGGCCCCGAGAAGTACGACCAGCTCTCGAGGCACGAGATCAAGTGGACCGACGCGTCCGTCAAAGAGGCGCTGACCGAGATGGCGAAGGTCTTCAACGCGAGCGACAACCTGGCGGGAGGCACCGCGGGAGCCCTCCAGACGGACTTCCCCACTTCCGTCAGCAATGTCCTTTCACCGAATCCGAAGGCGGCGATGGTCATCGAGGCCGACTTCGTCCCCGGCGTCGTCAAGACGCCGCTCAAGGCAGAGACGGGCTACAACTTCTTCACGTTCCCGTCGATCAACGACTCGCCGGCGTCCGTGGTCGCGAAGGGCAATCTGGTGATCGCGTTCCGCGACAACCCGGCCGTTCGTGCCTTCATGGAGTACCTGGTCTCGCCGGAGTCCGCGGAGATCTGGGTCAAGCGGGGCGGGTTTGCGACACCGAACAAGAACGTCGACAGTGCGAGCTACCCCGATCCGCTACTCCGGCAGACCTCGGAGACGCTGTCGGGCGCGGAGACGCTCCGCTTCGATCTCGGCGATCTCCAGCCGTCAGCCTTCGGGGCCACCGTCGGGCAGGGCATGTGGAAGCTCTTCCAGGACCTGCTCAAGACCCCGAGCGACGTCGACGGGATCGCACAGCAACTGGAGGCAGCAGCAGCGAAGGCGTTCGAGTAACGGCGCGTGGGCGGGTCGGGCTACATCACGGCGGAGCCTCCGGCCGAGCCGGCTCCTGACCCCGGCCATCCTCCCGGCCGCTGGCGCAAGCACGCGCTGGCGGCCGGGTTCCTCGCGCCCGCCGCTTTCTTCCTCGGCGTCTGGATCGTCTACCCGACGGTCCGAACCATCATCCGCAGCTTCTTCAGCAGCGACGGCGAGGAGTTCGTCTGGTTCGACAACTACGAGCAACTCTTCACCACCGACACTCTCGTCACGGCGATCAAGAACAACGCGATCTGGGTGGCCGTCGTCCCAGCGCTCGTCACGGCGCTCGGCCTGATCTTCGCGGTGCTCACGGAGCGCATCCGCTGGTCGGTCGCGTTCAAGACGGCCGTGTTCATGCCGATGGCGATCTCCGCGTTCGCGGCCGGCATCACCTGGCGGATCATGTACGTCAAGGATCCCGACGTGGGTGCGGTCAACGCAGGTATCAAGGCCATCCACGACACGGTCAGCGAGCCCGGCGTCCTCTCCTCAGCCGCTCCCTCCACCGACTCGCTACAGCCCACCGCCGACGGTGGAATCGAGCTCGAGAACACGGTCGAGCCGGGAGCGACCGCCGCGCTCGGCCTCACGCAGATCTCCGCGGACGAGGTGCCGGAAGACGCCGCCCAGGCGGTCCTGCCCGAGGCTCTCCAGGGCGGGATCAACGGCGTCGTCTGGAGAGACTTCAAGCCCGGGGGCGGAACCGCAGGCGAGGTGGAACAAGACGAGCTCGGGCTGCCGGGTGTCACCGTCGAGCTGATCCGGGACGGCGCAACGACCGAGACGACGACGACCGGGCCGAACGGCGTCTTCGAGTTTCCGGAACTGGAGCCCGGGAGCTATCAGGTCGGGATCGGCGCGTCGACGTTCGCCCAGCCCTTCGAAGGCGTGGCGTGGCTCGGCGAGAAGCTGATCACGCCCGCGGTGATCATCTCGTACATCTGGATCTGGGCCGGCTTCGCGATGGTCGTGATCGCAGCAGGCCTCGCCGCTGTCCCGCGCGACGTGCTCGAGGCCGCCCGCACGGACGGGGGCACCGAGTGGCAGGTCTTCCGCCGCGTCACAGTGCCGCTACTGGCGCCCGTGCTCACGGTCGTGTTCATCACGATGCTGATCAACGTGCTCAAGGTCTTCGACATCGTGGTCGCCGTGGCGCCGGGCGCGGTGCAGGATGACGCCAACGTGCTGGCGCTCGCAATGTGGCGTACGAGCTTCGGGGGCGCGAACGACTTCGGCGTCGGCTCGGCGATAGCCGTCTTCATCTTCCTGCTGGTCGTTCCGATCCTGCTGCTGAACGTCCGACGCTTCCGGAGGGAGGTCTAAGTGTCCGTGTCCGAGTCCGACGTTTCCGTGTCCCAGCCCGACGCCACGCTCGCTGGAGAGATCCCGCCGGAGGAGACCGTCGGAGCGCGGATCGTGCGCTTCCTCTCGAAGACCCCGGTGTACTTCGTGCTCGTCCTGCTCGGGTTGCTCTGGCTCGTTCCGACCCTCGGCCTGATGTTCACGTCGCTTCTCGGCCCGGAGGACCTGCTTTCCGAAGGGTGGTGGCAGCTCTTCTCGACGCCGAGCAAGGCGACATTCGACAACTACCAGGCGATCTTCGAGAACGACACGATCACTTCGTCTCTGTGGACGACAGCGCAGATCGCCATCGGCGGGACGATCCTGCCGATCTTCGTCGGCGCCCTCGCGGGTTACGCCTTTGCCTGGCTCGAGTTCCCCGGACGCGACTGGCTCTTCATTCTCGTCATCGCCCTGCTCGTCGTGCCGCTGCAGATGGCGTTGATTCCGATCTTCAGCCTCTACGACACCGCCGGGATCTTCGATTCGGTGATCGGACTGATCCTCTTCCACACCGCCTTCGGGCTTCCGTTCGCGATCTTCCTGCTGCGCAACTTCTTCATCGGCATCCCGAAGGACTTGCTGGAGGCGGCGCGCATCGACGGCGCCTCGGAGATCCGGATCTTTCTCCGGTTGATCCTGCCGCTCGGGCTGCCGGCGATCGCCTCGCTCGCGATCTTCCAGTTCCTCTGGACGTGGAACGACCTGCTGGTGGCGCTCACGCTCGCACGCGATACGCAGCCGGTCACGGTCGCGATCTTCTCCCAGCTTCGCGCATTCAGCGCCAACATCGAGCTGATCGCGCCGGCGACCTTCGTCTCGCTCGTGATCCCGCTCGCAGTGTTCTTCGCCTTCCAGCGGTACTTCGTCGAGGGTCTCCTAGCCGGCTCCGTCAAGTAGGCCGCGTGTCGCAGCCGTGCGCAATCGTCGGCGCCGGACTTGGCGGATTCGTTGCCTATGCGACGCTACGCCATGCCGCTCTCGGACGGCATGGCCTCGAGCCGGAGGAGATCACGGTCTTCGGCCTCGATCCCGATCCGCTCGCAGCCTGGCTCCCTCGGGCAGCGGCGATCCGGCAGCAGCGGATGCGCTCGGAGAGCGACGGCCATGCGTACGCGACCTCGTTCCCCGGACTGGCTGCGCGTGAGGCCGTCCGGCGCCTGACGCCTGGTCCGCTTCTCCGAAGCGTCACCAACCGCTACCGGCCGACCGTGCCGGAGTTCACGCGCCATATCGCGCAGCTGCGGGAGCGGAACCGCTGGGACGAGAGTTTCCGCGCGGCGCGAATCGAGCGGATAGTCCCCGTCTACGGCGGGTTCGAGCTGGACGGACACGGCGTCTTCCGTCACGTCCTGCTCGCCACCGGGCATCCCGGGCTCTCGTTCCCCGACGAACTCGCCGACGACGCTCGCGTCGTTCACGCCTACACACCGCACGACTATGCGTCGCGGGTTGCAGTCATCGGCGCGGGCATGGCCGCGGCGACCGAGTGGCTCAACGCGCTGGCCGCCGGGGCGGACGAGGTCGTCTCCGTGCGCCGGCGTGAGCCGGCGCGACGACCGCTGAACGTCGCGCGTCCGCTCTTCTCGAAGCGTGGACTCGCCGGCTTCCACGCCGCACCAGCCGCCAAGCGCGTAGAGCTGCTCGCGAAGTTCGGCGAGCCGTCCTACCCGAGAGGGCGCAGTTGGGACGAGCCGCTCGAGCAGGCCGCCGCCGACGGTCGCTTCACCGTCGCGGCGGAGCTCAACGGCGCGGATCAAGTGATCTGCGCCACCGGGTTCCTCCGCGGCTTCGCGCACGACTGGCTTCTGCACCGACTGGTCGAGGAGCACAACCTCGAGACGGCCGGCCGATGGATCGTGCTGGCGCCCGACTCGACGGTTCCTGCACTCACGGACACGACCCGCACCCTGTCCGTCGCGGGCGTGGCGGGGCAATGGGCCTACCCGGCGGCGGACACGCTCGTCGGTATGAAGTACGCGGGGCGGCGCTTCCGCGCCCGGCTGGTGCGATGTCCTACACGCTGAGGGGCCGGCTGGAGTCGAGGCTCGCAGCCGCGTTGCTGCCCTTCGTCGTCGCGTGCGTCGCCTCGATCGCGCTCAGCCTCTGGTGGCCGCTCGAGCTCACCGGGGTGATGATCGGTGTCGGCCTCGCGCTCGACAGCCATGCTCTACCACCGCCTGCTTCCCTACCAGCCGGGCTGGGCGGCCCTCCCGCTCGGTCTCGCCGAGCTCGGCCTGACGATGGCCCTCGTGCGGCTACTCGAGATCGAGGCGCCGCTCGAGCCAGCGCTCTGGTTCTTCGCAGGCTCGTGGCTCCTCGCCCAGCTGCTCGCACACGCGGGGCTTCCGCTTGTGCGTCTTACGTATGCCGAAGACGGGGGCGAGTTGGGTCGCTCGGGCCTGACTCTCTCGGCCGCCGCGCCGCTGGCCCTCGCCGGCGTACTCGGCATCGCCTGGTTGACGCTGCCGCCGGTCGTGCGCCTGCCTGCTGGCACGCACGAAGGACCGCTCGTCCTCGACAGGCCACAGCGGCTCGTCGGGGAAGACGGCGCAATCGTACGAGGCGGGATCGTCATCCGCTCCGACGACGTGAGCGTCCGCAATGTGACGGTTCTCGGCGGCGAGAACGGGATCGATGTCGACTTCGCCGACGACATCGTGCTCGATGACGTGCGCGTGCTCGGGTCGACGATGGACGGAATCCACGTCCGCCGCAGCCACGTCACGATCCGCGACTGCGATGTCGCCTCCCTGGCGAGCGAGTACGGGCAGGGCATCGACATCTCGTTCAGCTTCGACCGCGACCCGAGTCTGGTCGAGAACTGCGAGATCGACGGCGCCTGGGAGGGAATCGTCTCGCACTCGTCGCGGCTGCGGCTCGAGGACAACACCGTGCGGGCAACGACGTCGCGAGGGATCGCCGTCACGGAGATGTCGATGGGCAGCGTCGAAAGCAACACGGTCGAATCCGCCCGCGGAATCGGCATCTTCTGCGGTGACTACTCGATGTGCGACATCGAGCGGAATGCCGTCACCGGGACGAGGCCCGACACGACGACGGACGACGCGATGCGCGACGGCTACGCCATCCAGTCGCACTTCTATGCGCACGCCGAGATCGAGGACAACCGCCTGAGCGACAACACGCACGACCACGGCGTCTTCGCGGAAGGAAGGCTCGAACAGAAGTAGCGGGCGCGGCCTGGAAGACTGCGGGCATGCCGGCGCGCCTCCAGCTCCTCGCGCGAACGGGCCATCCCGACTTCCTCGACCTCCCCTGGGAGCGCCCGCTCGAGCGCTGGACGCATGAGCGCCTGGTCAACGTGGTCGCGGGAATCCATCGCCACGTGGTGCGCTTCGTCGAGTACGACGGCCGGCTCTACGCGCTGAAGGAGCTGCCGGTGCGGTTCGCCCGCAAGGAGTACGGCTTTCTGCGCGCGCTCGCGGCGGACGAGATGCCCGTCGTCGAGGTCGTCGGCGTCGTCAGCGAGCGCGGAGCCGATCTCGATGCGGTTCTGATCACGAGACACCTCGACTACTCGCTGCCCTTTCGAACGCTGTTCGCGGGCCGCGACATCGCCGAGCTCCGCGACTCGCTCCTCGACGCAGGTGCCGAGCTCCTTGTCCGGATCCATCTCGCCGGCTTCTTCTGGGGCGACGCCTCGCTCTCGAACATCCTCTTCCGGCGCGACGCGGGCGCGCTCGCCGCCTACCTCGTCGACACGGAGACGGGCGAGCTTCACCCGACGCTCTCGGACGGGCAGCGCGCCTACGACCTCGAGATCGCCGAGCTGAACGTGACGGGCGAGCTGCTCGACATCGCAGAGGAGCTCGGCCGACCAGAGTTGCGCGCCGACGAGACCGCGGCCGAGCTCGTCCAGCGCTACGAGTCGCTCTGGACGGAGCTGACGAGCGACGAGGTCTTCGGGCCGGAGGAGCGCTACCGGATCGACGAGCGCCTGCGCCGGCTGAACGAGCTCGGCTTCGACGTCGAGGAGCTCGAGCTCGTCGCCGACGACGACGGCTACCGGCTGCACCTGAACCCGCGCGTCGTCGAACCGGGCCACCACCGCCGCCGGCTCCTCGTGCTGACTGGCCTCCACGCCCAGGAGAACCAGGCCCGGCGGCTGCTCAACGACCTCGCGCGCTTCCGCGTCGCGCTCGAGAAGAAGGAGGGAAAGCCCGTGCCGGAGACGATCGTCGCCTACCGCTGGCTCGCGGAGGTGTTCGAGCCGGCGATCGCGGAGGTGCCGGCCGACCTGTGGGGAAAGCGGGAGGCAGCCGAGGTCTTCCACGAGGTGCTCGAGCACCGCTGGTACCTCTCGCAGGCAGCCGGACAGGACGTCGGCGTCCTCGAGGCGACGCGCGACTACGTGCAGAACGTCCTGCCGCAGGCGAGCGACGAGCGAACGGTGCTCGCCCCGCCTCTAGGTCCGGCTGACCGCGAGTCAGCCGAGCCAGGTGATCCCGTACCGAGCTGACGCATCGGCATAGGCGTCGGGCCCGAGTGTTCCCTCTTGCTCTGCCGCGGCAAGCGCCCGAAAGAATCCCTCGAGGCCGGCCGGCGCCGTGAGCACCAGCAGCCGCCCGCTTCCCGGAACGACGCGCCGCTGCGCGTGGGGAACGCCGCGAGGAGCGAAGACGAGCCCGCCGGGACCCGTCGGGAACTCCTCGTCGCCGACGCGGAAGACGTGCTCGCCTTCGAGCACGTAGAACAGCTCGTCCTCGTTCTCGTGGACGTGGAGCGGAGTGTCGGCCAGCGGCGGTACCTCTTCGAAGAGGGTGAACGCGCCCCCCGTTGTCTCGGCCGACGCCCGGACGAGGATCGTCGCAGCTCCGAAGACCAAGCGCTCGCCGCCATCCGCGGCGAGCCCGAAGGCCGAGAGTGGTTCCACTACGCCTCGCTCAGCTCGACCCGCTCGATCGTGATGTCGCTCTTCGGCATGTCGCGCGAGTCGCGGTCGGCCTGCGAGATCCGGTCGACGACGTCCTGGCCGCTTCGAACCTGACCGAAGACCGTGTGCTTGCCGTCGAGCCACGGCGTCGCGTCGGCGGTGACGATGAAGAACTGGCTTCCGTTCGTATTCGGACCCGAGTTCGCCATCGCGAGCGCGCCCTTGACGGCCTTGTGCTCGTTGAACTCGTCCTCGAACTGGTAGCCGGGGCCGCCCGTGCCGGTGCCCTGCGGGCAGCCGCCCTGGATCATGAAGTCCGGGATCACGCGGTGGAACTTGAGCCCGTCGTAGAAGCCGTCCTTGGCGAGCTTCTCGAAGTTCTCGACCGTCTTCGGCGCCTCGTTCGGGAAGAGCTCGACCTCGACGGGTCCTTCGCTTGTGTGGAGCGTGGCTGTTGTCGTCATATCGCCACCGTAGCGAAACCTCTCCGGGGCTTAACCTCGCAGTAACAGACGGTCCTGCGACGGGGTCTACACTCCGCCAATGGCGGACGCCGAGACGGGCCAGTGGCAGTAGCCGAGCCGCTTGCGCGCTTGCCTTCGGATGCTGCCGGAGGGAACGAGCTCGCGCTCCAGTGGCGCCGGCTGACCCGCGCAGCCACCTTCGTCGCCGTCCTCACGAGCCCCGCGCTCTTCGTCTGGCTGCACCAGTACAACGGCTGGAGCACGCTCTGGTCGCTCGTCGCGACCCTCGGGATCGTGATCGCCTTTCGCGGTTTCGTCGACCTCCTCTTCCGGCGGCTGATCCCGTGGCCGAGCCTCTTCGGCGCCGACAGCCAGCAGTTGCGCGAGGAGGACATCATGAGCCGGCGCCGGGCCTGGTACTGGCGCAAGAAGTTCCGGTTCGCGCTCGTCTTCGGAACCATCGTCACGGTCGTCTGGCTGATCCGGGGCGGCACCTGGATCGGCACGGTCGGCGACATCGTGAGCGGGCTCCTCTCGGCGTTCTCGAATCCGGCGGTGCTGACGCAGGTCGTCTTCGTCACCTTCCTCTTCATCGCCAACTTCGCGATCCTGATGGGCCCGATGCTCCTGATGGGGATCTCGCAGATCCGCGGCTTCGAGCCCGGCGACGCGCAGTGGGGCGTTCGCCTGGATCACGTCCGCGGCCAGGCGGAGGCGAAGGAGGAGGTGCGCCGCGTCGTCACGCTCTGGCAGTCCGGAGAGGCGTTCGAGCGCGCCGGTGGCAAGCGCGAGCGCGGCCTGCTCTTCCTCGGCGCGCCCGGAACCGGCAAGACGATGCTCGCGAAGGCGATCGCCACAGGCTTCAACTCGCCGTTCGTCTCGATCCCCGGCTCCGGGTTCGCGCAGACGTTCATCGGCGTGGACGCGATCATCGTCCGCTACCTCTCGTTCAAGGCGAAGCGGCTCGCACGCAAGTGGGGCGGCCAGTGCATCGTCTTCATCGACGAGATCGACGCCGTCGGGATGCGCCGGCAGGCGCTCGGCGGCGGCAATCCCGTCGGCGGCATGACGCCTCCGAGCGTCCACGATCACCTCTTCTTCGGCCCGAACGGCGCGCTGAACGCCAGCGGCGACCTGATCCTCGAGTCGCGCGCCTGGCGCGAGCGGATCTTCGCGGAGCGGGCGCCGCAACGCCCCGGCCCGTCGGGCCTCCAGGCGCGGCTCGGCTCGCTGCTCGAGTTCACGTTCCCGGGCATGGGCGGTGGCGGCGGCGGTGGTCTCGCGCTCAACCAACTGCTCGTCGTGATGGACGGAATCGACAACCCGCCCTTCTCGAAGCGCGTCCTCACGAGCCGCTTCAACACCTTCCTCGACGCGACCTACATCGTTCCGCGCCGGCTCGGCAAGATCTCGCTCCGGGTGCCGCCGCCGGGCCCGCGGGGCGACCAGATCTACTTCATCGGCGCGACGAACGTCCCGCTCGACCGGCTCGATCCGGCGCTCGTGCGCCCCGGCCGGATGGGCCGCCACGTCTGGTTCCGGACGCCGACGAAACAGGATCGCCTCGACGTCTTCGACCTCTACATCACGAAGGTCGCGCACGAGGACGACCTCGACACGCCGCGGCGCCGCGACGAGATCGCGCGGATCACGAACGGCTACTCGCCCGCGATGATCGAGCAGGTCTGCTCGATGGCTCTCACCCACGCGCATCACGACGACCGCGACCGCTTCGGCTGGGACGACCTCGTCGAGGCGATGACGACGATCGAGTCGGGCACAGCGATCGGGATCGAGTACATCGCCTCGGAGACGCGCGCGGTCGCGATCCACGAGGCCGGGCACGCGGCAGCCGGCCACGTCTTCATGAAGGGCGCCGAGTCGACGCGGCTCTCGATCCGGATGCGCGGCGGCTCGCTGGGCCACCACCAGGCGCTCGAGAAGGAGGAGCGGTTCAGCCGCTTCCGCAGCGAGGAGACGGCGCGGCTCGTCTGGACGCTCGGCGCGATGGCCGCCGAGCGCGTCTTCTACGGCGAGAACTCGAACGGCGTCGGCGGCGACGTCCAGTCCGCCACCGCCCAAGCGGCATTCATGGTCGGCGCCTCGGCGATGGGCCCGGAGCGCGTCGTCGTGACGCCGCTCGACGACGAGACCGAGGAGCAGGCGCGCGAGCGGGTGATGAAGCGCTTCCAGGAGATCGGCGTCGGGATCATGAACCGGACGAGCGGCGGCGGCCCGTTCACCGAGAACCCGATCGCGGGCGTCCTCCAGGATCGCGACAAGCGTGATCTCGCCGCGCAGATCATCGGCCAGGCCTACGTCAACGCCTACAACCTCGTTCTGCACAACAAGGACGCCGTCTCCCGGATTGCCGACGAGCTCGTCGAGCGGCGGGAGATGTTCGGCGACGAGCTCGTCCAGGTGCTCGACCGGGCGCAGCTCGAGATGCCGCCCGTCGACCTGAGCAAGGAGGACTCGTGGCCGAAGATGTGACCCTTCCCGGTCGCGTCGAGCCCGGTCGCGCCGAGGTTGCCCGGAAGGACGACGAGGAGGCGCCGCTCGTCCCGCTGGTCGGCGCCGACCGCAGCGAGCGGGCACGACTGACCTCGTACCGCCTTCGCTTCGCGATCGTCTACGTGCTCCTCGCCGCGATCGTCGGCGCCGCGGTCGGCACGTTCGTCGTCCTCGTCAGCCGGCCGGATCTCGCGCCCGAGCCGAACTGGTCGAGCTGGCAGCCCGACGGCAGCCGGATCACGCAGATCCGGCAGATCGCCGACCGGATCCCGCAGGCCTACAGGCTCCCGAGCGGCGACCAGCTCACCGTCGCGCGAGGCAGCGACCTCGCCGTTCGAACCGACACCGAGGACGTCCCGGTCGACACGATCTACGTCCGCCCGGATACCTCCCGGGGCCAGGCGGAGGAGAACGACATCGCCACCTACGACGGCGGCAAGACGGTCTCGTACGCGCTCTGCGGCCTCGGCACGAGCGCCCAGTGCGCGATCACGGAGACGTCTCCTTCGGACGAGCGCTTCACGATCCTCCGGCGACAGGCGCTCGAGCTCGCGCTCTACACGTTCAAGTACGTGGAGGACGCCGACTCGGTGCTCGTGTTCATGCCGCCGACGCCGAAGGGCGAGTCGAACGGCAGCGTCTTCCTGCGCCGGGACGACCTCGCTGTCGAGCTGGACAGGCCGATCCGGCGGACGCTGCCCTCGCAGCAACCGGCCGTCGGGAGCCTGCAGGACGCAGAGCTTGCCAACATCATCCGGGTCACGGAGCCTCGGATCTACGCCTACCAGTTCGAGGCGGGGCCGGACGGCAAGCCGCTGCTCGTGCTCGCGCCTCCTGCGGCCGCCGGCTAGGCCGAGCGGCCGCGCTCGAGCTCTTCGGGGCGAACTGCGTCGAGCAGGCCGCCGATCAGATCCTCCGGGACGATCGCGTCGCGGCGGCGGATCGCGACGATCGAGCGGCGGACCGGCTCGTACCCGGCGATGCCGACCTCCTGCAGGGTTCCGGCCGCAAGCTCGCCTCGGACGGCGGTGTACGGCAGGAACGCGATCCCGAGCCCGTGCTCGACCATCTTCTTCGTCGCGTCGACGTTGTCGAGCTCCATCACCCCGCGCGGGACGATGCCCGCTTCGCGGAAGAAGGCGCTCGTGAGGACGAAGTAGCTCGAGGTGCGGTCGAAGAGGATCAGCCGCTCGGTGGCCAGCTCGCCGACCTCGATCACCGGCAGCTCGCAGAAGCGATGGCCGGGGTCGACGACGAGCACGATCTCGTCCTCGTACAACGGAGTGCTGGTGATCGAGCCGTGCGGCAGGTCGCGGACGAGCCCGACCTGCACCCGCTCTCGGAGCACGAGCTCGAGGACCTCCTCCGAGTGTCCCGTCCGGACGATCAGGTGCACGTTCGGGAAGGCCGCCTGGAAGCGACGGAGGACGAGCGGCAACACGTACGTCGAGATCGCGGGCGCGGCGCCGATCTGGAGCTCGCCGACGCGGCCCTCGCGAAGCTCGCGCAGGAGCAGAGTGCCCTCGGCGAGCGACTGGACGGCTCGCTGGGCGTGGGCGCGAAAGGCGCGCCCCTCCGACGTCAACCGCATCCCTCGCGAGGTTCGGGCGAAGAGCTCGACCCCGAGCTCCCGCTCGAGATTCTTGATCCGGGTCGTCAGCGCGGGCTGCGTGACGTAGAGGACGGTCGCCGCCTCGCTCACCGAGCGGCGCTCCGCGACGCTGAGGAAGGCCTCGATCTGGCTGAGCAGCACTCCCGCAGGCTATCAATGCCGTGAATGGGAGCGATCGAGAGATTCGATTTGTCGTATAGGCACGGATCGGGAACAGTGCTCGAACGTCGTCGTCGAGCCGAGGAGAAAACCGTGAACGCCACCGCTGCCAAGGAAGCCCTCGATCTCGCCCGCGAGTGGGCCGAGCTCGACCGCTGGGACGGGATCGAGCGGGACTACAGCGCCGAGGACGTCATCCGGCTGCGCGGCTCGGTTCGCGTCGAGCACTCGCTCGCGCGCCGCGGGGCCGAGAAGCTCTGGCGCCTCTTGGAGGAAGAGGACTTCGTGCCGACGCTCGGCGCGCTCACGGGCGGGCAGGCGGTGCAGATGGTCAAGGCCGGGCTGAAGGCGATCTATCTCTCCGGCTGGCAGGTCGCGGCCGACGGCAACCTGGCGACGCAGGTCTATCCCGATCAGAGCCTCTACCCCGCGAACAGCGTGCCCGCGATGGTGAAGCGACTGAACAACGCGCTCCTCCGTGCCGACCAGATCGACTGGGCCGAGGGCAACGAGGTCGATTGGCTCGTCCCGATCGTCGCCGACGCGGAGGCCGGCTTCGGCGGGCCGCTGAACGCGTTCGAGCTGATGAAGGGGATGATCGAGTCGGGCGCGGCGGCCGTCCACTTCGAGGATCAGCTCGCGGCCGAGAAGAAGTGCGGCCACCTCGGCGGCAAGGTGCTCGTGCCGACCGGTCAGTTCATCCGGACGCTGCTCGCGGCCCGGCTCGCGGCCGACGTTCTCGACGTGCCGACCCTCGTGGTCGCGCGGACCGACGCCGACGCGGCGACGCTCCTGACGAGCGACGTCGACGAGCGCGACGCGCCGTTCGTCACCGGCGAGCGCACGCCGGAGGGCTTCTTCCGCGTCACAGCCGGCGTCGAGGCGGCGATCGCGCGGGGCCTCGCGTACGCGCCGTACGCCGACCTCGTCTGGATGGAGACCTCGACGCCGAACCTGGACGAGGCGCGGACGTTCGCGGACGCGATCCACGCCGAGTTCCCGGGCAAGCTGCTCGCCTACAACTGCTCGCCGTCCTTCAACTGGAAGCGGCACCTCGGCGACGACGAGATCGCCTCGTTCCAGGCCGATCTCGGCGCGCTCGGCTACAGGTTCCAGTTCATCACGCTCGCGGGCTTCCACTCGCTCAACGAGTCGATGTTCGAGCTGGCGCGCGGTTATGCAACGGATGGGATGAGCGCGTACGTCGAGCTCCAGCAGCGGGAGTTCGGGCTCGAGGAGCACGGCTACACCGCGACCCGCCACCAGCGCGAGGTCGGTGCCGGCTACTTCGACGAGGTCGCCCAGGCGGTCTCGGGCGGCCAGAGCTCGACGCTCGCGCTCAAGGGCTCCACCGAGGAGGCTCAGTTCGAGGAGAACGGCTCCGGACACTGACCGTTCGGGACGTGTCCCAGGGTCTGTCCCTGGGACACGTCCGCTAGAGCCGCGTCGCTCGGAAGGCGTAGACGCGGTAGGGCAGCTCGAGCGCTTCGCTGCCGCCCGCGACCTCGTCGAAGAACGTCCCGACCGAGTCGAGGAGCCGACCCCGCTCTGGGAGGCGCCATCGTCGCGGCGTAGGAACGCGATGCGACGAGATCGACAAGCGTCGCCCGGTCGACCCGCTGCGCGTTCCGAAAGGTTCGCCACTCGACGTGGTGGAAGTACGGGCTCGCCACGAGCGGCGCCGCAACTTCCTCCTCGTTCCACACCGCATCGTCCGCCGTCAGCTCGGAAAGGCGCGCAACCCACGGCTCACCGTCGTCGCGGGCATTCCAGATCAGACCGATCACGCCGCTCGGCCGCAGCACGCGCGCGATCTCCGGGAGCGCGACAGCCTCGTCGAACCAGTGGAATGCCTGAGCGGCGACGACTGCGTCGGCCGACTCGTCGCCGAGCGGGATCTGCTCCGCGGAGCCCGTGACAGCCTCGACTCCCGGCACGTTCGCGCGCAACTGGTCGAGCATCTCCTCGAGCGGCTCGACAGCCACCACGTCGTGACCGAGCGCAGCGAGGACCCGCGTCAGCTTGCCGGTGCCGGCTCCGAGGTCGACCACCCGCCGCGGCGGCTCGCCGGTGATCCACAGCGCCGCGTCCTCGGGATAGCCGGGCCGCGCGCGTTCGTAGGCGTCGGCGACAGAACCGAACGACCGCGCCCGCACCGAAGGATCCTCGCTCAGACGCGACCCCGCAACGAGCGGATCGCTTCGACGTAGGTGCGCGTCTCGGCGTAGAGACCGTGCTCGCGCACTGCCTTGGCGCCCTGGTAGTAGGCGCCGAGAGCGAGCCGCACGTCTCCCTTGAACTCGCGGAGCAGGTGCCGGAGGAAGACGACGCCGATCCGGATGTTGCCCTCCGTCGTCTTCGGCACGTTCGCGCCGAGCAGAACGGTCTCGACGAAGTCCCAGGTCGGCGGCGTCACCTGCATTACGCCGAGCGCGCCTGCGGAGGAGACGACATGCGGCTGGAAACCCGACTCCATCCACGCGACGGCTCGCGCAAGCGAAGGGTCGACGCCGTACTGCGAGGCCGTTGCGGTGATCGTCGCGCGCACGGACGACGGCGGAGCGGCCAGCGGCGCCGACGCGGCGCGAGGGATCCGCAGTCGCGTGCCGATCAGGAGCGGTCGCGCCGGATCGATCCGATTCGTGCTTGCGAGCGACCGAAGCGTCGTCCCGTGCTTCTCGGCGATCGCGGTGAGCGAATCGCCTTCACGAACGACGTAACGCGCGTCGGGCAACCGCGTGCTGGCCGACGTGCCCCCGAGCGCGCGCAAGGTCGCAGGTCCCGCGATCCCGTCGACGACGAGATTCGCGCGGCGCTGGAACCGGCGCACGGCGAGCACGGTCTCGGCTCCGTAGTAGCCGTCGATCACCCGGCCGACGCCGTGCCGCGCGAGCAGGTACTGGAGCACGGAGACGTCCCAGCCGACCCGCCCCTGGACGAGCGTCCGCTTGCCGTAGAGCGGCCTCCCGAGCCGCCCGAGCGCGCGCCGGGTCGTGGCGCCCGGAACCCCGTCGACCGCCAGCCGGCTCGAGCGTTGGAACGCGCGGACGGCAGTCGCCGTCTGCTGCCCCGAGACGCCGTCGATCGGCCCGAGATAGAAGCCGTAGGCGCGCAACGCGACCTGCAAGCCCGCGATCTGCGGATTCGCCGAATCAGCCGGCGCAGTCACGACGAGCGCGACGGCGACGACCGCGAGAAGCATTCGAAGTCGCACGGACCAGACAGATTCGCGCCTCGATACCTCGCTCCTCCCGCGAAATTCCTCGGCCGCCCACACCGCTATCCTCCTCGAGCCGCCCCCATCGACTAGCGGCCTAGGTCACCACCCTTTCAAGGTGGCTGCACGGGTTCGAATCCC
>CAVUYY010000020.1:0-8714 GCA_963745775.1 uncultured Gaiellaceae bacterium
TAGCCGAACGGCGAACCCTCGAGAAGCTTGAAGAACGGGGTCCGAGCGTCCAGGATGTGCCGATGGCGACTGCGGCTGCCGAGGGCGTGTCTCTGCTCGAGCGGAACGACGCCCTCGAGCGCCTGCGACGGGCGCTGACGGACTCTGCCTCGGGCAGCGGCAGGCTCGTGCTCGTGGCCGGCGAGGCGGGGGTCGGCAAGACGTCCCTCGTCCGGGCCTTCTGCGCGGAGCTCGCCCGGGACGTCCGAGTGCTCCGGGGTGGGTGTGACGCGCTCTTCACGCCACGGCCGCTCGGCCCCTTCCTCGAGCTCGCCGCGGACGCGAA
This sequence comes from uncultured Gaiellaceae bacterium, assembly GCA_963745775.1. Taxonomy (GTDB): domain Bacteria; phylum Actinomycetota; class Thermoleophilia; order Gaiellales; family Gaiellaceae; genus Gaiellasilicea. Next base: position 326 of record CAVUYY010000020.1, read on the forward strand.
CGGGGAGTTCCGCGCAGCATCCGCTTCAGGCGCAGCGCCGCACGCACTCGTCGACGCGCTGGTCGAGGCAGGACGAACGCGAGCCAACCGTCGTCGTCCTCGAGGACATCCACTGGGCAGACGAGGCGAGCCTCGATGCGCTCCGCCTGCTCGCCCGGAGAGTCGAACGCTCGACGCTGCTCGTGCTCGCGACCTTCCGCGACGACCTCGACCGGATGCACCCGCTCCGGATCGTGCTCGGCGAGCTCGCGACGCGGCCGACGGTGTGCCGGATCACGCTCGAGCCGCTCTCTGAGCCGTCGGTTGCCGAGCTCGCGGCGGCGGCGGACATCGACGCCGGCGAGCTCCACCGCAGCACCGGCGGCAACCCCTTTTTCGTCACCGAGGTGCTGGCCTCCGGGAATGGTGCGATCCCCGAGACGGTCAGGGATGCCGTCCTCGCCCGCGTCGCCTCGCTGAGCGAACCCGCGCGGGCGCTGCTCGACGCCGTCGCGGTCGTGCCGAAGCGGGTCGAGCTCTGGCTGCTGGAGGAGCTGGCGCCGACCTGCATCGACGCGCTCGAGGAATGCCTCGTCACGGGAACGCTTCGCGCGAGCAACGGCGGGGTCGAGTTCAGACACGAGCTGGCGCGACGCGCCGTCGAGGAGTCGATCGAGCCGCGCCGAGCCGCCGGCCTGCACCGCCTCGCGGTCGTGGCGCTCGAGCATCCGCCTGTCGGCGCGCCCGACGCCGCTCGGCTCGCTCACCATGCCGAAGCCGCCGCCCAAGCCGAGCCCGTGTTGCGCTACGCGATCGCCGCGGCCGAGCGCTCCGAGGCGCTCGGTGCGCATCGCGAGGCGGCCGAGCAGTACGCGAGGGCCCTTCGCTTCGCGGACGGCCTCTCCGATGAGGAACGCGCCTCGCTGCTCGAGCGCCAGTCCGATTCGCTCTACAACACCGACGAGCAGGCGCAGGCGATCATCGCGCTCGAAGGTGCGATCGAGCTCCACCGGCGTGCGGGCAACGTGCGGGCGGAGGCGGTCGATCTGGCCCGGATTGTGCCGATGCTGACGTGCCGCGGCCTGCTTCGGGAGGCGGAAGAGGCGGCAGCGACCGCGCTCCGCCTGGTCGAGCCGCTTCCGCCGGGGACGGAGCATGCGGCTGTCTACCAGGCGGCGGCTCGAGCGCGGTTCCTCGAGGACGACTTCGCGGGCGCGATCTCCTGGCTCAGACGCGCGTTGAACCTAATCGATGAGCGCAGCCAGCCGGACCTGTTCGTCGACATCTCGATCTTGGTCGGCACCGCAGAGATGCTTCGCGACGGACCGCAGGCCAGCGCGGCCCTCGAGGCGGCAGTCGATCACGCACGCCGGCTCGGGATTCACGCTCAGGTCGTCCGCGGGCTCCACAACCTGGCGATCGGCGCCGCCCAGAACCGGTCGTATGACTTGGTGGAGCGCTGGCTTGCAGAGGGCCTCGAGGTCTGCGACAAGCTGGAGCTCGACCTCTGGCGTCTCGCCCTCCTCCAGTTTCGAGCGGTCGTCGAGCTCGAGCTCGGCCGCTGGGACGACGCGGCGGCGACCGCGAAGTTGCTCGTCGACGAGCCACGAGACTCGCCCGAGCCGCGGCTGATTGGACTGCTCGTACTCGCGCTCGTGCGGGCTCGACGTGGCGACCCGGGCGCACGGTCGCTGCTGGACGAGGCGCTCGCGATGGTCTTTCCCGCTCTTGCGTTGGATCGAGACGGCGAGGTCGCCTGCGCTCTCGCCGAGATCGCGTGGCTCGAGCAGATCCCCGTCGACATTCGAGAGGCAACCCAACCCGTGTTCGACCTGGCACTCGACCGTCGCTCGGCGGCGTGGATCGCGCGTATCGCGTATTGGCGGGGCAAGCACGGCATCGTCGACGAGCTTCCACCCGATCTCGTAGGCCCGCATGCGTTGCAGCTCGCCGGCGATTGGAAGAAGGCAGCCGCGGCCTGGGCGGCATTCGGCTGCCCGTACGAGGAGGCGCTCGCACTGAGCGAGACGGATGACGAAGGCGGCCTTCGAGAGGCTCTCAGCCGGGCGCGGCAGCTCGGCGCCGGCGCTCTCGCCGCTCATGTCTCGCGCCGCCTTCGCGAACTCGGGATCCGCGGCGTCGCCAGCGGCCCGCGAGCCTCCACGCAGGCGAATGTGGCGGCGCTGACCGCCCGCGAGCTCGAGGTGCTTCGGTTGCTCGGCGAAGGCCTTCGAAACGCAGCGATCGCCGAGCGGCTCTTCCTCTCTCCGCGCACGGTCGACCACCACGTATCCGCGATCCTGCGGAAGCTCCAGGCCGGCAGTCGCGGCGAGGCTGTCGTCCAGGCTGCCCGGCTCGGGCTCGTCGAGAATGGGCAGCACGTAGCCGAAAACTAGGCAGTTCCACCGATGTAGCGGCAGGCCGTCGCTCGTAGCGTCGAGGCGTACCCGAACGAGAGGAGACGCCGTGGAGACCTACGTGATCCTGCGCCGGAGCGGCTGGCGCACTCCGGACGAGCTGCAGGCGGCAGCCGCCCGCTCCACCGAGGAAGCCGACAGCACGCCCGACGACATCCGCTGGATCCGCAGCTACGTGCTCGCGGAGCCGGGCGGCCAGCTTGGCACCGTCTGCATCTACCAGGCCTCGAGCCCCGAGGCGATCCGTACTCATGCCTACCGAGCGGGCCTGCCGGTCGACGAGATTGTCGCCGTTGCCGACACCGTCGTCGTGCGGCCCGACCCGGCTCTGACCACTACCTAGGGAGAAGGGAGCACAGAATGCGCAAGCGACTTTCGATCGTACTTGCCGTAACGCTGCCGTTGGTGATCGCGATGATCGCGACGTTGGCAGCGAGCGCCGCGCCTCCGGCGGCGACGCCGACCATCACGCCCGGCTGGGTCACCAGCCTGGAAGGAGGTTCCGGGAGCACCGTCGGGCCCGACGGTGCGCTGTACGTTCCAGAGCCCGCGAGCGGCGAGATCTCGCGTGTCGATCCGAAGACCGGGGCGGTCACGGCGTTTGCGAGCTGCCTGCCCCCGCAGGTCATCCCCCTTGGCGGGGCGATGGACGTCGCGTTCATCGGCAACACTGCGTACGCGCTGGTCACGCTCGTCAGCGACCCGTTCCCACCGATCGGGGTTCACGACGACGTCAACGGCATCTATCGCGTGGACGGCCCGGAGAGCTGCACGGTCGTCGCCGACATCGGCGCGTTCGCCATCGCCAATGAGCCGGAGGCGGACATCTTCCTCGTGACCGGAGTCCAGTACGCGATGGCGCCGTACCGTGGCGGGTTCCTCGTCACCGACGGGCACCACAACCGCGTGTACCACGTGACGCTCGACGGTGACGTAAGCGAATTCATCACGTTCGACAACACCGTCCCGACCGGGCTCGAGGCGCACGGCAACACGATCTACATGGCGGAAGCCGGCCCCGTTCCTCACGAGCCCGCGGACGGCAAGGTCGTGGCCTTCAGCCCGGGCTCGTCCACCGCCGCAGTGGTCGCGTCTGGCGCTCCGCTCCTCGTGGACGTGAAGCGCGGCCGCGGTGGCTCGCTCTTCGCCCTCTCGCAGGGTGACTTCCCATGCGCCGATCCCGCCTGCGCGGGCCAGCCCGCGCTGCCGAACACCGGAGCGCTGGTGAAGGTCAACGACGACGGGACATTCACGGTGCTCGCGGACGAGCTGAACCAGCCAACCTCGCTCGAGATCATCGGTACGACCGCGTACGTGGTCACGCTCGGCGGCGAGATCTGGAAGATCGACAACATCTCGGGCCCGCCCTACGGGCACTGAGCGACGCGGGATACGGAGCTGCTCCGGTCGGATCGGGCGGCGGTCGGCACAATCAGGTGCTCGCCGCCGCCCGCCGGCGTAACTCGCTTAGGCTCTGCGCCATGGCCGACTGCCCGAGCTGCGGAGCCGAAAACCGGGAGGGCGCCCGCTTCTGCGACTCGTGCGGCGGCGCCCTCGCCGAGGCCGAGCGTCCTCGGGAGCAGCGGAAGACCGTAACCGTGCTGTTCTGTGACGTGATCGGCTCGACCGCTCGCGCCGAGCAACTCGATCCGGAAGCGACGCGCGCCACGATGGCGCGGTACTTCGAGACGGCCCGCGCGGCGATCGAGCGTCACGGCGGCACGGTGGAGAAGTTCATCGGCGACGCCGTGATGGCCGTGTTCGGCGTGCCGCAGGTGCACGAGGACGACGCACTCCGGGCCGTGCGCGCGGCGCTGGAGCTCCGCGACTCGGTCGAGCTCGAGGTCCGGATCGGCGTCAACACGGGCCAGGTCGTCACCGGCCAGGCAGCCAATGGACAGGGCGACACGCTCGTCACGGGCGACCCCGTCAACGTCGCGGCTCGCCTGGAGCAGGCCGCTGGGATCGGGGAGGTGCTGCTCGGGACGGATACCTACCGGCTGATCCGGGACGCGGTCGACGTGGAGCTACTTCCGCCGCTCGAGGCGAAGGGGAAGTCCGAGCCGCTCACGGCCTACCGCCTCGTTGCGATCACCGGAGAAGAGGCGTACATCCGGCGTTTCGACGCACCGCTTATCGGCCGTGAGCGAGAGTCGCGGTTGCTCGCCGGCGCCTGGGAGCGCGTGCTCTCGGAGCGGGCCTGCGCCCTGTTCACGATCCTCGGGCCCGCGGGCGTCGGCAAGTCGCGCGCTGGCGCAGGAGTTCCTCGCAGAGATCGACGCAACGGTCGTCAGCGCTCGCTGCCTGTCGTACGGCGAAGGGATTACGTACTGGCCTGCGGTCGAGATCGTCAAGCAGCTGCTCGGCACCGAGCCGGCGGACGATCCCGCCATCGACGCCCTGCTCGGCCACGGACAGGCGGCGACCGACGAGATCGCCTTCGGCGTGCGCAAGCTGCTCGAGGCGCAGGCCGCCGCACGTCCGCTGATCGTGCTCCTGGACGATCTCCATTGGGGCGAGCCGGCGTTCCTCGACCTCGTCGAGCAGGTCGCGGACCTGAGCCGTGACGCGCCGATCCTGCTCGTCTGCCTCGCCCGCCCCGAGCTGCTCGACCGACGGCCGGGCTGGAGCGGCGGGAAGCTCAACGCCACGAGCGTGCTGCTCGAGCCGCTCGCGGACGACGAGACGGACGAGTTGATCGACGGACTGCTCGACGGTCATCCCCTCGACATCGGCCTTCGCCGGCGAATCGCCGTGGCGGCTGAGGGCAATCCGCTCTTCGTCGAGGAGATGCTGGCGATGGTGCACGAACGCGGGCCCGACGAGGTCAGCGTGCCGCCGACCATCCAGGCGCTGCTGGCCGCGCGGCTCGATCAGCTGCCTCGACCCGAGCGGGCGACGCTCGAGCGCGGCGCGGTCGAGGGTCAGGTGTTCCACCGCGGCGCCGTCGAGGCGCTGGCAGCCCGAGGACGCCGCACGTCGGAGCGCATCTGCTGGGACTCGTACGCAAGGAGCTCGTTCGTCCCAGCCCGGCGACGCTGGCCGGCGACGACGCCTTCCGCTTCCGGCATCTGCTGATCCGCGACGCCGCCTACGAAGGCTCTGCCGAAGGCGACCCGCGCCGACCTGCACGAGCGCTTCGCCGGCTGGATCGGCGAGCACGGTGACGAGTCTCGTCGAGCTCGACGAGATCCTCGGCTACCACCTGGAGCAGGCGGCGCGCTACAGACTCGAGCTCGGAAGGCCGGCGCCGGAGCTCGCCGCGCGAGCGGCCGCGCTGCTCGCCGCCGCCGGTGTCCGGGCGCTCGACCGAGTCGACATGCACGCGGCAGCAAACCTTCTTACGCGCGCGAGCGAGCTCCTCCAGCCCGACGACGCTGCGCTCGTCCCCGTGCTGGCTGCGCTCGCGGAGGCCCACTACGGCCTGGGCGAGCTCGAGCGCTGCGACGCGCTCATCGCAGATGCGATCGAGCGTGGAGCAACCCTCGGTCTCGAAGCCCAAGTGGTCGCTCGCGCCAGGATTCTCGGAGTGCTCAGGCGTGGCCACTCCGGAGGCGAGGTGCGCTCGCTCGCTCCGGAGCTCGACCGGATCATCGCCGACCTTCGCGACGCGCGCGACGACGAGAATCTCGCCAGGGCGCACACGGCGCGCGGTTGGCTCTCCTTTTGGGTCGGCCATGTGGATGAGGCAACCGAGGAGGCGCGACGCGCTGTCGAGCACGCGCTGAAAGCGTCGTCGCCGTCCCTCGAGGCGGAGGCGGTGGCGCTGATCGTGACGGCGATGCGGTTCGGCCGGACGCCCTGGCCGGAGCTCGAGCGCTTCGTCGACGAGCGGCTCGCAAGGGTGGGGGATCAGCTGGGCGGGCGCCTCGGCGCGGGGCTGCTCGACCGGCGTGGCGTGGCGCTCGCCGCGCGTGGCGACTTCGACGCCGCCCGTGAGTTCTATGCCGGCCTCCGCCAAACGCACCTCGAGCGCGGCATGGCGCTGATCACGACAACGATCGGCGAGGAGAGCGGCGCGGTCGAGCTTCGCGCGCGCGAGTGGGAGGCCGCGGAGCGCATCTTCCGGGAAGCATGGGATTCGCTTGGCGCGGCCGGAGAGCAAGGCTTCCGCTCGACGCAAGGCGCGAACCTCGCACTCGCCCTCGTCCGGCAGCAGCGGCTCGACGAGGCCGCGGCGATTGTCGACGAATGCGAGCAAATGACGTCTGCCGACGATTTCGTGACACATGCCGGCGTGGCGATCGTTCGTGCCCGCATCGCCACCGCGCGAGCTCACCACGACGACGCGGTCGCCTACGCGAGAGCGGCGCTCGAGCCTCCTTGCTCCGACCGACTACCTCGAGATGACGGCGGATGCCCATGTCGCGCTCGGCGAGGTGCTCCTCGCCGCGGGCAATCGATCCGACGCGGCGGTCGCGCTCGAGACGGCCGAGGAAATGGCGCTGGAGAAGGGCTCGCTCGTCCTCGCCGGCGAAGCGCGGGCGCTGCTCGACGGGATTCCTACGAAGGCTTGACGAGCCGGAAACGAACCTGCCGCTTCGCGACGTCGGCCAGCGTCGAGCTTCACGGTCACGCGCTCGCCGAGCGGCAGGTCGCCCTCGCAGTGGGCGGTGACCGCCGGCTCGGTGAGCTGGACGGTGCCGCCGCCGTCGTGCTCGTCCACCTCGACGACGACCGCCTCGAACGTCTCGCCGACCCGGTGCTCGAGGAGCGCCGCCTCGACCGTCGAGATGATCCCGGCCTCGTACTGCTGCGCCTTCCGGTTCGACCGCTCCATCGTCTCGGGCAGCCCCGGCAGGGCAGAATCCGCCCAATCCGGCACCTGCGTCCCGGCGGAGACGGCGACGCAGACCTCACCGACGTAGCGGTCGACGAGCCGCCGGAGCGGCGCGGTCGTATGGGCATACGGCGCGCCGACGCCGGCATGGATCGCCCCGGTCGGAACCTCGTCGTCGAAGGCCGCGTAGCCGGAGCCGCGGAGCAGCACGGTCGACTCGGCCAGGAACGCCGCCTGCGCGGGCACCTTCGGGTCGAGGGTGCGGATCAGGTCGGCGAACGTGTGGTCGGCGGGCCAGTCGACGCCGAGAGCCTTCGCGGCCCTGCGCAGCCGGTCGACCGCCTTCGGGTCGGCGGTCGGCAGCGTCCGGAGGATCCCGACCTGCGCGCCGAGCATCAGCTCCGCCGCGGCCTGGCCGGCCATCAGCGAGATCTGGGCGTTCCAGCCCTCCACCGGCAGCGGCGCGCGGAACGCGAGCTCGTAGCCGTTCTCGCCCTTCTCGACCTCCTGCTCGGGGATCGGCAGCGCGATCCCGCCGCGGCGCTCCTCGCGCTCCTGGCGGAGCAGGCCGACCTCCTGCAGCAGGTTCAGCGAATCGCCGGCCGTGCCCTCGTCCAGCGAGCGCTGGACGCCCGCGTAGTCGAGCTTCTCGCGGCTGCGGACGAGCGCCCTGCGGACGTCGACCTCGACTCCCTCGCCGGTCGCGTCGACCTCCATCGTCCAGAGGATCGCCGGGCGGATCTCGTCGGGCAGGAGGCTGCCGGCGCCCTCGGACAGCGCCGGCGGATAGAGCCGCGCGTTCCCGTCCGGCGCGTAGAGCGTCTGGCCGCGCTTGTGTGCCTCGACGTCCATCGGTCCGCCCGGGGTGACGAACGCGGCGACGTCGGCGATCGCGTAGCGGACGCGGTAGCCCTGGCCGCGCCGCTCGAGGTGGAGCGCCTGGTCGAGGTCCATCGACTCCGGCGGGTCGATCGTGACGAACGGGATCGCCGTCTCGTCGCGGTCGGGGAGCCGAGGGACGCGGACGGAGCGCTCCGCATCGGCGAGCACCTCGTCCGGGAAGTCGAGCGAGACCTCGAGGCTCTCGCGCAGCTCCGCGAACGCGGCGGCGATCTCGGCCGCGTCGGGCGCGGCAAGGCGGACGTAGCGAGCCACGCGCGGGAGCCTAGTTGCGCCAGGACAGGTCGGTCGCGCGGAGGCGAAGCGAGATCGA